>JAQWSE010000009.1 GCA_029243395.1 Paracoccaceae bacterium | reverse complement strand
CGGACAGGCTTGCGGGTCTGAAAGCCGGGGCAGAGGAAGTTCGGAAACGGATTGCGCAGGCTGACGCGCTGCGCAACCGGCTAGTATCAAATGTTATTGCTGGGGAGGCGTAGGAGATGGCAGAAGTCACGCTTGACGGAGTGCGCAAGCTATTTGGATCGGTTACGGCGGTTGAAGATTTCACCTTGTCTATCAGCAATGGCGAGTTTGTCGTTTTTGTTGGGCCGTCTGGGTGTGGCAAATCAACGACTCTGAGAATGCTGGCGGGCCTGGAAGATGTCTCGTCGGGATCAATCTCGATTGATGGCCGGGCCGTCAACAATATCCATCCGAAGGATCGCGACATCGCGATGGTTTTTCAGAATTACGCGCTCTACCCACACCTGAACGTTTTTGACAATATGTCATTCGGGTTGCGCGCGAAACGGCTGCCGCGTCCAGAAATTGAGTCACGCACCCATGATGCAGCCGAGATACTGGGTCTTGGGGACTTGCTAAAACGCCGCCCAGGGGAATTGTCTGGTGGTCAGAAACAGCGTGTCGCCATGGGGCGGGCGATTGTCAGGCAACCCAAGGTGTTTCTGTTTGATGAGCCTTTATCCAACCTCGATGCCAAACTGCGTCACAAGATGCGCGCCGAGATGAAGCTGTTGCATCAGCGCGTGCAGACAACAACCGTCTATGTCACACACGATCAGGTGGAGGCGATGACGCTCGCCGATCGGATTGTCATTATGAACGAGGGGCGGATCGAGCAGGTGGGCACACCCGACGAGGTCTACAAGCAACCTGCCAGCCAGTTTGTCGCAAGCTTTATCGGATCACCGGCAATGAATTTCGCCACTGGCGTGATCAACAACTCCAGTAGAAAGACTACCCTTGAGACTCACAGTGGCGTGGCCATTGGGCTTGCTAGCTCTCATGTTGCGCAGGATCGGCGAGTTTTTCTCGGTTTTCGGCCTGAACATATGCAGCTTGCAGATGTTGCCAAGCCGCCCAAAGGTCACATTTCTATAAGTGGGGATATCACAGTTGTTGAACCCATGGGGCATGAAACCGTGCTGACCTGCGATGGAGGATTTGGCGAAATCGTAGGCAAATATGAAGGCGAGAAACATTTCCGGCCGGGTGAGAGCGTCTATTTTCACATTCGAACAGACAGGTTGCATTATTTCGATCTGGAAACTGGGATCAGGATTTGAACGCCGGAAATGCACTGTCAGATTAAACTATCTTGCTCAATCCTAACTTTGCCATTGATACATTGAATGGTGGAGATGGTAATGACACGGTTTCCTTTCGCCAGTCGTGGGAAGCGGTGAAGGATACCGGTGTTACATTTAACCTTGATACACATAGTAGTAATTTTGAGAACATTATTGGTAGTAATTATAGTGATAATCTTACGGGGAATAGTAGTGCCAATGTGATTACAGGAGATAACCGAGAGCATAATTATGGTGAAGGCGATGACATTGTAAAAGGCTTAGGAGGGAATGACACGCTTGAAGGCAATGGAGGAGATGACCAGCTTGATGGTGGGACAGGGGCTGACATTATTACTACTGGATCAGGTAACGATGTAATTATTTTAAGAGCAGGTGATGGTGGGTCATCATTATCAGGTGCAGATATTATCAAAGATTTTACGGATGGCTTGGATTCATTTGGTCTTGCTGATGGACTTCAATACAGTGATTTAACGATCGCACAAGGTACAGCTGACAATGCAAATAATACCATCATATCAAAAGGCTCAGAGTATTTAGCTATTGTAGAGAATTTTGCATTTGGTAGCATGACTGAAGTCGATACAACTACAATATAAATTTAATAAAACCCTATGAAAACCCCATGATAAAACTTAACAATTAAGATGAAAGAAATTAATTCTCACAATAAACTACTTTTACTTTCCCTGACGTCTTTCTTGATGTATGTAAGGCGCTTAGTTAGTTTTCATCGTAATAGCATGAGAAAAAAAGGGGAAAAAGTGAGGGAAAAGACGAAAGTCTTAAAAATAAGAACTATAAATCAATAAGTTAGCATCGTCTTCGAATCCCTGTCTCTCCGCCATGAACCCCTTTTGGTTATTAGGTTTAACCTATGTATATATATTTGTTTCCAATTATTAGTGCCAGTGTGATAGTTGCTGTAAGCTTTGGCGGCCGTCAAATCCTTCCTCTAACAATTGATGACATTATTACTAGTACTTCTTTAGACTATTTGACCTTGAGCTTTGCTTTCGCAATTGGACAGGTAATGTGGGGATTTGCAAATTATATTGGTGGAATAATTGCAGATAAATTTGGAAATGAGAAAGCTTTGATTTTGGGAATTTTACTTTCTGCCTTTGGATGTTCTGTCATTCCTTATTGCGAGAGTCCAATTGAAATTATATTGGCAGTTGGATTACTTTCTGCTGGTGGATCTGGAATAGCTGGTCTGGCTGTCGCTATGTCGGCGGTGAACAAAAAAGTTCCTCCGGAAAAGTCTGGAATGGCGTTTGGGATACTTAACGCTGGTGGATCTCTAGGTCAAACCTTCTTAGCTCCAATAGGGGTTATTTTGATTGTAAATTATGGTTGGACTATTGCTCTTAATTCATTAACTGTTCTGTTAATTTGTACATTACCATTCGCCTATATGTTAAAAGATAGTGGTTCAAGAGTGGAATCCAGTGGTAAAAATGGAACCGTAAACATTAGCCGTATGGTTAAGATTGCATTCGCTACCCCCAGCTATAATTTTTTGGCATTAGGATTTTTCACTTGTGGGTTTCATGTGGCTTTCATCGCTGTACATATGCCTGGTGTGATAGCCTACTGTGGGTTGCCTCCCACATTATCAGGGTGGTCTCTGGCTTTGATCGGCTTGTTCAACGTTATCGGAAGTTTAGTTGCAGGATGGTGGATTAGCAGATGGAGCAAGAAACTTTTTTTATCATTGGTTTATTTGTCTAGAGCCATAATTGTTGTCGTGTTTCTGGTGTCGCCCAAAAGTGAAGTTACTTTCCTTGTTTTTTCTGCTGCATTAGGCGCCACTTATTTGTCTACTGTTCCGCCAACTGCTGCTTTGGTTGCTAAGATGTTTGGAGCAAACTGCATGGCAACCCTTTTTGGTATTGCCTTATTTTCTCATCAAGTAGGAGGATTCTTAGGAGCTTACTTAGGAGGTTATTTTTTCGATATTACGGGTGAATACACTATCGTATGGCTCATTGATATAGCTTTAGCTCTTTTTGCAGCAATAATTCATTTGCCTATAAAGGAAAAATTAGTAACTCAAACCGCTATATGATAAACTCACTAAGGGATTTTATGCCTATAAGAAATATAACAGTAATCTAGGGGATTTAATGCTTTCCAAGGAATTAAGAGCAGCCAGTCAAATAGTGGCGCTTGTTGGGTTAATTTTTTCTTTTTTAATGTTCATACCATGGTTAGCTTCTGTGGCAATTGGTTGGTACGGTGGTGAGCCATTCTTATGGTCAGGATTAACAGCGGGATTTGGATGTATCCTAATCTTGCTAGCAACGAGAGGAGAAACACCTAGGATTTCTGCCCGCTTCGGGATTTTGGTTGTGAATTTTCTATGGTGGATCATCCCACTAATATGTGCATTACCATTTATTTTAGCTCTCCCAGAATTAACTACTATGGATGCTATATTTGAGGCTACCTCAGGTTTGACCACTACAGGGGCTACTGTTTTGACTAATTTGGTAGAGCAACCAAGACCCATTTTGCTGTGGAGAGCTATCATGCAATGGATTGGAGGATTAGGAATTTTATCTCTAGGCTTAATTCTTTTACCTTTCTTGAGAGTAGGAGGTATGCAGCTGTTTAGAATGGAAAACTCAGATCGAGCTGAGAAACCACTGCCGAGATTAATAGAAATATCGAAATCAATTATTTTGATATATCTTGGGTTATCTGGCGCTTGCACCTTGGCATATGTAGCCACCGGTGTCGCTCCTTTTGACTCTATAGCTCATGCAATGACGACGGTCGCAACAGGGGGGTTCTCAACACATGATGAGTCCATAGGTTATTATCAGGATCCCGCAGTTCTATGGGTTGCTATAATATTTATGTTTTTTGGAGGCTTGCCTTTCAGCTTTTTTATCGCCTTGTTCTTTACTAGAAATCTCCCAAAACCGGATCCTCAAATCTATTTTTTTCTTATCCTTATTGTAGTATCTAGTCTCATAGTGATAATGCTTGATTTAGAAATGACAGAGTTAAGTACATTCAAGATTTCTCAATATATTTTTAATGTTGTCGCTATAATCACAACTACAGGTTATGCTTCAGGAGATTTTATGTCGTATTCTGGGGTAGGACCTGTGTTATTTTTCTTTTTAATCTTTGTCGGGGGCTGTGCGGGATCAACTTCTGGGGGCATCAAAATATATCGATTTGTAATCTTAGCACAATTGATCAGATCGTCCCTGAATGAGTTGATATATTCACGTGGAGTTTTTCTAATGAGGTATGGTCGGCAAGTAGTTGATCAAGCTGTATTTCGATCTGCAATAATTATGATAACAACTTTCTTAAGTTTCTTGGCTTTATTTACGATCATTTTAGGGGCTATGGGATTAGATTTTATTACAG
Source organism: Paracoccaceae bacterium (assembly GCA_029243395.1). Lineage (GTDB taxonomy): Bacteria > Pseudomonadota > Alphaproteobacteria > Rhodobacterales > Rhodobacteraceae > CACIIZ01. The sequence continues at coordinate 58,259 of JAQWSE010000009.1, read as the reverse complement.
CCCTTTCTGGTGCTGCTAGTGCTCTGGCAAATGTCGGTCCAGGTATAGGAGATATTATTGGACCAACAGGAAGCTATAGTACGTTAGACGATCCAGAAAAAGGGGTCTTGATTATTGCTATGATTTTAGGAAGACTTGAGCTGTTAGTGGTCATGGCGCTATTCCTACCCATTTTGTGGAGAGATTAAGGACAGTTTTATATAATTTTTAATGTTTGGAGGAAAAGATGAGTAAAGTTTTTCCGTCTGCTCGGGAAGCTCTAGATGGTCTGGTATTTGACGGAATGAAGATAGCCGCTGGCGGTTTTGGGCTTTGTGGGATTCCTGAAGAATTAATAGAAGCAATCAGAGCATTAAAAGTAAAGGATTTGGTAATAGCTTCTAATAATGCCGGAGTAGATAACTTTGGCATTGGTATTTTACTTCAAACGAAGCAAGTCAAAAAAATGATAGCCTCATATGTGGGAGAAAATGCAGAATTCATGCGACAATACCTTAGTGGGGAATTAGAGTTGGAATTCAACCCACAGGGTACTCTAGCTGAGAGGATGAGAGCTGGCGGTGCAGGAATTCCGGGTTTTTATACCAAAACCGGTGTAGGAACTGTCATTGCTGAAGGAAAAGAGCATAAAGACTTTAAGGGAAAGACATATATATTGGAAGAATCTTTTGTGGCAGATTTAGCCATAGTTAAGGCATGGAAAGGTGATCCAGAAGGTAATCTAGTTTACCGGAAAACAGCGCGCAATTTTAACCCTAATGCAGCAACTTGTGGTAAAACATGTATAGCTGAGGTGGAGGAAATTGTGCCAGTAGGGAGTTTAGATCCAGATCATATTCATACTCCTGGAATTTTTGTAAATAGGCTCATACTAGGTGAGCATGAAAAGCGCATAGAAAATAGGACTTTGACCGAATAAGGAGTGACAGATGTGGGATAGGAATGAGATGGCAGCCAGGGCAGCTAAGGAAATCAAGGATGGTATGTATGTAAATTTGGGAATAGGCATACCCACCCTAGTTTCAAATTTTATCCCAAAAAATTTGAATGTCACTCTGCAGTCAGAGAATGGAATGCTCGGAATGGGACCATTTCCAAAGGAAAATGAGGTTGATCCAGATCTCATAAATGCTGGTAAGCAAACTATTACCGAGCTTGATAAAACAAGTTATTTTTCGAGTGCTGACAGTTTTGCTATGATCCGTGGAGGGCATATTGATATGGCTATACTCGGCGCTATGGAAGTTTCTGACTCAGGTGATTTAGCCAACTGGATGATTCCTGGGAAGCTTGTTAAGGGCATGGGTGGCGCTATGGATTTAGTTTCTGGAGTAAGGCGTGTAATTGTTATTATGGATCACACTAATAAAAAAGGAGAAAGTAAGTTGCTCAAGGAATGTACATTGCCGTTGACAGGTAAGGGTGTTGTAGATTCCCTTATTACAAATTATGGTATGTTTGATATTGTTAGTGAGGGCATAAAGATAATAGAAATAGCTGATGGAGCAAACCTTGAACAAATCAAAGCTGTCACAGAAGGAAATCTAGTTATTTGAATCCTAGCTCATGTCTGATTTTGTCTTTAGGCTAATAATAGCGAGGCCTATAGTGCAAATGCTCATTATCAAGGCCATAAGTTGAAATTGAACTGAAAGCGAAATATTTAAATCTAGAAAAAATCCACTAAAGAGTGGTCCAAGAGCTGACGCTATAACCATTGATGAAGTGGCAATTGCTCTTACATCTCCTAGGTGTTTTGTTCCAAAAAACTCAGGCCAAAAGGTCCCACTAAAAGAATTACTCAGACCTGTTGTCATACCTAAAAGGGCAAATGTTAAACTACTGGCTATGGGATCGTTTAAGAAACTACCAATTAAAAACCCAAGCATACCAGGGATTAAATAGAAAGGGATCAACCGTCTTACACCAAATTTATCGATGAGAGATCCAGCGATGAAAGTGGAGAGAATACTTACTACAGTATACACAGGAACTAGAATCGCAAATTGGTTAATTTCCCAACCCTTTTCAATTCCTAAAGTCACTTGCTGGAAAAAGAAAATTGTTCCAAACATAGATTGTGCCATTATTGCTATTAACATTGGCCATGAAACCCAACTCTTCAAAACTTCACTCTTGGTCCAATGTTTGCCATAAAGTCCACGGATATTATTTAAGCTAACATTATCTACTACACTTTTTGGAGTTCTTTCGTTATTTAGCAATATCTTGAAGAATAAAGCTACTAAGAGTAATATTAGAGCAGCTATTCCCCAAGAGAATCTCCAACCTATCCATCCCATGATTGAAACAAAAATTAGTGGTAGTAAGGCTTCCCCAAAAGCAAAGCCTAGGCTTGTCACGGCAACTGTCCGGCCTCGATTTTTATGAAACCATCGTCCACATAACACCATCGATAAATGGCTGGCAAACCCTTGGCCAAAGAACCTCAAGCCAAAGATAAGTATTGGGAGAGCCCAAGCATGCTGAACTAGCATCATTCCAAAGCAAGAAAGGGCTAAAGAAATAATTATAATACTACCGAGCCTGCGAGGTTCCCTCTTGTCTGCAAAACCTCCAAACTTGAACATCAAAACCGCAGAAGATAGAGTGCCTACAGCGTAAATAGTACCCCAAATGGTATGGCTTATACCGAACTCTTCCCTTATAGCTCCAGCAAAAATGGCGATAAAGAAGGTTTGTCCAAAGGAGGAAGAGAAATATAACAGTGTAGTTATAGCCAGCCATCTGGAATTCTGAAAATAAAAGTTGTTATGGCTCATGCCCAGATTACAGTTCTTAGGTGGGATATTTACGAAAAGCGGGTTCTAATCTTGCATGCAGGAAAAGCATTTTCGTACTATCGGATTTATTCTTATCCGTCTTATATCTATTTCCTCACCACAATCAATGCAAAATCCAAAGTCTGCTTCTTTAAGCCTTGCGAGGGCTTCAATTAATTGTGATTTCTTCTGGATGCGACGACCAATATTGGCTTTGGTCATTTCTTTATCTCGTATGCTATCCATTCTGCTCAACCGACCAATTAATTGTTGATCTAGCTCCACTATCTTTGAAGTATCTTTGCTACCGTCTAAACTATCCTCTAAGACGCTAAGCTCCTTCAAAATCATTTCTTTTAAATCAATATATTTACTGTTTTCCATTACGAAACATTAAGTTATGTTGTGCATAATATATCGTATCGTTGGTAACACAATAACCATACTAATTGAATTATTATATTCGATTTAACAAATATGTTATTAATTCAGTAAGAAAGAGTTCAATGTCTCAAGAAAATATTATTAGCTTTGATGTCAATAGTGGATTAGCTGAGGTCATGTTAAGAAGGCCAGCTCAGTATAATTCATTTTCAAAAAATCTCCGGATCAAATTAACTCAAACTCTTAAACAGGTAGAAGATGATCCGAACATTAGGGTTGCTATAATTCGAGGAGATGGCCCTGGTTTCTGTGCGGGTGCTGATCTAGCAGAGACCCCAGGAAGTTCAATTCCTGATCAGTTAGAAAAAGAGTATAAACCAATTTTCCAACAAATAGTTGATGGAAAGAAATTATATATAGCAGCAGTTCATGGATCTGCTGCAGGGATAGGGGCGGCTTTAGCCTTAGCATGTGATTTTTTGGTTATGTCAGAGAAATCGCGCCTATCATTAGTATTCTCCAATATAGGTTTAATTCCTGACGGTGGAGCTAATTGGTCATTGTGTAAAAAGTTGGGTTATGGGAAAGCCTTAGAGATTGTAGTCCAGGGTGAGCATATTAATTCTGAAGATTGTGAAAAATATGGACTAGTAAATAAAATTTTTCAGGAAGAGACGTTTCAGGAGGAATCCACTGCTTGGGCTCGGGAGCTAGTAAAACGGTCTCCACTGGCTATGATTGAAGCTAAAAGACTTCTGAGGTTGTGCCAAAATAATACGTATTGGGATATCTTTAATGCAGAAGCCGAAGCTCAAGGCAGGTTAGCCAAAACGGAGGACTTCCACAATGCTGTACAGGCATTTTTCAATAAAGAGAAACCTGTTTTTTTTGGAAAGTAAATCTAACAAGGTAATATTAAGAAAATAGATTTCGCCTAAGCAATATGTGGAACCCTAGAATGAGTGATGGCACGCCTGCTACACAGCAGAATAATCTACTAGCTATATTTTTTATGGTTCTCACTGGTGCTTGCATGGTGGCAGTAATGGTTAATCTCCGCTATTTAGATGAAAGTCTGCCATCTGTTCAAGTTGCTTTCATTAGGTACTTATTTGGCCTGGCAATTATTTTCCCATTTGCTATCCAGGAGCTCAAGTTAAGAAATCTTAAGATACCCATCATTAAACATGGTATAAGAGGAACTCTTCATGGCTTTGGTGTGGTTTTATGGTTCTATTCTGTTTCTCAAATACCATTGTCACAGGTAACTGCTATTAGTTATCTTACTCCAATTTTTACCACTATTGGAGCAATTATTGTATTTAAGGAAAGGTTGACTAAACAGAGGTTTTTGGCTATTCTTACTGCCATTATTGGAGCTATATTGATCTTAAGACCAGGTCTTGAAGTCATCTCAGCAGGAAAGTCGGCTCAATTATTTAGTACCCTACTATTAGCAGCTTCATATTTAATCACCAAGAATTTGACTAAGACAGAAGGAACGTTCCTCATCGTTTTGATGTTAAATTTATTTGCAACCCTAACTTTACTGCCATTTGCCTTACTGATTTGGATTAGTCCTTCTATTCATGATTTGGTCTTATTGTTAACTATTGCCATTTTAGCTTCATTCGGCCACTATTTTGTCACTAAAGCGGTGGCTTTAGCTCCTTTATCGGTGACACAACCCGTTATCTTTTTACAGTTGATATGGTCTACCCTCATAGGACTGCTTATCTTTGGAGAGCCAATAGATCTTCTAATAATTATTGGTGGAGGCTTTATTGTTTTAGCTATTACGCAAATAGCTTATTCGGAAAAGCAAACACATGGTTGATAATGTGCTTCACCCGAGGGAGAATTTTGTTCTCCCTCGGAAATATATTAAAAATGCTTAACCAAACATGTCTGAAGTAATTCCAGAATACCAACCTAGACTTTCTTCATACGTAGCTTTTCTTAACGCGGCATCTTCGCCAGTTTTTGACACAAAACCAGAGACTTTAGCTATTTTTTCGTCTGTTGCTTCATAACTTGCACCTACTTTGATACCATCGTTCGTATCAACCAACGACCAGCAAGTATTGGAAAACTTTGCTGGGAACAACTTTGAGTCAGTTAAAGCTGCCCTAACGGCCATGGCGCATACCTTAGCTTGAGAGTTTGCTGAAAAACCGGATTTTGGCATATCACCTTGAGACGAAGCATCACCAAGTACATGAATATGATCATTTTTCCTGCTTTGCATACTATGCGGAATTACAGGAGCCCAATTGCCATCAGTCACTCCAGCAATCTCAGCAATTTTTCCAGCTTTCATGGCAGGAATGACATTACAAACATCCACTTTTTCAGAACTTCCATCTATGACAACTTCCATGCTATCAGGTTTAACTTCAACACTCTTACCGCCCATGTCAGGTCCTATGCGCTCAATCATTCCTGAATAATGTTTGTTCCAACCTTCTTCGAAAAGACCTTGCTTAGAGAATTTTGGTTTAGGATCAAGAATTAGAATTTTTGCGCTTGGATTGCTCTTCTTTAGTTTGTGAGCAACCATGGATACCCTTTCATAGGGACCTGGAGGACATCTGAATGGATTTGGCGGGGCTACCATACAATAAGTGCCCCCAGATTTCATATTGTCAATTTGGGCACTCAAAAGTTGAGTTTGAGATCCAGCTTTATAGGAGTGCGGCATTTTATTCTGTGAAGATAAATCCCAACCAGGAACTGAGCCATCTACAAAATCAATCCCAGGAGATAGGATCAGTTTATCATAACTCAAAGATCCTCCACCTGCCAAAGAAACGTTCCTATTATTTGAATCTACATCTACAGCCCAGTCATGAACAACATTAATTTCGTAATCATTCGCTAATTTTCCATAGGTGTGACCTATGGAATCAAAATCTCTAAAGCCACCCAAATAAAGATTTGAGAAAAAACATGTATAATAGCTTCTCGTAGGCTCCACCAGAGTCACATCTATGGCACCTTTTGAGTCTTTGGCGATATACCTTGCTGCTGTCGCTCCTCCAGCTCCTCCCCCAATTACAACTACCTTAGGTCTGGAAGCTCCAAAAACCACAGGTGCTGACATTGCAGCAGTAATGCCGGCCGAAGCTGAAATAAAATGTCTTCTATTGAGTTTCATATTTCATCCTCCTTATGAATTAATTATTTATCGAATTGAAAAAAATAGCAAGTGATGCAATTTCCTCATTAGAAAGTCGTTTTGTGATCATCTCCATAATGGGATGTTTTCTATTTCCATTTTTATAAGCATGCAGGGCTATAATAAAGGATTTTACTGGCCAATTTGTTATAGATGGGATGCCTTCATCTTTTCCTGAAGCTTGATGACATGTAGCACATTCACTTGATAAATACTCCCCATAATCACGATCTCCTGCAATGGACAAAATTTCTTCTGGGAGCGAATTTTCTTGAACCGAAGATCCTTGAGTCGATTCGGATACTTGCCATATAAATTCAATAATTTTCTTTCTTTCCAATTCGTCCGTTATTCCTGAAAAATTCATGTTAGTCCCCTGAATGAACTTTCTTGGTTCTTTCAAGTATTTGTCCAACATTGGTTTTTCCCAGCGAATGGCTTGTTCCTTCAATTCTAGCAGAGAATTTGAATATTTAAAATTTTCAACAGATCCAACCACTCTGCCTCCAATTTCGTTAAGGTGGGGGCCAACACGATTCTTAGCCCCAGCACCAATTTGGTGGCAGGTTTTGCATTTCTTAAAAATTTTTTCTCCGCCCACTATTTCAGTTGCTGAAACGTTATGCAGTCCGACATTCAAAAAAATTGAAGCAACTAGCATTAATGCGAAAAGTACCGTGAACAATCTCATAAGTATGATTATATAAACCGCAGTTTTTTCCTCAAGGTCCTATATTTATTGAAATTACTTAAAAAGACACTAGTTTTTTGTAAAAACATTTAATTTGTCCAGAAATCAAATCTAGATCTTCTTCATGCATAAGGTGCCCGTGATTTTTATTAATTTGTACCTCCGAGAACATCATTTGCTTTGATGCTTTTATACTATCTGAATTTTGAACTATATTATCTTTCTCTCCCAGAATAAAAGAAATCGGTATGCTTAAGTTTTGCCATTCTCGGGCTAACTTATTGAGATTCCATCAACGTACCACCAGGGCATAGCCAATCTTCTCTACTATGATATCAAATTTAGGTCGCGTAAGATCGTTTCTACCGCATGCTTGCCGGATTGGCATGCCATTGGTACTCCTGCTCCTGGATGGGTTCCTCCTCCGGCGACCAACAAACCCTTTATCTGGCTTTGGGATAGAGGCTTTTTGAATGTAGAATTGATTCCATGAGGGCTTCTTCCGTATAAAGATCCGGATGAGCCCGGAAATAATTTGTCGAATTCGAAGGGTGTGGTCAACATTTCTTTTTTTGGGCTTAATTCCAGTTTCAGTCTCATCGATTCTAGGATTGGAAATGTTATATTTTTGCATCTTTGGAATTCCTCATGTTTATCCTGACTCTTTGGGTTAGGAATAGGGGTGGCGTTGATTATTATTTCGAAACCACCAATGGCAGTGGAACTTGGCGTTGGATCCTTATTGTTGCCTTGGGCGCAAACATAAAAAGTTGGATCTGTAGGGATGATTCCCTCATTGATGTCTTGAAACTCCTTTTTGTAGTTAATATTGAAGAAGACATTGTGATGAACCAATTTGTGGTTAGCTGGTTTAGCCGCAAAACTCCACACATAAGCAGAGAGGGATCTAGGCTGTATCTTCTTTTGAGCGATACTTTTTTTAACTTGAATACCCAATAAACCCATTGTTAGAGCCCTAGGATCTCCGTTGAACAGGACTATATCGGCAAATATTTCATGCATTATTAAAACTGTTGGGCCAGAATCGATTAATCCGGTAACGTTATTTTTGGTTCTAATCTTACCACCAGGATAGGATTGTTTCTCAAATATTTGAACATTAATCCCACAGGTCGAAAGTCTCATAGCAGCTGCCAGGCCATGTATGCCACTACCTACAATGATCACTTTCTTATCTTTCAAAATCTTAAAACCAAATTGATTCAGAACTTCTGTGTATTAAGGCACTTACATTTAAGTGCCGAAAAATTAGACAATTTTTACTCCATATGCTAGACCGCATTCGTTAAGGAGCAACTATGACGAAAGCAAATAATATCCAAGAGAGAATAAATATAGCTTTGTCTCAAACGCTGAGGAGTGCAAAAGATTTGCCAGCTCCACCAAAAGTGGCAGCAGCGATTGATTACGCTGTTTTTCCAGGAGGAGCAAGGGTCCGACCACGTTTGTGCTTAGCAGTTGCAGAAGCCTGCGGAGATGATTTTCCTAAAATAACAGACACTGCTGCAGCTGCCATTGAGCTAATGCACTGTGCTAGTTTGGTGCACGATGATCTTCCTTGTTTTGATAATGCGGCTTTGAGGCGCGGCAAACCAACTGTACACCGGGCGTTTGGTGAGACTGTAGCTGTTTTGGCTGGCGATGCGTTGATTATACTGGCTTTCGAAAATCTGGCCAAAGGTTGCATGAAATGTCCAGACAGATTACCGAGCCTCATTAGGATGCTCACTAAATCATCGGGCTTGCCTTTTGGGATCTGTTCAGGCCAAGGTTGGGAAAGTGAAAAAAAAATCAATCTGAGTGCTTACCATCAACTTAAAACTGGGTCCTTATTTGTTGCAGCTACCTGTATGGGAGCTGTATCGGCTGGGGAAGATCCTGAACCTTGGGTTGAATTAGGAGCAAGGGTTGGGGAAGCATTTCAGGTGGCTGATGACCTAAAGGATGTGGTTGGGCAATTGGATGAACTTGGTAAACCTAAAGGGCAGGACGCTATTAATAGCAGGCCAAGTGCCGTGTCAGAATTAGGAGTTGAGGGGGCCATAGATCGTTTGCAGGGAATTTTGAGTGGGGCTATTGCATCTATTCCCGCTTGTCCGGGTGAAGCACAATTATGTGAAATCATTCGTCATCAGGCTAAGCAATTAATGCCCTCCTTTGCTGCAGATAAAGTTCTATAAGCCCTTGTGACTTTATAATGGATTGGTTTTTCAGTTGGATGAATAACCTTGTTGCCAAGCCTAAGTTTCACACTTTGGTCAAAAAACTTCCCGTACTTAATAGAATGGCGGCGAAAGACGGTCGTAGAATTTATGACTTAGTTTCGGGTTTCGTCTATAGCCAAGTTTTGCTTGCAATGGTGGAACTTAGACTATTCAACTATTCAAATTTTTGTTGTCCGGGGAAAAAAACATCAGGGAACTTTCTGATTATGCGCAACTTGACCAAAAAAAATGCTTGAGGAAGAGAAAATTTGTGCATATTATGCTGGAGGAAAACTCTATGCGGCTTATGACCGCTTAGTATCTCCGGTATAAGAGTGCATAATTAAACAGTGGTGGAAGGGGATGGTTCTCACATAGCTCTTCAGTACTGTTTTTTTTCTTTAAGGACTAATTATGGTAAATTCTCCAATTTTAGACCAAGTTGATCTGCCTTCTGACCTAAGACAGTTATCAGACGACCAACTCGCTAGCTTAGCTAGGGAGTTACGAGCTGAGACAATATCTATTGTTTCAGAAACGGGAGGACATTTGGGTTCCAGTTTAGGGGTAGTCGAACTGACTGTTGCATTGCATGCTGTTTTTAATACTCCGCATGATCGGTTAATTTGGGACGTAAGCCATCAGTGTTACCCGCATAAGATACTTACTGGAAGACGAAATAGAATGAGAACCTTGAGGCAGAAAGAAGGCCTTTCTGGTTTTACTAAGAGATCCGAGAGCGAATACGATCCTTTTGGAGCGGCGCATTCCTCAACGTCGATCTCAGCAGCTTTAGGTTTTACAGTGGCCAGGGAACTGGGAACATCGGTTGGTGATGCAATAGCCGTGATTGGTGATGGATCCATTAGTGCTGGTATGGCATACGAAGGATTAAACAACGCAGGTTCAGAAGGTCGTAGACTTTTCGTGATTTTGAATGATAACGAGATGTCTATAGCACCACCAGCAGGTGCAATGTCGAAATATCTTTCCAGTCTTTATGCGAATAATGAATTCTATAGCCTCACAAAACTAGCAGAAGGTTTAGCTAAGAGCTTGCCTAGCCCAATACAGGAGGGAGCTCGAAGAGCTAAGAGTCTAATTACCGGTATGGCTTCTGGGGGAACTTTTTTCGAGGAATTAGGTTTTTCTTATTTGGGACCAATAAATGGTCACGATCTTGACCAGCTGTTGCCAGTGCTCAGAGCTGTAAAAGCGAGAGCTTCCGGTCCTACATTAATTCATTGTGTAACAAAAAAAGGAAAAGGCTATGAGCCAGCTGAAACTTCCTCAGACAAGTATCATGGTGTAGCAAAATTTGATATAGCTTCTGGAGAGCAAAAGAAATCGAAACCAAATGCTCTCTCTTATACCAGTGTTTTTGGAAAGGAATTGGTAAATCAGGCAAAAAAAGATCACAGAATTGTCGCTATAACGGCAGCGATGCTATCGGGTACAGGTTTAAATATTATGCAAGAAACCTTTCCGGAGAGAGTTTTTGATGTAGGCATTGCAGAACAACACGCTGTAACTTTTGCTGGTGGGATGGCTGCCGGGGGGTTGAGGCCTTTCTGTGCAATATATTCAACCTTTCTGCAAAGAGGCTATGACCAGATCGTTCACGATATTGCCCTCCAAGGTTTACCAGTGCGTTTTGCTATAGATCGAGCGGGATTAGTAGGTGCTGACGGTGCCACACACGCGGGCTCATTTGATGTTGCATATTTAACAAATTTACCAGGATTTGTTGTAATGGCTGCTGCCGATGAGGTAGAGCTCATGAACATGGTTGCTACCGCTGCCGAATACGATTCTGGACCGATAGCCTTTAGATATCCACGTGGGGAAGGGGAAGGGATTGAGCTTCCTGAGTCAGGAGTGCCAATTGAAATTGGTAAAGGTAGAATGATTCAAGAAGGGACTAGTGGTGTAGCTATTCTCAACTTTGGAGCACATTTGGGGGAAGTTCGTGATGCATCCACACTGTTAGAAAAATCTGGGATCAGCTTAACGATCGCTGATGCTAGGTTTGCGAAGCCCTTAGATACAAAAATGCTAAAGGACTTGGCGGTTAATCACTCGGTATTGGTAACTATTGAAGAAGGAGCAATAGGTGGTTTTGGTTCACACGTGGCTCAATTTCTAACGGAGAATGGTTTATTGGATGGTGATCTAAAATTTAGAGCCATGTTCCTGAAGGACAAATTTGTTGATCAAGCTTCCCCGAAGGAAATGTACCAGGCAGCTGGATTAGACTCTCAAGATATTGTAGAAAAAGTGCTCGACCTACTTGGAGTATCTGTAGGTAGATTTAAACGAAAAAATAATAAATCTGCTTGAATACTTGGATTTTTATAGAACCTTATGAAAAATATTTTCGGAGTGCTGTTTCATGTAAATCTTAAACCATTCAGTGAATTTCTGAGGGTAAAGTTTCATTTCTACTTTAACTTCGGAAATGCTTATCCACTTGACCGACTTTACTTCCATGGAATTTGGTCTCACATACAAATCAAGATCAGGAGATAAATCTGACACAAAGACCCTTACCACCTCATGTTCGATAAGCCCATTTCCTACTTCTGCCCCGGCATTCCACTTCACTGCGAAATTGCAAATCTAATTTGCCTATCCCCAGTTCCTCTGAAAGCCTTCTATCTGCGCAGTTTTCAGGATTTTCTCCCCAGTGTAGGTGCGTGCAGGCTGTGTTTGCCCACAGTTCCGGACTATGATATTTTATAGATGCGCGCTGTTGGATAAGTATATTCTCTTGCTGTTTAACGAAAACAGACACAGCTGGTGCTTCAAGCCAAGTTTATGTACTTGAAGTTTTTCTGCTGGTACTAAGCTATTATTTTTCCATGCCGCAATAATCTCGGTCATGTCGTGACTCAAACTAACCCTGATAAATGTAAAAGATTCTTAACCATAATTTTTAAATGGGCTAGAGGTCTTCGAGTGACCAATTTCTTGTGAATATATGACTCAAAAGTCAATCTTTGAACGTCAACGTCTTTACACAAACCAACAAAACGCTCCCTTCTATCATCAGATTTTTAGTAAGCGTTTTGCATGGCTTCGAGAACTCGAAACACAGTTTTGTGTTCTGACATAAATCTTTTACGAGCCAATTGTAAATCCTTAGAGTTTCCTGATAATAGACAGCTATGGGTAGCCAGGGCCGCTTCTTGGCCTCCTATCATGGCGTAGTAAATTCCCTCTCCGGATGAAGGAGCAACAACCCCGGCCACATCACCAGCCAACACTAAGTCTTTCCCGTTATCCCATTTTTCAAGGGGTTTCAAAGGTATTGGTTACACCATCACCGTTACATTCAGATGAAAATATTGATTATTTTGTAGAATGCTTAGCAAAATTGTGGAAGCAGTGCGCTCTCTCTAGAGTGGTTGCTTAAAGGGTTTGATTCTCCTATGAAATTAGAGTAAACCGAAATTTGGTTACCGAGTAAATTGGTACTATTATTGTCTTGCTTTGTGAGGAAAAAATGAAAAAATTTGTTTTATTGATAACGACTGTGCTTTTTGCACTGTCAGTGAATTTGTTGTCTGCTGCTGAAATTGAAGTGAAAATGTTAAATAAAGACGCAGGCGGTAACACGATGGTATTTGAACCTATGCTTATTAAGGCAGAAAAAGGTGACACTGTGACTTTTCTACCCACAGAAAAGGGGCATATGGCTGCAAGCATGAAGGGTATGCTACCTGAGGGAATTAAGAAGTTTAAAGGCAAAATAAATAAAGCAGTGAGCATAGTTGTTTCAGAAGATGGACTTTATGGTATTAAATGTACTCCGCACTTTGCGAACGGCATGGTAGCTATCATAGCAGTTGGCGAAGTCAATGCGGAAGGGTTTCTCGACGGTAAGAAGGTTCCCAAGAAAGCCAAGGTCAGAATGGAAGAAATGCTTGCTGAATTGGCTAACTAAGAGAATTTCAGGTTACTGAAAAAGCAGCTGGCAAAATTCTTTTGGCAGTTGTTCTCGTTCGAAGCCAGCACATATATAGTCAGCTCCAGTAAAATCGTCTGACATGTGGTAGAAACTGGGAGACACCAGGGTTCGAATGTTAGCTGCTTTAGCTGCCATTAATCCGATACCGCTATCCTCTATAGCAAGACATTCTTTTGGCTTTAAAGACATTTTTTGTAAGACCAGATGGTATAAGTCTGCTGCAGGTTTCTTTCTCTTCACCAAATCTCCTGTCGCAAGGTAGGAAAAAATCTGGGTAGGTTTTTTTCCAAAACAGCTTTGAGTTAATGGGATTACGTTTGAATGGCTAGTAGATGTAGCTATGGCCAGGAGGATTTTTTTTTCAAGTGCATTTGTAATTATGGAGTGGATTCCTGGCCTTAAAGTTAGAGCTCCATTTTCAACCAAGCTTGCGTATATTTGCGTTTTTTCTTTGTGCATTAGAGAAACATCATGATCACCCAAAGACCTGTTATGTTTGGAAATATTGGTCTGATAGAATTTAATCCTTTCCTTTCCACCTGCTATACGCAGTAATTTTGTATATAATGGTTTATCCCAGTACCAGTTCAACTCCTTTTTCTTAAACACATCATTGAAGGCTCTTCTATGAAGCTCCTCTGTTTCAGCTAAGGTGCCATCTACGTCAAAAATAAGTGCGTTAGTTTCATTTCTCATTTTTTCATTACTTTACCAATAACTATCAGTAATTTAAACTAAGACAAACGGATGACTGGTTATGTTCTATGCAGCTCATCTATAAAGAAAAATGATTGAAAAGTTAAGGAGATTTTAAATGGAAAAAACTTTATTTGAAGTTGGGTTGGAGGAGAGAAAGGCTACCCTAGGAGAAAAGTATGTAGAAGAAAATTTGAATAATGCGAGTGAGTTTTCAAAACCTTTTCAGGAAATGATGACTGGTTGGTGTTGGGGTTTTGGATGGGGTGATAAGTGCATAGACAGAAAAACTAGATCGATGATGAATCTCACTATGTTGGGAGCTCTAGGAAAAATGGGCGAATGGAAAATACACTGTCGTGGTGCCCTAAAAAATGGTGTTACTGAAGAGCAAATTAGGGCAATTATTCATGTTATCGGCATTTACTGTGGAGTTCCCCAAGCCTTAGAGTGTTTCAGGGCTGCAAGCTCTGTGTTTGAAGATTCTGAGACTCAAGGTGCAAAAAAATGAATCCTATTTTCCTTATAAATTGTGAGAAAAATGAAAATCCGTAATTGTAATACTATTTTTGCTTATCGGTTCTGATAATTCATGGCAAAAGCATGCGATAACAAAAAGCCTCCTGAAGTTGAGATCCAATTTTATCTCAATCAACAGTTCATTAGTGTCTCAAATCCTAATCCAACAGAAACTTTGTTAGATTTTTTGAGACTCAACCTTAAACTTACTGGAACAAAAGAAGGTTGTGCTGAAGGTGATTGTGGGGCCTGTACTGTTTTGATAGGAAAAATTAATGAATATGGAGAACTTGTTTATAGAACTGCAAATTCTTGCATAATTTTTTTGCCATCCTTAGCATATTGCCATGTGATTTCTGTGGAGGGATTAACTGGTAAATCAGGTGAGCTTCACCCTGTGCAAGAAGCAATGATAGAAGCATCTGGTGCACAGTGTGGTTTTTGTACGCCTGGTTTTGTGATGTCCCTTTATGGTTTATGGTTGAAAGGGTCTAAACCATCCAAACAAAAGATCTTAGATTCTTTGCAAGGAAATTTATGCAGATGCACAGGCTATGGTCCTATCATTGAAGCTGCCTTTAAGGCCACGAAAGCAGGTTCAATTTCTAGGAAAGGCTCGACCTTACAACAGAGAAATTGGAAAAATAAGCTTACAAAATTGATGAATGGAAAAGAATCGATCGTTTCTGAAATTCCGAAAAGTTTTTCTCTTCCCAGAACAATTTTGGAACTGAAAACAATTTTATCTCATAATAAAGAAGGCACTATTGTTGCTGGATCTACTGATATAGGATTGTGGGTCAACAAGAGTTTTAAGAATGTTAAACCCATGATTTTCATTGGGCAAATTGATGAACTAAAACATATTAAGATTCAGAATGATAAAATCGTTGTAGGGGCCATGGCATCGTATACTGATCTTTTAGCCGTTCTGCCAAGATATTTCCCGGAATTGAAACAGTACATTAATCAAATTGGAGGTGATCAGATAAGGAATATGGGAACTATTGGGGGTAACATTGCTAACGGTTCTCCAATAGGAGACTTGGCACCAATCTTGATAGCACTTGGTGCAAAGATGGCTTTAGTTAACCACGTGGGATCTAGAAAGATAAATGTGGAATCATTCTTCCAGAGTTATGGTTGCCAGGACCTAAAACCAGGTGAATTTATTCGTTATTTTGAAATTCCTTTAAAGCAAAAGACAGATACTAAATTCAGGGTGTATAAAGTTGCTAAAAGGCGATATGAGGATATAACGACCGTATCAGCAGCTTTTTACTTTGAATTTTTTGCAGAAAGACAACCAATAGTACGATTTGCTTTTGGAGGAATGGCAGAGATACCAAAAAGAGCACTAACGTTGGAAAAGGTTTTTAAGGAGCAAGCTAGTTCTCTTGATCAGGATTTAATTATTAGTAAAGCCATAGCTATGGATTTTAGCCCTCTAACCGATTGCCGAGGTTCTTCTGAATTTCGGTTAAAGCTAGCTCAAAATTTATTTAAGAAGTTTGCTATGTATGTTAACGAGGGGATCGAAATTGATATAGAGAAGGGACCCTGATTTGAAGGTGAAGAAGAAATCAAAAGCAGTTACTTCGGCTAAAGAATTAAAATCGGAAAAACATGAGTCACTGAAAAAGTTTGTTACCGGTAGAGCACTCTATATAGATGATATGCCTACAGAAGCTGAAACTTTGCATGCTTATATAGGTAAATCAGATTTTGCAAGGG
This sequence comes from Paracoccaceae bacterium, assembly GCA_029243395.1. Taxonomy (GTDB): domain Bacteria; phylum Pseudomonadota; class Alphaproteobacteria; order Rhodobacterales; family Rhodobacteraceae; genus CACIIZ01. The sequence continues at coordinate 42,079 of JAQWSE010000009.1, read as the reverse complement.
GAACAATTTCAGAAATTGATTATAAGGATGTCAATTCATTTCCTGGGGTCATTGATGTTTTTACTGCAAAGGATATCCCAGGAATAAATGATATTAGTCCAACGGGAATGAATGATGAACCAGTTCTTGTAGATAAAGAAGTTTCCTTTTTTGGGCAACCCCTGTTTGTTGTGATAGCAAGCACTAGAGCTCAGGCTAGAATGGCCGCTTCTTTAGCTAGAATAAGAAAAGAAGAAAAGGAACCATTTCTAGATGTAAGTGATAAGCATCATAAAGATTATAAATTGGTTACTGAACCTCTGATTTTAGAAAGAGGAAATGTTACCGAGGGGTTAAGTGGATCAAAAAACCGAGTGTCAGGCAATATGCATATTGGTGGGCAAGACCATTTTTACTTAGAAGGCCATATCGCGATTGCTAAACCAGAAGAATCAGGAGATCTGTTAGTTTTTTCTTCTACTCAGCACCCATCTGAGGTTCAACACATGGTAGCAAAAGTACTGAATTTATCATCGAACCAGATAGTAGTCAGAGTCAAACGAATGGGCGGTGGGTTTGGTGGAAAAGAAACCCAGTCAAATCTATTTGCAGTAATTGCAGCAATTTCCACACATCGAACGGGAAAAACAGTCAAAATAAGACCTGATAGAGATGACGATATGATTATGACTGGTAAGCGGCACAGCTTTTTTGTTGAATACAAGGTTGGATTTAATGACGATGGGCAAATAAAAGCTCTAGATGCCCAGCTCAGTGCTAAATGTGGGTACTCATCTGATTTATCAGGACCAATTACCGATCGGGCCTTATTCCATTCAGATAACTGCTATTATTATCCGAATGTTCGGCTTGTGTCTAAACCTGTCAAAACAAACACGGTTTCAAATACAGCATTTCGAGGATTTGGGGGACCTCAAGGTATGCTTCTAGCAGAGAGGATTATTCAGGAAATTGCATTTTTTTTAAATAAAGATACTTTGGAAATTAGGAAAATTAATCTCTACGCTAAGGGAAAAAGATCTATTACGCCTTATTACCAAAAGGTTACCGATAACATCTCAGAGCGAATTATCGATGAGTTGGTTAGATCCTCAGATTATCATACACGCAAAAAAGAGATAATGAATTTTAATACAGGTAGTCAATTCTTGAAAAGAGGAATAGCGCTAACACCGGTGAAGTTTGGAATATCTTTCACAGCAACTTGGTTTAATCAGGCTGGTGCCTTAGTACATGTCTATACTGACGGTTCAATCCTTGTGAATCATGGGGGAACTGAGATGGGGCAGGGATTACACACCAAGGTTCTAGGGATAGTTAGTTCGGTTTTAGGTGTTACCTTGGACAAGATAGGAATTTCCGATACAGATACGAGTAAGATAGCCAACACCTCTGCGACTGCCGCTTCATCAGGATCTGATTTGAACGGCATGGCAGCTTTTTTTGCCGCAAAGAAAATAAGAAGGAGGTTAGAAAATTTTATTTCTAAGAAATATAAAGTAGACAAAAAAGATATATTGTTCACTGGTAATAGTGTGATTTTTGATGGTCAAGAATATGCATTTTCAGAAATAGTTAGAAATGCTTATATGGCAAGGGTTCAACTTTGGGATTCGGGTTTTTATCGAACACCAAAAATACATTGGGATAGAAAAAAAGGGAAAGGACGACCATTCTATTACTTTTCATATGGTGCTGCAGTTTCTGAAGTTTTACTTGATGTCTTGACGGGTGAGTATCGTGTCAAGAAGGTAGACATACTGCACGATGTTGGTCAAACTCTTAATCCCACCATAGATCTTGGCCAGATAGAAGGCGGATTCATACAAGGTATGGGATGGTTGACTAATGAAGAGCTTTATTGGGATTCCTTAGGTATTCTAAAGACCCATGCTCCATCTACCTATAAGATACCACTAGCTTCTGACCGACCTGATGATTTCAACGTAAGGCTTGCAGATTGGGCGAAAAATACTGAAAAAACTATCAAGAGATCAAAGGCAGTAGGTGAACCCCCTTTTATGCTCGCAATTTCAGTACATGAGGCAATAACTATGGCAGTTGCTTCAACATGCAATTACAAGATTAATCCCAGACTAAATACTCCTGCCACATCAGAAATAGTTTTAGAGTCTATTGGTAGAATCCAAAGTGAGAATTTAGTTTGACAATTACCAGATCTACATTTCTTGATTTCACTTCTAATCCTGCAGAGATAGCTTTCTGTGAAATATTAAGAAGTGAAGGATCATCACCTAGAGAAGTTGGTGCTTGGATGCTTATAAAGGGATCAGGAAAAATATTAGGAACTATTGGTGGCGGTCAGTTAGAGTATAAAGTCGTAGAAAAGGTGAAAAAACAAGACTGGAAGCTTACATTTGAGTTGAATATGGAAACAAAACTAGGCCCGGAAATTGGGCAATGTTGTGGAGGAAAAATTCTTGTTTCCATAACTAGGTTTTCTTCAGAGCTTAAAGCTAATTTGCTATCAAGAATAGATGAGGAAGCTTCTAACTATCCAGAGATTTTAATCTTTGGTGCTGGAAATATTGGTATTTCATTAGCAAATCAATTGCATCATCTGCCGCTCAGGGTCACGCTTATAGACAATAGAAAAAAACATATATTAAGTCTAAATAGGTATTATAAAACAAAATTTAGCTTGATTCCTGAACAAGAAATAAGAGATGCCAGTCCCAATAGTGCTTTTATTATAGTTACACATGATCATGGTTTGGATTTCATGCTCTGTTATGAAGCCTTACTCAGAAATGACATTGCTTATCTAGGTATGATCGGTTCTAAGTCAAAAAAGGCGGTGTTAGTGCACTGGCTAAATAAGAAAGGTATAACGGACGTCAGCAGAGTAAAAATACCTATAGGCAATACTTTTTTTGAAAGCAAAGATAAGCGTCCTGAAATAATCTCAGGCCATATTATTTCTGAGATGTTGTTTAATTTGGAGATGCATGAGAGCCATTATAGAATCCAAAATCGGGAGTTTAGTCAAAAATGATAATAAGAGGTAGGGTGCTTCATTTTTTGGAAGAACCAAAAACAGACGATTCGGAAGGTTCTTATGAATACATAGAAGAAGGCGCTTTGCTAACAAAAGAAGGGAGAATCTGGGAAATAGGTAATTACCAAGAGATCCGAAAGAAATACCCCAATTTTGATGTCATGGATCACAGAAATGATTTAATATTTCCTGGTTTTATTGATTTGCATAATCATTTTCCTCAAGTTCAAGTTATAGGTTCTTATGGGACTCAGCTTTTGGAATGGTTAAACAAGTATACTTTTCCTGAAGAGGCAAAATTTTCGAATAAGGCTTATGCCAAAGTACAAGCAGAAAGGTTTGTTAGATTATTGTTGGGGAATGGGACTACGTCTTCAGTATCTTTTTGTTCTGTCCATAAAGATTCTGCTAACACACTTTTTGAGGAAGCATCCAAGCATAATATGTGCATGATTGCAGGTAAGGTCATGATGGATAGAAATGCACCAGACAATCTAATTGACGATCCCAAATCCTCTTATCGTGATACAAAGGCACTAATTTCTAAGTGGCATGAAAAAGGTAGAAATTATTATGCAATATCCCCTCGTTTCGCAATTACCTCTTCTCCGGAACAATTATCACAGGCTGGAAGGTTGGTATCTGAGTTTCCTACCTGTTATTTGCAAACACATTTGGCAGAAAATGAAGAGGAGATTTCATCCGCTCTTTCCCTATATCCAAGATCGAATAATTATTTGGATATTTATCGAAGATTTGGCTTAGTGGGTCATAAATCACTGATGGGACATTCAATTCATTTGAGTCCAAATGAAATTGCTACTTTGAAAGATTTGGAGGCAGTTGCAGTTCATTGCCCAACATCTAATATGTTTTTGGGAAGTGGTTTTTTCCCATTGAATAATTTGATCAAATCTGGTGTGAAAGTAGGCATTGCATCTGATGTTGGGGGAGGAACATCTTACTCAATGATTAACAATCTTGATGCAGCGTACAAGATCCAACAGTTTCTCAAGTTTAGCGTACAACCGATGTATTCGTTCTATTGGGCAACACTTGGAAATGCTAGAGCTTTAGGGCTGGAAAAAGAAATTGGTAGTTTTAGAAAAGGGAATTTTGCTGATATAGTAGTATTAGATACTGCAAACGACGTATGCTCCGAAATTCGTATGAAAACCTGTAAATCCTTGACTGAAGAATTATTTGTACTACAGACTTTAGGCGGGAATCATTCCATTAAAGCTGTGTATATCGCCGGCAAACGATTAAAATAATTTGTTTTTCTCTCCAGTTAATTTAAATATAGTGATATAGTAATTGTTGCCATTTTTACATTGGGAATGCAGTTAAAATTAAACGCGCATAGTTAAAAGAATGATCTTGATTAATATTGCTGTTTTGATGACTTTAGTTGGGTTAGGTGTTTTCAGTTATGGCATCACTAAAAATAGTATATCTAACCAAGATGAAACCATTCTGATCAGTGAAAAAGTTTCTGAATCAACTGCTACCAAAGGGAAAAAAGAAGTTAGGATTATTTCATACCCCACAGATGGAAGTTTAACCAAAACAGATGAATTTTCTGAAATCATAAAAGATTTAGAAGACAAAATATCTTTGAAAAAAAACAATCTTTATAACCTAACTAATGAAGTACAGGAGCTCAATTCTAAGAAAGAAAGTTTGGGAACGGAAAATGAAAACTTACGGAAAGAACTTTCGGAATTTAAATCTGAAATTGCAAATGTGCAAAAGGTTCGAGAAGAGAAGCTAGCTGTCACCAAAGAATTGACAGAGCTTAGACTACAATATGGGAGTGCCATCGAGTTAACGCAATTATTACAAGAAAATGAAGATTTAAAGTCCACCTTGGAGACGCAAGACATTAAGATTAAAAATTTGGAGCAGGAAATTTCAGAAAATAAAAGAACCCAAACTTCTGACGATTTTAAGTCAATGGAGGAAATGGACACTCGTTTGGAAAAGCTTGAAGTTGAGAAGAAAAAGTTACAAAAGGAATTAGAAACTAATAAGGATAGCCAGCTAACATCTGACAAGCTGTTTATAGATCAAAAGAACCAAATTTTGAAAATACGTGCTGAAAATTTGGAACTAAAAGAGCAGTTGGCGACTATAAAAACAGATGAAGTGGTACTTTCAATGTATAATGGTATAATAGCCACTTTTGAGGGTAATCTAGTATATGAACTTAATAAGAAGAAAATTATTCTCGTCACGCCAGAAGGAATCGAATTCACCATTATCCAAGACGATTTTCCTGGCGATTTAGTTGCAAAATGTGGATTACCCGTTAGTTCAAGTTCTAAAGACCGATGTTTTGCAACAATATCAGCACAGATGCTTCTGGAAGATAACCAGTTAATGCTAAAAGGAAAAGAGATAAAGAAGATTACAAAAAAGTAGGGTAGGGGATCAGTTTATTGGTTGCTGGCATGGTGTTTGCAGTTCTAACCCTATGAACATTTCTAAAAACCAACCCATGGATTGGCCACGGTACCTAGCATTTGCGCTCTTCTCACTAGTACTCTGTTTGAGCAACCCCTCTTCTTTGCTTTGGGGAGCAGATCTTCTTGGTAAACCCAATTGTGAAGAAATAGCATCAGCTATTGAAAAGGAAGCAAATCTTCCCAAACATTTGCTAAGCAGTATATCGAGAGTGGAAGCTGGCAGAAAACTATCAAATGGAGAAGTAAGGGGTTGGCCTTGGTCATTAAACCATGCTGGTAAGGGACTTTTCTTTGAGAGCAAGGATGCAGCACTGAATTATTTGAAGCAGGCAGTGGAATCAGGTTCAAGAAATATTGACGTGGGGTGCATGCAGTTAAATTATCGTTGGCACAAGATGGCATTTTCATCTATTGATGAAATGATTGATCCAGAATTAAATGTCCGATACGCAGCACAGTTTGTTACTGAGTTGTATCAACGTCATAATGCCTGGGAAGATGTAATAAAGCATTATCATTCAAATAAGGAAAAATTTAATATCCCGTATTTCCGAAAAGTTGCTAAGGTTTGGGACATGAAGAAAAATGAAGCTGAGGATTCTAATCCACTTATGTTTACAGAGGCAGAGCAACTGGAACCGTTAATTGACTTAGGGGAGGATAAGGTCCTTTCAGTAGAGCCTTTGGTGGTCTTCGATGCTGCATCATACCCTGGCGCTGATAGCCAATTGCAAACTGAGAACATAGCGGGAATTGATTTTACTTCTGAGGATCCAAATAATAGTAGTTCTCGCATCGCACCGACTGATGTGCCAAATTATTTGCGAAAGCATTGGTCTCTTGTCATTAGTTTGAGAGAGCAACTTGAAACAAATTAGAAATGATAATACATTAAGATAAAAAAATGAGGTGAGAAAATGGAAGAACTAGAAAAATTTCTCATGAAAGAACTCAAAGCTCTTTTGGGAAAGTATGAGGACTTATATCTTGACCCAGTGGTCCGTGATAATGGTGACTTTCTAATTCCATTACACCCTCACTTAAAGAAAAATCGGGAAGCACAAAAGCGGGTAGCTGAAGCTTTCAGTGAAATGATGAAGGGTGATTTAGGAAAGAAACCTAGAAGTAAAGCTTGGGTATAGTTTGGGACTCTTATCTCAACAACGAACTTTAGAAATTTTAGAAAAAGCTAAACCTGGAGATAAAGCTAGCCAATACAGTGATTTATTTCTCTCCACTTTAATAATTTTGAATCTCCTTGCTGTATCCCTAGAATCTGTGGATTCCCTTGGAAATATGTTTCGATCTCAATTTTATGCCTTTGAATTATTCTCTGTATCCATATTTATTTGTGAATATCTTTTAAGAATTTGGGCGACAGGAGCAAACGGAAAAAATAGTTTAAGAGCATCATTTCAGGCAAGATTAAAATATATTTTTGGATTTACGGGTATAATCGATCTCTTAGCAATTCTGCCTAGTTTATTACCATTATTATTCAGTGTTGATTTGCGCTGGTTGAGAGTTCTTCGGTTACTTCGTTTGTTGAAAATTTCACACTATTCAAGTGCTTTGGAGGATTTGTTCTCTGCCATAAATCATGAACGATCTTCGTTTGCGGCAGCGTCGTATCTCTTTGTTCTAGCACTGTTTTTTGCTTCATCGTTAATGTATGTAGCAGAAAACAATGTCCAACCAGACAAATTTAGCTCTATACCAGAAACGATGTGGTGGTCTCTAATTACATTGACTACTGTTGGGTATGGAGATGTTGCTCCTATTTCCCCATTAGGTAAAATAATTGGTGCCTTTACAGCTATTATGGGTGTTTTCTCAGTAGCCTTACTCACTGGTATAGTAGCCAATGCATTTGCGTATCAGGTAGCTGAGAGAAAAGCAATTGTAGAGGCAGAGATTTCATCAGCCTTAGAGGATGGAGAAATTGATTTAGAGGAGGAAGCTAAAATTGAGAAACTTCGGAAAAGATATGATATCAGCGAAGAACATGTTAAGGCTATAATTGATGTTTTGAAAGATAAGGCATCACATGAAAAGGATCAAAATGAATCCTAACGATCATGGTAATAGTTTCCGAATAAGGATTTAGTTATGAAAAATTTTTATCAAAAGTGATTTTTGACATTTAATTGATGCATAACTTAATATCTTCTGATAATCGCTTGGACTATTTCTGAAAGATAATTTTTAAACTAATGACATTTCCATTTTTGCCTTTCTTCTTCTTTCAGACGAAGATGGGATGTGCAAAATTTCTCTGTACTTAGCCACAGTTCTCCTGGCTAGTCTAACCCCTCTCTTGCTAATATTTTTTGCAATAGTGTCATCGCTCAGAGGCTTAGTTGGAAGCTCTTCTGAAATCATTTTGCCTATCATATGTCGTACAGCGGCCGCGGATGTTCCGACCCCGTTGGAGCTACTTTGGATGCTAACACTGAAAAAAGATTTTAGTGTGAAAGTTCCCCTAGGTGTGTTCATTAAAAGGCCAGCCGTAACTCTGCTGACGGTACTTTCGTGCATCCCAACGGCCTCAGCAACGTCCTTAAGTGAAAGTGGTTTAAGAAAATCTAGACCATTTTCCAAAAAGTCTCTCTGCCTACGCACAATTTCAGCTGATATTTTTAAAGTTGTCGTATTGCGTTGCTCTAAAGCACGTTTAAGCCATCTAGCGGAAGCCAATGCTTGATTAGCAAAGTTGTTAATTGCTTTTTCTGTAGTCGCTTTGGTTCCTATTTCTTTTGCGTAGCTCTCATTAACAAAGACTGTTGGTAAGGTAGATTTATTGAGATCTACAGACCAACCATCTTTTGCTTTTTTTACAATTAAGTCAGGAGAAGTTATATGTGGGAGATCGTTTTCGAACATAGTTCCTGGTTTTGGATTAAAGCTCCTTATGATTTTAAGATAGCGCGTTATGTCAACTGGATCACAGCCACATTTCTTAGCCAATATTTTAAAATCACCCTTGGCTAGTAGTTCTAAATTGTTGAGTAAGATCTCTAGACTCTTACAATTATGGTTAGTTGTCCTCGCTTGTATCAGTAAACATTCTTTCAGATTTCGAGCAAATAAACCAGCTGGCTCACAACCTTGAAGTTTGATCAAGATTTTTTCTGCCAAGGTGGAATCGATACCGCATTCGGATGCTATTTCATCTAAAGATTTTTCTAACCAGCCTGAAGGTTCCAAATGTTCCAGGAATTTCATGGCTACAAAAATTTCTTCAGTGGAGTCAAATATTAGAAGAATTTGTTTTTCCACGTGCTGATAGAGCGAGTTAGGACGATCTTCAACGGTGGCTTCAATAATATTTTCCTTTTGCTCATCATTCCCAGGTCCTTTACCGCTTTGCCCAGAACTGCCATCGTATTCTACTAAGCTGCAATCAAAGCGGTTATCGTAATCCTCGTGCTTGGTAGGGTCATCTGCTATTGCGCCACCATTTTCCAAGGTTGTGTCCACTTCGACTTTATTTGGAACTTCTGGCGAAGTCTCGTTATTATTATCAATAGAATCAGATTTTTGTGTGGTTGCATCATCCTCTGTTTCTAGAAAAGGGTTCTCAAAGGTTTGTTCTTCCAGATACTGAGTTAAATCCAGATTAGTCATTTGCAGTAGTTTTATCGCTTGCTGCAACTGAGGGGTCATAACTAATGACTGCCTCTGCTTTATATTGAGAGAAGGTGATAATTGCATGTGAATCTCCTTTTTTTGCCACTTTAAGGAAAAAAAAGAACAAATCAAAAAATCTATTTGACTAAGTGTTTTGTCAACATAATGACGAAAAAAGTCAATAAAAACAGTGTTTTATAAAAAAATTAATTATCATTAGTTTTTTTGATGTCAAAAAAATATACAGATTTTATGGTCATTTTAGCAAATTGGTACTATAATTTGCATACGTCTTTCAATTAAGTGCAGTACGCATAAAATAAGGCTTTTCAAGAATGAGACGATTTTCTAGTTCAAAAGATACCGGAGCTCCTTGCCGTCGATGTATGATACTTAGGATTTTCCTAGGGATGGTTTTGGTAGTTATCATTTTAGGATTCTTGGGAGGAGATGAGTTAGCCTACCTAAGTTACATTACAACTCAAAACATTGGAAACTTTATCATGATTTCTGGAGTTTTTATTTTTTTAGTCAAACTCTGTTTTTGGTATTGGGATAAGAAACACAGAAAGATTTGAACTAACATTCTCTACCTATCGCGGACTAAACGGACAGCCAAGTTTTGATATGGAAAGAACCTCCCGTAAGTGTTTCCGGTATAAAAATTCACTGACCAGTAATGTCTTTTTGCATACTTATTCTGTTCTCCAGTCCAATAGGGTACAGGGTCCGTATTAGGAAAAATATCCTTTTCAATTTTTGGAATACCACAATCTTTACATACTAAGGACTCAAGTTCCTTTCTAGTTGGCAGTCGCCAACCGCTACCCAATTGCTCTATTGCTATCTTTATTACTTCATCCATCTGGTCATGATTGAGATTTATTATTTTCCCGTTACATGTCTCACCATTCCACCTCTGACCTACACTGCATCTCATCCATTCTGTAGCAGTATACAGATCAATTACTAAATGTTCCTTGGTATAAAATTGCTGGCTTTGCCCAGAAAAGCCATAATTATAAAGGAAAACTATCAAAAAGATCTTTGGAGTAAGTATTTTTAGACAGAGTTTCATGAGATTTTTTCTTCAAGCCATTTTTTGCAAACGAAATTTGTTGAATTAGCATATTGAGAACTTATATCATAAATATGATCGGCTTTGAAGCTTAATGCTTTTTACCGTTATTGTTGTAATTGGATGATAAGTTGGTACTATTCTTGCAAACTCTAATCAAAATTTTAAACCAAGGTAAGAAATAGAGCAATGGATATAGCATCTTTAATAGGAATATGTGGAGCGATAGGTTTGATTGTTGTCGCTATGACCTCTGGCGGCAGCATCAACACATTTATCGACATTCCTTCAATACAAATCGTTTTTGGAGGATCAGCATTTGGTGTCATGTATAGTGTCCCTTTACCAACTTTTCTGGGAAGCTTTGGAGTTATGGCTAAAGCATTTTTACCTCCAATAAAAAAACAAGATGCGCTAATTGAAAGAATGGTTGAGTTAGCTGGGATAGCTAGAAAAGATGGAATGATGGCCTTGGAAGGGCAGGAAGTTCCAGATAAATTTTTTTCTAAGGGTCTGCAAATGCTCGTTGACGGTGCAGATGAAGCAAAACTCACATCACAACTTACTCAAGAAATTAAGGCAATGAAGGCACGCCATGAAGTTAATCAAGGTGTTGTTGGTGCTTGGATTGATATTTCACCAGCGATGGGCATGATCGGAACTCTAGTGGGATTGGTTTTAATGTTAGGCAACATGGCTGATCCAAAGGCTATTGGACCTGCAATGGCTGTGGCCTTGCTGACTACACTTTATGGTGCATTCGTGGCAAATGTTTTGTTCATGCCCATGAAAACAAAGTTGGAAGGTTATACGGCTTATGAAGTCGTATATCGTGAAATGGTGGTTTTGGGATTAAGAAATATTGCAAGAGGCGAGTCGCCAAGAAATATTCAGGATCAGATGATTGCAAACCTACCACCTAAGATGCAAGAAAAATTAGAGGCAGCTTAGATTGAATCTTTAATAGTAATCTAATTCAAACTTTATTTTTTAGGAAAAATACACCCTATGGCAGAAGCCACCGAAGAAGCAGAAGAGGAAGAAGAAGAGCAGGAATGTCCCAAGTGTCCGCCCACCGGAGCACCAGCTTGGATGGCAACTTTTGCGGATATGGCTACATTGCTTATGGCTTTCTTCGTTCTTATTTTATCTTTTGCTGAATTTAATGTTCCAAAATTCAAGCAAATTTCTGGTTCATTAAAGAATGCATTTGGTGTTCAAAGAATTGTTCCTGTAGTCGAACAACCTAAAGGCACTACCGTGTTGTCCTTAAATTTCAGCCCCTCTCCCAGTCCTTCTGTTACCAAACAAATGACACAACAAACTACTACTATTGAAAAACCGGTGTTAGAGCAAAAGCAAAAAGATAAAGATGCTGAAAAGGATAAAGATGCTGAGGGTGGAGAAATAGAGACTGCCGAATTAGCAAAGGCATTAGAAGATGCTATCGGGAGAGGTGACGTAACAATTGAATCTCTTGGTGATAAAGTGTTTGTTAATTTCAATGACAATCAAGATTCTGAAAGTAATAAAGGTACTGCTGAATTAATTGAAGAGACCCTGAAGGCTCTCGAAGAAGCTAGAGCTGCTTCTGGAAAAGCTGAACAGGAAGTTCTTTTCGGAGGTATTGAAGAAAAATTGGCTGAGCTAGCGGCCGCCGCCAAGAGTAATGGCGATACCTCTTCTGAGGGGGGATCCTCTTCCGATGGACAACAGAATGGCAATGGAACTGGTGGTGGTTCTGCAGGTGATCAGAAGGCGCAAGTAGCCGAAGACAACCTTCAAGTGGCCCTCAAGGAAGAAATAAGTCAAGGCTTAGTTGAGGTAGAGAGGCGAGATGGGAAAGTTTATGTAACTGTTGGAGCTGGGGGTGCTTTTCCTTCAGGATCAGCTGAATTGACTGAGGAAGCACGAACCATCATGGCAAAAATAGCTACCAAGGGGGTAGGTGAAAACAGTAAGATCACGGTTTCTGGTCATACGGATAATGTGCCTTTGAAGTTCGGTTCAAATTTTAGAGATAACTGGGATTTAGCTGCGGCTAGGTCATCGAGTGTTGTTCAGGAAATGGAGAAAACAGGTGTAATCAGTGCTGATCAAATGCAGGCTATAAGTTTTGGAGAAGCTAAGCCTATTAAGAGTAATGATACGGCTGAAGGTAGGGCAAAGAATAGAAGAATAGAAATCGAAATAGATTTCTGAGTACAAAAGTACACTTTGTAGTATTTGTTACATATTCAATTTTTTGATTGTGAGCCTTATTAGCGCTACAATAAGATACACAGTCTCTAGAGAATACCCAATCTGAAGAGCCCAGGATGGTATGTTCTGCATGTCCAACGTGTGTTCCAGGTTTGCCATTCTAAGCTAAAAGAATATGTTATTTGTTATTTGGGATGAATCTATTAAATTCGGTAGGTTTCTTGTAATATTGATACTCATCAAATGGCTGGATCTTTACCCCATTTATTAACTACAAATATTAAGCTGAGTTTAATTAAGCTCTGATCTTGACAAAGCAACTCATATTATCAGGACAATATTTAAAGGCTTGGATCCTCGACTTTGGCTAATAATGGGCCTGAATTGTAAATGAAAGCCAATCATCATCAAAGGAAATACCTTTTAAGAATTGGCTGCAAGGGCATGCTCTTATTTATTTCATTCTTGCTGATTCTACCATGACCATTACTTTTTATCCGCAAAGTCTTGAGTCCCCTGAACATTGATTAAATGCGGTTTGAAAAAACCATTGTTAGAATGAGCAAGATTATTTGATTGCTATTAAAAGTGTTAAACATCTAAGAGCTGCCGTTATCCTTTGGTAATAATATTAATAAGAGTATCCATGAACAGGTAGTTAAAAACTGATTATTGAGATCAGGAGCTAGTCATTAAGTGTGTCAAAAACCAAAAGTTTCTGATCCATATTTGGGATTCTGACTAAATTCTATGCCATAGTTTCATAGATTTATTCTTGTCAATGAGTTAGTATGTAATTGGAGCCTTACTGGAGACATTCCCACTTTTTCGTCTTTTAGGTTTTTTCTTTTGATCTTCATCATTTTTGAGAGGAGGCCCTACCAGGCTTTTTACAAAATCACATTTAGGATCAAAAGCTCGACATTTTTGTTGAACGGTTGCCTCATCGGTAGCTGCCACTATTGCCCACATTTGAAAATCCTGAAACATACTGTAACTTCTTCGCATAGTAATTTGGCCTTGCTTGAAATAAACAGCAATCAATAGAGCAGATAATATAAACAAAACAATATTTACGTTAAATGTTATTAAGTAAACTGACATTACAGCTATAAAAGGTTCCCACATTCTATTTTGGGCTAACCATATAGGAGGTAGAACAACAGCTGTTTGCGAAAATGTAGTGTCGTATAAATCACATTTCTTATTCAAATTTTTTAGAACTTCGAAAGTTCTAAATTCAGATTTTTCAATCAAAGGCCTTTCGTTGAACTTGGTAGAAATAAGCTTTGCTTCGTCTTCAGAAGTAAACTTTAATATCCCTCCAAGTGGCCCTCTTGTAAAAACTTCAAAAAATGTTCCAGCTCTCCAAATAGTTAAGAGCCATTTGCCATCGTCTTCGCTGGATAATAGATCGACAAGATTATCTGAATTTGATCGAAACTCAGTGCCATCAACTGCAACAATGACGTCTTCCACTTTTAGTTTCAAAGCTTTTGTTCTTGAAGATCTGCCATGCTCTGCAATTTTGAGATATGGAGTACCATCTGTTTCCAAGGGAGTGGACGTTGTTCCCGGATCCTCATCTTCGTTTATGATATTATTGTCGACTGCTTCAACCATGACCCTAAACTCAATAGCACAACTTAAGGAAATTTAATATGATTATCACGACTTTGCAGTTGTTTAATCATTTCCGTATTCTTTTTTTCTAGTAACTTGATTTGTGTTGCGAGGAGGCTTTGGGTATCAGCTATACCCTGCATTGTCTTATTATCTGCTAGGGTAGTAGTTACGCCTTCCAAGGAACTAGTATATGCATCTTGAATTCCATTTATTAAGGCTTCTATTTGCGCAAGTTGACCATTCATTTGAGAGATTAGCGTCTCTGAAACGGTACTGGAGAGTTGACCACTGAAATTGGCTATTTCACCGGATAATTGTTCATTAGCCTTTATCACCTGAGATTTCATGGTTTCAGTTGTACTTTTGAAGTCATCTCTCATGACTGCTATTTTATTTAATACGCGTTTATTCTGGTCCTGGATCAGAGCTTGATTGTCCATAGCCAGTCTGAGGCTATTTGTTGTTTCCTTAACCGCATCGACGTTTTCGGCAAAAATTACAAGGGCCTCACGGTTAGTCGTGGTCATCACTGACAAATCAGACATTGATCTGAAATATATTACTGATGAAAAACCAATAGCTACAATTGATGCCAGTATTGAGCTTCCAAATATTATGGTTGTATAGCGATGGATTTGCTTCACTTTCGCCTCCAATTTTTTATGTTCTCTTTTGACCTTGTTATACTCTGAAGTGATGTCTGTGGCAGCATCTGCTGCATCCAACGCGATTTTTATACTTTCTTCAATTGTATCTAACTCTGCGCTCATGCTAATCTCCCACCACGGTTTCTATTTCTCTTCTTTTTTACCAATGAATCCTTTTTCTTAAAGTAAGCACATTTCATGCCAGTCGTTGATAAAACTATGTGGCTTGGAAGGTTTGGTGACTTGAATCCAAAGTTTGAACAACCCCAAGGCCTGAATTTATCGTGAGTAATGAATAAATATCTGCAATTACGACAAATTATAGTGTCACGAATGATTTTCATTGCCTTCTCTTATTTATTTCATCAAAAAACCTGGCTAAAGGGTAACGCAAAGATCCTAACAAACACATTACAGAGGCAATAAAGAGTAAAATTGATTTTATGAAGATACGTTCATCCCAAAACTCAAATCCTTTTAAACAGGCATATATTGATACACCAAAGAATGAGAGTGTACTTATCCAATCACCATAGCTCTTATGATATCTTCTTGGCATGGATCATTCCTCTCCTTGAATTATCTGACCTTTTTCATTAAACCGCATATCTTCTGGAAGGTCTATTTTTGGCTCTTCTACTAATTCGCCTCTATCTATTCTATATATGTAGGCTAAGGCAACTGCTACTGCATTATAAAGCTTGTCCGAAATCTCTTTTCCTATTTCAGAAGTAAAGAATAAAGCACGAGCTAATAGAGGACTACGATAAGTCGTAATACGATGACTTTTCCCGGCCTCAATAATGTCTTGAGCCACTTTTCCTCTTCCCATAGCTATGACCTCTGGTGCACCAGGCTCTCCTACAATATACCTAAGGGCCACAGCAAAGTGGGTAGGGTTAGTAATAATAGCAGTTGCATTAGACACATTTTCTACAGACTTTCGTTGTTCTGAAGCGGCCATACTTGCTTGTATCTGCTTTTGTCTTATCTTTTGTTTTACCTCTGGCGAACCTTCTGTTTGTTTAAATTCATCCTTCTGCTCTTGTCTTGACATCTTAAGTGAGTCCATATGTTGATGTCTTTGCCAAAAATAGTCTATAGCAGCTATTGCTGCTAAGGCTATTAAACTAGAAATTAGTAAGAGGGGAAAAATACTTTGTAATTCACCAAGTGCTGAATTGATACTGCCTGCAGGCATTTGAAGAATTTGAGGTAATGATAAATAAATAGCATAAGATGCGGTTCCCATCAGTAGGACAACTTTCAGAATGGATTTTCCCAATTCCACTAAAGATTTGAGAGAAATTATATTTTTCATGCCTTTAATTGGGTTCAATTTACTTCCTTTAAAGGCCATTGCTTTTGGAGCAAAATTGATGCCACCCACGGCGAGTTGTGTTCCTATTGTTATTAGAAAAACTGGAGTTCCCACAAGCAAGCTAACTTTCAAGAAAAACCATAGGGCATAGGTTGTTTTAATTGCAGCTAAATCATCTAAACTTCCATCGTTTTCAAAGACGAAAAGGTCTGCCCATTCGAATAAGTATTGCTTGGCTACTAGGAAAAACGCAAACATAACGATTAGCGCCATAGAGATATTGCTGAATACGAACAATTCTTTGGAACTTAATACCTTACCATCTTCCCGGGCTTTTTCTATCTTCCGTTGGGAGGGTTCCTCAGTTTTCTCTTGACCGTCTTCACTTTCTTCAGCCATTGCTAATGCCCCAAATCATATCTTGCATTGATTGTATAGAAGCTTCTACCAGGTCAGACATAGCAAAACCTATGGTGGAAGCAGAAAGATATAAGAAAATAAATGTCCCAAGTAATGTTATAGGAAAGCCAAAAGAAAAAAGGTTGAGAGTAGGGGCTGACCTGGTCATAATTCCTATTGACACATTTACCATCAAAAGAATGACCGAAACTGGTAACATAATAACGGTAGCAGCCAAAAACATTGAACCCGCAGCACCAATTCCAGATTTAAGCAAGATTCCTAGGGTTGGAATCGAATCTATGGGTATGAACTCATAACTATCGAGCAAAGTTCTCAGTACGATTAGATGGCCGTCAATGGCTAAGAATATGACTAACAAGAATAGCATAAAAATTTGACTGATTACTGGGGTTGATGATCCTGTATTAGGATCCACCTGTGCCGCAAAAGCTAGACCAGAGGTGCTAGCTATCTTTTCTCCTGCTAAAGAGGCGGCTGAAAACCAGATAGTTAGAACAAGACCAGCACTTAACCCAATAGCTATTTCCTTTACAATTAGAATTACACCCAGCGCAGAGGCCATTGTTTCGGTATCAAGTACGATGCTGTGATTTTGAAAAACAGACAAAGTCAATACCATCCCAAACAAAATCCTTATCGGCAATATTACATATCCAGCTCCAAAAATTGGTGAGGCTATTAGAAAAGCGGCTATCCTAATGCTACAAAAGAAGAAAAGGAGTATTGTATCCAAAAGGATTGGAAGCTCTAATCCTGGTAACAAGCCTATGTCTGCTTGAGATATATCTAACATTTAGCTGAAGCCTAATCCTGCAACTCTATCGAAAATGAAGTAGAAGTAGTCTGTCAAACTCACAAGCATGAAATTTGAAAGTAGAGCAAATGTTAAAATTACTATGACAAGTTTTGGTACAAAACTTAGGGTCATTTCATTGATTGTTGTTGCTGCCTGTATGATACCAATAATTAGGCCAACACCAAGTGCAACGGCTAGCAATGGACCAGCTGTTAAGATTATTTGATAAAAGGCAAGCCTTAAGAATTCAACATTTGAATCAAAATCCATATATTCCCCCTAACTTCCTGAGTAAGTAGCAACCAGTGATCCCACGGTCATTGCCCAACCGTCTACCAGAACAAACAATAGTAATTTAAATGGTAGAGAGACTAGCATTGGGCTTAACATCATCATTCCAAGTGACATCAAAGTTGAAGCAATCACCATGTCAATGACTAAAAAGGGTAAGAACAATAGAAACCCGATTTGGAAAGCAGTTTTCAATTCTGAAGTAATAAAGGCTGGTAAAAGTACTGGCAGTGGCACTTCAGAATTATTTTCATAGGTAGCATCACCAGCCATGTCTGCAAACATCTGTAAGTCATTTTTTCGTGTATTATAGACTAGAAAATCTTTGGCAATATCGCTTGCTTCATTTAATGCTTTTTCTGCGGGCATAGTACCTTCCAAATATGGATTGAGAGCAGTTGAGTTAATCTCTGATAGAGTAGGTGACATGATGAAAAGAGTTAGGAATAATGCTATTGCAACTAAAACTTGATTTGGCGGCGTCTGCTGAGTTCCCATAGCTTGCCGCAATATAGATAACACAATGATTATTCTTGTGAAGGACGTCATTCCAAGAATTAATGAAGGCAGAACCGTGATGCTTGTCATTAAAGCTAATATTTGAAGAGATAGGGAATAGGTGGTCTGACCTGCTGCGGAATCAGAAACATTAATGGCAGGTAGTCCCACACCAAAATTCTGCAAAACGCTTTCTGCTTGAATTGGAGTAGATATTGTCAAGAATAGTATTAGAGTGGTTACTCCAATGATCAAAAGGATGGGTTGTTTCATTTTTTATAACTCACTGCTGGGTTCATTTCTCTAGCTGTTTGAATAGCTTGGCTAAGTTGATGAGCTTTAGGACTTGCCAACGATAGATTTGATTCCGCAGTAAAGCTTGCTACTCTTGAATCTTTTTTAAAATTATTAGAGTCGCCCTCATTCTTAATCTTCATGTCATTCCTATTAGATTTTGGAACTGGTCTTTTTTCTAATGGATTTAAAGGGATTACAGAGCTTTTTTTTCCTTTATTTGATATAATCAAAAACTGACTATTGTCTACAGAAACTATCCGTAATTTTTCTGAAGAGCTAATGGCTTTCTCTTCTATCAATTGGATTCTCTTGTTGGATTTCCAGGTAGTGGAAAATCTACCTTTATTTTTTGTTAGGAAGATTTGTAGTGCAACAAGTCCTAACAAAAAGATAGCAACAGTAATTATTTGAGTTAAATTAATGCCTTCGATATCCATTTTTTACTCCTCTTACTTTATAAGAGGCAAAAAATGTGCCAAAGTCTTAAAAACTATGAAATCTCACATATATTGGATTTCTAGTAGATTTATGCAATAGGAGTGTCAGAGAAATGACACTTGATCAAACACTTTCCATTCGTTTTTCAGGATCAACTATTTCGGTAAAGCGAACCCCAAATCTTTCCCCAACCATCACAACCTCTCCTTTGGCTATCATGGTACCATTAGCTAGTATGTCGAGGGGGTCTCCTGCTAATCTGTCTAATTCCACAACTGAACCTTCTCCTAGTCTTAGAAGTTCCCGGATTTTTATTTCAGCTCCTCCGACTTCAACAGTCAGAGCTACATCAATATTTTCCAAAACCCTTAGATTTTCTGTTCCCCCGCCTTGAGGAGAAGAAGTTTGGTTTTCAGGTGAATTACTTTCTTCTACAGGAGTAGAATCTTCTGTAGTGCTGGTCTCTTCTGAATTTTCTTCAGCCATTTTATATCCCTTCCTATTTTGGGTATTGCCTTATGATGATAGGCGTTTATTCAAGTTGATTGCAGATTGACCAGATACTTCCCCCATTTCACCTAGAAAAATAGGCTTACCTTCAACCCTAACTTCAACGCCTTCTCCAATTTGAATTGGAATCACCTCACCTGGTTTTACATTTATAAGTTTACTCATCGATACTACAGGTTCACTTAGTCTGGCACTAATTTTTAAGGGGATTTCTAATATTGCTCGTTCAAGCCTTTCTCTCCAGGAGACATCGTCTTCTACGACATCGGATTGAACTTTAGAGCGTAGTAGAGAGGCGATAGGTTTAAGAGTTTGAAGGGGATAAATCAAATCAAAATTAGCAGCATCCATTCCCGGTAATTGAACAACAAAAGAACAAATTATTACAAGTTCAGCACCATCTACAAAAGAAACAAATTGAGGATTTACCTCTCTACCTTGCACGCTAAGATTGATTGGCATTAAATCTTTCCAAGCAGCTTCCAGCATCCGGTTTAGCCCTTCCGAAATGATCTCAATGAGTCTATCTTCTGTCGATGTGAATTCAGTCTTCTTACTTTTGTCAGGCCCCAGTTGCCCTCCATAAAAAGAATTTGTTAGAATTGAAATAAACGTAGGATCCATTACTGTCATCATGTTACCGCGCAATTCTTCAAGCCGACTGGCTGTAAGGCTCATAAAGCTTTCTATCCCTGATGTATATTCGTCAAAGGTTTTTACCTCAGGTGGAAATGAAGAAATCCTGGGTTGGATTCTTAACATCGGCAAAAAGACAGCTCTCGAGAATCTAGCAAAGCGCTCATTTATCATTCTGAGTGCATAGTAATCACCTAGCAGTGTTAGGTCATCTGAACCAAATTTAAAAGGTCGCACATTTGCAGAACCTGAGACATCAGAACTGGTTGCAGATTCTCCATCTGTTTGCAAACCCTCTATGAGAGCATCGACCTCATCACTCGATAATTTTCTTGATGATACCAATGGATTCTGCCCCTCTATCTATTGCAACATGAAAGAAGTAAAATGAACGGATTCAACACCACCAAAATCTTCCAGCTCTGTAAGTTTTTTGTTGATTGCTTCAGCTATAGCGGCTGACAAAGCATCTCTACCAGCTTTCCCTTGTATTTCTTCTTCAGAAAATTCGCTCATCATGCCTAGGATCTCCGATCTGAGAGATAACTGATGCATTTCAACATTAGCCATAACTGTATCATCATATTGTGTTGAAACACCTATACCAACTTGAAGAAACTTTGTCGAATTTCTTAAATTGGTTGTGAACGTGCCAGAAAATTCATAATAGGTAGTCACAAAATTCTCAACTTCTGGAGCGATCTTTTTGTCAGGATCAGATTCGGAAGCCTCTTGGGCTTCTTTTGCTTCCTCAGCTTCTTTCATTTTTCTTTCAATAATTTCCTCGATTTCTTCAGAAGGATCGGCTGCTTTACTACCAAAAAGAAAAAAACCAACTCCAAGACCAATTCCTATCAATAATATTCCGCCACCTATAAACATTAGCAACTTAAGTAAACCACCCTTTTTCTTTTCTTCTGTATTTTCATCAGCCATGACAGATTCCTTTATGCTATGAGATTGACGGTTTGGTTAAGTGAGGTAGTAGAACCTAGTTCTAGCGAAGGTTCTAGTTCTTCTTTTTTTTCAGCCTCTTTTTGCCCGGACTGGTTTTCATTTTGATCTTTCTCATTATTATTTTGTTCAGGGTTTCCTTTTTTATCCTGCTCAGTACCTGTATTTAGATTTGACAATTTAAGGCCTGATCCTTCTAACATCTGTGACAGCTTTCCCTCTGCTTCGGCTAGAAGCAGAGCCGCACTTGATGTCTCTGTAACAATATTAATTTTGGCGCCCTCATTGTTTAAGCTAAGGAAAATTTTGAGCTTTCCAAGATTCTTGGGTTTTAAGGCTAGCTCAATTGATTGGTCCCCGTTTTGTAAGGCTGTTTGCACCTTGTTTAATAGGTTTTTCCCCCAGGATCTTTCAAGCATGTTAAGATGCTCTAATACCATGGGTGCATTTGAATGAGAAGAATTTCCCGAACCAAGATTCCCACCAGAATTTGTATTATTCGACATGGATGAATTATTATTCGAATTTGTCATAGAAGCATTTTGTGCATTATCTGTCTTCAACATTTCCTTTCCAGGGGGGGATTGATGGACTTTTGTCAATTGAAAAACTTTCTCAGGCATTTTTTCTGTCATTTGTTCTGATAGCTTAGAGAGTTCTACATTTTTCTCTTTTTCAGCGTTAGGATTCAAAGTTTTTGAGATAACCTTTTTAGATTGTAGTGGTCGTCTTAATAAATTATCGATGATTTCTTTGTCACTGTTGACATTCGCTTCTTTGGTTGAAGGAATTTCGATCATTACAGGTTTTAACCCTTTCTGCTCCACAGAGGGATTTTTGTTTTTTTCAGGAACTATCTCGACTCCTTTGTTTAAGGCTTCTGCCAATTTATTAAGCAGATCTATGCTAGTTTTTCCATTTTGATCTTTATTATTTTTAATTTCTAGGGTTAGTTTAAAGGTTTCCATGTCAGTGGAAGCATCTTGGAATACCCAGTTTGGTTTTGGTAAATTAGGGGCGCTTATTTTATTTAATTCACTCTCATTTGGATTGCTAATAGGTGTTATTATATTGGCTAATAGCTCAGGATTTTGATTGGTTTTTTCCTGGAGCGTTAAATCGGTGGAAAGAACAGCAGCCTCCGGGTCAATTTCTATTTCCGCCTCTGAAATCATGCCAAAAAGGGCATCAAACATACCCATTTCCCCCTCTGAATCTGGGTTTTTGCCTAATCCCTTAAGCCCTTCAGTGAATTTAGCTTCACCCTTAGAACAAATCTCTGTCATATTAATTTCTAAACAATCAAGTTATCATTACTGGATTAAGTTTGCAATTTGAGTGCCAGTTTAATTTTTCTAAGAGTTAAATCCTTGGCGCTTATTAGTATTAGCAGGCGAAGATAGAATAGATTTCTTCTCTAAATCTGCCAACTCAAGTTTTCTTTGTATATTTGCCTTTTCAAGTGATTTACGCATTTTTTGGTTTCGTATGGCTATTTTCCTATGTACCTGTTGATTCTCTTCCTTCAAGAACTTTGCTCTATTTTCTGTGGCAACAATTTGTTCTTGAATCTGGAAATCATACCATTTGTTTGATCTTAGTTGTAAGGCAGTGAGTGTTTTAGCACTTCCTTTTTTATTTACTGATATTTCTTTGAGCTGAGAATTCATAGCATTATTTTTTTCCATTTCACTGGCAATTGATTTAGCCTGCTTAAAAAATTTGTTTCTTTCAACTTTTTCTTTTAAAGCCAGGAGTTCAAACAATTTTCTTTTAGATCGCATTAGAATCTCCGCTAATGACTTTTTCTAGATCAACTGTCGAAGATTTCAGATCAGCCTTCAAATTTTGCTCTTGCCGAAGATATGAGACTAGATTTGGCCAAAGGTTTACGGCCTCATCAAGATCGAGATCTTGACCAACTGAATACCCTCCCATAAGGATTAGATCCCTGTTCTCCATATATAGTGAGACCAGTCTTCTAAATTTGTTAGCTGCTTCTTGATGCGCCACGCTGGTAATTTCGGTCATGACTCGGCTGACCGAATTTGGGATATCTAAGGCAGGATAAATTCCGAGTTGAGTTTGTTCTCTAGATAATAAGATGTGCCCATCTAAGATAGCTCGAGCAGTATCAACCACTGGATCATTGGTGTCATCACCATCAGCTAAAACTGTATAAAAAGCTGTAACAGAGCCCTGGCGTCCAATACCTGTTCCGGATCGTTCTACTAGCTTTGGTATTAAAGAAACTACGGATGGGGGATATCCCTTAGCTGTAGGCTGTTCGCCTAAAGCCAAACCTATTTCTCTTCTAGCGTGGGCTACCCTCGTTAGAGAGTCCATTATAAGAAGTACATTTTTCCCGCAATCCCTAAAAAACTCTGCTATAGCTGTGGCCCTATTTGCTCCTCTAATTCTAAGAAGGGGTGATCTGTCAGCAGGAACGGCAACGACTACTGTTCTTGTTTTGGCTTCGCTAGTCAATATATCATTTACAAACTTACCAACTTCTCTGCCTCTTTCTCCAATCAAAGCAACTACTATTACATCAGCATTAGTGTTCTTACTCATCATCCCCAATAAAACTGATTTACCTACACCAGAACCAGCAATGATCCCAATTCGCTGCCCTTGCCCTACAGTCAGTAGGCCGTTAATACCCCTAATGCCAACATCTAATGGCTTCGAGACAGGGTTTCTTAAAAGTGGATTCAGTTGTACTCCATTAAGTGGCCAGTTCTTTCGTAATAGGGGGTTGGGATCTCCATCCAAAGGTTTGCCAAGAGCATCTATTACTCTACCTAACAAGTTCGTTCCAACCGGTATTGAATAACCATCATCTAATAAAGAAACTCTTGATCCAGATTTGATTTGTGCTCCAGACTGGAAAAGAGACAAGCAGTTATTACCGTCATTAAAACCAACAATTTCTGCTTTTTCCATTGTACCTAAGTCTGTTTCAACTTCACAAATCGCTCCAATATTTGCGGGAAAGCCATCGCACTCGAGTAAATTACCATCATACTTAGATACTCTGCCAGTAAGCCTGATTGCCTTCGGTTTAAGGTTAGTTTCTACATTTTCAAGTAGGTTTTGTGTAATTGTAGTGTTCATCAATTATATTTTCTATAGTTTGAACTGTTTTATCTGAGATGTAATTAGCTATCACTCTTAGGTTTTCAGTTTTTGATAGTCCGGGCTATCATTGGTTTATTGATCATTTTTGTGGTTTTCATTTTCGGGACCTAGGTCCTCGACATTTTTTTCATCTTCTTCAATAGGGCTTGTTTTGTCTGCTTTTTCTTTCTGGTCAAAACCAGGTTCTGACAATGGCATAGAACTTTCTAGGTTAGGGTCAGGTGAAACCACTGGATCTTCTTTAACAATGCTTTTCTTTTGGTCTATGCTTTGATTACCACTCTCTTCTGTTTCGTCAGCTACATTTTCTAGTGTCGGGGTCAAATTGGTATCTGTGTTACCTTCAATGGCCTCTGATTCTGGTTTACTACCAGTATTCTCTGTGCTGTTATCCAATTCCAAATGCCTTGTCCCTTCTTTCCCATTTGAGTCATAACGGTCAGAAATACTATCAATTAAGGATACGCCACCTAGTTCAATAATTATGTCGCTATGTCCTAAAGTATCATCAGGGAAAATCGTGAAATTTTTGAGATCTTTCGAATTTTTAAGCAAGGAGCCAATTGCTTGAAAATCATCTGAGTTAAGCTTTAAGATCCAGACATCTCCTTTATTCTTTATGCCTTGGGTAAGTTTTTCAATTTTTTTGGTGAAAAATTCAGGCATTTCTTTGATAGCAGTTCCAACTCTTTCGGTTGCTATTTTTAGGATCTCTTCTTTCAACTGCTTTTCCAATAGCTTCGTGTCAATTGCTATCTTTGTTTCTAATTTTTTAATTAAATTGTTAAGGGTCAGAAGAGCTTTATTTTGTAGGGAGGCTTGTTCAGACTCAAATTTCTTGGTGGCTTCTGCCAATCCTTTTTGATAGGCCTCTTCTTTTTCTGTCTCCGTGTACAATTTCTCTTTAATAGGGACACCAGTAGTATGATTATTGGCTTGATCCGGTAACTCTTGTTTTTCTGAATTGTTGGAGTTTGGTGCGTCATCCCCTTCGGTTGAAGATTCCAAATTCTGATCTTCAGGTGAGATAGGTGACGTAGATTGGCCTGAATCCTCACCTTCATAAGAATCCTTTTGCTCATCAGCTGGGATATTATCTTTTAAAGGTACGTTGACATCAGTAGCGACCTTTTCATCTTCAGAGTTTGATTGATCACTTGATTTGTTATTTGTTTCTTCTGTTTTAGAAACTTCTGAATCGTTTTTCCCAGCCGCTTTTGATGCAATTTGGGTAAGTGGTAAAGCTTTGAATGGTTCTACAACCTTCCTTGGAAATGCAGAGTTTCCCTGGTATTTATTAGAAGACAGAGTTTTCATTAAACTCGCAATCTCATTATCGGCCAAGGAAGAATCACTGGTCTTATCTAATTCATCAATCATTCAAATTTCTCTTTTCGATTTTAGACGTAATCATCGCCACCTCTACCAGCCAGGACAATAGTACCTTCATCTGACATTCTTCTTGCTACATTAATTATACGTTTTTGAGCTTCTTGCACCTCAGTTAACCGCACTGGACCCAAAGCTTCCATTTCGTCTTGTATGTTTGCAGCTGCACGGCTTGACATGCAGCTGAAGATTTTGTCTGATAGTACGTCATCGGTTCCCTTTAAGGCCAAGACTAAATCTTCTGTATCTACGCTTCTCATGAGGGTTTGAAGAGACTTATTATCAGACATAATTAAGTTATCAAAAACAAACATAGCTTCTTGAATCGCCTGCATCAGGTTACGATCTTTCTTGGCTACGGCTTTAAATATTGCCTGTTCAACATCCCCACTGGTAAAGTTCATAATGGCTGCAGCGGCCTTTATCCCACCCACTTGTGAAGCTCTAAGCGTAGTATTTGCTTGAAATTTCTTTTCCATTACCGTCTCAAGCTCTCGTATAGCATCCGGTTGAACATTTTCTAAATTTGCTATTCTTTCCACAATGAGTGGTTGAAGTTCCTCGGGCAACATATTTAAAACATCGGCTCCCATGGCTGAATCAAGATAGGAAATAATTAGAGCTATTATTTGAGGATGTTCATCAACAATTAATTCAGATATTGCTCGGGCATCCATCCAATCCAAAATTTCTATTGGCCTCTCGCTACTTGATGGAGTAATTCGGCCCAAAACGGACTGAGCTCTATCCTCCCCCAATGCTTTAGTCATAACATTCCTAATGTAATTACCAGCACCAAGACCAAGGCTTGTTTGTTCTTTGATGATGGCTAGAAACTCATCCAACACTCGGTTAACTGTATTTTGGTCTATTCCTTGTACGGAATACATGGCGGTCCCTAAGTGCTGTACTTCTTTTGGAGAA
Source organism: Paracoccaceae bacterium (assembly GCA_029243395.1). Lineage (GTDB taxonomy): Bacteria > Pseudomonadota > Alphaproteobacteria > Rhodobacterales > Rhodobacteraceae > CACIIZ01. Next base: position 15,791 of record JAQWSE010000009.1, on the reverse strand, counting down.
AGATTCTTCAAAATCTCTGAAGCTTCATCTTCTCCTAAAAGCATCATCAAAATTGCTGACTTTTGGGTGCCACTTAGTCCTTCAAATATGCTTTCTTCTGCCATGGGAGCCCTCTATGATCTCTCTTGTTTGTTAATTTATCAAATTTTTTGTATTGGGAAAAGCATTCTCATTTAGCTCGGTCCCATATCTTTACTAATCATTTCCTTGAAAACATTTGAAACTTTACCTGCTTCTTCAGAAACTATCATTCTAATCACTGCTACCTTGTCGTCATAGGTGTTCGCTGTGTCTAGCATATCAGCTGAAATTGCTTGCTTCTTTGGTTTAAGCTTAGCCTTGATATCTTCTAAAGACTCTCCTTCTTGAACTTCCACGGTGTCTACGTCTACTTCATCTTCCATGCCGACTAATACTTCACCAGGAGCTCCAGAACCTATCGGTATCATAATTCTATTTAGTAATGGTCTTATCACACCTAAGGCCACGATCGATAGAATTAATATTGTAACGAGCTGCTTTAGGAGGTTCTTGATCAGAGGAACTTCGTGCCATTCTTTGGAAACACCCTCCAATGTAGAAACAAAAGGCGAACTGCTAACAGTTAATGTATCGCCCCTTTCTTGATCAATACCAATAGCACCGGAAAGCAATTTATTAATTTCGGCCAACTTTTTTTCTGGCAAAGGTTGTGCCTCTTCTAACCCTGTTTCTGGATTTATTGCTACGGTTTCCCTCAAAAGAACAGCAGCAGTAATCTTAACAATTGTGTTAGAAGGTTTTTGGGTGGTTGATATAGTTCTGCTAACTTCAAAATTTTCGATGTCACTTGAAGAACGGGTCCTGATTCTGTCATCGGATGCATTCCCTGAGGGCGAGGTGTTTAATTCAGCCTGAGTAGGAGGGGTATTGGAAACAGCACCGGGTATCCCACGAGCGGGTAAATCTGTTGATTCGTCTAAAGTAGTTTGTTTGCTTCTTGTGGCTGTGCTTTTAGGATCTACTATTTCTTCAGTGGTTTCATTTCGAGTAAAATCAATATCCAAATTTACTTGTGCGCTTACATTTCCTGGTCCCACAATTGGGGTAACTAATGAAATTATTCGGCTTCTATAGATGCTTTCTAAGCGCATTCGATGCTCTAATTGATTATCGGATAGAATACTATCTGGATCATCTGCTGATTTTGAAAGTAAAGCACCATTTTGATCTATAACAGTAACATCTTGTTTAGACATATTGGGTATTGAAGAAGATACCAAATGGATTATAGCTGTAACTTGGCTTGAACCTAAAGTTCTTCCGTAAGGTAGTTGAACGAAAACAGAGGCTGTAGGAGGTTGCTGGTTCCTCACAAATACTGACTTTTCTGGCAGAGCCAAGTGTACCCTTGCAGACATAATATCTTCAATTTCTCTGATGGATCTGGCTAATTCAATTTCTTGTGTCTGTTTTAATCGCATTAATTCAACAGACCGACTTGAACCAAGCGGTAGGTCACTTAAACTTTGATATCCTCCTGGCACGGAAGCCGGCAATCCTTGAGCTGCGAGGGAAATTCTCGAACTATGGTAGTCATCTACAGGTACTAAAATATCTCCAGTTGTAGGATCGAGAGTAACAGCCACTCCTTGGTTCTTGAGGGCGTCTACTACCTTAGATTTCTCTGAGTCAGGAAGTGAAGCAAATAAAGTTGTCCGCTCTGGTTGCTGTAAAAGTGCATATACTAATAGGCCTATCCCGACAGCTATGACAGCTATGACGGCAGGAAATGATCTTTGGAAGCTTGGCTGAGAAGTAAGATTCTGCACATTTGCTAATAGCCGGCTAGTCTGGGTTACTAATCCATTATCAGTTCTATTAACGGCTGCGGAAAATTCTGTTGTATCTGTCATTTTAGCACCTAGATGAATTCAGAAAAATTGTCATTCTTATACTGGCATATTCATAATGTCTTTATATGCAGAGAGAACTTTATTTCGTACGTTTAGGGTTAATTGGAAACCAAGGGAAGAGACTTGCTGTTTCATCATGACTTTGCTTAAATCTGTTTCCACACCTAATTCAAAATTCTTAGCACTTATGGCGGCTTCTTCTTGAGCTTTTGCTACCTGGCGAATTGCATTTGTCATTCTATCCGTGAATGGTGTTTCTGGTATCTGAGATCCCAGAGCATCTTTCGCTGGACTTAAGACTTTTTGATGGAAATTCATCACGTTGTTTTCTAGATTTGCTGGATTTATCTTAGACATTTCCGACTTCCTCTATTTGAGTAGCTTTTGAAAGAATTTGATCGCGTAGATTTTCTTGTACTGAGTTATCCCCAGCTGTAGAATCAACTATTATGTCTAGTTCAGATATCTTCCCTTCTGAACAAAGTACTAGTGCTCTCTGGACTACGTTTTCTAGTTCTCTGACATTGCCTGGCCAATTATAATTTAGAAGTGCATTGATGGCATCGGGATTTACATATGGAATCTTAGTGATGTCAGGGACATGCCTTATTAATAAGTTTGTGACTATGGGGATTATATCATCCTGGCGATCAACCAGTGGTTTTGTTAGCAATGGAAAAACATTAAGGCGGTAAAATAAATCTTCTCTGAATCGATTTGTTTTTATTTCCTGAGCCATGCATCTATTTGTTGTAGCTACCACTCTAACATCCACAGGGACTTCCTGCTGAGAACCTAGTGGAGTTACTATTTTTTCTTGTAGGACGCGTAGTAATTTAGCCTGCAAAGACAGGGGCATTTCAGATATCTCATCTAATAAAAGAGTTCCACCATCCGCAGCCCGAAAAATGCCTTTGTTGGAAGTAGATGCCCCGGTAAAGGCACCCTTTTCGTGACCGAATAGAATAGCCTCAAGCATATTTTCGGGAATTGCAGCGCAATTAATGCCCACAAAGGCTTTATCTTTTCTATTAGAATGTTTGTGTATGAATTTTGATAAAACTTCTTTTCCTGTTCCTGTGGGACCATTTATGAATACAGTCACATCAGCTTCTGAAACTTTCTTTGATAGCTTTAGGAGTTGGTGGCTATTAATATCACCAGCTGTCATGCTGTCTTTAGGTTGAATTAAGCTTAGAAGGAGTTGTACTGAAAAGCTTTGATTAAGATTGGTAGAAGCATCATTTTTTCCTATGTGAAAGCGGATAAGATTGCCTCCCAAGTGTTTTTCGATTTGGTAACTATCGCTTTCTTCATGCACAACTATAATATTCTTAGCGCGTACCTTTCTCGCGGCATCCAATAAAGCTGGTTGCCCACCCAATTTATTTTCCCAGGCTGAAGAGCATACATAAGTATTATAATTGCTCGTGACATTTTCTACCTTATTAGGCTCTATTTCTGGGACTAAGGATGAATTGATTATTCGATCTTCCAGAGAAGCTCTAATCTGTTTCGCTAAGGTGAAATCAGTACTCTTAATATAGATTGATGTCATGTCTGTCCTCTCTATCCGTCCTACGTAAAAGGCAAGAAGTGGGCCAAAGGTGAAATTTGATAGAAAAATTATTCAAATTCTAATATTTGCTAGGTATTTAAGGCCACCATAACGGCGATATTGAGAGAACATTAAGAAGACGCATTCAAAATTTTGACAAAAATATGTGATTGTGGTTTAGTGCTATTCAAAAAAATGACAGGCAGCGGAATCTTAATGGTAATGGACAATGATTGATGAGTTGATTGTTGGAGCTAGCAGTCCTTGCAAGGAACTTAAGCGACTTATAAAGATGGTTGCAAAGGTAAATACAACTGTTTTAGTTCTTGGTGAAACTGGTACTGGTAAGGAGCTTGTGGCTAAGGCACTCCACAACGAGTCGGGTCGAAAGGGGTTGTTAATTTCGGTTAATTGTGCTGCCATTCCATCTGAATTATTAGAGTCAGAATTGTTTGGCCATGAAAAAGGATCATTCACTGGTGCGGACAAACCTAGAGCTGGAAGATTTGAGCAAGCTGCCGGAGGAACACTATTCTTAGACGAGATTGGCGACATGCCAATTTCGCTCCAATCAAAGTTACTTCGGGCTCTTGAAGATAAATCAATTCAAAGAGTTGGGGGTAACAAAACAATCAAAGTAGACTTCAGACTGGTATGTGCAACCCACCAAGATCTCAGTTTGAAAGTAGATAAGGGAGATTTTAGAGCAGATTTATTTTATCGAATAAATGTTTTCCCTATAGATGTTCCTAGATTATCGGATAGGGCCGTAGACATTCCTTTAATTTTAACGAAAATTCTGGAAGATTTTGAGCACTTCAGTGAACCATCTAATAGTGCTAATAGTGCTAATAGTGTACCTACATTTGACGATACCGCTTTGAAGGCACTTCAAAAATATTCCTGGCCAGGAAATGTTAGAGAATTAAAAAACCTGATAGAGAGAGCTTGTGTACTATTTAATGGTAGATCCATTAACGGGGAACATGTAAAGAATAATCTCCTGAAAATTAAAGCACCAGAATATAGTGAAGAAAGTTCTGCGCTATGGGATGCGGCTGCAGATTTAGTGGGAATCCCGGCTGATCAAGATGATACTTCGGTAGATTTGCCTTTACCTCACCCTAATCATTATAAGGATTGGTTTTCTTATTTTGATAATATTGATTTGAGACGCCATTTGCAAGATATAGAGATAGTTTTGATCGAAGCCGCTTTGGAAAACTCTGCTGGTCAGGTTAGTCAGGCATCAGGAATGTTAAAATTGCGACGCACAACCTTAATTGAAAAAATGAAAAAACTGGCTATAGAAAAGCCTTTTGCTTGAGAAACTATTATTTATTGTATCCGTTAAGTGCCTTCATTTTTTTGTGAGCAGATTCCGCTTTTTTTGTTCCAGCTATTGAAATCTCTGAAATCATTTTCTCATTTTCTTCAGCAATTGACTTTATGGTTGTGATATTTTCCTCGCTTAATTGCTTAAGTCCTCTAGAAAAAATCTCATCAAGAATTAATTTTCTATGATGATCTAAGTGAAGTATTTCGTCATAATCATTTATTTTTTTCGCAACACAAATGCGATCAGAAATATCTCTTAAATTTTCAATCAAGTCTTTCATATCCAATCAATCTTTTGCTACGTTCAACCAGGCTGTCTTAATGTCAACGATGCTATTCAAAGCCGTTGAGCTTTTGTTCACAGATCCAGTTCTTAGGTCTTTGATCAGGTGAATCCTTAGAAATTCATATAATCTGAAGAGGTCATAAGCAATTTGCTCCCCTCTTTCTAAGTCTAAACTTGATTGTAGCATGTAAATTACGGATATCGCTCTTGAAAAACTTTTAGATCGGCTGATTAGATCACCAGTTTTAATGGAAATGTTCTTGTGAAATGTTTTCACTGCTTTGATGAGTTCGTCCATCACCATGATAACAACGGTTTCAGGATCTCTGGCTTCAGCTGCCCCAAACATATCCGTCTTTCGATATGCCTTTGCTACTTTTTCAAATTGCATTTCTTAACCAGTTTTTTTGATATCTTAGATAGATATATTGCCAAATTATCCATTTCATGTATGATAACCTCATGCTTTCTCATACAAACGATCTTAGTCATAATACTAACAGGATACAGGGGACTCGTCCTGGATCTGTGAATATAGCAGGACCCGTTGCAAAAATAATGCCATCAAGAAATGCTTTGCTAGCTGACAAACCACCTGTTAATGATGTAAATTCTTCGAACTTGGTTAATGGGAATAATTTTTATGGTTCTAGAGCCAATAAGAGACAAGCTCCAAGTACTGTTTCAGCAGAAGCTTATTTGGCTTCCAGAATCAGTCTTAGACCAGTATACGTGCACAATGAGATGATAACCCGAATGCAGAACGTTTCTAATCTATCTAAAAACCCACCAAGGTTTAAAGATCAAGTTGATGTAATTGCTTAGTTTTTTCACAAAGAGTCGAAAATTGTTGGTTCTGATTTCATAAGATCTCCAAACCAGCCTATACCTTCTTCTTCATTAATCTCCCACTCCGCGGGTACATCCGTAGCAAGGCCTGAACGGGAACTGAATACAAATGCCTTAAACAGTATGACTGCTTTTTCAGCACTATAGTCCCGGGTTTTCATTGGTGCAAACTCATCAACAAACAGCCCTTGAAGTTTTCTTGGCTTGTTATTGGCATGAAATTTTACCCTTTTATATATGTATGCGTTTAGGTACTCGATAGCAGTAGAGCCAGCTTCGATTTCGTTAAGAAACTCTAGTATTTTTGTTGCAGCTTCTTCGATACTTTCTGCTTTGATCTCATTATAATACTGATTCAACCCATCTGTTAACTTCGTTGATAACGAAGAAAGCGGGATGTTACCTGTTAGAAATCCTCCAGCAGCTTTTGCTATACAGGCACTGAATACCCATTCTGGACAAAATTTTGCCATAAATCTTTGACTCCCGTTCCTCTATTGAGCCTATATACTTAATTTGTTTCCGCAAATATTAGCATATACAGAAGACGGGTCTACAAGATTTTGAGTTATTTTGAAAATTTAAGGTTTCTCAATGCTTGATATTGAACCCCAAGCATCGACCAACGAACTTATTATAGCGATAACAGCGTCAAGTTCATATTCATTATCATCTTTTATTATTTTTGATAACTGGTCCAAGCTATAAGCATAAATTTGATCCAGATTGGCAGCGATCTCTCCACCATCTTCAAAATTGAGACTAGTTCGGAGAATTTCCAGAGCAGCTATTGATTGTGATGCCTCCTGTCCTCCAACTGGTTTTCCTTCATTCAAGTGTCTACGAACTATTAATAAGTTTCGTTTCAGATCTTGAAATGTTAATTCTATTAATCGGTGTGGCGATGCACTCTCAACTTCAGAGAGGTTGGTTTGCTTGTAGGCGTTTAGTGCTGATTGAACATTCATGTCTTTCCTCCAACTTGTTACCATTGAATAACGACACAAAAAAAATATATTTAGTTAATTTCCAGTAATAAATATAATAATCAAGCCGTTATTGATAAGACAATAATGGCATGAATCTTGCACTTGTTTGCCGTTTAATACAACTAGTTCATGGTAGGGGAATCTTTTGACAATAGATTATCTGAGCATACTGAATAAAAAGGGATCTGGTTTAAACATTACACAGATCGTTGATAGTTTGGTCGACGCAGACACTATTCCTAAGAAGGATATGTTGACTGAAAATCAAACTACCAAGCAATCTGAAATATCTGCTTATGCCGAAGTTGTTAGTGAAATGAGCAGTTTAAAAAATGACTTAAGTACGTTAGCAAATTCTAATAAATATGTTCCGACTAGTGCAAATACAGCTGTATCGCTCTCAGTATCTGACAATTCTACGGCAAAGAGTTTTGCTTCAGATGTAAGGGTAGTGGGTTTAGCATCACAGCAAACACTTGAGTTTGCGGGGTCATCTCCGTTCACTTCGCCAACTGCTTCTATTAGTCAAGGAACTTTAACTTTAACTTTAGGTTCTTGGAATTCTGACAACTCATTCACAAGTAAATCTCCGGCAGTAACTCATAATGTTAAAGTTGACGCTAATAATAATACGCTTCAAGGCTTGGCAGCATCTATTAATGCCTTGTCAGGTATTACATCATCAGTTTTACAAACTACTTCGGGTGTTTATTCTCTTGTTGTCAAATCGTCTATGGGAGTTAGTAATGCAATTAAAATCTCAACTACAGATGCCGGTTTAAACCAGTTCACGGCCACCCCAACTGATAGCACACGATCAGCTCAGAAATCAGCAGCAGCAGATGCAGAATTAACGGTTGACGGTGTGGCAATAAAGCGTACTAGCAATACTATAGGTAATATTTTTTCGGGTTATAGTATGGATTTGACGAGCACCACCAGCTCAGCATTTAGGGTTAGTGCGTCTTTGGATGAAGATTCTGCATACACAAATACAAAAGCATTAGTTGACCGTTTGAACTTAACAAGAACTTACCTTACTGACATATTAGATAAGGGAGCAGAAGACGGTACTGCTGGTACTTTGGCTCATGACCCAGTTATGAGTGCCATTGCTAAGAAACTAAGAGGGTTTACAGAAGGCCAAATAATAGGCTTTGGTGCTAGTTCTAAATATTTGGCGGAATTAGGGGTTATTACAAAGAGAGATGGCACAATGTCAGTAAATGAGACATCATTTAAAGACGCACTTAAGAATGATACAACCAGTTTTGACGCAATTTTTAATAGTTCTGTGACTTCCGATAATACAAATCTATTGTTGCACAAGAATATGTATAGCTCACCCAAAGCAGGAAGTTATGCATGGGTCTATAACGCCTCAGCAAATGCAGGTAAGCCTTTGGGTTCTCCGGATTTAAGGGGCTCTTTAGGTGGGGTTACAATGACCGGAGGTACTGATTTATCTACTGGTTTAAGCTATTATTCTGCAACACAGGGCGATGCCATGGGCATTAATATTATCCCTCAGACCACCGTTAACTCTGCCACTGTCTATGTAGGGGAGAGTTTGATGGAGACCATGGACAATTATTTGGATCAAATCCTTGCTTCCTCAGGTGAGCTTGAAAGGCGCAAGAATGTTCTCAATAAGGATTTAACTGATATTAATACGGATTTGCTGGATATAGATAACAAGGTGGATACAATAAGGGAACGATATTTACAACAATACTCCGCAATGGAGAGTGCGGTGACCAGCCTCAAGGGTACAGGTGAGTATCTAGAAAATATGATAAAGAGCTGGAATCAATCAGATGATTAGTAGTATCTAGATTGCAGGTCAAAAAAAACCAATAGCTATCATATTCTAAGTTTGTAAGGACTTAAGATTTTTTGATGCCCATTGCTGCACATCTAATGCTGCAAATGGATAGGTTGTTTTCATGTTAAGGCAATGCCTGAAGTCGCTTCCAGATATTTCTGTGAGAATATCTTTAGAATGATTGCAATGATTTTTTAGAATAACTTTGTCACAGAGTCGGCAGAAAAAAGCACCACCATGAGTAATGATTTTAATTGATAGATTATTCTGGCACTGCTTAGTCATATCAGTTGCAGCAGATTCATTATAAATACCTTCAGCTCCTGCATGATCGCGACCTACAGAGAAATGCGTGAATCCTAACCATCTCCTTATTCTTGCATGGTGTATAGCTTCTCGAGGGCCAGCATAAAACATATTAGCTTTTATTGGAATAAACGTAATTTTATTTTGATAGCGAGGTCTTAATACTGAATCATATATTCCTCTGAGTTTTTCAGAATCTATATCACCTATCTTTTTGGGCCCTACCATAGGATTTATTACGACTAAATTACAATGGTTAAGCATTTCATCAATTATTCTTTCATGGCCAAGGTGCGGTACATTTCTTGTTTGAAACGCTCCTACTGAAGTGAATTCCTTAACCAAATTCTGAATTCTTCTTCGAGCAAAAAGAAGATCTTCGGCATAAGACATAACTTTTTCTTGAAAATCATCCTTGAGTATAAAATTTGTAGCGAAAGTGTTATTGTTGAAAGACAATTTATACCCGATATAGTTGTCATCTACTGAGCCGTAGATTAAGTTTTTGATTTCAGAAGATTTGATTTCAAATTTATGAGATGAATCAAACATTTCCGGGATAAAGGGTATCAGTATTGGTAAACCATTAGCCGGTTGTTTAAACTTAGAAAGATTCTTAGCAACCGGGACAAAATTTTTCCTTAACATACCACTTTGGATTCCAGCAAGATCAATAATGGTCCTTTCAACAAAATTTCGACTTTGTGGTGTCGAGTTATAGATTGATTGAACATTCATGAATTGAGCACCATTTTTATTGGAATAGTGCAATTTTCATTCCAGGGAAGTCCAAAATTCTTAATAGCAATTTTGAACAATCTTCGATTATGCCACATTCTAATCGCGCATGAAATTTCTTCGGATATATTTGTTAGATAAGATGTTGGAATGAATATGTTCGCCAATTCACGAAGCTAGGTTTAAAAAATACTGTTCATTTGTCAAAACTGACATTACTTCAAGGGCTTTCTTTCGGGGGGTAAAGTTTTTTTTGTGCTCTAATATCAAGTCTGCATATTTTGGTTCTTCTTTCGCCAAGTCAAGACCAGCAACATTCTTGATTTTTTTATTCACAAAATCTGAGTAAATACTTTTACTATCCCTTTTTTGCAGTTCTTTTATAGGTGTCTTCAAGTAAACTTCAAAATATCCAGGCAGATTATTTCTATTCCAGACAAATATTTCATCAAACATAGCGATTACTGATGTTATTACTATGAAGCCTTGAGATGCTAACAAATGACTTAAACGTGAATAAGCCTTGCCAAACGCCTTTCTACTATCATATCCATAGTCATTTGCTGGTATGATCGTCTCAAAGAGTGTTTTACGCATATTGTCTCCGTCTAGCAGAATGGGTTTAAATCCTCTGGAAAGTATTATTTTGTTTAGTTCCTTGGCTAAAGTGGTTTTCCCAGAGCCAGATAAACCTGTTATCCAAATTACTCGACCTGAAGATAGATCATATTTACGCTTGGTTGGATATGTGGTTCCTAAATCGAATGGTGTGTGCTCGATTTTATTCATTTAATTAATTTATTCCTTGAATTTGATATACTAAAACGTTCTCAGGGGGCGATTCATTATTCATTTTGCATTTTTAAGAATTGATTTAGCCAATCTATTGTATTCATGTATAAATCTGATGTGGCAGTTTCGTCACTAAGCATCAAGAAATCTGATCCCAAGTTGATAGAATGTTGAAGTGCTATTATTTCACTTTTTGAGGGTTGCAATCTATATTGCATACTTTCTAGGTTTTCCGTGGCCATTATTAAAGGTCGTTTGGCGGATGTCGTGTTCATACCAATCTTGACAATAGACGGGTAGAAATTTTTAATGCCGACCTCTGCTAACAAGTCACCTCGATCAATCATAATTACATCAGAGAAATCAACAATTTGTTTAACGTTCTCTACCCCTAGTTTGTTTTCTATCTTGGAAACAAGTAATTTGCCTGGAAATTTCTCCCGAATATGTTCTAGGGTTTTATCATTTTGTATGAAACTTAACCCAATAGCATCAAAGCTCACTTTTCTAGCCTTATTAAGAAAATCCAGGTAGACTTGAAGCTGCAGCTCATCATTATATATGCTGCCTGGGAGGTTAAGGCCTTTCCGGGGAAGTAACCGGAAATCATTTTTTGATCTGCCTCTAACATAATTTTGTTTGGCTTCCAAAAGTTCAAACTCATATAAACCATCTGACAAACTGAATGAGTCAAATCCCTTAGTTATTTCTGGCAGGGGTTTTGTTAGCCCAATGCTTTTTATATTATTATCAGGCTTCCTTGGCCCATGGTAAAAATTCACAGGCTCATTTTTTGTAATGTCTATAACTTCAGCATTATTAGTTCGCGGTTTTATTCCTGGGATGTCTAGCAAAATTAGAGCTTCAGGGAGTGCTTTTTTTATTAACTTAGAGACTTTTACATGCCAATCAATCGTATTATGGCTTCCATTCAATCTAAAGAATTTCGTGTGGCGGCCTATTTTTTGAATTGATGGAAAGGCAGCTGATTTCGGTCCCAGTGTTACTAGTATTCCGGGGTGATTTTGTGATAAAATACCTTTAAAGAGAGGAAAATTAGCTAGATCACCCTTAATTTGTAAAGGAAGATTAGAACCTAGTTTTGTTGGTTCCTCTTTGAGCCCAAATTTGAAATAGTTTATGTGTAGCATTTCATCATAGATCACGATTAATATGAATGAAATTTTCTGCAAAAATTATGCCATTGTGACATAATTTTGTCTTTAGAATTATGCCAACCTAATTCAATGCAAGCTCTTAGTTTATCTCTTGTTTAAGATAAACACTTTAAGATTTAGGATAACATTTTTTCATTCTTTATGAGTCAATTATAAAAAAAGCAAAAAGGTTTTAATCGATTACCTAATTCTAAGTTATTCTCTTGAGGTATCCCTTCGGGGACATACTTAAGAGTAATTTAGCATCAATTTCGTCATCTATAATAAAACTGGGGCTTTCTTTCAAAAATTTCTCTACAGCACCTTTGGGGTTGTTATTAATGCCCCAGGGACGATTTTTGTAAAACCCTTCGGCCATTTGTGCAACGATCGTATCGCATACTATGCAGTAGCTATCGACAGTCACCAGTTCTGTGTATAATCTCAATTCCTCTAGAACATGATCTTCTGTATGGTTACTATCCAGGATTACCAGTACCTTTGAATCACTGGGAATTAGTTTTTTAATTTTCTCAAAGATAGATTTTTCAATGCTAGACCCTTCAATCATAATGATTTTATCGGCCATAGGGTGAGACTCCAGGGCATTTTTATTGTGTTTCCTGATATCAATATCTACTCCAATGACCTTGCGGGTGATTTTAGGTTTACTAGATTGTTTAGAAGGTTTTTTCAAATCTGCTAAGTCTAATAGAGAAAGCATTGAGGCATTTAGGCAGAGTGATCCTCCATGGGCAATGCCTGTCTCAATTATTATATCTGGCGTCGTTGTCCAAATTATTTCTTGAAGGGCTACAATATCTTGAGGTAACTGAATAATAGGACGACCCATCCAACTGAAATGATATGAGTATTTATGCATGGATGATTGAACCAGCCACTTTTTACTGATTTGAGCCAATTTGGCGTCTCTCCCTTGTTGTGAAATTTCATTTTTACACTCGGCATCAAATGTTTTTATTGGGTTAAATTCCATATTCATAATCTGTCCATTTTCTATAAATGTTAAAGTCAAAATGTAGTTTGCACGTGTGGAGATAAATCGAATAGTACAACTTTAGAAAGGATGTTTTTTAATGCAAATCATGGGCCAACAGTTTTATAAGAGATATAATCCTTTTTAATTATCTAGAGAGGCACAGGTATTGCATTAATACTCAAAATAGAGGTGGTGCATTATGAAAGTTGTTATCTTGGCAGGTGGTTATGGGACTAGGCTTAGCGAAGAAACCCATCTAAGACCAAAGCCAATGGTTGAAATTGGTGGAAAACCGATTTTGTGGCACATCATGAAAATCTTCTCAACACATGGATTTAATGACTTTATAATTTGTTGTGGTTATAAGGGTTATGTAATTAAAGAATATTTTGCAAACTATCTCCTTCACAATTCAGACGTAACTATTGACTTGAGTACTAGGTCCTTAGATCTGCACTCACATAAAGCAGAACCTTGGAAAGTGACATTAATAGATACAGGAGAATCGACACTAACTGGGGAACGCTTAAAAAGAGTGCATCCGTATTTAGAAGATCAGGAGGATTTTTTCTTTACTTATGGAGACGGATTAAGTGATGTAAACTTAACCAAACTTGCAAAATTTCATAAAGCGCATGGTAAAAAAGCCTCAGTGACTGTTGTTAAGCCTCCAGGCAGATATGGTGCTGTAAGTATGCAGACATGCGGAAAAGTAAATAGTTTTGAAGAAAAACCGCCTGGCGATGGTGGATATGTTAATGGTGGTTTTTTTGTTTTATCCAAAGACATATTTGATTTTTTACCAAATGAAGATTCACCCTGGGAAAGTACTCCCATGATAAATTTAGTAGAAAAGGATGAGTTAATGGCCTTCAGACATGATGGATTTTGGTCTGCAATGGACACACTCAGAGATAAGAATTTATTGGATGGGTTATGGAGTTCTGATAGGGCGCCTTGGAAACAATGGTAGTCAGTAGTAAATCCTAAATTGACAATGAATGAGCACAAGAGATCTGCTTAGTATTAATCAAATAGGATAAATTGCTAACTTTAGCGAAGGTATTTTAGTTAACAAAACTTTCTTCCCATGTGTTTTGCCGTAAAAAAACCAAATTACGGGAATGGATCAATAAGAAATCAAATTTTGATGAAGTAGCTAACAGAGAAAAGTACGAGTTAATGATATGGGCCATATCTTAATGCAAGGTCTTAGTCTTTTTTCGAATGGTACTATGAATTATTTTTTTGCAGATAGCGTTCCCACATTTTTTGATAATTCCATTCGAGTTTTTGAACGAAAGCTTTCTCATTACGGAGAGGGGAGCTTTCCATATCTGATCTGAGTTGAGCTCTGATCTGAGAAAGTGCTTGAAGATCGGAGCTAAGTTCACAGGCTTTTTCCACATATTCTTCTTCTGAATGAGCTATCCATTCGCTATGACCGATGCTATGTAGATAATGGCTGCCAATTCTTCCAACACTGGGTCTATCAGCCAAGGTGATGTAGGGATTCCCCATATAGAGATGTTCCACAAGCGTTGTTCCAGAGTTATGGGGAAAACAATCCAAGCCAATATCAATTTTCTTTAAGATATTCCATGGGGGGCTAGAGTATCCAATATCCAGACGTTCTTGTGGAATACCATTCTGTTTAAACTTCTCAATATAAATATCTCTCACTTCGTCATGTTCGAAATTTCCACTATTAATAATTAACTTGGAGGAGGGGACCTTTCTTAGGATATTGGCCCAAGTTTTGATGACACGATCATTCAGTCTAATGGCACGGGTAAGGCTTCCAAAGGTTACATAACCATTTGTCAAAGCAGGTAAGGGATTGACCGGACCCATGGTTGGATCAGGACGAAAAACGGCAGAACATGGATAATCCATTTTCCAAACTTCTTCAGCAAATAGATGCTCTGATCCTTCGGGCACCAGGGTAGGGTCGGCTAAAAAATAATCAATAGAAGATAGTCCTGTGGTATAGCCAAATCCAATCCACCAGGATAGTGATACAGGTGCTGGCTTATGCATGAACATTTCTAAATCAATATCACCTGTGCCGGTATGTCCGGCCAAATCAATTAAGATATCAATACCTAGGTCATAGATTTTCTTAGCCAGGTTTTCAGGAGATAAATTATTTGTATTTACCCATCCATCACAATGACTTTTAATACTGGAGGTCATATAATCATGCTCACTTATTCTGGCAAAAGCATAGACTTCAAATTTTTCCTTATCATGATTAATAAAAATAGGTTCTATGAACCGAGACAAAGAGGTTCTAGATAAATCACTTGATACATACCCAATTTTGAGTTTTCTTTTTCCTGTGGTGATTTTATGGGGAAAGCATTTATGGCCAAACTTTTCAGAAAAATGATCATCAAATCTCTTGTAATAATGATAAATTTCCTCAGCAGATAAATCAGGAGAATAATTGCAGTGAAATAGAATAGAGCTATGTCCAGTTATGCATTTCATATCTATCTTTACTGCATCGTTTAGCACGGTTAGGCCTTCACCAAATTTTCCTTGATTGCAAAGTAGCGAACCTAAATTGAACTTAGATTGCTGAAGCTCTAAATCAAATTCACAGGCTTTTTTAAAAGTATTTGTGGCTGCCTGAAGTTTACCTATTCTGCTTTGTATTATCCCAAGCTGTATGAGTGTGGGCACATGGTCGGGATTTAAAGCTAAGGCCTTTTCAAAATAACTGATAGCAGTTGGTATAATTTTCATCTTCTCGAAGATAGTCCCAAGATTGAATATGGCATCTAGGTATTGGGGGTTTTTATTTAAGGCTATTTTATAGTGTTCTAAGGCTTCATTCAATCTACCACTGTCTTGCAGTGTAACCCCTAAGTTAAAATAGGTAATGGGGTTTTCAGGTTCAATCTGAATTGCTTTTTCAAAATAGCTGATAGCAGAAGGGTAAATACCCTTTTTTTGGAAAATGGATCCTATATTAATTAGAGCATCTAGGTATTGGGGATTTTTATTTAAGGCTATTTTATAGTGTTCTAAGGCTTCATTCAATCTACCACTG
>JAQWSE010000011.1 GCA_029243395.1 Paracoccaceae bacterium | reverse complement strand
ACCAGCACTTCCTCCTGCTAAATTCATATTAACAGTTAAGCCACCTGTCCCAAGCGTTAAATTAGCTATTCCCGCATTTGTCGTTGTTCCTGCAGCTGTATAATTAGCAGAAATCGTCGCATTAGCCGTGGCTCCTGAACTCACTATTAGTGTGTCTTCCGAAGTCAAATCTGTGATCGTGTCACTGCCAGCAACGATTTTGAAAGTATCTGCTCCAGCACCCCCAGTAAGTTGATCGTTGCCTGCACCACCTGTGATCGTATCTATGCCTGCTCCGCCAGTTATGGTGAAATCCTCGGTTTGAGCACTTAAATTAATGCTAGAACCTAAAGAATGCGTTAAAACTGTCTCAATGTTGGCAAGATTAACGTCTGATCCAAAAACATGCGAACCAGAAGACAACTGTAAGGTATCTGAACCAGTTAAGCCCGAAAGAGTGTCTGTATTACCTTCACCAGCCTTTTCAATTTTAAAAATGTCATTCCCGGAACCACCTTTTAGGTTATCAACACCAGCTCCACTAACTAAAGTATACCCTCCAGAAGAAGCTAAGCTCATGTCGATTGTGCCGCCACTCTCAGTAGCAGTTATCGCTACTATACCAGAATTGCTAGTGCTGGATGTTGAAACAAAAGCAGTTACCTCATCAGTAAAAATCTCTGCATTTGGTTGAACTACTAATATGTCTCCGGTAGATAAATCACTTATTTTTATCTTACCACTTAAAATGACAAAAGTGTCATTACCGCCATTACCTGCAACAGTTTCAGTATCGGAACCCAAAGTAAAATAATCATCACCAGTTGTACCTACCATATCTTTTCTTGATGGTGCACCGCCGCCGCCGCCACCACCGCTGCTTGACGAAGAAGAAATCGTAACAGTTGTTTTGTCTACAGCTGAGTCAACGCTACTATCTTGTTCGAAATCAATAGTATTAGAACCAGATCCAGCCAACTCGTTCTGCGATGCCGTCAGTACCTGTGAAGACAACTGACTGTCTAAACTAAATATAGCCTTAGACTTGTTATCAGTAAGGTTCTGGGCAGTATCAATTTTTTCATTAACATTTTCTACAGCAGAAATACTTTTATCTAAAACTGCACTAAATGCAGTTGAAGAACTAACATCATTTGACAATTGGGCTTTGGCTTCATCTTTGATTTCATTCAAAACAGTTGTATCAGTTAAACTTATTGAATCCGATGAATCTCCATCATTCATTTCTTTCACTACTGCAGAGGTGACAACTGACAGAGCTTTATCATAAGCAGTTTTTTCATCAGCACCGGTTCCTTTAGCGGCAGAAGAAATTGATGTAACTGTTGAAATTATTTGAGTTGCAACTTTTTCAGCAACTAGCGCAAGGTTAGCATCAACACCTGCTGCAAATGGATTGAATTTCTGTAAATCGATACCAGATAACCCTAATGCACTAGCTACATCAGCTACGCTAGCTGTCGGATTTGTTTCTCGAATTTCAGTCAAGATCGTAGTAGCTGGAGTTATAACGGTGGATCCGGCCGGAGCCTTAAGTTTGACCCCCGACACAGACTCTCCGGTAAAAGTATCAATAGTTTGCTCGTCGGAAATCGATACAAAGTTAGCATTAGATTGAGTAGAATTGAGGCTAAAACTTCCATCCGCAGCCGTTCGAGTTGACGGTTCTCCCGGACTTAATAGCCCATCATTATTATAATCTGCAAACACTAAAGCATTTTGCAACGGTCCTTTGATTACGCTTCCTGTAATCATATTGCCAGTCGCTAATTGCCCTCCAGTACCAGAAGATGAACTGCCACCACCACCACAACTAGCAAGTGCCAGCATCGTTCCAGATAAGATAAAGGATTCTTTTACCCTACGTGATCTAGCAAGAACAAGGGCGAGCTTACTGGTTGAAACTTTTAATCCACTAAATAGGGTCATTTAATTCAAAACCACCAAATAAAAACTCAGGAAAAATTTTATTATTGATACTCAAAGGGGGTACACAGTGTTGATCCTTTATGCGCAAAAATATGAACCTACTATACCTTTTTCGATCTACACTACATATGGGAAACAATGCAGAAAATAAGGGCCTAATATAGAATACAAGAACGAGTGTCATTAAAAGACCTAATAATTCGTAATTACTTTTCACGAATTGGTTAACGACTTGTACCAGAAAGATTTTAGTTCTTTATGGTTTGTATTAGTTGGAGAGATTGGTTTTTATTTGTTCTTAAAAAAAATTCATTAATCAAATTTTTTATGAGAATAATGAAATTCTTTGTAGATTGCGTAAATTAGTTAGCGAAGAAGGATTCGACCATCTAACTCTACTATTCCCCGTATACTAAGCTTGCTCATATAAGAAATCACACTTAATCAATATTAAAGAAATTAATTTCAATAAAGCTCTATGAATTAAATCTCAGACTTTTTGCCAATAATTTTACAAAAATCAACCCACTCCCTCTTGCTCATTTCAGAAGTTTCTTGAGTTACATTCTCTCCATCCAAAATTCTTTTCAACGAAGACAACCCAGAAGCTGATAGCTGTTGGCTATGTAGCTGATACTCCTCGAAAGCTTCGTAGGCTAAAGGAACCCAAGATTTTGTTATTTGGCAAATTTTTTCAGCATATTCTCGAATCTCAAACTGAGCATGCTCATCATTTCTTAACCTCAGAAAGTTAAAAAGATTGTGCAGGTCTGTTTTCCAGTACCATTGAGTATAGATATTCATCGGTAAGTTCATTCTGGCTAGCTCTCTGGCTAGACCCTTTTGCCCTTTGTCAGATAACATCTCTTCATAATTTTCATAACACCTAAGACTGTCTGTTTCTAGAGTTTTGATAATTTTTTGTGCTTCTTTGTCCTCAATAGGTTCTCCACGTCCTTGATTATTAGTGTTAGACTGCGATGCCAAATTTTGTTTCTCTGGAATATAAAACTCCTTGTCCAATATAGAATATCTGGCCGAATATTCATTTACATTAGCCGTCCTATGCCTAATCCACTGCCTCGCAACAAAAACTGGGAGCTTTACGTGGAGTTTTAGTTCACACATTTCAAAAGGTGTTGAATGCCAATGTCTCATGAGATAACGGATAAGGGCCCTATCATCTCTCGATTTTTTTGTGCCTTCCCCATATGATACTCGAGCTGCTTGAACTATAGATGAGTCATTACCCATATAATCAATTACCCTGATAAAACCATGGTCTAGAACTTCATGTGCAAGGAAAAGTTTTTCTTCCATTCCAAGTGAAATGGCACGTTTGGTGGGCAGACTAACACTTGTCTGTTTTTTGATTTCTTCTTTTTGTTCGTCTGTTAAACTCATTACTGTTTCCAATTGAGAGGGATTCGTTTCATCTCTTTAAGTAGATTTATAGACTGAGGAAAACATAATATGAAGATAAAATATCTGCACACCATGGTACGAGTAAGAGATATCGCATTATCAAAGTGGTTTTACTGCGATTTACTTGGTCTAAATGAAATTCGAAGGCATGAAAATGAAAAAGGTCAATTTACCTTAATTTTTTTAGCTGCACCGGAGCAAGAAGACGTTGCTATTGAACTCACCTATAATTGGAACTCAGAAGAATCTTACTCTGAGGGAAGAAATTTCGGCCACTTAGCATTTGAAGTAGAGAATATTTATGAAGTTTGTCAAAAACTACAAAATGAAGGAATCATCATCAATAGACCTCCTAGGGAAGGTCGAATGGCTTTCATACGCTCGCCCGATCAAATCTCTATAGAACTCCTACAAAAAGGGAGTCCTCTAGAAATTAAAGAGCCTTGGAAATCAATGAAAAATATTGGATTCTGGTAAGTATTGAAAAATAATCAATAATGATGTATAATAGAATTGTTCAGTTTCTGAACTATGGTGATAAACGCGCATGTAATAAGCGGATCGGACCCGGGGGCGGTACCCGGCGGCTCCACCAAGACCTTGAGGGGCCGAAATAGGATCGACGGACGTCTAAAGATGATTGCTTTCACTCGGCGGGATGGCCACCGATATCGGCGCGAAACATATAATTGCAAATGACAATTATGCTCCGGTGGCAGTTGCTGCATAAGCGGTAACTAACTGGAAATTAAGTCCAGTTTTCTAGCAAAAATTGGCGGGGTTCGTAGGCACCTGGCAACAGAAGCCTACACAAATTGAAAGCGTTATAGCCCCATTCATAAAACCTTTCTAGTTATTTAAAAATTGTGTTAACTAATCATTTGTAAAAATATCGGGATAATCATGACATTTAGAATCGATTATGAAACACGTATGCAGGCTTCTCTTAGGCTAGCAATACGCCAAATATTACTAGATGTTGCTAAAGACGGGCTTCCTGGTAATCATCATTTTTACATTTCCTTTAACTCCACATACCCAGGTGTAAAAATGTCCCCCTGGTTAATGGAAAAATATCCAAAGGAGATGACAATCGTTATCCAAAATTGGTTTTCAAACTTAAAAGTTGGAGAAAAAGATTTTGCAATTGCCCTCAATTTCAATAACAAGACCGAAAAAATGAACATACCTTGGAATTCTATATTGAATTTCTCTGACCCGTCAGTAAATTTTTCTTTACAGTTTCAAGTGTCTGTAGATGATACATTTATATCTGTACCGAACAAAACTGCTGAAACTCCAAGAACGCTAAAGCCAGAAAAGCCAATCGAGAAGCAAAAAAAGAGCTCTAGGAGAAATTTGACTAATAATGTGCAAAATAAAGATAATATAATTGATTTTGAAAGCTTCAGAAAGCCCAATTAGAAAATGTTACTAGGTTCACATGAAAAAATTTAGAATTGAAAATGATAGTTTTGGCCAGATAAAGGTTCCTATTGATAAATATTGGGGAGCCCAAACTCAAAGATCTATTATCAATTTTCCAATTGGCTGGGAGAAACAGCCTGCAAGCATTATTAGAGCTCTTGGCATTATTAAAGCGGCTGCTGCAAGAACTAACATCAAGCAAAATCTCCTGGAGAAAAAGATTGGAGAAGCTATTATTGAAGCATCATTAGAAGTCTCGAGGGGTAAATTTAATGACCATTTCCCCCTAATGGTTTGGCAAACAGGTTCAGGAACACAAACTAATATGAATGCCAATGAAGTAATAGCTAATCGTGGAATTGAGATTTTGGAGGGAGATATTGGATCAAAATTCCCTATACACCCAAATGACCACGTAAACTTGTCACAAAGTTCAAATGATACTTTTCCGACAGCCATGCATATTGCAGTAGTGCAAACTGCTAAAGAATTAACTATACCTTCTCTAGAGAAACTCCTTAAATCGCTTCAGGAAAAAGCCAGAGCATTTTCTGATATCATTAAAATTGGGCGAACTCACACCCAAGATGCTACCCCTTTAACCCTTGGTCAAGAATTCAGTGGATACGCTCACCAAATGCAAAAGGGTTTGGAAAGACTGGAAACTGCACTTAAAGACATTTTTTTTCTTGCACAAGGAGGTACTGCCGTTGGGACGGGGATAAATACCAAGAATGGGTTTGCACAGATGGTTGCAGCTGAAATCGCCTCCATAAGCAAGTTACCGTTTCAGTCAGCGCCAAACAAGTTTGAGGCTTTAGCCACCCATGATTCTTTAGTTCAATTTTCTGGTGCTTTGAAAACTATTGCAGCTAGCCTTTTTAAGATAGCAAACGATATTCGATTTCTTGCATCTGGTCCACGTTGTGGTTTGGGAGAGCTTAACTTACCTGAAAATGAACCAGGTAGCTCGATCATGCCTGGAAAAGTCAACCCCACACAAATCGAAGCGCTTACGATGGTTTGTATCCAGATAATGGGAAATGATACTGCTGTCAGCATTGCTGGAAGCCAGGGTCATTTTGAACTAAATGTTTTTAAGCCTGTGATTGCACTTAATGTTCTTCAATCGTTACAACTCCTAGGTGATTCTGCTGAAAGCTTCACCAAAAGATGTCTCAATGGAATTACTCCAAATAAAAGACAGATCTCAGATTTGATGTGGGGTAGTTTAATGCTCGTAACTGCCCTAGCTCCAAAAATTGGATATGATCAAGCAGCTAAGATTGCTAAAGAAGCTCATAAGAATGGAACCACCCTTGAAGAAGAGGCAATTAAAACTGGTATGATAGATGCAAAAACATTTGCTACCATAGTCAAACCTGAAAGAATGATAAAGCCTAGCAACTAGATCGAGACAAATAGCTGATTAGTAACTTTCATTTTACAAGATATATCAGATAAATTTATTTCTTCTTAATTTACTTGAACTTAGCCAAAAGCTCTAACCTATTGTCAAAAGCTTCTTTTATCGCAATCTCTTTAACGAAACCAAATCCTTTCACATTTAAGGGATTTTCTGCGAGATTCAAAAGATCACGTGATTTTTCCTTGCTAAAATTCTCAAAAATAAAAGTTAAATCTTTTTCATACAGAGTGACGAGTTTTTTCGCTAACTTCCGTTCTCTAGACATACCAAAAATATCAAATCGAGTATGACGTAAAGGTTTTAAAAAAACTAATAATTTAAAAACCAATAAAACCCATTCCCCAAAGACATATTTTTTTGGTCGGGAATTCCGTTTCCCAAAACTCAGTAATGGCGGAGCCAAATGGAACTTAAGTTTCTTATAGCTAGAAAATGTCTTATTTAAAAACAATTTTAAATGATTTAAATGCAGTCGTGCTACTTCGTATTCATCTTTTTGGTAAAGAACACAAAAATACCCATTCATGACAGCTTGACCCAATTTTTCATCCAAATTATAAGCAGCAGTTACTTTTTTCTCATATTTTTGAGCGAGTTCGTTTCCACAAAAAGCAATCAATCTATCTCTTCTAACTTCAAATGCACTTCCATAAGCTGAGTTTTCGTCAGACAATTTTTTGCTCGACAAAGATGTTAGATTATTACCACTTTTGTTATTTTTAAATAGATATCTTCCTACATTAAAAGCTCTTATATTTTTTTCAAAATCATGAAATTGTTTCTTAAAAGCTGCTTCTAAAGAAACAACTTTTAGAGGAATTAAACCTGCCTGAAATGCGAATCCTAGAAGAATAATATTAGAGAAAATGGTATCTCCCAGGTATGTTTTAGCAAGCTCAGTCGAATTGATGAACCATACTGAATCTTTTAACGATCGAGCTACTAAAGATACTTTCATAGAATCCGTATCCATATGGAAGTTAGGATCCCTAGTGAAATCACCAGTAACTAAGTCATTCATATTACAAACTATTCTTGTTTTGTTGTTTTTTGCCAAGTTCAAAGCTTTTTCTGAAGCTGTAACAAGAAGGTCACCCCCAATGATGGCGTCAGCTTGGCCTTCAGCAACTCTTATAGCTGAAATGCCTGACTTTTTCTTAGATATCTTGCAGTGAACATGAACTTCACCACCCTTCTGGGCTAACCCAGCCATCTCCATCATTCCAACATATTTTTTCTCTTCTTTGCCAGCAAGGGCTAGTAATGTCCCTATGGTCACTATGCCTGTACCTCCAATACCCGTGATAACTATATTATGAGTATCACTACTTGTCAGTAGACGGTCAGGTTCTTGAATAGCACCTAAGTCTAAATGATCCATTTTGTCTGCTCTCAAATACCCCCCCTCCACTGTCACAAAACTAGGGCAGAATCCCTTGAGGCAAGAAAAGTCCTTATTACAACTAGATTGGTCAATAGCCCGTTTTCTTCCAAAAGCTGTATCAATTGGTAAAATTGCTACACAATTAGATTGTATGCCGCAATCTCCACATCCTTCACAAACCTCAGGATTGATAAAAATTCTTTCTTGAATATCAGGATAAGCTCCCCTTTTGCGTCTTCTTCTTTTTTCGGCAGCGCAGGTTTGAATATAAACTATAGCTGTCACACCTTTGACTCTTGCCAATCTTTTCTGGGTTTCCAACAAAGAACTTCTTGTCTTAATCTCAACCAATTCTCTATAAGAATTTAAATCAAGTTCCTCTTTCGGATCGTAAATACCTATTACTTTCTTAACGCCAAAAGCCTTAAGTTCTTTGATTATTCTCAATGGATCTAGTGAACCATCATTCTTCTGCCCTCCAGTCATAGCCACAGCGTCATTAAACAATATTTTGTAGGTTATGTTTGCACCAGCAGCCACGGCTGCACGGACCGCCATTAAACCAGAATGATTATATGTGCCATCACCCAAATTTTGAAAAATATGATCTCTATTTGAAAAAGCTGATTCTCCTATCCAATTTGCCCCTTCACCACCCATATGGGTATAGCCAATGGTGGATCGGTCCATCCATTGCACCATATAGTGGCAACCTATTCCTGCATAAGCTCTAGAGCCTCCAGGAATAACTGTAGAGCTATTATGAGGACAGCCTGCACAAAAGTAGGGTTGCCTCGGCTCATAATTGGAATTTTTTTGGAGATCAGTAACTCCAATTGAATTGAATTTTTTGTCATTTAGAATTCTTAAATCAGAAAATTTTTCTATCTGAGAAGCTAATTTCCTAGCTATCTGCACCGGATTTAAAGAAAAGGAAGATTGAAATAATATGCCACCATTTTCATCCTTTTCTCCCATTACCTTGGCATGTCTGACTTCGTTAAATAAGATGTTTTTGACCTGCCCCTCTAATAGTTTTCTCTTCTCCTCAACGACCAAAATGAGATCGAGATTTTTAGCCCATTCTCTTAATCTACTATCCTCTAAAGGCCATACCACACCAACTTTATAGCACGTTATTCCTAGTGCCTTACATTTCTGGGCATCTAACCCTAGTAAATCTAAGGCACTTAATAAGTCTAACCAATTCTTACCTGCTGACAGAATACCAATTTTCGACGCTTTATGTGCATAAAAAGCCTTGTCAATCTTATTATCTTTCACAAAAAGCTTTGCAGCAGGCAGTTTTTGACGATGTAATCTCTCTTCCTGATCTACCGGACTGTCAATTAATCGTATACCTAAATCATTTTTCTTTTTTGTATTTGAATCATTACTGATTACAATTCTTTCCGCATTTGTATCTACAATCTCTTTTATTTCTACAGTATCCTTTACGCACTTTAGGCCAGACCACACACCAGCATGCCTGCTCAAAGCCCATCCTAAGATAGAATAATCTAATATCTCTTGTACTCCTGCCGGGGAAAATATTGGAATCATAGCATCGACAAGACCATAGTCTGATTGGTGTAAAGTCGTTGAACTCTCGCCAGTATGATCATCTCCCATAGCCATGACAACACCACCAAATGCACTTGTCCCAGCAAGATTAGCGTGCCTTAACACATCTCCAGATCTATCAACTCCAGGACCTTTCCCGTACCACAATCCAAATACACCAACATGTGTCCCTTCACCATGAAGGTTACTCTGCTGTGTTCCCCACAAGGCCGTAGCAGCTAAATCCTCATTCAATGCTTCTTGAAACAATATTTCATTTTCGTTTAATAAATTTTTTTCTTGAATAAACGCCTGATCAACTGCCCCTAATGGAGAACCTCGATATCCAGTAACATAACCTGCAGTACTCAACCCCAAGGTCCTGTCGCGTTGCTTCTGTATTAAGCATGCCCTTACCAAAGCTTGTGTGCCAGAAAGTAAGATTTCGTTCATTTGTATTCTATCAATCTAACCTTGATTACACGTTTTATTCTTAAAAAAATTCCAGGCCTTAAACTATGATATAATTTTCTTTTTACATAGGCTATATTATAGTGATTACATCATGAAGAATAAAATTCAATTAAACTACAATTATTTTTAAAAAAATCAACAATCAATAACTTTGTGAAAACAATACTTTAGTTATTTATGAGAATACAAAATGAACTTAAATCAACTACAAAATATTTGGGACGATTTCCTGGTTTCCTTAATACTTTTAACTAAAATTCCTGTTTCCAGATTTAGAAAAAACCAGACTTCTCCTAACCTAACAAAAACTCAATGGGCTTTCCCATTGGTCGGAGCACTAGTAGGTTTTATTGTCATTCTTATAACCAATGCATTCAATTCAATGGGTTTGAATGCTGCAGCAGCTTCTTCAATAGGAATTGTAGCTGGCTTATTGGTGTTGGGAGCTTTTCATGAGAACGGATTAGCTAATATGTTAGACATTTTCACTGGAGAATTTGATAAAGAACAAAACGTAAAAATAATGAAAAAAAGCAGATTGGCAACTTACGGGACCTTGGGGTTAATTTTTTATACTTTTCTAAAAATTTCACTGATTAGCAATCTCTTGGGTGCCCCTGGTTGTATTTTATTAGTTGTGGGAGCTCATGCCCTGGGTAGGACTTCAATGGTAATTCTTAGAAAATTTTCTATGGCAGCAAATGATAAAAGTACTAATCTGCTATTTTCAAAAGCTTCGCCGAGTCAAATTATTTTATCGATTTTACTTGGAGCAATGTGGTTAATTCCAATAAGTTTTTCATTAGTCATTATTTCCACATGTTTCATCTTAATAGTCACTCTAGGCCTAAGGTTTTTGGCTTCCAATCGAATTGGAGGAATTTCTAACGATGTTTTGGGGGCTTCTGTCTTGATTGGAGAAATTTCATTATTAACTTTATTCAATTTACTGTTTGCAGTTGAATCCTAACCGAGGAAACTAGGTTCTTATAATAATTAGCGTTAGTTTTGGGCTCAACGAATTATATTGATGAATTGATACTGTCTGCGTCTGAACATTTGGAGTTTTAAAAGAGACCTCCATTGAATAAAGATCCAATGTTTTTTATGGAAAAGATGGGGAATGGTACAATTTGGAGGATAAAAAGTGGTTGTGATCATAGCAAAAACACCTTCAAATCCCTTTATTTATTGGGCTTAAGAGATATGGTGGAGGGGATAGGATTCGAACCTATGTAGGGTTTCCCCGACGGAGTTACAGTCCGTTGCATTTGACCGCTCTGCCACCCCTCCCACTTAACATTTCTATAAAGAATTAAAATACGTAAAGTGCCTCAGATTTTCCGAGTGATTAAGGTTGTAATTTTTTATTCAATTAATTCAAGTATTTTTTTGACTTTTAGATCAAGGTTTCGGTAAATAGTATTAGAATTAATTAGGATTGAATCGTGCACAAGACACCGACTATCTCATTATTACTTTTTTTATTCACTCATAATGTTGCTCAAGCAGAAACTTGTCAGTGGTGGTTCCAAAGATATGGTTGGCAAAAATTCTCTGTAATCGAAGTAGAAGACTGTCTCAAAAAAGGATCCCCAGTGGAAGCCGATATAACTGGAGGAGAAAGTCCCCTCCATATAGCAGCAGAAGTAAACAGCGACCCCGAGGTGTTGCTAAGGCTGATAAGAGCAGGCGCACAAATAAATGGAGCAACAAAAAAAGGCTGGACACCACTACATAGTGCAGCCAGATTTAACCCTAATCCTGAAATCCTTTTGACCCTAATTGATGCAGGAGCAGATATGAATGCCAGAACCAATAGTGGAAAGTCTTTTATTTTTTGGATGGAGAAAAATTCAAAACTAAAGAAAACTGTTGGTTATTTAGAATTGTTAAATTTATATGCAAAAAATAATTAAAAAAAATTAAACAAAATCCGTTTTGGCACGTTTAATGAATTAAGGTGGTTAGTTTCATATTCAGATACCCAACCAAAACTCCAGCCAAGCAATATTTGCTTGGCTTTTTTTTGTTTTAAAGGTTTATAGTTTTGATTATAGACTATATACTGTAGGTATGAACTAAGACTTTGTGCCATGAAGAGTATTCAAAAAAACAAGACAAAGAGATCAAGTTTTGGCAAACCTGATCGTCAAAAATGTGACAAAATATGGCTTTTTGGATTCCACGCTGTCCAAGCTGCGATAAATAATAAGAAAAGGGTGCTTTTTCGTTTACTAGCAACACAGAACTCTTTGGATAAGATTAGCAATACGGCACACTTAAACAACTTACCTATTAAAATAGTAAAGCCAGTCGAATTTTTGAAATATCTTGATGAAAATTCGGTTCATCAAGGATTAGCTCTAGAAACTAAACCCCTTGATTGGGGAACTATAAAAGATTTTGACATCGATCAAAACCAAGTTGGACCAATCTTAGTGCTTGATAGGGTTAAAGATCCGCAGAACGTTGGAGCAATAATAAGATCTACTGAAATTCTTGGCGGACGTGCCGTTATGGGCTCAACCCATCATTGTGCGAAAGAAACAGGTGCTTTAGTTAAAGCTGCCTCTGGTGCATTTGAGAGAATACCCTATTTAACCGTCCCAAATATTTCAAACTTGATTCAAAAATTAATAGAAATGGGCTACTTGATCATAGGCTTGGACCATTCCGCAGATACATCATTAATAAATTTACTGAAAAGTTTGAAAAAACAACGAATAGCGTTTATTCTAGGCTCGGAGGGATCAGGTTTGAGAGATCTCACGAAAAGAAGATGTGACCACCTGGTACAAATCAGCACTGAAAGTGCCTTGAGCGTGTTAAATGTATCTAATGCAGCAGCTATAACGTTATTCGCATCTAAGGAATTCTTAAAATGAGATCAAAGAGCGATAAAGACCTTCGGCAAATTTTTAGAACCTTAAATACCATAGTAATGATAGGAGTTTCTGCCAGCCCCCTAAGGGCTTCCTTTTTTGTTGCACGATATTTTGTACTTCGGGGAGTGAGAGTAATTCCAATTAACCCAAATTATGAAGGTAAAGAGCTTTGGGGTGAGAAGGTATTGGGCAAGCTGAGTGATGTAGATTTTGAAACCCGCGTAGACATGGTAGATATATTTCGCCCATCAGTAGAAGTTCCAATGATCGTCGATGATGTCATAAAAAATCTAGTCCCATTGGGCTGCAAGACTCTCTGGATGCAAATTGGTATTAAACATGCTAAGGCAAAGATAAAGGCGGAGAAGCGCGGGTTAAATGTGATAATGGATCAATGCCCAAAGATTGAATACCAAAGGTTGTTTGGAGAACTCAGAGTTGCAGGATTTAACACAGGAATAATTTCATCAAAAATTGATTTGTGAGATACATAGATGCTGAAAAGCGATCATAAATTTGATACCCTTCAGGTACATGCTGGATCAAGACCAGATCCCTCTACTGGGGCACGTCAAGTTCCAATATATCAAAACACTGCTTACGTCTTTAAGAGCATACTCCACGCTGAAGCATTATTTGATCTCAAGGAACTCGGGCACATTTATTCTCGGCTATCGAATCCTACCGTCTCCGTTCTCCAAGAAAGGCTGGCGGCCTTGGAAGGAGGCATAGGTGCAATATGTTCTTCATCAGGACATTCTGCCCAAATCTTAGCTTTATTTCCATTAATGCAACCAGGAGACAACTTGATAGCCTCAACAAGGCTCTATGGCGGGACAGTCCAACAATTTTCAAACACAATAAAGAAGTTTGGTTGGCAAGCAAAGTTCGTAGATGTAAACCATCCTAGTCAAATTCACAGTCTCGCCGATTCCAAGACAAAAGCGATTTTTTGTGAAAGTATCTCTAATCCAGGTGGACATGTTACTGATCTACCTAGGTTGGCAAAAATTGCAAAGGATTTATCCATACCACTTATAGTCGACAATACTGCAGCAACTCCCTATTTATGCAATCCATTCAAATATGGTGCTGATTTAATTGTGCACTCCACTACAAAATATATTTCTGGCAATGGAACGTCACTGGGGGGAGCAGTAATCGATAGCGGCAATTTTAATTGGTCTCAACGCGATAAATTCCCCTCTTTATCAGAACCCGAACCAGGTTATCACGGTTTAAAATTTCATGATACTTTTGGTCCTTATGCCTTCATCATTTATAGTATCGCCGTTAGCTTACGGGATTTAGGCATGACCATGGCACCACAAAATGCATTTCATACCCTTCTAGGTCTTGAAACTTTGTCGTTAAGAATGAAAAAGCACGTCACAAATGCAAAAAAAATAGCACAGTGGCTCGATGATCATCCTGATATTGGAGAGGTGACCTATGCTGGTCTAAAGACCTCAAAATATGCTCAAATAGTAAAAAAAATCTATCCTAGAGGAGCTGGTGCTCTTTTCACCATTGCTCTTAATGGTGGATATGACGCTTGTCTAAAGCTGGTAAACAATGTTAATCTCTTCAGCCATGTGGCAAATTTGGGAGACACCCGATCCTTAATAATTCATCCCGCTTCGACTATACATAGACAACTCACAGAAGAACAACAAATTGAGGCAGGACTTGCACCAAATGTAGTCAGATTATCTATCGGAATCGAAGATCCAACCGACCTAATAAAAGATTTGAAGCAAGCTTTAGAATAAATACAACAAATCTCTAATAAATCTTTAACGCATGATAAAGAAAAATCTTAAAATTGAAGAAGTGTGAAAATGGCATATCATAGCACATTTGCACTTAACTTGTCTCGACACAAAATTTCTTTGGGGATCATTAACAGCACAAAAAAACAAGAGATTTTGGATAGTTTTGATCCCAATGAACCTGCAGGAAATCAAAGCCTAAAAAGACTTTTTCTTTTGGCTAAAGCCTTAAGTCAAAGTGATCCTATTGTAGAAGTTTTTCTTCCAAGTGATGTTATTCAGTCGGAAACTTTCATATCAGAAAATAATCCTACACATGACGAAGTGAGATCTGTCTTAGCTGAAAGAAATAGCCTTCCCACTTCTGACATTCAAGTGACCTTAGGTGAAAATGTGGGATCTCGAGCCATTTCGATTGCATTCACGGAAACTTCTGTCATGGAAGAATTAACCGATTTCATAACCAAAGCTGGCTTCAGCATAAAGTGTTTTCGTGCGGAAAAAAATATAGTTGGATTTAAAGAGAACGATAAATTTTTTCCAACATATAATTCCAGAAAGATTAATAAATTTCAAAACTATTTTAATTTGAAATATACAGCAGTAGCTGTTGGTATTCTATCGTGCTTTTTCTTGTTTCTAAATTTTCAAACAAATTTTTATCGTGACTGGACAATAGCCAAATCATCTTCGCCTACTATTAATTCAAATTTGAAATTGAGCAAGCTAGATGACAATCTGATCGAAATGGGGTCGCCTAATACCAGGTTGAAAAACTTTAATTTTCCTGCCATTAATCCTCAGAATAAAGGTCTTTCTTTAACTGAAAAACTTTCTTTGAACGTACTCGCTGTTAACCCTCCTAAAAAAGAGTTTACCCCTGATTTTTCGAAGCATTTCCCCCCTACAATCGTCCATAAAACTGATGTTTGGTTCAGAGAATACAATATTGAGCCAAATCATATTGGTCTCGCCAAATTTAATGATTCGAAAATTATTCGAACGGACACTGAAAAAAATTTAAAGTTATATCAACCAGTGCTTGAAATTTCTAATCTTGTTCAGCCAATCGATGTCGACCACTTGATGTCACCAAACCCAAAGGCATCAAATCAAGAAACTTCGCAGCCAACTGAGATCTCCATACTTCAATCTGAAACTTCGGTAAATTACACCAGAAAGCCTGTTTCTAAGCAGACGAATGCTAAAGAAGAATATAAAATAAACAAGAATGCGGAAATAATTTTAGAAATTCCAGAAAAAAAATCCGTTCCAACTGAAATTAAGGCAATAGCG
The DNA here is from genome assembly GCA_029243395.1 of Paracoccaceae bacterium. GTDB lineage: Bacteria > Pseudomonadota > Alphaproteobacteria > Rhodobacterales > Rhodobacteraceae > CACIIZ01. Next base: position 162,317 of record JAQWSE010000011.1, on the reverse strand, counting down.
CCAGAATTAGAGCCAATGGCAATGGAATATGCTTCAAAATTTTCACCTTACAAAAAACCTTCTGTGATTGATAGCATACGAATTTTATCTGAACCTACTCTTTCTACTGGGGCTCTTGTGTTTCTAGAATTTCCTTTATTACGACCCAATGTCATTATTCAGTCCAAGAAAATAAAACCAACTGATGTTAACATAAGCGCTCGAGCAACCAAGTCTCCAAGCATTCCAAAGGAAATTTCAGTTTGGCATAATTCAACCAAAACCAATTTTATTGATTTGGATCGAACAAACTTGATTGGTATTTTTGGAAAAACTTCTAATCCTAGCGCTCTAGTGAGGCTCTCTAATGGTAAAATACTTACTCTAAAAGTAGGAGAACGCTTCGAAGGCTGGCGTGTGTTTGCTATTGACCGTGACAAAATACACGTTGAAAACGGAACTAGACAAGAAATTTTACATTTACCTGGGTAAAGAATTTTCAGGCTCTAACACCTAGCTTCCTCTTCAGGAAACAATTATTAGTGAACAAAGTAATCGTATGCTGATCTCGGATACTATCTAATACAATATAGCAAATTCTTTCTTAGAAAGGAATTCCACCAGACCGCGATCTAGCTTAAGTAACTTTTTACGAGTTTCAGGCCTCCATTCTTCCTCAATTTCAAAGTCTCGCCAATTATGCTTCTGCTGCCCTCTTAAGGTAGTTATTGCCCAATAAAGAAATTCTGTGATCTGACAACCATAATCATAAGTTCTATCATAATAAGTAAAGTATGCTTCAACGGGATATTTTTTTGGGACTTTTGAAAAATAACCCCCCCTCGCCATATCTAAGAAAGTTGAGATTTTAGAACCTTGGAATTCCCCAAAAAAACCTGGATAGGCCTTGGAATACCCTTCAGCAGTAACTAAATGCAGTGCTTCTTCTATGGTCGCATCAAACTGAGAAACATTATTTAAAACCATTTCCTCAGTATAAACTAAGGTAAAGTTAAAATGATTTCCAGATTTTCTTTCATAAAGTTCTAACTGTTCTTCCTCGCTTAATACCAGAAAAACTGCTTGGTTAGATAACATTTCAGTTAGAACCTTTTTATTATCTGGAACTAAATCGTTATTATAATTTAACAAATCATGTAAAACGTTTTCTGCGTGAGAATGATATCTGAGAGGAATAGAAGGCAAGGAACAAATACTTACACCAAAAGTATTTGAAGTACTGGAGATAAATGGTGCTGGGCAAATGGAAAAAGCCATATTTGATGCAGCACACATTAAGAAAATTAAAACAGATCTCACTAATACCTGTTTATTTAAAAGTAGACTAAATATGATTTTTGTTCCCGTTCACGTTGCGAAATTATCTTGAATTCGATGGCCTCTGTATAACATATTTTAATACATTATCATGGGTTTCAAAATTCACTTTTTCTACAAAAGAAAAATCTAGTTTTTCGATTATCCTAACAGAAGCCACATTACTCACTAGTGTCAATGCGAATATGTTCTCATCTCCTATAGCAGTAAAACCAAAATCCAAGACAGTTCTTGCAGCTTCAAAACCTATTCCTTTTCCCCAATATTTTGGCAAATAACGGTATCCAAAATCAATCCCATAGTCTTCCATGAGAAAACCACACATACCAATTAAATTTCCATTTTGACGAGATCTGACAGCATATCTACCAAATCCATTGCTACTATAACTTGTCATAGATTTGTCGATATAATCGTAAGCTTGTTGTCTGGTCGGTGATTTTCCGGGAAGAAATTTTCGAACTAACGGATTACTATCAATTCTAAACCAATCCATTTTGTCTGATTGTTGAAATGGAACTATGATCAACCTATCTGAATTAAGTCTCAAATTATCCTCAAACCTCCCTATGCTTCATGAACCTATGCTTACAGATAAACATTAACCATGTAATCAATATTTAGCTTCTCAACCGATTTCCTTTGGGATCAAATGGGGGCTTATCTAGAATGACAGCTTGGGTTTTCCGACCAATGACTGCGACATCAAAAGTCTCCTTAACTGAGGCATAATCTGATCTAATCATGCTAAGAGCCAAGGATTTTTTACAGGTGTAACTAAATGCACCAGACTTTACTTGACCGACCGGCGTGCCATCCTCTAAAAAAATCGGCTCTCCGCCGACTGGATCGGCATCTAAATCCGTGAAAACCTCTAACATGACAAGTTTTTCACGAGGAGGTTTTTTCTTAAGTTCATTATAAATGTTTCTACCCAAGAAAAAAGGTTTATCCAACTTGATTAAGTGATCTAAGCCCACTTCATGGGGCCAGTATTCTGGAGAATACTCCCTACCCCAAGAACCATAACCTTTTTCCACTCTTAAACTTAAGAGAGATCTTGACCCAACAGGTCTCACCTTTAAATCACTGCCTGTATTTAGCAATGCTTCATATAATTTCAACTGCTGGGCAATTGGTACGTAAATCTCCCATCCCAAGTCACCGGTAAAACTAATTCTAATTGCTATGGCATCAATACCTGCAATTGTAATTATCCTAGAATTTAAAAACTTCCAATTCTCAGCTGACAAATCTTCCTGCGTCAATCTACTCAATAATTCCCTCGATTTAGGACCAGCAACATTGAAGCCACCAAAAGTCTTGGTCATACTAGTAATCGACAATGTACTAGGCCGCTTGACCATTTTAAAAAATCGACTGTGATATCGTTCTGCGATCCCTGAACCAATCACAAAAAAATGCTCATTATCTAACTTGGTGACCGTAAAATCTCCAGCAATACCACCTCTAACTCCAATTAAAGGGGTTAAACAAGTACCTCCGATTTTCTTTGGTACATGGTTAGCAAAAGTTTGATCTATCCATTGTGAAGCCCCCAAACCTTTGATTTCATATTTGGCAAAATTGGAAACATCAATAATTCCTAGGTTTTTTCGTAGATTTTCACATTCTAATTTGATCTGCTTCCACCAAGCTTGACGCTTGAAGCCATATTTTTCAATAGGCCTTTTACCTTGACCTCCAAACCACAATGGATGCTCCCATCCATAAGATAAACCAAAGACAGCCCCCAACTCTTTTTGCTTATGAAAAATTGGTCTCTTATTGAGTGGTCTGCCAGCCTGGCGCTCTTCATAGGGCATGTGAATTCTAAATCGATTACTATACTGGTCCCCTACTCTTGCCTTTGTAAATGCTTTATCAGCCCAAGCACTATATCGAGCGAGATCCCAAGGAAAAATGTCATGCTCTGGCTCACCTTCAATAATCCATTGTGCTGACATTAACCCGAGTCCCCCAGACTGAGAAAATCCCGGGATGATACCACAACAGCAAAAATAATTTGTTAGCTCAGGAACGGGGCCCAAAAGAGCTGAACTATCAGGAGACCAAATCATCGGCCCGTTAATGACTCGTTTTATACCCGCATTTGAAATGATAGGGACTCGCTCGATAGCCCTTGTGACATTTTCCATTATCCGATCTAGGTCATCAGCAAATAACTCATGCCCAAAATCCTTCGGCGTTTCTTTTTCAGCCCAAAATCTAACGTCTTTTTCATAAGCCCCAACTAATAAACCATTACCTTCTTGGCGCAAATAATACTCCCCATCTCTATCAGCTACAGATGGTAGCCTGTGATCCAGTTTAGCTATTTCATCGATGCTTTCCGTCACGAAATATTGATGCTCAGTCGGCAGCAAGGGCAGCTTCACCCCAACCATAGCCGCTACTTCACGAGCCCAAAGCCCAGCCGCATTTATAACCCAATCAGTGACAATCTGTGCTGATGGTGTTTCAACAATCCATTTTCCATCAGACCTTTTTTTTGTTGAAATAGCAGGGGTAAATCGACATATTTCAGCTCCCATCTTGCGAGCACCAGCAGCATAAGCATGAGTAACGCCTGATGGGTCAACATTTCCACCATCAGGTTCGAACATGATGCATCGTACATTTTCATAATTTACAAATGGATTAAGATTTTCAGCTTCTTGTTGACTTACTTCATGAAAGTCAAAGCCAAAAAATTTGGCTTTTTTGTGCTGTAACCGTAACTGAGACTCTCTGTCTTCGGTTTGAGCCAAATATAAAGTGCCAGGTTGGAAAATACCACATCCTTGTCCTGTTTCCTGCTCAAGCTCTTTATACAGTTTTAATGTATAATATTGAAGTTTAGTCACATTGTTATTGTCATTAAGACCGTGTAAACCTGCAGCCGCATGCCATGTGGAACCAGACGTTAATTCGTCGCGCTCAAGTAATACGGTTTCAGTCCATCCTAACTTGGCTAGATGGTACAAAATGGAGCAACCAATTAACCCCCCTCCTATAACAACTGCTTGCGCATGTGTTCTCAAAGATCCTACCTGTATAGATTTTTGCCTATATGAGCATGCCCGAAAAATGCTTAAATTAAAAGAAAGTAATTACTTAATTTCAAATAGTTTCCTCAAAAATGACCTCCATGAATTGGATAATTAATCAAAAAAAACTTCATCTCATTTTTTTATGAATAACAAATTTATTAATTGACTTATAAAATAAACTTATTAGAAGTCGAACTAATATAGATTTTCAGGGTGACCAAGTTGGCAAATGATCGGTTCGGTATTCTGTTGATCCTTATTGGTATGAGTTTTTTTTGCGTTCAAGATGTATTGATCAAATACATTATTCTTGATGTCTCTCTGATACAAATCTTGGTTTTTCGTGCTTTGTTAGGCAGTATAATTCTCATAAGTTTTTTATATATGACTAAACGCCCAATTAAGCTAGGCTCCTCATACCCACTAATTGCTATAGCGAGAGGCATATTATTTTTTGTAGGGTTTACTCTTTTTTATATTTCTTTAACCAAAATTTCTTTAGCGGAAGCTAATAGTTTATTTTTCATAAATCCTGTTTTCATGACAGTTTTTTCAGTTTTTATACTCAAAAATTCTATAGGGATACACCGAATAGGAGCGATATCTTTGGGCCTTTTTGGTACTCTACTCATAGTAAAACCATCTTTTAACCAATTTAACTGGTATATGGTACTACCGCTAATAACAGCATTAACATATGCTCTGAGTATGACATTATCAAAATTAACTAGCCACAAGGATAATTCCTTTCAACAATCCTTTCATATCTATTTCGGGGGCTTAGTGTTTGGGGTATTGGTAAGTTCTGCATTAACTTTGAATGTATTCACTATCGAAAACGAGCAATTGAAATTTTTAACTAACCCTTGGAATTTTAGTGATTTAAATATATTAGTTCCCATAATTTTTATTGCCGTTACCGGAACTGTTGGGATTTTCTGCCTAGTTTCAGCATATAGAATTGGTTCACCTCAAGTTAATGCTCCATTTGAGTACATACTTTTAATTTATTCACTCATCACCGGCTTCTTAATTTTTGGTGAAACACCTGATTTATTATCAATTTTGGGGATGATCTGTATCATTTTCAGTGGTGTCTACATATTTTTCAGAGAGAGCATGAAGGATCAGTTAGTAGCAACTATAAAATCACGATAATAATTCTAAAAAAAGTTTAAAAATACCTATATAAATTATATGTTATTGGACATGGTTTTATAGTTAAAACTACTTAATATGCTTTGTTTATAGTTATTTGTCTAAAATTGCGCGCATACGGTTTAAAGCTGATTGATGCCAAATCTGTTTTCGATCATACATTTTTTCAAACCTTGGTACCCCCTCAGGGATTTGAAACCAAGAAACTTTGCTACTAAGGAAAATATGAACATCAGGAGGGAATAATTCTGGTTTTTCTAAAGTTCCAACACGGATATAATAAAAATCAGGGCCTACAATATTGTAAACACTCCATAGAGCAATCTTGCAATCTTTACATCGACAAACAATTTGACCTTGTCCACTACCTGTTGAAACAAGAATAGGCTCTATTTGTCCTGACAAGAGTTTTACATTGTTCTTTTCTATCATGGCATTTTGAGAATGTGAGGAACCACTTTGCCGTTGACAGTTTTCGCAATGACAACCATGCACAATTAAAGGTTTGTTTAAAATCTCAAATTTACATTTTTCACAAGAACATGAACCATTCATGCTAGAAACCTCCATAAGGGTATAAAAAGCATTTCACATTATCATCTTGAACCAAGGTTTAAAGATTAAATTTTGATAAAGGTTTGAATCAGAAACGTTAATGGTGCGTCACTACTTTTGAGCTATATTGCAAAGTACTTTATCGTAAAAAAGTTATCTATTCCTCTTTTATAGTTACACTCAATGAAAGATTTCACAGTTGTTGCCTTGTTAAAGAAATAGCTCATCCTACATGTTTCTTTAAGGCATCTTAATTTCATAAATGTAGCTCCAAAACTTTCCAGTAATATAAATTTTTCTCCCTTCTTCATCCCAAGCTATTCCATTTGCTACATCATCATCTGAAAGACGTTCACTAATCGTACCCACATCTAAAATACCTAACACTATTCCAGTTAAAGGATCTATCCTAAGAATTTCATCTTTTTTCCAAACGTTAGCCCAAATCTCACCGGCAACATACTCTAACTCATTGAGTAAATACTGAGGCTTATCATTTAACGTTACAGAAACTCTTTTCAAGACTTGGAACGTCTGCGGATCTAAGAATAATATCTGATTAGAGCCATTGCTTAATAAGAGATTATTGCCATCATTCGATAGCCCCCAGCCTTCACCTGAAATCTTAAATTCTCTATCCAAATCGAAACTATCCAAATCATACACAAAGCCCTTTCCTGACTTCCACGTCAATTGGAAAACTTTGTTTTGCAAAATGGTGATGCCTTCCCCAAAGAATTTTGGATCCAGGATCCTTCTTTGAATGACTCGGCCAGTTTCAAGTTCAATCTTTCTAAGTTCAGAAGAGCCTCGCAACCCTGTGCTCTCGTATATCCTCCCTGCATGGAATTCTAATCCTTGAGTAAAAGCTGTATTATCGTGCGGATATTTTTTTATTACATCAACATTACTGATAATAACTGCTGATGACTGAGTACAATTCCAAGGAAACAAATAAATGACCAAGATTATTGTCTTTAATACATTCATAATGATTTGTTGCAATTTCCTGTCGGATATACAGCCCCTTTGGAAAAATTACTCAATTTCTTCTCGCAAATATCTTAATCTTTGAGCACCTGATGGGTGAGTTGATAACCAACCACTCCCAACATCCTGCAAGCAAGCCGTTTTGTCTAATTTTGACTTTAGGCAAAAGTGGTTAATCAGTTTTTCAATTGCCAAAATTAAATTTGTTTTTTCCAAACCCGAAGCATCTAATAGTTCTAAAGCAATAAGATCTGATTCTTTCTCAAAATCCCTACTTTTCTTTAAACCCCATATGTTTACCCCCACCAGGGCTATCTCCTCTAGCATGCCCTCATCTAATCCAAAAACTAACCAAGCTAATGACGACAATCCAACAATTTCAACAATTTGCTGTAAAGAATGTCTCTGCTGCACATGTGCTATTTCATGAGCTATTACGGATAAGATTAATTTGTCGTCTTTTAATAATTTGACTAAAGCATCGGTAATAATTATGGGCCCCCCAGGCAATGCTAAAGCATTTGGGCCTATGATATCTGATTTCATAAATTTAATTTGAGGCTTAAAAGGAAGATCTACTTGGTTCAAAATATTCGCAGCATCTTCGGTTATTGAATCAATTTTGTGACTTGAGAGCTTTGAAGGTTCAAGTAACGTTTTGTCAAGGACGTCAAAAGTTGCTTTACCAATTTGCCTTTCCCAGGAATATGGAAACATATAAACAATGGTTGAACTGACAGAAATGAAAATATACCGATACCCAATTACTAGAAAGATCAATATCACAAGTAAAGTGGCTGCAGTCTTTAGATTAAATCTATCTAAAGACATCAACCAACCTTCGGACTTTGGAATCAAAATTCTTATCTGTTCATTGGTCAATTTCTTGGTAGCTTTAAACAAACAACCGTTCTCTAAGAATATATTCTTTCTGTCCTGAACTGACTCAATAGCTACCTGTCTGTAAAGGCATTGCTCTCCCTTAAATACTGAAGCCATCTTGATACCAATTGAAATTCTTGCTTGATCAGCCTTGGACGATCCCTCCTTAAAGAATTCCCCCTCAATGAAGCATTCAGATGTTGACTTCAAAGCCTTCCATTTCTGCATATTCCTGTCCTAAAGAAGATAATTTCTTTTTTTCTGAATCTACAAACAAGTCTAAATTACCAGTTACTTCCATTTTAGTCGATCTGCAAAAATATCTATAAAATCTAATCTGAGCCCACGGAGACATCAGCCCCAAAGTAAGCGGAACTATGATTGAATTCGTAATTACAATCCAAATATAAACGAATGGGTTCAAAGTTGAATCAAACTTAGCGTAAACTTCTTCTTCCCTGTCCTCATTTAACACCAGAGCTCGAAGCAAAAGGTTTCTAGCAGCAATTCTATAGATGACATTGGTGATGAAAATCAGTGGAAACAAAGCCCACACAACTACCCCTGCCCACTCAGGAAAAACATAGTAAAAGTGTTCTATCAAATCTAAATGAACGGTTGAATTCTCAGAATAGCTTTCACCAAATTCTCCAAACAAGTCTCTAGCATGCCAAAGGAAAAATATCACTAAACCGTAAAACAGACAAAGACATGGCATCAAGCCGGACCGGATAGAGGCTATGTAAAAACTCTTTACAGAAGTTTTTGAATTAAAGCGAGAAGTTCCGTAAGAATGGTTTTCAGCATAATAGGTGTAATAATATTTAGTAAAAAGCGGATGTAACAAGCCAACTGAAACAAAGCTTATAACTGGACCTATTACAAAATAGAGTAGTGTTTTGCCATAACTACCATGCCAGTTAAATCTAATGTTTCTATAAGAAATCATCCGAGAGGAGAATCTAAGGGAAGAATTTATTATCCAAGGCAATAAAATGAAGATTATAAAAAAGCCAATACCATTAAACATAGGCCAAAAATATGAAAGTGAGGCGTAAAAAAGGACTGCAAAAAAGGCGATTGCTCGACCCTTTAAAATTTGCCATCCAGAGGCATGATAAGACATAGAATTCCCAAGTATTTTAGTGTTATTATAAAAATACCTCAGTTTTCTTACTTTTGCCCACGCACTAAAAATTCCCAATGTAACTACATTCAGAACTATATTGGCTATCCAAATACCAAAATACTCCATAGCTTTGCCGTCAAAATTAATAGCCTTCACTACATCATCTCCTTAATATTCCCTAAATGAGACTTTATATTTTAAAACTGTTTGCTTCAAGTCTAACCCTTAGTAAACTTGGACAAACCTAACCAAGTAATGGCACAAACCACAAATTTGCGACATTACCTTATTAGCAGGGATTTTTTTTAATTAACTAGAACAAATGATTCTGGCTTGAAACTCTGACCGTAAAGAATATCATCTAAATTACCTAAGAAGAATTGATATTTCTTAGTGAGAGTATTCTTAACTCCATAATTTACTATTTATTAAGTGAAGGACTAATCATGAAAAAATTCCTCAAAATAGCGGCAATTATTAGTATTGTATTAGCTCTGCTAGTTGGAGTCTTATTTTATTTTATTATGTCCATTTTTAAAGAGGATAAAGAAATAGCATCTAATTTCGTCAAATATAGTAGTAGCGGTGTTTATGAACAAGCATCAGAACTAATGCATGATGCCTTGAAAAACGAGTTTCCAATCACGAAATTCGAGGAAGTTTTTAAAACGAGCAAGCCCTACGTGGATATATCTTTCACGTCTATGGAGGCAGCAAACTCAGTTACTATACTTAAAGGTCTGGCAACAACAAAAGACGGTTGTTCTAGCAAGTTAGATTTTGAAATTTTAGCTGGCAAAATCACAAGTTTTAATATTAGTCCTTTATGTACTCAGTAGAATCCAATTTTATATTCCATTGGGATAATAATTTTTTCCTCATATCATAAACGAATTATTGAGTCATTTGCCTTGAATCTAGAAATTATTAGTTTATGCAGAAGTTACAATGCGATTCACCTCGTTGCGTGCAACTTTTGACATCCTAAAATTGCCCATATTCTCTAGAAGTTCAGCAAACTTTAACCAAGAACCAAAACTATTTGGATGCAAAGCTACTCTCTCTGATAATAGAGAACTGGCTAGATCATGTTGTTTAGATTTTATTGCTGCATCTATAAGATAAATGTTGAATACATCTCTTTGTGCATGGCTTCCTCCTATTGGTTGATACTTGTATCTGATGGGCATCAGCCTTCTTACTGTGGAAAGGTAGTCTCCTCTATAATAATCTCTTATGGCTAAACAGATAGGTATAGCTAAGGTCTCAACTGTTCTACTGTTATCCCTATTAGTAGACTGTTGTAATTTCTCAAGCGATCCAACTTGTTTGGATATTTGATTTTGTTTTCCAGTTCTGCCTAATGCCATTGTGTAATGCGGCTCTGTAAAACAAAGCACATGATCTCCTATCTTTTCTTCTGAAACTATGGCAAGAGACTTCCACCTTTCCCCAACGTTTACTCCGAAGAATTCTAACCTAGCAAGCAATGAAGCTGTATTTTGTATGTCCAAATAAAAACTCTTTTCCTCAGGCCATAAAGCCTGATCATACAAATCCAAAACCCGCTTGAATTCTCCTTTTTCTAGAGCAAATAATGCCGTATGCCACCAAAGATGCTCTTTAAAAGGATTACGATCTTTCCACTCACCTAAAGGTTGATTCAACCATTTAATCCCTGCATTCAAGTTACCTTGCATTTCATATACATGTGACACCGCATGAATAGCCCAGAGGTCTTGCGGATCTCGCTCAACGGCTTCACGCCCTAAACTTTCAGCCTTGTCATAATCTCCACACTCTTCCAGGGCAAATGCGTGCATTCCTTGTAATTGCGCGTAGCCATAAAAGCTATCATCCCAGTGAGGTGTTACCCTCGAAATAGTAGCTCTCATATGTATCGAATCCCCAAGCCAGAACAATGAAAAATGCTGTAACTTGACTGCTAAGATATCTAGTGGTTCAGATAATAAAACTTCATCCCAAATTGCACAAGCGTTCCTAAGGTCTCCTAGAATCCAAGAGTCGAGAGCTTGAAGATGAAGTAGCTCTCGTTGGGTTAAGTTCTCCATCACACGAACATGATCAGCAGAAGCTTTTGCTCCTGGAATAGTACCAGTTGTTCCCATAGACAATAACAAAAAACCTTTAAGTATATGCGCCATAGGAAATTCAGGCGCTTGATTGCAAAGTTCCTTCAATGTGGGATAGGTCGATATCCTATAGTCGAAATAAGCCTTTAGTATTTCTTCGAATATTCTAACCTGATCACATGTGGCCCCTGTCAGATTTATGCCCCTAGGATCCTTAAACATTGCACCACCCCAATTGTTTTACTAAATTGTCATACTCTAGGTTAATTGTGAAATTCTTTAGATCTTTGGGAATGGTGTCAATAAATACTGTCCAAAAAGAGTTAACTAACTTAATTTTCATTATCAGTTCAAAAATTAATTATTGCACTATTTTTATCAAGAGCTAGAAACTGAACTGAGTTCAAATAAAATAAGTTAAACTAAGCTAAAAACTCATACTAATCGCTGAAAAGAGAACATAAGATGATTGACCTGACTAAAGATCAGATAAAAATGAAAAACGCAGCCCGAGAACTAGCTGAATACCATTTCTTACCAAAAGCAACTGATGTAGACCAATCAGAAGAATATCCTTGGGATAGCATAAAAATGCTGAATGATACTGGTTTTATGGGCATGACAATACCAACCAATTATGGTGGTCGGGGTCTCAGTTATCATGACACCGTAATCGTCATAGAAGAAATGGCGCGTTGCTGCGCCACCATGGGGCGGATCACAGTTGAAGCAAATATGGGTGCAATTGGGGCAGTAATGAAATATGGAACTGAAAAACAAAAAAGAATGGCAGCTGATTATGTATTGTCTGGTGACAAACCTGCCATTTGCATAACGGAACCAAATGCAGGTTCTGCTGCAACCGAAATGACCACAACAGCCGAACTTCGCGGGGACAAATATATTATTAATGGCCAAAAATACTGGATAACGGGAGGTGGGGTTTCTCGATTTCATTTGATTTTTGCAAAATTGATCGAAGATGGAGAATCTAAAGGAATAGCTGGATTCATAGCCTTAAAAGAAAATCCCGGGTTAGAAATAGGCCATCGTGAACCCGCGATGGGTGTCAGGGGGATTCCAGAAACCTATGTTAATTTTAATGAGATGGAAGTGGCGCACGACATGATTCTTATACCTCCAGAGGGCATAAAGCGCGGCTTTGCAGGTTTGATGAATGCCTACAATGCTCAAAGAGTTGGAGCCGGTACTGTAGCACTTGGAATAGCACAAGGAGCTTATGAAAAAGCCTTAGCCTATGCTCTAGAAAGGAAGCAATTTGGTAGACCTATAGCCGAATTTCAAGGTTTGCAATGGATAATGGCTGATATGTCCATAGCGCTCGAGGCTTCCAGAGCATTGTTGCACGCGGCGGCCAAGAGCTCTGGATCAGGATTCCCAAATATGGAAGCAGCAGCCAAGGCTAAAGTATTAGCGTCAGAAACAGCAATAAAGGTGACAAATGACGCCCTACAAATTCATGGTTCAATGGGATACTCCCGTTCTCTAGATTTGGAGCGCCATGTCCGCGATGCAAGAATGTTTACGATTGCAGGCGGTACTGCTCAGATTCTTAGAACCCAAATTGCCAGTAAGATTCTGGGAATCAAAACTCCCCAAAAACGCGGAGGATATTTATAAGGGTCCAACTAGCAATATGTCTAAAATGTGCCAATGCCTGGCAAACACGTACCGTAAGACAGTTAGACTTAATAATAAGCGTCCAAGAACGACCTGATAGATGGCACTGATCAGTTAATTAAGCAAAATCAGGAAAGATGAACTGCTTGCTTGACTTAGACCAAATTAAATTTCCCATGCCCCATGAAATTCATAGGCAATAGCAGCAACATCACTAATCACCCAAGCATCGTGACCTGGTTTGATTGAATATGCATCCCCTTCTCCATAAGTCGCTTCGGTTCCATCATCATGGCGGCAAGTAATTTGACCCTGAACAACTACACCCAAATGTTCGGCCTGACAGCTTTCAGTTCCTGCTAACGGTTTAATGTCATTAGACCATTTCCACCCTGGCTGAGCGGTAAGCTTCATGACTTTTTGTCCCCCAACATTTACAATTTCCACTCTTGCATTGTTGGGTTCCATAACTTCCTCTGCATCTTTTGCAAAATTCTTAATATCAATAGAGCCCATTTCATTTTCCTCCTAGCAATTAGAACATAGCAGTAATTCTACACTTACATGGAATAGAAGTCTAACATTTTCGGCGATGTTTACGCTACCACAACAACCAGAAGATGTTAACTGAAACAAGATTTTGATATATTTTTGCTTCCAGAATTAGATATAAAACCGCCTACTCTCTTTCACAAACAGTCTCAAATATTTTGGCATAATCTGCGGCGACGGATGTATAGAATGCCGCTTTTTCTTCACGCTTTTTCTTCCACTCTTTGTCTGCTAGAATCGTAAACAGGCCAATAGCATCATAGAGATCTGAACAAGATTTTTCAGGCCATATTTTTTCTTTCTTTTCAGCCTGTACAGAAGAAAAGATTAAAATAAAAATTACTGTTAAACTTATTTTTTTGAAATTCATTGCTAGCATTACAATCAAAGCTTTCTTAAATATTGAAAGATCTCCTATATCTATTAATCAAATGTTGCGTAAGAAATATGAAGAGGTCAACTCTTATTCCTGACTTATAAAATCTTGACTTAATTTAAAGAAAAGGATTTTTGTCAAAACCCCAAAGCTCAACAGCATTCTTCCAAAATAGGGATTCTTTTTCTGCTTTTGTCCAGTCAGTGGTCATTGCATATGTTGCAGCAACCCAAGTTTCAATTCCCCCTCCCAGATTACAAACCGGACTGTCACTTCCCCATATGATTTTCTTACTTCCAAAAGCCTTAACAGTGTGTTCAAAGTAGGGTCGTATATCCTCCAGACCCCATTTATCAGCATCTCCATAGGCGATAATGCCTGAAATTTTTCCTATAAGATTTTCACGTTTAGAAAGTTCAGTTATCTGTTTTTTCCATTCACTTGTATCACCACCCTTAATGTCAGGCACCCCACAATGATCAAGAATAAAGGTGACATCTGGACAACAATCAATCAGTTCTGCGGCCAGAGTTAACTGCTGAGCAGAAACACACACATCAAATGTTAAGCCAGTTCCAGAAAGTCGTTTGATGTTAGATCGAAACATTTCTGATTTTGATGTTTCGTTAGGCACTACGTGAAGCACCCTTCGAAAACCTTTGATAACAGTATTTTCCTGAGCCCATTCTAAAAATTCTGGAAATTTTTTTGACTCTGGTCTGCACGCTGAAATTGCTCCTTTCAGTGAACCATTTTCATTTCTCATCAATTCACTCACTAATCCAGTTTCCTCGCAAATTAGGTTTTCAGCAACATCGACTTCCATATGCAAACATCCCTTAATACCTAAGCGATCAGCTCGGATCTTGTATTCATCGTATTGACTCGGTTTGTTCAAAAATTCAATTTTGTCTAACCAGGGGTATCTTAATCTCTCTGGATAAATTAGATGTAGGTGAGTATCAAACAGCATGCAATTTCCGATTTTCTTTTTGTGATTGTCTTGCGTTTTCAGAGTAATATATGTTTTCGTTAATTATAGTAAAATCCTTTTAAATCGTGTTTTTGAGCAAGGACCTACCATTGACAGTTAAATAAACAGAATAAATTGAGGTGGTACCTGCAATAAAAAGACGGTTAAGATACTTACCACCAAAGCACACATTTGCAACCATTTCAGGAATGATAATCTTTCCTATCAGAGTTCCATCAGGATCAAAACAGTGCACACCATCACCAGCTGAAGTCCATAAGCGATCCTCTGTATCAAATCTAAATCCATCAAAAAGACCTGCATTACAGTCTGCAAAGATTGAACTTTTGCCTAACGTCTTGCCATCCTCTTTTAGAGTAATTTTTCTTATATGTTTTGGTCCATTAGGTTGATGTGACAAACCCGTATCAGAAATAAAAAGTGCTGTTTCATCACAATTAAAAGCTAAACCATTAGGTTTTATGAAATCCGTTGCAACTACTGTTATTTCTTTCAGGCTCGGGTCAACCCGATAAACATAACAGCCTTTTTGTTCAGATTCTGACTGAACTCCTTCATAATCACTTAAGATACCATATGTCGGATCAGTAAACCAAATTGATCCATCCGACTTTACCACTACATCATTTGGAGAGTTAAGCCTTCTCCCAAGATATTCATTCGCGATAATTGTTATTGTACCATCGTGCTCCGTCCGGGTTACACGCCTGCTCATGTGTTCACAAGTAATTAAGCGACCCTGGAGATCCAATGTGTTCCCATTTGAACAATTTGATGGAGATCGAAATTCTGACACACTGCCATCTGTTTCATCCCACCGCAGTAAGCGGTTATTAGGAATATCAGATACTAGTAAATAGCGCCCTGCAGCAAACCATGCAGGTCCTTCAGCCCACCGTGCACCTGTCCACAAACGTTCTACTCGCCCATGCCCAGTTAGGCAGTTGGAAAACCTTGGATCCAACACCTTAAAATCTGTACCCTCTAATTCACCAAACACTCTATTTCACCTCAATTTGGGTTATTTTTTTCTGTGTGACCCGCTAGAACTAAACTTATGCTTAATGCCAAGATAATCATAAATGCTATTCTGAAGTAAAGTCATAATTGGTTGGAAAATCTTGATTAGGTTTAATTCATTGATCGCTCCCTTTTTTATAACAAAAACAATATTCAATTTAATCCAAACTATTCATTCTGAGCCTCTCTTGATCAGATCGACACATTGGATAGGGCCCCATTGTCTGACCAATTGCCAATTAAATTCACAAATGATAAAGTTTTTTATAATTG
Organism: Paracoccaceae bacterium; assembly: GCA_029243395.1. Taxonomy (GTDB): domain Bacteria; phylum Pseudomonadota; class Alphaproteobacteria; order Rhodobacterales; family Rhodobacteraceae; genus CACIIZ01. The sequence continues at coordinate 146,284 of JAQWSE010000011.1, read as the reverse complement.
TTTACCAATGACTAAGGAATGTTGATCTGGAAAAATTTGCTGCACGCCTGAACGCTTTTAAAGTTGGATCTCAAGACTATTGGCCTGGTAAAAATAAGATCACCACAATAGATTTATTAAAGCGAGCAGCAACAGCAGATTTAACAGCAGCAGATTTAAATTATCCTGACCATTTCATTGATATTTCACTGAAAGATTTGGAGCAGACATTTGATGAAACTGGCATCACTTTAAATGGTTTAGCCATGCGCTACTACACTGAGCCTGGGTTCAAGCTGGGAGCTTTTACACATCCCGATGCTAGTATCCGACGATTAGCCATTGATGAAACCAAAAAGGGTATCGATACTCTCACTTCCCTAGGTGGTAATTTAATGACCCTATGGATGGGTCAAGATGGGGTCGACTATTCCTTTCAAGGAAATTACGAAGCCATGTGGGATTGGACAATTCAGGCAATTACGGAAATAGCTGATTATAACCAGGATATTAACATAGCGCTAGAATATAAACCCAATGATCCTCGTGCTTTCTCATTAATGCCTGACGCTGCAACTACGCTATTAGCAATAAAAGATATAGCTCGCAAGAACACTGGTGTTGTGCTTGATTTTGCCCATGTCCTATATGCCGATGAAATGCCCGCTTTTGCCGCCATCCTCATTTCTCGTTACTCAAAGATTTTAGGGGTCCACCTTAATGACGGGTATGGCAAATGGGACAACGGTCTGATGGTTGGAACAGTTCATCCTTTACAAACAGTAGAGCTGCTAGTCGAACTGAAGCGCATTGGGTATAACCGCGCCATATACTTTGATACTTTCCCCGATAATTCAGGATTAGATCCTGTTGCTGAATCAAAAACAAATCTAATGACAGTAAAAAAGCTGCTGAAAATTGCTGATAGATTACTGGATAACTCAGATCTTAAAAAAGCCATTGCACAGCAAAATGCTCCACTTTCCATGAAAATTGTCCAAACAGAGTTACTATCATGAAAAGACTATGTGTCACAGGATCTTTGCATCTAGATGTCGTTGTCAACGCCCCACATCTCCCAAGATTAGATGAAACCTTGACCGGGGGAAAAGTGACTTATATTTTTGGAGGTAAGGGCGGGAACCAAGCTTTAGCTGCAGATCGTCATGGTGCATCTGTATATTTTATTGGCCGGATTGGCGATGATGCTTTTGGTCAGACATTGATCGAAACTCTTGATAATGGTTCAATTGACATCACTCAACTGCAGCGCGATAACGGGACAAGTGGTATGAGCGTAGCAATTGTGAACAAAGAGGGGGATTATGGTGCCGTTATAGTATCCGCTGCTAACCTACGCATTGATAAAGAAGCTTTTTCAATAAGCAAAGATACCGAGATATTGCTTTTACAAAATGAAATTCCTGAAGATGTGAATATTTCTGCAAGTCAAAAGGCTAAAAAGCATGGTTGCCAAGTTTGGCTAAATGCAGCTCCTGCAAGAAGAATGAGTCCAGAATTACTCTCTAAAATTGATGTGCTAATAATGAACCGCATTGAAGCCGAGTTTTATGAAAGCACCCTTTTATTCAACAAAGCATCCCATATAACTAGAATCTTAACTTTGGGATCAAAAGGTGTTCAGATTCAATACCCAGGGGAAAAACTTAAAAGTTACCCCGCATACCCAGTGAAAATCCATTCAACTCACGGAGCAGGTGATACATTTGTAGGCTCACTGGCAGCAGGCCGCTTGGCAGGAAAGAGCTTTGAATCAGCCTTAAATTATGCTCAAGCAGCTGCAGCATTATATGTTTCTACGCCAGTTAAAAAACGATCTAATCTTTGTCCTGAAGATGTATTAAGATTTTTGCATAATTAACTTTGCATCCCATTTGATATTGAGTAAGGAAATTTTGATGCGTGTTTCCATGAAAAAATGGTTTTTTTCACCGTTTTATCTCCCCGTTGGAGCCTCCGGGTGCATTAAATTAGCTTTTTTCAACGAATCCCAGAGTTCTCCCGGAATTTCAAAATTAATAGAATCCAGATTGCTACTCATTTCCATGGTGCTCTGACCACCCGGTATTACCGAAAAATGGGTTGGATGCAAAAGTGGGAATTGTAGTGCCGCTGCTTTTAATGGAACATCATACTGTCTACAAATTTCTTCTATTTCATTTACTTTTTTCATAATTTTTTCTGGTGCCGGATCATAGTTATAAAATGCTCCTGGAACCGCTCCTGTCGCCAAAATACCTGAATTATATGGACCTCCAGTCACAACGCCAATCTCGCGTGCCTCACAGAGAGGAAGAAAGCTGTCAAGTGCTTCTTGCTCCAGTAGCGTGTAGCGACCAGCCAAGAGAAATAAGTCAAAATCACCTTTTTCTGCAAGACACTGACATACTTCCCACTCATTGACACCTCCACCAATAGCTGAAACAGCCTTTTGGTCTCTCAAGGAGAGCAGGGCATCATATCCTTTTTTATCAAAAAACTCCGTGATCTTTTCATCCGATTTCTGTTTGGAGCCATGCGTAAACACACATAAATCATGCACATATAGAATGTCGATTCTACTAACACCCAACCTTTCAAATGAGAATTCAAATGATCGCATAATACCATCGTAGCTATAGTCATAGTGCTCTTGGCGTTGGGGAACATCAAACCACTTACCAAGACCTGTCCGATCTTGTGGATTGCATGGGCGCATTAATCTTCCCACTTTAGTTGACAAGATATATTCGTCTCTTGGTTTTCCACGTAAAAATTTATTCAATCGCGTTTCACTAAGGCCCAATCCGTAAAGCGGTGCTGTATCAAAATATCTTAGTCCGGAATCCCATGCTAAATTTAATGTGGCCTGCGCGTCTTCATCTGAAATGCTCTTATATAAATTGCCTAGGGGAGCAGTCCCAAAACCTATTTCTGTAAAGCTTAGACCACCATTTTTGTGACGATCCCAGTGACGTTTATTTAGCATCTTGCACCTTTTCTAAGTTGTTCACAAACTGCCACAATGCTAATGATTTTTCCTTTGCCTGACCAGTGTTTAATCGCTACTCTAACTAATACACTTTTGAAAGAGTTCAGATGCAAGAAAGATTTAAAGCGCTTTTTGGGGTAAATAAACCAGTGATTGCTATGGTCCATTTAGGAGCTCTCCCTGGATCACCATTATTCGATTCAAAAAATGGCCTGCATGGTATTATTAAAACTGCCCGATCTGATCTTGAAGCCTTACAAACTGCAGGGGTGGATGCTGTTATGTTTGGAAATGAAAATGATCGCCCCTATGAGCTTCGGGTAGACCCGGCATCTACTGCTACAGCTGCCTATGTTATAGGACAACTGGCAAAAGACATTAAAGTTCCCTTCGGGGTAAACATGCTATGGGATCCAATGGCTACCATAGCGCTCGGCGCAGCCACAGGCGCTCAATTTGTGCGGGAAATATTTACTGGAACCTATGTATCGGACATGGGCCACTGGAATCCTAATGCGGGAGAAGCAATGAGATATAGGGATCGATTGGGTCGATCAGATATGCTCCTATTCTACAATATTTCAGCAGAATTTGCATATTCTCTAGATAGACGCTCCTTATCAGATCGAGCCCGAAGTACTGTTTTTTCCTCAATTCCAGATGCAATTCTAGTCAGCGGACAAATTACCGGGGAAGCGGCTCCTCTCTCAGATTTAAAGGCTGTAAAGGATATTTTACCGAACACTCCCGTTTTAGCTAATACGGGTGTTAAGCATGAGACAGTCAAAGATGTATTAGCACTGGCAGATGGTTGTATTGTTGGATCATCTTTGAAAGAAAATGGCGATACTTGGAAAGCTGTTGATCCATTACGGGCTAAAGATTTTATGGAAAAGGCAAAAAATGTAAGAGGTTTTTCATGAAAAACCGCATTTGTGATGATCTCATTAAATTGATGCTTATACCTGGACTTTCTGGCTATGAAGACCGAGTTCGCAGTTATCTTGACAACAAGCTTTCCCAACTTGGCGCCAAAACTAGCACAGATCGGTTAGGTAATCTTTTAACCACCTTTCCTGGGGAAGGCCCGAGTATCATGTTATTCACACACATGGATCAGCTTGGGTTCATTATACGCAAGATCGAAGAAAATGGTTTTTTGCGAGTAGAGAGATTGGGTGGCGTACCTGAACGAGCTCTAGCTTCTCAGGCAGTCTTAATTCCAATTAGGGATGGCCCCGATATTCATGGTATCATAACCAATAAAAGCCATCACGCAACATCTCCTGAAGAGAAATATAAGGTTCTTCCATATAAGGATATTTTCGTAGATGTTGGGCTTAATAGTAAACAGGAAGTTCTCTCAGCGGGGATACAAATAGGTAATCCTGTAGTCTATCAACCTCAAGCTTATGAACTCGGGAAAGATCGCATTACTGGAACTAGTGTGGATGATCGTGCAGGCTGTGCTGTAGCCCTGGAAGTAGCCCGCAATTTAGTAAACCGCGATTCTGGTCCCCCTGTCCATCTAGTCTTTAGTGTGCAGGAAGAGTATAATCTCCGAGGCGTTTTGCCAATGGCACAACAGTTATTACCTGATATTGCCATACAACTCGATCTCATTTTAGCCACTGACACACCTGACATGAATGAACGAGGTGACATCAAATTGGCCGGAGGACCAGCAATGAGCATGTTTTCCTTTCATGGCAGAGGAACCCTAAATGGGGTTATCCCCCACCCTTCTCTAGTTTCTTTATTTGAAAAGACTGCTTCAGAAATGGATTGTCCCATACAACGCAGTGCACATAGCGGTGCTTTAACCGATCTCTCTTACGTACAACATGTAGGTAAGGGCGTAGCAGCTATCGATCTGGGCTTTCCTATGCGATATTCTCATTCTTCTCGTGAAGTATGTGATTTGAACGATTTGGTACAGCTAGCACAGCTCTTGATAGGAGCCATAGACCGTATCGATAAAAACTTTTCATTATCCCGAAATAGCTAGTGACCTTGAAAAGGTCTAATCTGGGAAGTCACTTAATTATCTGAACAAATTTGGTGCATTTCTTAAAAAATTATTTATTTAACCGCCCCAGCAGCCATACCCTTTATAATAAATCTTTCCAAGATAATGCCAATGACAACTAAGGGTAAGATCGCTGCAAATGATAAAGCTGCCATAGACCACCATGCAATACCTTGTGAACCCGTCTGACTAGCAACCATAACTGGCAGTGTTTTAGCATGAGATGAGGTCAGTAGAGCAGCAAAAAAATATTCGTTCCAAGTTAATACTAACGAAATAATGAATGCTGCGATTATGCCTGGTAGTGCTATAGGTAAGATTATGGTAACAAAAGCTCGCCATAATGATAGGCCATCTACTAAGGCAGCTTCTTCTAATTCCACGGGAATCGAGCCGAATTGATCCCGCATAATCCAAATTACGATAGGCAGTACAGTCAAGGTATATAGGGCAATTAGCCCAATTCGCGTATCTAGCAGAGCCAGTTCCTTATAAAGCACTAAGAATGGGAGTGCCAAAACAACCGGTGGAAGAATTAACTGTGATAAGAAAAAAAAGGAAATATCTGAGTTACGCATGAATCCAAAACGATAACTGAATCTGCTTAGGCCATAAGCGGTACAACTTCCTAATGCTACCGCTATAGCTGATGATGCCACTGCAATAATAGTCGAATTCCAAAATCTCTTTAAGAATTCTTCACGAACGGTATTTTCTACGAAAATTGTATTGGGAGATAATCCTAGAGATTTCAACCCTAGCCACTTGGGTGTGAAGTCCCACCACGGTACGATATTCCCTTTCATAACATCAGGAGCTGCTTTAAATGTGGTCGTAATGGTCCAATATATCGGGAAAAGACAAGCGAAAGCCCAGACAATTAAAACGCTATATATCAAAAGTCTACTGAACATCCAACTAGGTTTAAACGATAAATCTGCTTGAGTATCATGGAAAACTTGTTTCTTCATTCATCAATACCTTGGCTTCATCCAACGATCTGATAGTTTAATTAAAACCGTCATCGCTATAACAATAATTATCAAATAAAAAATCGCTAGAAAGGTACCGTAGCCAACATTTGAGCGATCCCTATATTCTCTGAAAATAAAACTTGTTACACTATCGGTGGCACCACCGGGCCCACCAGAAGTAACGTTGATAATAATATCAGCCAATTTAAGCTTAAATATAATTCTTATTAAAATTGCTGTAATAGATACAGGCAACATTAATGGAAAAGTTATCTCCCAGAATTTTTTCCAGGGTGAAGCACCATCTACTTCAGCTGCTTCATGCATTTCTTTGGGGATTGCCTGTAATCCTGCTAAAATCATTATCATCATTAATGGGATGAAGGTCCACGCGTCCATGATCATGATGACAGCACGTGCCATTTCCGGACTACCAAAAAATGAAGGGTTATCCCACCCTAGCTCCCGAGCCAAGCGAGATATAGGCCCAAATCGTGCCTCCAGCATGGACTTTCCAATCATCCAGCTGACAGCTACTGGAGAAAGCATCAATGGCATTAAAAAAACAACCCTAAAGAATTTACGGCCCCGTATTTGAGCGTTTAGAAGAAGAGCCAACCCAAATGCAACTATATATTCCAACAAAATAACAAGTGTGTAATAAACCATGTTTTTCATCGCATTCCAGTAAAATGGATCTGTCCACATCTGGTAAACATTATCTAATCCATTGAACTGTCTGCCATCCGGTGAGGAAAGGTTCCAACTGGAAAACGCAATACCAAGAGCAAAGATTAACGGAAAGATAACCACTGATACTACAAAAAGAACAGCAGGAAGTATAAATAACCTCCTTTTACCTTGTTCCCCATACAAAATTACCTGCCCCAAGCATAGACAAAAAGCCCACAAAAGATAAGCATAGAGAGTAGGTCTCCAATTTTCAAAACCAATTGAAAAAAAATTCACTTGATCTAGCGACTGAAGAATTACAACAAGAAATAAAGCACAAGCTGAGCCCCAAATTATCAAACGACCTAACTGTTGTCGTCTAACAGAAATTTGGTCAGGCATCACTATATGGAGATAATCACCTTCAGGGCTACTCACGACTGCTCATCCTGATTACATGAAATGATGTTAGATCGGCGACTTTCACCGCCGATCTAATAATCCTCAGGTCAAAGACCCATCGACGCTTTATAAAGAGCGATCTGGCTGTCTCGACCAATTGAGTCTGTAATTTTTTCCCAGGCTACTGCTATTGCATCAGCTGTTTCCTGAGCTGAACCGTACTGCCCAGCAAAGCCTTTAGCCAATTCATCCTCGGCAACAGAATAATATTGGAAAATACCAGGGATACGCGGTTCATTGAGCGAATTTGGATGGTTATATGTATCAAGGTTTGATCCAAGATAATCTTCCACAAATGCGCGATCATACCCAGCTGCTTCCCACTCATCATAATTAAAATGCGAGTTTCTATATGGTTGGAATCCTGAAGGATAAGCAGAAGTCCATAGTGAAAGATCTTTTCCTCCTATATGAGCTGCTGCAGACCATGCCGCTTGACGTTTTTTGCTATCACCTTCAACGCGATTTGTAACATAAACACCCCAACCAAGGTAAGCATTGTTCGGTGCCTCATTATAGGTATTTTCCCATGCACCTTTGTTATGATTGTAAACTCGATCAGAACCAGGGATCATGTTAAATCCTACTACATCACCAATAACAGAACTGTCCGAAGTACGCGCGTTTGAACCAATATCGCCCCACCAAGTTAGCATTGATCCTGTGCCAGCAAGAAATTGCTGAAAACCAGTTGTACCGGGATCAGCATTAATCTGATCTGCAGGATAAGCTCCTTCGATAGCAATTAAATCCATCACATCTTGGATAGCCTGAACCCACCCAGGATTGTTTATCCTAGGCTTCATAGTATCAACGTCAAATAAAAATGCTGGATCGTCTGGATGCTTAACATATGGACCAGCTCGGTCTGTTAGAAAGTACATACCAAAACCGCCCCAACCCTTTAATGGGTCCAAAAATCCATGTGCAGGTAGTCCAGTTAATGGATCTGTTTTTCCAACGACGTCTTTTGAAATTTGATTGACTTCTTGCCAAGTTTTTGGAGGATTGGCTCTTCCAGTAATTGAACCGGAACCAAAATAATCTGTTCTATAACAAAAAGTGTGGCAATCACCGTCGATGTTAATTCTATATGCTTTGCCATCCCAGGTTCCGACGGGTGGTTGAAGGTAACCAACTAAATCATTATAATCAATTTGATCTTTCACCCAGTCAGGCATTTCATTAAGTAGACCTTGCCCAGCAGTGTCTCCTTCAAAAGGCGCACCCATTTCAATAATATCAAAATCAACAGTTTTGGTTGCAATAGATTGTTGAAGTCTTGGATTATAGTCAGCTTGTGCCAAATCAATCCAATTAATTTTAGCACCAGTGTAGGCTTCCCAAGGTTTTAAAAACCCACGAAACAAAAAGTTGTGCAAGTTCTGATTGTTAAGTCCCATGAAGGTCAATTCTACCCCTTTAAACTCACCTGGCTTGACCCGCTCTTTTACTGGCCCCAAGCAGAGTTCTCCAACCTTTTGCCATTCGGCGTCTCCAGGCGATCCCATGCCGACACCTGGTATTTTCATAATTTCTGCTCTTATTGAAGAACTTGCACTTGCAATGGATGGTATAGCGCCTCCCATTGCTGCTAGTGCTCCAGCACTAGCTGCGCCCTTTAACATTGATCGGCGGGTTAACCCGTTGCGAACAAGATGATTATAAAGTTCTACTTTCATATACTAAACCTCCCTATATATGGTTGCGTCGGCATTCATCAAACCAAATAAACTGAAATCCCTAAAGTAGAAACTTCATTCAAAGATAGTTCCGATAAAAACCAACAAAATCTTGTGGTAACAAATCATTTCAGCGAAGATGAGCTTTGTCAAGTAACTCACCACTTAATAAATTTTTTCAGATGTAGACACCCTTGATTTGATCAGTTAGTTTTCACCTAACCCTATAGGATAATTTTTATGGCTGAAGTAAAAATACGTGATTTATTTAAATCATATGGAAATACGGAGGTTATCCATGGCCTAGATATAGACATCGAGGACGGAGAATTTGTGGTATTGGTGGGGCCCTCGGGCTGTGGAAAATCAACTCTTCTCAGAATGGTTGCCGGTCTTGAGGGAATAACTTCAGGTCAAATTACGATAGGAAACCGAATAGTCAACAACTTGCCTCCGTCAGATAGAGACATTGCCATGGTTTTTCAAAATTATGCTCTCTATCCTCATAAAACGGTCAGCGCGAATATGGCCTTTTCATTAAAGATGAAAGGACTAGGTAAAGCAGATATTGCAAAACGTGTAAATCATGCTGCGGAAATCCTAGGTCTTACCCCTTATCTAAATCGCTATCCTCGAGCTTTGTCAGGAGGACAGCGACAAAGAGTAGCGATGGGTCGTGCCATTGTCCGAGATCCACAAGTTTTTTTATTTGATGAACCTCTCTCAAATCTTGATGCCAAATTGCGTGTACAAATGCGGGCAGAAATCCGTGAACTTCAACAGCGTTTAAATTCTACTACAATATACGTAACTCATGATCAGATAGAAGCCATGACTATGGCCGATAAGATTGTAGTAATGCAAGATGGTTATATTGAGCAAATCGGCAGTCCTCTGGAGGTTTATGATAGCCCAGCCAATACCTTTGTAGCTAGTTTCATAGGTTCACCCGCTATGAATATGATCGAAGGTATCGTTGATACAAACAAAACGGGTTTTCAACTTGAAGTTAATGATACCCATTTGCCACTTCCAAAATTACCAGAATTAATGAAAGGGCAAAAGATAATTGCAGGCGTTCGACCTGAAAATCTCATACCCTCAAAAAGTGGTATTCCTGCTAAGATAGCTGTAGTCGAACCGACAGGCTCAGAAACACATCTCCTACTTCGCGGTAATGATCAAGACCTTACATGTGTTCTACGTGAGAGACGAGATTTTATGCCTGGGCAAGAAGTGACTTTAGCCGCCAAACAGGATGGCATACACATTTTTGATCAGCAGTCAAAACTTCGTATAAATTAGAAAGGGGTCGTCAAATTCAGTGCCTATGATGCTTTGATCGCTAGTGACATATTACATTCGTTCTGGCAAAAGCTTTAATAAATCTGGACCACACTAATGTCACGTTAATTGACGTAATTAAGGATTTTTTTGGTAATGGAGAAAGGTTAAAATAATATGTTAAAAGGAATAAATGCTTTATTGAATGCAGATGTCTTATATACACTGCGGGCAATGGGACACGGCGATGATTTAATCATTGCAGACACTAACTTTCCTTCCGACAGGGTAGCCAGGGAAACGGTATTGGGAGACCTTCTGCGGATTGATGCATCGGCTGCAGAGGTGGTTCGGGCTATTTTGTCCGTATACCCCATAGATACATTTGTTGATGATGCTGCTGGGAGAATGGAAGTTGTCGGCGAACCTAAAACAATCTTACCTGTAATGAAAGAAGTTCAAACAGAAGTGAGCGTAGCAGGAGGCCCTAATCCAATGATGTCAATAGAACGCTACGCATTTTACGAGCGAGCAAAAGATGCCTATGCTGTTATCCAAACTGGAGAACGCCGTTTTTATGGCTGCTTTGCACTCCGTAAGGGAGTAGTAGGTCCAGAAGAAGGATAGGTTAATGGGTCATGTAGTAATTCTAGGGGTTTTTGTTGCAGACACTGCATACAGAGCCAACCGCATGCCACGTTTAGGTGAAACTGTTCTAGGAAATTCATTTGCTCTTGGGCCTGGAGGTAAAGGATCTAATCAGGCAGTTGCTGCAGGTCGAACAGGGGTACAGGTATCAATGATCAGTCGTCTCGGCAAAGATGATTTCGGGCAAATGGCATTAGATACTTGGGCTTCTTCTGGCGTCACCCCATATGTCGAACAAAGTTCGGACGATTATACCGGTGCGGCCTACATATTTATTGAGGAGTCTTCAGGAGATAATGCGATCATTATAGCCCCAGGTGCAGCAGCCAATATCTCACCAAAAGACCTTGAAAACCGGGCTGATTTGATTTCGAAAGCCGACATATTTGTGACTCAACTTGAACAACCCATGGATGCAGCATTCAAAGGTTTGGAAATTGCAAAGTCCGCTGGGGTTCAAACTGTTTTAAATCCGGCTCCTGCTGCTGACTTACCGGAAGGATTATTAGCACTATGTGATTATATAACTCCAAATGAAACTGAGACTGAAGCTCTGACAGGAATATCCGTATCGACAGTTTCAGAGGCACAAAAAGCCTCTGATCACCTACATGAAATGGGCGTTAAGACGCCTATTATCACGCTTGGAGAAAAAGGAGCTTTTCTTCATGGTTACGGGCTTGTAGATAGTTTTAAGGTTGCTCCAGTAGTCGAAACTACGGGAGCTGGTGACGCTTTTAATGGCGGCTTTGCCGCAGCACTTTCTGAGGGTCAAACACCTTTGGAGGCTGTGACATTTGGATGTGCTACAGCTGGTATTTCTGTTACGAGGCCAGGAACAGCACCGTCTATGCCAATTCGTTCTGAAATTGAAAAAGTAATAGCAACCCGAAAGTAATAGTCAGAAATATATATAATAAAAGAATAAGGAAGGTATCTATTTATGATTGAGCTCAGGCAATCCTGGCCTATGCCAAATAAAGCCATGCCAATAGTCATTTTTGGGGCTGGGTCAATTGTTAAAGACGCTCATCTACCAGCATACGATAATTCAGGATTTGAGGTGATCGGAATATATGATCCCAATTTGAATAAAGCTAAAGAATTAGGTTCAAAGTATAATATCAAAACTTTTGCAACAGCTCAGGAAGCTGCCAACCAAAAGAATGTAATCTTTGATCTTGCAACGCCACCGGAGGCACATCCTGAAATATTAAAAATATTACCTGAAAATTCTGGCGTATTGATTCAAAAACCTATGGGCAGTAATTTGAATGAGGCGACCCAAATTCTTTCAATCTGCCAACGGCGATCGCTTAAGGCTGCAGTCAATTTTCAATTACGTTTTTCACCCATGATGCTGGCATTAAAGGATGCCATTGATAAAGACATGTTAGGACAAGTGGTAGATTTTGATGCTTGGTTAGCTTTAGATACTCCTTGGGGATTATGGAAATTTCTGGAAAAATTGCCTCGAGTAGAGATTTTACTTCATTCAATTCATTATTTTGACTTTGTCCGATCCATACTGGGAAACCCAAAGGGCGTGAAAGCAAAAACAATAGGCCACCCTCAAACTAAGACCTCCAATACTAGAACTGCTGCAATTTTGGATTATGGGGAACAAATTCGATGTGCTCTTACTATAAATCATAATCACAGTTTTGGCCGCAAATTTCAGGCCTGTGAATTTCGAATCTGTGGAACCAAAGGAGCTGCCTATGTCCATCTAGGTGTAAACTTTAACTACCCTATAGGAGAAACAGACATTTTAGAAATAACTACTGGGGAAGATTGGATTAAAGTTCCCTTGCAAGGATCATGGTTCACTGAGAGCTTTGGGAACCGTATGGCACAACTTCAACGCTTTGTCATAGGACAAGAGGACAATCTCATAGCCTCGGTAGAAGATGCCTGGAATACTATGGCCTTGGTAGAAGCAGCTTATGAAAATAGTACTAATCCGGGAACTCCCTTGGCTGAATGCCCTGCAGATTGAATGTTTTTCTTTTTGGCATCCAATGCTGGTAAAAATCCTAGAATTAGATTTATTCAATAATTCCAAGGACAGTACCAATCTCTACTAACTCTCCTTCTCTGAAATTGATCTTTGCTAGCCTTCCGCCCGATGGCGCCTCTATTTCTAGAGATGTTTTAGTCGTGGAGATGACTACCAGAACTTCGCCTTCTGTGACCTGTTCTCCCTCATCAAACATCCACTCAGAAATCTCAGCTTCTGTTACTTCATTACCTAGATTGGGGACTAATATATTTACCGTCATTATATGATTCTCCTCGTTTAATTAGAGACCTTGCCCTGCTAACTGTATGAAATCCCAACTTCGGATTCCTCTCTTATTCACCCTTTTATCTGGAAAAAATTCTCCAAACACAGAATCAAAAATATCCTCTTCCTGAGGTGCGTAGGTATCTTCCATATCTGCACCAGGAGCAATCCAATTTGGGGCACCCAAAACTATTGGTGCTGCCTTTAGCTTATCAAAAGCCAAGCGCATTACATTGGTTGCAATAGTATTAGAAAAGCTACCTCTTTCTACTGCTTCAGATACAATCAGTAATCGGCCAGTCCGATTTACAGAATTAATTAAGCTTTCATAATCAAAAGGTACTAGTGTTCTAGCATCAAGTACCTCAGCACTTATACCATGCGTTTGCATTTCCTTAACGGCTTCTAGTGTTGGATAAAGGGATGGACCAATAGTTAAAATAGTCACATCATCCCCCTTTCTCCGGACAGCTGCTCTCCCAAATGGCAAACGAAAATATGATTCAGGAACTCCTTTTTCAACAAAAATTTCTACTCTGTCGTATAAGCGTTGGCTTTCGAAAACCACTGTAGGATCATTTCCGGAAAGAGCCGTCGCCATTAATCCCTTAGCATCATAGGGTGTTGCTGGATATACAATTCTTAAACCTGGTATATGAGCTAGGAGAGAAGTCCAATCTTGGGAATGCTGTGCCCCATATTTGGAACCAATCGACGTTCGAAGCACTACTGGAAGTCGAAGTTCACCTGCAGACATAGCCTGCCATTTGGCTAACTGGTTAAAAATTTCATCTCCAGCTCGGCCAATGAAATCTGCGTACATTAATTCAATTAAAGATCGCCCGCCAGCAAGAGCATAACCAATACCTGTGGAAACAATTGCCGCCTCAGAAATTGGCGCATTAAATAGCCGGTGATTTGGAAGAACATCGGCGAATCCGCGATAAACACCAAAGGCCCCGCCCCAATCGCGACACTCTTCCCCATAAGCAATCAAGGATTTGTCATGCGTCAAATGATGTAAAATTGCCTCAGAAAGACTATCCCTTAAAGTGACCGCTCGCATACCAGACAACAGGGACCCATCTTTCCCAAAACCAAATCTTGCCTTCTTTTTGATAGACTGCTGCTGTTTTGATCCCCCAGGGTCCATTAATAAATCGTCTGCAAGCTGAGTTAATTCAATGCTCTCTTCATTGAACGTCATATCACCAATGATCGTCGGATTGGTCTTAATGTCAATTGCAGGCACCAAATTCCTATCAACAACCACTCTGGTTATAGCTTCTATCTGGTTGCCCACAGAAGCTATCAATTCGGTCACCGCAGTTTCAGTAAGAAGACCTTCAGAAATAATCTTTCTTTGAAAAGATTCAATTGGGTCATATAATTTCCAAGCTTTAATTTCGTCTCTTGAACGATAAGCATTTGTATCAGTGGTCGAATGACCAGAGAAGCGATAACATTCAATATCAAGCAATGCAGGGCCCTTACCTTCTCGGAGAATTTCACGTTTGCGTGAAACAGCATCAGCGACTGCGAGTGGATCAGAGCCATTGACTGTTTCAGCGTGAAACTGCTCAGCGTTTAGACCAGCTCCGATACGTGAAAGTCGATCCCATGCCATGGTTTCACCGCTTGTCTGTCCACCCATAGCGTAAAAATTATTGGTAAAACAAAAAAGAATAGGAGGATTTCTGTTGAAGGGTGATGACCAGAGAGTTTTAAATTGGCCCATTGCAGAAAAATTCATAGATTCCCAAACAAGACCACACCCCGTACTACCATCACCAAGATTAGCCACACAAATACCATCTCCTTGACTTAAGTGACTAAATAATGCTGCTCCAACCGCTATACCAGAAGATCCCCCAACAATTGCATTGTTTGGATAAGCTCCAAAAGGAGTGAAAAAGGCATGCATTGATCCCCCCATACCCTTATTAAAGCCTGCATCACGCATAAATATCTCAGCCAAAATTCCCGTCAATAAAAACATTTCCGCATCACCTCCAGATTCTGGTTTTACATAATCATGGACAAGTGAAAGTAACTTGCCGTCCTCATGGTTAACCATAATCTCATGAAGTTTTTTCTTATCTAAATTACTTATGGCAGAAAGACCTTTAGCAATGATTTCACCATGACTACGGTGAGAGCCAAAAATTTTGTCTTCCGGTGCAAGTGCTGCAGCTGAACCTACTACAACAGCTTCTTGTCCCACCGATAGATGTGCTGGTCCCTTATATAGATAATCAATTCCCCTATAGGATCCAGTTGACTTGAAAGAATGGAGCATTGTTTCAAACTCTCTGACAATAAGCATGTGGCGTAGCAATTCGATAAGTTTTGAATCACCCCAATATTTCCTCTCATCCTTAAATTGTTTGTTGTATCCGTGGATCAGTATTTCTGAAGGCCGCAGTTTGTCCCCAGAAAGGGTTTTCTCTGGATCTATATTAAGCTGTTTTGCCATTACATCTCACTTCTATTTTTTTGAGTTTCTAATGCTAGCTCTCTTTGAAATGGAGGATTACATCCCGCTCGTTGACAATTAACTGAAGCTGCTATCGTTGCCACCTTCATAACCTCTGTAAGCTCTTTCCCCTTAAGCCTAGAAATTGCCTCTCTAGAAGCATTCCCTGTTCGAATTATCCATGCAAGCACAGTAGCCATAAAAGTGTCACCTGCCCCAACAGTATCAACTAAGTGAGGGATATTTACTGCTGGTAATTTAATCTCAATATTTCCAACAAAACCCCGTGCCCCTTTAGATCCCATCGTTATAATGAACAAGGCAGCACTACAGCGAGAACGTGCATCTTTTAGAGACCCTTCAAAAGATTTATTTGGAAAAAGCCAAGTTAGATCTTCATCGCTAAGTTTAAAAATATCAGTATGCTCCATCATATGAAAAATACGGTCTACATAACTCTTCCGATCCTTTATCAAGCCAGGTCGCACGTTTGGGTCGAGGGTTGTGAGCAACCCACGTTCATGACAAGTTTTAAAGAATATTTCCCAAGTCTCTGCATCATCTCCATCGATTAATCCCAAAGAACCCAAATGTAAGACACTAGCTGCCTTCGGTAGGATGCGTTTGAGTTCTTTTAAAATCACCTGTCGTTCTGCTGTATCATTTCTATGAAAACTGTAAGAAGGTATTCCATCTGTTAGCGAAACAACTGCGAGTGATGTTGGGTTTGACACTCTTGATGCAGCAATGTGGACGCCACTCTCTAAGAGTCTACTGGCAAGAAGAACTCCTAGAGCATCTTCAGAAATAGGTGTCAAGTAGGAGACCTCTTGACCTTGACGGCTAGCTGCTATTGCCACATTGTATGGTGATCCACCTGGGTTAGCTACATATGTTGGTAAATCATCAACCTTAGAACCTTTAGAGACAAGATCAATAAGATTTTCGCCACCAACCACAAGCATGAACTAAACTCCAAATAAAATATAGATATGTGATTTTAGTTCTAGGCTATGGCCTGAGAACCGTCAAGTTTCCGGGCCCGTTCAAAAAGAGATTCAACGAACAGACTCATTCCAAGAACTAAGAAACCAAAGACAAGAAAGGGTGTTGTTACACCATAACCCAAAGAAGATACAGGGAATATCATTAGTAAAAACAATACAGTTGTTCCAATTGTTGGCATCCATTTTTTGTGAAAAGAGGAAAAAAAGAAACAATCAAAAGAGCAAGGCAAAGCATAGTAACCGTGATATTTGTTGTAATAGCATCTTGAAATTTGATAATTTCTTCAGGGCCCAATAATCGTGAGGTTTGACCATTGGCAAGCTTTGCCCCGCTAGATTTAAGTACGATTGAAGCATCATGTTCAAGTAAGGCAATTTTTGCTTTCAGGTAAATATTTGCTGGAGTCATGAGCGTAAGAAATGCCATGAAGGTACCCGTAGCAACTAATAAGCGTCTAACATTTTGTGCATTATTAGATTGCCGAACAAGATCGATGCCAACAGCCAAAAGTATGATTAATCCAGTCACCACCATTTGCCAAAAGGTATCTAATTGAGCCAAAGTTAACCCATTATTAATAAGTTTAAGGAGGAGTACTCCCATAAAGGTTCCCCAGAGTGACCCTCTCCCCCCAAATAAGGAAGTCCCACCTATCACTACAGCCGCAATGGCATCTAATTCCCACATTTGCCCATAATCCGATTTTGCATATGGGGCACGGTGATGAACTTGCTATTGTTGATGGAAACTATCCCGCTACGGCTCACGCTGGAAGGTTAATCAGAGCTGATGGCTTGGATCTCATACCAGTCCTAGATGCTGTGCTCGACATTCTACCAATTGACAAAAAATCTGATGCAATAGTGAGGGCTGTCAATGCAATCAACCCAGACCAACCAGACCCCATACATGAAAACATCATTGAGACGTGCGTAAAATATGGTCAACAAGTAACACCACTGGAACCGAACCTTTTTTATGCGCGGGTACGCTCATCCTTCGCAATTGTAGCTACAAGTGAGCGTGCACTTTATGCCAATGTAATTCTCACCAAAGGTGTCATAATGCCTTAAAATAAAGGCATCAAGAAAACATGATTTGTTTGATGACAATGCTATTTTTGATTACTATGAATCCAAGTAATAATATGCTGAAAGTCGATACTTATATTCATTCTTTAAAAGGGCTCTATTTAAGTTGTTTAAGAATATCTTTCCATATTTAATGTTAGTGCTAGCCGTGGTGTTTGGGACCGCCTCTAATTCGTTTGCCAATAGTGCTAATGGTTTCACTAAATTATTTCCTTCAATCTTTAGTGCTATAACAATAATATTGTGCATGTACCTGTTGTCCCAAGCGATGAAATACCTTCCTGTTGGAATAACATATGCTACTTTTGCAGGGATCTGTATTGTTGCAACTTCTTTTGTAGGAATAATAAAATTTGATCAAATACCTAATATGATCACGATGATTGGTTTGGCACTAATAATTGCTGGGGTTTTACTCGTAAACCTGTTTGGAACTGATGGAGTATAAAGAAAAACTATTGCGATATCACCTAGAGGATTTTAGATAGTCACTTATTGTAAATCCACCTATCATAGCAACCATAAAGATAACCGATGTTACCTGCCCAAAAGATAATGAAGATACGGCAGGGCCCGGACAAAAACCCACTAGACCCCAACCTATACCAAACAACCCGGCACCCATCATAAGTTGACCATCCAAAAACTTTTGATTTGAATTAATCGCCAAGCCAAGCTGTTTTTTAGGTCTTCCCTTTTCCAAGATCCAAAACATTGGGGCAGAGACGACAATAGCTGAAAACATCACAAATAAGAGTGATGGATCCCAATTCCCAAACACCCTCAAGAAAGATCTCACCTTTTCTGGATTAGTCATCTCCGAAATTACTAAACCCAATCCGAAAATTGACCCTGAAATGAAAACTAAAGCCAAATTACGCATCAACGAACCAATCCATCAAAGTAACCGTCAATATGCCAGAAGCCAGAAAGATACAGGTGGCTAAAATAGATCTGATAGAAAAGCGGCTTATTCCGCATACGCCATGCCCACTAGTGCACCCATTACTTAATTTAGTTCCAAAGCCAACCAAAAAACCTCCCAAAACTATTAGGGAAAAGGAAGGCGTGATGACGTACTTCACAGGGTCAGCCATTATTGCAGTATAAACCAAGGGTGCCAAAACTAAGCCCAGAATAAAAAGAAAGTTTTGAATCCTTGCAGATTTACTAAGAATTAAATCACTTAAGATGCCACTGACACCTGCATTTCTGTTCGTGGTAAAAAAAAACAATGATACTGCTATGCCTATAAGCAGCCCACCAAGAGTAGCATTAGTAGGAGAGAAATTTAAATAATCAATATTAGCACTAATCATCTAGAACATTTCCTTAATCGTTGTAATTTTGAACATGACTCATAATTATCCCTTATAAAAATTCAATCTTTTATTAGCATTAAGACCGCCTGTAGAGTATCGGGAACCAATCTGATCTAAGCTTTTCTCCTTCGTTCATGCCATGGTCAGGGAAGGGCGGAGAGGTGCGTCCAGGTCTTTCGACATATCTTGCATCATCGCCCAGTAATCTCAGAGAAAAAGCTCTTCGCCTGTTCTCTGATGTATTTCCGCGTGCCCCATGTAAAATTTCGTAGTGAAAAGCAACGGCATCTCCCGGTTCCATCCGGTACTCAAGAACTTCCATTCCCTCATTGTCTGGATCCGGTACTGGAATGTAATCTTCAGGGTTCGGGTAGAAGCTTTCTTCAGAAAGCCATCGAGTTGGTAAAACCTGTTTATTCCATTTATGTGAACCAGCAACCATTCTTAGCGATGCCTCCTGTACAGGATCAAGAGGCACCCAAAAGCTCACAGTTTGTTTGCCTTTTACAAAATAGTAAGGGCCATCTGAATGCCAAGGTGTTTCTTTTGAGGTTCCGGGTTCCTTTACCAAAACATGATCATGAAAAAGTTGGACCGAATTTGAACTCATTAAATCTGCAGCGGCCACTGATATTTCAGTGCCTTGGACAACTTCCTTAAATTCAGGGATGCGGCTCCAATTACAGTAGTCATCAAAAAAACGCCCCTTTTCACCCTTCTTAAGATTTTCTGCAGCATAAGGGCCAGGGGAGGACATATTACGCTCCACTCCACGACGTAGTAGTTCTACATGGTTGCTAAACAAACCCGGGATTAGAACAACCCCTTTGTGTTCATATTCCTTGGCCATTTCACTTGTTACAAAAGGGGACATATCAACTCCACATTCCCTGAACATGAAACTTGGGTGACAAAAACCGAAAAGTCCAGATCATTCCTACCATTTGCGTTCATGATGTACTAAGTTCCTCTAATTCTAACCACCGTATTTCACAATACTCTAAGTTAGTCTTGGCCTTCTCCAATTCTTGTGTGATTACTAAAAAACCTTCCGGATCATCATTATAAAAATTGGGATCTGCCAATCTTGCAGAAAAAGTTTCAATATCTTTTTCTGTCTTTTGAATTTTTCCGGGTAAATTATCAAGTTCGTATTTTAATTTGTATGTCAATTTCTTCGATTTCTGAAGTTCAGAATTTATACCATCTAATCCTGAATTCGGTGCTACAGTACTCTTGCCCCCAACCTCTAAATTTTTCTTCATTGATTTTTTTTGAGATAGATAATCTGAGTACCCGCCAATACACTGCACTATATTTCCATTACCTTCAAATGATAGTATCTTTGTAACTGTTTGATCAAGAAAATCTCTATCGTGAGATACTAACAATAATGTACCTTTATAACCAATAAGAATTTCCTTTAACATATCAAGTGTTTCCATATCCAAATCATTAGTAGGCTCATCAAGGATGAGGCACGATTTAGGATTTGCTAATATTTTTGATAGCTTTAATCTATTCTTTTGTCCCCCCGAAAGAGTTGAAATCTTGTCTAATGCGACACTAGGATCAAACATGAAGTCTTTCAAATAACCATAAATATGCCGCATCTTTCCACGAACCTCGATATAGTCACCTCCACTTGGGGCCAGAAAATCTTTTAAACTGTCACTTGGCTTCAAGTCACTTCGATTTTGATCAAAGTACGAAAACTCTATATTTTTTCTTACTTTGATACTTCCTCTATCCGCATTGATTTCTTTTAAAATAAGTCTAAGAAATGTTGTTTTACCTGAACCGTTTTCTCCGATTACTCCAATTCTATCTCCGCGCTTTATTCTTAAATTAAAACTATTTAAAATTTTAACTGCTTTACTATTTTCTTTGAATGCTTTGTGCACATTATAAAATTCAGCAATAATTTTTGACTGGTTGTCCAAATCCTTTATTGGTTCAAAGGCTATTTGCTTTGTTGCTCTCCGGTAAGAAGATTCATCCACCTTTAATTGCTCACGCATTTCTTTAACTTTGCTAAGCCTCCTTACATTCCGTTTGACCCTTGCCTTTACACCTCTAGAAGCCCATTCAACTTCTTGTGCCACAATTTGCTTACGTCGTTTTAATTCTCTAGCTTCTTGATCTAAAAGCATTGCAGACCATTCATCAAAAAATTTAAACCCTCGAGGGCAAACCTTTAATTTCCCCCTATCAAGCCAAAAAACCTGGTTTGTGATATTTTCTAAGAAGGCCTTGTCATGGGATATACATAATAAAGACCCTCTATAATTATTGAGATACTGTTCAAGCCAATTGATAACTTTGAGATCTAAATGGTTTGTAGGTTCATCCAATAGAAGAATTTCTGGTTCTTCAACTAAAGCCCGTGCCAAACCTGCCCTTCTTAACTGCCCTCCTGATAAGGTTTCCATATTTTTTTTTATGTCTAGCTCTAGAGCTTCAGCTACAATATCTACCTTGTATTGATGCAAATCTCGTTCATCACCGGAAATATTACTAAATATAAAATCAAAAACTGTTTCCGTATTCTTATATGAAAATTCCTGACCAAGATAACCAATATTAATTCCCGAATCCTCCCAGATTTCACCTTCATCCAAAGATTTGATTCCAGAGATGATATTCATAATTGTTGATTTTCCAGCACCATTTTTTCCTATAAGAGCAATCCTGAGGCCTTGATGAATGTTGAGATCCAAACCTTCGAAAACTGGGGTTTCTTTGTATCGAACCGTTGCACTTTTTATGGAATATATTAGCTGCGCAGACATTTACTATCACTATACTTTAAGATAAGGGATTTAGAAAATTAGGTATGATATGGTTAGTTAGTCAATTTTAATTCTTCACTACCTTAATTCTTCCTAGATTGTTACAATGAATAAAGCATTCATCCTTGATCTACTAGCTTATTTGAAGGTTTTTGTTAACTATTTTTTATACAAAACTTTTTTGCTTTAGCCTAATAGCTGTCAACAAATCATAATCGTTTTTAGCATGAATGAATTAATCTTCACCTGACATGTCTTCATGAATTACAACTATTCCCCTATCAGCATTTATGATTGACGGATTATCCTGATCATCTGGCATTCCATTAAAAATTTTTTGACAAGCTATAAAAGCTTTCTCATCTCTATATGCATAATGGATCCCTAATCTATTATTACCCTGCTTGTTCCAAATTTGCGTAACGGTAAATGATAACAGGCCCGCTTTTTTAACTTTATCCTTAGTTTGTTTTACAAGTTCTTCCATCCTATTAAGCTCTGCTTCAAGATGAAACTTAGATTGGAAATCCATTTGATTGTAACTCATTAGCCTTGGTGTCATAGCTCTATCCTTTTTGATTAGTAAATTGTTGCAAGAATTCTAACTAATATAATAAACTCATATAGTATTCTTTCAACTTCTCATTCCTTTTTATTAGAGAACTTGATTGTATTAATGCCTAAAATACGTCTTCTTGGTAAAAAATTAACTCGTCAAATCAATTGCTTACACATAAGGATATAGTCACCAAAATCATCTGAACCAGGAAATGGCCCATAAGGCCTTCTAGCCAAATCAAAATACCCATTCATTTGATAAATGTTAACAGCGACCTGATTAATCTCTGCAACTTGTAAGGCAATTCTGTCAGCTCCAGCCTTTTTTGCAACAAGCTCTACTTTGTCTAACAACTGTCTTACAAAACCTTTTCCACGATATTCAGGCAAAATTGCTAAAGCCTGTAGCAACCAATAACCGCTAGCCAATTGCTCAAGTTCAATTATGGGATGCAAACATTCTGGCAAGGTAGTAAAGTCAGTTTCTGGATACGGTTTTTCTACGAGGAAACCAAAAAAGGCACCGATAAGATCGTTTTGAATTTCTGCAATGCACCAATTTTTGTGAAACGATCTGAGACTCATGTCAGTTCTAATTTTTTCTCTACCACATTCGAAGGCAGATTGACCTGGTTCTGTATCTTTACCCCAAAGATATGATGGTACCCTACGGCCAGCAGCATCTAATATTAAAGCTAGATGCGTGCTATCGGTCTCCTTCCCTATCCTGAATGTTAACTTTCTCCTCATCTTAAACTCAATTTATAATAAATTAATTGATAATTGAATAGATTTTGTTCACACTTAAGATTCTTTTGAAGGGTTTTCATAATGCCCAAACAAGTAAAAAAAACAATTTCTTATGATTTGTCTCTGTCACTAGAAAAAGCAGAACTTGCATCCTCTCTTCCTCCACCTTTTTACACTTCTAAGACTTTGGCTCAACAAGAAATAGAGCTCTTTTTCAGGCAATCATGGATTGGAGTCGGTCGTTCTGATATTGTCAGCGTTCCTGGTGACTATATAACTTTAGATGTTGCCAACCAACAAATCATATTGTTACGAGATAAAAGATCCAAGCTTCGAGCATTTGCGAATACTTGTCGACATCGAAATGCTCGTATTATCGATGGGAAAGGTACTTGTAAGGGATTAAGATGCCCTTTCCATTCTTGGTTTTACGACTTGGAGGGAAAATTAATTTCAGCACCAAATATGACCAATGCTGTTGGTTTCGAAAAAGATAACAACGGATTGATCTCATACCTTGCAGAAGAACGTTTTGGATACGTTTTCGTTTCCTTAGGCAGGCATGCTCCATGCATAGATGACTATCTTGGTAATTTTGCAGATTTTCACAAATCCTGGCCTCTTGAAAGATTGGTGACCGTTCGCCGTAGGGAAATAATTGTTGATTGTAATTGGAAAATGTTTCTTGAGGTATTCAATGAATATTATCATCTACCATTCGTACATCCAAACTCGGTAAATAGTATTTATAAAAAACCAGAACCCGCAGATGAGGTGACTGGTAATTTTGCTACCCAATTTGGTTTGACAGAAGGAACAGGTGGTTTGCTTGAAGGATCACAAGATCATGCTCTACCTGACATGCCTGGTTTAGAAGGAGAAGCAAAAATCGGTGCGCGCTATACCTGGTTGTTTCCTAATATGACTTTTGCGGCTAACAACGACGCCATGTGGTGCTACGAAGCCTATCCGATAGAGCCAAACAGATGCCAGGTATACCAAAGTGCATGTTTCCCTTCCACTTCCATTGAATTAACGAATTTCAAAGAGAAATCAGAACAGTATTTTGATCGATTAGACAAGGCTCTAGACGAAGATATCCCTGCCCTAATTAACCAGCAGCGTGGGATGTATTGTAGTGATGCATTACCTGGACGCTTTCAACCAGAACTAGAATCAAATGTTGCATCTTTTGCTTTCTGGTATGCGGGTAAATGGTAAGCTACAAGGATGTTAGTGTAAATAATAAGCGAGCTTTTAATCTAGCTATGGAGGCAATTCATGTCAAAAATTAATGCCGAGGTTCTACTCCCTACCCAGGAGTTACGTGATGATATTCCCTTTTACATCGAGGTGTTAGGAATGCGCATGGACATGATTTATCCAGCTGATGATCCAACCGTAGCAGTATTTTCAGGTCACGGGCTCAGGGTGCGTATTGAGAAAAATGCTGAAGTCTCTCCAGGAAAAATACGAATTTTATGCGAAAAGCCTAATGAATTTGCAGCGGGGAAACGTTCTCTTAAAGCACCTAATGGAACAACAATTGAGATTGACGCTCTGAACCCTCCCCTAATATTGCCGACAACCCAGCATAGCTTTGTAGTAAGAAGGTTAGCAGATCAAGCACCCTGGATAATTGGTCGCGCTGGCATGCATTATCGTGACCTCATTCCGGATCGACTGGGCGGCTCAATTATCGCAAGTCATATCAGAATTCCTGATGGAGGCCCTGTCCCAGATACCGTACACTATCATAGTGTCGGCTTTCAATTAATATTCTGCTACCGGGGTTGGGTTGATCTTGTGTACGAAGATCAGGGCGAGGCTATTCGATTGTTTGCTGGCAATTGTGTAATCCAACCTCCAGAGATAAGACATAAGGTACTCTACGCCAGCGAAAATATAGAAGTGATTGAAATTGGCGTACCAGCTGAGCATATCACGACAATTGATCATGACATGAAGTTACCAAATGGCCCAGAAAATCCTGAGCGACTTTTCCAAAATCAAAAGTTCGTACATCACAAAGCTGATGAAGCTGTTTGGAAAGATTTTCGTATACCAGGGTTTGTATCCAGAGACACTACCATAACCCAAAACACCCAAAATGTCGCTGGGGTAGAAGTTATACGGCCTAATGGAAAAGAAACCTGCAAAAGTTGGCATTCGAGCGACATACTTTTTACATTTGTGATGGAAGGTTCAATGACCCTCGAAGGTGAAGATAAAGA
Organism: Paracoccaceae bacterium; assembly: GCA_029243395.1. Taxonomy (GTDB): domain Bacteria; phylum Pseudomonadota; class Alphaproteobacteria; order Rhodobacterales; family Rhodobacteraceae; genus CACIIZ01. The sequence continues at coordinate 121,044 of JAQWSE010000011.1, read as the reverse complement.
ACCCTTTAATTTATCACCTGGAGATGCCTTTGTTATCCCTCCAAATATGAATACTGCATATAGAGACGCAAGCCCTGATCTAGAACTTCTAGAGGTTTCCTTACCTGGTGTTTTTGAGACAAACTTTTCATAATGCTTTAATTTGAAACATGACTAGTAGAGATCAGAAGTCTTTATGGTAAGGTGAGGTACTACGATTAATATCAAGGTTTAACAAAAATCTTCCTTAATCAAATCAGCACATTTTTCCCCAATCATAATTGTTGGAGCGTTTGTGTTACCTGAAGTAATGGAAGGCATAATAGAGGCATCTGCAACTCGAATTCCTTCTAGTCCTCTAACCATTAATCTATGATCTACTACAGACATTGGATCTTGCCCCATTTTGCAAGTTCCTACTGGATGATAAATAGTATCAGCTCGACTTCGAATATGTTGTTCCCATTCAGAACCATTGATTGCACTTGTAACACCAAAAATTTCTTTCTTATTATACTTATTGATAGGCGGTGTCTCTAAAATTTTTTGAGTGATCTTTGCTCCCTTTATTAACGTCGTCAAATCACGCTCATCGCTGAGAAATCTAGGGTTAATTCCAGGAGAATCCATTGGGTTAGAAGATGTTAGAAAGACTTCCCCTCTAGAATATGGTCGGAGAAGACATACGTGACAGGAATATCCATAACCCAAATGAAGTTTCCGTAAGTGATCATCAACTAACGCAATCACAAAGTGGTTTTGAACATCGGGCCTATCTAATGAAGGGTCTGTTTTAAAGAAACTACCAGATTCTGATAACGTAGAAGCTATCATTGAATTACCATGCCTAATCCACTTGAATGTTTCTCCTATCATCTTCAACGCGCAACCAAAATTGATGCCCAGCATGTCAGTATCTTTACTTTTATAAGCAAGAGTAAAATCAAGATGGTCCTGAAGGTTTTTTCCTACTCCAGGTAATTCAAGCACCATTTTCACTCCATGCTTCTGAAGATCTTCTGAGGCTCCTACACCAGACAACTGCAAAAGCTGAGGCGATTTGAAAGTCCCACCACAAATTATAACCTGCTTGCGTGCAAAAATCTTTTTGCTTTTCTTCTCATGCAAATAGGCAACACCAATGGCTCTTTTTCCTTTGAACAAAATCTTTGTCGCATGGGCATGAGTAAATATTTTGAGATTTTTTCTCTTATCAATAATAGGGGTTAAATAACCCGCCGATGATGAACATCTTTCCCCATTTTTTTCAACAGAATGGAAAATGGTGGACTGCCAAAAACCAGCACCTTCATTGTTGCCAGTATTGAAGTCTTTGTTAAGTTTGATCTGCATGTTATTACATGAATCAATATACGCCTGTGAAATTGGTCGTGGTGCTTTTTGCTCGGAGACCTGCAAAGGTCCATTAATCCCATGACATTCACTTTCACCTCGGACATTGTTCTCAGCTTTCTTGAAATATGGTAATACTTCTTTCCAACTCCATCCATAATTGCCTTGATTGGCCCAACTATCATAATCTTCCTTCTGACCTCGCAAGTACAACATGGCATTAATGGTGCTGGAACCACCCAAGACTTTTCCTCTGGGTTGGTACCCTTTCCTTCCATTCAGTCCTTTTTGTGGAACGGTTTTAAAAGCCCAGTTATTAATCTTTGGTTTGTCCCTCAGCATAAGTAACCCACCGGCTGGTGCCCGACACAAAATTCCTCTACCTGCTCCGCCTGCCTCTAACAATATTACCGCATTATTAGGATTTTCGCTCAAACGAGATGCTACGACAGCCCCTGCTGAACCGCCCCCAACAATGATGAAATCACTTTTCATAATTAGATAATGACTGAAAATGGTTTAAATGAAAAGATCAGCACCCTAAGCCACTGCCAATTTTTTTTTATATCCTCAAAGTCTATCTTAAGCGGGATAGAATGTTGAAATCTTACTTACTTTTATTGATTAAAGTCATGACTGATTTGTGTCAGGGGGGGTATTTCTACAGTCAAATAGGAATGAAATGAGGAAACATATGGGAAGAAAACATAAACCTCATTTACCCCCCCCCAACAGCTAGTGATCACTTGCATATTACAAATTATAGTATTTATTTTATACTAGGCAACAATGACCTCACGTCAGGTTGCGGTAACTTAGTTGTCCACTCAGAAATAACCTATAAGCTTATAAGATAATTAACTAATTTCGATCACATTACACAATATCAATCTTGTCTAAAGTTTTTTTAAATCATAAGATCCAGAAATATTCAAATTAGGATTATAATTGGAGAAATAAGAAATGAAATTACCTATACTTTTTAGAATTTTTTCTGTGTTGCACTTTTTGATGGGACTGATGATACTCTTTGGTGGAAGCATGATCTCTGTTACCAATGGCTGGGAACATTCTGTAGGAATTGCCACGATGGCAGAGCACCATGGCGCATCCCTAATCTGTGTTAGTATTTTGTTTTGGATGCTTCCAAATTGGCTGAAGGATGGTGAGTTAACCAAAACAGTGCCAGTAGCAATTTTGGTGCAAGTTATATTAGCGATCATGCCAGTTTATCACGCTGCCGTTGGCGCAATTCCCACTGATGTCACGTTATTCATAATGCTGGCTGTAATAATTGGTCTCATAATACTATTTTACCTAGCCTCAAAAAAAGATATCCCTAGTGAGTGACCAAAAAAACGATAACTTACTAAATCTCCTCAAATGGTTCATTCAGATTAAAAAACTTAATTGACTGATCAAATTAGCTCCATGGTTTGAGCCTAGTCCAAGTGTACGACGATAGAGTGCGATGAACCCGGTTATTAGATTGGGGGAATTGCAATAATCATATTATTTAGTTGCAATTTGAGACCGTCATCAAAATTATAAAAAAACCAAAACATACTTAACGTAATTGAATATTTTAACCCGCGGTCTTCCACATCTGGAAATTGTTTTAATGTAACAAATTCAGGAGCTCAATAGTAAACTGCAGAGAAGAATAATCCTACCAATGCCATAATTGAGAGTGTAAATTTTGATGTCATTAAATTTTCTTTAAATTTGTGTCCGCAACCAATTAACATGGCTTCTGTTGCAGAAGAAAGATTTAATAGATTCCCATTAGTACGTTCATACTCGACATTTAATCCTTAAGATAATATACGCCCTCTTAGCAGTTAAAAATAAAATCATGATTCATTAAGAAATTCCCGAAGATTTGAAAGTCCAGAAATGAAAAATTCCATACCCGTGGTCCCCCAGTTGGCTACCAACCTCGATCTTCGTGGATACAAAACATTAACTCCAATCCAGGAAGCCGTTTTAACAAATGAAATGATTGGAAAAGATGCAATAGTATCTGCTCAGACGGGATCAGGGAAAACTGTCGCTTTTGGTTTATCAATCTCTTCAAACCTTTTGGACAAAAAATCTAAGGTTATTTCTACTCGGTTGCCCGGTGCCTTAGTTATTGCACCGACGAGAGAATTAGCATTGCAAGTAAGAAGCGAATTGGAATGGCTGTATGCGAAGACCTCAATCTCTATTGCCTCTTGCGTTGGTGGGATGGATATGAGAACCGAAAAACGTAATTTAAACAAAAACCCTAATATTATCCTTGGTACACCGGGGCGGCTAAAAGATTATATTGAAAGAGGAGTCTTGGATCTATCAGCCTTGTGCGTGGTTGTTTTAGATGAGGCCGATGAAATGTTAAATTTAGGCTTTAGAGAAGAGCTAGAATTCATTCTTCACAGTACCCCTAAAAATAGAAGGACCTTGCTATTCTCTGCTACAATTTCCAAAGGAATAGAAAAGTTAGCCTCGCGATACCAAAATAATGCCTTAAGAATTTCCACACTGGTCAAGAATGAGCAACATCTAGATATCGAGTATCACGCCGTTACGGTAGCTCCCCGTGATACAGAGCATGCTATTATGAATATCTTAAGATATCATGACGCAAACAATGCTTTAGTATTCTGTGGCACACGTGCCAATGTGAACCATTTGGCAGCCCGTCTAAACAACAGAGGTTTTTCAGTGGTATCTATTTCAGGAGAATTAAGTCAAAAAGAACGCCTGAATGCATTACGCTCTATGAGAAATGGCCAGTCAAAAGTTTGTGTAGCTACTGATGTGGCGGCACGAGGAATTGATCTCCCAAATCTGGAGTTAGTAATTCATGCAGACTTACCAAAAACTAAGGAATCTCTATTACATCGTAGTGGCCGAACAGGAAGGGCTGGTAATAAGGGTATTAGCGCTTTAATAGTCCCCTCAGAATCAGGTAAAAAAGTACAGCGATTACTTGATAACGCTCAGATAAAAGCAATCTGGCAGAAACCTCCCAACCGCGAAGAAATCCTAAAATTAGATAATGAAAGAATCCTCCTGGATCTGATGACCCCAGATCATCCTACAGCTGAGGAAAATAATTTAATATCTTTACTGGTAGAAAAACATAGTCCTGAAGAGATAGCTAGAGCCTTAATCCGTAGATTTAGAAAAGATAAATTTGCTCCCGATGACATACAGGAAGTTGATGAAATCAACACCAAAGCAAAGAAAATGGCGCGTGATGAGTTTAAAAATAGTGTTTGGTTTAAACTATCAGTAGGAAGTGACCAGAAAGCTGATCCGCGCTGGTTATTATCTAAATTAAATAGGGTAGGAAAAATAAATAAAAAAGACGTTGGATCTATCAAAATAGGTAAAGATGAGTCCTTTGTAGAAATCAACTCCTGGACTTTGGACAAATTCTTACAGTGTTTGGAAAAAAATAATGAACTTGAAGCTGGATTGAAAGCCGTTTTATTGGACCAATCGCCTAAAGGCCTAAATAAAAGAAGATCCCTACCTCAACAAAACAATTCTAAGCAAAGGCGGAAAACTCGCCGAGCAAAAGATCGGCAAATTTTTTCAGAAAAAAAGCACTCAGCACCCAAAATGGGTAAAAGTTCTTTAAAAGCTACTAATACAAGTAAATCTTAGTATTCTTTAATCTTAGCATAAAGATAAAACTCTCACTTTCTAACCTAAATGATCCAGCGGCAATACATTGGTTTTTTTCATTACCTTGAGAGCTATACTTGAGGACATATTACTAAACTCAAATTGATTAATTAATTTCTGCTGAAATTCATCATAGTTCTCAACGGACGAGGCTACTATTTTTAAGAGATAATCAATGTCAGATCCAGTAACACGATGTACTTCTACTATCTGGCTATGTCTTTTTATAGCTTCAGCAAACTTATCAACCCAATCCTTGGTGTGATGACTGACAGAAAGGGAAAGAAAAACAACAATTGGTAAATTAATTTTTGAGCTGTCCAATATGGCTACCTTATTAACGATAATTCCCTTTTCCTCCATACTTTTAATTCTGTTCCAGCATGGGGTCTTAGAAAGACCTACCCTTCTGGCCACCTCACTTAAAGGCAATGAAATGTCCTCTTGAATTATAGCAAGTATTTTTTGGTCAATTTTATCCACGGTCCATTACTTTTTTATCTAAGAAATACATTCTTATATTATAAAAGAATAAAGAACATTTTTCTAAAATTGTAAATAAAAACAAAATATTTAGAATTTATAGAATTATTTATATTGATTCATAGAACAAAATTCTATTTTAAACTAATGGTAGCATCAATGCCTTCACGTTCCAGAAAACTCATATCTATAAAGGAAATTAACTATGCCAACAACTTCGACACACCCAGAAACTATAGTTTTGCATTCTGGAAACTACAGGAAAGATGAAACCACTAATTCAGTTGCAGTTCCCATATATCAAACTACAAGTTATCAATTCTATAATACTGAGAATGCAAGCAACTTGTTTGGATTCAAGGAATTAGGAAATATATATACTAGAATAATGAACCCTACTACCGCGGTTCTAGAGGAGCGTCTTGCAGCTCTTGAAGGTGGGGTAGCAGCACTTGCAGTCTCTTCCGGGCAAGCAGCATCCGCTTATGCCCTCCAAAATCTTTGCAGATCGGGAGACAACATCGTTTCCTCTACAGATTTATATGGAGGGACTTGGAATTTATTTGCAAATACATTTAAGCAGTTAGGAATAGAAGTTAGGTTTGCTGACCCTAAAGACCCTGAAAACTTTAGGAAGCTAACCGATAGTAAAACCAGGGCATACTATGCTGAAACTCTCCCAAACCCGAAACTCAATGTTTTCCCAATTCAAGAAACCTCCAATATAGGTAAAGAGTTTAATATTCCCTTAATAATAGATAATACGGCAGCACCTATAACCTGTAAACCTATAGAACATGGTGCTGCCATTGTAGTGCATTCATTGACTAAATTCATTGGAGGTCATGGTAATTCAATTGGTGGTGCTATAATTGACAGTGGTAAGTTTGACTGGACACTCAACCCTAAAAGACAGCCTTTATTGAATGAACCAGATCCCAGTTACTGGGGCATCACATTTGGTAAAGCGGTTCCCGAGGTATTGGGAATTCCTATTGCTTATTTAGTGAGGGCTAGATTTGTTCTACTTCGTGATTTAGGTTCTTCAATTTCTCCAACTAATTCCTTCAACCTTATCCAGGGATTAGAAACATTACCTCTCAGGTACAAAGTCCATCAATCAAATGCAGAAAAAGTGGCCCGTTCCTTAAGTTTAAGGAGCGAAATAAGTAAGGTAATTTATCCTAATATAAATGCAACCGATGAAAACAAACGCAGGGTCAAAAAATATTTGAAAACCGGGTTTGGACCTTTAGTGGGGTTTGAACTAAAAGGAGGCAAAGAAGCAGGGGAAAAATTCATAGATAATCTAAAAATGATTTATCATGTGGCTAATATTGGCGATGCGAGAACCTTAGCTATCCATCCAGCTAGCACCACACATTCACAACTTTCAGAAGATGATCAGTTAAAAACAGGTGTAACTCCTGGTTACATTCGGTTATCCGTCGGCTTAGAGCACATCGACGACATTTTAAAAGACTTGACGCAGGCCATTGACCTTGTTGGATCCAACAAGCAGTAAGAAACCTGCAAAAAAAACTATTTTATATGAAAAATTACAGAGACAAATCACTGTATTGTTAAAGTTTCACCATTCTTATTCCCTGCTATTAATCAGCCGATCGTAGAGAGGATTGAGAGAGAGACAACAATAATAAGACTTAAAGACATGATAATCCGCACAACAAACTTACTTCTTCTATTCATAGGCAACTCATAAAATGACACCCCTGCATATAGCCACAAAAAATGAATTGGAATCCAAATTAAGTTGCTAATCAATAACTTTAATAGAACTTCAATAATGAAATTTGTTGGATAAAATCCAAACCCCGAATAAAAAGATAAGTTCACAACATAAGCCTTTGGATTAATTAACTGCAGAATGACTCCCTGTAATACGCCTGGAGCCAAATGAGATTTTAAAAAGTGAATATCAGAACCATGAAAGCCAATTCTTATTGCAAGATAAATTATGTAGGAAGATGATAAAGACAAAAGGACAATTCTTACATATGGAAAGGAAAAGATGACCGTAGCCAGCCCGGACACCACTATTAAGGCCACCAAATTTGTACCAAGAAACAGTCCAGCAATATATTTAATGCCGGGTTTGAGTCCATATGTAGCCCCAACACCCGCAGTTGAAAGGACCCCTGGTCCAGGCGTAATTATCAGGAAAAACACTGCCAAAGCAAATATTAGCAAACTATAAGAACTTTCATTTCATTTAAGCCTGGCAAAGACACAGTTTCTTGCAATTGATCCAAATTGATACCCTCTCTATACACACAGTGTACCTTGATAGCCAGAACATGCTTTATAAGAAAATTTCCATAACTGGCGAAAGAAATGTACTGACTACCTGTAAATTAGTTCACATGAGGGCCAAAATATCTTTGTCACTTAAAGAAACACATACGCTTGCCAGTGTCCTAGGTTCGGAATAGGGCCAGGGCCTACCACGATGTAAAATTGCACGTTCATCCCAGATTAGAACATCTCCTACCGTCCAACTATGCGAATATACATATTTTTCCTGGGTGCAAAACTCAATAATTTCACTTATTATTTTCTTAGAATCCAATTCTGTGACCCCCTCAATTTTAAATGCATGAGAAGCTAAATATATTGAATCCTCCCCCGTAATCGGGTTCCTTAGTATAGAGTTCCACTTTTGGGGTACCCAGCGGGCAATGTGATCTTTCTTTGCTAGGTCTGGATGAATTTTTTTCCTTGAATGCGAAAGACTATGCCAAAGTTTTTTATTATATATTTTTTTGTATAGGTTTTTTGGTAAACTCTTAAGACATGCCCTAGTAGAAACTAGTTCTGTTTGACCACCTGAGGAAGGAATAACTTTAGCAGCAATAATGTTAGCTAATGCAGGAACCGGGAGAAATGTACTATCCGTATGCCAAAGCATATTTCCTTTTAGATCAAGGGTTTCCATATCAAATTCACCATACACTGAGCCTTCATCAGTCTGATTAGACACTTTTGGCAATTCAAATTTGACCTTTGAATTTGTAGCCATTTCTTCTCGATTTTCTAGCGAACCAAAAAAATTGGCAAATCGTATATGTGTCTCTTCAGAGAAAGTCTGATTAGTAAAAAGAACTGCTGAATGCCTTTCAAATAAATTACGGATTTCTGGATAGAGTTTTTCCTTGGTTACGTAATCCAAATTAATATTATCAACAATTACACCGAATGTAGGATGAAGAGGTTGAGTTTTCAAAATCATAATTATTTCCGAAGTAATTTGATTCTTGGCTATTCAAAACTAGAGACAGTAATCGACTAATGATGAAACAAAAACTGCATATTGAAAAGAGTAAGACTTATAAAATTTTCTAATGGAATTTACCCCAAAAGAAAAAAACTTGTGCTTCTTTGCAAAAGCCCAACAATTACTTTCAAAGTCCTCTTATGCTAATACGTTACTTTTTGTAACACTCTTACCTAAATCAAAAACTAACTATTTATTGATCAAACCTTATTTATTGACTAAGGTTTCCTTTAGAGGAATTATGCAGAGTTCATCGAATTTTTTTACCTCATTAAGCTTGTTTTTATCCGAATATTTCGGAAATTTACCATCAAGAATAAGGCCCTATAGGTATTTTGGGATAGGCCTTTTTCTTCTTGGCACCATCTTTTTTGCGGTTGGTATTCCAAAGTTTCAGTTAGACTCTAGTCTTGAAACCTGGCTTCCAAAGGATGATCCGTCAATAAAATCCCTTAAGAAATTTAAAGATCAATTTGGAAGTGATGATGGCGTTTTTATCGTTTACAAGGCAAAAGATGGTGACATTTTCTCACCTTCTTCTCTTACGACACTGGTGGCTCTAACTGAGGATCTTGAGAATTGGAACCTACTTGATTCAAATGAATTGGGATTAGCAGAAAATGACATGGGAGGGTTAAATCGCATCATAGATGTGCAGTCTTTAGCTAATGAGCGCTATGAGACTGATGATGGTGAAAACCTTATAAGTCGTTACATCATTCCACGGAATATCCATATAAGTGATCGATTAGCCAGAAAGATCTCTAAAATTGCGAAAGATCAAAAAAAATTAAGACTCCTAATGTTTTCTAAAGAAGGTGATTTTGGAGGAATTGTACTAAGAACGAATTTCGGTACTGTTCGCGTAAATGAAGAAAACAATACTGAAACCGAAGCAGTGATGGATAAGCTGGATGAAGCACTGGATAATTTTGAAATAGACGTTGATGAAACAGCTAAAGTAGAAGAAATAATATACAAACCTACTGAGCCAAGTGAGTACTCAAACCTCATGCTTCCTTTGAATAGCGTGTTTCACAAGTATTCTTCAGAATTTGAATTTTATCCTATCGGATCAGCACCAATGTCAGATATGGCATATGAAATCCTTGAGCAAGCAGGAACCCTGGTTATAGTGGGGTTATTATTGATTGTTCTTCTGCTTTTCAGCTTGTTTAAATCAGGCTCTGCGGTGTTTTGGACTGTTACGTGTATAGCAAGTTGTACCATCTGGGTTTTTGGTGGCATGGCATGGCTTGAAATACCATCTACTCAGCTTGTTGCACTAACCATAATGCTAATTCTTGGAATTGGAATAGCTGATTGTGTTCATGTCTTAAGCGAATACACCTTGTTTAGACAAAGAGATATCAAGCATGATCAGGCAATCAAGATGGCTTATCAGAAAACTGGGGTGCCTATTTTGTTGACAAGCGTCACTACGATGGCTGCAATGATAGTAATTGCATTGAGCGGCCTAGGTCATTTTGTTGCGTTTGGAGTATCATCTGCGGTAGGAGTGCTATTAGCTTTTCTTTTCACCCTCTTCATTTTTCCAATTTTACTCGACTTTTGGCACCCTTATAAGAATTCAAAATCAAAAAATATTAACGGATTCTTTCGAATATTTTTCATCTCACGGCTGATAAATTTTGTACGGAGTATTCTGCAGCGTGCAGGCATTTTATGGCTTTTAACTGCTGCGTGGCTACCGAAAATTTTGTCAAGTGTACCAAAGTTATCATTCAAATTTAGATTTCCCATCATTGTTTGTTTTTTGTTCCTACTTGCTATGTGTGGGATTGGGATATCAAGACTAACAATCGATACAAATCTTTTGGAGTTATTTAAGGAAGATACAAAACTTATAATATTGTTGATAATAAAATGGCTGGTACAGGGTCTATGGAAATCATGATTGATCTGAAATCCACCAATGGTTTCACCGATGTTAATGTACTTGAAACAATATCAAGATTCCAAAATCTAATGGAAACAAAGTATGAATCTCATGTGGTCAGAACTTATTCACTAAGTGACATAGTGATCCAAGTAAATAAAACATTGGGTGGCAGTGAAAATGGTTACTCACTCCCAGAAAATTCGATTGCCGTTGTTCAATTACTTTCACTGTTCAATAATTCAAATCCCGAAAAAAGAAGGAGAATCGTGTCCGATGATTTCTCTCAAAGCCATGTCACCATCCAATTAAGAAATGCTAGCAGCAGTGAATACAATCAGCTTTTTTCGGACTTAGAGATTGATATAAAAAGAACATTAGAACCGCTGAGACCGAAGTACCCTAAGATGGATTACGGTGTGACTGGGACGTATGCTCTAATGCTACAAATGGGGGATGTATTGGCTAAAAGCCAGTATAGGTCTTTATCTTTAGCTGTTATAGTTATTTCAGCAATATTGCTTGTTACATTAGGTTCAGTTAGCGGGGGAATTCTGAGTATAATACCAAATATTCTTCCATCAGTCTCAGCTTTTGGTTTAATGGGTTTGCTTGGGATTCCTTTAGACGTAGATACTCTCATGATCGCACCACTTATAATTGGAATAGCTGTCGATGATACAATACACTTCGTGACCCATTATAGGATGAATTTATCAAGAGGCCACAAAGTAGATGAGGCATTAAAGCATACTATTGACGAAGTTGGTCGAGCTGTAACATTTACCACTTTAATATTGGGATTATCTTTTCTACTACTTGGATTTTCCGACTATCTAGGAATTGCCAGAGTAGGAATATTTGGTTCATTTGCCATTTTTGTGGCATTAATTTGTGATCTACTATTTTTACCTGCCCTTGTTCATGTTTTCAAACCAAAGTTTGGTGTTACTCTAAGTAGTAATAGTAAGATGGAAAACTAATGCAAATAAAACTCAAATTCTTAATATTTTCTATTACCTTAAGTGCCGTTATTACCGGGACTTGTTATGCCAAAACTGGGCGTGATATTATGGAAAGAGTAGATGCTAACTCAAGAGAACGTAATGAGTCCGTCTTTTCCCTACTGAAAATGTCAACATGCAAATATGGGATTAAAAATAAGAAAATAAGATGCACCCAATCACCTACAGTAAAAGTAATTGAGAGTGTAGCAATCAATACTGGACTGGACCGGAAAGATACTAAAAGTATAGCTTTCATTCGCGAACCACCTGCCGAGAAAGGCGTTGGAATGCTAGTATACACCTATGACAAAATGGGAAAAGATAATGAAACTTGGTTGTACTTGTCAGCTTTAGGTAAGGTTAAGAGAATTGTGTCATCAAACTCCGATGCAGATTCAGAGCCCGTATCCATTTTTGGGTCAGAATTCACTAATCAGGACCAAGAAACAGGGAAACTGAATGACTATAGCTTTAAATTACTTAAGGAAGGAGAATTTAAAAAAAGCCATGTTGCTATTATTGAACAAATACCAAAGCCTCATAAAGCCTTCAAAAGTAGGTATTCAAAAAGTGTACTGTGGGTTGATTTAGATAAAAACTTGGTTATTAAGGCAAAAATGTATGACAAAAAAGGAACTGAGATACGCCGATTAATCGTAGGAAAGATAGAAAAAAAGAATAATGTGTGGCTGGCTAGATCCACAACAATTCTGAACCTTAATACTAAAAGACTTTCAAACATGCTCTTGGTATCAATTAATTTTGGAATGAAAATTACCCCTGACATTTTCTCAAAAAGATCGTTAACGGATAAAGCTTTCCGTGAAACACGTTTGAATGTCATTCGATCTCAGAAGAAGTAAAATAATGAAAGCGTTACTATCAGGTTTAGCCTTCGTTACATTTACCTTAGTATTCACTGTCAAAGTTTTTTCAGAAGATATAACTGAGGATTATTTTAAATTGGAACTCGAAGACAGCCTTGAATTAGAGTTAGAAGGAAGCCTCGAATTACCTGAAGAACAACAAAATGAAAAGAACCCACAAAATGGAACTTTGGGCTCAATCGATAAGAAAATTTCCATTTGGGATTTAGTAGAGAGCTCATTAACACTTGGAAATTTTAATAGTAATTTAGCAGGTATTAGATCTTCAGAAAATACGCTCACATTAAACCTTTCGACATCAACTGATATTCCTGCAGTTGGATTCATAGATATTTCAGGAAATATAGGAATTTGGGATGAAAATAAAAAACTTAACAATGAGCTCATGCTTTTTACTATTCAAAATTCGTTTAGTAATATCCATTGGAAAGTAGGGAAATTCCGCAAATCTTGGGGTGATGTTGATGGTGCATTAGCTTTGGACATTATCAATCCAACAGAAACAATTCTAAGCAAAAAACTTCCTGGAATGGAACTTTCCTCTAGATGGTTGACGGAAGTCACTTTCTTCAAAGGAAAAAGCACATCAGAATTTTTTACTAACTTTAGCACTGATACTATTCACGCTGGGACTGCTGCTTCAAAAAGCTCAGGTTTTGAATTTGGATTAAAGTCATCCTATGATTTAGATAAAGGTCAAATTAGTTTCTATTTAGCCTCTATATACCCACGAACAGGGGTAATAAACATAGCCACAGGGCTAAGTCATTCAAATCGCTACAAATTGGCGGGCTTTAGTATTCAAAAAGATCTAAGAAATTTTCTACTAAACTTTGACTTAGCTCAAAAAATTGATCTGAATAGATCAACTCTGAACGAATTAAAAGCATGTAGTAGAATTGATGGTGCAGCAAGTCTTGAATATGCTCCTAACCCCTATGACAAATGGTTTTTTAAACTAGAAAGTTCAATTTGGGAAGATAGCCTGGAACCTTACTATATTCCTAATTCATTAGCTTTAGTAAGGGATAAAAACCAAAGCTTGCATTATAATTTAGCATATTCAAAAAATACTACTGATGAAAAATTCAATGGCACACTTTCTTTGGGGGGTAATGGAAATGGCAATTCTATTTATCTTTCTGGCGAGTCTACCTATTCTGTTTCAGATAGCACAAAACTCAAGGCAAATTTTCTTTTTTTGAATACCCAGGCTAATGATTCAAACTATTTTCTTGGTAATTCAAATTGGATTAATTTTGGAGTAACAAGATATTTTTAATAATACGGTCTGGAGCTTTAATAATACAGACATAATGATGAACTTGCCAGTCATAGCCTGACTGGAAAATTCTTGTTAACTAAGGACCTCTAAAAGAGTATTCTTTTTGTATCGAATTGTAAGTTTTAACTAAAAATTTATTGTTCATAAATAACACTTTCCTTTTTGAACATTTTTTCACAATATGTCCTGCGACTAATGAAATTTATGATTAGGGTAGAAAATGTCGTTGAATAAAGGCTTTATGGTTGTTGTTGACATCAGTGGTTATACTACCTTTATAAGGGCTCATAGTGATACAAAAAAGCCCAGTCTCTTTCGAAAAGTTATTGAAAAAATTAATGACGGGCACGGTGAACACATCATTAGTGATTTATTGGAAACGGTAATCAATGAACTCGAAGGAACTCTTACAATCAATAAACTAGAAGGAGATGCTGCATTATTTTATGCCACTCCATCTGACGCAACTGATTTCTCCAAAAACCTTATCCGTAAATTAGCAAATAGTATTGAGATTTTTAATAAAAGAATAAATGAGTTGCTATTTATTCAAGCTTGCCCATGCATTCCCTGTAATGAAATTGTTAACTTGAAATTGAAATGCTTTGTTCACTATGGGGATTTTCTCATTAAGAAAGTAAGCAGATTTGAAGAAATTGCAGGGGAGAATGTTATAATTCTGCATCGTCTTATGAAAAATAGTATCCTACGTAAGGAATACATTCTATTCACCCAAGAGGCTGCAAAAGTGAGTGATATTGATGAGCTAAAAAATATAGAAATTCGAACTGAAAAACTAGATGATTTTGGCAAAATGCAAGTTCAAGTACATTATCCATCTCTAGAAGAGTTCAAAGTGCAAAAACCCTCATTTTTTGTTAGACTCAAGAATATCGTACCAATGCGAAAATATTTTTCAAACAAGAAAACTGAAGATAAACTAAAAGAAAAATTAGCCGTTCACTGAACTTTAATTGGGTATTTTTCCTGCTACCACAACAATTCCAAAGGAATGGTAAAATATCTACGGTTCTCCAATTAAAATGTGCAAATGTTCTCATTAAATTTCATATAAGTGTTAGCATGATTTATTAAAAAAATGAATCTCTCCCTTTCCTTTGCCTGTAATTTTCCTTAGATAACCTTCTTATGAAAAACAAGTCTGAAAACAAATTAAAACAGCATAGATTTGGAACTCAAATCAGACGTTCTCCTTTTTTCCAGGCTACTATAGAGTCTGGAGCTAGGGATTTTTCCGTCTATAACCATATGTATATTCCTAGAGACTTTGGTGATCCCGAGCAAAACTTCTGGAATCTAATCAATGCAGCTATTCTATGTGATGTCTCTGTTGAGAGACAAGTCGAAATAAAAGGACCAGATGCTAAGAAATTTGTCCAATTTTTAACGCCCCGAGATATTTCAAAATGTTTGATTGGACAGTGTAAATACGTGCTTATTACTGATGAAGCTGGAGGAATACTGAATGATCCAGTACTATTGCGGCTGGGGGAAAATCATTTCTGGTTATCACTTGCCGATAGCGACATACTTCTTTGGGCAAAGGGTGTTGCCGTGCATTCAGAAATGAAAGTTGAAATTTGTGAACCCGATGTTTCTCCATTACAACTCCAAGGACCAAAATCGAGAGAAATAGTCGGTCATGTGTTTGGCGAGAAAGCGGCTAGCTTAGGCTATTATAAATTGATGGAACTAGAATTCTTAGGAATACCCTTGGTTGTTTCAAGAACTGGCTGGTCAAGTGAACTGGGATATGAAATATTCCTGCGTGATGGTTCTAAAGGCAAACTGTTATGGAACAAAATAATGGAAATTGGACGACCTATTGGTTTAAAACCTGGTCACACATCTACAATCCGAAGAATTGAGGGAGCCATGCTATCCTATCATGCTGACGCAGACTCTAGAAACAACCCCTTTGAGCTTGGTCTTGATAGGTTAATAGACTTGGACATAGCAGATGATTTTATAGGTAAGACTTCTCTCAAGAAAATTAAGAAATCTGGAATCAAGAAAAAGCAAGTCGGTTTAGTAATTAATTGTGACCCATTGCCTGCTCCCAACAATGAATTTTGGCCCATCACTAAGAATAATAAAAAGATTGGTAAAATAACATCTGCTGTATTTTCCCCAAGATTAAAGAAGAACATAGCCCTAGGCATAATTTACATAGAATTTGCTCAGTTAGGAAAATCCGTAAATGTAGAAATTAATGGCTCATCGTATGCTTGCGTTCAAGTAGAACTTCCGTTCTACGATCCAAAGAAGAAACTAGTAAAACAATAAGGTGATTAAGTGTTAGAGCTTACAGCTCATACCCTGAGCACACCACAGGACAATGGTGATTTCATTTTTACATGTTCATTAGGGCATCAGGATATCTGAACTTCACTACTATCATCTAACTTAAGCATAGCATTTGGCACAAGTTGCATTCACACTCATACCGCATTTGGATCACTAACCATTTTAGCTTTATTGAAATCTATTAGTTTCGATAAAGTTTGTCTAAATTGATGTTTGTAAACTTTTTTAATAGAAAAATATTCTAGATCGAGCTAATAAATAAGCTAAACATTATCGTAGTGTGATAGGTTAATGTTTCATATTTTGTGTTAGTCAGTTAAAAGGAATCTGCTATGGAGAGTAAGCTTTTTTCGCCAATTTCAATCGGTGATTTAACCATTAAGAATAGAATAGTTGTCGCACCAATGTGTCAGTATTCAGCTATAGATGGCTCTGCAACAGATTGGCATCTCATGCATCTGGGACAATTTTCTGTTTCTGGATCTGGACTCGTATTTATAGAAGCTACTGCAGTTGAGGGAAAAGGACGAATAACACCAGGTTGTCTGGGACTTTATTCAGATAATAATGAAAAGAAATTGGAAAAAATAGTCCAGTTCTTCAAAAAGTATGGGAGCTCAAAGATCGGAATACAGCTCGCCCACGCCGGACGAAAAGCTTCCACTGAAATACCTTGGCGAGGTGGGATGCCTCTTGAAAAAGGAAATGATCAACGCTGGGAGACAGTAGCACCTTCAGCAGAAAGTTATTCATCCAATTGGCCGTCACCCAGTAAATTAGAAACTTCAGGTTTAAGAGAAATATTGGAGTCTTTTGTAGCAGCAGCAAAAAGATCTGTGAAGATAGGGTTCGATGTCATTGAGTTGCACATGGCTCATGGCTATCTTCTACACCAATTTCTTTCGCCAGTAAGTAACAATCGCACAGATGAATATGGTCAAACATTGGAAGGACGAATGAACTTTCCATTAGAAGTCTTTAGAGCTGTAAGAAATTCCATACCAGAGAACTTTCCTCTTGGCGTTAGGTTTTCAGCTACAGATTGGATCGAAGATTCCACTTGGGATCTGACTGAAGCTATCATATTTGGACGGGAACTAAAAAAATTGGGGTGTAAATTTGTGGATATTTCTAGTGGAGGGAACTCCCCCAGACAAAAAATATTATCTGGACCTGCTTATCAAACAAGTTTTGCCGCTGAAATAAAAAAACAAGTTGAGATTACAACAATAGCAGTTGGCCAAATAAATGAACCTATTCAAGCGGAGTCAATTATAGGTACGGGGCAAGCAGACATGGTAGCAATAGGCAGAGGTATGCTATACAACCCACGGTGGGCTTGGCATGCAGCCGAGGTCCTATCCAGTGAATGTGCATTTCCGCCTCAATATGCGAGGGCTCACCATTCATTAATCGGGTTACCAATACCTGGAAATCCACAGAAATAGTCCATTTGCTCGTTAAATGTCATGCTATCAGCAAAAATTTAACCAGTCATCTCATATATGAAACTTGTGTTAAAACTTTATAACCTTGTCAAAACTGCCAAACGCATTTTAGTTAAGTGGTATTGGGTTAGCCTAACAACTATCTGGTTAATAACCATGATTTTAGTCTGGTATTTCTTTTCATAGCCTATTATGTCTACCATGGAATCCTTTTATGACAAATGATGAGCAATTTTCTTCATAAAAGATAATCCCTCTTTCAATTCTCCTATCGTTATATATTCATCCGGTGCGTGAGCTCTAGAAATTGACCCTGGTCCGCAAACAACTGTAGAGAAACCTGCTGCACTGAAATATCCCGCATCTGTACCAAATGATACTACACCCCGACTATTCTTACCTGTTATCTCACTAATGAAACGTGCAGCTCTTTCTGAATTCGCATCTCCGAAGGGAGGGACAGATACTTCAGTTATGACCTCAATTTCAGCATGTTTATTAATAGCCTTCATAGGCGGCAACAAAACTTTATCTGCATATTCTTCTATTTCTGCAATAATGGCTCTGTTATCTTCTCCTGGCATCGGTCGAAACTCCCAATCAAAATTACACCATCCAGCAGTTGCATTGCGAGCGACACCGCCTTCAATCTTACCCACGTTAAATGTTGCGTATGGTGGTTCAAATAATGACTTGGAATGCGGTAAGCATGCTAACCGATCTCCTATTTCCTCAATCTTTGCAATAAGTTTCATGGCAATCGAAATAGCACTCACGCCCCTATTAGGATTACAGGAATGAACTTCAAATCCAGTTATTTCGGTTCGCATTTCATCTCCACCTTTATGACCAGTAATAATATTCATTTCTGTCGGCTCTCCCACAATAACAATTCCCGGCGAGTAACCTAGAAATTCCTGACTATTCAGAAGGAAAGGCATTCCATACCCCCCTGTTTCTTCGTCAAACGTGAATGCTATATGAATAGGTTTTTTTAGATTCTTTTCCTTAAAAATAGGGATTGAAGCCAACACGCAGGCCAAAAAACCTTTCATGTCAACAGAACCCCGCCCATAAAGACAGTTATTCCGTTTTGTCAGGGTGAAAGGATCGCTGTGCCATTTTTGACCTTCCACTGGGACCACATCGGTGTGACCATTTAAAACTATCCCACCATCAACTGCAGGTCCTAGCGTTGCAAAAACATTCTCCCTCTCACCAGACAAATCGAAAGAAAGGGATACCTCGATTCCATGTCCTTCAATATACTTTTTTATGTAATCCACTATATCGTGAGTTGGATTTCCAGAGATACTCGGAAATGCAACCAGCCTTTCAAGAATCTCTATAGCTTTAGCCAACATTGCTTCTCCTCTTTTAGATTTCGTGCATCCAATAAACTATTGACAACTCTCTAACGATGTAGCTAGCCTTAATCCTTCATTATAAAGACATAAATTTATTTTATAAGTTAAAACACAGTTTAATAAAATTAATATCAAAAATTTGGGAGACAACTAATGAAAAAGTTTTTAATACTATCAGTATTTGCAAGCCTTATGGCATTATCAGGTCAAGCGTGGGCTGCCTGTGGGTCAATATCAATGGCTGACATGAATTGGCCCTCGGCTACTTTGATGGCTAATGTAGATAAGATAATTCTAGAGGAAGGTTATGGCTGTGAAACTGAAATGGTTGCAGGTGCTACGACAACAACATTTGCATCCATGAATGAGAAAGGGCAACCAGACGTCGCAGCTGAACTCTGGATAAATGCAGTGCGTGAACCACTTTTTGCAGCTATGGATGAAGGGCGGCTTCATTCAGCTCGAGAGATGCCGATCACTGAACTTGGCGAAGGGTGGTGGGTTCCAGATTTCACTTTGGAGAAACATCCTGAGCTAAAAACTGTCTTAGACATCTTAGAACGCCCCGATCTCTTTCCAGCGAAAGAAGATCCTTCCAAAGGAGAGTTTATTGGTTGCCCAGCTGGATGGGGATGCCAACTTTCAAATATCAACTTATTCCGGGCCTTTAAGATGGAAGAAAAAGGATGGATATTAACCGATCCAGGTTCACAAGCTGGTTTGGACGCTTCGATGGCAAAGGCTGTTGAAAGAGGTGACAACTGGTTTGGATACTATTGGGCTCCAACGGCTCCGATTGGAAAATTTAATATGCAGTTAATGGATTTTGGCGTACCATTCGCAGGTTCCGAAAATTGGGATGGATGCATTGCTAAAGCAGAGCAAGATTGTTCGAATCCAAAACCTTCAGCATGGACTAAGTCTGAAGTCCATACCGTAGTTACCACAAACTTTAAGAATGAAGCAGCTGAGGCCATGGACTACTTTTCAAAGAGGATATATCCGGGCCCAGTGATGAATAAGATGCTTGTTTATATGGAAGAAAATCAATCTCAAGGCTCAGATGCCGCAATTGAATTTCTTCTTTCATACGAAGACATTTGGACAACTTGGGTTTCCGCCGAAGTAGCCGCCAAAGTAAAGGCATCATTGTAAAAATCTAACCTAATCGCTGCATCCCAACTGGGTGCAGCGAGTTCACCTCCAATTTTTAATCAAGGTTATGGTTATGGATTTTTGGACCGAAATACCGAGTTTGGGTAAACGTGATCTTCGCGATCTAAAAAAGGGTATCGACTCTGCTTTTAGGGGCTTCTCCCGAGAGTATGGGGATAATATTGAGGCTTTTTTTGATCCCTTGTACTATTTTTTAGTTTGGCTTGAAAAACTGCTTATAGCTGCACCTTGGCCAATTATTCTTTTCGCGGTAGCAGGTCTTTCCTATTTAGGTTCAAAAAGCTGGAAGCTCGCCTTAGGCTCGGTGTTATCATTTGTTGTAATCGGTTATTTCGGCATGTGGAAAGATATGATGGCAACAATATCCTTAATATCGGTTGCTACAATAATTTGCATCGCAATAGGAATACCAGTAGGAATATTAATGTCACGGTATGATCGAGTTCAAGGCGCCATCACACCCATCTTAGATCTCATGCAAACAATACCTATATTTGTTTATCTGCTCCCCGTAGTAATGCTGCTGGGCATAGGTCGAGTTCCAGGCTTAATTGCTGTCTGTGTTTATGCTTTACCTCCAGTTATACGGCTTACTAATCTAGGGATAAGATTAGTTGACAAGGAAATCTTAGAGGCAGCTGATTCCTTCGGGTCTAGTTATCGTCAAAAACTTTTTGATGTACAAATTCCACTTGCTTTGCCAAATATTTTTGCTGGCGTTAACCAAACTATAATGATGGCTCTTGCCATGGTGGTAATAGCTTCAATGATTGGCGTTAAAGGCCTTGGAATGCCCGTATTACAGGCGATACAAAACCAGTACCTAACTTTGGGTTTAATGAATGGATTGGCTATAGTCGCACTTGCTATCATATTTGATCGAGTCTCACAAAGATACGGGAAGAGACTTCAAGCCCATAGATACGGAAAAGATCATGAGTGATGCTAAACTCCAAATAAATAACTTGTACAAAATTTTTGGTCCTAAAGCCAAAAAATTTGTTCCTCTTGTTAAAGAAGGAATTTCCAAACAAGAGCTTCTGGATAGCTATAACCACGTACTTGGCTTAAATAACATCAATTTAACCATACCCCAGCAAAAGGTCCAAGTCATAATGGGCTTATCCGGCTCAGGTAAATCAACTTTAATTAGACATATTAATAGACTGATTGAACCTACTTCAGGAGAGGTAATTGTCGACAACAAGAATGTACTTGAAATGTCACAGACTGAACTAAGAGAGTTTAGAAGAAAAAAGACATCTATGGTATTTCAAAAATTTGCCTTACTCCCTCATAAGACTGTTTCGCAAAACGTGGCTTACGGCCTGACTATTCAGGGAGTGCATGAGGCCCAAGCTAAAGAAAGCAGCCATATATGGATTGAAAAAGTAGGTCTATCGGGGTTTGAAGGTCATTTTCCTGCACAATTGTCAGGTGGCATGCAACAAAGAGTAGGATTAGCACGCGCACTAGCGACTGATGCCCCAATTCTACTTATGGATGAAGCCTTTTCCGCCCTAGACCCTCTTATAAGGACTGACATGCAAGATATTCTACTAGATTTACAAAACGAGCTTCAAAAGACAATTATTTTCATTACTCATGACCTAGATGAAGCTCTGCGAATAGGTGACAACATTGCGATATTAAGAGATGGAAAAGTAATTCAAGAAGGAAATCCGCAAGAAATTATCATGACCCCAGCTGATGACTATATCTCTGATTTCATAAAAGACGTTAATAGAGGTAAGGTAATCAGGATTAAATCTATAGTGACCAAAGGATCTTGTCGTGGACCCAACCTAATTTCATCACTAACTTTGGAAAATGCACTGAAAGAACTGAACAAATCTAAAACAAAAGAATGTAATGTGATAGATGAAGGAGGTAAGAAAATAGGCAAAGTTTCTCTCGATTCCGCCATAGATGCTCTCTTAAAAACAAATGTATCAACTAACGAGAGATATAAATAGTCGGTATAATCAGGAATTTCTTACCTGCACTAAAGCATCAAGAAACTACCAAACAACAAAAAAATTAAATCATATATTTTATGCAACTGCTTTTTATTAAATTCTTAAAAACTTCAAGAAACGCTTTGAGATTACCTTGTGAAGAACCAAATAAAACTTAGGGCAAACTTAATTTTGCAGTACGTCCTCCATCAATTGTGAAGATCTGGCCCGTTACAAAGGATGCTTTGTCCGAGGCTAACCAAACGATTAGTTCCGCAACTTCTTCTGGATCACCACAGCGGTTTAGAGGATGTATTTGACCAATTTTCGCTCTAAAATCCGTAGGATTAGGCATTGAATTGATCAAATCAAGATTAAGTGGTGTGTTAATCCAACCAGGAGCAACAGCATTACACCTAATACCTTCTGACCCATGATCAACTGCTACTGCCCTTGTCAAGGCATGTAACCCTGCTTTAGAGGCGCAATAAGCTGGGTGACGAGGGTTGCTCCCGATCCCTTCAATAGATCCTATGTTCACAATTGCTGCTCCTTTACTTTGCATGAGGCTCAAGCTGTTCTTGATCAACATGAAAGGCACGCTCAAATTCAGATGTAATTGGGCGTTCCAATCTTGAACACTAGTCTCTTTTACAGATCCCTCTCTCATGATTCCTGCATTATTGATTAGAATATCTAAGTGATTGGCTCGTTCAGAAAGTTCACTTATTACATTTGCACACGCATCAGGATCATGAAAATCCGTTTCTATCCAATCGTGCTCTCCTTCTCGTCTTTGTGCTGTATAAACTTGTGCTCCGTGCTTGCTGAGTAACCTTGCAGTACTTAATCCAATCCCGCTTGAAGCACCGGTAATAAGTGCCACTTTACCTTTTAGATAGTTCAAGAAACTGCTTTTCCTCCATTTACTTCAACTAAAGATCCACACATATATCGGGCAGCATCTGATAATAGAAAAGCCACAACATCAGCTATATCCTCTGGTTCTGCGATACGACCTAAAGGAACAGTCTTATTTAATTCTTCGATACCCTTACTGGGATCTAGTCCCCTTATTGAAAAACCTGATTCAATCATAGGAGTATTTACTTCATTAGGACATACCGCATTCACACGAATATTTTCACTTGCATGATCTCTCCCCAAACATTGTGTCAATGACGCTATAGCCGCCTTTGTCATGACATAAATAGGGTGTGAAGGTCCAGGGTAAATTCCCCAACAACTGGCTATATTGACAATGACTCCCCCCCCTCCCTGATTTAACAAGGGGATACTAGCACGGCACAATCTAAACGGCGCTTCTACATTCACTTTTATGGAAACTTCCAAATCCTCATCACTGGATTCTGTGATCTTTCCTCTTCTAATAACTCCTGCATTATTTATTAAAATGTCTAAACCTCCCAATGCTTCATATGCACGTTTAGGCAATTCATCACAAAAATTCTTGTCCAATAAATTCCCATTAAAACGAACTTTAGCATCTAGATGATCAACATTTAAATCAGTAGCGGCAATAAGAGCTCCTTCTCCGTGTAACCGTCTAAGAATAGCTTGACCAATCCCGCCATTAGCTCCCGTAAGTAATACTTTTTTACCATCAATTTTCATATTCTTGCCTCAGTAGATTATAATGTTCTCAATCAATAATTTCGAAAATATCCATATTAAAATATCTAACACTAGAATTCGTTGTTTTTTTTGCAACAAACTCTTCACCATCTTGAGTAATAAACAAATTTAGCAACCGTATTTCAAAATATCAAATATGAATAAAGAAAACCTATCTACTTCCCCAAGCCTTGTCTGTGAGTGGGATTATGAATAGCATTTTTCTGACGGTGCAAATGTTTAGAGATAAGTCTACAGCTCATGAACTTTATGTAACAAATCCTTGAACTGTACTACAGATCTTTTTGATCTCTGAATTCTTATCTCTTAAGCCAAGAATCATAAGTAATTTCAATTACCTAAACAATTCTGGTATTTTCCCCTATTCCCTAACCCACCCTCAAAAATAGAAGGTAATCTCAAGGAACTTATACGACCATATTTGAAAATTTTTAGCTCTTCAAAATAGATAAGAAAATGAGTGTTGTAAAAATAATCTATGAATAAAACTTCTAAAAGTGCAAGCTAAAGCTATAAACCTTAGAGCATTAATAGATCTCATTATTTTCAATGGAAGGAATGAATAAGGAATATATTTTAAACCTGCAATCTTTCTATTATCCTTTATTGGATATTGGTTAAGACGATTCTGAATTTTTCACTATCCCACATTGCAAATTGTAAGTCAGAGTGTTTATCATAATTGTAGATAAAGCAGATGGAAGCTTATTTCCTGTCATTGCTAACAAATTAGTTGAGTAGGTGGAGGTAACAATTTGTACAAGATCTTAATTACCCGTCCCCTGCCATCAGAAATTCATCAAAAAGCTAATGTTCTCGGTGACGTTACTACAAGAAGTAAAACAACTTCCATGAGCGAGCAGGAAATGATTTCAGCTCTTCAAAACTATGACATTGTAGTCCCCACATTGGGTGATGTTTTTAGCGCTAGTATTTTTCTTCAAGTAGAAAATCCTCGTTGCAGGCTACTTGCAAATTTTGGTGTTGGATACAATCATATTGATGTGAATACGGCCAAGAAAAAAGGAATCATGGTCACAAATACTCCTGGAGCGGTAACAGATGCTACCGCAGATATTGCAATAACTCTAATGCTTATGACTGCTCGCCGAGCTGGAGAAGGTGAAAGACCCGTTCGAAACCAAGAATGGAAAGGCTGGCACCCAACTCAAATGTTAGGTCTCCATATCACTGGGAAAAAAGCAACAATAATTGGTATGGGACGCATTGGCCAAGCAATTGCTCATCGTTGCCATTTTGGGTTTGGAATGGAGATATTTTATTCGAGCCGATCAGAAAAAAAATTACCTCTTCCCGCTAAGTATTTTTCTAACATCAATGAAGCAGTTTCGCAGGCAGATGTAGTTTTCTTAGCAGTTCCTGGGGGTACAGCAACTAAACACTTAATTAATGAAGGCGTTTTCTTTTAAATGCAGAAAGATGCCATCTTAGTCAATATCGCACGTGGTGATGTAATTTCCGAAAAAGCTCTGATTGAATCTTTGCAAACTGGCCAAATTGGCGGCGCGGGGCTTGATGTTTATGAATTTGAACCTGAGGTACCAAAAGCACTGATGAAGATGGAGAATGTCACATTATTTCCTCATCTTGGCACAGCTTCTTTAGAGGTGAGAACTCAGATGGGAGAGCTAGCTCTTAAAAACATTGAGGATTTTATAGGAAACCAGACACCAACCAACTTGCTATAAGAATATTATTTTAAGGACCAAATTCTCTCATAAACTCTCTCTATATAATTGGACTCGAATAAATTTTTTTAAGAAATGTTACTTGGGATATACAAACTATTTTCTTCATGCCTGAATTAAACGCCCTAAATTAGAAAAGAAACTCGATTAATTTACAAATCATTTTGCTGTAAAAAGAGCAAACGTCACGACAGAGCTTAGAACCAATGATCCTCCTAGAATCTCAGATAAAGTCATTGATTCCCCAAGTAAAAGCCATGGCCAAACAGGACCTAGGACACTCTCTATCAATACCAGTATACTTACTTCGGCAGCCGGAACATGGCTAGCTCCCCAAGTAACAAAGGCAATTCCGATCCCAATCCCAAAAATACCCATTACCAAGATTATAAATAAATCAAAACTTAAAACAGTTAAACCGTTACCAAGAGTAACCGCCATACACCCCCCCAAAAGAACACAGAAAGCACCGCCAATAAAGGTGCCTCCCAAAACATCATGTTTGCCGCTTCTACGGGCAATTACTAACATAAGGGCAAACCAGAAACCCGATAATAATGCCATCAAATTACCAAAGTTATTTCCTAGTTGTTGCCCTGCTTTCACCATTAAATAAATTCCAAAAAATGCAAAACACATGGCCACCCAAGTAATTGATTTAGGGCGTTCTCCTATCCACAGCCAACCAATAGAGGCTGTCATAAAAGGTGTTGCAGAAAGAATGAGTAACGTAGAGGCTACTGAAGTGTATAGCATTGCAAATACATAACAAGTAAAAGCCAATGAAAGTGCAAAACCCATGAAAATGTCATTTATATCAATACTTTTAAAGAATTTCATTGGTGTAGTTTGCCGGCGCAAACAGCTAACAAAGACAACAATTCCGCAAATACCGAATGAACGATAAAATAAGATCTGGAAACCATCAGCCTGGGATAGAAGTCGCATGTAAAGACCAACAAAACTCATGAAAATTCCGCCCATTAGAACTAATAAAACAGCATATTTTTTTGGCATTACATAATCTTTCTAGTTCTTAGCCAATATCTTATCCAATCGCCATTCTAGTTAGATTACCCGTGGGTGCCCACTGGCTTATGAATGATAAAACGAAGCCAAAGCGCTCGTATTAAAAGGGATGCCAATATTACTGAACCACCAATAAGGGTGTTCATAGACACTGCTTCATTTGCAAAGAGCCAAACCCAAGTCGGACTAAGGGAAATTTCTAAGAAGAAGAAAAGAGTTACCTCGCCAGCAATAAGATGCCTTGTTGCAAAGACGAAGCAGATATTTACAAAGGCAGACATGATCCCTCCTAATAGAAAACAAAGTAAAATGTCATGAAATGAAATTTGCAATGCACCCATCTTAAGAGATGATGATACCAACATCGGAATTACGCCTGATAAAAGAAGGCATGGCAACATATCTATACTTACCTTTGATCGCAGGACTATAGTGAAAATGGAAAAAAAAATAGCCGTAAAAAATGCGAGCACATTTCCCGAAAATTCTCCTGCCTGCAAAGCTCCATAAAACATTATTACAACACCCAATAATGCAGCAATCATTGTGTAAATCGTAATTTTCTTTAATTTTTCTCCTAAAATAAAAAATGCTAACAATGCAGTGATAAACGGAATTAAACTTATAGTAAAAACAGTGTTAGCAACCGTCGTAGAGGTCATAGCTAAAATAAAACACCCATTAGAAATACCTAATATTAATCCTGCAAGTAATCCATATGGCCCTGTTTTTTTGATTTGCGAGAGAAGGACTCTTCTGTACTTAAGAAACAAATATAAAAAAACAGCTAAAGAAAAAGCTAAAGATCGGTAAAAAATTATAGTCCAGTTATCAGCAGCCTCAATACTCCTTAGCACTATCCCATTAAAACTAATAAAAATAGAACCTACAGTCATTAATGTTATGGCAAAAAACCGCTGATTATCTGTTACTGATTTCACAATCATTTAAATCCCATTTTCTTTTATCACAGTAAATTAAATTGATTTATCTTTGAATCTAATGACATCATATCAATATAGTGTTTATCCCAAAAGTCTTGGGTCCTCCTAGCTTCAAAAGCATCTATCTGCACCCCTTGTTGCTCCACCCAAGTGTAATAACCAAGATTGAAAATTCTCTCTCTATCCATTTGGCTTAATTCAAGTAGATTGTCAGTTGAAACTCCTCTTAAATGTTGTCCAAATATTTCTGCACAGGATGTTTCATCATATGTTCCATTAAAGCTTTTTACCGCCTTATTTAGTTCAGAAAGGTACAAATCTGCCCCATCTGTTGCCACAGTAATCACAGCATCTTCAGGTCCTAGTTTCAAATATTTGGCTAACTTTATTGAGGCCAGTATGTTTGCAATAGTTGAAAAACCAAATTCTGGAAGCTTTTTGATTAGATCTGGTTTCAAACCTTTTCGATTTTCCAAAAACTTGTGGCCTATATCAGTATTAAAAATAATATTTAAATTGTCCGTAGACTCATCCGAAATCCCAACTACAAAGTCAGTGTTCATAACGTTATGGATGAGCGGAACATGCTTGTCCCCAATTCCTTGAATATTGTGTTCTCCATAGCCGTTATTAAGTAAAGTTGGACATTCAGCAGCTTCTACTACAGCGATTTTTGTGTTTAGCTGCTCTTTTAAATAATCTCCAGCTGCCAAGGTTCCACTAGAGCCAGATGCAGAGACAAAAAGCCTAGCTCTCAATTTACTCTCCCCCTTAACTTTCAGAAAAGATTTTTCAAAAGATGGCCCAGACACTGCCCGATGAATTGCATAATTATAGTACTCATCAAATTGGTTAATTATATCATTTCTTTCGTTTTTTCTTAACTCGTTACAGGCATCATAAATTTCCTTTACATTACTCTCTGTTCCAGCAGTCTTTATTATATCACTCTTGTCTTCCACCCATTTTCCCAACCAAGAAAATCTTTCCTTACTCATTCCCTCAGGCAAAATTGCTACACTCTTTAAGCCCAAAATTCTGGAAATTGCTATTCCACCTCGGCAATAATTACCTGTGGAAGGCCAAATAGCTTTGTTAAACTCATAATCAAAAGTCCCGCTCAATATTCTTGGAAGCAAGCAACCGTAAGCGGCTAACACTTTGTGTGCATCAATCAATGGAAAAAATCTTCCTACATTAACAATAATTTTTGCATCTATGCCTGTCAAATCGCTAGGTAGAACGATATGTTCAGGAACTTCGGAAAAAGCCCTCTTATCTCTACTATTGAACCAATGAACTCTGAAAAGATTTAGGGGATTCATCGAGTTTTTTTCTATGGAATCTAGATCAAACTTTATTTGGGAATTTATTTCCTTCGGATTACATAGCTCCCTAAGTGTAGGTAGAAGGATTCCCCTCTCCTTAAAATACTTCGAAGTTTTCATAATGACAGATTCATTCATAATCATTTTTACCTTTCATTATTAAAAAGATTTCATTTATCATTAACTTAGTTTGAGCAACAATTACTTGGGTTTAGTTACCTAAAACCATCAAGATCATCAAGTTTACCCAGAAAACATTTTTTGACTAGGAGAGACCGGTACTTAATATCCCTAACGTCTTACAAAAATTAATAATACATGAGGTTTAAGATTTATAAAACCTTGTTTCTGATAATCTGAAAGAATCTTTATACTGTAATTTGGACCAGCACCTAAAGAATGCTAATAGAGGCCAAATAGCAGTTAAGACTTTAACTTCAATAGGAAGAATAAGATTTTTCTTCCATCAAATCCGATCCAAAAACCTGATTTATGCTTCTTTTAATTATTGAACGTTTATCGTTCGTTATGTAAACCATGCGAGCGCATTGAATGAATTCACTATCAAAAATCTTTTTTCGCTCTTTTTCTCTAATTTGATCTTCTATATCCCATAATTTTTGGTTGATTAGCTTTAACTCTTTTTCAAATTCTTTTGCTTCTGATAAATTTGGAACTTTTTCATCAATTATTGTGCGCAGCATGTGTAGTTCTGTGTTCACATTCTTAAGAGCCTGAGGAGCACAAAGCTTCTCTGATTTGATTTGAAGAATCGTGATCTTGTCAAACAGTTCTCCCCATGAAACTGGCACCTTGGGATTATTCATTTTGGTAGTCCTTTTAAACAATTACTGTTTTGAAATTATATTCTATTTTTCCCATAAGTGTTTACGATATCCTGACTTTTTTCTGATAATTTTCAATATCCAGCACTTTTGCTTTATAGTTAATATTACACAACTGATACTAATTTTTTTGACCTAAGACTAAAGGAATATAGATTTCTGATATTACAAAAATCGTGCCACATTTTTCCGCAAAATTTTGTTATTGCTTTTAAATGAATTTCTTGATCATTAGTTTAAAGCTATT
This sequence comes from Paracoccaceae bacterium, assembly GCA_029243395.1. GTDB lineage: Bacteria > Pseudomonadota > Alphaproteobacteria > Rhodobacterales > Rhodobacteraceae > CACIIZ01. The sequence continues at coordinate 91,142 of JAQWSE010000011.1, read as the reverse complement.
CTAATTGGCATGAGTAACCTCAGATATTAATCCATATGGGAATAAGCGAGAAATAAAATTAAATTCAAGCTTTCACACTATTATAATCTACTAACAAGTAGTATGTTGCATGCTGATTTAAGATCCTAAAGAAATAACTTTTTGATCCAATTTAGATTAACACAAAAGGCGAACTAATAATGCCCAATGCGCCTATTTATGATTTAAATATGTCTCGTTTTTGGTTGGATCCTTATCCAGATTTAAAAGTGATGAGGGCAAAATTTCCCATTGCTTATGTTCCACAGCTGGATGCTACTTTAATCACCAAACGGCAAGCTATATTCGAAAATGAAAAGAAAACATCCATTTTTTCTTCCGATCAACCGGAGGGACTTATGACCCAACTGATGGGTCAAAATATGATGAGAAAGGATGGCAATGCCCACTTAAACGAACGGCGAGCTATTTTCCCAACAATATCTCCAAAAACAACTAAATTAATATGGAAACAAAAATTTTCTGATTTTGCCGACACCATACTCGATAAATTGGCGTGTCAGAAAGGCGGGGATTTGATGAGCGAATATGCGATGCCATTATCTGCTCAGGCCCTCAAGGAAATCACCGGTTTAACGAACATGGCAACTAGAGAAATGGATAGGGTAAGCCAAGGGATGATTGACGGTATAGCTAACTATGAAGGAAATAAAGAAATAGAGCAAAACTGTAATAAGTGTACGGCAGCAATCGATGCACATATTGATGAAATCCAGCCATTCCTCCTAAAAAATCCAACTAAGTCCCTGTTATCTGTCCAAATTCAAGCTGGATTGTCAGAAGAACAAATAAGAGCCAATATCAAACTCGCGATATCAGGCGGTCAGAATGAACCAAGGGATGCAATTGCAGGAACTATTTGGGCATTATTACATCACCCTGAACAAATGAAAATAATATTAGCTAATAAAGTTTCCTGGCTTGGAGCTTTTGAAGAGTTTTCAAGGTGGATTTCACCGATTGGTATGTCTCCTAGACGTATAAACAAAGATTGCAAAGTCAACCAAATTAGTTTTGCTGAGAATGACCGGGTTTTCTTTATGTTTGGATCAGCAAATAGGGATGAAGAGTGCTTTAAAAGTCCTGAAACATTTGATGTTTTGCAAGATAGGACAAAAAGTATTCCTTTTGGTGCTGGACCGCATTTTTGTGCGGGTGCTGCAATTTCCAGGTGCTTGATCGGCGAGGTAGCACTACCAAAATTATTTGATAGATTTCCGAATTTGAAACTCGCTGAGAAATTTGATGTACAATTTCGTGGTTGGGCTTTCAGGGGTCCATTGGAAGTTCGCTGCCTTTGGTAAATCATAATCTGCAACTAGAAATAAAGTTGTTTTTATTGCTAATAAAATCAGTTACAGCTGAAACTTGTAAAAGTTAATGGTGGTTTTCTGAGATCATACCTTGTTTGCCTACATTAATCAAAAATATGATATTTTCCTACCGGAGCTATAACTTCTTGACTTTCAGTGTCTACGCCAGCGTCTGCTCTCATTCGAATTACTTCCGGGTCAGAAACAAATGCTTCGACCCCTTCCATAGTTTCTGCCTCGCCTAGATCATAAATTCTAGTTCCATCATCACTTTCCATTGCCACTATTAACTTTAACCCATGTTTGTTCATGTGAGGCTTTAGGTCGTCAACCAACTTGAGCCATCTTTTAAAGTCACATGATTTTTTAAATGTTGCCAAAAATCTCATATTTTTCTCCCTAGTAATATGCTTAACTGAACAAGAATTATTTTCTCCAATCAAGCTTAACTACCTTATCTTTCCACAATCTTTAGCCATTTGAAAGTAAAATCTGGAACCTATATTACTGGCTAATGGAAACCTGACTCTTCAAGAAAAAGTTTGAGACATGTTCTCAGTCCAGATTGAGACATTGAAACAAAAGCCTCGCTCACTGATTTAACAAATCGTTCATCTTGTCCAAGATCTTTTCCAAAAATTTCACTGATATCAAGTATAGTGTCTACAGGATTTTTTTGCCTTATCGCTTTGAGCAAGCTTTCTTGCAAAGGGTCATCGATTTCTTGCATTCTTCCATTTGCATCTTTTTCAACCAAAAACTTTATCCAAGCGGCCACTACAAGGCTCAAACCACTAGTTGGTCTACCTGCTAAGAGGTTTGAGCGAATTGGAGCCAATATACGAGGTTGAACTTTTTGAGATCCATCCATAGCGATTTGAATTGTTTCATGTTCAAGTGCTGGATTTTGGTAACGTGCCATCAATCTTTGAGTATATTCACCCAAATTAATATCTGGAGGTTCTTCTAAGCTAGGGCGAAGCTCTAGCTCCCATAAATATTCAATGAAATCGACAATTTCCGGGTCTTGAACTGCATCAAAAACGGTGTCTTTGTTCAAAAGTTGACCTAAATACGCAATGGCTGAGTGTGTCGCATTTAACAGTCTCAACTTCATTTCTTCGTAAGGTTTCACGTCCTTTGTAAAAATGACTCCAACACTCTTCAGGGGAGGACAAGATAAAGAACCACAGCAATCTTCAATAATCCATTGTCTAAAAGGTTCATGAAACACAGGTGCAGGATCTTTCCAAACAGTCAGTTTCGAAATTTTTCTAACCTCTTCTGGCTTGGTTGCAGGAACAATACGATCAACCATTGTGCACGGGAAAGGTGTGTTCTCATTGATCCAATTGGCAAGATCAGGATCTATACGCCAAGCTAAATCTAAAACAACTTTTTTTAATACCCTTCCATTAGCAACCAGGTTATCACAGCTGACACAGGCAAAGGAAGGCAACCCCATTTCTCTGCGGTTCTTTAGTGCGAGGGTTAAGAGTCCCGGCACGGAATTAGGCATACTCGGACAAGCAAGATCTTTCTGGATCTGCAAATTATTCCAGTTAATACTTTGAGTATTGGCAGAATAATGATATCCTTTTTCAGAAACCGTCAATGTAACCATTTTTAATTCGGGCGAAATCAGAGCCTGCATGACCTTTGCGCGCTGTTCTTGCAGAAAGTAAACAGTACTTAAGGTATTTATTTCCACTATCTCATAACCAGAACCAGAAATTTGCACTGCATGGTAGCAAAAATTGTTTTTAGCGAGGCGATTTCTAACCCCTGCACTACGAAAACTTACTCCTAAAATACCCCAGCCTGAAATATCATCTGCTGATAAATTTTGCGCCATCTCTTGCAACTGTGGCAAGACAAAAGCTCTGAAGAAAGCCCCTACGCCCAAATGCACAATGCCTATTCCACTTGATTCAACTTTACTTAAATTCATAACTGGGATGTCTTTCAACTAACTTGTAGGTCAAATCTCTGTCTACCTCTTCTGCTTTACCTTATCTAATAACGTGACTTGCTACTAACTCGTCAAAATATGCAGAGCATCAAGCGTGTTCACAAATCTAAACTAAATTCATAATTTAGTTCAAGGAAGGATTTTCTGGCATTTTAAGCAATAAGAAATTCAGCATAAGAATAGGAGTTCTATAGTCGTCACCGTACCAACATGGTGATCAGTCTTATCTAAAGTATGTGATCAGGATTTTCTCCATCCAATCTATAAGATAGATAGTGGATCAGGCCACCATTGCACTATCAATATAAGAATTATTATTGGTTCGCCTTGCTAGGTAAAAATCTCCTTTCACCCATTTTTTTCCTTCCTTTCTAAGATTCTCGGTTCTAAAAGAAACTAACTCAAATCCATACTCATTAATTAGACTATGAATATAGTTTTTTGAATGGGAAAACCGTCCGAATCTTGACAAAGTAAAAGACCTTTTGTCCGAATGTTCAGTACTAAAAGCCAAAACCGATAGAGATCTTGATCTATTTCTTAATAATTTAAAAATTTCAGATAAATCCCCAAAGTAAATAAATACATCAACACAAATAAATAAATCAAAAACCCTTATTCTTTGACCCAAGAGCTTAGAAAAATCTTCTATAATCAATTCATCGTAGATTTTCTTCTTCCTAGCTTTTTCTATCATGTTTTTTGAAAGATCAATTCCGACCATAAAACGTGCGTATTTTCTGAATGCTTTCCCAGCCAAACCAGTACCACAACCCAGATCTACCGCCATCCTAAATTTTTCTATTTTCTGTCCAAATGCATTTACAAACATATGCATAAGCTGCGTCGGTGCTTTATAGTTTAACTTCCCGATCAAAGAGTTATCGAACTTTCCAGCGAAATTATCAAATAAATCACGAACATATTCCTTGGGTGCACTAAAAACTGCCTTCCCAGTTAATGACGCCACCATATATTTGGATGACAAATGATTTGGATTAAATTGAATAGCTTTATTATAATTAACTAAAGCTTTATTTTCTTCTCCAATTAAATTCCATGCATTACCTAATCCAAAATATGCTTCAGAATAGTTTGGTTTTATCTTTAAAGCTGTCTTGTAATCTTTTATAGAATCTTGATCCCGCCCCATGTACAAAAACAAAACAGCTCTATTACAATATGCTTCGGCATAATTTCCCCGATAAAATAGAGCCTTATTATATTTCTGCAGGGAATCACCTATGCGGCCTATATAGTAAAAGGCTTTGCCTAGATTATTATAGGCTTCAGCATAATCGGGTTTTAACTTTGTCGCTTTTTCTAATTCTTTTACTCCAGCTCTAATTTCGCCAACAAGATTAAGCGTAATTCCCAAATAATTGTATGCCTCTACAAAATCAGGTTTTTTCTTAACTGCTATTCTATAATTTTCTATAGCCTTTTTTGGAAAATCAAGAGATCTAAACACATTTCCCATGTTAAAATAGGCTTCGGGAAAATCGGGGTTTACCTTGATAGCTTTACTGTAACTTTTAATCGCTTCTTCTAACTTACCTATCGAACACAAAGCATTTCCTAAATTATTATGCGCTATAAAATGCTCTGGGTTTATAGAGATAGCCTTGACATAACCGTCTATGGCCGCTCCAATATTTCCGATGGATTTCATGGACAGTGCTAGATTATGGTGTCCGTCAGCAAAATTTGGATCAATTAGAATGGCTTTTCTATAACTTTGGATGGCTTCTTTTAAATCCCCCTGAGCCTCTAGAGCCAACCTATAATAATTATAGACAAGATCAGTAGGTTCAAACTTTTGCAATAGCAATTGGGCAAAGCACCTCGCTTCAGAAAAACGTCCTTGGCGAAAATACGAGCCTAATTGTAAAACATCTTCCTGGGCTGGTTTAGCTAACTTTATTATCTTATCAGGTTTTGATCCAAAACCAGCTGATTTTTTTTTAACCCTGATAACTCCATGATTTAGCTTTTTAATTGTCAAGTTTGCCACCTCGAAAATGACTTCGACACAACTAACTAAGAAAATACACGAGAAAAACAAAAAATTGACTTATGCTAACAACAAAAATACCTTATAGTTTACGTGACGTAAACTATAAGGTATTTTTGGAGGAAAAATCAAGAAACTCTGTAAAGAAAGGTAAAGAATGTCCAAAACCCTTGTTAACAACTTAATTAAAAGACCTTTGGTGACACTTCAGGAATCAGAAACTGTCAGTAATGCAGTCAAAAAGTTGGGGAATTATAACATTGGGGCAATTCCTGTAATCAATCAGGAAATGGAATTAACAGGCATTCTGTCTGAGAGAGATATTGTAAAAGCACTTGCAAAAAGCTCGTACAACGATTTCTGCGATAAACCCGTAAAAGAACTAATGACGCACCCAGTCATATCTTGTGATCGAGAGATTTTTTCTAACAAACTCATGGAGCTCATGACAAAAAACAAAATCAGACACATACCAATTGTAGAGAATAAAAAGCCTATCGGCATTGTGTCTATCGGGGATGTGGTGAATAGGTTGCTTGAGAAATTTGAGTATGAGAATCAAATGCTTAAAGAATATTTGAGTGGCTGATCATATCCTCCGCAAGTCCTGCCTACTTAAGTAGTTAGTTTAATAAAAGTGCATCCTTTTGAATACCAATCTATTATCTCTTGATCATAAAATGATTGCTATTTTATGATGTTGTTATAAAACCACCATTAAGTTGAGAGTGACTAAGAGAAGTTCTACGGCACTCGTAAATTTTTCTTTGAGATATTCAAAAAAAAATGCAATGTTAGGACTTAAAAAGCCTAACAAAGAGATTTACATGTACCCTCTTGAAGAGTTCAAAGAATCGTTGCAAAGAGACGACATCGTAGATTGGATTCGTTCGGGTTTAATCGGAGATGGAATTGAAATCGAGGGACCTTTTGGCCCTCGAGAAATGATCTATGCTGACTATGTAGCATCAGGAAGAGCACTGGATCAGGTAGAAAATTTTATTCGTCAAAAAGTATTACCCTATTATGCCAATAGCCATACTAAGGCTTCATATTGTGGTGCTTATATTACAGAAATGCGAGAAGCAGCACGTCTAGAAATTGCGCGAATGACGGCGGCCCACTCTGGTACAAGTGTAGTTTTTACTGGATCAGGGTCAACAGCTGGGATCAACCGAATTGTTGGCTTGTTAGACATCAGAGGTATACTGTCGAAGGGCGGGCAAGCTCTAATTCTAGTAGGACCTTATGAACATCATTCCAATTTACTACCTTGGCGCGAAAGTGGTGCCGAAATAATCGAAATTGACGAAAGCAGTCAAGGAGGACCTTGTCTTAAGACCTTGGGAAAGGTGCTCGAAAAATCCTTGTCTACCGACATTGTTGTTGGGGCTTTCTCGGCCGCATCAAATGTCACAGGTATCATAACCGATGTAAATGCAGTGACCCGGTTATTAAAATCAAAGGGAGCCCTTGCAATATGGGATTATGGATGTGGAGCACCTTATATGCCTATGGATATGAATGTAGGCTCGTCTGCAGCTATAGATGCCCTTGTTTTTTCTCCTCACAAGTTTCCTGGAGGGCCAGCAGCAAGTGGTGTAATGATCTTACGTGATGAAATCGTTAGTCTCAAGCAACCAACACTACCAGGAGGAGGAACGGTGAACTTTGTGTCCCCCTGGAGACACACCTATTCCAACTGTGTCTCGGCAAGAGAAGAAGGTGGAACCCCAAATATAATTGGAGATATACGTGTGGCACTTGTCATGCTTGTTAAAGAAGCCTTAGGGCAGGACTGGCTGATTGAGCGACAGCAAGAATTACGCGCAAAGGTCCTTGAAATTTGGTCACGGAACGAAAGTCTTGAAATTTTTGGCGCTGAAATAGCTAATGCATTACCAATCTTATCTTTCAGAATACGAGATGGAAAAGGTGCGTATATTCACCATCAGCTTTTTACCCGACTTTTGAGCGATGTTGAAGGCATTCAAGCGAGAGGAGGATGTGCATGCGCTGGACCTTATGCTCACCGTTTGCTTGGCCTCGAGCAAGAAAGCTCTGTAGAACTTGAACGCCTGATTAATACTGGGCAAGAATTGGAGAAACCAGGTTGGGTGCGACTCAATTTTTCAGCTCTAATGACTGATGAAAAGGTTACCAAGCTGATAAATGGCGTGGGGAAACTTGCCAATTCAGCGGCTGAATATCAAGGTTATTACTATGCTGACCCCCGGAATGCTCAATTCTTACCAAATGATGCTAATAGAAAACGTTCCCTATCCTGAAGAACTCTTTTTCTAGTCTCATGTTCCAAAATGTGTAAGATAAATAGATGCCATGTTGATAACTTAGACATGCACTGGTATCATCTTGAAGAATAATAATGAATGTGAAGATAAAGAGTTAAAACACTCATGTTTCTGTCGGATTTAAATTATTACGATGATCTTGGCCTCCAAGAACTTGAAACCAAGTTAAGGACTGATCTTAACTGCCTGGGGGTTCCAAGCAAGAATTGGGTTCCACGACGCGACGGTGTCGCCGATGTAGTCATTGTTGGCGGCGGGATGTGTGGTATGGTAACTTGGTTATCACTAATTACCGGCGGCATGCAAAACATCCGTATTCTTGATCGAGCAATAGAAGGCTATGAAGGTCCTTGGTTAACCTATGCTCGAATGGAAACCTTGAGATCTCCTAAGGATTTGACCGGCCCTGCTTTCAGCCATGGTGGACTTACATTTCAGGCCTGGTATCGAGCTCAATTTGGGGTCACAAAGTGGAATGCCTTAGATAAGATTTTACGTCCTATGTGGATGGATTATTTGCGTTGGTATCGTCATGTACTTAATATTCCCATTGAAAATGGAATCTCTCTCGACCATGTGGAAAACAAAGGGAATCTTTTGAGACTACAGGTTTCAGGCATGACTGATGAAACTATACTCTGCCGGAAGCTGATTTTTGCCACAGGACGTGATGGAACTGGGTCCCCCAATATTCCAAGCTTTGTTAATGGCCTGTCCCAAGATCTTTGGGCACACTGTGCACATGAAATCAACTTTTCTATGCTAAAAAATAAGTGTGTTGCTGTTATAGGAGTAGGCGCTTCAGCTGTAGACAATGCCGCTGAAGCACTTGAGCATGGGGCAACTGAAGTACGACACTTGATACGTCGTAAGGAGATGCCCACAATTAATAAGATGATGGGGATCGGTAGTTTTGGCTTTACCGCAGGCTATGCTGCCTTACCTGATGAATGGAGGTGGAGGTTTATGCAATATTCTTTTGCCACTCAAACTCCACCGCCACACGGGTCTACACTTCGTGTGAGTAGGCATAAAAATGCTTATTTTCATTTTGATAAAGAAACGATTAAAATCCAACAACATGGTGATCAAGCGAAGATCTTTTTTTCTGATAATACCTCATATTTAGCAGACTTTGTAATTCTGGGAACCGGCTTTAAAATCGACCCGCTGGCTAGAACGGAATTTGGCAAAAACGCTGGTAACATCTTACTGTGGAAAGATGTCTACACACCTCCCAAAGATGAAAAAAATGACGAACTTGGGTGCTTCCCTTATCTAAATCCTGATTTTAGCTTCTGCGAAAAAGTAGCGGAAACTGCCCCTTGGCTTAAAAATGTTTTTTGTTTCAATTACGGAGCGTCAGCTAGCCTTGGAAAGGTTAGTGGTGATATCCCTGGTATCAGTGAAGGCGCTGCTTGGCTAGCAAGAGCAATAGCTTCACAGTTGTATAGTGAAGATATAGAGGAACATTGGCAGTTAATGCTAAACTATAAAAAACCTGAGCTCCAAGGGCATGAATGGGCCCCTACAGAACTCCATCCCAACAAAGATCAAGGAAAAGTGGCATGAGCATATTCGACACTACTGCGCTAACCATTTCAGGCATTAATAATAATAGCAGCACTGGAACTGCCGTCAAAGCTCGTTCCCAGATATTTGAACTGACGCAAGCAGCAGAGGATGCAGTAATACACCCAAAGGATTGTGGCCCCTTTCCCCATGAATTGAGAGCCTGGTTAGCAGCTAGGATTGCTAAAAAAGCAGGGCATTCAGAATTAGCATTGCACTACATGCAGATTGCAGATCCCAAAGCATCTTCTGATCATCCAGGGCATGAAACTCATATGGATCTTCGCACATTGACTGACTTTGTTGACAAGGTGGCAAATATGCCAAGTGATATCGAAGAAAATGATATAACTGATATGCAGGCGGCAGGCTTTGCGGATCAAGATATAGTCAGAGTATGTCAGCTGGTGGCATTTATTGCATATCAAGTTCGAATTACGACAGGGATGCATACGATGAAAGATGGCGCGGTATGAGCAGTGTGGTTCGCAAATTTACCCGCAGAGTTCCACTTTGGAAACCCAGAGTCACTCCGATAAAGCAAGAAGAGGCTACAAAAGAACAACTGGAGGCACTCAAAATCACTCCGTCTAACACGAAAGTTTCAGCTTATGTCCTGACACTGGCACATGATGTAGAAAGTCTTGCTGTTCGATCGCCTCTTTTCAATGCTATAATGTATGATGAGGGAGGAATGTCTCGTTCCGAACGGGAATTGGGGGCAATTGCAGCATCCATGGTAAATCAGTGCATCTATTGCGCAGCTGTCCATGCAGACCGCCACGCAAAGCTGGAAAATAGTACCGAAGTAACTGAAAAATTGTTTAGCGAAGGGTTGAAGGCAGATCTACCCCCCCGCCAAGCTGCTATTTTTCATTTTGCACGCAAATTATCAGCAACACCCCCTGAAACTGACCCTCAAGATATGGATGAGCTTCGTAAGGCTGGGCTCAAGGAGGCTGAAATTCTTGACCTCATTTTGTCAGCAGCATTATTTGGGTGGGCTAACCGGTTGATGCACGTACTAGGTGACCCAATACGGCGGGAACCCTCTCATGAGCGATAGCTTACGGGTAGGAATTGCTGGAGCGGGATCAATTGCATTAGGTACAGCAGCTTTTTTATCAGATCATGGGCATGACACGATGCTTTGGTCTCCCTCCGGGATTAGCACTGAAGGCCTTGAAAACGGCATTTCAGCTGAAGGCGCCTTGGACTTGAACTTTAAGGTAAGGATCGCAAAATCCGCCAAGGCACTTATTGCTAGTAATGAAGTAATTATCATTGCTTTACCAGCCTACGGACACAAGGTTGTGATGGATAAATTAGCTCCATATATTCATGAACGTCAGAAAGTAATTGTATCTTCCCACGCTTCTCTAGGAGCAGTTTACTTGGCGCAACTTCTGAATACCCGAGGTATATCTGTGCCCATTACCGCTTGGGGCACTACAATTGTCACAGGTAAGAGGTGTAACAAAAAAGGGGTACGTGTAAATACTGTCCGTGATTCTGTTGACCTATGCACAGTTCCCGAAACACGTTCAAATTGCGCTCTAACAGTTTGCAAGAAATTGTTTGGAAACCGCTTCAAAAGTAGAAAGGGTTTACTGGCCATTTCACTGTCCAACCTTAATCCTCAAAACCATTTGGGAATAGCCCTAGGCAATATTACTCGCATGGAACGAGGCGAGATCTGGAGCCAAGGCCAAAATGTTACCCCCCGTGTTGGACGATTGCTAGAAAAACTTGATATTGAACGCTTAGCAATTGCTGAAGCACTAGGTGTTAAGGTGAAAACAATTTTTGAACACTTTCACTTGAGTTTTCATATCCCCATAGAATCAATTTCTAAGATGAATCAGCAAATGCATGCAAAAGGCAATGGAGGTATTGGTCCAGCTACGGCGCATAGCCGCTACATCATCGAAGATGTCCCTTATGGGTTGCAGCTGACAGTCATTCTAGGAAAATTGGTGAATCGTCCAGCGATTCTACACGAAGCCGGGATCCAGATTTTTTCGGCTATGTATGACCGTGATTTTTCTAAAGAAAATGAATTGCTTAACGCACTTGATTTGAATAGTTTTAACCTTAAGAATTTGCAACAAGCTGCCCGTACCGGGTTGTTGCACTAGATACCTATATTGGTATCTTTAAGATGTGTGCGGACAACAAAATCTAGAGAAACCAACAAGGAGATGCAAAAATGACAAAATTTACTTTCAACCGTCGCCGTTTCATGAGCACTGCCGCAATGACTGGTGCTGCTCTGGCTAGTCCTGTTTATCTACGCAGTGCATCAGCGGCAGGAGGTGAGGTCAATATTTGGACTTACAACGATTTTGTGCCGAAAAGTTTTAAAAAACAATTTGAGGCAGAAACAGGAATAAAAGTGAACATTCGTCTCGTCGATGATCAAGGTAAGCAATTTAACCTCCTAGCGGCAGAAGCACCGAACCCAACAGTTGACATCATGACAGTAGCTGGGCACCGCTTTCTACAATTTATCGACAATGAACTTCTGGCACCGCTTGATACAGACCGTCTATCAAATTGGGGCAACATTAACCCAACCTTCTCGGAAAGTGACTGGGCTACAATCAACGGTCATAAATGGGGTGCACCCATACTCTCAGGTATGGAAATCCTGGCCTATAACACTGAGCTTGTTTCTCAAGAAGAAGCAATGACTTGGAACACTCTTTTTTCAGAAAAATATTCTGGCCAAACTGCCTACATTATTCAGGATATGATGTCCATCGTAATGCTAATGCTTGGTTACGACGGCAACATGGTAGCTTATATGGATAATCCAGACAAGGCAGCAGCCATTGTTGAAGAGGCCAAACAGTTCTTGATTTCAAAAAAATCGCTAGTTCGTAAATACTATGACAGTGGGGCTGAAGTACAGCAAATGTTTGTAAACCAGGACATTGCTCTAGGGCATAGCTGGAACGGGCCTGCCGCTGCATTGATAAACGATGGTTTTCCATTGGGAATGACTATCCCGAATGAGGGTTCATACGGCTTTGTATATACATATAACGTAGCTAATAATGCGCCAAATGCAGATAATGCTTATACGTTTCTTAATGCAATTCTTGCCTCTCCCGAAATAGGAGCGTCCATGACCAAGGCATCAGGGTTCATCTCTACATACAAGGATGCTTCAAATTACCTAACCGATCTTGAAAAACAATCAACGTCTTTTCCTGAAGAACAGATTGCCAACTTGCAGTTCTTCCGTGCCGAAGCGAACAAGATGAAATATGGTTTAGTTGATCCCGCTGTAGAGGCTGTTAAAGCTGCATAGACTAAATTAAATACAAGGATCTGCCCTTTGTCTTGGGCAGATCCCCTTTAGAGATTTGGTGAGAAAGGTTTGTGCAAAATGTCTCACGAAGATTCAGCACGGAAAAATCACGATGACATTGTTCAATATTCAGCCACTCGCCCATTCTGGGGACGCCTCACGAACTGGCAACCATATCGCCTACTACTGACTTTTGCTACTGCATCTCCGAGACGTCAGTTTATAATCCTTGCCGCCTTTCCTTTACTGTGGCTCCTAACTCAACATTTGGGCCCGATGATTCAAATGGCGCGAGTATCGTTACTTGAATCCTATCCCGTTGCCCAAGGAGCTCCACAAAATTTCACACTCGACAATTATATTCGTTTTTTTGGAGACCACATCTTCTGGATGCCCTTCTTTAGAACTCTTACTTTTGCAGCTGTATTCACCTTTTGCACTCTTATTCTGACTTATCCAGTAGCTTATTTTCTTGCAAGGCATGTAAGTCGTCACAACCAAATGTTAATGCTTTTGATCCTTCTAATCCCGTTCTGGGTAGGAGAAATTGTGCGCACCTATGCAATAATGATCCTTTTGGGGAATACAGGTGCAGTAAACCTTGCTCTAAAGTGGCTTGGATTGATAGAACGTCCTATCCCATTCATGTATACCAGCTTCTCGATGGGACTTGGGATAGTTTACCTAACAGCGCTCTATATGCTTTTACCTCTTTACTCTGCCCTAGAAAAACTACCTAAGAGCTATACTGAGGTTGCCGCGGATCTTGGTGCGGGGGCTTGGACACGATTTCGCAGAATTACGCTCCCTCTCACTATTGAAGGTATTTCATCAGGCTGCACGCTGGTTTTTCTTATATCAACAGGTTTTTACGCAACACCAGTTCTTTTGGGTGGACCATCGACCACAGTATTTGCTGAAACCATTGCTGGATTTTTTCACTATGCAGGTGACGAGTGGCCTACCGGTGCGGCTTTCGCTGTTATTATGTTTGCGGCAGCGCTCTTTATAACTGGGTTATTTCAAAAACTGATGAAGGCTCTACGAAGAGGAGACACAAAATGAATCGCAGCAATAGAATTGTACTAGCTTGTGTTTATTGGGCATTTGTCCTTTATGTTTTTGTGCCCCTTATTCTTATGATTCTTATGGGTTTTAAAGACAGCAAGTTCATTGGATTCCCGATCCGGTCTTGGACACTTGATTGGTACTACAGTATTTTTTCAGATGCCGAAATCCTTTATACCTTTGGGTACTCCATGCTGATAGCTATTTTATCAACTTTAATTTCTGTCGTAATCGGAACGTGGCTTGCCTTACTTCTGGAAGGTCGCAAGTTCTGGGGATGGGCTGTAACTTTTGGCCTCATGGTCTTACCCGCCCTAGTGCCAGGCATTATATCTGCCATTGCATTTAGGATATACGCTCGCTGGCTAGGAATTGAGCCAGGAATGGGAGCAATTATATGGGCTCACGCAGTTCATAACGTTCCTTTTGTATCACTTGTTGTTATGGCTCGACTATCAACACTACCTAAGAGTCAAACAGAGGCTGCTCGTGATCTAGGTGCAGACCCACTTGTTGCTTTTCTTCGCATCACTCTCCCCTACCTCGTTCCCTCCATTTTGGGAGCCAGCATATTTTGTATGCTTCTAAGCTTTGACGACTTTGTACGTTCATTTTTCCTTGGTGGTTATGAGGAAACATTACCAGTTCTAATCTTTGCAATGCTTAGGTCTGGCATGTCACCAGAGATCAATGCCATAGCTACCATAGCACTGGTCTTGACTGCTGCCATTGGGATTTGGGCTGAACGATTTACCCGTCGAACCAATAAGGAGAGCCAACTATGACTTCATCACCTATTGTTCGCATTGACAGAATTTCAAAAAAATTTGGCACTACCGTTGCTCTGGAGAGCTTATCACTCGACATTGCCCAGGGTGAATTTGTAACTTTCCTTGGTCCATCAGGGTGCGGCAAATCCACGACCCTACGTATACTTGGTGGGTTCGAAAAGCCTGATACAGGCATTGTTATCTTAGATGGGGAAGATGTTACAGATTTACCTCCAGAAAAACGCCATGTAAATATGGTTTTTCAAGATTATGCTTTGTTTCCCCATATGACTGTTCGACAGAACATTGCCTTCGCTCTAGAACTCAAGGGGCTAGACAATGCTGCTATTAAGAGACGACAAAGTGAAATAATGACTTTTCTGCAAATAGAAGCATATGGTGATCGTTATCCAAGCCAGCTTTCGGGGGGGCAACGCCAGCGCGTAGCATTAGCTCGAGCTCTTGCTCCAGATCCTGCTTTATTACTACTAGACGAGCCATTGGGTGCACTGGATGCAAAGCTGCGTGGACAAGTGCAGCGTGAACTTAAATCAATTCAGCGCCAAACTCATAAGACTTTCTTTTTTGTCACTCACGATCAAGAGGAAGCCCTAACGATGTCCGATAGAATTATAGTTATGAATAATGGTCGCGTCGAGCAAGACGGAACGCCAGAGGAATTATATTTTCAACCCAAAAGCCGTTTTGTTGCTGAATTCATCGGTGAAACTAATTTCCTATTTGGAAAGATGAGTGGGAAAGATGGTTCTACAGTAATAATGGACTGGTACGGCCAAAGGCTTTACGGGCATGCCCCTTCAGGTACTCCTAGCAATGGTTCTACAATTATTGCTGCCTTGAGACTTGAGAAACTAGATTTTTATAAGACCCAGCCAGAAATCTCTAATGCGGTCCAAGGTCGTCTCATAAATAAAACTTTTCTTGGTAGCCGCATGGTAGTAGATATCCTCATAGAAAATACTGAGGGAGTAACTCTACGGGCTTTCATTGGAGTAGATACTGGCCAGTCCATCGGCACTGATCCCGTATGGGTGGGATGGGATAGTAGTAGTATGGCCATTCTACATGAATGATACTGATCAATTAATATAGATTCTTCAATTCAATAGATAGGCTGGATAGAAAATTCGTCAATCATAGTAATTAGTTAGATGAGATAAAATCTTGCTGCTTACCTATCACTTTAACCCCTAAGTAGCATTCCACCATCTACAGGCAAATCAATACCAGTGATGAAAGACCCCGCATCGGAAAAAAGAAACATTGCTGCCTGAGCCAAATCCACAGGATTTCCAATCCGCTGCAAAGGAATATGTCTTGCCACCTGCCCACGAATTTTCTCAGTGTTCCAGCGCTCCTGCATTGGGGTAAGTACTGGACCAGGCAGTACCGTATTTGATCTGATTTTCTCAGCTGCAAGTTGGGAAGCTAGTGAGCGCGACATGGCACTTACTGCTGCTTTCGAGGCCTGATAGGCATCTTGAGGTACTGGGTCGCCTCGCATCCATTGAATGGTAGAAAAGTGCACCATTGAACCACTTCCTCTCTTACGCATGAGTGGCACTGCCGCACGGGAAATCAACACCATAGATTTCAAATTGATGTCAAAAATCTCGTCCCAAACATCTAAATCCATTTCCAATAGAGACTTATCACGATCAAACCAGAGTACCCCAGCTACATTAGCTAAAAAATCCAATCCCCCACTGTGTTCTTGGTGATACCCAAAGGTTTTTTCAACAAACGCTCTATTACGAATATCTCCCTGAGCAAAATGAATCCTATCTTTGAACTTCGCTATAGCTTCAGGGCATGGTTTTAGATCAACTGCAGTGACGTAAGCACCTGCACGCAATAAAGACAGCGCAATTTCCTCGCCCATACCGCCTCCGGCTCCAGTCACAAATGCGCTCCGTTGACTAAAATCATATTTAGGTAAGTTCATGATATCCCCCTAAGGTACAAATAATGTCTTTATAAATTAATCAGACCATTAGTTCTTGTAAAACAATTTTGTGAGGCCAATTTAATATGATTTACACATTCCCAAACATAAAGCTTTGCTATCCACATAGCTTTAGGATCCTAAGGAGGACCCTACCTGATGCTTTTCAGGCAATATTAGAGTTAACACTTCTAATCCAGAACAAAAAATCATACTAATGTGGTTTAATCTGGTTGCAGGCATTTTCAATGATTTTTTTAAAAGTTTTAGAAGTTGTTTTCCCTGTTTTTTTTCTTTCTTCATTGGGTTACCTCTGGGTCAGATTTGGATTTGAATATCCAATGAAATTCGTAACACGCTTAAGCATGATGATTGCTGTTCCTTGCTTAGTTTTTGTTTCATTAATTAAAACTACAATTGACTCAGAACATTTAATTCTTTTGGCCATCGCGACCTTTTTAACTTATTTCCTTCTGATGATTTTCCTTACCTGTTTCATAAAGTTAACTAAAATTAATTTCCGAACATATCTGGCTCCCTTAACATTTGGAAATACTGGGAATATAGGTTTACCACTAACTTACTTTGCTTTTGGTGAAGTTGGCCTTGGCTATGCTGTTATAATTTTTTCTGTCACAGCTATTTTATCCTTTTCAATTGGTATTTGGTTTGTGTCAGGAGGAGCTACATCATTTCAAGCTTTAAAAAACGAACCCTTAATAATGGCAACAATCCTTGGCAGCATTTTTCTTTTCACAGACCTCTCTACCCCTTTATTTCTTACCTCAACCTTAGAATTAATTGGTCAAATGGCCATACCTTTAATGTTAATTACGCTTGGTGTAGCAGTGGCTGAACTCAAAATTAGTGATCTGAAAACTGCTCTTGAATTTAGTCTATTAAAACTATTTCTTTCTTTGTCGACTGCAATATTTGTTGGTTATTTGTTCTCACTAAATGAGATTTCTTTTTCAGTTTTATTAATGCAGATTTCAACACCTGTAGCCGTGACTTCCTACCTTCTTGCTAGGAAATACGAGGCTGACTCACTCAAAGTGGCTAGCTTAGTGGTTGTGTCTACCTGCCTTTCATTGATATCATTGCCAACGATTTTGTTTTTTCAATTGCATTAATTGTCTTTAAAAGACTTAATACAAGTAGTCTAAACGAACCCTGGAAAACTCCCATGATATCACTAAATATCTTGTTTATGGAATTAGCAAAGGTATTTGATGGAAAGAGCAAGCTTGAAATGCTCACTAAAGATATCCTGAAAACCACGAATGATGCCAAACATTTACCCTCTAATGGCAATCAGTTAGCTGAAAGCATTGTTGAAGCGATGACTCAAAAAGATGCTCTTCCTATATGCGAAACTATTTTAAAAATTCCATTTAATTGGAACCCTCCAACCTCCTCTGCCGACCCACTTTATATCAAACATAGCATTGCCAAAGCCCACGTTGAATTAATTGGGCCCGCAGGTTTAGTTAAATCAAATCACATTCGCCTAGGTCTTTATGGGATGCTCCCCAATACCGAATACGGTATCAGAACCCACCCGGCAGATGAAATATATATCATGCTTGCTGGCAAAGCATTTTGGAAGGTAGGTGAGAAATCATACCTCCTTCATAAACCCGGGGAACGGTCTTTTCATCCCTCAATGATAGAGCATGCTAATCGTACAGGAAGTGAGGCATTCATGTCTGTCTATATTTGGCACGGTGATGTTTCAACTGAAAACTACGTATATGATGGCATTAAGTAAAATGTTTTTGACTATACTGGGAGGCAAAGTAGGATAGGCAAATCATCGACGGTGTAAGGATAAATCACATTCTATCACTTCCCGTCCATTCAAATTGTGTTTCAGGAATGCCATCTCCTCCCCTTTCCTTAAAGTTTATAGGAGTAAACCCCTCACGAAGATAGAACCTATGGGCATTCTTGTTTTCCGAATGCGACCAAAGGTTAATATATTGATATCTGCCTTTAATCTTGTCTACGAGCGCTTTGCCAAAACCCTTCCCATGTGTTTTAGTATATAGACCAGTCACTTGAGACAATTCTACATTGAATGACAGGTAACCTATTATGGGTCTGCCCAAAACCCAAACTTCTCTTTGTGGAATGGCCTCTTTAATCATTGCAGTCAATTCAGATTGCGTGTGCAGGGATGGCATCCAATCCGTATTATGTATCCATGTGCTAACAATTTCAGCACACTTTTCTGCATCCTCGATCACTCCAGTACGAATAATAATATCCTTAATCTCTTCCTCCAATTGTGACAGCATGATAGCATGAAATTTTCTATTTTAAAGAACAGGTTTACACCCGTCCCAAACAAAATACATGACGGGTGCTAAACGCTTGGCTCAGACTTTTTTTTTATTGCTACTGCAATATTTTTTAAAGAATAAGATTACCCTAGATTACAAGTATTTTTATAAAGCAATTGATTTTTATTTTTAATTTGCAACTGTATAGTTTGACAAATGATATTTTGAAATATCAAGTGCGACTCAAAAAAAATAAATAAATAAAATGCAAGATAATACAAATATTAAAGGTGGATTATTTATAGCACTAGGAATGCTATTATTAGCTATTGCAGACAACTATATTCGTTTTGTTACAGAGACAATTGGACTGTGGCAGTTTCACCTATCACGAAGTTTAATTGCTGTACCTATCTTAATATTTGCCGTCAAGATTCAAGGGGGGAGAATTTTTCCCAAGCATTTTAACCTAGTATTTCTAAGGACTTTACTTATGGTTTTTGCTATGCTCATATACTTTGGCTGCTTAGCATTTTTTCCGATTTCACAAGTTGCGGCTGGACTTTTCACATCCCCTATATTCGTCATTGTTTTTTCAATACTTCTTCTTCGAGAAAAGGTTTATATCTCTAGGATATTTGCTGTTTTGATAGGAACCTTCGGGACATTTTTAGCTTTAAGCCTAAACTTTTATGATTTCTCAATTCTCAGTTTGTTTCCAATTGCTGCCGGGGTATTCTACGCTTTAGCCTCGATAACAACACACCTATGGTGTCGTGAGGAAGACGCTAGATCATTAATGTTCATGTTTTTCTTTGGAATTGGTTTTGTTTCATTTATTATGATTTTCTTAATAGAACTTAACCAGATATTTGAGTTATATTCTCTTCCTAATACCTTTATAACTTCCCCCCTTCAAACCTACAGTCTAAATGACCTTGCGATAATCTTCATGCATGCATTACTATCTATCATAGGGGGCGTACTTATAACTCTTGGTTATCAAAAAGGCATTACTAGTTTTGTGGCTGTCTTTGAATATTCTTTTCTATTCTTCGTAATCTCCTGGGCATATCTGCTTTTCTCGGATCAAATCTCTATATCCATGCTTTTAGGAATGATATTAATCATACTATCCGGTCTCGTTATTTCCAATTCAAAAGATCGAAATAAAATGCATTAGCAGGTCTGAATTTTAATTAGAATAATAGTTTTCAGGAGACCATTTACCTCATCACATTATTTACTAGATCTAAGAAAAAAGAGGTGGATTTCTATTTTAGTCAATACCATCCCCCAAATTTAGATTCTAAGATCCTGTGTTTTTCAAAGCGAACATTTTTCTAAAATTTTAAAAGTGAAAAACATTTTGTTTGGTTCTGCAAAATTAAAGAAAGTTGAAGTACTTTAATCTTGAAGGATTACTTACTTTTTATATTGCGTAAAATTCTTTTGGTTTCGATGTGCAATATGCTCTCCAGCCGTTATTTTTCTATAATTCTTAGATCCGCCACTAAAATCTGCGGGATTGATGATAGTATTACTGGATGGATCACAAAACACAGGAATAGAATAACGGGCTGTTTTATTACGGTTGATGACCCTATGCTTCGTTGAAACAAGGTACCCATTGGTCCAACGCTCCAAAAGATCTCCAATATTGCAGACAAAACTACCTTCAATGGGTTGAGCCTCTATCCATTGACCTGATTGATTGAGTACTTGCAAACCACCCTGCATATCTTGCAAAAGAAAAGTTAAGACACCAAAATCAGTATGGGCTGCAGCCCCAAAGCGTTCTTGTTGTTTATCCTCTTCACTCATCGGCGGATAATAAACTAACTGTCCGCGCCCAAGTGGTTTTTCATATGCTTTGACAAAGAAATTCTTAGGCCTCCCAAGTCCATATGCAAGCGCGCTCATTATTAATCGCCCTAGGGACATGACAGCATGATAGTATGGGATAAGATCGCGACGCAAGAATGGAGCGACTTCATCCGGCCATTGGTTTGGGAACACCATTGGAACTCCTGTCCGCACATCAGGGTCATTGGCCTTAACATCCCAACCCCAGAAAAAAACTTCTTTGGCATCATGAGTTTTTGAACCTTCAAGCTGTGCCATCCCTTGCCCCATCCATCCTCGTTGATTCTTGTCCACTGAAACAGTAGATTTTTTTGATATGGGCAAATTGAAAAACCGCTTCGACGAGGCAAAAGCTTGCTCAATTAGTTTAGGAGAGATTTTGTGCCCGGTAATATAGAAGAAACCAACGGTTTTAGCTGTGTCAACTAACTTCTCAGCAATTTGCAAAAAGCCTCTATCTGTTTCTATTGTCGAAATATCAACAACTGGGATTTGATCAAAGTCGATTAATTTAGCAGAAGCAAATTTAGAGCTTGTCATTGAATATTCCTCAAAGTCTATTCCACCGCCATCACTTACCAGTTGATCTATTGGCCGATTAAATTTTGTATTTAACTATAATCTACTTAATTTAGATAGTAATATTAACAATCTTTCGAAATAAAATAGGAGGAATTAATATGGCTTGGATTAAGACTATTCCATACAGTGAATCTAGTGGGCGCGTGAGAGGCCTTTATGATCGAGTAAAAGGACCTAACGATAATGTAGATAATATCATGATGGCTCATTCCTTGAGACCACATACTATGGAAGGCCATATGGCAATCTACAAATATGTTCTTCATCACAAAAATAATACGATTCCAAAGTGGTTTTTGGAAACATTAGGTGTTTGGGTAAGTCACTTAAATAATTGCAGTTATTGCCTGGACCATCATTTTGAGGGATTAAAACGATTACTTGCTGACGATCAAAAATCCCAATCCATCAAAACTGCCATTGAAGAAAATAATATTTCGATTGCCCCTTTAGATGAAAAGCAAAAACTAGCAATGTCTTATGCTCAGATCCTGAATGATAGTCCCTCTTCATTGACCGAAAGGAATATAACGGACCTAAGAAATGCAGGGTTTGAAGATGGTGAAATCTTAGAAATAAATCAAGTTTGTGCATACTTTTCATATGCAAATCGTACAGTACTAGGCTTAGGTTGTTCAACGGCTGGTGACATCATCGGTCTTTCACCTAACAATTCTGAAGACCCTGATGATTGGTCACACAGTTAGTTTTCTTTTGAACGCCCTTATGTCCTCTATTAATAGCTGTGGCTCTTCCATAGCAGCAAAATGCCCTCCCCTTGGCATTTCTGTCCATTGTTTAACATTATAAAGTTTTTCAACATATGTTCGTGGAGGCCATGAGAGAAGTTCAGCGGGAAACAAAGCACAACCGGTAGGAACCTCAACACGGTCTCCTTCTGGTGACAATATACGACCGCCTTCTTCCCTTCTACCATAATATATCCAAGAAGCAGAGTTAAAACAGCCCGTAACCAAGTATATCATTATATTCGTTAGAAGTTCATTCTTTGTATAAACACTTTCTATTTCATTATTTTCTACATCTGACCAGGAATTGAATTTTTCAATGATCCAAGCTGCAATACCTACTGGGCTGTCTATCATTGCATAGCCTAGTGACTGTGGCCTAGTGGCCTGTTGAGTCCTATACCCATTTTCCATTATTTGCTCGATTTCGAAAGATTTTTCCCATTCAATTTCAGCCGGTGTTTCTGGAGGATCGGGATGCCTCATTGTCAGGGTATTTATATGTATGGCGCGACAGAATTCTGGATAATCATATCCCAACCATGAAGAAATGGCCCCACCCCAATCGCCCCCCTGGGCAATGTAAGAATTGTAACCCAAAGATTGGGTCATAAGTTTATTCAAAATACCGGCCATCTTACGAGGTCCCCAAGGACGCTTAGGTGCGCTCGAGAAACCAAATCCAGGCAATGATGGTGCTATTACATCAAAAGATTCGCTTGAAATTCCACCAAACTTCTTAGGGTTAGTTAGTGGCTCTATAATCTTTAAGAACTCTGATATTGAACCGGGCCAGCCGTGACTAATGAGTAAAGGTGTTGGATTTTCCCCAATTCCTTTTTCATGGATAAAGTGAATATCCATTTCATCTATGCTAGTTGTGAACTGGTTAAATTTATTCAGTTCTTGTTCAGATTTTCTCCAGTCAAAAGTAGTTGTCCAGTAATCACAAAGTTCCTTTAAGTACGTTTTACTAGTTCCGTACGTCCAGTCTAATCCATCAGGCATTAGATGCCATGGGTAATCATTCACCTGTTTTTTTATTTTATTCAAAATTTCTTCTGAAATGGAAATATTAAAAAGCTTAATATTGGACACAAAATAACCTAATGAATTTAGTAAAACCTTCGGAAGTGCACTTATAAACCATTATGAATGACGGAACAAATAATACCAGTTTTACTTTATTTTACTTGTTCAGAATCTATTAATGGAAGGCTATTGATCTCGGAATTTTGATAGATACTGGAGATTTCCTGATTGTTGTCATTAATGGCATAGTAATAATTCCAGAAAACCATGTAATAGACACTCTGGAAAATCAAAAGAACTAACAAGTAAAGAAAGTGCACTAAGAGAACACATCAAACTAAGCATGAATACACAAGGCGCCTATTAAAAGATCATTTCTTCGAAAATAAGTTGCATGGCTTTTGTTATCATCCAGAACTGTGCTTAATTAAGCTGAATGAATGTTACTATAAAGCCAGCAAATATAAAAAGCAGACGAGAAATTTTTCTTTGACTTCCAATTATGCCTCTACTCAACAAGGCTAACCCTATAGCAATTTGAATAGCTATTAGGATACTTTCAAATGGAGAAGATGCAAAATCAATGAGAATAGGATGACGAACCATAGCTAGCGGAACAATATAAAGCCCCATACCGAGCGTCATAGCACTCCCAGCAACTTTTAACCAATTTTCTCCTACCATACTGGCTGCGATAAAAACACCCCCACAAACTGGAGGTGTTATGGTTGAAAGCAACGCAAACCAAAAGACAAATAAATGCACCAATAAAGGCTTTAAACCTAAGTCAATTAAAGCTGGACCTGCAACAGATACACAAATAACGTATGCTGCTGTCGTTGGAACCTCCATACCTAGAATTATGCAAGCCAAAGCTGTCAGAATCAAAGCCAACCACAAATTTTCACCTGATAAGGTAAGAATTGTAGATGTAACTTTAATACCTAATCCTGTAATTCCAAGAACTCCTACAATTAGCGAAGCACAAAGAATAATCGACGCTATAGTTGCTACTTGCTGGCCAGAGAAAACAGCAGCATGCGCCAATCTCGATCTTGTTTGTTTCCAGTCGAATCTAAGATTTATGTCTACAAATAACAAAAAGCTAGCAGATAAAATTGCTATCGCGGCAGAAAATTGCGGGGTGTACCCAAGATACATAAAGGTCAGGAGAACTGCAAATGGAATAAAGAAAAATAAAGATGTCTTAATGACTATTGCTACCTCAGGTAACATTTGATCATCGTATGGCTTCAAATCGTAAAGTCTAGCGTATCTATTTACACCAAACCAAATTGTGACAAAATATAAAATTGCTGGAATAAGTGCCGCTAAGATAATTTGATTATAAGGTATCCCAGTTAACTCAACCATAACGAATGCTCCAGCGCCCATCAATGGAGGCATAATCTGACCACCTGTCGAAGCAACTGCTTCCACTGCTCCGGCTATGCGTTTTGGATATCCCAGCCTTCTCATAGCGGGTAAAGTCACCATTCCTGTGGATGCTACATTTGCAGAAGCAGAGCCAGAAATTGAACCAAAAAGAGCTGAAGAAATCACAGAAACTTTTGCCGCCCCTCCAGTGAGCCTCCCTGCAGCTGCTATTGCAATATTCATGAAGCCTTGGCCTGCTTCGCCTGCATTTAACACTGCTCCAAATATTACAAAGACAGCAACAATCGAAACTGAAACTCCAGTTAATTTTCCCCATAAACCACCTTCAGTAATAATCAAAGTTCCCAGAAAGCTATTGACCGGAATGCCAGCGTGTCCAAATTCCCCTGGTACTTTGTCGCCAATCAATCCATAAATGAGAAATAGCAATGCAATCACTGGTAGTGGCCATCCCACCGTTCGCCGCGCCATCTCTAAAGTGATTAAAATCAATACACCTGATATCAGGATTTGCTCCCAACCGCTTATAAAGCCATATTGCTCTGACAATAGTGGTTCATTTTTGGCAATATAAAGGCAGCTCAAAACACCCAAACTCGTCAATATAAAGCCCAGATATCGCTGAATTTCATTTTTAGCAAGAAAGACAAATATCCACGGCAGTGCCAAAGCCATGTGCATAGGCCGAGCTATTAAACTAGGAACTAGACCGGAAAAAATTAACCAAATGTGAAAAAAAATAGATAGAAGTCCAAGCCCAATCCATAATGGATGCTGATGTCTAGCCATGTATAATTCACCAATGTCAATGGGCGACTGAAAGTCGCCCACTTATATTTTTTTATTGGTTAGTGATGTGCTTCAAGCTTAGCACCTACCTCTTGATAGTATCGCTTGGCTCCCGGATGAATGTCAGTTAGAATATTATTCAACATTGCCAAAGAAACTCCATCCCACCACTTTGCAGCCTCTCCAAGCGCATTCTTGTTTTCCCAGTAAGTCTTTGTGAGCATATATGCAGTGTCATCATCCATGTCTGTTGTCGTAAAAGCTACGACCGGAAGTGAAGTTGTTATTATATCTTCATCCTGTCCAGCATAAGTCCCTGCCGGGATAATGAGGCGCGTACGCTTGGACATCTTGACCTGATCGTCATTCAATGAAATGACATTTGCTCCGGCAGAAGCAGCTGCTTCAATGACGTTAGGGGCAGGGAATGACCCAGCTGTAACAAAACCATCAATCTGACCATTTTTTAGGGCAGGAACTGCATTAGATAGCTCCACTTCAGCCAATTTAACTTTGCCTTCAAGGCCAAAGAGTTTCAGGTATTTTGCACCTTCTTTAGCCCCAAAAGAACCTTTCCCAAGAAGGATAGTTTTTCCTTCCATGTCAGCAAAACTGTTGACCCCAGAAGCTTTAGACATAACAAAATGCATTGTCAAAGAAGGTATTGGGAATAGCGCTTTAACTGCATCAAAGCGAGGATTTGATTTATCTTTAAACATCGCACTACCACTACGCGCCAATTTGATAAGCACAGGTGGAGTAGTAAACACATAATTGTTCGTTCTACCGATGGCTTCCATTACGTTTTGAACTGAGCCCTGGCTTTCTTCTACAGTAACAATCATAGTACCGCCGGAACCTTTTTTCATCGCCTCTGCAATTTCGACTGCCATTTGGTAATAAGATGATGTCGATTTTGCAGACTTGTATGTAATTCTTGTCTCGGCAACTGTAGTACTCAGAAGCCCAGTAGCAAGAAAAATGCCCATGGCTATATTAAGTAACTTCATATTATTCTCCTATTTATATTATTCCAGCTGTTACCACAAATTTACATAAATTATCTGATTTGGAATGATTAGATTTGTGCACCTTTTTAAATTTAGGTCTAATCATTTGATCAAACCATTTTAATCTTAGTGTGCTAAAAAGGCTTTGTGGGTTTAGTTCAAATTTCCAAATTTTTCAGACTTGTTCTAAGAAGAAAAATTAGGGAAATAAAAATAACAACATAACTTTTGTCCAGAAAAAATAGAGAAACAGACTGATTGCTGCCTCTTTTCTTTAATCAATAATTATGCTAATCAGCGGTTATGTAGTGGTGTTCAACGTAAGCAAGGAAATAGTGGTATGCTAAATGTAAAAATGTAAAAATGAAAAGTAATAAATAGTCTATTCTGTTTGAGCATTATTGGCCTACTGGCAGGCTGTGGCGGAAGTAGTACAACAAATGGGGGGTGCGGACTGACATGCTTTGCCACTATAAAAACATATCCCTCAGGTACATTAGTTTTAACTGCGGAAGACACAGATGCCGTTTCCAACCCCCAAAACGCTTTAGCTGCTCACGAAAATATGGACGCAGTTAAGGAAATTTGGGACGAAACTGCAACCGCAGAGTTAACCATCACATCTAATGACGGAGTGTTTTTTACAATAACAGAAACAGGAGCGTCTACGACTGGGCAAACTTTTGAAAATGCTTACAGCGGTTACTTTCTAGATGCAGAGCAAGTTGATTTTGTGGCCATGGCTGAAGGAACAATTGATGGTGACTATGGTGTTATTAGCGGCGGAGCCAAGATGACTGGAGTGCCATCGGGAACTTTTAGTTATCAAGGAAAGTCAATCATTGCTACGGAGGGATCAACTCAGGGATTTATTGTACTTAATAATGAATCGGGCACTTCATCAATGACTGCAAATTTTTCAAATAATACTGGTTCGCTACAAACAAATACCAGTACTTATTCTTATAATGAAAACAATATTGTCATTAACCCGTCAGATGGTTCATTCTCTGGCAGTACTGGAACTATTGGCGTAACCGGAGGAACGACGGAAACGGCTAACGTAAAGGGCTATTTTTCTGGAACCAATGCCGCTGGGATGCATGGAATTGCCTATAGTGCGGGAAATGAGGATACCTTTGTAAGTACTTTCATAGGTACAAAACAATAACTGATCTTCCAAGATTTTAAATAGGTTTAGGCTCAATTTTAAAGATTTTATTAAAAGCTCTGAGTAGGAAATGAAACCTCTATGTGTGACCCATTATAACTAAAGGAACTAATGGAAGACACATTTCTGGTATACCCTATAGACGTATTGAATGTGCTATGGATGGGATATGTAAGGGATATCTTCTGTGTGATATCCTTCCTGCCCATTCCTAGAAATTTTCCACCATCATAAAGAGTTTGGTTTAAGGAAAACCTTAGAGGTCTTTTCTTTACGTGTTTGCTTATAGTTGTCCCTACTGAGTAATTTAAAGAAATTAAATCTGTAACTGGTTCCCCAGCAGTTATAGAAAAGTTTGTCTTAAAACCATTTGTTAATAAAGAATTTAATGCGAACGTCCCCTGCATTTGCTGATATTCATCAGACATGAATCTTTTTAATGTAAACGAACCTTCATTAAAGGTTTTTTCTACCCTAAATAATTTTGTAAATGATGCTGAGAGGCTTTTACTAATTACATCTGAGAATTGCCTCTTATTATGTTTCCAGTTGGCACAAGCATCAAAAAAGTACCATTCTTTAACATAGTTTCTTGAACATGCATTGATGGATTCATTTCTTATGGTTAACCATTCATGAGTTGGAGCAGCAGCCAAAGACGCATTAACATTAAAGTCAAGATATCTCCCTCGGCCATAGATTTTTTTCATCCCTAAGAAGATTCCTCCTCCAAAAATTAATCCTGATTTTGCATTCGCTTCTTCCTCTCCTACAAAGATGAAATCCCCTACTTGAATAGTCTGACTTAAGTTACCGCCATTGATATTGTCTGAATAGGCAAGTATTGGATAAATGCCTTTTTCAAGTGCAACGGTGTAGTTTTGTTCTTGACCTGAGCTAAAACCCTTAAATCCTAGGGACCTCGATTTAATATTGAATTGTATCACATCTTGAACTGGTACAATTTTATTGTTTAATAGCTTCTCAGATAGAAAATATAACTCAAGTCTTTCTGAACCAGTGGCAAATGAACAGAAAGATACACTTATCAAAAACAAGAATAAGTCAGGTAACTTATTTCCCAGACTTAAATGATTTAGAAGCCTATTGATCATTCGTTTCATCATACTAATCATATTTCCAATACCAAATAATGGCCTAACATTTTCTAGATAAAAAGATCAAACTTATTTCCATAATGACACACGTATGATGTGTAGGACAGGCAATTACATTCGATCCTTAGAAATAGAAATGTGAACAGCTGAACTTACCTGCGTAGTTTTTTTGGACTAGGGGAAAATCACGTAAAGTAATATGAACTTTTTCCCCTACCTATGCTAATAATAGAGTTTAAATCAATGAAAGGACTACAGAATGGCACTTCTAGCAATGTGTATGCCCATATTACCGGGGAAAAAAGATAAATGGTTAAAAATGATGGAAGAGCTTCATAAAGAACCGATGAAAAGCAATTTTGATAAATCCAGAGAGGATGCCGGCGTCTATGAAAGAACTTTTTTACAAGAGACACCAAATGGTGATTTTGTAATTTTAACTTTCGAGGGCGATGACCCGTATGCAAGCTTTGGGAAAATCATGTCTGGAATGGATAAAGAGTTTGCTGAATTTGCTCAGGATGTTCACGGTCTCGACCCTAAAGGCCCACCACCTGAACTACCTAAAGTGATATATACTAGTAGGTAATTTTTAGCCTAATTCAGAAAAAATGTCAGCTGGGGCAGTTACCAGGATTAGGGTATGGTTTTGTAATATTGGGTGCTATAGCTTTCCTTTACTCTATATTCTGTACTCAATATAACCAGAATCTTTGATTGGATTCCAAACTTCTCTTCATGAGGTTTCTATCTGCTATTAGGACCGGTCAGAAGGCCTGTAAGGAAATGGTCATTTCCCAAAACTTAAATATCATGGACAATTCAGTTTTGTTGCTTATATACAATTTATACAGTAATCACCTTAAAATATGAGTTAGTTAATGGACTACGGAATACTTTTTCTTCCAGCCGCGCTTTTCCCAGCAATACCTTTGATGATGATTAACTATGCAAATAGATATAGTTCTTTGTCTACTTTGGTTAGAAAAATTCACGACGACTTGATTGAAAATAGAAGTTCCAAAGGTGAGTTATATGTTAAAAGGTATCTTGAGCAAATTTATATTCTTAGAAAACGTCTCCTGCTAAACAGAACATTTCAAACCCTTGGGGCTACTAGCTTTTTCATTAATCTAATTTCATTCTTCTTTGGTTTGAGGCTAATAACTAAAACACCTGATCCAAGCATGGTAACTATGTTTATTTATTTTTATGTGGCTGCCCTCATAATTTTTGCGATTTCAATAGCTTTATTTATTGTTGAACTTCAATTAGCCGCAACCGCATTGAATAAACATATAGAAGACCTTGAAGAACTCTGAGAGATTTTAGGAGAATGAGTCAAAAAGATTAGCAAGTGCTATTTCCCGAAGAAAACATATGAGCGGCGGTGCTTACTTGAATAATGAGTTTGGTTTTTCCAACAAGGACTATCCTAATTTCACCACAACAAATCTAGTCTCTAGATATATACTCATCCTAAACTGGAAACCTGACATGTACCTACTTGGAAGATAATTTTCAAATTGCAACCAACTGATTAAACCTAAAAGGAGGAAGAAGCCAAATTTGCATCTACTCATTAAGCTGTATTATTTGTCTAATAATCATAAAATAGGGACTTGGAAAATCCTAGTTATTAAAAATAATTATTCTAGTGCATTCTTGGATGTCATCTGACATACTACGGGCAGACGTTGAGTTCACCTAATATACTTTAGTACTGCCCTTGGGGGAAATAATATGTCCTTTTTTTCTGGTAAATGTCTTTGTGGCAAGATTACCTACAAATGTGACGCCGAACCCAAAGCAATATTCAACTGCCACTGTGAAGATTGTCGCCGGGCCACGGGTTCAGTTTTTGGTACAAACTTATTTGTTCCTGAGGAAAAAGTTGAAATTTTTGGCGAAGTTTCTTCTTACTGCCATACTTCTGATAGCGGAAGTACCATGACAAAGTTCTTTTGTAATAACTGCGGTTCTTTACTATTTGGTAAGAACAGTGCAAAAATTAATGTGCTTTCGATTAGAGCAGGGACGGTAGACCAAATCGATTTAATTAAACCAGCGGTGAACATATTTATGGATAGTAAGATTCCGTCCACAAGTATAGATAAAAACCTAAAGCAAGCATCTAAGATGCCATCCTAAAAGGATCAAACTAAGCAAGTATGATAACCCTCTGAGAAGCTCTATCGAAGCTTTTTTATTGTTTAATGATTGACCGTACTTACTTGGATGAGAATTTTTTTGCCATTTGCTCCTTCTGATAATCAAAGTGATAATATTAATAATTCCAAATCCTAAAGTAAGTGTGCACTAGAAGATATGGAATGAGGCTAGATAACATGTTTTGAATTCAAACACTGATATAGCCCTGAGACAAATGAAACTAATAATTTTTCAGAGTAGTAGTCTTAGGTGTTTTCCATCCGAGGAAGAAACAACACCATTAGTCCCGCAAGCGGCATGAAAGAGCATATGAAATACACCATTTCGATACCATATTTCTCAATGAGTAACCCTAGAAATCCTGCTGCAATACCACCAAGCCCAAAGTTCAATCCATAAAATAACCCGCCGATCAATCCGATCCTGTTGGGCAAAAGATCAATCGCATAAATTAAAATTGCTGCAAAGGCACTAGCCATTATTATGTTGATTATAATCGTTAATATACCAGTCCAAAATAAATCTGCGTAAGGTAAAATTAAAGTGAATGGCAATGGCCCTAGCACTGAAATCCAAATAATCCAGTAACGTCCTATTCGGTCACCGAGGACACCACCTATTAATACACCTACTGTTGCTGGAATAAGAAAAACAAATAGCATGAATTGCGATTTAGGAATAGAAAGGTCAAAATGTTCAATAAGATAAAATGTATAAAATGAGCGAAAGCTTTCCACGTAAACATTTTTGGTAAACATTAAAAATATTAAGATAAAAAGAACCACACCAATAGTAAAAGGTGCGTAACTCGGTATTCCAGATTCAATTTTACGACGTTCCTGCATTGCGGAAAACTCAGCGCTAATCTGGCGCTGTTTACTGCCAATCCACATTAAAAGACTCATGGCCAAAAGGGCTAGTACCGCAAACCATGCCAGACTAGATAACCCCCATGGTACTATTATTATGGCAGCAAATATTGGTCCAAGAGCTCCACCCGTCTGCCCGCCAACCTGAAAAATACCCTGCGCAAACCCCTGACGTCTTCCTGCAGCATAACGAGCCATTCGGGTCGCCTCTGGATGAAAAATTGATGAGCCTATACCTATTAATGCAACTGAGACAAGGATCGATTCATAGCTCTGTGCGAAGGCAAGGCTAATTAGGCCAGAGAAAGTGAACATCATTCCGACTACGGGGGAATAAGGGGCGGCATGTCTATCAGACATCATTCCTATCAAGGGCTGTAACAAAGAAGCAGCGATCTGGAAAGTTAAAGTAATCATACCTACTTGAACAAAATCTAACGAGTACTTTGCCTTTAAAATTGGATAAGAAGCAGGGATCAAAGATTGCATCAAATCGTTCAAGAGATGCGTTGAACTCAAGATTAGCAGGACTGAAAAATAAGTTTTAGAACGAATTGAGGTTGCCATACCAGTACTTTTTTAACTTCTAGATATAACGTTACAATAGCGCCCATTTATCAGTTAACTGTAATGTTCTCAACGTTAATTCTTAAAACTTCTCGAGATGTTCCAGCTCCTAAAAATATTACAATAACTATTCCTTCGCCTGCCTACTATGATTTTCTGTATAACTCCAGAAAGCCTCAGCTTTAGACACTAGCGTCATTTTAATACCAGTCTTTCTATCCATGCACCAACTTCTAGCGGTTCTAGGTGTATTCATGATTAGGCGGAATGAGTAGAAATACGTCCAACTTTCATGGAGCAAGGTATGTTTTTGAGCGGCCTTGTGCCCTATTATCTTATGCTCCATCTCATTTTTTTATATGCTCAAGCATGCTTTAATTCTGTAATGAGTGGGTCCTCTGCTAGCAAACGACGTCCAATGAGTGCCAGTATAGAGGTTACTAAATAAAAATAATGTCTAAAAACATGAACAAAGGAGAAGCTTATGAAGATGTTAGTAACTGTTAATATTTCTAAAGGTTTTGCCCGCTGGAAGGAAATGGCAAAAAGCTTAAATCCTGAAATGGAAAAAGTTGGTGTGAAAATGGTTTGGGCTGGAACAAATCCAGATGAAAGTCAAATTTTCATGGTAGTCCACATGCAAGATGCGTCTCAAATGAAAACTTTTGGGGAAAGACCAGATGTTGTCAAAGCTCGTACTGAAGCTGGTGCTCACGTTGCAAGTACTACTGTGATTTCTCCCATAGGTGAAGATTGGATACCTAGCTAACGAAATTGATAGCAATCTTAAGAAAGAGGGAAAAAAGAAATGTATATGGTAACTACAACATGGCGACATGATAAGCCTATAGACAAGGGAAATATGCGCGAAATTCTATCTGGATTAAAAGATAGAAATAATAGTAATGATGTGATTGATGTCATGTGGTTTGAAATCGATGATGTCACACATGGCTCTGTATTAATATATTCCTCTAAAGAGGCTTGGGAAAAAGATGTGCAAGCAAGAAACAATAATCGTGAAGATAGTGGTCTAAAAATGCTTAGAGAAGAAACAGGAGAAACTTTTGCTATAATGAGTGAACTTTAAAAAAAACTCTAATAAGCTTAACAAGCAACACAATACTGTGTGGACTATCGCGAGGGATACAGGGCAATAGCTTACCCCGATTCCTCTTTGTCTCTCCTTGCCCACCAATGCTCCTGCATGAATATGAGAAGCTTCAGGAAAGTAATATTTGTTGTTCTGAGAGGTCGGGATCTAAGAATAGATATCTATATAGAATCATATTACCAAAGACTTCAGGAAGATAACCTTGATCTCAGCTCACTCACCATCGGCACTATCTCTATCTTGACAAAAACTTCACCCAGAAATTTAGAAATAAAAGTTGCAGCTAAAAGCTCCCAAAACCTTGCTTCAATCTCAAAAGTTATAACAAAAGTTCGAATACCACTAAAAGCTTTAGAATCCTTTAATCCATTCATCGTTGACTTGGGCAAATCATACTACGCCGTCCACTCATATATTCATCGATAATATCATGCATTTTGTAAGCGCCAAAACTTGGTCCATGCCCAGCATGAATTGTTTCTATAGGAAACTCTTTGAGTCGGCTCAGGCTTTCTTTGAATATTTCAGGCATAGAATGGTATAGATGATCATAAAGGACCCCATCGTAAAGGGTATCCCCTGTGAACATAATCCCGGTCTTCTCTTCCCATATCGCGATTGATCCCGGGGAATGTCCTGGAAAGTGTATTATCTTAAAACACCTATTGCCTAGATCAATCACATCTCCTTCCTCAACCAAGTTTGTTATTGGGGCTGGGTTCATGCACCAACTCTCTAGATCAAAGCCGTGATAAGGTTGCTCCAATAAATGCTCTGGCCTTATCAAATCTGCGACCGTCGATTTTCGCGTGGGATTAGTGAAAATATCCTGCTCTGCTGGATGTCCTGATCTTATTTCGAACTGGTTTAAC
This sequence comes from Paracoccaceae bacterium, assembly GCA_029243395.1. GTDB lineage: Bacteria > Pseudomonadota > Alphaproteobacteria > Rhodobacterales > Rhodobacteraceae > CACIIZ01. The sequence goes on along the minus strand of JAQWSE010000011.1, from coordinate 57,206 downwards.
CCTCCAGCGTGATCATGGTGACTATGAGTGCATAGTGCAATTATTGGTCTTTCGGAAATCTGGAAGATATGATCAGCAATTAGCCATAAACCGAGACCTGTATCAATGATTAAGTCCCTTTCATGTCCACGAATGTGCCAGATGTTACATCTCCAGTCTTCCGATACCTTAGATTCCAATATCAGTGCTACTTCATTTGATAAATTTTTGTAACTATAATAACCATTATTTTTTGCCATTTTGAGTATGTCCCAATTATTTTGACTAGGTATAAGAAAATAGAATATTAGATCAAAAAAAACCAGACTGGAGTAACTTTCCTAACCAAAATCCCTGAACGGTGATATTTTTTTGGATTGGAGTATGGCTTTTTTGTGATACCCTTGCCGACCCCATGCTAGCAATAGGAGAGTTGTTCTCAGCCTTATCAAAACTTCTAAACCTTCAATTTCTGCTCCTCGAGACCAAATTATCGATGAGTTTAGAAAATAACTCTCCTTGTGATCTGATTTGAAGTTTTGAATACACATTTCGACGATGGGTACGCACTGTACCGGGTGAGATCTCCAGGATACGGCCGACGGCGTCTGCAGAGTGACCCTTGAGAGTGAACTCCACCACTTCCCGTTCTCTTGGGGTTAGTATCCCGCCATCAAAATTCGTAAAGGCAAGTTCAACGCTTTGCTGCATACTCGCATCAGATGAATGTTCACTCTTTGCACCGAACCAGCTTACGAGATCTACCCAGTGGCTTTGGCAGGCAGCACGTACCACTGGCCAAAACTCACGAAATTGCCGAAACTCTTTTGCGGAAAACCCCTTCTCAGAACGCATCAATGAAACCACTACAATGGCCTGACCAGGCATCTCAATTAAATACCCAATTTCTTCAGCTAGTCCGGTACGTGCATAGTAGTTACGAAAATACTCCCCCTGAAAAAATCTATCCGGTGCAAGGTCACGGATCCGATAAAGATCTGGTGAAACTTGATTTTCACATGCAAGAAAAAAAGGATCAAGGAGATAAGGGCCTTCCTGATAATCCTCTACAAAGATTTTACGTTTCCTTGCTGGAAAATCGTCGAATAAATCCAATGGCCGTGCGGTGCCAAAATATCCAAAGACTACTGTGTAGTCAAAGTAAGCAATGCGTTTTAATGCATCGGATAAAGTTTGTGAGAAATGTTCGGTTCCGATTGCGTCAATCAGTGTTCCAGTCGCGTTTATCAAATCCTTCATCAATCAATACTCACTACCCATATTGATATACTAAAAATGTGGTATATACATCAAAGTCCATTTTTCTTACAATTTTACACATATTGATAGTATTTACCAGATCGTAAAAAGATAGATTTAAATGAAAAGTAAGGCATATGATAGTGAATCGCAGTCAGTGGATAGAAATGTGATTGCTGAGCTACGAGACGTTTCCAAGAGCTTTGGAGACGTATTGGCTGCAAGCGATTTGAACCTGTCAATTGGCGAAGGCGAATTTTTATCATTTCTTGGGCCATCGGGGTGCGGAAAAACGACCGTACTTCGGATTCTAGCCGGATTTGAAGTGCCCACAAAGGGCGAAGTCTTGCTAGACGGCGAGGTTGTAAACGGTCTTGATGCGTACAATCGTCCTGTAAACATGGTATTTCAGCAATATGCACTGTTTCCACATATGACAGTGACTCAAAATATTGGCTATGGATTACGTCAACGGCGACCAAGATTGTCAAAAACTCAAATCGTTAAAAAAGTAACCAAGGCTCTGGATGTAGTGCAGCTTGGCGGATTTGAAAATCGTAGAATTTGGGAAATGTCTGGGGGGCAACAGCAGAGAGTTGCTTTGGCAAGAGCAATTATTAACGAACCTAAGTTACTATTATTAGATGAACCAATGGCTGCACTTGACCGCAAGCTACGGAAAGAAATGCAGATTGAATTACAGAATTTGCAACGTCAGTTGGGCATTACCTTTGTCCTAGTCACACATGATCAAGAAGAAGCCTTATCGATGAGTGATCGTATTTGCATCATGCGAGAAGGTCACATTGTCCAGGTCGGTAGTCCACAAGAACTCTATGATCGACCAAAGTCACGCTATGTTGCAGATTTCGTGGGGACATCAAATTTTTTCAGCGGTAAAATCACAAATTTAACCGAAAACCTAGTTTCAGTTTTACTGGAAAACGGTATGTCCATGCAGGGCATACTGGGCGGAGAGCTAACCGTAGGGCAAGATGTTTGCATTAGCATTCGACCCGAACAGATGAGACTACACCGTCAAGGCGATGGTCTTACCGTTAAAGTACTCAACAGAATCTTTCTGGGAGAGCATACCGAGTATTTGGTGACACATGGAACACTTGGTGACTTTTTGGTGCTATCACCCAGGCAATCAGAGTTGAACGATGTCCCGTTCAATAGGGGAGATGAGGGGTTGGTCTCTTGGGACTCCAGCATAGCTCTCATTCTCGAAAATAACTAAAAAATAACAAAAAGGAGAAGTACAATGACAAAACAAATCGACCATATTTCTAAGAAGAAGTTTATAGAAGAGCTGGAGCGTTACAGAAAGGGTTCCATTACTCGCCGACATTTTATGAATATAACAGGCCTCGGTGCTGCTACAGCAGTTCTGGGAGCTACCATGTCAGGTCCTCAGGCTTTTGCTGCAGGAGATATAGGAGACCGAGTTGTCCTAGCAACCTGGCCCAATTATCACGACGAGTCGAATTTCGAAGCTTTTACTGAAGCAACAGGTGCACATGTTCAAGTCAATGTTTTTGGCTCAAATGAAGAGATGCTGGCCAAGCTTCAGGCTGGCGGAAGCGGTTGGGACGTCTATGTTCCAACAAACTATACTATCACAACTTATGTCGATGAAGGTCTTATTGAGCCACTTGATACTGCCAAACTACCAAACTATGACGCATCTGCCTTTGATGCACGATATGCAGAAGCAGGTTCCGTCGGTGGTAAACTATATGCGGTTCCAAAAAATTGGGGTTCGACGGGTATGGCAATAAACACCGCACACAATGGAGGAAAAGCTATCTCTTCATGGAAGGAATTTTTTGATATTTCTAGAGATAGCTTCTCAGGACGTTCGATGGTTCATGACTATCAACTGACGACAATTGGTAGCGCGCTAAATTATTACGGATACTCATTCAACTCAGTAGACGAATCTGAATTGGCAGATGCCGAAAAACTACTAATTGACGTAAAGCCACACCTCTTTGCAATCACATCTGACTACCAACCATCGATGAGAAATGGTGATGCTTGGTTAACAATATGCTGGTCTGGTGATGGGAAACAACTCAATACTGACATCCCTGAAATCCACTATGTTCTGGGTTCTGAAGGTGGTGAAATCTGGAGTGACTACTATGCCATTCCCAAAAGCGCCCCACATAAGGAGGCCGCTTATGCACTGATCAACTTCCTGCTGGATCCTAATGTAAACGCGAAAGAGGTGCTTGCACATGGTTATCCAACTGCCGATTCCAACACTTACAAGCTACTGCCTGATTCGATCAAAAATGATCCTATTCTCTTTCCTGCAAAGGAATTACTAAGTCCATTGGAATTTGGGGCTGCTGTAACAATGACAGATCCAAACCGTGCAGAATTGATGGCACGATTTAAGTCTGCCTGATTAGAATTGGGATGAGAGCGACATGACGCAACAGGCTCGTAATTGGTTATTGTTGGCACCTGCCGGAACCTTGTTTTTAGTTATGCTGATAATACCGTTGACTGTCGTTCTCATTTTCAGCTTTGGAGAGCGGGCACCCTCGGGTGGTGTCGTACCCGCTTTCACTTTCGAACAGTATGCTAACCTCCCAGCACGCTGGACCGCTTTTAAAAACACTATGACTCTCGCGCCTGTTGGAACCTTGTCGGCTCTGATTATTGCCTATCCATTGGCCTACTTTCTTGCAGTTAAGGTAGATTCTAAATGGAAAACTATACTTTTGGTGATGGTGATAGTTCCCTTCTGGACGTCAATCCTAATCCGCAGTTACGCATGGATTTTTTTATTAGGTGGCCGAGGCATACCCATGGTTCTCGATTGGATAGGCATCGAAGGTGTTCGCCTGATCAACACTCCTTTCGCAGTCCTTATGGGAATAATTTATGGATACCTGCCTCTGATGGTTTTTCCTATTTTTGTTAGCCTTGACCGTTTAGATAAACAGTTGCTTGAAGCATCTTCGGACCTTGGAGCCAAACCCTGGCGCACGTTTCTGCAAGTGACTTTACCACTTTCTATTCCAGGTATTGCCACCGGTTGTATGCTGGTGTTCATTCTATTGATGGGAGAGTATCTTATCCCCGCCTTGCTCGGCGGTGGTAAAGTCTTCTTTGTCGGCAATGCGCTGGTAGATCTGTTTTTACAATCACGTAATTGGGCCTATGGCTCAGCGGTAGCCGTAGCCCTTATTGTGGTCATGCTGATCACAATCACGTTTTACATGCGGTTAATTGGTCGTCTTGGCACAAGCCGAGATGACGTGTCAATTATGTGAGGAGAAACCATGAGAATCTATGCCACTTGCGTTTACCTTTTTCTTTATACTCCAATTGCGATTATCGCTTTATTTAGCTTTAGTGCTGGACGTCATGCTAGCCAATTTCAAGGATTTTCCATCAAATGGTATGGTAAAGCATTGTCCAATCCCTTTGTAATGGACGCACTAGAAACTAGCCTGATGGTTGCGGTTGCATCTGCATTTCTTGCCAGCGTTTTCGGAACGATGGCAGCAGTCGCCTTACAAGGCATTAAAGGCCTGGTCCGCACTGTTTTTGACTCGTTGATCTATGTTGCTGTCATGATCCCGGGTATCGTAATTGGTATCGCTACTCTGATTGGCTTAGTTACAGTCTTTGACCAACTTAATCCTCTAGTTTCCACACTCTGGCCAACTGGGTTCACCCCTCCTAAACTCCATATGGGAATGGGAACACTGATTGCAGCTCATACGGTATTTCTAATGGCACTGGTAGTAATAATTGTGCGTGCGAAACTCGTAGGCATGGATCGCGCTCTGACCGAAGCTTCCTCTGACCTATATGCAACCCCAATGAGAACCTTTCAGCAAGTTACCTTGCCGATAATCTTCCCTGCTATCCTGGCTGGTTTTTTGCTCAGCTTCACTTTTAGTTTTGACGACTTCATCATTGCGTTCTTCGTCGCGGGTTCCGAAACAACGCTCCCAATCTATATATTTTCTTCGATTCGACGAGGCGTAACACCAGAAATAAATGCTATCGGCACAATGGTACTTGGAGTTTCACTATTAATGTTGATTACAGCACAATTACTGCTTCAAACTGGAGGTAAAAAAAATAAATGACCCCTGCTATAATATCCAAAGAACAATGTTTGTTCCCCATGCTGAAAAATAAGGTTGCTATGGTGACAGGAGGAGGATCCGGAATAGGGAGAGCTGGCGCAATAGCAATGGCTCGACATGGAGCACATGTCATCATTACTGATCGTGAAGGTGAAAAAGCTAGTCAGGTTGCCCTAGAATTGGGAAAAGAGGGCTTTCAGGCTATTTCGGAAAACCTGGATGTTACCAATGATCTAGCGGTCAGCGAATTAATCAATAAGATCGTTAAAACCTACGGGAGGTTAGATATTTTGCACTCCCACGCTGGTTATCAGGCTGAAGGCAATCTGGAGCAGGTAACTCTTGAAGGTATGGAATTGTCTTGGCAACTTAATGTGCGATCCCATTTCATCACGGCGCGTGCCACAATCGGACACATGCGAGCTCAGGGTGGGGGTAGCATAATTATTACCGCATCCAATTCTGGTGTGCAATATGACCGTGAGATGATAGCCTATGCAACCACTAAACACGCAGTGGTGGCCATGACACGCCAAATGGCTGCCGACTATGCCAAAGACAACATCCGCTTCAACACGCTTTGCCCAGGTTTTATCGATACTCCCTTTAATGCCGGATTTGAAAAACAAATGGGGGGCCGCAACAAACTTGAACACTATGTGTCTCGCACAATACCAATGGGCCGATGGGGTACAACCAACGAAATAGCCGACTCAATCCTTTTCCTTGCTTCTGACATGTCCACATTTATGACTGGCCACGCTTTGGTTGTAGATGGTGGTGAGAGCATTTAATCTTAATATCATGAGAGCACAAATGACCCATAGCTCCTTAAATACAAATGGCCATCTTGCCGGGAATTCCGGATGAAATCATCTTAATAATTGTGCGCGATGCCATTGCCTTTGCAAAGAAAGGAATGGAGACAAATGAAATTGATATTCAGGATGAAGGGGCGATCCCACCCGCCCAATAGGAGGGTTTATTCCACATATACATTTAGCTTAGGATTTTTTATAGAATGATTAACCTTGCTTTCCTAGGACACATATCCAATAATTTGGTGCAAAGAATTTGGTGAAAGGTGTGCTGATGTCTTCGATTGTCCTGCAATCCGCAAAGAAACAAGCGAAGGCAATACGCGAGCGCTCAATAAAGGTTTCTGATCTGATTGAAGCACATTTTGAACAGATCGATAAGTTTAACCCAGAGATCAACGCAGTGATTTGGCAGGATCGTGAAGCTGCAAAAGAACTGGCTTGGAAGATGGATAAAGAGGCGGCTATGGGTCAGTTTCGTGGCCCTTTGCACGGCGTGCCTGTCACGGTAAAAGAGTCATTTGACCTTACCGGTGCGCCCACTACCTGGGGAGATCCACAGTATAAAGGCAACATCGCAAAGTCTGATAGCGACGCAGTAGCACGATTTCGAAGTGCGGGTGCCATCGTCTTTGGTAAAACAAACGTACCGCTTAATCTTGTTGAATGGCAAACCTTCAACGAAATTTACGGAACTACCAACAACCCGTGGGATCAAACTCGCACACCCGGGGGATCCTCCGGCGGTTCGGCAGCCGCGCTTTCAACAGGCATGAGCGCTTTGGAAGTTGGCAGCGATGCTGGCTCTTCGATCAGAAATCCCGCCCATTACTGTGGGGTCTTTGGGTTGAAGCCGACATTTAAGGTTGTTTCCTCTCATGGCCAAAGCATCGTGGAATTGCATTCCGAGTCAGATATCTCAGTCGCTGGTCCATTGGCGCGCACGGCAGGAGATTTGAAACTTGCCTTTAAGACGATTGAGGGCCTACGCGGAATAGAAGCCACAGCATTCAAAAATCATCTACCCACCGACAATCGGACAAAATTGAACCAATTCCGCATTGGAATAAAACTCAATGATCCAGAAAGCCCCGTTGATCATGATTATCTTGCGAAATTGGACAGATTCGTACAAAAACTGGAAAAGGCAGGCGCAAAAATAATTCGAGATAAAATACCTGAGTTAGATAATGAGCGGCACTTTATGATTTATCTCAAGTTGGTAGGTGCTTCTGATTCCCCACACTTCACAAAGAAAGATATCAAAGCACTTATCGATGGCGTTAAGGCATTAAATAATGAGCGCGTGACCCGTGTGTGTGGCACGCGATTTGAGGGGTTATCACTTTTGCATCGTGACTGGATTAACTTGAATGCAAAACGAAATAAACACCGCCTAGCATTTGATGCATATTTTGAGGATGTAGATATTCTTCTTGCCCCTGCAACAGGAGCACCCGCATTTAAACACGATCAAAAGGGTCAGCGTTATCGCCGGTTCTTGACAATCAATGGTGAAAAATATCCAGAAATGGCACAACTTTTCTGGTCGGGGTATTCGGGTGTTGTCGGACTGCCAAGCGTCGTGGGCCCGATTGGGCAGGTTAGAGGGCTTCCCGTAGGATATCAGGCTATTGCGGGCCATGGTCGTGACTTCACAGCATTAGCCTTTGCAGAGGCAGTAGAACGCGAGTTGGTTGGCTTTACCCCTCCTCCTTTATGCCGTTGAAATACGTATTTAGTCCTGTATAGGCGGCATTCTATGCTGATGTAACCAACTGAACTTCTCATATGTTCAGGAGAGGGTTGATCTCTACTAGAAGCCAACACAATGTTGCATTTCTCACCCTTCTGATGACATTAATTAAAATAATTCCTGACAATTATTTATCTTTTCAATATTTAAAAGTTTTTCATAAGAGGATTTTATATCTAATTGCATTTTAGAGAATTTCACACATGAAAAAAATTTGTTGTAAAGCATTTCTTCCGACAGAGGATTGATAGAGGAACCCAGTGGTGCTCCCACAAATATTTTATGGCATTCCCCATTTTTAGAATATAACTCTATATTTGCCCATTCAGGGCAAATTTTTTCGGTATATTTAGTATCTTTTGGAAGTTCACTTACACGCATTTTGACTTTAGCCATCAAGTTTTGAATATCCGAATCCATTATGTAGTGCTTACTTAAATGCTCTAATGAAATTTCTCCAAACTTCAAAATCATAGCAATGGCAAATTCTAAACTAAATTGGGCTTCTTTTGCTGTTTTTGGGTTTTGGAAAGTAAGATTTGAAGCAATTATTGGTGGAACTGTTGCGATTACTTCATCTACATTTTCAAAAGAAATATTGTTAGACTTTACAATGGCCTTTACTCCATCTGCAGCTGAGTGACTCGCATAGCAAACAGGATATTTTTTTATATCTACGCCCGGTTCTAATAAGCCAAATTCTTTACCAATATTCTTTACAAATGAATGTTTAAAAATTTTATCATTGAGAACAGAAATTAGACCATTTCTATCTTCAAAAACATTTAAGGGTCCTTCCCCTCCTTTTATTGCCAGACTTGTAGAAATAATTCCATTTTCTGAAGCACGTCCGCAATAATAGTGCTTTGCATTTGTTCCACGAACGGCTCTTGTTGCACCAATACCCGATATTGCTAATGAAAGAGCATTCTCAATTTCATCAATTTTAAGTTTAGCTAAAGAGGCTACTCCTGCAGCACTTCCAATTGATCCAAGCACAGAAGTTGTCCACCAACCCTTGTCATAAATACTATTTGAAAAAGCCTTAGCTACCGCAAATTCTATTTCTAAGCCAACAATGAAACTTTTCAATAAATCCTTTCCAGACAATGATTGATGTTGAGCAAAAGCTAAAACAGCCGGAAAAACTACAGCTGAACCATGAACAACTCCCGCATAGCAATTGTCATCAAATTCAAGAGCGTGTGCCGATGCTCCATTTACAAATGCAGCGCCTGAGGGATTAAAGTACTTGTTTCGTCCAAGAACATTACAACTCCCAGGTGAATAAACTTCTGATGCCACATCACACATGGAACGCGCTGATTTTGTACATGATCCTGCTATGATCACCCCTGTAACATCAATTATTAACTGTTTAGCGATGCTCGTCACATTCTCGGGGAGTTTGATTGAATCCAAATCAAGGATCCCTTTTGCAAGATTTTGTATGACCAGCTTTTCAGATTTCATTAAGTATCCAGCATTTAAAATAAACAGGGTTCCAAATGAGTTTCAAGACAACTATTTTCTATCAAAGTACCCAGCCCTTACTGCAGTACCAATCAAATTGCAAATAAACCTTCCTGCAGTTATTGCAGTGATACCATGAATATCCTTGCTTGGAGTTATTTCAACAATATCCATTCCTAAAACTTTGCCCTTCTTAACTAAACCTTGAATAAGTGTCCTCATTTGTGAATAATTTACTCCACCTGGAGCAGGACCAGCAACTGCGGGCATAATAGTCGGGTCAACACCATCAGCATCTATCGTCAGATAATAATTTTGACCATCTGGTATTCTGTCTAAGATAGCTTTCATGCCAACTTCTTGGAGCTCCATATCAGTAATTAAATTTGCACCATAATCAAGAGCAGCTTCTCTTTCCTCTGGTCTGGCGCTTCCGGCTGAACGCAGCCCTATCTGAAAAATTTCGTTAATATGATCCATTTCTGAAGCTCTTCTGATTACACTTGATAGACCATAGCTTACTCCATGAAAAACATCTCTCCAGTCAATATGAGCGTCTACCTGAACTAATGTAATGGGTCCATGATTTTCAAAAGCTCTGAAAACGGGAATAGGAATTGCGTGGTCACCACCCAGAATGATAGGCAAAGCACCAGAAGACAAAACTTTTCTGACTGCTTGTTCAGAACGGTCATGATTTCCCGCCACATCTTTCGCCTCCCCTATAACATCGCCACAATCAACAACTTTGATATCCTCTCCATTTAAAAGTGTTCCGCCAATATCAAAATCGTACCTATCAAGTCCCCGCAGAGATCTTTCACAGTATCTCCTTATATGAGTTGGAGCCGTACACTGGTCATTACTGGCTTCACCCATAGAATAAGGGTCCCCAAAAGGAATGCCTAAAAATGCTATATCAGCTTCAAGATTATCTAAATCAGTTACTATTGGAAAGTCATGAAAACTCTGAAATTCTTTTTTTGGTGGTATGCTAAGCTTATTTGCCATATTTTTTTCCCTATCTTTTTTATATTTTGTTTAAATAGATTTAAAAATTTTTCCTATTGTTTAAAAGAAGTAATATTAAGTTTTTCTAAAAACATTTTTACCTTTGAGTTTTAGGTGTGCTAAGAATTTTTTTTGGAACTCCTTCTTCAATAATTTCGCCACCATCCATAAACACTATTCGATCGCCAAATTTAGAAGCAAAACCTAATTCATGAGTAACTATTAACATTGTCATTCCATTATTTACTAACCTCCTTAAAACCGACAGAACCTCACCCACAAGTTCTGGATCCAGTGCAGAGGTTGGCTCATCAAGTAGCATTAATATAGGATCCATAGCCAAAGATCTGGCTATAGCTAATCTTTGCTTCTGCCCTCCAGAAATATGATCCGGCCATTCTTCTATTTTATCAGATAATCCTTAAGAATCTCTGTAAAAAATCATAACATATAAATTTGTATAGATTAATTTCTTATTATAAGCTTTCGTTTTATTAATCTTAGTGTCAAGCAGTTTCGAAGTATAACAATCATAGGACAACTTAATAATTAAATGTTGAAAGATTTATTTACCCCGTGCCTTATTTTGGATAGAGGCAAACTTAATGATAATATAAGAAAAATTAAATCAATTGTTTCAAAGCATAAAATTGATTTTCGACCGCATTTGAAGACTGCCAAATGTCTTGAAATAACAAAGATACTGGTCAAAGAATTTGGTCTGCGTGCAATGGTGTCAACTATAGAAGAATTAGAACAGTTAAAAAGCAGTGGGATTAATGATTTTCTTTATTCTGTTGCAATTGTTCCAAACAAATTAGACCGAATAGCAAAAAATTTGTCGAATAGTTGTAAAATAACAGTTTCAGTTGATAATATTTCAACAGCACAAGAGTTAGTTGCTTTTTACAAAAATACAGGAAACAGAATAACTGCTGTAATAGAATTAGATCTTGATGGACATAGGTCAGGTGTTCGACCTTACGCAAATGAACAACTTATTAAAATTAGTGAATGTCTAGATGAGTTTGACCTATTTAGAGGTGTAATGTCCCATGCTGGGGAAAGTTATGGTTTATCTAACGAAAAAGATATAAATAATTGTGCAAAAAATGAAGCTGACCAAACGCTGATGGCTGCAGAGATAATTCAAAAAGCTGGTATTAATTGTGAACTAGTAACTATCGGATCAACTCCAACTGCATTATCAGGCTGCAAAAATATAGGAATTACAGAATTAAGAGCTGGCGTATTTATTTTTTTTGACCTAGTTCAATCAGGTGTAGGCGTGTGTGAATTAAATGAAATTGCGCTTTCTGTTCTAACCACGGTTATTAGTATTAATAGAGAAATTGATGCTATTATAGTTGATTCCGGTTGGATGGCTTTATCACGGGATCGAGGAACATCTTCTCAAGAAATTGATTATGGTTATGGTCAGGTATGTAATGAAAATGGTGAATTAATTGATGATTTAATTGTAACCAATGTTCAGCAAGAGCATGGAATCATTCAAGTTCGGGAAGGAAGTGATGCTAAGCTTCCAAACCTCAAACCTGGAGATCTTCTACGAATTCTTCCTAACCACGCTTGTGCTACAGCTGCAGCTCATAGTTGTTATCATGTTGTGAACAATGAGGACGAGTCAATAAAAATATGGAACCGTTTCAATGGATGGTAGTTTTATTGGAGAGCTCTATAATTGCATCATAGATTACTCAAAATTCTATGAAAAACTAAATAGATGACTGTAGAACAGCTTACTTGGTTCAAGGTATTTTTTTGGAGAATTGAAAACTTAGCAATTGATATTTTTTTTCGTGGCAGCTTCGTAAAATGTTTAAGTCTAACTTAAAGAAATTTTTGTGAAATATCTTTTTTCTTTTGCTCAGTTCAGATGACCAAAAAAGTAAAATGCTAGCCCAATTTGAATTCATTTTCCATATTCTTGCGAATTTTAAAAACCTCTAAAGAATTATCAAACTCAATGTCACTCCATAAAACAGGACTACCCGAACTTATCCTTCTCTTAAGTTTTAATCCACTGGTGAGCCCTATGGGAAGGCCACCAATAGCTACCGATTTTTTTGCAGAAACTAGTTTACCCCAAACCATGTATCCCCCTTCTCCATCTAAGATTTCTCCAGAGGCTAGTTCCCTTTTTGCTGTGGCTATCACATCAGCTTGAAAATTTTGAGTTGAACCCGTTGGTTTATTAAGTAACGCAGCAGAAAAAATTGAAACATTAAGTTCGAGTCCGATTAGATGAAATGGTTTATACATGGCTGAAAAACGGCCAGACTCATCAGTATTCATACCATACTCCTTAAAGCATCTAGCGGTGTAGTCATTAGTGGCCTCAATCACGACATAGACACCCCAGCGTAAGTCTCCAAAAACTTTGCAGCCGTTACGTTTGAGAGAAGACACGACTTCAACTTGCCCTTTTCTTTCAAGAAATCCACCCATTGACTTTGGTCTAAGAACATTGGCCAGTTCATCAACACCCGCTGGTGGGAAAAGTAATCCGTCTTCAGGAGCTTGAAGATTTGTAGCATTGGCTATTGCTGCCATTTCCAACCCTGACTTTGTTCCATCAAGAAAAGAGTTAAACATTTGACTGTTCATTCCGGCATCAGCTGCCTCAGCAGAACTTAACCCATAATAATCCCACACTGTGTCCGGGGTTGATGAATGGTATGCGGGTAAATACTTTGTACCTTTCCCAGCAGCAACAATATCAAATCCAATACTTCTTGCCCACTCAACTAATTCGCACGTCAGTGCCGGTTGATCACCATATGCCATGGAATATACTAAACCGTCTGCTTGTGCTAATTTTGATAAATACGCACCAGCTAAGACATCTGCCTCAACATTAACCATGACAGTATGCCAACCATTCTTAATTGAAAATAAAGCATGAGAAATTCCTGCAATTGGGTTACCTGTTGCTTCAACCATGACATCAATTGCCTGCTTTGAGCTTATTTCATTGATGTCGTCACTGAAGGTAGTTCGAGCAATCAAATTGGTTGGCCACCCAACTTGCAAACAAGTTTTTTTTGCCCGTTCAGGATCTAGATCAATAATAGCTATAACCTCTAAACCTGGTGTTGTTGGGACCTGAGATAAAAACATGCTTCCAAACTTACCCGCACCAATAAGGCAGACCAGGACTGGGTCGTTCGCATCTGCCCTCTCTAATACAGCATTATAAAGAAACATTTGCTCTCCTAATTTTTAACTAACCCAATAAATCAAAAAAATAACTATAAAAATTTGCATTAAACTAAAGCTTTTAAACTTAAATCCCTTGTTAAGCAAACTGTGTAAGCAGCAAAATATCAGATCTTACTGCTTTTTCTAAGTCAAATATGTAAACAATTATACTTACTTGGATTAGGGTGTGGGTTTTAGGAGATCCTTATCCTAACCACAAATGCCCTCTCAGTAACTTTAGGGAGCTCCAGGAGAGCGGTATCGGTTGTGGTGATTAGCATAAAAATAGCATCAATCGATTGTTTTTGTTCGTAAAATAAAATAGTTTTGCCAAGTATGAAAAAGAATTCAAACTTATGTGAGATATGACAATGAGCCTAAATAGGAGAAATGTTTTAAAGAACTTATACACTTTGGGTGCCATGACAGTAGGACTAGGTCTATTAGAGGGCATGCAAGTTAATGCGAATACTGCGACTACAAATAAGCATGTCTTAAGTGGCAAAAAAATTATTATTGTAGGAGCAGGAATATCCGGCCTATCAGCTGCTAGTTTACTGAAAAAACACGGTGCTAGTGTTCTTGTCATAGAAGCAAAAGACTATGTTGGCGGAAGAATAAAAACAGATTGGTCTCTGGGAGCCCCTTTTGAATTTGGGGCTGGATGGATACATGGACCATCAAACAATAATCCCATAAAGAATTTAGCTGATAGAAATGGTTCAAAGTATTTTTTGACTAGTGATGATAGTTTAGAAGTTTATGATAGAGATGGACGGAAAATAAAAGAAGATAAAATAGACGAAATTGATGCCAAATGGAACCACTGTCTTCAAAAAATTGATGATGAACTGTCTTACAATAGTCAATTTAGTTTGCATGATGCAATAGTGAATGAATGTTCAAAGGAATGGTCTGATCAAGGAATAAAATGGGCTGCTACAGCATATACAGAATTTGATATTGGGGGGCCCATCGAAAAAATCTCTGCATCATTATATGATGAAATGAAATACTTTGAAGGAGAAGATGTTATCATTTCTTCTGGTTATCAAAAAATTCTTAGTTCTCTTGCTGTCGGTTTAAATATAAAACTAAATTCACCCGTCCATAAAATAGACTATAGAAATGACATAATTCATGTTGATACTGAAAAGGAGAGTTTTAAAGCTGATTATATTGTTTGTTCCGTCCCATTAGGTATTCTGAAAACAAATCAAATTGAATTTAAACCCAATCTACCAGCAAAACATTTATCAAGCATAAAAAAATTAGGCTTTGGGACAGTCACCAAACTTGCATTGAAATTTGATGACCCTTTCTGGGACAAAAATACTCAGTATTTTGGAACCATGACTGATGAAAAGGGCAGATGGCCATATTGGCTAAATTATCGTACTTTTTCTAATGAAAATATTCTGCTGGGTCTTTCTTTTGGGAATTATGCAAGGAAGGCGGACAACATGTCCCAAAAAGAAATATTAGACGATGGGCTCGATGTTTTAAAAAATATTTGGAAAGATAAAGTTACCAAAGTAAATAGCTTTATAGCTACTAGCTGGCTTACAGATCCTTTCTCCAGAGGGGCTTATTCCTATGTAGGGGAAAGGAGTAAAGAATATGATTTCAATAACCTTTTAAAACCTGTTTCTAATAAATTATTTTTGTGTGGAGAGCACACAATTTTTAAGTATGCAGGTACTACTCATGGCGCTTATTTAACGGGGCAGAAAGTGGCACAAAGTATCATTTCAATAGTGTAACACTGTTTAGTTCTTTGCTTTTTGAAGCCCTTACCCTCTCAGCAAATCTAGGATGATTTAGGAGAATCCTTTCAACTGTTCTGAAGTGTGGGATTCCTGGAGAAAATGTTAAGTGTGAAGTTCCGTGAACTAAATATATAAACTTTATTAATTTCAAAACTTTCGTTATTACCAAAATTACCATATAAAATGTTGTCGATTGCTTATATTTTTATTGCTGGAATTTTTAAAGGTTTGATCATATTTGGATAAGTTTGAAATTCATTCAGAGTATTCCACCTCTCAATTAATCCTGAATTAATTTAGTACCAGGCTTATTTGGTTCCAAACATTCGGTCTCCTGCATCTCCTAAACCAGGCATTATGTAACCAATGTCATTAAGTTGACGGTCAAGAGCTGCTGTGACTATTGGAACATCAGGATGTGCTGCAGATAACGTTTTTACGCCTTCAGGAGCAGCTAACAAACAAAGAAACCGAATTGTTTTCGCACCTGCGCCCTTGAGCAAATCAATGGCTGCACTTGCTGAATTACCCGTCGCTAACATAGGGTCTAAGGTAATTACTACCCTTTCACTAAGCTCTCCTGGAACCTTAAAATAATACTGTACTGGCTTTAGTGTCTTTTCATCTCTATATAACCCGACAAAACCTACACGTGCAGACGGAATAAGATCTAACACTCCATCCAGAAGACCGTTTCCTGCTCTTAGAATAGAGATTAAAGCTAGCTTTTTCCCGTCTAGGGTTGGGGCTTGAAATTCTTCCAGAGGCGTCTCAACATTTACCTCTGACATATTAAGATTCCGGGTTATTTCATACGCTAAAAGGAGACTGATTTCTCTAAGTAGTTGCCTGAAATGATTGGTGGGAGTGTCTTTTTTTCTCATCTTGGTAAGCTTGTGTTGAACCAACGGATGTTCCACAATTGTCAGATTTTCCATTCCTTTTTCTCCTAATTTTATTTCCCCATTTTTCTACGTTTGAAAATATTCTTTCCATATAAATCTCCCCTTAAACCAAGATAGGATGCCATGGTTGCTCCAACGTCAGAAAAAAAAATCTTCCCGTGATTACCACACTGTGCATAATTTCCTGCCATCAAAACTGGCACTCTTTCTCTTGTGTGATCAGTGCCTTTGAAAGTTGGGTCATTGCCATGATCTGCAGTTATTATTAGAAAATCGTCAGGATTAATAAAGTTTAGCAAGTTTCCAATCTTCTTGTCAAACCGTTCCAAAGCGAGGGCAAAACCTGAAACATCTCTTCTATGTCCATATAGGGAGTCAAATTCCACAAAATTAGCAAAAATTAAGTCACCATCTTGAGAAAGCTTAATTGCCTTTAGCATTTCATCAAATAGCATGTCATCAGTCATACCGCTCACACTTGTTGAAATACCCTTTTTTGCGAAAATGTCTGATATTTTTCCAATAGCATGGCAAGCCCCGCCATTTCGTGTCAAAAGTTCGCAAACTGTTCGATTAGGTGGAGGGATAGTATAATCTTTACGATTATTTGTTCTATAGAAAGATTCCTTGTCATTTCCAACAAATGGGCGCGCAATGATTCTACCTACCATCATAGGATGAAATATTTTTGCAGACTCTTCACAAAGATCATAAAGTTTTTTTAAACCAAAATGTTCTTCATGGCAGGCTATTTGAACGACACTATCAACAGAAGTATAAAATATTGGTTCAAGGGTCCTGACATGTTTTTCTCCAAATTCTTTAATTATTTCGATCCCTGATGCATGGCAATTAGCCAAAATCCTATTCAAATTGCACGCTTTCATAATTTGGCGTATGGCATCTTCTGGAAAGGATTTTTCTTTGTCTTTGAAATATTTCCAATCCCAGCTAACTGGAACTCCTGCCAATTCCCAGTGACCTGACGGTGTATCCTTCCCTCGACTAATTTCAGTAGCAGAAGCATAGGAAGCATTCGAGTTTTTTCCGCTGCAGCCGGAATACTTGCTGGAATTTGCCTCTGCATGCGCAGCAAATATTCCTAGTTTTTTTAGGTTAGGTAACTTTAATTTACCTTGCCTATCCCTGTTCGCAAGCCCTGCTGCACAGGCTTTAACTATATTACCCAGAGTATCAGCACCAGAATCTCCAAAGTGGCTTGCATCAGGTGCACCACCTATTCCCACAGCATCCATTACTATCCAAATACCTCTACCCTTCATTCAAAATACTCAATAATAGGGTCCGGCTCATCCAGTTCACTGTTAAGTCCTATTCTAATAGATTGAGTAATTTGTTCATGAGCAGCGATAAATAATGCTTCCGATGGAGCGTATACTTTCGCTATAGGCATTCCCTTTTCAACGCTACTACCTAGTTCAGCCGAAAACTTCATTCCAACGGAATGATCAATTTTATCTTCAAGACGTCGTCGACCTCCTCCTAATGCTATAAGAGTGTTTCCCAATTGTCTTGTATTTATGTGATTAATGTAACCAGTTTTTTCAGCACATATATCTCCAATAATGATCGACTCTCTAAGGTATTTTTCCGATTTCTCTATCAGATCTTTTGGTCCCCCTAAGCCACTGACCATTTTTGAGAATTTTTCTGCTGCTTCACCACTTGACAAAACTGTTTCCATACGTGACCGAGCTTCAATCTTATTATTGGAAAGACCGCAATTACACAGTATGTTTTCGCCAAGGCCATAGGTCACATTTAGCATTCTGTCGTCAATATCTTCTCCTCTCAAAATATTTATCACTGCTTGAATTTCGAGAGAGTTCCCAACACTATTTGAAAGGGGCTGATTCATGTCCGTTACTATTGCACTCGCCTTACAGCCACTATTATTTGAAACTGTAACCAAGGAACGAGCAAGATTCGACGCTTCTGAAAATTCAGTCATAAACGCTCCATTTCCACATTTGACATCTAAAACAAGAGCTTCCAAACCGGCAGCTAATTTTTTTGAAAGGATAGATGCTGTAATCAAGTCAATCGACTCAACAGTTCCAGTTACGTCACGAATGGAATAAAAGCGCCTATCTGCAGGAGCTAATTCACTCGTTTGCCCGATAATAGCACACCCAACCTCAGCCACAACTTTTGTGAACAAGTGTTCATCCGGAGATGTATTATACCCTGGGATGGACTCAAATTTGTCAAGAGTTCCACCAGTGTGGCCTAAACCTCTTCCTGAAATCATTGGAACATATGCACCACAAGCAGCTAAGATTGGTGCTAACAACAAAGAAACCGCGTCTCCCACGCCACCAGTAGAATGCTTATCCACCACGGGACCTGGCAAATCCCAAGTCAGAGTCTTTCCACTGTCTTTCATCGAAAGCGTCAGTGCAACCCGTTCTCTTAAAGTCATTCCTTTGATACATATCGCCATTGCAAGAGCAGCTACTTGTCCCTCGGATAAAACTCCATTCGTGAGCTGACGGACAAACCAATTCAATTCATCATCGGTCAATTCTTTACCAATACGCTTTTTTGTTATTAAATCTTGAATCAAAATCATGCTCATACTGCTCTTTCATTAACGTTTGACTAGGTCATCAAATTCAGAAAAACTGAATGGTAATAGTTCCTCAACTGAAAAAACTTTGAATGAACCTGTGATATTAAAGAGGAAAATTTTTGTATCCACTGTTGAAAATTCTCGGATTTTTTGTCTGCAACCTCCACAAGGGCTAACAATTTTTTCAGATTGAGATATCACGCATATTTTTTCAATGATCTTAACTCCACCGGCTATCATAGCACTAATGGCACTGGCTTCAGCACACATACCCTCTGGATAAGCAGCATTCTCCACATTGCATCCGCCATAAATTCTTTTGTCGCCGCCTAGTATCGCAGCCCCAACTAAGAACTTTGAATAAGGGGCATAAGCTTTCAACATATTCATGTGTGCGATCTCTTTAAGCTGGTTCAAATCAACTTTTGAAGATTCCTGCTCCATAATTCACCTCAAGCCATATCTAAATAATCTTTACCACTCCTTTTGGAATGGGTATCATAACGGTCATGTTACCAAATTGTGATAAATACACCATCATATTCAAGTAGATTATTTTGATACCAAGAGAACCAATAGATTTAGATATTAATTTAATATTGAGCCAAAAGGTCAATCTTAGTGCTGTTGAAAGACGATGTGATACTCTGATGAAACGTCGGTCAGTGAAAAAAAGACATCAAGCAGATTGGCTGCTAAAAGCGATTGAATTTATGGATTTGACAACTTTAGCGGGAGATGACACGCCAGGTAGAGTAGATAGAATATGCCATAAGGCTAAAAACCCAGTTAGGCGCGACATACTAAACTTACTAAAGATACAAAACCCAATATCTGTTGCAGCTGTTTGTGTCTACCCTGAGCTAGTTCGTACTGCAAAATCAGCACTCAGAGAAAGTAATATAGAGTTAGCATCTGTTGCCACTGGTTTTCCTACAGGCCTTGTTCCAGAACGTACAAAAATTAGTGAAATAAATGCTGCAATTAAGAATGGTGCAAGTGAGATTGATGTGGTGATCAATAGAAATAAAGTGCTAACCGCTAACTGGAGGTCGCTCTATAATGATGTGCTAACTTATAAAAAAGCGTGTGGATCTCTTCACTTAAAAGTGATCATAGGAGCTGGCGATTTGGGAACACTTAGAAATGTCGTGAGAGCCAGCTGGGTTTCTATGCTAGCTGGGGCCGATTTCATAAAGACTTCAACAGGAAAAGAACCAACGAATGCTACCCTTCCGGTCTCTTTAGTCATGCTGAGAGCTATCCGAGATTTTCATGACCTCACTGGAATCAAAGTAGGGTTTAAAGCAGCTGGTGGGATTTCCAAAGCCAAACAGGCAATAAATTATTTAATATTGATGAAGGAAGAACTAGAGGAAGAATGGCTTGATAAGAATTTGTTTAGAATTGGGGCATCATCACTACTTGCGGACATTGAAAGGCAACTAGAACATTATGTTTCTGGAGCATATTCGTCTGGAAATAGACATCCGATTGTTTGAAAGGAATAGCATGAAGCAGCAAAACAAGAAAATGACCTATGGGCCATCACCTGAGTCCCCAGATAGTGTCTACTCTTGGTTATCTAAATCAAAAAAGAAATTTGGGCATTTTATAAATGGAGAAATGACCAGGCCCACGAATACCTTTGATACTATCAACCCTTCAACAGGTGAAGTGTTAGCAAAAGTATCAAAAGGAACCGAGAACGATGCCAAACTGGCAGTAAAGTCAGCTAAAGCTGCCTTCAAGGCTTGGAAAAATTTTACTCCCTTTCAAAGAGCAAAATGTATTTATGCTTTGGCACGTTTAATCCAAAAAAATAGCCGAATTCTTGCTGTTATGGAAACTTTGGATAATGGCAAACCTATACGTGAAAGCCGCGATATTGATATTCCATTGGTTGCAAGACACTTTTATCACCATGCCGGATGGGCCAAAATTCTACCGGAAAAATTCCCACGGAAAGAACCCCTTGGAGTCGTTGGCCAAATCATTCCATGGAATTTTCCATTATTAATGCTGGCCTGGAAAATAGCGCCCGCGTTGGCAGCTGGTAATACTCTAGTACTAAAACCAGCGGAAACAACTCCATTGACTGCTCTTTTCTTTGCTGAACTTTGCATGGAAGCAAAGATACCCCCCGGTGTCATTAATATTATTACTGGTGATGGGAAAACAGGCTCATTCATAGTAAAACATACTGATATTGCAAAGATAGCTTTTACCGGATCTACTGAAGTAGGAAGATTGCTAAGAAAGCAAACAGCTGGACTAGAAAAAAAATTAAGTCTGGAACTTGGTGGCAAGTCTGCTTTCATCGTGTTTGAAGATGCTGATCTAGACAGTGCCGTTGAAGGTGTCATTGATTCAATATGGTTTAACCAGGGCGAGGTCTGTTGTGCAGGATCAAGATTACTTGTGCAAGAGGGAATTCAGAAAAAATTCGTAGCTAAATTGAAGAGAAGAATGGGGAAACTGCACTTGGGGGATCCATTAGATAAGTCTACGGATATAGGTGCTATCAATTCATTTAGTCAACTGGAGAAAATCAAGAACTTGGTTGCTAGCGGTGAAAAAGAAGGTGCCAAAATATATCAACCTAAAATGGAAATTCCCACACAAGGTTTTTTCTATCCGCCTACCCTATTGGAGCAAACACATCAATCTATGGACATTTGCCAAACAGAGATCTTTGGGCCAGTTCTTACTGTCATACCGTTTAGAACACCTAAAGAAGCAATCGCAATTGCTAACAATTCGCGTTATGGATTATCGGCAAGTATTTGGACCGAAAATATTAACTTAAGTCTAGATTTAGCACCAAAGATCAAGGTAGGCGTTGTGTGGATTAACTCAACCAATTTGTTTGACGCTTCTGCCGGGTTTGGGGGATATAGAGAAAGCGGTTATGGAAGAGAGGGAGGAATAGAAGGTCTTTTAGAATACTTAAAAGATCCAACCTTTTCACGAAAATTAAATTATAATAAAAAATCTTCAATTAAAGAAATTAGCCTAATAGAGAAAGATGAGATACAAACTATTGATAGGACAAGAAAAATCTTTATTGGAGGAAAACAAACGCGATCTGATAGCGGTTATGACAGAAAAGTTTTTGGTTTTAAGAAGAAAATCATTGGACAAGTACCAGAAGGTAATAGAAAAGATCTCCGAGAGGCCGTAGAAGCAGCAAGCCTAGAAGTGAAGTGGCGAAATATGACCCCACATAGTAGGGCGCAAGTTCTCTATTATGCAGCAGAAAATTTAGAATTACGCAAGAAAGAATACGCTAGTATTCTTAAAAAGATGACTGGAATAGATGGGAAGCAAGAGGTCGAGAGTAGTCTTGAAACAATTTTTCACTATGCTGCCTGGGCAGATAAATTCGAAGGTACTATTCACGATGTACCCATCCGAGGAGTTTCACTAGCAATTAATGAGCCTGTAGGAGTTATTGGAATTGTGTGCCCAGACGACAACCCACTACTATCTTTTGTTCACTTGGTTTTTAGTGCTCTGTGTACAGGCAATAGTGTCATAGCGATACCATCTGAAAAATATCCACTAAGTGCTCTAGACATGTATCAAATATTTGAATCCTCTGATATGCCGGCAGGAGCAATTAATATAGTCACCGGAGATCGGAGCACATTGACCCAAACATTAGCTGTTCATATGGGAGTCGATAGTCTCTGGTATTTCGGAACTAAAGAAGGTTCAAAAACTGTTGAGGACTTATCTATATCCAATTTAAAACAAACATGGGTGAATTATGGTCAACAGTATCCTTGGTTAGAACCTTCAAGAGAATTCCGAACATTGTCTCTATATAAAGCTACACAAGTAAAAAATATCTGGATTCCATACGGTGAGTAGCATTACTCATGAGTTATTTAGGATAACCAACCTTCTCCAAGGACTCTCTTATATTGTCTAGGCTAGTAATATCATCAATAGTTGCTGGAGTCGTAAAATCATCACCATTAGCTATCTTGAGCATTGTGCCACGTAGAATTTTTCCAGATCTTGTTTTTGGTAACCTGTCTACCACAATAGCAGTTTTGAAGCTCGCAACTGGACCGATTTTTTCCCTGACACTTGAGACCGCCTCTATCATTATCTCTTCTAATTTTCTATTTACCCCGGCATTTAAGCAGATAAAACCTATTGGTATTTGACCTTTCAATTCATCCTTTACCCCAATTACCGCGCACTCTGCAATATCAGGATGTTCGGTCAATACTTCTTCTATTGCTCCTGTAGAGAGCCGGTGTCCTGCAGTATTAATCACATCATCTGTCCTCGCCATGACGGATACATATCCTTCAGAATCAATTATACCTGCATCACCTGTTTCATAATAACCAGGAAATCGCGACAAGTAAGCTGACTTGAATCGTTCATCAGCATTCCAAAGTGTTGGAAGAGCTCCGGGAGGTAGGGGCATCTTTACGGCAATAGAGCCAAGCCTTCCTGATTCTAATTCTTTTCCATCATCTCCTAATACTTCTATTTGAAACCCAGGCATTGGTAAACCAGCAGAACCTATTTTTATGGATGGAGAATCTAATCCCAAAGGACAGCCCACCATGGGAAACCCTGTCTCAGTTTGCCACCAATGATCAATGACTGGGACCTTTAATTTTTGAGCTGCCCACTTGATGGTATCAGGGTCTGCCCTTTCACCAGCCAAGAAGAGAGCCTTTAATGTGGAAGTATCAAATTTCTTAATATAGTCACCATCAGGATCACTCCTCTTAATAGCTCGGAAAGCTGTTGGTGCAGTAAATAATGTTTTCACTCCATGTTCTTCTATAACTCGCCAAAATGTTCCTGGATCTGGGGTCCCTATTGGCTTACCTTCAAAAAGAACCGTAGTATTCCCTGCAAACAAGGGGGCATAAACTATATAGGAATGGCCAACCACCCAGCCAACGTCAGATGCAGCCCAAAAAACATCTTTTTGCTGAGCACCATAGAAATTCTCCATTGTCCACATTAAACTAACAAGATGACCACCAGTAGGTCTCACAACGCCCTTAGGTTGACCGGTAGTACCAGAAGTATACAAAATATATAATGGATCAGATCCATAAACAGGCAAGCAAGGGCAACTAACAGAACCTTTTTGGAATTCATCCCAATCATGATCTCGACCAAAAACTAATGGAGCTTCTAACTGTTCTCTTTGATAGACAACACAGAACTCAGGTTTATGATCGGATTGTTCAATAGCTTTATCCAAAAGTGGCTTATAAGGTACTATTCCGCTGGGTTCTATTCCACATGAGCCTGATATAATTGCTCTAGGCTGCGCATCATCTATTCTCACTGCTAATTCTTTAGATGCAAATCCCCCAAACACCACTGAATGAATGGCGCCCAAGCGAGCACATGCCAACATAGAAATTATGGCTTCGGGAATCATAGGCATATAAATGATTACCCTATCACCTTTTTGAATTCCCGACCTCTTTAAGGCTCCCGCAAATTTGGCTGTTTTCTCTAGCAATTCATTAAAAGTTAATGTTCTTTTAATACCTGTAACTGGGCTATCATAGATAATTGCTGCTTTTTTGCCCAAACCACCTTCTACATGACGATCCACCGCGTTAAAGCATGTATTAACCTCACCGTCTGAATACCAAGTGTAAAAAGGTTTTCTACTTTCGTCTAACGCATGAGAAGGAAACTTAAACCAATCAATAGCCTTAGCAGCTTCCATCCAAAAATGTTCGGGATCTGACTTCCAACTAGAATAAGTATCCTCATAATTCATCATATATCCTGATCATCTTTAACCATAGGTTTGAACAGGAGTTCCAGCTAAAGCTGCAATGTTTAAAAGTCCTCTTGCTGTTATCGAAGGTGTTACAATGTGAGCCTTATTACCCATGCCCATTAGTATTGGACCAACCTCTAAACCATTTGCACACATTTTTAGAATATTTCTAACACCACTTGCTGCATCAGTATTGGCAAAAACTAAGGCGTTTGCAGCTCCTTCAAAACGGCTATTAGGCATAATTCGTGACCTAAGTTCTGGATCAAGTGCAGCATCAGAATGCATTTCACCCTCATAGGAAAAATCACATTTACTATTATCCAAGATTTCCAAAGCCTTCCTCATGTTTCTACCTGAAATATTATCTAAATTACCGAATTGCGAATGCGAGCACAAAGCTATTTTTGGTTCTATCCCAAATCGCCGTGCATGCCGGGCTGTAGCGATAACAGTTTGAGCTATTTGTTCCGGCGATGGTATCGCATTTATTTGTGTATCTGCAATGAAAAGAGGGCCATTCTCAAGGATCATCAAAGAAAGAGCGCCAATAGCTTGTAGTCCCTCATTCTCTAGGACCTGTTGAATGTAATTAAGGTGCCACAGATATTGTCCGAAAGTACCACAAATCATACTATCAGCTTCTTTTCTATAAACCATGATGGATGCGATTGCAGTACTATTTGTTCTCATTATAGCTTGAGATAAGGCTGGGGTAACTCCTCTTCTTTGCATTATCGTATGATAGGTTCCCCAGTAATCTCTAAAGCGGGGGTCACTTTCTGGATTCACTAGTTGAAAGTCTTGATTCATCCTTAGCGGCAAACCATATTTATCTATCCTGTGCATTACAACCTCAGGTCTACCAATTAGAATTGGTCTGTCACCCGTTTCCTCTAACATAGCAAAAGAGGCCCTCAAAACTCTTTCGTCTTCTCCTTCAGAAAATACTATTCGTCTGGTAGCTGATCTAGCTGCTCCAAATACTGGTCGCATCAGCATTGAGGTTTTATAGGCAGAGCTCTCTAAATCTCTGGTATAATCAGTGATAGATTTGATTTCTCTAGTGGCAACACCCGAATTCACAGCAGCCTCGGCTACTGCCGAAGCTACTAACGGCAAAAGTCTTGGATCAAAAGGTTTAGGGATCACATAATTTGGCCCAAACTTCATGTCTTCACCCTGATAAGCTGCAGCTGCTTCGGCAGAAGAATGTTCTCTGGCCAACTCAGCGATCGATTGCACACAGGCTATTTTCATAGCTTCATTTATTTCAGTTGCTCCTACATCCAATGCACCTCTAAATATAAAAGGAAAGCATAATACATTGTTAACCTGGTTGGGGTAATCTGACCTCCCAGTTGCAACGATTGCATTTTCAACCGACTCATGAACAACTTCTGGCATGATTTCAGGTGTTGGATTTGCTAAGGCAAAAATGATGGGAGAAGAATTCATTTTCATTAACATTGCTTTTGACAGCGTGTCTGGTCCTGATAGGCCAAGAAAAAAATCCGCTCCTGAAATTACGTCTTCCAGCAGTTCCAATTTACTATCCTGCGCAAAAAATGCTTTATGCTTGTTTTTCTCATTACGCCTCTCCGTAACAAGACCAGATAGGTCACATAACCAAATATTTTCTCTCTTGCACCCAAGACTTATCAACATTTTTAAGCATGCTATTCCTGCTGCTCCCCCTCCTGTTGTTACCACCTTAATTTCTGAGATTTTCTTTTTGACAAGCTGCAAAGAATTTATCAAAGCCGCGCCCACTACTATCGCTGTACCGTGCTGATCATCATGAAACACTGGAATATTCATATTTTTTCTACATACCTCTTCCACTATGAAGCAATCCGGAGCTTTTATATCCTCCAAATTTATAGCTCCAAAGGTAGGTTCTAGAGAAGATACTATTTCAGCTAATCGATATGGGTCTTCTTCTTTGATTTCAATGTCGAAGCAATCGATTCCAGCAAACTTTTTGAAAAGAACTGCTTTTCCTTCCATTACAGGTTTAGATGCTAATGGACCAATATTACCTAAGCCCAAAACTGCAGATCCATTTGAAACTACTGCCACAAGATTTGCTTTTGAAGTGTAACGAACCGCTTCTTTCGCATCATTATTAATTTCAAGACATGCTTCAGCAACTCCAGGTGAATAGGCTTTTGCTAAATCACTTTGGTTGGCCAATGGCTTAGTGGCACGAATTTCCAATTTTCCAGGTTTTGGAAACTCGTGAAAATCTAGTGCCGCCCGCCTGGCAGTTTCTTCTTTTGTTTTACCCATTTAATAAACCTTCATTGACAAACCTTAATAAAAAACGACACACAATTATCTTCTAGTTCAAAAATTACTTATTCATTAGAATATCAAGCAAATTATTTGCAGCATCCAAAACATTAGTTCCAGGCCCAAAAACTGCTTTCACACCTAAATCCATCAAGAACGGATAATCATCCTTAGGAATAACACCCCCACACACTACAATAGTATCCTCTCCACCCAATATTTTAAGCTTTTCGATTAAAACAGGTACCAATGTTTTATGACCTGCTGCCTGAGAAGATACTCCAACAATATGGACGTCGTTATCCACAGCATCCTGAGCTGCTTCCTCTGGCGTCTGAAACAAAGGTCCAACATCAACATCAAATCCCATGTCTGCAAAAGCTGTTGCTATGACCTTAGCACCTCGATCATGCCCGTCTTGACCGAGTTTGGTGACTAAAATTCTTGGTCTTCTCCCTTCTTTATCGGTAAATAAATTTGCTTTCTCTTGAATTTTCAAAAAGGAATCGTCTTTTTCATACGCCTCTTGGTAAACCCCAGAAAGGGTTTTAGTGTCTGCCTTATATCTACCGAAAACTTTTTCCATAGTGTAAGATATTTCTCCTACAGTTGCTCGGGCTTTCGCTGCCTCGATTGCTCGTCCTAGCAAGTTGCCCTCGCCAGTCTTACAAGTAATTTCTAAATCATTCAATTTTTTCATGCATAATTCATTGTCTCTAGTAGCCTTAACATGCCTCAGCCTATCAATTTGAGTGCGTCGAACAATTACATTGTCTACATCTAATATCTCAACATCTTCTTTTTGATTTGGCTTAAATTTATTGACGCCAACTATCACTTCTTTCCCCTGATCAATTGCTGCTTGTTTTCGTGCTGCGGACTCTTCTATCCTGAACTTGGGCAATCCTGAAGCCACTGCTTCTGTCATCCCTCCTAAATCTTCAATTTCTTGAATAATTTCCCAAGCTTTCGCAGCCAATTGTTCGGTTAATGTTTCAACGTAGTAACTACCAGCAAGAGGGTCGATTACTTTAGTAATTCCTAATTCTTCTTGCATGATCAACTGCGTGTTGCGAGCGATTCTCGAAGAAAATTCAGTGGGTAACCCCATTGCCTCATCAAAAGCATTGGTATGCAAGCTTTGAGTTCCTCCCAACGCACCAGCTAAAGCCTCATAAGATGTTCGCACAATATTATTATAAGGATCTTCTTCTTGCAGACTTACTCCCGAGGTTTGGCAATGCACTCTTAAGAGAGAAGAACTTTCCCTTGTGGGATTGAATTCAGCCATTATCCTAGCCCAGAGCAACCTAGCTGCCCGTAATTTGGCTACTTCCATAAAAAAATTCATGCCAATGGCAAAAAAGAAGGAAAGTCTCCCAGCAAAAGAATCTATATCCAGTCCTTTAGAAAGTGCGGCCCTGACATATTCCTTGCCATCCGCTAAAGTAAAGGCCAACTCCTGGGCCAAATTTGCCCCAGCCTCATGCATGTGATAACCAGATATAGATATAGAATTAAACTTGGGCATCTCGCTACTTGTATACTCAATTATATCTGAAACAATTCGCATTGATGGTTCTGGCGGGTAAATATACGTATTCCTGACCATAAACTCCTTAAGAATATCATTTTGAATTGTTCCCGTTAGTTTGGATTTTGATACTCCTTGCTCTTCTGCCACCACAATGAAATTCGCCATAATTGGAATCACGGCACCATTCATGGTCATTGAAACCGACATCTGATCTAAGGGTATCCCATTAAATAAAATTGCCATATCTTCAACACTATCAATGGCCACCCCAGCTTTCCCTACATCACCAAGGACCCTTGGATGATCGCTATCATACCCTCGATGGGTAGGTAAATCAAAAGCTACTGAAATACCTTTTTGCCCGGACACTAAGTTTTTTTTATAAAATGCATTGCTTTCTTCTGCTGTTGAAAATCCAGCATACTGACGAATAGTCCAAGGTCTACCAGCATACATTGTGGCTCTTGGTCCTCGGCTAAAGTTAGCTAATCCAGGCAACTCATCTAAATGTGAAACACTCTCCAGATCTTTCTTTGTATAAAGTGGTTTAATTATAATGTTTTCAGAGCTAACCCAATTGAGAGATTCCAAAGGCTTTCCCTTTAGTTCATCCGAAGCTAGTGATTTCCATTTACTTAAAGAATCTTTGTTCACTCGTACTCCAATATCTTGTCTCCATCAGAAAGGATGTCTCCTTTCTTACATTTCACCAATTTGATTTTTCCGGCTCTTTCAGCATACAAAACATTTTCCATTTTCATTGCTTCCAAGGCACATAATCTTTGACCTAATTGGACGTCATCGCCTGCAACCACATCAAGAGAAACTATTAACCCAGGCATTGGGGCATTTAATGCCTGATGACTTACTGGCATTTTTTTGTCCGGAAAAAACTCAAGCATTCCTGAAATTTCAGGAGAATAAATTTTTAATTCACCCTCATAACCCTTCCAGTTTACTAAATATCCATCAGTTTTTTTACTTAACCACAATTTCAAAATTCTTGAATTAACTTGAATACTTGTAATTTCATTAAAAGATAACTTGCCAAATTTTACAATAAATTCCTTTTCTTTTCGATTTTTCACTCGATGACATCCATCGGAAAAACTCCATGACAAGGGGATTATCTTATCATTCCAATGAATAAAATAGTCTTCTGGGTTATACGTTCTTGTTTCAGGAAAAGAACCATTTTTAGATCTCGATTCTAAGGCAAAAGACTTTTGTAAAGATAACAATGCTGCACCAAGGTATTCTAAATCCCTGTTTTTCACATTTCGGCTTTTAAATCCTTCAGGATATTTCTCTGATAAGAAATTTGTAGTGAATTCACCTCTTTGAAATTTTTCCTGACTGATGACGTCTATTAAAAAGCTTAGATTACTCTTAATTCCAGTAATACGAAATTCAGCAAGAGCATCCACCATTAATTCCAGAGATTTTTTTCTAGTAGGAGCCCAAACACATAATTTTGATATCATTGGATCATATTTAAATGAGATGTTACTACCTTCATTTACTCCTGTATCATTCCTTATCTGTCTTTTATCAAATCTAATTTCTTTAGGAGGAGCATATTTGTTTAACCTCCCAACAGAAGGCATAAAGTCTCTAGATGGATCTTCTGCGTATACCCTGGCTTCAATTGCAGAACCTGTAAACGAGATTCCTTTCTGATTAAATTTTAAAGGTTCTCCAGAGGCAATCCTAATCATCTGTTCCACTATATCAACACCAGTGGTTAACTCAGTAACTGGATGTTCGACCTGAAGACGAGTATTCATCTCCAAAAAATAAAAATTCTTTTGTGCATCGACTATAAATTCTACTGTTCCCGCTGAATAATAATTTACAGACTTGGCTAAGTTGATCGCCTGAATAGCCATTGCATCTCTAATAGTCCTATCAATAAATGGGCTAGGAGATTCTTCTATAATTTTCTGATTTCTGCGTTGAATTGAACAATCCCTTTCACCTAAATGAATGAAATTGCCAAATTTGTCTCCAATAATTTGAATTTCCACATGATGGGGATTTTCAACAAATTTCTCAATGAAAATTCTCTCATCGCCAAAGCTTGATTTAGCCTCATTCTTTGCCGATCGAAAATTATCCTCTAGATCTTTTTCATTTTGAACAACTCTCATACCCTTGCCACCACCACCAGCGGAAGCCTTTACCATTATAGGATAACCGATCTTCTTAGCTATCTTTCTTGCTTCAGAAAAATTATGAGTTTCCTTATCCACTCCTGGTACAATGGACACCCCACAGTTCTTGGCTTGAACTTTAGAAACAATCTTATCTCCCATGATCTTAATCGATTCATGTGGAGGACCGATGAATTTCATGCCATTTTCTTCAACTGCTTTGGCAAAAGTAGCATTTTCAGATAGAAATCCATACCCAGGATGAATAGCCTCAATTTTATCTTTCTTGGCTATTCTAATAATTTGTTCAATATCAAGATATTCTTGGCTATTATTCTTCGAGTCAGCAAGTAAAAATGCTTTGTCAGCCATTTTGACTGCCAGAGATCCTTCATCGTCTTTTGAAAAAATTACTGAACTTTCAATGCCAAGCTTAGCCGCAGTTTTTATAATTCTGCAGGCTATTTCTCCTCTGTTAGCAATAAGAATTCTTTCTATCATTTTTTCATTTCATTCTAATGATTCAAATTATGTGCGTACTATATTAGTTCTGGATGACTTGACTTAACTACATCAAAATTGATCTTTAGCCTTGCTCCATAATCGACCGGGCTAAATTTGTCATCAACTGCAATTAATTCTCTTCCAAAAAGCCAGCCTAATCGACCAGAATCGAGATTCCCTCTCACAAATGTGGAGTCACCGAAATGATCGATTAAACACCTAAGAAAAAATGAATCCACCCGCCAATACTTGACTGGGGCATCAGGCTTCCTCTTACGAGATATTATTGCAGGAGGGGATTTTTTCTCATGCCTTACTGTAAATTGAAAATCTGTTCCTGGCATCCTAGATGGAAATCCTTTGTGTTTAAACATTCAAAACCTTAAAGAGGAATGTTGTCGTGTTTTTTCCATGGATTCACCTGCTTCTTTCCTTCTAAACTCTTAAAAGCTCTTACCAACCTTTTCCTAGTGCTTCTTGGCATGATGACCTCATCAATATAGCCCTTTTCTGCGGCAATAAATGGGTTAGAAAATCTTTCCTCATATTGTTTTGCATGCCCTTCAATTTTCTTCTTATCGCTTAAATCAGATTTGTAGATAATTTCAACAGCCCCCTTGGCTCCCATTACAGCTATTTCTGCAGTTGGCCAAGCATAATTTATGTCTCCCCTTAAATGTTTTGAAGACATAACATCATATGCTCCTCCATAGGCCTTGCGGGTAATGACAGTTACTTTGGGCACTGTCGCCTCTCCGTATGCAAAAAGCAATTTTGCTCCATGTTTTATGATTCCACCATATTCTTGATGAGTACCAGGTAAAAAGCCAGGGACATCAACCAAAGTTAATATGGGAATATTGAAAGCATCACAGAACCTTACAAAACGAGCAGCCTTTCTGGAGCTATCAACATCAAGACAACCTGCTAATATTTTTGGTTGGTTCGCTACTACGCCAATGCTACTTCCTCCAAGTCTAATAAATCCAATAATAATATTTCGTGCAAAGTCTGGTTGAATCTCAAGAAAATCATTTTCATCAGCGAGTTTGATTATTAATTCTTTAATGTCATAAGCTACGCCTGCATCCGTTGGAATTAGATTATCCAAACTTACCTCAATCCTTTCTGGATCATCATAAACCTTTTTTGAGATGGTACCTGCCCTATTACTGGCCGGAAGATACTCCAAGAGTCTTCTCACCTCCCTCAGGGCCAAAATATCGTTATCAAAAGCCATGTCAGCTACTGAGGATTTTGTAGTATGCGTCACAGCGCCTCCTAAGTCCTCGGCGGTAACGCTCTCATTAGTTACCGTTTTAACTACATCAGGCCCAGTTACAAACATGTAAGAGCTACCCCTAACCATGAAGATGAAGTCGGTCATAGCCGGCGAATAAACTGCACCCCCAGCACATGGTCCCATTATAACACTGATTTGTGGAACTACTCCAGAAGCCAGGATATTTCGCTTAAATACTTCAGCATAGCCGCCCAAAGACGCCACTCCTTCCTGGATTCTCGCTCCACCACTGTCATTCAGACCTATTATTGGAGCGCCATTTTGAACAGCCATATCCATGACTTTACAAATTTTTTGAGCATTAGTTTCAGATAAGGAACCTCCAAATACCGTGAAGTCTTGACTAAAAAGGTAAATGATCTGTCCGTTAATAGTTGCCCAACCAGTAATCACACCATCACCTGGGTAGGAATCTTTATCAAGCCCAAAATCATTACAACGGTGAGAGACAAACATATCAAATTCTTCAAAAGATCCTGGATCAACCAAAACTTCTACGCGTTCTCTTGCAGTAAGTTTGCCTTTTTTGTGTTGTGCATCTATTCGAGCCTGCCCACCACCCTGTTTGGCCTCTCGCCTTCTGTTTTCTAATTCATCCAAAATCTTATTCATATTACTTCACCTTTGCTAAATCAGATTAACTTGTTAGAAGAAAAACACAACTGGAAGATAACTCTGTTCATGGTTCACGACTTCAGAATCTGTAATGAAGGCTGCTAATTTATACGAGCAGAAAAATTATTTGATACATAGGTACATAGGTATTAATATTTTGTTATCGGGTTAAGATCAATTTAGTTCTAAGCCAAAACTGTTGGCAAGTTATCCTTTTGCTAGTCTATCTGTAAAAAGTCTGAAATGCATGATACCTCAATTTTCAAAGTTCGAATTTGAGTGTACACTTTGCACATCCTCATCACTTTCTAGGACGTCCATCAAATTTGTAATTTTTTGCATTTGCTCACTATTAACTTCAACTAAATTCTGTGGTTTCCATATTAGTTTGGTCATTAAACTATCTCCCAACTGATCTTCAAGTTGGTCTGCTATGGACGAAAGCTCTGTACTTTCACAGTAAAACAAATAAGCTTCATCTTCCGTTTCCATATCCATAGCCCCAAAGTTAATAGCTAATTCCATCATCTTTTCTTCATTACCAGAAGACCGTGAATAAGCTATGAATCCCAGCCGGTCAAACATGAAAGCTACGGAGCCTGTTTCACCAAGGTTGCCACCATACTTAACGAAAATAGAACGAACATTCGAAGCAGTCCTATTGCGGTTATCAGTTAAAGCTTCAACTATAATGGCAATACCACCTGGCCCATAACCTTCATATCGTATTTCCTCATAATTTGTATTTTCTAAAACTTGAGATTTTTTTATAGCTCTTTCTATAACTTCTTTAGGAACAGAATTTGCTCTAGCTTCCTTTACCGCGAGCCGCAGTCTTGGGTTCTTATCAACGTCTGGATCTCCAAGCTTTGCAGCAACTGTGATTTCCTTAGAAATTTTTGAGAACAATTTTGAGCGAACAGCATCCTGTCTACCCTTGCGGTGTTGTATATTGGCCCATTTTGAATGCCCAGCCATGGTTTATTCCTATCTCCTGAACCTCGAAAAGATGTTTGCGTTAAAAAAAATCAAGTCATTCTCCTCATATATAGAAAAAGAAAATAAGCATAGCTGTTAGCATACCAAAAAGCAGATTCAGAGGCAAACCAACCCTTAAAAAATCAGTGAACTTGTATCCACCAGGTCCGTATACCATAGTGTTTGTTTGATAACCAATTGGAGTAGCAAAACTTGCTGAAGCCGCAATCATAATCACCATAACAAATGCTCTTGGATCCAATCCCAAACTTGATGCTAAAGAAATCGCAATAGGGGTTATAACCACTGCCACTGCATTATTTGAGACAATCTCTGTCAAGACTGATGTGAAAAGGTACAAGAACCACAAAATTATAGGTATTGGTAACAAATGAAGATAAGGCTGAATAAGTTCAGTAAAACTTCTAATTACCCCAGTTAACTCTAAAGACTTACCTATTGCCAGCATCGAGAAAACTAGTACCAATATTTTTCCATCGATGAATTCATAAGCCTCTTCTATATCTATACATTTAGTACAAAGAACAAAAACTACTCCCGCAAGAGCTAAAATAAATAAAGGAGCCAGGCCAAATGTCGTAAGCAGAACCAGTCCAACTAGGGCACTAATTACTAATGGGGCATGTTTTCTCCTATAAGCTCTGATATTTGGTTCTGCAAGTAAAGCAAGATCTACTTCCAATGCTAATTTTTGAATTTCGTCTCTTGCCCCCTCAATTAATAGTGTATCACCCACACGTACTACTACGTTTTCAAGTTGCTTATCTATGTTCTTGTTTCTCCTATGTATGGCCAGCACATAAACACCATACGACCTTCTTAACCTTAACTGTCCAAGAGTTCGACCCACCAAACGGCAACCAGGGGGTATTAAGGTTTCCACTGTAATTGTCTGTTTTGACGTTAGGGGATCAATCATTCGAAGGTCAGTGCTTTCCTTCAGTCCCATCAACTCCCCTATTTGTGTTCTTAATACTACCTTGTCTCCCGCTTTAAATAATAAATTGCCAGAGGCACCACCTAAAGATTCGTCGTTTCTTATAATTTCAACAATTCTCATTCCATCTCTATTAAATATAGTTGTCTCGCTCGAGATTTGGTCAATCAATTGAGATCCTCTAGGTATAACAACTTCGGTCAAAAAGCTCATTCTATCGCGTTCACAAAGTATTTCAGTCATTGACGTTCGGTTGGGCAAAAGTAATGGGGAAAACAAAAACAGATAAGCAATACCAAATAAGGCTAAGACTCCGGCAACTGGCGTGATTTCAAACATGCCAAAAGGTTGTAAATCATAAGTCTGAGCGACACCATCGATTAAAAGATTTGTAGAAGTTCCTATCAAGGTCAACATCCCACCCATTATTGCTAAATAAGATAATGGAATTAAATACTTAGAAGCGGAAGAATTCATTTCTGAAGCCAATTTCATCACAATTGGAATAAGTACAACTACCACTGGAGTATTGTTTATAAATGCTGAAGATGTGATTGTAATAATAGCTAACAAAACTATAACCATATTAGGTCTAGTTTTTGTGTTATTAGATATAAATTCTCCCACTTTATTTAGTAATCCAGTTCGTACTAATGCGCCGGAAAGAACAAACATAGCCATAATAGTCCACGGAGCTGGATTTGAAAGAATTGATAAGAATTCCTGGCTTGGTAAAACACCAAAGATAATCATTAAAAAAGCTGTTGTAAGTGCTGTTAATTCAGTTGGGATGGACTCTATGAAAAACCCTAGTAACATGAGGGTCAGCAACATAAGTGATATTGTTACGTCATAATATTCCAGCAGCACCATATGATTGTCTCAATCCATACCATGCTGATTCAATAACCCTTTATAGCTAAAGGGTATAGTTTTTTCAGCTAACCCATCCGGTCCTATGTCAGCTATTAATCCTGATAAAGTGGCTTCACCACAAGCAGGTTTGAATCGTTCTTTGGACATCCCAGTTCGAAACCTTCTAATAGGTTCAATTTTATCCATCCCAATCACACTCTGGTAATCTCCGCACATACCTGCATCAGTTTGATATGCCGTTCCATTGGGGAGTATTCTAGTATCTGATGTTGGCACATGAGTATGCGTACCAACAACCATAGAAACTCTACCATCAAAATGTTGGGCTAATGCGTTTTTTTCAGAGGTAGCTTCCGCATGGGCATCTACAAAAATAGCATCCACATTTCCATTAAGATTATATTTTCTTAACTCAAAATCTAGAGCTTCAAAAGGATCTGAAAAAGGTCTTTTCATAAATACCTGACCTAAGACCTGCACAACCAAGATTTTCTTACCATTGTGCACATTTATGAGTCTGGCACCACTACCCGGCGCTGACTTAGAATAGTTTAACGGTCTTACTATTCTTGGTTCTTTCTCAATATACTTCATCATTTCTTGTTGATCAAAAGCATGATCTCCCAATGTAATACAATCTACACCAGCCCGAAGTAATTCCGTAGCATGATTTGAGGAAAGCCCAGCTCCTGACGTCGCATTTTCAGCGTTAACAATGATGAAATCAATATCTAGTCTATTGCGAACTGTTTCAATATTTGCCAAAATTGCTTGCCGGCCCGTTCTGCCAACTATATCTCCAAGGAACAATATACGCATACTGAACCATATAGCTTCTAACTTATGAATACAACAATTTAGGTTACGAATTTTTAAAGGAATAAAACCCCTTCTCCGTAAGAACGCAATCAATTTTTTGATCAGTTGGCTCAGTTGGTATTGTTACTTCAGTTCGTTGACATTCAAAAGCCAGTCCTAATACTAAAAGCTTTTTGTGACGTCTCAAAACCTCGATAGTTCTATCATAAAAGCCACCACCATAACCTAATCGGGACCCAGATCGATCAAATGCTAGCAATGGTGTGATGATTAAATCCGGCGTTAGTAGAGGGCCATACATAGGAATTTTTGCCCCGTAACTTGAAATGATGAGTTCAGAATCTTTAACCCATTCCTTAAATATAAGAGGTCTTTCCAATCCAGTAACAACTGGCAGGCAAAACTTTAAAGAAGATATTTCAATTGAATTAATTAGAGGAAATGGATCAACCTCCGTCTTGATTGGATAATAGAATGCTATGGTTTTGATTTTTCTTTTCTCCTTGAACCAATCTTTGAAATGCTGAGAGATCAGAACTGCAACAACATCACCACATGATTCAAAAGCTTGCTTTCTCAAGCTTTGACTAACTCTTCTTAAGTTCCTTTTTTCTTTTAAGATTGACTTCATTATCATATCCCAGCCAATGAACCTTATATGAAAGAATACACCTTACGTGTGAGACCAGCACAAACGTTAAGTCAAAACCCTCGAGAGCCTGTTTGACCAGGTGGGTACCGGTATATTAAGGACCAGGATCCTAAACAGAGCCAGTTCCCTTTCGAGAATGTAAGGCCACTAGGATATTCTTAACAGAGAGGCCAGAACTCACGCATGAATGAATAACAAAAAAAAAGTCATTATGAAAGAATGAAAAAAGCTTCTTGTTAATTTTATATCATAATCTCAAGTAATCATATAGGAACTAGTGTCGACAGAATAAAAACTAATTCCACAAAAAAAATTTAATGGTAAAAGATATCTCGTTATACATTGCCTACCAAACTATTCGCACAATAATCGAATTAAATATTATACAAGTCTAAGCAGATTTCTCATTCGTTTATCTCTTGAAAGCAACTTATTTTTAAGGTAATCCAGGGGTCGTGTGCCGAGGTAGCTCAGTGGTAGAGCAGTTGGTTGTGGACCAATTGGTCGTAGGTTCAATCCCTACCCTCGGTACCAAACTTAATATACTGGCATTATTAATTTTATGAACAGAATAAAATAAAAGATTATTATTAGTAATAATGGGCAACTCAATGGAAAATCTACCTCCAATAAGCAATCAAAAACCTACAGGAATTCTACAAGAACTGGACCTAGCCCATCACGTTCACCCATTCACTGATCAAAAGGTATTGCGATCAGAAAAGCCCCGAATAATTGCCAGAGGGGAAGGTGTTTATATTTTTGACAATGATGGCAACAAATATCTAGATGGCATGGCAGGGCTCTGGTGCGTAAACATCGGGTATGGACGTAGCGAGTTAGCGACAGTGGCAAAAAAACAGATGGAAGAGCTTTCTTACTACAATACCTTTTTTCAGACTAGCCATCCGCCAGCTATAGAACTAGCATCTAAACTTGCTTCTTTAGCTCCCGAAGGTCTCAGTAAGGTTTTTTATAGCGGTTCAGGATCAGAAGCTAATGAGACAAATATCAGACTAGTTCGTCATTATTGGGCTAGTCTCGGCAAGCCAGAAAAATCGATTATTATCTCTAGAAAAAACGCTTATCATGGTTCATCAATGGGAGCCGCTAGCTTGGGTGGCATGAAAACAATGCATGCCCAAGGAGGACTTCCAATACCAGGCATAATTCATATTAATCAACCTTATTGGTATGGTGAAGGCAGAGATGTATCTCCCAATGAATTTGGTTTGATGAAAGCACGTGAATTAGAAGAGGTAATACTAAAACATGGTCCGGAGAAAATAGGTGCATTTATCGGAGAGCCAATTCAAGGAGCAGGAGGAGTTATAATTCCCCCCGATACTTATTGGCCCGAAATAGAAAGAATTTGTAGAGAAAATGGCATCCTCCTTATTGCCGACGAAGTAATCTGTGGCTTTGGAAGATTAGGATCTTGGTTTGGATGTCAAAAGTATGGAATTAGACCAGACATAATGACCATAGCTAAGGGCTTATCATCTGGTTATCAACCTATTGGAGGGTCCATAGTATCGACTAAAATAGCCGATACACTCGAACAAAAGGGAGGCGAATTTAACCACGGTTACACCTATTCAGCCCACCCAGTTGCTGCAGCCGTCTCACTTGAAAATCTCCGGATACTTGAAGAAGAAAAAATAATTGAAAAAGTCAATTCAAATACCGGTAACCACATGGGAGAAAGATGGCGTGCACTGGGCGAGCATCAACTCGTAGGAGAAGCTAGAATTAAAGGCCTAATGGGCGCCCTTGAGCTAACACCAAACAAATTATCTAAGGCCCCCTTCCAAAATCCAGGCCAAGCTGGGATCATCACCCGGAACATCTGCATAAGGCATGGCTTAATAATGCGGGCTGTTGAAGATAAAATGATCATATCACCGCCACTGATTATCCAAAAATCCGAAATTGATGAATTAACTGACCTTGTTTGGCAATCTTTAGATGTAGCCCAAAAAGAACTTAACCTTAGAGGACTAATGGTTTCTTAACTTTGAATACAGATCATCTAGCTTAATTTCTGACTCATCTATACTTTTTAACCTAAGCAAAATGGTGTCAATCAAAGACATAAAATAAGTTACGTAACTTGAGGGAATTATCAATTCAAAAACAGTGTTACTTATCTTACTAATAGAACCCATTTGGGAAGAAATCGGGACTATACTATTTTTACCTTTTTCCATTTTTGTAGCATCTATTCCAACTAACCTATTTATTAGTTCACATGAGCCTCTACCCTTAATCCTCAAAATCACTAAATCTGCTGACAAGTTATGAATCCTACCAAACTTTGAGAGATCGTTTAGGTTTTTTTTGTTTAATCCATGTGTGCCAATTACAAGAATGTAGGAAGAATCCTGAAAATGGATTATCTGTCTTCCCTCAACTTCTTTTATTGATCCTACTTTGGGAACTAGAAGATAGAATGTCTTATATAAATATGCTGTAAACTTTTTGGTATTATTTCTTGTACAGAAAAAATGCCAAATTTCCTGAGGCTGCACAATCTCAGTATAGACTAATAGATGGTTCCGCTTATTTAAGCTTGCCCTAAGTTTTTCAGTCTTATAAGCCCTCGTTTTCATTTTAGGTCCCGGTATCAATTAGATCATAGCTGCTTAATTCACATTGCGTCTGATAATCTTTTCCACGATTCAACACTATTACGGGCTTTTTCTTTATATTTCCCGCCCGATTCAGGCAAACGTACCCTATGAATTTTCCTTGGATTTTTGAAAAATAGCTAGCCACCACTTGACCCATGATACGATCTCTTTCTAGCCCTCCAATGCTATGAACCTCGGACCCTTCGACAATATTCTTAGTTGGTCCAATAGGATATAAAATAGCAATCCTAGAATGTTTTTGTTTTTTGCCGAAGCATTCAAACTTCAAAAACTGATTAAATAATTTTTCATCATCTTCATCAATGATTGTCTCGTCACTTTCCTTCAATTCTACACTTTCACAGAAGTGTTGCCATCTCCTACCTGATATTAAGCCGTTCTCCAATTCCATAATCTCCGTAGCACAACGACCAATAACTACTCCCTTATAGGATTGAATGATCTTTTCTATTTGTGAAAAAAATTGTTTGGACTTGCTTTGCGAAACAAAAACCCTGAAACTTGGGGTAGTTCTTTCTTCACAGCGATAGATTAGGCATTTGAAGTCTTGAGAACTGATTGTTTTAAGTTTCATCGGTCTTAATTTCAATACACTTGAATCTAAACTTAAAACACTATCTAGCACTTTCCCCGCACTAGCCCCCCACAAATAATAAATTTGATAAACTTCAGTAATTAAATTGATTTGGACTCCTAGGGTGGGAAACTTGTTAAGCAGCTTATCGTTCAAATAATTATAGAGTCTGCTTTCGTTACAATTGCCTGCAGTCAAAATATACTTATCATCCCTAGTTCTTAATAGCATCATATGATCGATAATGACTTTATCTCGCTCGACCAAAAAACCTTCCTGACATTCTCCGACGAGAATATCAACGCGTTCAAGATCAAGACTTTCATAAATGAAATTTGTTGCATACTTTCCAACTATCTCTATTTTTACCAAATCTGAAAGGTCCGAGATACCTACCTTATTAAAGGTAGTTTCTATTTCTAGGTTTATGATATTTTTCTTCTTATGGGAAGAATTTTGCCTTGAGAAATATGCAGGTACAAACCACTCTCCACTTTTTTGCCAATTTACCCCAAGTTTTTCATATTCAAAATGATTAGGCAAAGTTCGAAAGGGTTCCTTTACTATTGTTCCTGCGTAGCAAATAGGGAATAGTGAGTTTGAGAGTTCATAAATTGTATTTGAAAAACTCATATTTTTGCAACTATTTCCCGTCTGGCTTGTTAACACACTTAATTCTTCCCCATCACTCGAAAACATTTTCAAAGCCTCTAATTCCATCTCTTCAAGTTTGTTAATCTTTTTTTCGTGGCGTTTCTTTATCTGATTGTATGGTTCAACCAAATCAGCAATATTCTTGTCCAGTAATCGCCCAATCCAATTTTGGCGAAATCTTCCAGAATCCTTGCCTAGGAGTTGGCATTCATAGTTTTCCTCATCTAGATATGGCAAATCACCAGAAATAACCTTTAAACCTCTATTCTTGATCAGTTGACAAGCAGCCTTATAAGCATTTTCTATTGACGCTTTAGGACAAAAAACTGCATTGGCACCTCCTATCAATGTAAGGTCAGAAGAATTGAGATGGGCTTTAAAAGAAGAAATTCTAGGACACCATTCTAAATTTTGAATATTTTGGCTTATCATACCATAATCTGTTTCATAGCCCGATGAAACGGCTAGAAGGCTAGTTCTAATTTTAGTATCCCGACCCTGAAGATCCCTTATTATTACAGCTCTTAAATGAGATTTGCCTAAAACTTTAATGATCTTAGCTCCACGAAAAACCAGACAGTCAGCTACCCTAGTGGAATTCAATCTTGTATCAATAACAGCATCTATTCTTAATCCTAATCTAATTAGGTGCTTGACCGTATTCCAACCAGCATCATTATTGGTATATAGGGTTACCCCTTCATTAGCTCCCAACCCAAATCGATTTAAGAAAGTGCTAAAAAGACCAGCTGGCATAATCCCCGGTATATTCTTGTCCAAAAGAAATGGTATTCTCTCTCTTGCTCCGGTAGCCACAAACGTATGTTCTGCTTTAATCTTTAAGATTTTATAAATTGGCTGAACATTTCCTACACTATCTTGCTTATAAAACTTTTCCATTGCAAAAAAGATTCCGTCTGCATCCCGTCTTAAAAACTGAGTTCTATTACAAATACGGACATTTTCTTGGTTTTTTAATTCCAGGATAGTGCTCATTAACCAGGGATTATTGTTTTCACCCTCGCTATTCAATCTTCCTCCCAACATAAAATCACTTTCCAAAATCATTAACCTTATTCCAGCCCTTGAAGCGGTCAAACCAGCAACCAAGCCTGCAATTCCAGCCCCGACAACAAGCAGCTCAACAGATACATGCTCGATATCAGCGAGGAGCATTGATTTCTCTTTTTCTTTGTTGCCAGAATCTGCAGACTCACCAATCGACAACCAAGGAAGAGATTTGATTAATACTTTCTTTGGGAATTGTAGTGTTTCATATAGTTCTTTGCGAAATAGGTCAGTACAAAAATAATTGGGCTTAAGCTGACCACTCTCATCGTCAGACCTTTTTCTTTCTGCGTCCAAAATAAATCCTGGGTATACTTCTTGGTTTAACCAACAGCTTGAGTATGCCAACTTAGTTCCTTCAACATGAAAAAAATGACCGGGATTCCCCCACATTGAAGTTAAATAATCTTTATGACTAAAGGGATATGAAGTCATTATCTGTTCTCTGCTGTTGGCTAGAATTGCAGAAGCTAATGTATCCCCTGGGTTTGCAGGTATTGGGTAGCCTTGAAAATAAATAGGAAAAGACAAATCGCGTTTGATAATACCGGCATTTAGGAGTTTTTTCATTATGCTTCTCTTATACTCTTCTTTATAACACGACCTTATTAAGCTATATTCATCCATTGAACAACTAAACCCAATTTTTAGTCCTTGAAGACACAAATTTCTATCTAGTAACAATGTCTTGCTACACTACAAAAATTTAACTACAACATGCCGACACAGGGAGAAATTTATGGTTAAGATTAATGGGAATGAGATAAGACCAGGTAATGTGCTTGAACATAATGATGGCCTCTGGGTGGCTGTGAAAGTATCACACGTCAAGCCTGGTAAAGGTGGTGCATTTGCTCAAGTCGAGATGAAAAATCTTCGCAATGGATCGAAATTGAATGAGAGATTTAGATCCGTAGATAAAGTTGAACGGGCTCGATTGGAGCAAAAAGATCAACAGTTTTTGTATGAAAGTGACAACACGTTATTTTTTATGGATAAAGCAACCTTTGAACAAATCGAATTGCCAGCTGATTTAATTTCAGATCGGATAGCATTCTTGGAAGAAGGTATGACCGTTCAGATTGAATATTACGAAGATGAAGCTCTTAATGTGACCCTACCTGAAAAGGTGGTCTGTAAAGTCATAGAAACAGAACCCGCCGTAAAAGGACAAACAGCATCAAATAGTTTTAAACCAGCAATTTTACAAAATGGTGTCAGAATATCCGTACCTCCTTTCATACAACAAGATGAGGAAATTGTGGTATCAACAGAGACAACTGAATATGTAGAAAGAGCATGAATTGCTAATTAACCACCTATTATTTGGAGTTCCATGGTGCCCAATTATAGTCCGACATTAAATTTGATGATAAAGGCTGCGCGGAAAGCAGCCCGAAGCCTTCTTAAGGATTTTGGGGAAGTAGAATATCTACAGGCTTCCACTAAATCTCCTGGAGATTTTGTATCAAAGGCTGATCTAAGGGCAGAAAAAATTATTAGAGAAGAATTGGAGCAAGCTCGCCCATATTATGGATGGATCGGGGAAGAAAGCGAAGAGGCAATAGGTAAAGATCCTACTAGGCGCTGGATTGTTGATCCCTTGGACGGGACAAGTAATTTCTTACATGGAATTCCTCACTGGGCGATTTCAATAGCCCTAGAGCACAAAAAAGAGATAGTTGTAGGAGTTATTTATGATCCAGTTAAAGATGAATGCTACGTTGCAGAAAAAGGAAATGGGGCTTGGCTAAATGAAAAGCGGTTAAGAGTGTCAGGTCGGGAAAATATGTTAGAAATGCTTTTTGCCACTGGAATACCTTTTGCAAATAAAACAGGCTTATCTTCTACTCTACAAGAAATAAATAATCTTATGCCAAAATGTTCAGGTTTACGTAGAAATGGCGCCGCTGCACTTGATTTGGCTTATGTGGCAGCCGGAAGGTTAGATGGTTATTGGGAAAGAGGCTTAAACAGCTGGGATATCGCCGCTGGGATATTGCTAGTAAAAGAGGCTGGTGGATTAGTAGAATCATTGGAAAAAAATTTGGATCCCATATCAAATGGGTCAATTATAGCCGCAAGTAACAAGGTATTTAATCAGTTTTCAAATATAATTTTGAAATCAAACTGATCCGCTTATTTCTTCTAAAACGTCTAGTTCATTCCCAGCACAAATTAATTTCCCTTTTGCATACAGGAACTTTACCAATCCAAGTCCCATGCCATTAATCGAAGATGACATAACTCCTGCCTTCTGTCCCTTTTCATTATAAATGGTGTTATTTTTCAAAGAAAAATTTGGTGCATTTCTAAACCTGATTATACCATTTTTCAAACTTGTCTTATGTTTCATTCGAGAGGTAACCTCTTGACCCACAAAGCACCC
Source organism: Paracoccaceae bacterium (assembly GCA_029243395.1). Lineage (GTDB taxonomy): Bacteria > Pseudomonadota > Alphaproteobacteria > Rhodobacterales > Rhodobacteraceae > CACIIZ01. Next base: position 12,488 of record JAQWSE010000011.1, on the reverse strand, counting down.
TTTTGTGAAGCTAACTCCATTAAGTTTATCAAATCCCAACTCCAAAATATAAGATTCGTTTGGTATTAGCTCATGCCCATACTTGGGGACACAAAGCTCAATTCTGCGCTCCTCATATTTTTTTACCAAGTCTTCATTTCTATTGAGTTTTTCAATGTCAAAGCCTTCTTCGACTAACTTCCTCCACCCCAATTTAGAGTTTCTGGGATCTATAGAGCTTGAAGGAGATTGCATATCTAATCCTAGCAAGACCTTCTGGTTGCTGTCAGAAATCAGCACATCTGACCTTAATCGATAAAGGTTTAGAGTATTTTTAAAATCCTCAGCTCTTCTTTCATCAATATCTATCACAAATTCTTCTTCATTGAAATTCCAAACAAAAAAATCAAATAGATACTTACCCTGGGGGCTAAGAATCCCAGAGTATATCACTGAACATGCAGCTTCATTGATGTCATTAGTGAGAATTCCTTGTAGGAATTTCTTGGCATCCTTGCCACTAACACGAATTAACTTTCTTGATACGTCTATAAACTGCTCACACCCAATATCCAAATATTTCACCCTCCCAACATCTGAAGTTTTGACAAATCGAAATAAAGACCTTTCTTTCTTATTAACTCAGAGTGATTACCCTGCTCAACAATCATGCCCTTATCCATTACAATGACCTTCTGCGCATTAACAATAGTAGCAATTCTATGAGAAATCATTAAAGTAGTCCTCCCCGAAATTGCTCTATTAAGTGCTTTTTGAACTAGATCCTCAGATTTTGCATCCAATGATGCAGTTGGTTCATCAAGTAAAAAAATGGGGGAATTCCTAATCAATGCTCTGGCAATGTTTATTCTTTGCCTTTGCCCCCCAGATAGTTTATTTCCCCGAGGCCCCACTTTGGTAAACAATTTTTCTGGTAAATCATCCGAAAATTCATTTACAAAAGCTGACAAACCTGCTTGTTGAATTTCCGGTTCAGTGGCGTCCAATTTTCCTATCCGGATATTCTCGTAAATTGTCTCATCAAACAATTGGTTTTCCTGTATCACAATTGACATATGAGCTCTTAAGCTACGTATAGGGATGGACGAAATATCCACCCCATCGATTAGAATCCTCCCACTAGTAGGAGTTATCAAACCAGAAAGTAATCTTAGGATTGTTGTCTTTCCAGCCCCAGATTTTCCAACAAAAGCTACGAGTTTTCCCGGCGAAATTGAAAAAGTAACCTCATTTAGAATTATTTTTTCATCAATCTTAAAAGATACGCTTTCGAAAACAATTTCCCCTGAGAAATTTATTACTTCTATGTCTTCACTATTTAATTCCTGATCATAATCTTGCTTATTTAACTGGAAAAACGTAAAGACTTTTTCAGCACTGGCGAGCATCACTTGAAAATTTCCCGCTATATTACTTAGTCTCCTCATTGGCTCAAAGATTAATGCCATTGCAGTAAAGAAGGCCATAAAATCTCCGATCGTTTTCTCACCAGATACTATTTGACCCCCACCAAAAATCATTACTCCAAGAAAACCAAAGCCAGCTATTAAATCAATTAGTGCCGGAGCAGAAGCTATTCCACCTTCAATTTTAAGTTTGATTTTTCGTACTTTTTCCAGAAGGCCTTTAAACAATCCCACGCGATAACTTTCAAGAGAATAAAGTTTAATAACAAAAATCCCATGGAAGATTTCATCTAAAGATAAACTTAGATTTCCCTCTATAGTTCTATTTTCGCTGGAAGTTTTTCTAATCCACTTTTGGAGAAAAAATACTGGAATAATCAAAAGTGGCGCACCTATAAACGCAAGGACTGTCCAGACCCAATCAACATATAGAGCAACAGCAACTAATGACAAAAGAGAAATTCCATCTCTAATGAAAGTGATGAATATGGTCCCAGCAGTAGCTGTGACTGACCTCGTGTCCACCCGCATTCTTTCTATCAATACTCCTGGTGACACTTTATTAAAAAAATCCATGTTAAGGCTTATCAACTTTGCCAGCAAGCTCTCTTGTAATGCTTTTTCAACCTTCTGACTTACCCAAGTGACGATCAATCTTTGAATTAATCCAGAGAATGAACGCAAAACAAAAATACCAAAAATGACAAATCCTACAGATAATAAAGCAGCCTCATTACTGGGAACAAAGACCTCATCAAACATGGCTTTGATGGAATATGACAGCAAGCCTAACATTCCACCTTCTAATGTCATAAAAACCACACCTATTATTAAAATGCCTACATATTTGCGAAAATAGTTGCGCCAAAACCAATTGATCAGGCTGCTAGTAGCTACAGTTCTTGAAGTTTCAGAATTGTTCGGATCATTGCTTGCATTATTCATTAAGTCAGATCACTATTCTATCTAATCGACTAAACTGATCTAGCCGCGAAATTTGAGAGTCAATTCATTAGGGTTATAGCACGTCTCTAACCACGATCTAAAATTTATTCCAGTTTTTTTACTATCTTGTTCAAAAGTATCAAGCATGTAATCCAATATTCCAGATCTTGCTAATTTTATATGCAAATAACGAAAAGATAAATGCTTCCTGGCGATTGGGAATGGTGTGTTTAATATCATCAAATGATAAAGAACTGAAGCCAAGCCAGCTCTGTCAGCCCCAGACTTACAATGCAAAAGGATAGGATACTCTATATTTTGGAAAATTTTTGCCAAGGAAAGTAATTCTTCTGGTTCTGCCAATCTAGTGGCATAAAGAGGATGGTCTACAAGATTAATTCCTAGGTCTCTACATTTCTGAGATTCCAATAAATAAGACCCCTGATTGCTACTCCCCCGCAGGTTAATAATAGTTTTTATCCCTAACTCAGCCCATTTCATAATTCTATCTGGAGACGGTTGATTTGCACGATAAACTCCAGGCGCAACTTCTGCCATATTGTGATACAAATACCTTAGAAACTCATGATCTATCCAAAAAGCATGTCTTTCAGCTGAAATTACCTGCGTTTCAGTCCCTTCCCATGGTTCAAGTGATTTTCTCCAATTCAAATCGAATTCTTCAAACCGCGTCTTGAGCTTTTTAAACAAATTAAATCCAGCCTAGCAAATTGCAACTATTTTGGTATAAGTAGCCCTTGAAGAAAAAATTGGCAACCTTTCTCCTGAATTCAATAAAATAAACCAGCAAGCAGGAAAGTTTAGCAAATGAGTACCAAAAAAATATTTAAGCTGGCTTATGGCAGAGAACATTTAGCTATACCTGGGCCATCAAATATTCCTCAGAGAGTTTTACAGACCATGAACCGACCAGCTCCAAACATATATGGCAAGGAAATAGAAGTTGTTACTGAAAAAGTAAGGGAAGGAATTTCTAAGTTTGCAAACACCAATGGGAAAACAGTGATTTACGTATCCAATGGACATGGCGTGTGGGAAGCTGCATTAGCAAATTTGTTCAGGCCTAATGACAAGGTTTTACTCTGCTCCACGGGCCACTTTGGGCATAAATGGGGCATCATTGCAAAAAGATTAGGATTAGATTTAACTCACCTAGATGTTGGTTTCAATAGCATCATTGATCCAAATCAAATTGAAAATATTCTAAAAAATGATAAATCAAAAAAAATCAAAGGAATTCTTGCGGTTCATACAGATACATCAAGTTCCAGCAAGAATAAGATACAAGAATTTAGGGAAGCAATTGATATCACCAAACATCCAGCCATTTTAATTGTAGATGCTATTGCCTCCTTTGGCTGTGACAGAATTGAAATGGACCCTTGGGGCGTTGATGTCCTTATTACCGCCTCTCAAAAAGGCTTGATGACCCCTCCAGGTCTTGCTTACTGCATTGTAAATGAACATGCTCAAGATTATTCAAAAACTCTTAATAATAAGGATGAAATTACTAGCCCGTATTGGGATTGGCAACCACGCCTAAATCCATCCAGGTTCTATGATATCTTTTCTGGAACGGCACCGACCAACCTACTATTTGGTCAATTAGAGGCCCTTAATATGTTAATAGAAGAAGGTAGAGAAAACGTCTTCCATAGGCATGAAATACTTTCTGGAATGGTCTGGGAATGTATCGATCACTTAGGATCAAATGGTGGAGCTCTTTCTTTAAATATAAAAAATAAAAATCATAGATCAAATGCAGTTACTACTATTTTTTCAAAGGGATTTGATTTCGGTAAGGTTAGAGAATGGATATCTGAGCAAGGCGGCGTCGATTTAGGAGTTGGAATCGGTTTTTCCTCGAGAGAACTCCTAGAAGGTCGGTCAGTCTTCAGAATAGGCCACATGGGTCATTTGAATCCACATATGATCCTTGGTGTTTTAAGCCTTCTAGAAGCTGGATTGGAAAAAGAAAATATCCCTTTTACACCTGGTGGTGTTAATGCTGCTACTGAGTTTATGGTAAAAAAACTCCGGTCCAAAAAAAACTAAAGAGTCTCCTTTAATACTAGAGGCAATTGATCTGCAAAATAAGCCAGATCTTTTACCTCTCCTACAGTAACACGTATACATCTGTTTAGTGGTTCCACCGAAGGCATTCTTACAAATACGCGACGCTTAATAAGGTTTTGCAGGATCTTAGTGGCATACTGCCCTCCCTTTCCACAATCAACTGCAACAAAGTTCGTAAATGACTTGATGGTGGATAAATCATTGTCAATCGCAATTTTTTCAATTTGGCCTTTTGCAAGTTTTACTCTTTCTTTAACGTCCCTTAAGTGGATTTCATCCCTTAATGCTACCAAAGCTCCAGTTTGTGCAATTTTATTAACACCAAAATGGTTTCTGATTTTATCAAAATTCTTAATTAATTCCCTTGCACCGAATGCAAATCCAATTCTAGCTCCTGCTAATCCATATGCTTTAGAAAAGGTCCTAAACCGCAAAACCTGCGGATTCTCAATATCTATTTTGGGAATAAACTGATCCGAAAGAAAATCTACATAAGCTTCATCGAGACATAAAATACAATCTTCTGGAATTCTCTTTATTATTTTCTCAATTTTTTCTGCTGAATTAATTGTCCCCATTGGATTATCAGGATTTGCAAAATAAATTAATTTTGCGCCATGTTTAGTTGCCGCATCTACTAAGGATTCTAAATCCTCGCGATCGTTTTGATAAGGAACGAAAATCAACTCACCTCCAAAGCCTTTGACGTGATAATTAAAGGTTGGATATGCGCCAAGCGAAGTTATAACCTTAACTCCAGATTCAACAGTAAGTCTAACCAAGTGGCCTAACAATGCATCAATGCCTTCCCCAATCACAATATTATGTCGGCTTGCATTCATTTTGTTTGCTATAGCATCCCGAAGTTCAAGATTTTCTGGGTCCCCATATTTCCATACATCCGTAGTTGCCACCTTTTGCATAGCTTTTATAGCTTTTTCCGATGGACCAAAAACACTCTCATTAGCCCCCAAACGGGTCTCAAACTCAAAGCCCAATGATCTTTCTTGGGTTTCCGGTCCAACAAATGGCACCCCGGCAGACAAACTATTTATCAAATCTGTATATTTGACCATAGTATCAACTTAACTCCGCTAACCGAGAAAGAGCTAACTTTTTTTTCTTCATTTCTGAAAGTAACGTTGCAGACCGAACCTTAATATCCTCAACAACTTCCTTAGGCGCATGAGTTAAAAATTTTTCATTTTGAAGCTTCTTCTTCAACATGTCGTATTCAGATTGCAATTTTTGTAATTTTTTTTCCAATCTCAATTTCTCGTTTGACACATCAATTACACCCGTTAAAGGAAAACAAAATTCAGCCCCAGGGATTGCAATACTAATTGATCCATCTTGGATTTTATTTACATGTTCTATCTGTTCTATACGACCTAATTGCTTAACAAAAATCTCATTTCTTGACAAAAACCCTGACTCCTTCGAGTTTATCTTAAATATTTGCATGCTTATCTTCATTCCTGCTGGAATATTCATCTCTACTCTTACCGAACGAATTTCTTCAACAAGATCAATTATCCAGCTTATTTCATTATGAGCCTCTTGATCCCAAAGATTCTTTAGCGTGAATTCTGGCCAAGCCTGGTGAACTATCAGATTTTCTCGAACTCCAGTCTTACCCCAGATTTCCTCCGTAATAAACGGCATTATGGGATGTAGCATTATAAGGCACTGATCCAATACCCAAGCAAAAGTGCTTTGGGTCTCAGCTCTTAATTCTGCTTCATTTCCAGATAGTAGTGGTTTAGAAAATTCTAAGTACCAGTCGCAAAACTGTCCCCAAACATGCCTATACAAAGAATTTGCAACGTCATTAAATCGAAACATCTGAAGAGATTTATCTACTTCCGTTTTTACTCTCACTGTTTCTCCAATGATCCACCTGTTAAGCGTATTACGCACAGTGCGAGGATCAAATTTGGTACAACTTATACAAGAATTAATATTACCATACCTTGCCGCATTCCAAATCTTTGTTCCAAAGTTTCTATATCCCACCACGCGATCAGTGGAGAGTTTAATGTCTCTTCCCATTACAGCCATCGAAGCAAGGCTAAACCTAACTGCATCCGCTCCATATTCATCTATTAAATCCAGCGGATCCAACACATTCCCCAGGGATTTGGACATTTTTTTACCTTTTTCATCCCGAACAAGAGCATGAACATAAACTTTTTGGAATGGCACTTGGTCGACCAACGCCAGTTGCATCATCATCATTCTTGCAACCCAAAAGAATAAAATATCAAAACCAGTAACTAAGACATTGGTAGGAAAATATCTTTCTAATTCTGCTGTCTCATTTGGCCAACCCATAGTACCAATGGGCCACAAACCAGAAGAAAACCACGTGTCAAGAACATCAGGATCTCTAACCAATTTCTTTTGTCCTGCAGTTCTCCTAGCTTCTTTCTCCGAAATTGCACAATACTGATTTCCATCTTCATCATACCAAACTGGGATTTGATGCCCCCACCATAACTGGCGACTTATACACCACGGTTCTATATTCTCCAACCAATTGAAATAGGTTTTCGTATCTCGTTCTGGAAAAATTTGTGTCCTTCCATCTTTAACAGCCTTTATAGCCGGTTCCACTATTGCATTGGCATTTACGAACCATTGTTTTGTTAAATATGGCTCCACGACTACTTTTGATCTATCCCCAAAAGGTTGCACTATCTTTTTTTGTTCGACGTCTAAGAGTAACCCCTCACTCTCCAAATCTTTGACGATTTCCTCACGGGCATCAAACCTATCAAGTCCCCTATACTTACTTGGGACATAATCGGCTTTTACCATTTTACCGGCTTCATCCATCAAAATGAAAAACTCAAGCCCATGTCTCTTGGCCACCTCGTAATCATTAAAATCGTGAGCACCAGTAATTTTTACTGCACCAGATCCAAAATTAGGATCTGGATATTCATCCCCAATTATAGGTATGTGCCGATCAGTTAAAGGCAATATAACATGCTTACCAATTATGTGCTTATAACGATCATCTTCAGGGTGAACTGCAACTGCACCATCACCTAGCATTGTTTCTGGTCTAGTAGTTGCTATAGATATATAATCACGTAGCTCACTAGAAACTACTTTTCCATCCACATCTCGCGTAACATACTCATATTTTTCTCCATTCGTTAGTGGATATTTGATGTGCCAGAAATGACCATCCACCTCAATATTTTCAACTTCCAAATCAGAAATAGCAGTTTTAAAGTGAGGGTCCCAATTAACCAACCTTTCTCCCCTATAGATATGACCCGCGTTGTACATTTCCACAAATGCTGTGAGTACTGATTTGTGAAAGGCCTCGTCCATAGTAAATCTATTTCTTTGCCAATCACATGAGGCTCCAAGCCTTTTCAGTTGCTCAATTATAGCACCACCACTTTCCTCCTTCCATTCCCAAACCTTTTTAAGAAATTCCTCCCTTCCTAATTTCTCTCTACTTAGATTTTCATTCTTCTGGAGTTCCCTTTCGACCACCATTTGCGTTGCAATTCCAGCATGATCTTGTCCAGGTTGCCACAAAGTATCAAATCCTCGCATCCTGTGCCATCGAACCAATATATCTTGAATGGTATTGTTGAATGCATGCCCCATATGCAAATTTCCCGTAACATTGGGTGGAGGAATCACTATTGAAAATGTACCCTTACCTGACTCAGCATTAGCTCCTGCTGCAAAAACATTTGACTCTTGCCAGATTCTTATAAGGCGTTTCTCAACTTCTTGGGAATTAAAAGTTCTTTCCATTTCCATAAAACTCACTTAATCTCCTTAGTTTTTTAACCCTCTTAAAAAAAAATTTAAACATCTAAATGTAAAGACTAGAATATATTTACAACCGAATTTGGCTGTGCCTCGTATGTGATTAAACTACAACTAATTTTTTCACGCCCCTAATGTATCAGATCTTAATTTTAATTTTCCTAGGGGTTATGAACTTAGGTTTCCAAAACTAAATTGCGATTTTCAAATTTAAAGAACTTTTAATTTATAGAAAGGAATTCGTCTCAACAAAAAATACTTTTACTTTTTGTTACTCTTTTCCCTATTATCCAGCTCTTCTAAGACCACATCTCGTATCATTTTTTTCAACGCTGAAAATTCATTTGCTGCCAATATTTCTCTGAGGCTATTTTTTTCTGGTGAAATGATTTGATCTTCTTGCAGGTAAAGTATGGTCTTAGAGTTGCTCTTTTTCAAATCTTCCCTATCTATTTCAGACTTTAAAAATCCCTTTACTTCCTCTAAGGTCGCAGAGAGATCTAATTCCTTCTCAACATTCTCTTTTCCGGTCTTCTTGCTCCTGGCTGGTCCTTCCTTGTTCGGCCTGATTTTGTCTTGCTTTTCATCTGGCATTTGATCTGTCTTCTCTTCTTTGGTCAATGCAGCATCTTCTTGCAAAGATACACCAATTCCTTAAAAATAGTTGCGAATATGTTCAATGCTCTATGTTAAATTTTTTTTATTTTTTTATACTTTTAGGTATTGAAATACCTAAATGCTTAATATTTAAATCTCCTGATGAAGCTAAAACAGCAAACATCGCATAAAGATGGTCTCTTTCCGCAGATGCTAGCTGTGTACGAGCATCTAACAAGTCCTGCTCTGCATTAATGACATTGAGAGTTGTTCGAGTGCCCAACTTCTCTTCAACCAGCACACCATCATAAGCAATCTTTGAAGCCTCAATCTGTCTTTTTCTAGCCTCAATTGTAGCTTCGGCTACTTTGAGAGTAGTCCACGCTATTGAGACTTCTTCTAATACACTCCTCCTTACTAATTCAGTGTTTGCTTTTTCAGCTTTGAAATTACTTTCTGCTTGACTCACTGCATTATCTATTCTTCCTGCATTAAAAATAGGTATTGATCCCTCAAATTTAATTGAAGCAGAATTATAATTTCCTGAAGATTGATTAAAGCCATTGGTCAGAGAGGATTTCAGACTAAATAAAGGCTTCTTGGCACCTTTTTGGATATCAATTAAAATACTTGCCATCTTTTCCAGAGTAGTAGCCGAAAGTATTTTAGGATGCTGTCTCAGCGCTCTTCTTTTTGCCAATTCAACATTTTTTGGTAATTTGAATGGAGTTACTACTGGTTTCAAATTGTTTGGAACAACTCCTACTTGACTCAAGAATATTTCTGATGTTACCCCCAGTGCACCTTTTTTTGCTGTCAAATTTGCCTTGGCAGATGCTAGCGCTGATTCTGCCTGAGCAACATCTGTTCTAGTAACTTCCCCAAGATTAAATCTGTCTTTTATTTCTTCAAATTGACGCTGAAGTACAGCAACATTTCCTTTACTTAATGCAACAAATTTTTGATCACGCAGAATATTAAGATATGTATTTATAGTTTCTAAGAGTACTTTTTGCTCTAAGTCTTCAAGCTGATGCTTAGCCTTAACCAGAGTATACTCCTCAAGAGCTATTTTATTCTTAGATCTCCTTCCATCTGATAGTGTATAACGACCTATCAATGAAGCTGAAAAACTATCCGCCTGTGATCCTAATTTAAGATTCCAATCCCTTGAACCATTAAAATCTGTGGAAACACTAATACCCAAATCGGAAATAGCCAACTTAATAGCATCTCTTTGTGAAGCTAAGTGGGCCCTTGTCAAAACGAGTTGCCTATTACTTGAATATGTAAGTTGCAATATTTCATCCAAGGTATCACTTGCAGCCGGGAACGACAATCCGATGATCACTAGATGAGTCATCAAATTTGCCAAATATTTACTAAACTTCTTCATTTATCTTTACTATTCATGTTAAAATATCACAATCCTTATTACCAATTAGAATATAAACTCTTTTTTCTTAGTAAAATCTTCTAGGACAGGAACCAACGCATTGAAACCGAAATTCCAATCAATTCCTGTTTCTGTTCTTAACCCTTTCCAACATGCTCCTCTTACACCGTCAATAAATATCGCGATCACTCGACCACCAATCTTAACTTGCTTTTCGAGCTCAGAGGGAAATTCTTCTATTCCTCCCTGAATAATAATAGCATCAACTGACTCCTCCTGACCTAAACCAGCAGTAAGTATCCCTTCATATACCACAGCATTATCTATTGCTTCTTTAATTAAGATTTTTTGAGACTCTTCTGCAAAATATTTATTTTCTACTGCAACCACAGCTTCCGCCATCCCCGCAAGAACCGCCGATGAATAACCATAACCTGGAGCGACATCTAAAACCAAATCTCTAGCTGTCACATTAAGTAACTCTAACATTTTTGCAAAAATCCTTGGTTCTAGTAAATATCTACCGAGTCCTACATTAAGGTTAGTTTCACTGTATGCCACTGACTGAAGATTTTTGGGAACGAATTTCTCACGAGCGACATTTGACATAGCTTTTAATATTGAATAGTTTGTCACATCTGCAGTTCTGATTTGGCAATCAATCATTTCCCTTCTTGTATCGGAAAAATTAGCCATCGAATCTCCTAATAAAAAAATTAATAAAGCCGTTATGCCATATGTGTAATCCAGTATCAATCAACCTCAACAATTAAAGAATTAATATGGATCAAATACCTGTTTACCCTATGAGATATATCAAAGGTGATTTCTTAGATCAAATGGTGGAAATATTTTTGGCTAAGGCTTGTATTTGTGTTACCAATTGTTATTACTTACCAAGTTACAATTCAGGCGTGTTGGCAGAGTGGTGATGCAGCGGATTGCAAATCCGTGTACACGTGTTCGATTCACGTACACGCCTCCAATAAAATCAATCACTAATGCGATTAGTTTTACAATAATACCTCATACACAATCAGCAGACACTTTGTTGATTAATTCCTGGGGAATGCCAGTAGTTCAAAAGAGAAATAGAGAATCCAGCTTTTGACAGGAGCCCTAGCCTGTCCTAAAACATTAAAAATGTATAAATAATTAGATAAACAATTTTTTACATTTCATGACGATGACTATCTTTCTTAAATCGTTTTAGACAACCTTCGAAAATAAGTGGGATTTACCTTCCAACAAATGCACTATTCGAAAGTTTTTTGATTTTAGAACCCTTGCCACCTTTGACAAACAAGAACGACATACCACCGTCATTTCTCAAGTAAGATGACGCAGGAAGCTTTGCGTTTCCATTATTGATCAACATAATATCAGTATCAGCATCACCATCTACATCCGTAAATTTAATAGCCTCAATAAATGTATTCCATTCATTGCCCTCCGACTTTGTTTTGAAAGAAGGTGGTGCCACAGATAATTCGTAAAGTTTAGAGTCAAATTTATTATTACCAAGGTTTTCTAAGACTTCAATTGCAGTACCTACATAAAGCTCACCAGCACGCGAGATGACAATATCCTGATCACCATCAGTATCCAAATCCCATGCGCTAACTTCGGGTATTGTTCCCCATTTTGCATTCATGGGAAGTGAAATACGGCGATAAGAGAATGAACCTCGTCCGTTATTTAATGCTACACCGGTTTTCCAATTACCATTCCAGTTAAAGAATTCATGCGCCGCGTGAATTAAGTCTAAATCACCATCATTATCAATGTCTGCGAGCTCAATGCCAAAGGCAAAAATGGAGCCACACTGCCTTTTTTTCAAATACCCCGTACCATCATTACGGAGACAATGTATCTTAACACCTTTCTCCGTATCTGTGATGACAACATCGATATCACCGTCACCATCAATATCACCGGTTGCAGCACCATGATCAAAGACTTCAAAGTTAGAAGCACTTAAATGCGTATCTGAGCTCTCAAGCAAGGTACCATCTGCTTGGGACAAAAAATATGAGTCACGGATTCCTTTATGATTTCCGATAGCATGATCCGCAATGTAGACGTCTAAACGTCCATCACCATTGTAGTCCGCAAGCAAATTCTGACGCGCTAACGAATGACCAGGTAATTTACGATTATCAATTACTAAATCATCCCTTAAAATGTATTTCCCGTTTCCATTATTAATATAAAGGCTCGGTTTAGTTAGCGGAGAATCACAGTATCCT
>JAQWSE010000001.1 GCA_029243395.1 Paracoccaceae bacterium | reverse complement strand
ATATAGATAAATGTAATATAACTATTTTTGTTGATGATAAGGCTGTCACAGCACGTGCGGGGGACCTTATTGCGACTATCCTTCTTAACCATGGGATCGCTGCAGTGTATTCAACACTTGATGGCGTAGCGCGCGGCCCTTATTGCTTGATGGGCGTTTGCTTTGACTGCTTGATTAGGTGCGAAGATGGAAGGATCGAACAAGCTTGCCAAATTTATGCAGAGGATGGAATGAAAATTTACCTACCTCTCACAGATAAGAGTAAGAAGGATGCTCATGAATGAAAAAAGACTTTGACCTTGTCATTATAGGCGCCGGACCAGCGGGCATGTCTGCAGCGATACAGGCATCTAAATTTGACATGAAGACACTTGTGTTGGACGATCAGCTTGCTGTTGGTGGTCAGGTCTATCGTCATATTATGCAAAATAGTAATAAGAAAAAAGATCTGTCGTTTCTGGACGGTGATTACTGGTCAGGACACAATCTAGCCGATAAATTTTTATGTTCATCCATTCAATTCCTGCCTGAAAGTCGGGTTTGGCAAATTACTAAAAATAAAGAAGTCTTTTTCACTCAGAAAGGAAAAGCACATTGTGTTCAAGCAAAGTCTATTCTGATAGCGACAGGGGCTATGGAACGTCCAATGCCTGTGAAAGGTTGGACTTTGCCTGGAGTGATGACAGTTGGGGGTGCACAGATATTGCTTAAGACAGCCTGTAGTGGAGCTGATGGAGCAGTATTTGCTGGTTCAGGACCATTGTTTTATTTGACAATTCAACAATATCTCAGAGCTGGATTTGAAATAAAGGCTGTAATTGATACCAGACCAAAGAAAATGTCCCTTGTGGCATATATTTGGGCATTTCCTTCCTTACTCCAACTAAGGCTGCTTTTAAAAGGAATTCGTTGGCACTCCGAAATTCGTAAAAAACTATTCTATTTTTCTGATGTTAAGTCTGTCCGCATCATTGGCAAAGATGTTGCAGAAAGCTTGTGTTTTACAGATGCGGAAGGTCGGGAACAGAGAATCTCAGCAAATCATATTTTTATCCACCAAGGCGTTATTCCAAATATTAATTTAACAATGGCCACTGAACTAAAACATAGATGGTGTCGTCGTCAATTATGCTGGAAGCCGAAAATAGATATGTTTGGCGAAAGTTCAATTGAGGGCATCTTTGTTGTGGGTGATAGCATGGGAATTTGGGGTGCAGAAGCAGCGGTTTTTTCTGGCAAGATAGCTATCCAGAGAATTGCAGAAAAGGCAAAGCGCTCCGTTGCCATTAAAACTCTTATCTCATGTCTTTACCGTTGGCGTCAGTTAGCGATAAGGCCCTTTTTGGATTATCTCTTCAAACCACCAGAAGACTGGCTGGTGCCTGAAGATGACACAGCAATTATCTGTCGTTGCGAGTCTCTTTCAAAGACCGATATTTCTAATGCCATTAAATTAGGTGTATCTGGCCCCAACCAGCTTAAAAGTTTTTGTCGGGCTGGAATGGGTCGTTGTCAAGGTCGCTTGTGTGGGTTAACCATCCAAAAAATGATTGCAAATCATCATGGTCAATCTGAAGAAAAAATCGGGTACTACAGGCTACGCCCACCAATTCGTCCACTAACTGTTTTTGAGCTTGCAACATTATCAAATGATGATTCCACGGCGGAGAAATAAAGTAATTGTCATAGGTGGTGGCATACATGGTTGTGCAACTGCCTATTTTCTCGCCAAGCGGGGGCAAATTGTTTCAATCATTGAAAGAGACCACATTGCCCGTCATGCCTCAGGGGTAAATGCTGGAGGCGTGCGCAGTTTAGGTCGTGATTTAGCAGAAATCCCGTTGAGCCTCGCTTCGATGGATATATGGAACAATTTGCATGATGAAATTGGTTCATATGCGAAGGCTTTTCATCCCTCGTTCTATCTGAAGGTTGCTATTGATGAAGAAGGTTATGCGTTTGGTTCGGCTCGTGCTGAGGAGTTAGAACGGGCGGGTTATAATCATGAAATTTGGTTAGAATCTTCCGATGTTCAAAGCAGATTGCCAAAATTAACAACACCAACCTATGGAGGTTTTTTAGTTGAAGGAGATGGGTGGGCAATACCGTGGCAAATTGTTCGTGGCTTTGCACAAGGTGCAAGGCAGCACGGCGCTGAAATAATCGAACAGTGCAATGTTTTCAGTTTAGAATTGAAACAAAATTGCTGGCGCCTTAAGACTGAAAAAGGATTTTTTGAAGCAGACTATATTGTAAATTGTGCTGGTGCATGGGCAGCTGAGCTTGCCTTCCAATCAGGAGAGCCTAGAATGCCGCTTGCAGCTTATGCTCCAATGCTTGCGGTTACAGAAAGAAAACCTCCTATCCTGCCCGCCGTTATAGGAGTCCTTGGACATACTTTATCACTAAAACAAATAGATACAGGTCAATTTGTAATTGGTGGCGGTGTAAGGGCAGCAGCCAATTTGGGTGAAAACAGTGGAGAGGTTGTTTTACCAGAATTAGTTAAATCTATGCGTCTTGTAGCTAAACTTTTTTCTGATATTGCCTATGCTCAAATTATCCGGTGTTGGTCAGGCATAGAAGGATATATGCCTGATAATCTACCCATAATTGGGCATGGAAAACAACCGGGTTTAATTCATGGCTTTGGATTTTCGGCACATGGTTTTCAGTTAGGTCCAGCCGTTGGTAAGGCTCTGGCTGATCTAGTTATGGACCAACAACCACGGATCCCGCTGGATGCTTTTCGGCCAGATAGATTTTAATAATATATAAGACTAACTTTCTAAGAATTTTAGACACCATCTTGCACACATTTTTCAGGAAACTACTACAAAGATGGGTATTTTGAATAGATTACTTTGGAAAGTAGTGCCCGTGGGCCAGTGCCGTGGGGCTAGAGGTGAAGAATAGGCTAAATACAACACCATGACATTCCGCTTGCAGTGGCAGATTGACAAGTGCCAGGAACCTCATCTAGCGCTTTCGTAAGGCATTAAACCAGAATTCACTAGTTTTTAGTTCTTAATTCGGGTCTTAAATTCTGAATGGCATCCTAGTTGCAGTATTCAGATATTGGAATTAACCCACGTATATTTGCAAATTTTCTTAGAAATTTTTGTGAATGAGAGAAAAAAATTGAAGAACGAATTTGTGTGGAAGCATTAAATTTAAGCAAGCGGTTAACTATTTTTAATTGATTTAGACCACAAAATATATTGGAGAAATGATTGTTTGGTGGAGTTTACAATAGTAGGCGTGTTTTAGTTACTGGGCACACAGGTTTTAAAGGTTCCTGGCTATGTAAATGGTTGGAGATTTTGGGAGCTGAAATAGCTGGTTATTCCTTAGCACCTATTACAAATCCTAATCACTTTGAGCTCTCTAATTTAAAAGTTAAGTCATATATCCATGATATAAGAGATTATGATCTTATAAGAAAAGTCATGGCCGATTTTAAACCAGAATTTGTTTTTCACTTAGCTGCTCAACCTTCAGTCTTGGAGAGTTATAATAACCCTCTTGATACTTATAGTACGAACGTAATGGGTTCTGCAAACGTGCTAGAGGCCACTAGGCATACAGATAGCGTAAAATCTGTAGTGGTTGTGACTACGGACAAAGTTTATAGGAATAATGAGTGGAATTATTGTTATAGGGAAAATGATGAATTGGGCGGACATGATCCTTATAGTGCATCCAAAGCCTCTACGGAGCTAGTTACCGAAAGTTATAGAAAATCATTCTCGACAACTAATACCGATATGCCACTAATTGCTTCAGCTAGAGCTGGAAATGTTGTAGGTGGAGGGGATTGGACCGAGAATCGTATTATTAAGGATGCCGTCATTGCAGCATCCAAGGATAAAAAAGTATTGATACGAAATCCCAACAGTTCAAGGCCATGGCAGCATGTTTTAGAACCTTTATCAGGGTATCTTTTACTTGGGCAGCACTTGCACCAAAGAAATTTTGATATAGTAGGATCTTGGAATTTTGGTCCAGCTTTAAGCGCAAATTTGACTGTAAAAGACTTGGTTCAACTTATGGGTGAACAATGGGACAAAGTAGTTGCGGAGTGTCACATTGATTCCAATGCAAAGTATGAAGCTCAATCCTTAATGATAGATAGTACAAAAGCTAGGAGTGTCTTAGGCTGGAAACCAATCTGGGATATAAAAAGGACAGTTCAGCATACCATAAAATGGTATCGCACGTATCTAGAGAAAAATTTAGTGATCACAACCGAACAGATAAGAAATTATGTTAGTGAGGCAAAAGAAAATAATTTAAGTTGGGCTGACTAATGAAGATAACTAATCTCCCTTTAAATGGTGCTGCAGAGATCCATAGTCCTACCCTGAAAGATGAGCGGGGATGGTTCGCTCGTTATTTTTGTCAGAAAGAGTTATCTGTTATAAATGGTGACAAAAATATAGTTCAAATTAATTCCTCCTTCACAAAGTTAACTGGTACGATTAGGGGATTACATTTACAGCATTCTCCTCATGAAGAGGATAAGATTGTTAGATGCATTGCAGGAAAAATTTTTGATGTGATGTTAGATATTCGTTTAGGATCTATTACCTACGGTAAGTGGCATTCTGTCATACTAGATGCACAAAAGATGAATATGGTTTATATTCCAAAGGGATTTGCCCATGGATTTCAAACTCTAGAGCCAAATTGTGAAATCTTATATCTGCACACGCAATTTCATACGCCTAAAGCCGAAGGCGGGTATCGGTATGATAGTCCTGAATTAAATATTGGTTGGCCTTTAGAAATTGCTGAAGTTTCAGCAAGAGACAAAAACTTAGAAATTTTTCCTGAATGCAGAAGTCAAAAGTAAAATGAAATGTAGGCATTGTAATACAGATTTAAGTATCAAGTTCTTGGACTTGGGAAAATCCCCTCCATCAAATGCCTATTTATCTTTAGAAAGTATTAAAGATTCTGAAAAATGGTACCCTCTTAGGGTCTTGGTCTGCGATACATGTTGGTTGGTCCAAACAGAAGATTTCGTTGATCCGATGGACATGTTTATCCCAGAGTACGCATATTTCAGTTCTATTTCATCTTGTTTCTTAAAGCATGCAAAAAACTATGTTAACCAAATGACTGCTAGATTTTCCTTGAACCAAAAAAGCCTAATTGTTGAGGTTGCGGCCAACGATGGTTATTTACTGCAATACGTTAGAGACAAAGATATCCCATGTTACGGAATTGAACCCACTCAGAGTGCTGCCAATACAGCGGTTTCAAGAGGAATTGAAATCATAGGAGACTTTTTTGGGAAAAAATTGGCAAATACGCTTGCTAATAAGGGGAAGAAAGTAGATTTAGCAGTGGCTAATAATGTTCTGGCGCACGTACCTGATATAAATGATTTTGTCAGTGGGTTTACACAAATACTAAAACCAAAAGGTGTAGCTACTTTTGAAAACCCGCATTTATTGAAGATGATCGAAGAAAAGCAATTCGATACTGTTTATCATGAACATTTCTCCTACCTATCATTAACGGCAGTAAATTCGATTTTCAAAAAAAATGGATTGATGATATTTGACGTTGAAGAATTGCCTGTCCATGGAGGAAGTTTAAGGTATTATGCTCAAAGGTTGGAGACGGGAATCTATCCTATTAGCGAGAATGTAGGAAAAATTTTTCAAAAAGAAAGAAATGCTGGATTGAAGAAACCTGATTTTTATCAATCTTTTCAAAATCAAGCTCTGATCATAAAAAATGAGTTCTTGGGTTTTCTTCGTGACCAGAAAAAGAATGGGAAATTAGTCGCAGGTTATGGGGCAGCTGCAAAAGGTAATACCTTGTTAAATTTTTGCGGTGTGAAAGAGGATTCAGTTAATTTCATTGTGGACAAAAATCCACATAAACAAGGCATGTACAGCCCTGGAAGTAAAATTCCAATAGTAGAAGAAAAGGTTATCTTAGAGAAAAAGCCAGATATCATTGTGATATTTCCGTGGAATATTAAGGAAGAAATTGAAAACCAACTAACTTATGTTCGTGAATGGGGGTGCAAGTTTGCTGTTGCTATTCCAAGACTAAATGTCTTCTAAACAAAATGTACTTTGTAACAAAGAGTATTTTTTATTGATATAATGTTTCAATCAAAATAATTCTTCCAGATTTTCCAATCTTCAGGCGTGTCTAGATCTATCGATGCGACACTTCCTGGTAAGGGAAGATGTTGCACATTTGGTTGATTCTCAGAAACAATGTTTTTGGCGCCATGGTCACCCGTCAATGTCATTAAATGCTTAAAAAATATGGATGAAAACAATACAGGATTACCAGGCTTGCCACGGCATGTTGTTGCTCTAACGATGCCTTTATTTGGGTTCTTAGAGAAAGCCTGAATCATGTTATCTAGATGGACACTTTTTATTTCTGGCATGTCAGCTAAAACAATTATAACACCATTAGGACTTCTGTGACTTATATTGTTTACTCCACAAGAAATAGAGTAACCCATTCCAACTTGCTTGGTTTGAACAGATAGACGCTGGATAGGATAATTACCCGAAATATCCCATAACGGGGACCCTTCCGAGGGTAGAATTATAGAAACCTTAGTTGCTATGCTATTTACAGCCTCTATAATTACCCGCTCCAATAGTGTTAGAGTTCCTATTTGCTCTAGAAGCTTATTTTTTCCATTCATTCTGCAGGATTTTCCGGCTGCTAATATGAGAATTTCTACCTTCATAACAGGGTTATCTCTTTATTTTTAGGAATCTTGGTCAAGTGCACATTACCTAAAAGTTAATTCAGAAGAACTAAACTACTAATTCCATGGTTTATTGGAACCCTCTTTGGACGCTAATTATTTCCGCCATTATAGATAGAGCGATTTCACTAGGGGTCTTGGCTCCTATGTCCAACCCTACCGGACCCTTTATCCGCTTCAATTGGTTGTTTGTAAAACCTAACAATTTTAAACGATCGATGCGCTTTGCATGAGTTCTTTTTGAACCAAGACTCCCAATGTAATAGCAATCTGATTGCAGGGCCTTTTCAAGTGCAATATCATCGATTTTGGGGTCATGGGTTAATGTAATAAGAGCCGAATCTTGATTTAATTGGATTTCATTTAAGGCTACATCAGGCCATTCAGTTAAAACTCCTGCTGTAGGGAACCGTGCTTTCGATGCAAAGGTAGATCTAGGATCAACTACTAATATCTGGTATTCAAATATCTCCGCTAGATTAACTAAATACTGGGCTATATGGACTGCGCCAATGATAATGAGTCTTAGTCTAGGGTAAAGAACAGAAAAAAAAGTATCATCCAATTTGAAAGATATCCGTTTATTCAAGGGTTCCATTGGAATGTTAGTAAAGTCTTCATCGCTATCTTTGATAACCTTCCTTTCAAATGTAGTTAGGTTAATACTATAAATTACCAGGTTTCCATTAAAGTACTCAGCAAGAAAACTTTGTAACTTTTCACTTGCAATTGTATGTTTTTTGGAGATAGGTTCCAACAAAATCTTTATTTCTCCGCCACAGGCGAGACCCACCTGAAACGCATCTCCATCTGATACGCTAAAGGTCAAAATTTTGCATTCAGTAGTATCTAAGATATCAAGCGCTTCTGTAATGACAGAACCTTCAACACACCCGCCAGATACTGACCCAAAAATCTGGCCCAACTTGTTTACTATCAGCATTGAACCTACTGGTTTGGGGGCACTACCCCAGGTTTCAATGGCTGTCACCAATACAAAGCTCTCTGCAGCCTTTAGCAATTGATCCAGTTTCAACAATAATTTCTTGTCTTGGGACATACCTAAGTAATTTTTTTTTGTTAAGCTATCTAAATTAAGGGGCTAAAAATAAGGATGTCAAATGCTAAATAGGGTCAAAATCTTATAAAAATTCCTTGAGGCATTTAATCAATTCAACTTTCACAATTTTAATTAGCAACGATCCTGAAGGTTAAATTGAGCTCTCTTAAATTACTTGATTTGCTTTAATTAGGTCAACGACTTTATTAGACGGACAACATCATTTTGATTATTATAATGTGCTAAAGAAATACGAATTCTCCCGCTTCTTGAGCTACAAATGATTCCGTTTTTTTTCAATTTTTGAAGAGATTCATCTAAATCACTAATTGAATTTTCTATAGAAACAATGTGGGGAGAATTGCAAGTCTCAATTTGATTCAATTTAGGTTTCCATTTAGTCCCACGTAGACCATCCAAGAGCAAATTGAACAGAGATTTTGCATGCCTTTCAATTTGATTTGGCTCCAATCGGATGATTTCTCTTAGCGAGTTTTGTAAGCCCACAATGGAAATATAAGACATTGTTGATTGTGTATAACTTCTTGCATCAAGTTCAAAAGCGCACTCAGTGGAATTCATTGCAAAAGGATTAGGTGCACTCATCCATCCAACTGTGAATGGAGGGTAATCCAAGATTTTGTCTGAAATGTATGCCAGCCCGACGCCACCATGGCCACCTAACCATTTATAACCGCTGGTGATTAGTATATCAGCATCCCAGTCCTTTACCATAATAGGAAGAGCTCCTGCTGCTTGTGTTATATCCACAATCAACTTAATTCCAAACCTCTTTGTTTCTTTTCCTAATCTCTTTATGTCAATTATTGTTCCCGAGGAAAACTGAACTAGACTGACCTGAACAATGGAAATCTTTTCCGTTATTTCCCTTAATATTAGGTCAGTCAAATCATTCTCCTGAGTTTCTTTGACAAATAGGATTTGACAGTCATTTTCCTCTGCATATTTTAGCCAGGGCCTTGTCACTGCTGGAAAGTCAGATTGGACCATGAGTGTGGAGGATTTTGCCTTAGGCTTTAAAACATAAGGTATTTGGCTGAGCATCTCGCTAGCTGAAGCCAAAACTGCAATTTGATGGGGTTCACAACTAAAAAGGTGGGATGCATCTAGTCTCATCGATTGCAATAGATCTAATTCATCTTGGTCAGACATATGAATATTGCCATGGCGAGCAACATCATGAAGAAAGTCGTTCATCTTCTGAATAGTAACATTACTAATAAGGCCCAATGAAGCCTGATTGAGATAAACATGTTTCTCAAGGCTTGGGTACGAATCCCTATTAGATAACGATTGGATCATCTGCTAAGACGTGGCAGCTTACTTATAATATCCAACCGTGTCTCCTTCAGTCGTAACACCTAAGCCATTAATAGTGCGATTAACATAATTAAAATAACAAATTATCTGATTGGCTTCTAGTATTTCCCCATCAGAAATTCCCGCTTCTTTAAGACAGTCTACATCAGAATATTTCATCAAGTTGGGGGTAGTTGTTAATTTCTCAGCATACTTGAGTAGAGCTAATTCTGCTCCCGAAAAAGCTTTTTCTATACTTCCTGTTTCAAGAGCTTCCTTGATCTCAGAACTTCTCTCCTGGTCTCCAATCAAATGGCTGGCATTTGCCCAATGATTTGCCAGGGAATACTGACAATTGTTTAGAATAGAAACATAACTACTAATAGTCTCTTGGAACCATGCTGGTATTGAATTTTTGCTATCATGGAGTACTGCTCGATATAAGGCAAGATGTCCTTCCATAGTACTTGGTCTTAAAGAATGCACCCTCATAACGTTGTCAACTGTGCCATGAGGTGTTTGAGCAGACTTCAATACTTTTTTTAGATGAGGACTTGCCTCATCATCACTGATCATTTCTATCCATGCAGACATGAGATTATCCTGACACTAGAAATAAAAGCCGAGACGCTAAAGAAGCGCCTCGCTTAAATACCTTAAAGGCCCCATTTCTCGGCAGTTGCCTTAAAGAATCCCTTTGCAGTCTTTATTTTGATCCAGTGATTCACAAAGTTGATCCATACTTGATCAGCTTGTGGTAGGAGCATTGCTAAAGGTGTAGGGTTTCGAGGTGCGTCGACTGATATTTGCTTTACATCATCATACTTGGCTTTCAATGTTGATCCTTCAAGATTTGAAGTTACAAATACATCTGATCGCCCAGCAAGAACTTCTTGATACCCTCTAGCTGGAGCTTCAACACTCTTGATTTGGGCGTTAGGGAACCATTTCTTAACCAATGTTTCCATTGCTGTCCCTAAAGTAGTAGCCACTTTTACTCCAGGCTGATTAATTGAGTCCCAACTATCAAATTTACCCACTTTATCAGCTGTGGTGAAAGGTATAAATTCTACAGCCAAATAGCTTTCTGAAAAGCCAGCAGCCTTCATTCTGGAAGCCTTAATAGAAGCCGAACCAGTAATATGGTATTTACCAGCCACTACTCCGTTAACAATTGTTTTCCAGTCTGTTGCTACAAATTCTATTTCCACACCCATATCGTTTGCTAGCTCAGTCATGATATCGATGTCATATCCTTGATACTTATTAGTAGCAGGATCTCTCGTTGAAAATGGATTGAAATCTCCAGTTGTTCCAGCCTTCAATGTCCCACTACTCAAAATCTGGTTCAATGCAGATTCTGATGAAGCAGAGAAAGTAAAGGAACCCATGGTTGCCAAAACCAAAATCGCTATTTTAATAATCTTCATTTCATTTCTCCCGTGTTCGAATATTTGATACTAGTAGGCTTATAAAAAGATTCAATACAATTTATTGAATCTTATGAAAGTTTAAGCCTATACTCAGACTTTAGTAAGTAAAAGGGGACTTTTGTTTTCAAAAGTTTGGTTTGGTATATGGGTTCAGTCATAGAAATGAAAGGAGTTTCAAAGTATTTTGGAAGTTTCAAGGCCCTAAATAACGTTGATCTTATAGTATCTAAGGGAGAGAAAGTCGTCGTTTGTGGGCCCTCAGGTTCTGGTAAGTCTACTTTAGTCAGATGTATTTCTAGATTAGAAAAACATGATGAGGGAACTTTGGAGGTTTTGGGCTCAATTTTAACTAACGATGAGAAAACTTCACGCGCAATCAAATCAAAAGTTAGTATGGTATTTCAACAGTTTAATCTATTTCCACATCTTTCCGTGCTGGATAATTTGATTTTGGGACCCACTAAGGCTTTAGGCTTATCAAGAAAGGATGCCCTGGACAGGGCTTATATGTTCCTTGAACGAGTTAAGATTCCTGAACAAGCAGACAAAAAACCAGGGCTATTATCCGGTGGTCAACAACAAAGAGTAGCGATTGCAAGAGCTCTATGTCTAGAGCCAGAGATCATGCTTTTTGACGAACCCACATCTGCTTTGGATCCTGAAATGATAGCAGAGGTTTTAGATGTGATTCTTGATTTGGCAAAGGAAGGCATGACAATGGTTGTTGTTACTCATGAGATGGGGTTCGCCCGAAAGGCGGCGGACAGAGTCATATTCATGGACGAAGGGGAGATTTTGGAAGAAAATATACCAACTAATTTTTTTAAAAACCCCCAAACTGAGCGGTCAAAATTATTCTTGAACCAAGTCCTTAATCATTGAGTTAGTAATGAATTTTTGTATTAGATTATTTATAGTGTCAATATTCTTGTTGCTCGCAGGCTGTTCAGGAGAAAGTGGCAATTGGGGCTGGTACGTTATTGATCCTTCTACTAAATCTGGCTGGATTAATATAAAATTTCTTGTAGGAGGTTTTGGAGCCACGATACTAGTATCTCTATTAGCAGCCTTTATTTCTATTATTTTGGGTCTTATTGTGGCATTGCCCAGTTTATCTAGTAGTTGGATCTTACGATCATGTAATCGAATATACGTTGAATTCATAAGAGCCATTCCGTTGCTTCCAATGCTATTCTGGGTTTTTTACGGGTTGCCCGTAATATTGAAATCTCTTGGTCTCCAAGTAGAAATCGATGCTTTTTGGGGGGCTGTCATAACTTTGGCTGTATCAGATAGTGCTTTCACTGCCGAGATTTACAGAGCAGGAATTCAATCAATAGCAAAAGGGCAGAGGGAAGCAGCTCAGACTATAGGATTATCTTATTTCCAAAGCATGCGGTATGTAATATTTCCCCAGGCCCTAAGACGTATCTTGCCACCTCTGGCTAATCAATTCATTTATATTGTTAAGATGTCCGCTTTTGCATCTGTGATAGGCATGCAAGAGTTAACCCGAAGAGCTAATGAGATAGTGGTTACGGAGTATAGACCCTTGGAGATCTATACTTTACTCATTTTCGAGTACTTGGTACTGGTATTGCTCATCAGTTTTGGTGTTCGTTGGCTTGAAAAGAAACTTGGTTCTAACGAAAGTAACATGAATTAATGTTTAAAAGCCATATTTCGCTGTTATTTTGGATAAATTTTAATTATCCTCAGACTTGGTAGAATTGATGCGAGAGAGCAATGGATTGGAAATCATTTTTAGATCAAGCGAGAACAAGTTTCACAACACTTAGCAAAGCAACTCCAGAGACCTTTGCTGGATTCGCAGCAATGGCAAAGCCGGCAAAAAAAGAAGGTGAACTAAGTGAGAAAACTAAAGAATTCATAGCTTTAGGTATTGCTGTGGCTACCCGTTGTGATAGCTGTATTGGTTTGCACATGGAGCATTTAATAAGGCTTGGTGCTACTAGGGGTGAGGTAGTAGAGGCTCTGAGTATGTGCTCTTATATGGGGGGTGGCCCTTCAATAATGTATAGTGCAAAAGCTTTAGAAGCTTACGATCAACTAAAAAATTAGCAGCCGGTACGTAACAAGAAAGATTAATTATACTCATTGGGAATCATTTTTAGCAGATTTCATTCGCCTAACTTAAATCTCAGACATTATGCTTAGTGTTAACAAAACCTTAGATCTTAAGGAGCTTTGACGGATTGCAGAGGTCAGTTGTCACGTTTTTGAACCTCTCTCCATCCAATTATCAAACAACTTATGATTACCGTTGTTGCTCCAATGATTTCATTCACTGTCATTATCTCAGCGAATAGTAAAAAAGCTGTAATGCCAGCCAGCGGCACCTGTAGGTAACGGAGGGTTGTTACAATCACAGCATCAACGAAGTGATACGCCCCAGTAAAGAAAACTTGGGAAATGGCACTTACTACTCCTAACAAGATTAAGTCAAACAGTACGCTAAAATTTTCCAGATGATATTCGGATGGAAAAACGAATACGGCAGTGGTCATCAATACTGCTCCGGATGTATTATAAATCAATGCAACAGTTAATGAGTGATCTCCTTTACCTAATCGCCTCAAAACTATTGATAAAAGAGCACCAGATAGTGCTGCTAGAACCCCATAAATAATATAGAAAGACACGTGCCCAGAGAATGGATCCGTCAACATTATAATCCCAAATAAGCCTAGAATGACAGATGTCCATCGATAAACACCCACTGGTTCAAACAATAAAAAAGGAGATAAAATCGTTACAAAAATTGCAGAGCTTTGGAAAAGTGCGGATGCTTGCCCAAGAGGTAGATTACGGATCGCAAGAACCCAAAAAACCATTCCTGTAAAGCCAAAGATGATTCGCATTAGCATCATTTTTTTTTGAGAAACTTTTAGTGCCAACCTTCCGCGTGCTAGAATTGTAAAAACCAGGAGGAGAGGTACTGCAAAAATAAATCGATAAAAAAGTGTAGCTATCAGAGAAGCATCCTGAGCAGATTTTTTAATTAATAAACCGGCAATTAATCCGAAAATCACACTTAGAACGATGAAAATTATGCCACGTATAGGCCTTTTTTCGTGAACAAACATATAACATCATCTCAGTTAAATTTCTTATTTACAAGAGATAGGGTTTGCACACGGCGGGAGACTATCCCTTCTATTGCCCCATTAACATTAATAGAGTACTTAAAATAGGGAAGTTAGAACTCTTTCCAGACTGAAAAATATTTATAGCAAAGAACCTTATATGCAAAATTATTCATTTTTGTCACTAGCAAGAAATGCCCTTACTGGACATAAGAATTGGCAAAAGGCTTGGCGTAGCCCACCTTTAAAAGAGAAATATGAGGTTGTAATAATAGGTGCTGGCGGACATGGTTTAGCTACAGCATATTATTTAGCCAAAGAATTTGGTATTACAGATGTGGCTGTTTTGGAGCGTGGATGGCTAGGAGGAGGGAATGTCGCTCGTAATACTGTTACTGTTCGTTCCAATTACCTGCGAGATCAGTCGATCCCATTTTACGTAAAATCTGTAAGTCTATATGAAGGTTTAACCAAGAATTTAAATTTTAATATGATGCATTCAAAACGCACAATGGTAGATGTTGTTCATAATTACCCAAAGATGCGAGACTTGAGACGTCGTCAATTAACTATGGATATCTATAATTCAACTTATGAGAAAATTTCAGTTGATCGGGTCCGCCAATTAATTCCCGCTTTAACTGGAGGGGGGGCTGAATCAAGATTGCCAATAATTGGTGGTATGGTGCATAAGGACGCGGGAGTTAATAGGCATGATGCTGTAGCTTGGGGATATGCAAGGGCTGCAGACGCTTTAGGTGTTGAAATGCATCAAAGAACTGCTGTTACTTCGTTGTTGCGAGCTAACAACGGAGACATTCACGGAGTTGAAACTGTGAAAGGTCCCGTTAAGGCAAAAAAAGTCGTAGTGGCTGTATCTGGACATACTACAACAATTACTGAAACTGCGAGTTTAAGGTTGCCTTTACGCACGATGAATTTAACGGCTTTTGTATCGGAGCCAATTAAACCAATTGTTGATGTGATTGTGAATTGTTCTGATTTAGGATTTTACTTTAGTCAATCAGATAAAGGTGAATTGGTTATTGGAGGTGCTCCAGACTCTGCACAAAGTTTCAGAAGAGATATCAAGCAACATGTATTTGAGGATACTGTGGGAGCAATGTTAGAATTATTTCCTTCTTTTAAGAATCTAAAACTTTTAAGACAATGGGGAGGTCATTTAGATATTACTCCCGATGCCTCTCCAATAATGGATGAAACTAATGTTCCAGGATTGTTTGTCACAGCTGGTTGGTGGGGTGGTTATAAGGCTATTCCCGCTGGTGGATTAACGATGGCTCATCACGTTGCCACTAATTCGCCACATCCTTTAATGGAGGCGTTTTCATATAACCGTTTTAAAAACCTAGATTACATTCTAGAAACTGGCACCACTACAGCACGATAAAAGGTCTAATTATGTTATTGATACACTGCCCATTTTGTAAAAATCGTAATGAAACAGAATTTGTTTATGGAGGTCCTGTTGGCGCAAACAGACCAGATCCCAATCTTGTATCAGATGAAGAATGGGTTGACTATTTAACAATGGTCCCAAATCCCATGGGGCCTGTTTATGAAAGATGGTGGCATGCAAGAGGATGTGACCAGTGGTTTATAATTTGTCGTGACACCGTTACTCATGAAATTTTGGAGAATCCTAGTGAAGAACCTTAATCGCTTGGAATCGGGAGGTAGAATTGATCGCTCAAAAAGCTTGAGTTTTTCGTTTAATGGAAAACTTTATTATGGTTTTGAAGGAGACACTTTGGCATCGGCCATGCTTGCAAATGGTCTACACGTAATAGCCAGAAGTTTCAAATATCATAGACCCAGGGGTATTATCGGATCGGGAGTAGAGGATCCGGCTTCTTTGATTGAGCTTCTGGAGGAAGAAGCATCAGGTAACAACTTATGTACAAATGTGAAATTAAAGGAAGGGTTGAAGGCTAAATCAATTAATTGTTGGCCAAGCGTAGATTTTGATGTTGGTGCCGTTGTGCAGTACTTTGCAAAATTTGTTCCTGCAGGATTTTACTACAAAACTTTTAAGTGGCCAACTTGGCATTTGTTTGAACCTTTTATAAGAAGGGCTGCTGGACTGGCTAGCGCACCAAAAGAGCCTCCTAAGAAGGGGCATTTTGAGTCAAGAAATGCCCACACAGATTTTTTGATAATTGGCGCAGGCCCTGCTGGTCTTTTGGCAACATTGATGGCTGCTAGATCAGGGGCGAAGGTCTTCTTGGTTGATCAAAATACAGAAGCTGGGGGGAGTTTATTAAGTTTAAAGTTAAACATTAACCAGAAGCCAGCTATGGCCTGGGTGGAAAGTGCAGTTAAAGAAATAGCGAACATGTCAAATGTAACACATTTGCAAGATAGTACTGCTTGGGCTTATAGAGAGCATAATCTTGTTATTATTAATGAGCGCGAAGTTGAGAATGTCTCGATAATTGAAAGAAGTTGGAGAGTTCGTGCAAAAAATATAATTATCGCTACTGGCGCGATTGAACGATCTCTTGTTTTTCCAAATAATGATCGACCCGGGGTCATGCTGGCATCAGCGGTTCTAACATTTGTTAATCGTTATTCAGTAAAGCCTGGCGATAATATGGTTCTTTTTACAAATAATGATAGCGTTTATAGCTATATCAAGGATTTGAAGACTGCTGGCATCAACATTTTAGCTATTGTGGACTCGCGGAAACATATTGCAAGCGCTGTTTTAGCCGAGGCTCAAAATGTTAGAGTTGTCTTAAATTCAATTATAAGGAATGTTAATGGATATAAAAAGGTCAATTCAGTTGTTGTTCAGTCATTAGTCGATAAAGAGTTAGAAACCATTCCATGTGATTTATTGGCCCACTCAGGCGGGTGGAATCCTGTGGTTCATTTACATTCACAATCGCGCGGAACCATTAAATTTAATGATAGAATTGCATCATTTGTACCAGATCAGTTCATTCAAAATTCAATAAGTATTGGGGCATGTAACGGTACTTTTACCTTAAATGAAATTTTTAATGAAACTAAGTCATTACTATGTGGTGTATCAGCCCATTCAAAACCATTGGTTTACGAAGGTAAATTAGAATGTAGTAAACAGAGTTATTCTATTGAAGCACTTTGGAGTATTGACCTTTCAAAAGAGAAAAACAAAGCCTTTTTTGATATCCAGAATGATGTAACTCATGATGATATCCAACTTGCATTGACAGAAGGTTATTCAAATATTGAGCATGTTAAGCGTTACACCACTGGTGGTATGGGCTTTGACCAGGGTAAGACAGGTAATGTTAATATCATTGGAATGGTCGCCAAAGAGCAAGGTATAGATTTGGACGATGTGGGAACGACAACTTTTAGATCACCCTTTATTCCTGTATCATTTGGCTCAATAAATGGTGTGAGAGAAGGATCGGTTGTCTTGCCTTTTAGACACACCCCGATAACAAAGTGGAACCTTGAGAATGGGGCCTTCATGTATGAGGCTGGAGCTCGATGGCGTAGACCAGGATATTTTCCTATAGGGGGGGAGAGTTTTCAACAGGCGGTAAATCGAGAGTGCCATGCCGTTAGAACAGGCGTTGGTGTATATGATGGCTCGCCCCTTGGAAAATTTGAGTTAAAAGGTGAGAACGTTGGGGAGTTTTTAGATTTAATTTATACAAATATTATATCTTCACTTGAGCCAGGAAATGGTAGATATGGACTGATGTTAACAGATGATGGCTTAATATTTGATGACGGGGTTGCTTTTCGGATTGACAAGCATCGTTGGTTTATTTCAACGTCTTCAGGCCATTCAGATGCTGTATACCAGCACATGTTAAAAATTTTAGCTTTTGATCATCCTGAGTGGGATGTTAAAATTACAAATATCACTAACCAGTGGAATAATGCTACGATTTGTGGGCCTCTTGCGAGAAAGTTATTAAAAAAATTGGAAACCGATATAGCTTACGACAATGGTTCTTTTCCGTTTATGACCTTTCGTGAGGGTCACATTGCTGACATTCCTGCGAGGATTATTAGAGTAAGCTTTACTGGTGAGTTGTCATTTGAAATAAATGTTTCTCCAAGGAATATGCTAGTTTTATGGGAAAGAATAATAGAAGAAGGTACAGAATTTGGTATTCTACCTGTTGGATCTGAAGCCAGTCACGTATTAAGAGTTGAAAAAGGGTTCTTATCTCTTGGTCATGAGGTTGATGGGACTGTTGACCCATATGATCTTGGTATGGATTGGCTGATGTCTAAGAAAAAATTGGATTACATCGGCAAACGGTCAGTACATTTGCGACGTAGCTTAGGAAAAGTCCGAAAAGAATTGGTTGGTTTGTTGCCAAACAATCCTAATGATGCAATTCCAGAGGGTGCCCCTATTACTCCTGACGGGAAAAAAGTTGCGACTGAAGGGTTCACAACAGCTTGTGTTTGGAGTGTAGTCAATGAGAGATGGGTAGGACTTGCTTTGCTTGAAAATGGTCATAATCGGCACGGAGAAGAGGCTTGCGTGAGGATGAAAGACGAGATTATTAGAGCTAAGATAACTAAGCCCGTATTCCATGATTCGGATGGAAAATTATTGAGATCGTAAAATGACATATAATGTGAAGATTCAGCGAAAATTATTAAATGCACTTTTTGACATTAAGGGGTCAATACGGGACGTCAAATCGTATCTAAAAGAGTGTGTCAAGTCTCTTCCGGTTAAGCCTAGTTCTTACATAACGCAAGGAAATTGGAAAATTCTTTATGTGGGGCCAAATCATTGGATTTTACTGGCTCCTATCGACCAGGAACAGCAGTTGGTTTCTAGCTTGAGGCCTCACGACTGCCCTGCCTCTATAAGTATTGTTCTCATTTCTGACACCTTGACATTCTTTCATATCGATGGTCCTGACGCTTTTGATATCATATCGATAGCATCCCCTATAAATTTAAATGCAGATGCGTTTACTCCAGAAACTGCGACATTTAGCGAGATTTTTGGATTGAAAGCATTAATCTTTCGTCATGGAGACGGATTTCAATTTGCCGTTGATCAAAGTTTTGGTGATATGGTTTCTAACTATCTTGACTTAACTCTGGCTAATTAAATTTTTCAAGATCAAGTGTCCATAACTAGCTTGTTGGCAACCAGTGCTAACATTTCTCCTTTTTTTACAATCCCTCGATTTGAGTGCGCTAAAACGATTCCATTGTACTCAAACTTAAGTTTGATTGATGCCCTCTCTGGTTCTGTTATGTAGTGGAACCAACCTGCCGTTTGTCCTTTGGAAATAATATCTCCGGCTTTGACAATTCTATCAAATAACCCAAATGCAGGTGAATGAATTGATGCTCTAGGATTGCTAATCTCAATTTTCTCGAACTTCGATCCAGTCGGAGCATCAGAGCCTTTATAAATTTTCAAATGGCTTAAAATATTAAAAATGCCAATTTCAGCCATATTTGTTATCTCGGGGTCAACCCCTCCACCACCACCAAGTTCTGTGGCAATCATAGGAATATTCGCGCGATCAGCTGCCGAGTTTAGAGATCTATTGTCATTATTTTCACCTAAAACCCAAATAGTAGATAGTCCAAAAGCCTTTGCCAATTCTAGATTTTTCTGAAATAGTTTACCATTTTGTGATTTATATGCTAACGAGCAAGGCATAAAAAATGATGCTTTACCTCCTGAGTGAAGATCGATTATGGCGTCAAAATTTTGCATGAGCTCATTTTCTAAATAGGCTGCTAACATTTCTGTTGGGGAACCGTTCGGGTGCCCAGGAAATGCTCTATTCATGTTCTTATTATCAAGAGGGTTAGTTCTTCTAGATTGTGTAATCGCATCAAAACTTAAACCTGGTATCAATAATAGCTGGCCATTTAATCCACTTACTGAGATCTTTTGAGATACTCTCATTATAGCAGACGGTCCTTCGAATTCATCACCATGATTTCCACCTACTATTAGGATCTTTTTCCCAGTGCCATTTTTTATATTTATGATTGGGATTGGATGGTACCCTAAAGGAACTGCATTGTCTGACCAAGGTATCATCAATTCGCCAACTTGATGCCCCAGTTCCTCTAAATCAATACTTGATCGTATTCTCGATCTGACTTCATCCATAAATCATGTCCTTCCATGATTGATAATTATCTTAATTCATCAGCTCTTGTTTGCAAACTAATAAAGATTAAGAGCCACTGACGCGTTTGAAGGCGAAGTTGTCGGAATTTATACCCCTAATTTAGGACTAGTTGCAGTTATCTTATTTTTAAATCACAAATACGGAAAAATATGGGGAGATGAAAATTGCTAAATTTCAATACGTTTAAGGCAAAACCTATTTCAGGCGCGATGGGTGCAGAGATATTTGATATTGATTTATCAGGTGAGATAAATTCTGAAACCTGGGGGGAGATACAAGACGCATTTCATCATTATTTGGTCCTCATTTTTAGAGATCAGGAACTTACTGATCAAGATCAATTCAATTTTTCACAAAGATTTGGGAAAATTATTCCCCACCCATACGTGAAGGGATTACCAGACACTCCAGAAATCTTTCAAATAATCAGGGAACCTGGTGAGTCATTTAGTTGGGATGGTTTTTATCATTCTGATCTAATGTTCTTAAAAAAACCACCTATGGGTGCCACGCTATATGCCAAAGAATGTCCTCCCTTTGGTGCCGATACAGCGTTTACTAATATGTATTTAGCCTACGAAACATTATCAGATGGGATGAAATCGCTTTTGAACGATTTAGAAGGCGAGAATGAATCCGGAAACCCTGAAAAATATAGCAACAAGTATCAATCGATGGAAGAGTTGGGTAAAAAAGGAGCCCTGGGTGCGGTTCATCCAATGGTTCGTGTTCATCCAGTGACAGGTCGAAAGTCTCTATTTAGTACACTTGCTTTCACAAAAAGAATAAAGGGAATGACTGATAGTGAAAGTGCACCAATACTAAATTATTTGTATGAACATTCAATTCAAGCACATTTAGGATGTAGATTAGAGTGGAAGAAAGGCTCACTGGCTCTCTGGGACAATAGGGTGTGCTTGCATCATGCAGTTGCAGATTATTTTGGTGAAGTTGCGAAACATCGACGTGTTATGCAAAGAGCAACCATTGAAGGTGAAGAACCGATTTCTATAAAGTCCTCTAATGAGAGAGCTGTTCAATAGAGCTAATATTTATAAAAGAAATTTTTCCTGCAGTTTATCAAAAGCGATTGCCATTCTATTATGTATGATACCTTGAAGAATTAAATGTTCTTCAAATAATGAAAATTTAGCTTCTTTTATTTAATTGAAATAATGCAGAATCTAATATTTACTGGCGTAAATAGCTGAGGATATATTGTGCATGATCACTAAAACACCAATAATTATATTTCAAAATGTTGACAAGTATTACGGTAACTTTCAAGCTTTAAGCGATATAAGCATTGAAGTTAAGCCTAGCGAACGAATGGTGATATGCGGCCCTTCGGGTTCGGGTAAATCTACATTAATCAGATGCATAAATGGCTTAGAAAGTCATAACTATGGGAAATTAATTGTTGATGGAGTTGAAATATTTGAAGGATCCAAAGATATTATTAGGCTTCGTCAAGAAATCGGTATGGTTTTCCAGCAGTTTAATCTATTTCCCCATTTGACTGTTTTAGAAAACTTAACAATTGGGCCAATTAAAGTCCGCAAGGTTTCAAAGAGGCAAGCAGAGATCATGGCACGCAAATATCTCGGTCGCGTACATATTCCTGAACAAGCCGAAAAATATCCATCAGAACTGTCAGGCGGCCAACAACAACGTGTAGCGATTGCAAGGTCATTATGTATGGAGAGTAAAATCTTACTTTTTGACGAACCGACTTCTGCCCTTGACCCTGAAATGATTAATGAAGTTTTGGATGTGATGGTAGAGTTAGCTGATACTGGTATAACAATGGTTTGTGTTACACATGAGATGGGTTTTGCAAAAAAAGTTGCTGACACAATGGTGTTCATGGATGAGGGCAAAATAATAGAGGTTGCTCCGCCCGACAAATTTTTCTCTAAACCAGAGAGTGCTCGCTGTAGAGAGTTTCTAGAACAAATATTGGAGCACTGAATATTATGGAACTTGGCGGATTAAGATCTTTTAAAGGGTTGCCCGTAAGGCAACCTCCTGCCATCAATCGATTTTTATCCTCTGCCCCTGTGTCACTTGTTATATATTGTTTGATTGTTGGTGGCATCCTTTATTCGTCTTTCAAAGGCGCTCAAGCAATGGGGTATAACTGGCAGTGGTACCAGATTCCGAAGTATATATATAGTTACACTGATAATGGTTTTCAATTTGGAGAACTAATGTTGGGCCTATGGACCACGATAACACTTTCTTCTACCGCGTTTATTCTTGCTTTGGCGATTGGGTTTTTGGTAGCTTTCTTACGCCTGTCTGGCTTATTCATAGGTGCAAGAGTTGCGATATGTTTCTTGGAATTTGTTCGTAATGTTCCTTTACTGGTGCTGGTTTATCTTTTTTATTATGTTTTGGGTCCCGTTTTTAAGTATGACCGCTATACAGCCAGCATACTTTGTTTAGCGGTTTATCACTCGGCATTAATTTCAGAAATTCTAAGGGCTGCCATAAAAGCGGTGGCTCAAGGTCAATGGGAAGCAGCAAAATCAATAGGAATGAGCAAAGTTCAAACTTATAGATATATCATATTGCCGCAATCAATTCGCTTTATGTTACCTCCCATGACTGGGGAAGTAGTTCACATGGTGAAAAGCTCTGCGATTGTTAGCGTCATAGCGGTGGCAGAGTTAACTACTTTGGGCCAAAATATTATTTCTGATACATATATGGCTTTTGAAATTTGGTTCACAATTGCTTTAATTTATATGTTTGTTATTGTGATCCTATCGATTGGGGCGTCGCAAGTAGAAAAGCGATATACCGTTATAAACTAGTTGACCAAAAAGTTTGGTTATCAAAACAAATAAAATAGGAGGAGTACAAAATGAATATTGCAAGGCGTTTGCTAGGGGTAGGGGTTTTCGCTGCCCTACTTAGTTTAAGCTTTTCTCAAACTACCTTTGCAGGTACCTCACAACAGCTTGGTGCTGAAAGTGTAATTGAGACTATAAAAAAACGTGGAGTGATTAAGATTGGATTAGACTTATTTGTTCCATGGTCAATGAGAGATAAAAATGGAGACTTAGTTGGTTTTGAGCCTGATGTAGGACGTAAGTTAGCCGAAGACATGGGCGTTGAAGTAGAATTTGTTCCAACAAAATGGGCTGGTATCATCCCAGCTTTGGTGGCAGGTAAGTTCGACGTTATCATAAGTGGGATGACTGTGACCCCCGCAAGGAACCTGACAGTTAATTTCTCAGAGCCCTATGCTTTTTCAGGCTTAACAATCCTAGCTAATACAGCAATGACAGAAGGAATGTCTCTAGAAGACTATAATAGTGAAGATATTACCTTTTCCTGTCGTCGAGGTGCAACACCATGTGTCTTTATTCAAAATAAATTTCCTAAAGCGCAATTACTTATGTTTGATGAAGACGGCGCTGCAACGCAAGAAGTTCTAAATGGTAATGCCCACGCAACCATGGCTTCAGAGCCTGGACCATCAAACGATGCTCGACGAAACCCAGACATTTTGAATGTTCCATTTAATCAGGCATTTGATGCTGGCGGAGAAGGTTTTGCTATGAGAAAATCAGATCCAGATGCGTTAGCATATTTTAATAGCTGGATCAGAAGACACCACCATACTGGTTGGTTGAAAACGACCCACGATTACTGGTTTAGAGGTGATGCTTGGTATGACCAAGTTGAATAAGTGACTTTATTTGTGAACTGATAGAGGGCTTACAAAGCCCTCTATTTTTATATCTATAAATCGTGTGCAAAAAGTATTAAAAAAACTACATTGGCTAGACTTTTTAGTCTTGGGATGCGTGATAGCATTTTTCTGGTATGTAATCGTACAAATGAGTGGGAATCTCAACTACAACTGGCGATGGGATAAAATTCCAAATTATATATTTAAGTACCACACAGGTCGAGAAGAGTGGTTTGCAAATGTTCTGCTTCAAGGCTTAATTATTACGGTTAGGGTAAGTATTTATGCTAGCGTATTAGCACTGATTTTAGGAGTAATCTTAGGCATTGCGCGATGTTCTCATAATCTTGTAGTCAGAATGTTGGCAAGAACATACTTGGAGATTCTTAGAAACATTCCTCCTTTAGTTGTCATCTTCATTTTTTACTTTTTTTTGGCTGAGCAACTTATACAGGCGATGAGTGTTGAAGATTGGTCATACAAAGTAGCGAAAATGGAAAACAATTATCTTTGGGAATTTTTTTGTGGAGATATGCGTAGGTTTCCCTCACTAGTTTCAGGCGTAATAGTTTTAGCTCTTTTTGAGAGTGCATTTGTGGGCGAGATAGTTCGAGCTGGAATTCAATCAATAGATCGCGGGCAACGTGAAGCGGCCAAATCTATAGGAATGACAAACTTTAAGGAAATGAGATATATTGTTTTACCTCAAGCTATGAAGAAAATTATGCCGCCTATGGCAAACCAGTTTATTACTTTGATAAAAGACAGTTCAATAATTTCTCTTATTTCGGTACAGGAGTTAACCTATAAGACTGCTGAATTAGTTTCATCTACTCATATGATATTTGAGGCTTGGTTGACAACAGCCATGTTTTATTTTGTTATATGTTTTGGACTATCTTTATTTTTTAGCAAACTAGAGCCAGACAAATAATAAAAGTGAAATTTTATGGGACAAATTGCAGATATTTGATGCATCTCAAAAACCAGTTGATACTATTGTTTACTTTGATTCAGATACATTAATCGTTAATAAATGAGACAAAGAATTTAAGGAATAAGTAAGATGTATTTAAAAAACTGTTGGTATGTTGCTGGCTGGAGTAAAGATTACGGTAGGAATCTCAAAGCAGAAAAGTATCTTGGTGAAAATATTGTTATATACAGAAAGCAAGATGGCGCCCCTGCTGCTTTGGAAGATGCTTGTCCCCATCGAAAATTACCGCTTTCAAAGGGAACTTTGAATGAGGATAGCATTATTTGTGGCTATCACGGTTTGACTTTTAATGACAAAGGACAGTGTACTGACTCGCCAACACAGAGAGGAATGGAGCCAAGACGGGCGGCCGTCAAATCTTATCCGATTCTTGATAAATATAGATTGCTTTGGATCTGGATGGGAAATCCTGAATTGGCTGATCCAGACAAAATCTTTCCAATTGACAATTATGAAAGTCCAACGTGGGGTTACACAGATGGAGGAGTTATGGATATTAAATGTAACTACCTCTGGGTTTGTGACAACTTGCTAGATCCAAGTCATGTTGCCTGGGTTCACGTAACTTCTTTTGCAGGTGCCGGAACTGATGATGAACCTTTGGAGATGGAAAAGACGGATAGAGGTGTGATAGTTTCTCGTTGGTTAAAAGGAGGTTCCCCATCTCCGTATTATGCGGATCTAGTCAAATTTGATGGAAATTGTGATCGTTTGCAGCATTATGAAATGTGTGTGCCAGCTATAGCACTGAATAAGTCGATATATACGCCAGAAGGCACAGGGGGACACGGAAAAGCCCATATTGACACGACATATATAAATATTTCGTATAACTTCATGACTCCACTCGACGAAGATAATACGCGATATTTCTGGTTTCAGCATCGTAATACAGATCCGAATGATAAAGATATATCAGCAAAGATGAATGATGGAGCTTTAATGGCTTTTCTAGAAGACAAAGAAATTTTAGAAGATGTCCATCTTGGAATGAAAAATCCTGCTACAATGAATATAGATTTGGGTTTAGATTCTGGTGCCAAGCAATTCAGAATGTTGCTAAAGTGTAAGATCGAAGAAGAGCAAGACAATTCTTGAGAAATCATTATGAGCAGCGGACATGTTAGGGATTTAACAACAGGTCCTATTTTAAACCACTTAAGTGTTTTAGCTGTACCTGCAGCAATAGGTATGCTTTTTCACACCTTGTATAACCTAACAGATGTCTATTTCGCTAGCATGCTATCGACTAATTCGCAGGCGGGATTATCTCTTGGTTACCTCGTTTATTTTTTTATAGCTGCTTTCGGATTTGGCTTAAACGCTTCCATGGCTGCTTTAATGGGACATGCAATTGGAAAAAAAGACAAAAATATTGAATTGCTGGCTTGTAATGGGATAATTTTTTCAATTTTTTTGTCTATTTTATTGATACTATTTGGTTGGCTACTTGGGTTTCGTATCTTGGAATTAGTGTCGGAACCGGGAGTATATAGAGACTTAGGTTTGAAATATTATTTTTGGTTATTGATATCACTTCCAGCTTTTTTAATTTCCTATACTTGTAATGGTATCTTGCAGGCGCAAGGAAATACTCATGCAATGCAAAGAGCGTTAGTTTTAGCATTTTTCCTAAATCTATTTTTAAATCCACTCCTCATATTTGGTATTCCAGGTTTCTGGGAAGGTATTGGATTTGATGGAATAGCATTATCAACAGTTATGAGTAACTTTCTGGTGATGGTTTTTATGTTTTTTAATGTCGTGAGAAGCAAAGTATTGTCACCATTTTATTACTGGCGTATCAAATTAAATTTTTTCATAGTAATTACTAAGCAAATGCTCCCGCCCACAATGTCTTTTCAAATGATAATTGTTGGAGTCCTTATTATGCAGTTTGCCTTGAAGGATTTTGGATCAGAAGCAATTGCTGGGTACAGCATTGCTGTCAGAATTGAGCAGTTACTACTTTTACCAATCCTTGGCATTGCTCACGCTTTGATTCCTCTTGTTGCTCAAAATTTTGGGGCCGGAGAGTATGATCGAGTTCGTAAATGTTTGTTTTTGTGTACAAAAATTGGAATGATTTCAATGATAGCAGCTTATCCAGCCATTTGGCTTTTTAGTTCCTATGCGATGATGCTGTTTACAGACAGCCAGACAGTTGTTGAGGTTGGGGTAAGTTATTTAATGATAGATGGGTTGGTCTTGCCTATTTATGCATTTTTATTTTCTGTTAATTCTTTATTACAAGGATTGAAGCGCCCCACTGGGATATTTTGGATCGGATTTATGAGACAGGGTATAGGATGTGCATTCTTCATCTGGGTTTTTATATCTATTTTGGGATTTGACTACTGGGGTGTCTGGTATGGTACAGCAGCAAGTGTCATTTTTGGAAGTTTGCTGTCTTCAGTGGTCGCATACAAGGTTTCAAAATCTGAGATTGGTGGTATTAAGGTAACAAATTGAGCATCAAATATAAACTTGAACCATGTTATTTTGAACTCTAGATGGTATCATTTTTAGCCTTACCCTTGCAGGAGCTGCTTTTGCCTCACCCGTTCTCACATCAAATAATCCCTGATGAAGTGGGCACTCAATATGAATACCATCAAAATAACCATCACATAGATTTGCTGCTCCATGGGTGCAGCGTGAAAGGCTAACAAAAATTCCATCTTTTGCATCGTAGACTGCTAAATTTTTTGTTCCAAATTTGACGTTAGTTACATCACCTTTTTCTAATTCATCGAGTGAGATGATATCCTGCCATTTGCGATTTTTCATCACGTCTCAAAACTATCATTTTTAGGATGCTCGCCTTTGTGAGCCATTTTACATCCTAAAATTTCAATAAACATATAGTATTCAATCTTCTTAGAATCCAAAAGGTACTTTTGAAAAGCGTTATAAACAAAGCCCCCATATTTTTACATGCTGTTATTAAGTTTTGGAACTATTTTTGTTAATTTTTTTCACTGTGTTTGTCTTGTCTCTGAGGGAGTAAGGGCGAATTCCTGTTTGTAATATTTTGAAAAAATTTGTCGACTCGCGAAACCACTTACAATCGATACCTCAAAAATTGAAAGTGAAGTGTGCTCGATTAATTGTCTTGCATGGTGTAATCTTCTCGATATGTAGTATCTTTTTGGAGTTTTTTTGAAATACCGAGCAAATAATCGTTCTATTTGACGTAAAGATAATCCTGCCATCATTGAAATCGAATTTAGGGTAAGAGGATTTTCTAAATGTTCTTCCATTAGGGAGATTATTTTCTGTAGGCTTTTGGGAACATCTCGCAACCTTTGAGCATTGCTTTTTGGTTGTTCCAGATCACCATTTCTTGTGAAGGTTATCATCAGATGATCACAAACTCGATCTGCATGCTCTTTCGAGTATTCATTTTTTATGAAATCTATAGTCATATCTAATGCTGCAGCTTCGCCAGGACTACTTGTTAGGTGTTTAGATGAAACGAATAATGCATCTTTCCCGCTTATGCCTTGGTTCATTTCTCTAAAAGCTGCTAAGGTTGTCCAGTGTACAGTACCTTTACCTTTAGAAAGTATACCGGAACCTGCCATCTTCCAACCTGCGGCCCCGACGCCGAATGTGGGAATTTTATATTGATTGCAAGTGAGTAAAACTTTTCTTAATAAATTTTGAACACCAAAAGGTGTTTTTAATCCACAACACAAAAATAGTACGGAATCATTAGCCGCCCTCTTCATCTCTTTTAGGGCTTCTTGCAAGGAATGGAGACAGTTTATGCTTACTCCTGATTCAGAAAAGACTTTTTCTTCCGAGATAGAAATCAATTTATAGTTAATCATCAGGTCAGGATACAATTTATTCATTGTGTGCATTGGTTCTAATATCGCTCCTAATGATAAATAGGAGAACCCTGGAACCAAGATAATCTGTATATTCCGTCGCATATTAGATTCCTCATCATCGATAGAAAAAAACTTTGCTGGGGATTTTTAACGACATGATGGCGAAATTCATACCCATTCTTTATATTAAAAAGTATAATTCATAGTAGAATAAATATTTGATGATGTATTGAAATTTATTTGTTGACAGATCTACTCCATTGCGGACATTTAAATTGCCAAGGTGACGTAGAACGATTTTATAGGATGTTTTACATGCTAAGTATGTCAGATTTACCAAGAATTGATTTTCATTCGAATGAATATATAACAAAACCTTTAGAGACTCTCGCAAAACTATCAAAAATAATTAAGGTTGGTAAGAGCGAGAGGGGTGTTGAAATCCTTGACTATAATCTTTGTCGTGATGCAATTCTGGACAGAAAATTTGGAACAGGTCATCCAAAGTTAATGAAGGTTTTGGGTCTCGAAGAGGGACCCGCTTTAAACTATAAAAGGAATTCTATTTCTTTTCACGATCGTGGTGAGAAACGGCGAAGACTCCGCATGCCTATAACAAAATTAATGGACCCCAAAGGGTCCGAACGATTTAGAAATGATATTAGGCATGTTGTTAAAAAGACCTTCCATGAAATACCTAAGAACAGAGAAGTTGATCTAATAAAGTTTCTTTGTGATAAAATACCCTCCCGAGTTTACTGTTATTGGATTAATGCTCCTCAAGAAGATGCAGATTTTGTCTCACGAACATCGCATATTGTTCAACAGGTTCATACTAGAGATCCAACAACGGCCAAAGAGGTGTCAATAGGTTTTGAAAATTTATTAAAGTATGTTGATGAACGTATTAAAATTAGTCGAAAAGCTTTAGGTGATGATCTTCTGTCTGATCTTATTAGGATTACAGATAATGGAGATCTTAGTGATGATGAATTACGCAACTGGGTCGTGAAGATGGCAGAAGCGAATACGGATAATTCGTCCCATCAAATTGCAATTGCAATTATCGAATTAGCTTCAAGGCCCAAAATTTGGAAATTACTGGGTGAAAATCCAGATTTAGTCCCATCAGCTTTAAGAGAGGTGATGCGCTACCATCCTAGGTCGCTGTCAACGTCAAGAGAAACTTTAGTAGATGTCGAGCTTGAAGGTTTTTTTATTCCAAAAGGTGAGGCAATTTTCCCGAATATTGGAGCGGCGCATTGGAATCCAAATTATTTTCCTAGTCCAGAAATTTTCGATATCAATCGCCCAGAAAAGCCAAGTCATTTGAACTTTGGCGGTGGTATTTTTTCTTGTATAGGAAGATTTGCAGTCACAATCGAAATTGAAGAAGTCATCGCATATATGACAAAAGC
Source organism: Paracoccaceae bacterium (assembly GCA_029243395.1). Taxonomy (GTDB): domain Bacteria; phylum Pseudomonadota; class Alphaproteobacteria; order Rhodobacterales; family Rhodobacteraceae; genus CACIIZ01. The sequence goes on along the minus strand of JAQWSE010000001.1, from coordinate 142,874 downwards.
ATTTCCAAATTTCGAATTAATAAAGTCATGTTTTAACCATTCTCCAATGTTCACATCAGTGGAAGAACTGGTTGGGAGTTTGGTTGATTAGGGGATTTCAAATATGATAATACACTTTTTGAAAGATAGATAACTACATGAGTGAAACGATATTAGTAATCGCTGATAAGAACTATAGTTTGTGGCCGTTAGCACCGTGGCTCTGTATGAAAAAAGTAAAGATGCCCTTTACAGAAAAACTTATCAGGTTTGGCCAACATGATACCCGCGAACAAATGCTTGAGTATGGTCCTACAGGTCGCGTACCTGTTCTAATCCATGATGGTTTGAAGGTTTGGGACTCTTTGGCTATCTGTGAATTTGTCAATGACTTGTATCCTTCCCAGAATCTCTGGCCTAATAATTTGCTAACGAGAGCACAAGCTAGAACATTCGCTGCTGAAATGCACGCAACTGGCGGAGCATTTCCAGGTGCTCCTAGGCATATTATTTATTCCTTAGATACAAATGTTAGACGACGCACAGATAGAGTAAAACCAAAAAATCATCTGTTAGAAAGTATTAATTACCTAATTACTCGCTGGCAAAACTTAATTCATACATTTGGTGGATCTAGTGGGTTTTTATTTGACGAATTTACTATTGCTGACGCTATGTCTGCTCATTTGGTGAATAGATTTTATACTTATGATATCAAGTTGCCAGATGATATTAATGATTACTGTGAAAATATGCGTAAGTTTTCTCCCTTGGCTCAATGGATACGAGAGGCTGAATCTGAAGATTGGACTTTACCCTCGGCCGAAATAAACGTATCAAAATTATAGAATTCTATTAGGCTTAAGGCCTCTATTTAATTTAGCATCATAGTGATGGATAAAAGATCAATTGTGCAATAGCTTTTAGTAAATAAGTCAGATAGGGGGATCCCAAAATAAATGGCTTATAATTTTAATACCGGAATATATAGTTGTAAAATATCGACTTCCTCTAAAAGTGCTCAACTGTGGTTTGATAGAGGTTTGATCTGGGCGTATGGATTTCATTGGGATGAATCCATTGCTTGCTTCAAGGAATCTATTAAAGCAGATCCTAAATGCGCTATGAGTTGGTGGGGCGTGGCTTACGCGGTAGGACCTTATTACAATAGGATGTGGCATCAGCTAGATGAAATAGAATTGCCAAATGTCTTAATGGAATGTTTTCAAGCAGTTCAAACAGCCTTAAAGCTATGTAATGAAGTAACTTCTCTTGAAAAAAATCTCATTTTTGCTCTCGCAAAGAGACATCCATCTGACCAGGCACCGGATAACTTCAGCATTTGGGATGATGACTACGCGACAGCGATGAGAGATATGAATAAGAAATATCCAGATAATCCCGATGTATGCGCATTATTTGCAGAGGCAATAATGTCTCGGACCCCATGGCAACTTTGGGATCTGAAGACGGGGATGCCAAAGGTGGGTGCCGCAACGCTTGAGGCCAAAGAGGCACTAGAAAAAGCTATTAAAATTATTGAGCTGAATGGATCTCCGCCGCACGCGGGACTTTTACATTATTATATTCATGTTATGGAAATGTCTCCTACTCCAGAAGCAGCTTTAAGGGCAGGGGATTTAATGCGAACATTAGTCCCTGATTGTGGGCATTTGCTTCACATGCCAACCCATATTGATTTTCAATGTGGAAATTACAATGACGTTGTCACTCGAAATTCCGAAGCAATCGAGGCTGATAAAAAAGTAATAGAGCGAGATGGTATTCTAAATCTTTTTGCAGGCTCAGTGATACATAATATACATTTTAAATTATATGGGGCTATGTTTTTGGGCCAATATTGCTCAGCAATGGAGGCTGTGAATCAATTCAACGAACTTATTCCAGATGCGTTAATCCGAATTAAGAGTCCCCCAATGGCAGATTTGTTCGAGGGATATTTCGGATTGAAATATCATGCTTTGATTCGATTTGGGAAATGGGAGGAAATTATTGATATGCCTGCTCCAGTTGATCCCGATTTGTATTTGGTTTCGACAGCCATATACCATTATTCCAGAGCGCTAGCTTTTGCTGCTTCCGGTGATGTATCTTCTGCAGATATTGAACAGAAATTATTTAAGGGTGCTTTTGAAAGAGTTCCAGAAACACGAATGATGTTTAATAATAAATGTGCTGATTTGTTAAAAATTGCGGATGCCATGTTGATGGGTGAAATTGAATATAGAAAAAATAATTTTGAAGTTGCTTTTAAACATCTCATTAAGGCAATCGAGAGTGAGGATTCTCTTCCCTATGACGAGCCATGGGGATGGATGCAGCCTGCCCGCCATGCGTTAGGAGCGCTTCTTTTAGAGCAAGGCGAGATAGAAAAGGCAGAGGCTGTGTATAGGGAAGACCTTGGGTTTGATCAATCTGTTATTCGAGCTCGGAGACACCCAAACAATGTGTGGAGCCTGCACGGTTTGGCAGAATGCTTAAAAAAACAGAATAAGCAATTAGAGTTAACCTTAATTACTCAGAATCTAGAGTTAGCACTCGGTAGAGCCGATGTGCCAATTAAAGCTTCATGTTTTTGCCGATTAGAACATGATTAAAAATTCAAACTGATCAATGGCATCTTTACACTGCAGATGTCTACTAAATAGATAAGAACCAACGAAGCTATCTTAGTAATATTTGAGAAAACCAAATATTGAACCAGTGATATTATTAGTGACTTATGTCGTATGCAAAAAAGTCAGGGCTTGGCTCAATAGTGTTACATTTTTCATCTGCCTGGTTCTAGACAACAAGAACCACTATCAATCTCGTTTATATTTTTGCTACAGTTTTCTTGCTTGACTTGAAATCACAGGCTAAGCTGAATTTGGGGAACCTAGTGCCATTTTGCAATCAATAATACAGCAAATTTCTCGCTAAAGAAATACTGTAGAGCAAGTGTTGAGAAAAAAGAGGGTTAATGACTGAACATATTTTACAAAAAGAAGTGATGAACCTGTTTGAAGAATACTCTGAAAACGGCGTGGTCGTTATTAGAAATGCAATAAATGCATATTGGTTGGAAGTATTACGAGAGGCTGTCGAATTACAGTTACAGAAAAAAAAGCGATATTTTGATAATCGTAATATGCGGATGCAATCAGGTGGTTTTAAAGATTTTTGTCTTAATTCAGGAATTGGTCGGTTAGTTGCTGAATTGGTGAATTCTAAGGGTACTAGGTTGGTATTCGATCAAATGTTTGTTAAAGAAGTCGGTACTAAAACTCGAACAGGTTGGCACACAGACCAGCCTTACTGGCCCATATTAGGACCGATCACTACGACCTGGATAGCTCTTGACTACGTGGACGATGAGAATGGTGCTCTTGAATTTATTCCTGGTTCACATCATTGGGGTAAAAAATATCATCCGTTTTTAACTGATCAACTCGGAGCTTTTGTAAAGCACATGAAACCGGATGATCCACAATATGATGAAATGCCGGATTTTGAAGCGAACCGAGATAAATATGAAATTAAATCCTGGTCGTTAGGTCCAGGTGATATGCTGGCTTTTGATGGCTTTATCGTGCATTCAGCTAAGGGAAATCAAACCTCTACACGTCGGCGGCGGGGTTATGCTGTACGTTTTGCGACCGATGGTGCGACTTATGATCCAACGCAGGGCGTAGCAAATTGGTTAGAGGACGAAAATCTTGAGCCTGGTGATGTATTTGAAAGTGAGAAATTTCCGTTAATATACGATAATAACTAATTTGATTGAGGATTTGGTTAACATATCAGTAGAGGTTTTCGCCCATTAGTATGAGTCAATATTAAATAATAGAATTTTTATCAGATATTGCGGATAGATAAAATATTAGACGAATTTGCATTAAATATACTAAACTTAACACTATAATTATTTAGGTGGAATTTCAGTTGCTCGCATCCGAAATTTTTCATAGAGGCTTGAAAGGTGAAATGTTGAGATGGCATATGAAGTAAGAACCCCTATTACTCAGGCGATGACAGAAGGTGCATTAAATCGAAAAGAATTAAAAGAATTAATGCAGCGAACCAACAAACCAGCGCTAACAAGAATAGTAATCTGGGTAGCGTTACTATCCTTTACGAGTTATTTGATTTGGCTTTCAATAGGAACTTGGTTTTTGATCCCAGCGATGTTTATGCATGGAATTATAATTGTTCATCATTTTTCACTTCAACACGAGTGTTGTCATTATACTGCCTTTAAGACACGGAAGTTGAATGACATTATTGGGCATCTTTGCGGCTTCTCTATCATGCTGCCACACCAACATTTTCGATATGAGCACTGTGATCATCATACATATACGAACCTAAAAGGAAAGGATCCAGAGTTAATCCAATTGCCAATATCTTTATACAAGTACATTTGGTATATCTCATCGGTTTCCTATTGGAAAAATAAGTTTTCTGAGATTTTCCGACATTTTTTTGGACAATTGAGTGACGACGAAAAAGTTTTTATTCCAAAACAAGAACAGACTACAATATTTAGAGAAGCCCGTATAATGGTATCACTGTACCTATTCATCTTTATTACATGCACGCTAACAAACTTCTGGGCACCATTATGGTTTTGGATAATACCATTATTTATGGGAGAACCCGTGATGAGAGCTATTCGTCTAACGGAACATGTTGGGCGCCCTAATATTGATGATTTAAAAGAAAATACTAGGAGTAGTTTAGTCTCGTATCCTATGAGATTTCTTTGTTGGAATATGAATTATCACGCAGAACATCATTACGCATCTTCAGTTCCATTTCATGCACTGCCAAAATTACATAAGAAGTTGAAAGGCTATATTTATCTTGAAGAGCGTGGGTATTTAGGTGCTCACATTGATATAATTTCGCAATTGATTGGCCGTAAGCCTAGAAGCGACCAGAGAGTAAATTAAAGTTGGTTCAAAAATTGAAATTTTAGTAAAATTTGATCAACATAAATACCCTGTTTGGCAAAGCTTGAGTAAAAATTATGTTCACTCGGACTCAGAAAAAAATAACAGTTTGAGTATATTTAATTAACCCAAAACTGACATACTGCTTTCAGTGTTAATTTTTCTATTTCTTGAATAGAATCCTATATCAATTTCTCTATCAATATATTTTAAATGAAGTTTCAGAGGGTCATGATCATGATTATGGCCTCCTTCACATTTTTCTATGAGATTAGCCATCATCACTCCGGCGATAGGGGCATTTTTATACTGATTTCCGCTAGAGCCGATAGCCATATAAAAACCCGGCAAATCAGATTTGTCATAAATTGGTATCCAATCATCAGAGACATCATATAATGAAACGACACCCTTAATATTTGATGATAACGGTAAATCCGGATATCGCTGAGCTTGCCTATATAACTGTGCATTCCATTGATCAGTAAAATTGTCATCCCAATTATCAGGATCTACAAATATCCTTTTATCACATTCAGGATCCTCGCTTCCAATGAGAATGTGATTGCCTGTTTCTGGTCTGCTGTAGCATCCAATATCACTATCTGAGACTACAAATGCACTCTTTTCATAATCAAATCCTTCGGGGGGGGCTACATGTGAAACTTCTACTTTAAGAGCTTTAGTCTTGATATTCATACTATTTTCCACCCCTGCCATCCGGTTGATTTTCATGGAATGAGGTCCTGCTACATTAATTACCACGGGTGACTTTATTTCTGTTCCATCTGATAGTTGTACTCCGGCAGTCCGCCCTTTTTTTGTTAAAATACTAGTCACAGAGCGGTTGAATAAAAACGCACCACCTTTTTGTTCTGCGGCCCTTTGTAAGTTGTGTGCAGAGAGTTGAGGATCATTTATATATCCTGCAGTTGGAAAGAAAATAGCTCCCCTGAGATTTTCATCATTATGTGAACCAAAATCTTTGTCTTTTATTAGTTTCACTGGTCCATATTTTCTAGTATCTACAATTGGTAATTTTGATTTTATAAGTTCTGGATCCCAGTACTCGAAAGGGATATCTAATTCTTCGGCCCTGCTAATTACTTTTTCAAGATATTGATTTGCCTTTGTTTGGTATATCATACAGCCGCATTCGATGAAGTTTGCTAGACCTTTTTCATCGGTAAATTCGAGGTAATCTTTCCATTTTTTCCAATAATGGTATCCTTCATATGCTAAGGCACAGCCATCAAATGTAGAATAGTGCACTCTTATGATAGCGCATGAAGCAGCGGTGGAACCATAGCCTGAAGTTGGGTTTCGGTCGATATTAAGGGTTTTCCAACCTTTTTTGGCGAGTTCAAAACCAATGGCTGAACCTATTACCCCCGCACCTATAATCAGAGCATCATAATCTTTTTGAACATTTATATCATTCATCTAAAACGCTCCATAGTATAGAAATCCTGTGTTACAATATCTTGTATAATCAAGTTAAGCATAAAAGTAATTTGGTCAATAGGAATAAAATCACCAGTTGATCACTTTTTGGTCTGTTTTATTAAGGTAAAAGTTGGTTCGAGAAAAGGGTTTGGAGCCAAAAAAACCTTTGTGTGCTGACAAAGGCGAAGGATGAGCGCTAACGATGATCAGATTCTGATCTCTATTTACAAATTTGACCTTATCTTGTGCATGCTTTCCCCACAGTATGTAAACTATATTCTTTTTCTTCGTGTTAAGAATTTCTAGTACTGCTGTAGTAAATTTTTCCCATCCTTTGTCTTTATGAGAAGCTGGTTTGCCTTGTTCCACGGTCAGGCATGTGTTTAAGAGCAAGACACCTTGCTCAGACCAATGTTCTAAACATCCAGAACTTTTAGGTTTTATTTGCAAATCCTGATTTAATTCTTTGAAAATATTTCTTAAAGAGGGTGGCTTTGGGATGTTAGTATTTACCGAAAAACTGAGACCATTTGCTTGCGAAGGTCCATGGTAAGGATCCTGACCAAGAATTACGACTTTAACCCTTTCAAACGGGGTCAAATTAAAGGCATGAAAAATTCTACTACCTTTTGGGTAAATTATTTTATTTCTATTTTTTTCTATTCGAAGGAACTTGCTAAGATCTTTCATGTAATCTGAATTAAATTCAGATGCGAGATGTTTGAACCAGCTATCAGAAATCTTAACTCTAACCATTAAAAACCCCATGAGATTTTTTTGTGTTGATTGATAGCATATGTTGCTATCTATTGTTATACTAACATTTATGCAAAATTGTGTATTTTAAAAATTTTTTCTTGGACATGAATAGTAAGAGATCCTAATCAATGAACGAAAATATTCCCTTGGCACCTGATGCAGTGAAGAAATTTTTCATGAATTTACCTTTTTCAAAATTTCTGGGATTAACTCTTGATAGATTAGGTAATGGCGAAGCTACAATGACTATGCCTTATCAAAAGAAACTCATAGGGGATCCAAAAAGTGGAGTAATTCATGGCGGCGTAGTTACAACCCTATTGGACAGTTGTTGTGGTGCTGCGGTGATGACTGCGGGTGATCCGAAATTCCCTACTGCTACGATTGATTTAAGAATTGATTACATGAGGCCAGCTGAACCACTACGTCTAATAAGGGCTGAGGCAAAGTGTTACCGAGTCACAACTAGTGTTGTTTTTGTGCGGGCAACTGCACAGGATGGTACTAAGGAAACTCCCGTAGCAACTGCTACTGGTGCTTTTACCAGTCCATTTTAAATTGAAAAGACTTAAATGAAAAAAATCAAAAAAGTAGATAGCCTAGATTCATTAAGAAAAAAGATACTTAACTCACTAGTAAAAGGAATACCTTTTTGCCAAACTCTTGGCATCCAGGTTGACTATCTTGGAAATGAGATCACAGCACACCTTCCTTTCAATAAAGAATTCGTTGGGAATCCTGCGATTCCTGCCCTTCACGGTGGTGTAATAGGGTCATTCTTGGAAATTACGGCTATCATCCAACTTTCTTGGACTGCTTTTTTGGAAACTGAAGGGAGGGAATTATTTGATAAAGATGAAGTAGATCTAAAAATGGATGAAAGTATTGTGAGAGAACTTCCTAAAACTATAGATATTACCATTGACTATTTACATTCAGGTCTTCCTTTAGAATCTTTTGCCCGAGCTTCTGTCGACAGAATAGGGCGGCGTTACGCATCAGTTTCAGTTAGAAGTTGGCAAACTGATCCTAGTAAACCTTTTGCAAAAGCTTCAGGTCATTTCCTTGTCTCTAAGAGTTAATTAACTTTTAGATGTTTAAAAGCCTTCATTGGGTTCTAGTAACAACTGTTGGTGTCCGAGGTTCTCTATCCAGACGCATCTAACAAACTTCCTAACAGTGACCTTGTTCAGATACATGTTAAGGATATTTTAGTTGAAACGCTAAAGATGACTTTCCCCGATAAAAACGGGAGAAGATCAGTTGGCCAATTTTTTCTTAAACCAATTCCGATATTGATCAATTGGTTATATTGAATGTTTTTTTCAATTGGCATCTTTTTTGCTTCTGTCAGATTGTTGACATTAATGAAGTTTAGGAGTCTTTGATATGATTAAGTTTTTTGCTGAAGAGTTTAATAAAGATGATAGGGACTACAGACGTTTTTTTCAAAGTAGGAACGTATCTCTTCCCACTTTGATTTCAAAATCAAGATGGTGTGAATCAAAGAAGAGCAGTGGTGAGAAATTTAAACTGAATGAGGATGGATTTTTCTCATTGATTGCCAAGAAGATGGTGCAAAAAGCCTGAGGCGAAAGATAGAAAAGAATTTAAATTACTTTTTTAAAAGTGAGAATAATAAACCTCTCACTACCGAGGAATTTTCTTTTCTGATATTAATTTCTTTTTCAAATTCTATATGCCAGAGTTCTTTTTCAGCTAACTCTTCTATATATTTTCTGTTGTGGGAAAAACGTCCAGTTTTATTGACCTGAAAGAGGTTAGTATTAGTAACTTCAACGGAGAAAATGAAACGTCCACCGGCTCTGATTGCTCGTCTACTATAGCGAAATAGTTTGTCAAGTTTTCCCAGATAAATTAATACGTCTGCAGCGATCATTACGTCAAACTTTGATTTCGAATTCTTTAGATATTTTGTTAGCTCTCCATTCTTTAAATGTGTATATATATTTTTCTCTTTTGCTTTAATGAGCATTTGCTTTGACAGGTCAATCCCAATAAGTTCCGTGCATCGAGCTATGAGTCCAAGACCACATAAACCAGTTCCACACCCAAGGTCCAAAACTGTCCCAAGGTTGCGGGTCGTTCCATATTTCAGATTAATGTACTGTGATATTTCTTTGGGTACTTCATAATTTAAGGATGATAGCAGATGGCGATCATATGTTTCTGAATATTTATCAAATAATTCTGACACGTACCGTTCCGGCGCAGAGTCCATTTTTTTCCCCAATAGTGCACATAACTTGAACTTTATTGATTGATTTTTATTATCCAAAACTAGTGCTTTATTAAAGTATTCTATAGCTTTAGAAGTATGACCCATTGCTAAATGAGTTTCAGCTAAATTCTGATTAATTATTACTGAATTAGGAAGTAGTTGCCTAGCTTTAGATAAATGAGTTAATGCTCCTTCTAAATTTCCTAAGGCCTTAGCTGTTAATGCTAAATTGTTATAAGTATTAGGAAGATGAGCTAAAGAAATAGCCTTTTCTAGAACCACTTTCGCTGAATTATACTTTCCTAGCTTATTGAAGGCTTCCCCGAGATTACTTAATATTTTGGGTTCAAGTATTTTTGGAGATGTAAGCTTTAGTGCTTTATCGAAAGCTGCTAGTGAAATCTTATTTTGAGAGGTTGAGGAGTATACTAAATTTTTGATTTGGGCGGAGTATTTATTAAGACTTTCCAAACCCTGTTGATAGAATTCAATTGCTTTTTCATATTGTTTTGATCCTAAAAAAAGATTCCCAAATAAAAGCAAAGTTTCTGGGGTTGAATAAGATGTACTTTCTTTAAGCGCTAAGCCGGCAAATTCAGAACCAAGTTGAAATTCTTTTGCATTCTGGCAACAATAGGCTAGTTTTACGTATATGGTTGCATTATTTAATGGGTCACTTTTACCTAAGGCTTGCCTGTAATAAGTTAGGGCTTTTTTGTATGAACCCTCTCCGAAAAAAATATTAGCTAACCGAAAAGCAATTATATTAGCGGGTTGTTTTTGTTTAATGAAGAGGGAGTAGAGCCTTTTTACTCGATTTATTTGACCCAATTTTTCCAAACAGGTTCCCAGGCTCTGTGTTAGATCAAGATCAAAGGGCTTTTGTTTTAGTCTATGCTTGAAATAATTAACCAAATTCTCTAAATCTGCTTTATTTTTTGATAAGGTAATATAGATCAATTGTTTTTTGATATAATCCAACTTATTGTTATTGTCGTATATTAGATTGCTAAGTCGCAGTTCATTATCATGATGATTATGTACTATTTTGGCCTGAAATGTTTCAGTAACATGGTTGGAAGCATACACTTCTAAATCAGGGTTGATATTTTCACTATCATCAAGCATTGAGACCATTTATTTGGATAATTACTCGCCAATACTTTTAACGACAATTTGAATCCAAGTTTTAATGAATCAAAATAAAATCATTTGTTAATTTCTTGTTCACAAGCTTCTTTAATCGGACTATTTTTTTTTGATGATTCTTTTAAGATATATATTGACGTGCTTTGTCTTGTTCATTTCTTTTTATAATGCAGGTTTTGGTGATCAAATGTTAAAAGACACATTTAGAAATAATCCAGAAAAACGGTGGATTTATTTCGCTGATACAGTGATGGGGGGGCAATCCGAGGGTGCTGTTGCCTTTAAAAAAGGAAGTCAGGGGCAGTATGCAAGGCTAACAGGTAATGTAACCACCAAAAATAATGGTGGGTTTGTTCAAATTAGAAAAAGGATCTCAGGTCTCGACAAAGATATAGTAGGTATTAAATTAACAGCTAAGGGAAATAACCAGATCTACCATATTTTTATAAGAACGAGCGGTACTGTCCTTCCATGGCAGTACTATAAGGCAGAATTTTTGGCTAGAAATAGTTGGAAAAAAATTAAGATTCCTATAGATGATTTTCAAAGATCAAGTAGTTTTCTATCCAGAAAGATAAAACCAGAGAAAATTAAAAGTATTGGATTAGTCGCTTTTGGTAGGGATTTTAGTGCTGATCTTTATATTTCAGAAGTATCTTTTTATTGATTAGTTCATTTAGGAAAATTTTAGTATATGCGAAGTGATCTATTCATAAATACCATTGGTTGTCATGCTGCTGGAGAGGTAGGAGAGATTATACTATCAGGTGTTCCAACCCCTGCTGGCAAAACAATTTGGGAACAATCACGGTTTTTAGAAAAGGATAATGAGTTTAGAAATTTTCTTCTATGTGAACCCAGAGGAAGTCTAAATAAGCACTTTAATTTACTCCTACCTCCTAAAAACAAAAAGGCAGACTTTGGTTGGATTATCATGGAACCACAATATAATCCTCCGATGTCAGGATCAAATGCTATCTGTGTCACAACAGTTATATTGGAGACTGGTATGATCCCAATGAAGGAACCGTTCCAAGATATTGTCTTAGAAGCTCCGGGAGGATTAATAAAGGCCAGAGCATTCAATAAAGAAGGAAAGGTATGTAAAGTCGAAGTGGAAAACATGCCTAGCTTTGTTTACCGCAGGGACAGCTTATTAGAAATTTCTGATATTGGCATCATCAAGGTTAGCGTTGCTTTTGGGGGAGACAGTTTTGTTTTAGTAGAGGCACATGACTTAGATTTGTCTATAAATCCAGATGAAGCAGAAGATCTGGTCAGGATTGGGAAGAAAATTACTGCTTCAGCCAATGAACAAATAGGTTTTAATCATCCCGTCATGCCTGATTGGAATCACATATCATTTTGTCAATTTACACTACCTATTTTAAGAGATTCTGAGGGAAGAGTAATTGGGAAAAATGCGGTTGCCATAGAACCTGGAAAACTTGATCGCTCCCCTTGCGGTACGGGATGCTCTGCTAGAATGGCTCTTCTAAGTGAAAGAGGAGAATTAAGTAAGTCTGATATATTCGTTGGGAAATCAATTCTTGATACTGAATTTGAATGTAGGATAAAAGATGTGGTTAAAGTTGGAGATATTAGTGGGATTGTCCCTGTAATAGGTGGCAGCGCTTGGGTGACAGGTCACCATACATATTTGAGAGACAAAGGAGATCCTTTTCAAACAGGCTATAAACTTTCTGACACTTGGCCAAAATCTAGTTAGAGATTCACTGAAAAAACTTAAACTTTTTGTCTAAAATATCGCTAGATTTTCTGGACCACTATTTTTTGAAGTCAAAATTACCTTTAAAATTCATGAGGGCAAATCCGTACATTTGTCCACTCATCAGCATATTAAGGTTGGCTCTTTGAGAATATATATTTTTTATTAGCAGTGTTTTGCTTGTGAGATTTTTTAATCGATCTGCAGTCGTTAACCCCATTTCCAGGAATTGTTCTCTGGTATAACTGTATTTTCCCTGATCAATTGAGAGATCATTGCCCATTTCATCAACATCTGTTTCCAGGAATAGTGTATTATCAATTGTTGATATGGCACCTTTTACATCTGTCATGGCATGGGCATACCTTATGATGAATTCCTGATCTGCAAATTCGTGTCTTAAACTGAAGTTGGGGAGAAGTACTTCACTTTTATTCTGTTCATTTGAAAAGAATGTTGATCCATCGTCAATTATTGTAGCCCTTCTTGCAGTTGAGCTTGTCACAGTAGTGAGTTCATTTGGTGGAACATTTCCTGATGTCTTCGTTATTGAAAAATTACCATCGGGATTACTTTCTGTTAGTCTTAATCCTGCTGCTGATCCGTCGCTTTGGATAGTAAATAAATTAACTCCATTTTTGTCTGCTACCTGTAAGACCCCCGTTGAGCTGATAGTGATTGCCTCGCTGTCTGAACCTTGAAATTCATTTGCTCCAGGATTAGTTAGAAGCCTATCACGAGCATCGGCTGCTGTTTCAGCGCCATCTGCTGTGTAGGTTAAGGTGCTTCCTTCTAGTGTAAAACTAGCCGTTTGATCATCTGTAAAAGAATTGGCCATGGAAAAAGTAATAACGCCAGCAGTGCCTGCATTCGTTCTAGCTCCATTAATAGCAAGGCTGCCTGTAGCACTACTTCTTTGGGATTGAGATATAAGGTCAGGGTCCAAAGATGTTCCAACCTGAACGGCTCCAACCGTGTCTGCATTAACCGTAACTCCAGTTACAACTGCAAAGGGAGTATCTCCCGTTACCGTATCATTAGTTGCACTCGTAATGGTTTCCGAAACAGCTGTTCCAAATTGATCTGTTCCTGAAACTGTGAAATTCCTGGAGGGGGTGCTACTATCAGCCGTTATAGTTATTTTCATCAATTTTTCGGAGGCATCCTGTTGGGTTACTGTAAAAGCTTTGTTTGAGTTCAAAAATAGTTCCCCTGTTGAAAAGACTTCATGGTTGCTGTTCGTACTAACTTTTAAACCTGGCGAAGTATCTCTCGGAACTGGGGTGGTATATACAATGGGGTCTAACTCGTCACTAGTACTTTGTAAGGAATAATAGTTGCTATTAGATGTAATAGCGAAGCGTTGATTGGAGGTGGCTTGTAGAGCCCCAACGACCACTGCAGAGTCATTTTGAAAACTAGCACCAGTCAGTGTTAAATTACCACCGGAATTTGGAATTTGTTCATTAGCTATGTATGTGCCATCAGTTAGGGCGTAGACGTATAGATTTCCCGTATTGGTACCACTTCCTGATACGGTGATAGATGTGATTGTACTATATTGATTTGAGCTTGCAACAGCAGAACTATTCACGACATTTATTGTCTCTGAAATCGCGTTCCCTTCGCTGTCTGTTCCAACAACTGCTAAGTCGTAATCTGAATTATTCAAAACAGCTTTTGTTCCGTCATCGTATGCTCCATTTATCGTGGCAGTTCCATTTCCGGTATAAGCCGAATTTGTAGAAATGCCATCGTCATCAACATCGGTACCTATTTTGACATTTCCTGGACTTAAGCTATTAACTGAAACATTGGTTACAGTAGCAAATTGTTGAGTAGTCGAAACTGTACCCCCGATGGATCCAGTTAAGTTTTCAGTATGAACATTACCATCGGTATCTGTTCCAGTTATAGTATAAGCTCCTACGACTCCATCAGCTGGCGTTGCAAGGGTAACCACCTCACCATCACCTCTTAGATCAGCCTCACCGGAACTAACTAGATCGCCATTAAGATTTAGATTGAAAGGATAGCTATTGCTACTTGTAAGTCGTTGGTTCCTAGCAATACCATTAACATCAGATGAAGTTCCTGCTTTGATATATCCATCGATATCAGCATTTACCCTTATTTGGTCAACTATAGTGAATTTTTTGCTAGTATAAACCCAATTACCAGGGTTGGTCGTAATTGTTTCACTGTCAGCATTACCTTGAGAGTTTTTTCCCGAGATGGTAAGATTTTGGGCATCTGTTCCGGATCCTGTTTGAATTTGAACAATTTCACCTTGTTCTAAATATGCGGTTCCCCCTGAAGCTAACGCACCGCTAACTGCTAGATTAGATTGATTAACAGGGGAGGAACTAGCTATTGCATCATCATCGGAGCCAATTCCTACTTTTGTACTTCCAGAGGTACCATTTATCAATTGAACCTGTGTTACAGTTGCAAAACTACCGCTAGTATGTCCTGTAGCACTATGAGCGACTGTCACATCTTGGGTTTGGGCTCCTCCCGAAAGGTTTGTTCCAGTTACTCTGTAGGTAGCTTGAATGGAATTTGCAGCAGTAGTAATTTTAACTCTTTGGTCAGAGGTTTTTGGTACAACCACTAGATTTCGGGCTGCTTGCAATGTGACGGGAGTGGTATCATCCTCATAGGTGGTGGCAGAGTAATTTGCTGGCTGAACATTTAATCCTATACCCGCAAGTTCAGCGATTACGATGTCTTCACCAGATGCATGAGTTAATAGCAGGCTTTCATTGCCCAAAGTCCATAAAGCATCACCATCATCATTTGTGGCCACGACTCCGTTTGCTGCGACAATTCCTGTTGTCCCAGTAGCGTTATTGATCTGAGTCTTAAGATTATTGAGGTTACTTGTGGTGATACTAGCTGAAATGTCCGCGGTTCCACCGTTATTGTTGGATAGTTTGAATGACACGGTATCATTTCCATCTGCTCCCGAAATCACGAGTCCAGTTTTAGCCGTAAAACCAACATTTGTATGCGGAATCTGGGCATTAAGTTGTTCACTAATGAGTTTTGCAGAGGCATTTGCTGCTATTGTTACCGTCCTTGTGTCAACACTTTCACCTACCGTGTCATAAATGCCTGCAACAGATATGGTATGAGTTCCACTTAAGCCTCCAGCTGAAGAACTTAAGGAAGTGGTGCGACTATCCCCAACCGCTTTGGTGGTAACAGATGCTCCGATTGGAGCAATGGCCGCCTCGATTCGCGGATTAAGATCTTGATCTTCTAGATCCATATTGACATTATTTAGTGTAATTTTATTAGCTATTTTCTCAAGTGTTTCATTATTTATTGCTAGGGTTGGACCCGGAGTAATTGCTATGTTGTCTATATAAAGATTTGCTCCCATCCAGGTTCCCCCAGTGAAATCGTATGAGCCTGAAGCAAATACAAATTTATAGTTCCCAGATTTAGTAATATCAACACTCTTGCTGGCCCAGTTAGTTTCAGCACTTCCACTAGATCCAGTTTCATTCAACATGGTCACAAATTCATTAGTATCTGAGTTAACCAAATAGCCGTAAGCATCATAAGCATCGTCTCCAGCCTTAACCTTCCAATCGAACGAAACAATTTCACCTGATCTTAAATAAAGTGGATTATCACTAACGAGATAAGGGCCTCTTATTACTGCAAATCCAGTCTGTGACTGCAAGATGCTCTTCATTCTTACAACCTTACTGTCATGTGGATCAGCTCCGCTAGAATTTACGTTTGAGTCTGTTGTTTGATCTACAAGAGTAGTGGTAAAAGAATTTGCACCTGCGGGCGCAGGTGTTGGATCTAATGAATCCAAGTCGAAGATGGATCTAACTCTATTAGGATCTGGATAGGTTGAATCTGTAGGGGAATTCAAACCACCAATTTGATCCACGCCTAATCGTACTTTATTATTAGTTATTGACCAACCACTAAGACTTGTGTCTCCAAGATTACCAGCCTCAAAATCACCGTTTGGAAATACGGTTTCATAAAATTTTATTCGAAGCCGGGCTCCATCTTCTCCATCAATAGTTGAATGGATATATCCAATTGGAGATGAATCGGTTCCGGTTCCAATACTGATTTGATCTCCAACAATAGAAACAGCACCTAAAGTTGTAACAGCTACACCTTCTTTAGCTATCGCTATATCTTCAGCACGGAGTTTATCATGCCCGTAGAATTCAATGTAACCCCCAGCTCGTTCAGTGTCGCTCCCAAAGTTCATCGTAACATCACTTAGGGCTGCATCGCGTGAACTTTTTCTATATTCTGAAAATATATTAAAAGTTTTAGCTCCACTTGCCTCGTTAATTGATGTTAGGTTTATGTTGTCACCAGTATCATCGATCATGCTAACCAATGATTTGGTCGCATTGATTTCAGCCCGAATGTTTGTGCTCCCGTATGCCGAATTAATAGCATCAAATAGTGGGGTAAGATCTGAATTATCTGTGATATTTATTCCGGAAATAGTATGCCCTGAGCTTCCGGTTTTAGTATTAGTAATTTTAAAAGTAAATGTACCGTTTGCGCTTAGGTCAGAAATGGATAAGGTATTTCTTGCATCAACTACCACACCTGTTTTAGGTTCATGGTGAGAGATTTCTGACGCAAGTGTTTTCGCCGACTCACCGGTAAATTGGGAAAGATTGAGTTTTCCTAAATGGCCAGCAACCGTAATACTTTTAGCATCAAGGATTTCAGTTGTTGAAATGCTTGAGTCTATTCCTCCAAGTAGCCTTGATTTTGTTTGTACTTCATGGTCACTTAAGGTTGCATGAATATTGCCCAAATCTACCGCGGTCAATTTCTTAATGTAGTCAATCAACCTATTTGAGAAGTTATTTTGATCTACATTGCTAACAGCTGCACTAATCCTTCCAATATAGTTATTCATTTCATCCAAATAAAATTTTAGAGAAATTTGAGCTTGTCCAGTAATTTCATCTGGATTAAGGTTGCTGAGGTAAGTATGTGCCTCTTCAAGGACCTTATAAATTTCGTTAAAGGTATCTTTTGCTTTGTTTAAGAATTGTACTTCGTCTTTGATTGCTCCAACCAATTCAGTTAAGTCATCTAGCGAAGATGTGTCACTTGTTGGATTCTTAAGTTCGTTTTTTAACTCTTCTTCCATTTGTGATGGAGACTGAGTTAGTTTATAGTATGCCTCCATCACCGCAGTGGCGGATGAAATTTTTACCATTTGTGTACCCCTAGCTTTAGGCAGGTTGCCAACCTAATAGCTTTTTCTTGAATTTGTATCCAGTACGACTGAAAAAATAAAATGTTTAGAAAAAAAACAAAAAAAAATTATTTTTTTTTAAGTTATTGAAAAAAAAGATTAATTTAATCCAAGAAGTTCTGCTTTTTGTTTTAAAAGACTGCTTACTAGGTCTAGAACCTTAGTAGGTGTGGTAGTGATTTCTCCTAATTCCTGTACAGCAGTTACTATAGGATCTATTTCCATGGAACGGTGAGCTTCTAGATCTTGCAACATTGATGTTTTATGATTTCCTACCGCTTCAGCTCCCTTTATTCTTTTTTCAATAGATATTGGGAATTTGGCACCTAATTTTTCCCCAATCGCTTTAGCTTCAATCATGACATTAGCTACAATCTCCCGAGTTCCAGGATTTGCACATATATCTGCCAAAGTACCGCCGGTTAAGGCTGACAGTGGGTTAAATGCTATATTACCCAACAACTTAATCCAGATTTCATCTCGAATATTTTTTCTAATAGGTGATCTGAATCCAGATTTATTAAGGGCTAGCGCTAAGTTTTCTATCCTATTTGTAAGAGAACCGTCAGGTTCTCCCAAAGTGATTTTATACCCGCTCTTATGGTCTATAACTCCAGGTTCTTTTAACTCAGCAGCAGGATAGATTACTGAGCCGATTATTTTCTCTGGTGGGAGACCTTTCGAGACTATGCCATTAGGATCTACAGATTCAATTCTGACATTACCATACTTTGACAGTAAGCCATTAAAATACCAATGGGGGATCCCATTCATCCCAGTAACAATTGTGGTTTTCTTCGAAATCAATCTTGAGATATCTTGAGCGACTGAGGGGAGGGAATTAGCTTTCAGAGTTATAAAAAGATAATCAATTTCAGGAATTTTTTCTGAAATTTCATATATTTTAGGTTTAGCATGGATTTCATTTTCTTCTCTCAAAACTTGGATGCCGTTTGCTATTAAAGTGGCGTGTGTTTTTCCTCTCGCAACGCAAGAGGTATTATATCCCGAGGTAGAAAGGTGGGCAGCTATTAATCCTCCGATCGCACCAGCTCCAAAAATACAGAAGTGGGGATCATTCTCATTCATCTTCTAAACCGAGTGTTTTTGCTAAACCTATCCTTTGTAATTTTCCAGTAGGGCCTACAGGGATTTCACTAAGGAAGAAAAATTTTCTTGGTATTTTAAATCTTGCAAGGAATTTTGAAGCATGTGTAACAATTTCCTCTTCAGTCAAGCTCATCCCAGGGACTAACACGATGGCACAGCCAATGTCTTCTCCATACGCACTGTCACCTATAGCAAAGCATACTACTTGTTCAATAGCAGGCATTTCTTGCAGGATATCATCTATTTCTTTGGGTGATATCTTTTCTCCTCCTTTATTTATTATTTCCTTAATTCGACCAGAGATTGTGAGGTAACCGTCTTCATCAATAGATCCTAAATCCCCAGTTCTAAACCAGCCTTCATGGAATGAGCTATGGTTCGCTTCAGGGTTATTGGCGTAACAATTGATAACGTTATTTCCTTTGATCACTATTTCACCAACACAGTTAGCGGGCATCTCATTTCCATTGTTTTCAATAATCTTAATTTGTGGACCTGCAGCTATGCCGACAGTTCCTGCTTTACGTGATTTTGGTGGTAAAGGATTGGATGCTATCTGATGAGATGCTTCCGTCATACCATATGCTTCTACTATAGGACATTGAAATGTAGTTTCCAATTTTTTTAAGACAGGTTTTGGTAGTGCCGCTGATGAAGAGCGAATGAATCTCAATGGATTTTCATTTATGACGTCTTGGTTTCTTTTAGAACGCTGCAGTATGGCTTGGTGCATGGTTGGTACCCCGCTATACCAAGTAGGCTTGTATTTATTAAGAAAGCTAAAAAATGTTAGAGCATTAAAGCCAGGAGGGCATATTAATCTGCTATTAGAAAATATGGATGCTAGAAGAACGGCTACTAGGCCGTGGATATGAAATAGAGGCATTATGTTTAAGCAGCTGTCCCTTTCACTTAACTGTAGAGTTTCTCCAATGTTTAATGCTGACTGAACAAGGTTTTTTGCAGTCAGTTGAACTAATTTCGGTTTAGAAGTTGTTCCTGATGTATGGAGTAAAAGCGAAGACATCGACTCAAATGGTTCATTTTGAATTTGGTTCTGAAGAAAATTTGAGTTCTTCTTAAGAGTAAAGCTCCCAGCTTTTTCATTGGGAAACAATTCAAGTATTGGGATTCCCAATTCCTTAGCGGCTGAAGAAGCAGTCGATTTGAGCTTAGGGTCAACTACTAGGACTTTAGCTCTCAAATCTTTTAAAAAAAATAAAAACTCCTTTTTGCTATAGTTAGGGTTCAAAGGGGCGGCTATTCCAAAACAGGCAGTGGCGAGAAATAGAGCTCCTAAGTCAGGTCCATTAGGTAAAACTATAGCAATAGGATCTAAGGGATTAATTGATAGTTTTTCAAAGGTATTCTTAAGACTTATGATGGTTCCATTTAGTTCGCGATATGACAGGGGAATTCTGTTGGGAGCCTCTAGTGCTATTTCATCATTTAGGTTGATGTGCTTTAAGAGTAATTCATGCATGATAATTTAAATTCCAACACAATTTATCAGGTAACGCCATCTATTTTGTCATCTATTTACAAATTACCCGAACACTTTTATCGTATTGTGATAATACTATTGCCGTTAAAAACAATGAAAATTTTAGTTCTCATGATTTCATTCTTATACTTCTGCGCCCTCGATCGAGTGCTTGCAGGGAGTTATCTGTGCGATCCATGGACAAATACTCTTACCCTTTTGAAGGAAAAAAACCCCTTTACAGCTTCCTTAGATGGTGGGGCATTAGTTTTTAGAAGTGGTTCTGGATTACCTGAGGGAGTACCAAAGTTTTCTCAATTATCATATAGTTTACCTAATTATGATTTGTTTGTGACTCCTAATGGAACTCTGGTTACCGCTTCACCCATCACTGATACTTCATTTCGAGTGGCTGTTTATTTTCCATATATTGATCGACGTTGGTTTTGGTTTAGTAAATGTAGATTGACGAATTAAATATCTTGATTACATAGAATGGGTATTGCTCATAGTGGTTAAATTGGCATTAAAATTTGATTGGAAAATTGACAAAGCGACAATAAAGACGTTGTCAAGATTAATAACTTTTTTCAGTTTATCATTTGTGGTTGGGTCAATGGCTTTGGCAGAAACAAGAATTGATGATCAGGTTTTGCTAACGCGTCAATCTATTGTGAGAAATGCGAAGAAGGAAGTAATTCTGAAAAATAAAAACATTGACTTTAAAGAATTATCACAAATTAAGATAATGTTAGGCACCGCTTCGGTGGAATGTTTTTTTGGGTATCAAAATGAGAGTAGATTAGTTCTTTGCTATAAATAGATATTCTAATGTGAAAAAGAGTATTCACCTTAATCAATTACCTACATTATAAATCATCAACATGGTTAAAATTGAGAATTTCAGAAAAAATCTAAAATGTGGCCAAATTTAATGGAAATACAATCATTGGTGTTTTACAAATAGTGAGTTACCAAATATAGTTGTAGTGGTAACTGTCTATGGCATATATTACAAGCGGAGAATATTGAAAGATGAAAGATGAACCTATTCAAATTTCGTTTCTAGAATATTTGATCGGTGGAGAAAAATATTTGGAAGAAGCTCTTGGGGACGTTGTTTTTCCTAAAGGGTTTGAAGTCAGTAATATAGAGGACTTAAGAGTTGAATTTGAAAAATTGGCTAACCGCTATGGATTGACTTTACCAGCCAAGTTAAAAAAAGGTAATTTGGTTTTAGAATGGAAGCCATTGCCAGGAGAAATAACCGATAATCCAACGTTGAAGTTGAAAGGGAGTCACCTGAGACAACAGGCTTTGAAGTTAACATTGGAAGAGGTTACGGCATTTTCAAATGTCTTTAGTTCAGCTCAGGAAAACTAGTTTCAACCTGAGTTTAGATAAATTGACCATTATTTCTCTTGACCGATTAAATGCTTTTACATAGTTAATATCGGGTTAGTTGGTTGAGAAGTATTTAAAATTGACTATGACTAGCCTTAACAAACAGAACTTTATTGAAATAATTTGAGAGGTATCCTATGTTTTTCACCCCTGCATATGCTCAGGCTTCTGGATCTGGTGGCTTTGGATCAACCTTTGGTTCTTTGATCCCATTGTTGCTGATTTTTGCGATCATGTATTTTATAATTATTAGACCTCAGCAGAAAAAGGCAAAAGAACATAAACAGATGGTAATTGCATTGAAGCGTGGGGATCAAATTCTGACTCAAGGTGGTATAATAGGTAAGGTCACTAAAGTGAAAGATGAATCTGAAATTGAGGTTGAGATTGCTTCAAATACAAAAGTCAGAGTCATGAAGTCGACAATAGTGAATGTGCTTAACAAGACATAAAAATAGTTAAACTTCTATTTTACAATAAAGGGTAATCTAATAACATGCTGAGATTTCCTTGGTGGAAAATATTAATAATTCTCATACCCTGTATTTGGGGCTTTTATAGTGTTATTCCACACTTTTTTTATTCAAAAGTTGAAAAGTATAATGATATCCAAGCCCAGATAGAGCTTGGTCAAATGTCTGAAAATGAACTTTCAATTGCGGACACATCCACATGGTATTATTGGGCACCATCAAGGATAGTCAACCTTGGTTTGGATCTCCGAGGAGGAGCACATGTTTTAGTTGAAGTGAGTCTTGAGGAAGTTTATTCTGAGAGACTTGTTTCTTACTGGCCTCAAATGAGAAAGCACCTCAGAACTATTAGAAATTCTGTGGGAACAATCAAGCAGGTTTCTGGGGGCTTTAATGAGTTGTTAATCAGGATTGGGGAAAAGGAAGGATTAGAAGAAGCTATAGCTTTGGTTAGAAGAGAAAGTAAATCCCTTGGAGCCGGTATTTTAGAATTTTCGTCAAAGGATGAAAAGACGATCAAGATTTCATTAAGCGAAGGCGAAAGGAAGAAAATTGATAAACAAACTATGGAGCAATCTCTTGAAATAGTACGCAGAAGAGTTGATGAAGCCGGCACGAGGGAACCAACTATACAAAGACAAGGGGAAAGAAGAATCTTGATCCAAGTACCTGGATTGGGATCTGCTGAGGAGTTATTGAGTTTAATAGGGAAAACAGCCAAGCTAACGTTTCACCCTGTCATAAGTGGTAACTTTTCTTGCAGCAAGAAGGTTAATATGAATTCCATTGTTCTCCCGTCTATAGAAAATCCAGCCCAATGTTTTTCATTGGAGAAAGAAAGCGTTGTGACTGGGGCGCAGTTAACAAATGCTCAACCTTCCTTTGATCAAAACAACAGACCTGCTGTGTCCTTCCAATTTAATCCTGTGGGAGGCAGAAAGTTTGGAGAATATACCAAGGAAAATGTCGGCAATCCTTTTGCAATTGTTCTGGATTCAGAAGTAATTTCAGCCCCTGTAATTCAGAGTCATATTCCAGGAGGATCTGGAATTATAACGGGAAGTTTCACGGTAGATGAAAGCAATAGGTTGGCAATCCTCTTAAGGGCAGGAGCCTTGCCTGCATCAATTAGGGTTCTTGAACAAAGAACCGTGGGTCCTGAACTTGGAGCAGATAGCATACAATCAGGAAAAATTGCAGCTATCATCGCAGGGTTATTAATACTGATATTCATGTTTTTAACTTATGGGCTATTCGGGCTTTTTGCTAATATTGGTTTAATAGTTAATATTGCTCTAATTTTTTCAGTAATGGCTAGCATGAATGCAACCCTTACTCTTCCTGGAATAGCAGGCATAGTTTTGACTATAGGAATGGCCGTAGATGCCAACGTGCTTATATTTGAACGCATAAAGGAAGAGTTGAATATTAATAAGAGTATCTTCAGAGCTATAGAAATGGGGTATGAAAAGGCTTTAACCTCTATTATTGATGCAAATGTGACAACATTTATTGCCGCTTTAATATTATTTACTTTGGGTTCCGGCCCTATAAGAGGGTTTTCAGTTACATTAGGAATAGGGATAATTACTTCTGTCTTTACCGCTGTTTTTTTGACAAGGTTGTTAGTGTCTGTCTATGTAGGCTTTACTAAACCAAAAAAACTGGAAGTGTGAGGAATAAAGAATGAGACTTAGGTTAGTTCCAAGTAATACTTCTATTAAGTTTTTTGGCATATCAAGTATGGCTATATGGTTTTCTATACTTGCCGTGATTGGGTCTTTAACTTTTTACCTCATCAATGGCTTAAATTATGGAATCGATTTTCGCGGTGGAACAATGCTTATGATCAAGGCATCCGATGAGACTTCCATCATTGAAATACGAAAAGCATTAAATGAATTAAATATTGGAGATAGTACTGTTACCGAAGTTTCAGATCCAGCAACAGTTCTGGTTGGTCCAGCAGATAACCAACTTTACCTAATTAAAATCGAGCAACAGGAGGGAAATGAGGAAGTTCAAAATCAAATGATAATTCATGTGAAGCAAACAATGCAAGATGCGCTAAAATCAGTTTCCTTTTTACAGACTGAAAGTGTAGGCTCAAAAGTTTCTGGAGAATTAGTCCGCAAGGCAATATTAGCGGTATGTTTAGCAGTTTTATCTGTCCTTTTCTATATATGGATAAGATTTGAGTGGCAATTTTCGCTTGGAGCAGTGCTGGCTTTACTTCATGACGTAATAATAACTATAGGCATTTTTTCAATCATTGGTTTGGAATTTAATCTCTCCATAATAGCTGCTTTACTGACTATCGTGGGTTATTCGCTAAATGATACTGTTATAGTTTTTGATCGAATTAGGGAAAATCTGAAACAATTTCAATCAATAGCTCTTATCGATTTACTGAATAAGTCGATCAATGACACTTTGAGTAGAACGATTATGACTTCAGTGACAACTCTTCTAGCACTTTTAGCTTTGTACATATTGGGAGGAGAAGTAATTCGAGGGTTCACATTCGCAATGATATGGGGTGTCTTGATAGGAACATATTCTTCTATTTTTATAGCCTCTGCAGTTCTTTTGAGATTAGGAGTAAAAAGGGATTGGTCTTCATCTGAATCTGGAGGTGCAGGAACCAATTTTGGAAACTTCGATCAATAGATAGGTTTGTAATGCTTTTTTCAGAAACGCAATTTGAAGGAGCTAATCCAATTCAGGCTTATGGGGAAAATTACTTTCGAGTTGGTGGAAAAAAAATTTGCGGGGGCATTTTTGTTTTTTCCAGCATTGTAATGCCATGGCAAGGGTTTAGCGATTTATTGTTTCTTCAGAAAGATGTGTTCACGATGGAGATCTTATTCATAGGGACTGGGAAACATCATCAATCTATTCCCCAAACTCTCATAAATACTCTTAAAAAGCATGCAATTGTTCCTGAAATATATTCAACGTCCGTAGCATGCAGAGCATATAATGTGACCATATCAGGATCTCGAAGTGCAGGTGCTTTACTTTTTCCGATTCTGACAAATTAAATAGTTGAATTGAGAAGGATAATTTGCAATAATTCATAGCCGGTACGCACTTTTTTCAATAATTTTTTCAAGAAATTACGAGATTTGAGAGGTTAATAATGAGTTTTACACTTCCTGATTTACCATACAGTCACGATGCTCTCAGCCAGTTAGGAATGAGCACTGAAACGTTAGAATTTCACCATGATCTGCATCACAAAGCTTATGTCGATAATGGCAATAAATTAGTAGCAGGAACAGAGTGGGAAAATAAGTCGATAGAAGATACCATAATTGGAACGTATAACTCCACATCTGTAGCACAGAATGGCATTTTCAATAATGCGTCACAGCATTGGAATCATTGCCAGTTTTGGGAAATGATGGGTGCAGATGGCAGTTCAATGCCTTCAGAACTAGAAAACGCTTTGAAGGAAAATTTCAACTCCATTGAAAATTTTAAGGAACAATTTTCTGCTGCAGGTGTGGGACAATTTGGTGCTGGTTGGTGCTGGTTAGTGCAGCTTGAAGATGGCTCTTTGAAGATCACTAAAACTGAGAATGGTGTTAATCCGGTATGTTTCAAGCAGAATGCTTTATTAGGATGTGATGTGTGGGAACACTCTTATTATATTGATTTCAGAAATAAAAGGCCTGCCTACTTGGGAAATTTTCTAGATAATTTGGTTAATTGGGAAAATGTAGCATCACGGATGAGGTGATCATCTGGTTATTAGGGGCTAGGTTTTTTTGAAGCTTTCGTCACTGGTGGCTCTGGTGACGGCTTGCTCTATTTGGGGACTGTCTCCCCTTTTTTATCGTAAGTTAGGTCATATTGATCCTCTAATTATCATGGCCTACAGGGTTATATGGGGGATGTTTTTTTTAGCATTTTTTTTGACTTTTACAGGAAAACTAACTGGAACCTTATCCTTAGTTAAAAACTATAGAATATTCTTTCTGTTGCTTTGTGCTAGCCTGATGATAGGAATCAATCAATTTGGCTTCATTTATTCCATTAGTGCAAAACAAGTTATTCAAGCTTCGTTTGCCTATTACATTTTTCCATTAATTGCCGTTTGCTTTGGTTTCCTTTTTTTAAAGGAAAAATTTTCGATGATTCAGTTAATAGCCTTACTATTAGCTCTTATGGCAGTAATTTTACTTGCTAAAGGTCTTGGGCACATTCCTTATATATCTGTCTTATTGGGAGTGACCTTTAGTATATACGGTCTAATAAAAAGTTACCTTGGTTTGGATTCTTTGCAAACTGTCTCCGTGGAGATTTTCTTGTTATGCCCTATAGCATTCTGTTATTTGTTTATTCTTAGCTTACGTTCTCCAGAGATACTATTCCATGTATCCACAACTGATTTCTATATGTTTGCTATGTCTGGTTTAATCACAGCTGTACCATTAGTTTTATTTTCGCTGTCGACTTCGGGATTAAATTATTCCACAGTTGGTCTTGTAAATTATTTAAACCCAACATTTCAATTTTTGGTAGCGGTGTTCATATTTTTAGAACCTTTTACCCTGATACATGGTAGTAGTTTTGGTTTGATTTGGATTAGTTTATTGATTTATTCATCA
Organism: Paracoccaceae bacterium; assembly: GCA_029243395.1. Classification (GTDB taxonomy): domain Bacteria; phylum Pseudomonadota; class Alphaproteobacteria; order Rhodobacterales; family Rhodobacteraceae; genus CACIIZ01. The sequence continues at coordinate 116,263 of JAQWSE010000001.1, read as the reverse complement.
GATGCAATGAGAGCAGAATTTTCCAAATCAAAAAAGATTTCATCTACTGAATGACAGACCTTGATCGAATCCATTATTGTTTTTTCTGCAAACCCCAGTTCAATTATTTCTTGGAGAGTAGTTAGTGTTTTGTTCCAAAAATCCAAAATATTTAATAAATAGATAGGCTTGTTGTGAAACCCTAACTGCTTCCAGGTCATAATCTCAAAAATTTCTTCTAATGTGCCAATTCCTCCAGGCATTGCAATCACAGCATCTGAGTTCATGTACATTACTTTTTTTCGTTCATGCATGTCTTCTGTGATTACATAGCTTCTTATACTTTTTCTTCCAATCTCTTTTTTTGTCAATTCATTAGGTATGACGCCTAAAATGTCCCCACCTGCTTGTTCACAAGCTTTTGCTATATCTCCCATTAACCCTATATTTCCTGCTCCATAGACTAGCTTATATTTGTTTTTGGCGAGACGTTTACCAAGCTGAAAAGCAGCTTCAGAAAATTCCTTTTTATGACCTGATCTTGAACCACAAAATACACAAATTGCATCAATTTGATTTTTTATCATGTTTGGTTTCCTTTTTTATTTACTGTTATAGTAATGTTGTGGTTAACTCCAGAAACATATTGGGAATGAGGTTTTCTGCTAAACTATGAATAAGATTTTTATGAAGCTTGGGTGGCCAGGAGCTCTAGTACTTTTAGTAGGATTTTTGTCCTCAGCAATTTACATAGTAGTCAATCGCGCTATCGTTGAAAATGAGCAGATAGAACAAACTTCTACCTCCGAACAATCGACTGTAGATACGAGTGATGTCGAAGTATCAAAAAATGCTACCTCCGAACAATCGACTACAGATACAAGTGATGTCGAAGTATCAAAAAATGCTACCTCCGAACAATCGACTGCAGATACGAGTGATGTCGAAGTATCAAAAAATGCTACCTCCGAACAATCGACTACAGATACAAGTGATGCCGAAGTATTAAAAAATAATGACCAAGATAACAGCACTTCTGAAACAGAGTCTGTAGCAGTGAAAAAAGAAGATGAATCTCTAATTGTAAAACAGTCTTCCTTGGAAGAAAAGGTGAGTAGGGAAGAGTTAGTGAATACCCAAGATTCGAAAAAGAAATCTGATCTCCTCACTTCAAGTGACAATGATACCTCTAATAGTGGTGCAGAAACTAATAAAACTACTCAAAAATCAAGCCAAGATGATAAATTAACTACTAATGCAGAGGAAATTAAAGAGCTAAAAAGTTCAGAAGTAACAAAAACAGAAAAAGGTCTTTTGCAGGAGACTACCGATGGAGGGTCGCAAGAGGAAAGCGAAACCAAGGTGGATATCTTAAGGATTGATGAAAGTGGTGTTACAGTGATTGCCGGTAAAACAGAAGCAGGTATTACTGTGAAAGCAAAAATTGGTACTGAAGTAATTGGGACTGTGGAGCCGGATGAAGATGGTAATTTTGTTATTGTGGGCCAAATATCTTCATCAGAGAATGCACGTGAATTAAAACTACTTACAAGGGATGAGAAGAAAGAGGATAAAACTGAGGGTAATGAAGAAATAACTGAACCTGCCTGGGTGGTTTCATCCAATAGCTTTTTCATTTTACCACACCTTTTTAAGGAGTCAGACGATAACAATCTCGAGGAGAAAAAGGTTAATACAGTTTCGATAGTTGAAGTTAAAGAAGATGATTTGCTGTTAAAACAAGATCCTTATCCTATTAGTGTTGAAAAAATTTCTTTGGACAGGATCAAATATTCAAGTGATGGCACAGCGATATTATTTGGAAGATGCCGATCAGATATGGCTATTCTAGTGTATTTAGATAATGTTTTACATAGGAAAGTTCAACCTGCCAATGATGGGAGTTGGAGTTTGGATTTAGGTGTCATTAACCCAGGGGTATACACGCTTCGATTAGATGAGGTGGATGGTCAAGGAACTGTATTATCCAGAATAGAGTCCCCCTTTAAGCAAGAGGCTAAAGATTTATTGGATAAACTTTTTGCTGAGGCCATAACTGTCCAACCAGGGAACAGTCTGTGGCGTATCGCTAGGCGTATCTATGGGCGGGGAATTATGTATATAGAAATTTATAAAAAGAATGATCATTTAATTATGGACCCAGACTTAATTTACCCAGGTCAAGTCTTTTCCCTTCTGGATTAATCATTATTTTGGATATATTTTCAAGCTTACGAGTTAAATTTGATGTGGTCTAATACTGAAAGAACTGAAGAAAATAGTAGCACCAATTTATCCATAATTAAGAACTTGATTCCATTTCTTTGGCCGCGAGATAAGCTAGGGTATAGGGTGCGCGTGGTTTTGGCCTTCCTATCTTTAATTTTTGCAAAGGTATTTACGGTTTTAATACCAGTAAGCTTGATTTGGGTAGTAGATTCCTTTGATTTTGATGAAAAGAATACCGACCCTTATTTCTTGTTTGGCTTAGGATCCTTAGGTTTAATTGTAGTCTATAATATTCTTAGGATTCTCAGTATTGGTTTTACCCAGCTGAGGGATGCGATATTTTCAGTCGTAGGACAAAATGCACTAAGGCTTATTGCTTTAAGAACTTTCGATCACATACATTCATTATCGTTAAGGTTTCACCTTACAAGGAAAACGGGAGCAATTAGCCGAATAGTGGAAAGGGGGGTGATTGGTACAGAATTTTTACTAAGATTTCTTTTTTTCAATGTAATTCCACTATTGTTTGAATTTTTTTTGGTAATTTTCTTATTAATTTATCGGTATGATTTTAGCTATACAATTGTTGTAGTAGCGTCCTTGCTTATATATGTGATATTTACCTTTAAGATCACTGAATGGAGAGTTTCTATAAGAAAAGAGATGAACCAATATGATGCGGATTCTAATCAAAAGGCTATTGACGGGTTACTTAACTATGAAACGGTCAAATATTTTAGTGCCCAAACCTATGAAATACAAAGGTATGATGAGTCTCGTCGAAAATACCAGGATGCTGCAGTAAAAACTGGTGTAAGTTTAGCTTTCTTGAATTTTGGGCAATCTGTCATAATAACACTGGGTCTACTCGGAGTAATGATATTTGGGATGGTAGGTGTCACTCATGGTGAATTGACCTTAGGGGCTTTTGTGGGATTAAATGCTATCATCATACAATTAGGCATGCCTTTAAATTTTTTAGGTACTGTTTATAGAGAAATCCGCCAAGCTTTAGTTGATTTGGGAGCGATGTTTTTACTTTTAGATCAGCCTATTGAGGTTCAAGACAAGGATGGTGCTCTCCCTTTGGTAATTTCAAATGCTAGGGTGGAATTTCATAACGTTAATTTTTCTTATAATAAAGGAAGGGAAATCCTAAATAATTTCTCTTTAAGCCTTTGTAAAGGTGATCAAATAGCTATCGTTGGGTCTACAGGCAGTGGTAAGTCCACAATAGCAAGGCTATTATTCAGATTCTATGATCCTGACAAAGGATTTATACTGATTGATGACCAGAAATTGATTGATCTGCAACAGGGATCTATACATCAGAACGTCGGCATTATTCCACAAGACACTGTTCTATTTAATGATACGATTTTATACAATATAAAGTATGGAAATCAAGCTGCTAGTTTTAATCAGATAATTTCTGCTTCACGTGATGCGGGAATTGAAGACTTTGTTAATGCATTACCTGAGGGTTATCAAACTTTGGTAGGAGAAAGAGGTTTAAAGCTATCCGGTGGAGAAAAACAGAGGATAGGTATTGCGCGAACCATCTTAAAAGAATCTCCAATTTTACTATTGGATGAAGCCACTTCTTCCCTGGACTACTCAACTGAAAAGAAGGTCCTTAATAATTTGCGAAGAAGAAAACGTAATACAGCTATGATCATTATTTCGCATCGCTTATCGGCGATTACAGATGTTGATAGGATCGTCGTTTTAAAAGCTGGAAGAATAGTTGAAGAAGGTAACCACCAAGAATTATTGGCTTTAGATGGGGTATATCATTCTCTTTGGCAAAATCAGGCAGCTGAAGATTCTGTCTAAAACTATTCAATTACTTCTCTAATTAGGACAATTACTATTAAAAAAGATTATTCTGCAGGGATAGTATTTGCTTTAGGTTTAATCTCAACAGCTCTTTTGAAAGTGCTAAAAAACAATTTTTCCACCCAATATCGTAGGGCAAGAAGAGTTGGGGTTAAAAGTAAAGTTAGGATAGTGGCGAAACCTAATCCAAAAACAATAGCTGTTGCTAACTGTGTCCACCACGTAACCGTCGGTTCATTTATGGTATAGCCACCTTGCTGAAAATCTAGTGATAACCCAAACATCATTGGGGTCAAGCCAGCCATGGTTGTTATTGTAGTTAATAATACGGGTCTTATTCTATCTTCTACCGTCCTGATTATTGCTTCAATTGTGTTCATTGATCTGGTGTATTGTTGATAGGTATCTATGAGTACAATGTTGTTATTTACCACAATTCCAGCTAATGCAACAATACCCGTTCCAGTCATAATGACTGAGAAGGATTGATTCATTATTAGCATTCCAAGCATCACACCACCCGTAGACATAATGACTGCTAAGAGAACTAGAATCGAGTTATAAAAACTATTAAACTGAGCCAACAGAATGACAAACATTAGTCCCAAGGCTCCTGTAAATGCTATACCCAGGAATGCTTGGCTTTCTGCTTGATCATTAGCTTCCCCCGTGAATTCCCAATTTACTCCCCTAGGAAGGGGATTTTCCATGTTAAACCATTTTTCCAAATCTTTTATTTCTTGATTAGCATTTGCACCTTCAATCACATCAGCAGAGATATCGAAGATCCTAGATCTATCCACTCTTGCAATATTGTCGATTTTAGGAACTGGTTTTCTGCTAAGAAGGTTTGAAATCGGAACCAATCCAAGACTGGTTCTTACCTTTAGATCATCAATAGTAGATAGTAGCCGGTCTTTCTCTGGGAATCTTACTCTTATTTCTAGTTCTTCATCTGAACTATCAGTTCTCATAGATCCTAGATTGATTCCCTTGGTAACTAATTGAATTATTCCACCTATGGTAGATACATCAGTGCCATAGCGCCCTGCTGCTTCCATATCGACGTCAAATTGCCAATCTATGCCTGGCAGAGGGCGAGTATCTCCAATATCTTTTAAATTGGGGCTTTCATCCAATTTTTTTCTTATAATTTCTGTTGCCTCTAATAACTTATTTCTTTCACTTCCAGAAACCCGAATAAATATTGGCTTTGGCGACGAAGGCCCTCTTATTTGTTCCGAAATTTGTGCTTTAACACCAGGCAAAGCTTTAAGTTTTTGGTTAATTTCATTTATTATTATTTTTCCTGGCCTCCTTTTATCCCAGGATGCCAACTCAATCTGTATTCCTCCTATAGTATCACTTGGTTTAGAGTCCCCAAGTCCATCTGCATTAGTGAAACCACCTGGGCCTGTAAAAGCAAAAACAGCTTCCACACCTTTGGTTCCAATGATTTCTTGTTCTACCATTCTGACAAGGCGGTCTTTTTCATTTACAGAAAGATTTCCTCTTGCACGGACATGAGCTATTGCTTGGTCAAATTCTGTAGACACAAAAAACTCCACTCCTTTCCCATTTTCTTGGTATATTTTGAAAATAGAGAAAAGTAGAAATACGCAGGATAAAATTGTTATCACTGGCATTATGGGGTTGCTAACTAGAAAATTTACGAATTTTCCAACTGAATTTCTTACATAAACATCACTACTTTGTTCTACATAAGAGGTCTTCCTAAGCGATGAAAGTAACATTGAAATAGAGAGACATTCTACAAAAAATATAAATGAGTACAAAATTGTGAGAAATTTGTTCCCATCAACAAAGAAAGTTTTTAGAAGAATAAAAGCTGTTATGATAGTTATCACCGCCACGCTCAGGAAAAATAAGATCCTAATTAGAACGGATAATCTATTTCTCATCTTTGTTGCTAACTGCTCAATATTACGAGATATTCGCCCAGAAACCCCCCCCACGACTGGTAAATATATCAAAACGACCACAAGTGATGCAGATAATACAAATATAATTGTTAGGGGTAGGTTTCCCATAAACTGTCCTGCTACCCCAGGCCAGAATAGCATAGGTAAGAATGCACAAAGTGTCGTGGCTGTGGATGATATGATAGGCCAGAACATTCTTTTTGCTGCTGCGGTATAAGCCCGCATTGGCCCAACATTTTTCTTAATTTCTTTGTCGGCATATTCTACAACGATGATAGCGCCATCAACAAGCATGCCTACTGCTAGAATTAGACCGAACATCACTATGTTAGAAATAGCAATATTAAATATAGCTAAGAATGCGAATGTCAGCATGAAGGAGGTCGGAATAGCAAAACCTACCAATATTGCTGAACGTGTTCCAAGAGAAGCTAAAACAACAATCATCACAAGTGCGATTGCTGTCAAGACAGCTGATTCAAGAGATCCTACCATTCCTTTGACTTGTTTGGAGTTGTCCAAAGAAAAATTGACTTTAACAGTGTTTTTTAATGCATCTGGCCAGGCTTCTGTATGCTCGTTGACTAGGTTTTTTACATCTTCGACTGCTTGAATTAAATTAGATCCTTTTCTTTTTACAACTTGAAGTGCCATAGTTGGCTGGCCATTAAAACGGGCCATTCCAAAACGATCTTTGAAAGTCAGTTTAATTTCAGCAATGTCGCCTAATCTGATTAATCGGTCTCCATTGGTCTTTATTGGTAAATCGTATACATCATTCGCTGATCTAAAACTTGAGGGAATTTTTATTGAATAGGCCCCGGAGCCTACTTCAACATCTCCTGCTGCAATTAGCTGGTTGTTATTATTAACGACTGCATATAATTCTCCGGCAGTGACATTATACAACTCTAGTTTTAGAGGATCTATAAGGACTTCTACCATTTCGTCTCTTACGCCCGACAACCCAGTTTCAAGAACGTTTGGAACACTTTCTATAAGATCCTGGAGATCTTTTGAAATTCTAGTTAGAGTACGTTCAGGGACATTCCCAGAAACTGTGACAATGACAATTGGGAATTCAGAGAAATTAATTTCATTGATGGAGTATTGTTCAGCGCCATCAGGAAATTTACTTTCTGCCTTATTTGCTTTGTCTCTAATGTCAGCCAAAGCTGACTCTCGGTCCCAATTGTAATCAAATTCAAGAGCGATTCCAGCATAACCTTCTGCAGCTGTCGAAGATATTTGTTTTAAACCTTTAAGTTCTGAGAGCTCCCTTTCCAAAGGCTTAACAAGCAGGGCTTCGCTATCTTCTGCAGAAATGCCTGGGAATGGCACTGATATAAATACTACTGGGATTTCTATATCAGGCTCACCCTCTTTTGGAAGATTAGTATATGAATATATTCCTGCAATTAAGGATAAAACAACAAAAAATAAAACCATCCGAGCCCTGTAAACGGCCCAATCAACTATCTGCTTCATTCACTTTCCTCATAAGTAACATTAACTTTCTGACCGCTTAAAACAAATTCTTGGCCTACGGTAATTACATCAATTGTTTCAGGCAGACCTGTGAGAAGTAACCCATTTACTTGATCCCGTAGGATATTTACTTCGTAGAACTTAACTTCGCCTTCTATTACTGCCCTAATACCTAAGGATCCTTCATCATTAAGTGTTAACACTGACTGAGGTAACAAATGAGCCGTATTAGCTTCTAACTCAATCTCAATTTCTACTGTTTCACCATCTCGAATATTTGAATTATAATTCTCTGCGATAATTTCAACTTGGAAAGTTTTTGTAATGGGATCTGCACGTTTTGAAATAAAGCTGACTGACCCATCTGTAGTAATTCCCGATACTGTTTTCCCTGAAGCCTTAGCACCTACGGAAATTTCTCGGATCTTAACTTCTGGGACATATCCAATTAATTTCACCTGGGATAAATCAATGATAGTTCCACAGAGTGATCCTTGGTTTAAATAACTACCTAATTCCGCCGTATTATTCTCTAATACACCAGCAAATGGTGCATGAATTATTAATTTAGATATTTCATACTCAGCTTTTTTTAAGGAAGCTTTTGCTGATTCAAGGAGCGTTTCTTGAGTAAGATTACTCGTTTTAGTACTGTATCCTTGTTCTGTAAGAGTTTTTGCTACATCAAATTTTTCTTCTGCCTCAGATAGTCGGGTCTTTGCTTCACTCAGTGTTACAAACCTAGTTCCAGCAGCTATCTCACAAAGAGTTTCCCCGGTTTCTATGCTGGAGCCCTTCGGACGAGGGGATGAAATAACAGCTCCACTAATTTCAGCTCTTACTTCTACTTTCCTAGAAGCTGCAGTTTTTCCCCGAAGAACGAGGACATTATTTGCCTTCATTGCTTTTGATTTGCTGACAATCACATGAGGTAGTGCTGTTTTTGTTGGTCCATCCAGTGCAAGATTTACTTCAGTAGATTCTGGTTTAATTTCCAATTCTTCGGAATTACTTAATTTTTGTACATAAATAATTAAAGTCTTTCGATCAACGACCAAAAAATAAAGGCTCATACCAACAATGGCTGCTAAAATCAGTGAAATTACCCGCATTTGTCCCCTAATCATGATTTGAGTTCTAATACTATGTGTACGTTTGTTGTTTGGAGTTTATTTATCAGCTAGCTTACTCTCTATTTTTATTGCCTAGTCACCCAATTATTTAGTAGACAAAATAGCAATTGGGGGTATACCAATCTTAGTAACTTTATTTGGGGTGTTATCCTATAAATTCCAGAGGGAAAGCAAGTTTTATTTTTTTATGATGGTTGCTGACAGTAAAGTTGGTCCACAAATAGGAAGAGGGTAAATAATTGAGTTTAAATGAATCATTTATTCAAGAGGTTAGCGACGAGGTTCGCAGGGATAGACTTTACACTTTATTCCGCAAGTATGGATGGATTGGAGTTTTTTTAATCCTACTTTTGGTTGGGGGTGCAGGTGTCAATGAATGGAGAAAAAGTAAAGAAAGACTTGCCGCTGAGCAAAATGGGGATGAATTAAGAGCTGTTTTACAAAGTTTTTCAGACTCTGAAGATGTTGAAAATTATTTAACTTATTTGAATAAAGGGTTACCTGGAAAATCATTGGCCGTCCTTAATCCAGCATTCTTAATGTCATCAGTTGTGAATAGCAGTGAAAGATTGGTACACTTAGAGACAGTAGCTAATAATAAAGATTTACCAATCGTTTTAAGAGATCTTGCTTTACTATATACTTTCTATATTTCTGAATTAGATTTTGACAGAAAGATGGATATGCTGAATAGTCTATCTGGACCTGACAGACCTTATCGACTTTTAGCTATAGAAGCCAAAATAGATCTTCTTTTGAGTAATGAATTGTTCATTGAAGCTTTAGCTGAAGTTGAATTATTAGAGCCAGATTTACCTTCTTCTGGAATGCGGACTAGAATTATTAATCTCAAGAGAATAATTCAGGATAATGTTGATCCTAAGTAATTTATGGTTAATTTCTTATGATAAGCTTTAGGATTTTAGCAAACCTTCTCACCAGGAAAAATTTTCCTAAGATAATATTGATGGGCTTTTTTTGCCTAACAGCAACTGGTTGCCTAAATGATAAGAAGATTGTGGGCGAACGGCAGGAAATTTATGCTGACCCATTGGCTGGTTATCTAAGTAATAAGGGAAAAAATATAAATTTAGGAAAACCTAGAGCTATCTCATCCATTACTCAAGTAGATAATGGTCCAACGCATCATTTTATCCACTCCAGTTTTAGTGGGTCATTGTCAAAAGCTTGGGAGGCATCCGTTTTAAAAGGTGGCAATTTATCGGCTCCAATAATAACTGAAAAGAATATATTTATCTTAGATGGGAAAGCAAATATGATTGCTTTTGATTTGAATGGCAATAGGGTTTGGGTTACTGGCTTGGCGCCAAAGGGCGAAGGTAGGCAAATAAGCCAATACAGCGGCGGTTTAGCAATTTATAAAAATAAATTGTTTGCGCTAACAGGATACGGTGACATTGTTTCTCTAAACCCCTCCAGGGGATCAATTGTGTGGCGTCGAAAATTCGATTCTCCATTTAGAGGACCGCCAGTCATAAGCAACAAAAGACTTTATTCTATTTCATCGAATGATATGGCAATAGCCATGAACTTTGAAGGAGATATTTTGTGGACTTTAGAAGGGGCTACGAGACCTACTGTTATTGGAAAGGGTGTTGCCCCTGCATCATCCAAGAATAGGATTTTCTTCCCTTTTAGTGCCGGGGTTTTAAAGGCAGTAAGATCTTCTAATGGTGCAGAAGTTTGGAGTCAGTCATTTGATGATGCCAAAAAGGGTGAAGCACAATCTGTAATAGGTGATTTTGGAGGTAGTCCTATAATTAAGTCAGGAAAGATTTTCATGACAAGTGTATCCGGACAACTATTGGCGATCAATTCTGGTAATGGCAGAATAGTTTGGGATGCACCTGTTGGGAGTCAGAGCACTCCTCTAATAGCAGGGGGATCTTTGTTTATTGTTTCTTCATCAGGTAAATTAGTGAGAATTAGTGAGAAAACAGGTGAGATTATTTGGAGTCGATCAGTTAGCAAGAAGGATAAAAACCAGTATAAATATTTCGGACCAACCTTGGCAGGGAATTATATATGGGTAACTGGTACAGATGGTAGGTTGAGGAAGTTTGATCCGGTATCGGGTGAGCAAATTGTAGAATACAATTTCAGAAGTCCAGCACTTTACCGTCCCTTTGCAGCACATAACAAGTTATTTGTAATTACAAGATCTGGTAAATTGATTGCCTTCAATTAATGATCTAGGAAATATTTGTGTGTTGGGATATGGATGCATTCAAAATCATTATTGCTGGGAGACCTAATGTAGGGAAGTCTACACTTTTTAACCGTTTGGTAAGTAAAAAAGTTTCAATCGTAGACGATGTCCCCGGCACAACTAGGGATTATAAAGAAGCTAAATTCAATATTGGCCCAATTCCGTTTGTTTTATTTGATACTGCAGGTATTGATACCAGTTCTCATGATTACCTGAATAAAGAAGCAGGTTCCAAGACTAAACTATTACTGGATAGTGCTGATATTATTCTTTTTATAACAGATGCTAAAGCTGGGCTAACTGCTAATGATATTGAATTTGCTGATTATTTGAGAAGGTTTAAAACGAAGATATTTTTGTTGACAAATAAAATGGAAACTAAAATAGCTAAAGAAGGATATTGGGATTTCTTTTCCCTGGGAATAGATAACCCAATACCTATCTCTGCTTCTCATGGATTAGGAATTACAGATCTATTGGAAAAAATTAGAGCACACAAAGAATCAATGACTTCTAATTTTCATTTTGGAGCAAACCAAAATTTGGATGAGAATGGGCAATTGATAGATGATGATCAGAGTGCTTGGCTCGAAGATGAGCAGATAGATTTCACCTCAAAGAATGATCACAAAATTAAATTGGCAATTATTGGTCGGCCCAATGTAGGAAAATCAACATTATTCAATAGTATATTAGGAAAACGGAGAGTCGTCACAAGTCCAAAATCTGGAACCACAACTGACCCAATAGAAGTTACTACGAACTGGTTAGATGATTTTTTCCAAATTGTTGACACTGCAGGAATAAGGCGAGCAGGAAAGGTCAGTAAGGGCCTAGAGGAATTTTCAGTATGGAAAGCTTTTGAAGTAATTAAATATGCTGAAATTGCTCTCATGCTGCTCGATAGTGAAAGAGCACTAGATGCACAAGATCTTCGAATAATCAATCACATTTCTAAAGAAGGCAGAGGATTAGTTTTAGCGGTGAACAAATGGGACAAAGAGCTAAATAAAAAAGATAGATTAGCAAAGTTGAAGAACAAAATCATTTCCTCCCTCCCTCAATTTGAAGATTTACCAATAATTACTATTTCAGCATTAAAAAATGAAGGCATTAAAAGTCTCAAAAATGCTATAATTAAATCCCATAAAAATTGGGTAAGAAGAATACCAACTGCACAACTTAACCAGTGGCTAAGTTTTAAGATTCTGGATCATCCTCCACCTATGATCAGGGGAAGGAGAATAAAGTTGAAGTACATTACCCAGGTGAAAGCCAGGCCTCCCACTTTTGTACTATTTTCTTCATATAAATGTGAGTTGCCCAAAAGCTATCAACGTTATTTAATTAATGGTCTTAGGAATGATTTCAAACTTTATAGTGTTCCAATTAGACTTAATATTAGGGTGGGAAATAATCCTTATACCTATCAAGCAAAGTAAATAAGTATTCATAAATAGCTGGAAATAAATTCTACCATTTTTCGTGCTTCATTTTTACAAGTGCTTAACTTATCTTTATTTTCTCCGGGAAATAAAACTGAACGAGTCCTAGTGGGCATGGGATTAGGCTCAAAAGTGAGAACTTTTGGACCAAGACGCTTTCGCTCCGCCGCATAGGCCTCAATCATTTCTCTAGAGGCAGCTCTAGTTGCATTATAAATGCCCAGAAATTTTTTACTGTGTGAGTTTGTTGTATCTTGAATGAATAACGCAATACTTTTTTTAGTTTTTTTCAGCAAAGGATCCGTCATTTGAATTACTCTTTGGGTTACAAAGCTATTAGTATCAAAGAATTTTATCAGTTCTTTCGTTGGTATTGTTTCGATTGGAGCCATTGGTATTGCAGAAGAAGCTGAGTGAACTAGTATATCAATTTTGCCAAATTTTTCATAAATTGTTCTAGAAACAATTTGAAAATCTCTTTCATTGCAAAGATCTAAGGGCACTACAGTTACTGTACCATTTGTGCCCAGAATTTTGTCTGATAACTCCTCCAGTGCACCCATTGTTCTTGCGGTGATTATGAGATGAGCACCTTTGCTAGCGAGTTGCAAAGCCACTTCATATCCTAAACCCCTAGATGCTCCTGTCACCAGCACTATCTTATTTTTAAGGACAGGCATTCATATTTTTCCTAGAGAGCTTGAAGGTTTATGTGTATTCTTGGCATTCATTTTTTAAAATTAGTTCATAGGTTTTACTAAGCCAATCGGATGCATTATTAGAAATTTTTTCTTTAATAAAAATTTTGGAGGGCATAAGCAATTGGCTTGATAAGGAATTATTCACTTTTTCAATTATGCTAGTAGAAAAAAAAGATCGAGGTAACAAATCTTGCACACAAATTAGTAAAAAGATCAAAATAATGATAGATCTGGAAAAACCAAATATGATACCACTCATATTATTTAAATTTCCAAAAATTGATACTTCTCCGTAAAGGGATGTCCTGGGGTTAAAAAATGTAATCAGTAATGAAAAAATAGTTAATGAAATAACAAAAGATAATACAAAAGAGATTAGCATTGTTAAAGGACAATTCCCCAAGAAAAATTCATCTAAAAAAGGTATTTCCTGTATAATGGGAATTAGGCTAGGACCCAAATTTAGTGATAGAATTGCAGACAAGGCCCATGCTAAAACAGTATAACATTCTCGTAAAAAACCTCTAAAGTAACTAAGCAATATTGAGATAAAAACAATGATAAAGCTTAATATATCTATTTCATTAAACAATTCCATATTCAATCTCATCGGTGGATATCTTACTGCGCGCAATCATTTTATACCCTTACTAAACTTGCAGAGAACCTAGATACTTTTTAAGTAATTTGTGGTTGGCGAATTTCATTTCAGAGGCTTTGCCTCTCCATCCTACTCCCCCGTCCTCTATGAAAATCACTTCATCACAAATTGCATTAATTGAGGACGGATCGTGAGAAATGATTAAAGATGTTATGTTGTCTCTTTTTACGATGGTGCTTATCAAGTCATTAATTGATGAAGATGTCAGTGGGTCTAAGCCTGTAGTTGGTTCATCAAAAAATAATAAGCTTGGTTTATCTGCAAGTGCTCTTGCCAAAGCTACTCTTTTTTGCATTCCTCCCGACAGTTCGGAGGGCATTAGTTTACAGACATTCTCATCTAAACCAACATCCCTTAACAAATGTATTGCTATTTCTTTTGCTTCACTATTTAAAATTTTTTTGGCGCTATTAATAAGTTTGAAGGTGATATTTTGCCAAACTGTTAAGCTATCAAATAAAGCGCTGCCTTGAAATAACATACCAAAATTTTTATAAAAAGTTCCCCTATTTTGTTTTTCCAAAAGGGTTCCTTCGTAGAAGATGTTACCTTCATATTCAGTCAATCCAAGTATGCATTTTAATAACACTGATTTTCCTGTCCCCGAAGGCCCCATTATCCCCATAGATGTACCGAATGGTATTCTTAAGTTTAGTTTATTGATAACAATTTCATTGTCGAATCTCTTTAAAAGATCTTTTGTTTCTATAGCCATTTTTTCACCAGATTGATCTGTCATGACTTAAACATGAGTTCTGTTAGCAAGTAATTTGAAGCTAAAATTAGGATAGAGGCTGAAACCACGGCATTTGTCGTGGCTCTTCCTACTCCCAAAGCACCTTTAGATGCCTTAAATCCAAAAAAACATCCCATAGTAGATATGAGAAAACCAAAAATAGCAGCCTTTATTAGGCTAGAGGTAATATCTCCCAGTTCAATATATTTAAAGGTGCTCTCTATATACATACTTGGGTTAAACCCCAACCTTTCTGTGCTAACTAGATATCCACCATATATTCCAATAATATTACCAACACCTGTTAAAATTGGAAGAAAAAGAGTGGTTATAATTATTCTAGGTGCTACTAGATACTTTATGGGATCTGTCGCTAAAGTTACTAAGGCATCAATTTGTTCTGTAACTCTCATAGTGGCTAGTTCCGCTGCTATAGCTGAAGAAACTCTCCCAGCGACCATTAGACCACACAATACTGGCCCTAATTCTCTCAAAAATCCTATGGCTACAATTGAAGGTACGGTACTTTCTGCATTTAACCTCGAGCCGCCAGAATAAATCTGTAGAGCTAATGCCCCACCTGTAAAAAATGCTGTTAACCCGACAACAGGTAAAGATGCCCAACCAATTGCCACAATCTGTTTTCCATATTCCTTAATAAAGAAGGGAGGCATTAGTGATCTATTTAGAGCATGTGAAACAAACATCACCAAGGAACCCATCAGTGATGTGAGGCTGATGATATTATTACCTAAGGCATTCAGTAATATAAGGGTTAGATTCTGTTTTCTATTCCAATTCATGATTTGAAAAGATTTAGTTTTTGTATGACTTCGAAAATCGGGTGCCGAGGCTTGTGAGGATTTCATGGGTGATGGTTTTAGCCTGGTCTGCTAGATCATTAATTGTTTGGGACTTTCCCAGCAGGGTTAACTTCTCAGGAGTGGTTTTTAAATGGGAAATATCAACGGTAATCAAATCCATCGAGACCCTGCCTAATATTGGACAAGGTTCCCCATTATAATACACAAAACCTTTTTGGGACAAATTTCTCATAATTCCATCAGCATAGCCTCCAAACAAAGTTGCAACTCTTTTCTTTGTTTTTGTAGTGTATGTTAATCCATATCCAACCCCTTCACCAGGGTTCATCTCATGGGTTTGCAGCACAGGTAATTGAACAGTGGTCACTTCCAAGAGACCTTGATTTCTGATTCCGCCATATAGTGCGATTCCTGGCCGAGTAACATCTAAGTTATATGACTTACCCAAAAAAATCCCGTGCGATGCAGAAATTGATTTCTTAATTCTTGGAAGGTTCGCAGTCTTTGCTTTAAAGTATTGGAGTGCTAGTTTATTCGAAGGATTATGATTATCATCAGCACAACTAAGATGACCAATGATTAAATCAAGATTTAAGGATTTTATTTTTTGCTGGCATTCTCTTAATTCTCTTTCTTGAAAGCCCAACCTTTTCATTCCTATATCTATTTGTAGGCACGCCTTTTTTTGAGAATGAAAATTTAAAAAAGAGCTTAGTTGTTCGGGTGAATTAAGAACTGGAATTATTGAAAAATTGTCCACAGCTCTTTTATGTCTTTCGCTATAACCATTTAAGACGTAGATTTTTCTGTCTTTGGGAACATATCTATTCAATTCGATAGCCTCTTCAATAGTTGCAACAAAAAAACTCCTGGCTCCCGCTTCCCAAAGAGTTGGTCCTACTTTACTAACACCTAAACCATATGCATTGGCCTTGAGCACCACGCCAGTTTGGGTATTTTTAGAGGATATTTTATTCAAATAGAGCCAATTTTTTTTTATATTATCTAAATTGATTTCAAGTGTTGCTATCATAATTTTTAGCGCTAACTAGTATTTCATTAAAAGTAAGTTATTTTGCTAGATTACCAAAGCTTGTGAATTTACTCTGGAAAGACAAGTCCACTGTTCCAATGGGTCCATGACGCTGCTTCCCTATTATTAATTCAGCACGACCATGTAATCTACTCATATCCTCTTGCCATTTTAAAAAGCTTTCAACATCATGTTCATCAGGTTTTTCTCTTTCTTTGTAGTATTCTTCTCTAAATATGAACATCACGACATCAGAATCTTGTTCTATGGAACCACTTTCACGAAGATCAGAAAGTTGAGGTCTTTTGTCATCCCTTGCTTCCACTTGTCTGGATAGTTGTGATAGAGCTACAACTGGTATATTTAACTCCTTTGCTATGGATTTTAAGCCTTGAGTAATCTCTGATATTTCGTTTACCCTGCTATCACGACTGGATGAAGGTCTTATGAGTTGCAGGTAGTCGATAAATAAGATGTCTAATCCATACATTCTCTTAAGGCGACGTGCCCTTCCTGCAAGAGCTGAGATTGGAAGAGCTGCAGTATCATCTATGTATAAAGGACATTTTTCTATATCTTGAGCAGATTCGATGAAACCTCTAAATTCGTTTTCAGTGAGGTCACCTTTTCGAATCTTATCTGAAGGCACTTTAGAATTTTCAGATAGAATCCTAGTAGCTAATTGTGCTGAAGACATTTCTAGAGAGAAAAAGCCGACAATACCTCCCTTTAGTAAATCCTCCGTTCCATCTTCATTTACTCTCTTTTCATAAGAATTTGCTATATTGAATGCCATGTTGGTGGCAAGAGATGTCTTTCCCATAGAAGGTCGCCCAGCAATTATTAATAGGTCTGAGTCATGTAAGCCGCCAAGTTTCTTGTCGAGATCAATTAATCCTGTTGAAATTCCTGAAATGCCACCGTCCTGTTGATAGGCTTTATTTGCAATAACTATAGCTTCTTTGGATGCGCTCAATAGAGGGATGAACCCTGTTGCTTCCGAACCCTTTTCTGCAATGTTATACAATTGGGATTCAGCTGTTGAAATTTGTTCCTCAGGGCTTTCTGCAATATCGGCTGACAAAGCCTTTTCAGAAATTTCACGCCCTAAATTTATGAGATTTCGTCTAAGAGCTAATTCACAAATCAATTTGGCATAATCTACCGCAGCAAATAAAGAAATGGCAGATGCTGCTAATTTTGCCAAATAGGAAATACCCCCCAATTCTTTTAGCCCAGGATCATTTTGGAAATATGTTTTAAGGGTAACTGGTGATGCCAGGGAGTTCCTAGATATTTTTTCCACCGCCACCTCATATATTCGTTGGTGGACAGGATCAAAAAAGTGTGATGAATGGATTAACTGTGAAATTTTGTCATAGACTTCATTATTGACTAGTAGAGCTCCCAGCAGACCTTGCTCTGCCTCAATATTCTGAGGCATATAAGGAGAACTCTCCAAAAGATTTACTTCATCTGTCGTTTTGAGTGGGCTTGAATGAATCAGATCTGACATAATACCTCTACTTAACAACAGCGATCATACTACAGAATTCTTAATCCCCAGCCTGTTAATTCTGTGGATAACTGATTTTTTTTAAGGGTTACTCTGTGCTATTAGTTACGGAACTAGAACATGGTTTCGTGAGGAATTAGGTCTTACCTATATTTTGATCACTTTCCGCTAAGCTTTCAGAATCATTTTCTGATTGAGTATCTACCATATCTTCATCAGAATGTTTTTCCTCTTCTATGCGGTTGGCCGCTCCGACATCATCAAATAATTTCTCAATTTCCACTTTAGCTTCTTGATCTTCATCATTTTTTGTTTCTTGGATAGTTTCGCCAGATTCTTGGATCTTAGCTTCGTCTTCTGTTCTTGCAACGTTAATTATTAATCGTATATTTACTTCTGGATGCAGAGATACATTAATTTCATGTATTCCAAGTTCTTTAATAGGCTTGTCTAATATCACTTGGTTTTTGGAAATTTTTATTCCCTCATTTGCGGCTGTATCACATATGTCCTTGGAGGAAACTGAGCCATATAAGGCCCCTGCATCAGATGCAGATCTGATAAGCACAAAACGCTTCCCATCCAATTTTTCTTTCACTTTTTCCGCATCGGCTTTGGTTTGGAGATTTTTTGCCTCCAGTTCCGCCTTTTTCCCCTCAAAGATCTTTATATTATCTTTTGTAGCTCTTAAGCCTTTTTTCTTGGGCAACAAGAAGTTCCTGGCATATCCTGCCTTAACTTCCACTATATCACCCATTTGGCCTAGTTTGATTACTTGCTCTAATAATACAACTTTCATTTTGATTTTTCACTAATGAACGGCAAATGGGAGAAGGGCTAATACTCTTGCTCTCTTTATAGCTAGGCTTAGTTCGCGTTGTTTTGCAGAGGAAACTGCAGTTATTCTTGAAGGCACTATTTTACCCCTCTCTGAAATGTATCTTTGCAGAAGTTTGACATCTTTATAGTCAATTCGTGGGGCGGATGGGTGCGAAAACGGGCATGATTTTCGTCGACGAAAAAAGGTTTTGTTCATCATCATTATAACTAATCTCCTAATCACAATAGCGAGGCAAAGTACTAATACCTAGTTTATACGGTTTGTACGATCTTCAGAATCATTTTTTCCTGCTGATTCGTTGGAAACATCGTCACTTTTATGTTTTGACCTTAGCATAACAGAAGGCCCTTCTTCATGTTTATCCACTTTTATGGTCATGATGCGCATAATGTCTTCATTAATTTTCATTAGCCTTTCCATTTCCTGAGCAGCCGAAGGCGGGCTGTCCGACTTAATCAAGGAATAGTGGCCCTTACGATTTTTGTTTATTTTATAAGCTAGCGTCTTTAGGCCCCAGTATTCGTGTCCAACTATCTTCCCCCCATTGTCTGTGAGGATTTTTGAATATTGTTGAACCAAATCTTCAGCTTGCGAAGTAGACAGATCTTGTCTTGATATAAATACGTGCTCATACAGAGCCATTATTATTCCCCTAAATTTTCTAGCCAGAAGCCAATAGTTAAATTAGCATCGATTTCATGGATTGTTGTTATACCCCAGAAGATTTAGAATGCAAGGAGAATGATGAAAAATCTTACTTTCAGAATTAGTATATTATATAGCCAATTATTTTGCATGCAGATATTACCTATTCTAATTAAGGTAGGTTAGATATCTAATCTATCAAAGAAGAATATTTTTGCATGTCTAGGCAGTTATGCTATGGTGCTATTGATCATAGTTTAATAATATTCGTGGCATCTAATTATTTTCTTAGGATGGCGCATTTCACCAAGGAAAGTACCTCGTGATAGCTTTTGTGTTTCCAGGACAGGGCTCCCAGCTTATTGGGATGGGCAAAGATATTGCTGAGGAATTCCCTGTGGCAAAAACTGTGTTCGAAGAAGTTGACACAGCACTGGGTTTCCCTCTTTCTAAGTTAATCTGGGAGGGGAAAATAGAAGAATTAACTTTGACTATAAATGCGCAACCTGCAATTATGGCAACCTCTCTGGCAGTAGTGGCTGCACTCAAATCTGAGGGAATTGATATTAGCAAGGGCTCGTGCGTTGCGGGACATTCTTTGGGTGAATATTCGGCTTTGTGTGCTGCGGGTTCAATATCTATAACTGATACTGCCTGTTTGCTAAGAAAGAGGGGGCAGTATATGCAGGAATCTCTGCCTTTAGGTTCTGGTTCAATGGCTGCAATCTTGGGTTTAGATATACAAACCGTCACTAAAGTTACTGAGGATTGTTCCAAATTTGGTGTTTGTGAAATAGCAAATGATAATGATCCAAATCAAGTGGTTATATCTGGAGAAAAGGTTGCTATTGAGAAAGCCTGTGACCATGCGAAGTCTTTTGGAGCAAGAAGAGCAGTTGTGCTCCCTGTTTCCGCACCGTTTCATTGTTCTCTAATGACTTCAGCACAAGAGAAGATGTCTGAAGTTTTGGCGGAAGCTGTTATCGAACAACCTGCCATTCCAATTGTCTCAAATGTGACTGCTAGTACTACAACTCAACCGTCACAAGTTAGAGAAAATTTAGTGAAGCAAATTACTGGAACCGTTCGTTGGCGGGAAAGCGTGATGCACATGCATGGTTTAGGAGTGCAATGTTTTTTAGAGGTAGGTCCTGGGAAAGTATTAAGTAATCTTATAAAGAGGATTATAAAAGGAGTGGAACAGTTTTCTGCTGGAGATGTTAAGGAAATTCATACATTTAGGGATAGATACAATGTTTGATTTGTCAGGGAAAAAAGCTTTGATAACAGGAGCTTCAGGTGGAATTGGTGAACAACTCGCTAAAAGCTTCTTTGAATCGGGAGCTGAAATTATTGTAACAGGTACAAAAGAAGATCGCTTAAGACGGATGCAGGAAAAGTTTGGAGATAAGTGTAAGTTTTTGAAGTGTGATTTATCCGAAAAGACTTCTATTGCAGATTTAGTGAACTTTCTAAACGAAAATGGGGGAGTGGATATACTCGTGAACAATGCTGGAAAAACAAATGATGGATTGTTTCTTAGGATGACGGATGAGCAATGGGATGAAGTATTAACGCTGAATCTTACCTCAGTTATGCGATTAACCAGGGGAGTATTACGTAATATGGTGAAGAAACGATGGGGTCGAATAATTAATGTTTCATCAGTAGTAGCAGTGACGGGAAATCCCGGGCAATCAAACTATGTAGTATCTAAAGCGGGCCTGATTGGGATGTCTAAAACTTTGGCCTCAGAAGTAGCAACTCGCGGTATCACGGTAAATTGCATTGCACCAGGTTTTGTGCAGACAGGCATGACGGGGAAATTAAACGAAAACCAGGTTAATAGTATAACGGCAAGAATTCCAATGGGCAGAATAGGCCTACCTGAAGAGGTTTGCTCTTCGGCTATTTTCTTAGCGTCGCAGCAGTCAAGTTATATTACTGGGCAGACCATCCATGTAAATGGTGGAATGGCAATGCTCTGAGCTTGTGGTATTCTGCAATTTTTATGATTTTTTGAACAAAAATATATTGCGTCAAGATAAACTCGCGTGTATAGGTCTCGCAGTCAGTAAGGTTCTAAGATGGATTTTATTAGTTCAGAAATGATTTATAGATTTTAAAATTAGTTAATAACAGGTGAGGTCGGTAATATGAGTGATATAACAGATCGTGTTAAGAAAATTGTTGTCGAGCATTTAAATGTTGATGAAGGAAAGGTGGTTAATGAAGCCTCCTTTATTGATGACCTCGGTGCAGATAGCCTAGATACGGTTGAGCTGGTCATGGCATTCGAGGAAGAATTTGATATTGAAATACCAGATGATGCTGCTGAAACCATCCAAACGTTTGGGGACGCCGTTAAGTTTATCAAGGATAATATTGGTTAAAGTCATTACGCTCTTTGCAGAGAGCTAGATTTTGATTAAATGTGGTTGATTGAGTATCGCTTATTGGATGTTTGAATAGGGGTAGTACCATGAGGCGTGTGGTGGTAACTGGGCTAGGAATGGTGAGCCCTTTAGCTTGTGGTGTAGAATCCACATGGAAAAGATTGCTGCAGGGCATATCGGGAGCTGGCCAAATCACTAGATTTGATGCTACAGACTTTGCTACTAAGTATGCGTGTGAAATCAATTTTGGTGATGGTTCTGAGGGTACATTTTGTGCTGATGATTGGATGGATCCTAAAGATCGTAGAAAAGTAGATGATTTCATACTCTATGGCGTTGCAGCAGCAGAACAGGCTTTAAATGACTCTGGTTGGAAACCTTCTAGTATAACAGCTAAAGAAAGAAGCGGGGTCATGATTGGCTCTGGAATAGGGGGTCTAGGATCAATAGCTGAAACAGCAGTGATGCTAAAGGAAAGAGGTCCAAGGCGGGTTTCACCATTCTTTATTCCTGGTGCTCTAATCAATTTGATTTCAGGACAAGTATCTATAAGACATGATTTTAAAGGCCCTAACCATGCTGTCGCTACAGCCTGCTCTACGGGGGCTCATTCCATTGGAGATGCGGCAAGATTAATTGGTTTGGGTGATGCAGATGTGATGCTTGCTGGGGGGGCGGAGAGCCCCATTACAGAAATAGGAATAGCTGGCTTCAATGCGTGTAAGGCTCTTTCTACAAAGTATCAAGAAAATCCTTCAATTGCTTCACGGCCTTACGATTCTGGGCGAGATGGGTTTGTAATGGGTGAGGGTGCTGGTGTTGTATTACTTGAGGAATATGAGCATGCCAAACGCAGGCATGCAGACATTTATTGCGAAGTAGTAGGCTATGGGCTTTCTGGTGATGCACATCATATTACAGCTCCTTCTGAAGATGGAGATGGGGGGTTTAGGTCAATGGCTGCTGCTCTGAAATCTGCAGGTCTAACTAATGGTAAATTAGATTATATTAATTCGCACGGCACATCGACTATGGCTGATACAATTGAATTAGCGGCTGTTGAAAATCTTTTAGGAGATCATGCTAGCAATGTTACAATGTCTTCTACAAAATCCTCCATTGGTCATTTGTTAGGCGCAGCAGGAGCAGTTGAAGCTATTTTTTGTATTTTAGCGATCCGAGATCAAATAGCCCCTCAGACCTTAAACCTAACGTCTCCTGAAATAGAAACTAAGATAAACCTAGCACCTATTAAACCAGTTGAAAGAAAAATAGATACGACTTTATCTAACTCCTTTGGTTTTGGAGGCACTAATGCTTCGTTGATCTTTAGGAAGCTGCAGTGATTTATGAAGTCCGTCTTCTCTAATTTGATTGCTTTAAGCATTTTTTTTTAGCTTTTTTAATATTTTTTCATCCTCTTATAACTCATGAACTAGCTACTGAGCATGAACCTATAGAGAAAATAATTTTAGTTGTCGATAAGGGAGATAGCTTAAGAACGATAGCTAAAAAGTTGAGAAATGAAGGAATAATAGAAAATGAAATGCTTTTTGAATTTTTTGCAAGACTTTCTAATGTTGATAGGGCAATCAAATCGGGGGAGTATTACATCTCAAAATATCAATCAATTCATGATATACTTTCAAGTCTTTCCTTAGGCTCTGTTATAAGTAATAAGATTACAATCCCAGAGGGTACAACAAGTTTTCAGGTTGTGAAAATGTTAAACGCTTTAGATTCTCTTGTCGGGGAAATATCTATTTTACCACCTGAGGGAAGTATCTCACCAAACACATATTTCTTTTCAAATGGCCAAAATAGATTGCATTTATTAACGCACATGCAGGAATCTCAGAGTAAGAAATTAAAAAATATATGGAAAAATCGTTCTGAAGGCCTTGCCTTACGGTCATTAGAAGATTTACTTATTTTGGCATCAATAATTGAGAAAGAAACTGGTAAAAATAGTGAGCGTGAATTTATATCATCAGTTCTACATAATCGATTAAATAAAAAGATGAGGCTACAGGCAGATCCAACGGTTATTTATGGTATAACGGAAGGTAAAAGTAAGCTAGGTCGTAGGTTATTAAAGTCTGATCTAAATACATTTTCTCCTTACAATACTTACATGATTAATGGCTTGCCTGAAGCACCTATATGTAATCCTGGTGAAGCGTCATTATTTGCTGCTGCTAATCCTGCTAATTCGGGCTTCTTTTTCTATGTCGCAGATGGAAAAGGTGGCCACTCTTTTTCTCAAACTCTTAAAGAACACAATAAAAATGTTAGAGTTTGGAGAAAAGTTAGAAATAGTTTAAGTTCTGATTAATATGCATATGAAAGCAAGAAACTTATCGTATTAAGTCCAGACAAAACCAATTTTAAGTAATTTACTAGATTGGTAATCTATTTAGGGGATAATTGACAAAATTCCAATATTTTCAGACAGGGATTGGGGTAAAAGTTTTGTAAAACGCAAGGATAGGTAACATTCAGTAAGATCACTTTAGGTGAGGGTGCCTTAACTTATATTACTAAACATAAGATTGTTCCTGCTAGACTAATGAATGATGTATCACTAGACATAAAGCGTTTCATAGCTATGAGCTAGAATTTTGATAGCGATGAGCGATTTTAAGAGCATTAAAATTCTGTATTAGCTAAGCAAAGTGATTGGTTCTTCCAAGTAGGAAACAATGCTTCCTAAGAAGGAAGCTCCAATAGCTCCACCAATAGCTCTATGATCAACAGATAAAGTTAGATTTATGATTGTTGCTTTTTCAATATTATCACCTTCACCAAACACTGGCACCATTTGAGCTTTGCTGACGGCAAGGATAGATCCATGTGGTGGATTAATTATAGCATCAAAAGAATCTATACCCATCATGCCTAGGTTCGAGATTGTAATAGTTCCACCAGAGAATTCATCAGTTGTTAATTTTTTTTCCTTTGACCTTATTATTAAATCTTTAGTCTCAAGACTAATCTCTGACAGAGTTTTTCTTGCGACGTTTCTTACAACTGGAGTAAGCAAGCCACCCTTAATTGCTACGGCAATAGCAATATCAGAAAAATTTTCCTTCATTATGTGATCTCCACCCCAAGTTACATTGCAATTAGGGTTATCTTGAAGGGCTTGACCTACTGCCTTGATTATCATGTCATTTAGGGAGACTTTGATACCTTTTATGAGCAAATTCTTATTTATCATTTTTCGAGCATCAAGTAATTTGTCCACCCTTGCTTTTTTTCTTAAATAAAAGTGGGGAATATCCCTTTTTGCAGAAGTAAGACGATCAGCTATTGTCTTTCTCATTGGTGTCAGCAATATTCTCTCTGAAGATTTGATATCACTTGCCATTACTGTTTTTTCTTGGCCAGTAATTTCTAATGATTTTTCCAATTGAGTAGTTTTTTCTCTGTGTTCTAATTCTAGTATATCTGCTTTCACAATTCTCCCAGAAGGGCCAGAACCGACCATGTTTGATATATTTACATTAAGTTTTTCTGCCATTTTTCTTGCGAGAGGGGAAATCTTAATTCGGTCGTCTGAAATTCTCTCTGGTTTAATAGAATGTTTATTTCTGAACTCAGGGATTGCTGGGTCAATTTGAGAATTTTTTACTTCTTTATTTGGCTCTTTTTTAGGAGCTTTAAGCGGAGCAACTGAAAGTTCGGCTTTTATTTTTGAATTGCTTTTTGAGGTGCTAGAAAAGCCATTATCCAATATTGCTATTGGTTGATTTACACTAATGGAAGCATCTCCTTCAGGGAGTAGCATTTTTGTCAAAATACCTTCTTCAGGACTTTCAAATTCCATTATTGCTTTATCAGTTTCGATTTCCGCTAGAAGGTCGCCAGCCTTAATTTTGTCACCCGCCTTTACGAACCATTTGATCAGTTTACCTTCAGACATTGTGGGTGAAAGGGCAGGCATAAGAATTTCCATAGACAGATCCTTCCTTTACGAATGATTGAGCACTTTTTTAATTGCGGTTAGGATTTCATCAACTGTAATCAAGGCAGCTGTTTCTAAGTTTTTAGCGTATGGCATTGGGACATCTTTTCCTGTGCAATTTATTACTGGGGCATCGAGGTAATCAAAAATATTCTCCATAATCGACGCAGACAAATGGTTGCCTATGGAACAAACAGGAAAACACTCCTCTATGGTAATACATCTATTTGTCTTCTTTACAGAAGAAAATATGGAAGCATAATCTAGTGGTCTGAGTGATCTTAGATCAATGAGTTCGATGCTTATACCTTCTTCTTCAGCAAGAATTGTTGCTTGAAGTGCGTGCTTGACCCCAATACCATAGCTGACCAATGTAACATCTGAGCCCTGCCTTAAAATTCGTGCTTTACCAAAAGGCACCAGTTCTTCGTTAACATTTGATGAAGCAAGGGGATCATTGTATAACATTTCATTTTCCAAGAATATGACAGGGTTAGGATCTCTTATAGCTGTCTTGAGAAGACCTTTAGCATCTGAGGCTGAAAAAGGTTGCACCACTTTTAGACCAGGGACAGATGAAAACCATGGCGCAAAATCTTGGGAATGCTGAGCAGCAACTTGTGAAGCAGCTCCATTAGGGCCTCTGAGAACTATAGGGCAATTCATTTGACCCCCTGACATATAAAGGGTTTTTGCACAAGTATTTATGATTTGATCCATTGCTTGCATTGAGAAATTGAAGGTCATAAATTCAACTATTGGCCTGAGTCCGGCAAATGCCGCTCCAGCTGCCAAGCCGGTAAAGCCATGCTCAGTAATGGGAGTATCAATTACTCGCTCCATACCAAACTCTTCCAAAAGACCTTGAGAGACCTTGTATGCTCCCTGATATTCACCAACTTCTTCACCAATTAGGAACACTAATTCATCTCTTCTCATTTCTTCGGCTATTGCATCTCTGATGGACTCCCTAACGGTTATAACTTCTTCTTTTTTACTGGAAGGTTTTTTAACTTCTGCTTTTTTTGTGGGGTTTTTAGTCTCCATTCTCTTTGGTTTTGAAGTTATCTTAGCCATTTCCATGGAGGCCGAAATTTTTTGAGAATCTCCTACCTCAAGAGTAATGATAGGTGTATTAACCCTGATTTGTGTGGTTCCTTCTTCCACTAAAAGATCCTTAATTTTGCAATCTGAGGTTGCTTCAAATTCCATTATTGCTTTATCTGTTTCAATTTCAGCTATAATGTCGCCTGCCTTTACGTAATCTCCTGGCTTTATCAGCCATTTTGCAAGACCACCCTCTTCCATTGTAGGAGACAAAGCCGGCATTAAAATTTCTTCATCAACCATTTTTATGGCACCTCTTAATTGGCAAATTTGATATACTATCCGTCATTTTTGATGTAGATATCATCATAAAGTTCAGATATATCAGGCTCAGAACTGTCCAAAGAAAATTGTGCTGCGCCAGAAACTATGGCTTTGATTTCTTGGTCAATTTCTATGAGATTTTCTTGGCTTTCCCCTTCTTTCAAAAGGATTTTCTGAAGATTTTCAATAGGATCCTTTTCATCCTTCA
Source organism: Paracoccaceae bacterium (assembly GCA_029243395.1). Classification (GTDB taxonomy): domain Bacteria; phylum Pseudomonadota; class Alphaproteobacteria; order Rhodobacterales; family Rhodobacteraceae; genus CACIIZ01. The sequence continues at coordinate 89,078 of JAQWSE010000001.1, read as the reverse complement.
TATTTTGCACTTCTTCTCTTGTTCGATATTTTGCAGGATCAGACATTGAGTGACCTTTGTACCTATAAGTATTCAGCTCAAGGATGTAAGGCCCTTTCCCTTTTCTACAATAAGAAGTTGCCCTTTTTGCTGCTTCAAATACTTCCAAGACGTCCATTCCATCTGCTAGTTCTCCAGGGATGTTAAAGGCTTCTCCTCTGGAGTATAACTTTGGGGTTGAAGAAGCCCGACTAATTGATGTTCCCATAGCATATTGATTATTTTCAATTACGAAAACTACTGGGAGCTTCCACAGAGATGCCATGTTAAATGTTTCATAAATTTGACCCTGATTTGCAGCTCCATCCCCAAAATAGGTGAAACTTACATTGTTGGTTTTTCTGTATTTGTTTGCAAACGCCAGCCCTGCTCCGATAGAAACTTGCGCTCCTACTATCCCGTGACCTCCAAAAAAATTTTCAGCCTTGCTAAACATGTGCATTGATCCACCCTTGCCTTTGGAATAGCCTGTTTTCCTTCCTGTTAGCTCTGCCATGACCCCCTTTGGGTTCATTCCACATGCTAGCATATGGCCATGATCACGGTATGAGGTAATAGTTTGATCTCCTGGAATTCTTGTGGAGGTCATTCCTACGACTACGGCTTCCTGTCCAATATATAAGTGACAAAAACCACCTATTTTCCCCATACCATAAAGTTGACCAGCTTTTTCTTCAAAACGCCTGATTAACAGCATTTTTTTGTATGATTCTATGAGTGAGAGGGACGGTTGTTCAGTTTTAATCATTGCCATCCAATTAGTTTAATATTAAACTAATTGGATGGCAATAGTAAAATGTCTAAGGTTGTTTTGTTATTATTATTTCATCTTCATGTATTAACCCTAAGATCTCCCTTGCTTGCTGATCAAGAAGATCTAGATCCAGATCTTCTCCCTTAAGTTTCTGTGTTTTCCTTTCTAGATTTAAAGCCACATTCTCTAGCTCTGTTAGCTTGTCATTCAATTGCATAGTTTCAAATTTCAACTCGATTTTTTTCTTTACACCATGCTTGCCATTCAAAGCTATAAGGCTGAAATAAAGACATGAGGTGCACAATAAGACAGTGATTCCGATTTCAAATCCTATTAATCTAAGGGTCTTTTTGATTTTAAAATTCCTTAGCATTTGAATGATCTCCCGAGTTCAATTTAGCTCACAACTTTAACTAGATCTTAGATTTAAGTGTAGCATTTTAAAATAAACAGGAAAATTTTTATTCCAAACAGGCGATTCCTGGTAACTTTTTGCCTTCCATCCATTCCAGGAAGGCTCCCCCAGCAAGGGATACGTATGAGAAATCCTCAACTATTTCTGCATTTTTAAGCGCCGAGACAGTATCTCCACCTCCAGCAACCGAAATCAATTGGTTTTGTTTGGTTAGTTTAGCCGCAAAAGTTGTTGTGATATTGGTTCCCTTATCAAAAGGGGGTATTTCAAACGCTCCCAATGGTCCATTCCAGATAAGTGTTTTACATTTGTTGAAGATTTGGCCAATTTTCTCGCATGTAGATGGTCCAACATCCAGTATAAGTTTTCCCTCAGGAACCTTTCCTGCCTCGACAACTGTAAATTGAGCATTTGGTTTAAAATCTGAAGTAATGATTACATCGTGGGGGATACTTACTTCACAACCACTTTCCTGGGCTCTCTTTAAAACTTTAAGAGCTGCACTTTTGAGGTCTTTCTCACATAAAGATGCGCCAACAGGGTTGCCTTGCGCATGCAGGAAGGTATTTGCCATGCCCCCTCCGATGACAAGGTGATCAACTTTTTGAATTAAATTGCTCAACAGATCTATCTTAGTAGAAACTTTTGCACCTCCCACAACCGCTACAACTGGCCTTTTTGGTTTACTCAAAACTGACTTCAGGGCAGTTAATTCTTGTTGCATTAGGAGCCCTATGCAATTTGGCATGAAGTTGGCAACCCCAACTGTCGAGGCATGAGCTCTATGAGATGCTGAGAAAGCGTCATTACAAAAAATGTCTCCCAATTCAGAAAGGCTCTTGGAGAAGTTTAATTCATTCGTTTCCTCCTGGGGGTTAAATCGGGTATTTTCCAACAACAATACTTCGCCGTTCGTTAAACTTTCAACTTTTTTCAATGCCTCAGCACCTATAGTTTCAGTTGAAAATTTGACTCTGCAATCTAAAAGCCGGCTAAGTTCTGGTAGTAGTTGTTCAAGGCTTAATAATTTATCATACCTTCCCTTTGGGCGACCAAAATGAGAAAGCAAGATTGGTCGTCCACCTTCTTTAATAATTTTTCTCACTGTAGGGACCAATCGTTCAATTCGCGAGCTATCTAAAATCTTGGCTCGGCTTAATGGTACATTTAGATCTACACGGACTAATATTTTCTTATTTTGCAATTCATGGTCATTTAGGGTTTTTAACGTCATTACTATCACTCAAATTAAAACTACAATTTGCTTTTCACTGTCTTGACGATGTTCGAAACATTTATACCAAAATGATCATATAGGTCTTTGGCAGGAGCAGAAGCTCCAAATCCTTTCATTCCGATGAAACAGTTGTTTCTATTCTTCCGGTAACCTGAATGAAGCCATTTTTCCCAACCCATTTCTACAGCGGCTTCAATAGAGATAATTAAACTGCCGGCCGGGAGAATCTTTTTTTGATATTTTTTGTCTTGCTTTTCAAATAGTTCCCAGCAAGGCATTGTTACTACTCGCGTACCTATCCCCTCAGCCTCCAAACTTTCTTGTGCCTTCACTGCTATGGCGACTTCTGATCCAGTAGCAACTAGAACAACTTTTCTTGAAATTTTTGCTTCACTTAGCACATATGCGCCCAATTGAGTAAGGTTTTTTGTGGTATATTTTGTTCTAAGTGTAGGGAGATTCTGTCTAGATAAAGCTATTGTGCTAGGTGTGTCTTTACTCTCGAGAGCTATTTCCCAGGCTTCTGCTGTTTCGATAACATCGGCCGGTCTAAAAACTCGCATATTCGGGGTTGCTCTTAAAATAGCTAGATGTTCCACGGGTTGATGCGTGGGACCATCTTCTCCTAGGCCTATGCTGTCATGTGTCATTACATAAATAACTCTCAGACCCATAAGTGCTGATAATCTCATCCCTCCTCTTGCATAGTCGGTGAAAGCTAAGAAGGTTCCACCATAAGGAATTAGGCCTCCATGCAAAGCGATTCCATTCATGGCAGCTGCCATACCGTGTTCTCTAATCCCATAGTGAATATATCTGCCACTAGGGTTTTCAGGGGAGAAAATTCCAAGATTTGGCGTCAAAGTATTGTTTGAACCAGTGAGGTCAGCTGACCCTCCAATTGTATTATTACAGCATTGGTTTATAACATCTAACGCTAGTTCAGATGCTTTACGAGTAGCCATAGTAGGTTTTTCACTGACTTTTGATTTTTTGAATTGGGACATCCTTTTTTGAAGATTTTCCGATAACTTTCCAGAGAATGAATTAACAAATTCGGTTCTTTTTCTGTCAGATAATTTGGAGAAATTTTCTTCCCACGATTTTCGCTGAACTACGTTTTTTGAACCAATAGCAGACCATGATTTTTTTATATCGTTAGGTATTTTAAACGGTTCATGTGTCCATCCATATATTCCCCGTACGAGTTTTATTTCTTGCTCTCCCAAAGGTGATCCATGAATGCCAGCAGTTCCTTCCTTATTGGGTGATCCAAAACCAATGTTGGTTTTACAGCTTACAAAAGACGGAAGCGAATCATTCTTGGCCTGAGATATCGCACTATTTATCTCATCTGGATTATGGCCGTCACATTCGAATGTTGCCCAACCAGCCGATTTAAATCTTTCAACTTGATTAGTCACGCATGATTTACTTATCTCACCATCAATTGTTATTCCATTATTGTCCCACAAAACAATAAGCTTAGAAAGTTTGTGTTTTCCGGCTAAAGTTAAAGCTTCTTGACTAATTCCTTCCATAAGGCAGCCGTCTCCGGCTATGACGTAGGTTTGATGATTTATCAATTTTTTTCCCCAGCGATTCTGCAAGATAACTTCAGCCATTGCCATGCCCACAGCGGTAGCTAGGCCTTGACCGAGAGGCCCTGTAGTAGTTTCTATGCCTTGAGCGTGCCCATACTCTGGATGTCCAGCGGTTCTTGATCCTAGTTGTCTGAAGTTTTTTATTTCATCAAGTGAGATGTCTTTATAGCCAGTTAGATATAGTAAGGCGTAGAGTAGCATTGAGCCATGTCCGGCAGACAAAATGAATCTATCACGATCAATCCAATCGGGCTTGCTAGAATCAAATTTCAGGTGTTTCTCAAAAAGAACTGTTGCAACATCTGCCATTCCCATTGGCATCCCAGGGTGTCCGGAGTTGGCTTTTTGTACAGCATCAATGGATAACATTCTAACTGCGGTGGCCTTAGCCCAATGTTCTTGGAAGTTCCCACGTAATTCCTGTATATTCACGGCAGCGCTCACTTTCTCTTATTATTAGACATACTAAGATTATTATATTGTCCTTATCGTCAATGATTTTCAATGACAATAGTTTTTCTATTTAAGTTCGAATAAACTGCTTTTATTAACCGCTTGAGGGAACTTTACTAATTTTTTTTATTTTGAATTAATTTTTGTTGTCATAGAGTAAAACCTCGCAATATAATCGAGGGACACGTAAACCTTAATAAGGAACTGGAACATGGATGAAATTATCAGCTTAGAGAAAAAGATCGATCATGCTCTGGAAAAGATTAAGTTTACTTTAATTGAAAACAGAAAAAATCCAGATCAAGTTGAAGAAACAAGACTGGATGTGATGGATAAAGTAAAGAGATTGGAAGAAGAGAATGAAAGATTAAAAAAGAAATTCGCAAATCTTCTCGACCAACAGGATTCAGATCTCAAAAAAGTTGATGCGTTGGTCGAACAATTAAATGTCATTTTGGAGAATGTAAATGGCTGAGGTGAATGTAAAAGTTGGTGAAAAAACTTATACGATAGAATGTGACCCTGGTGAAGAAGTGGAAGTCCAAGCTGCTGCAAATGAGTTTAACGCAGAATCGCAGAAAATCCTTGGTAGCATAGGTAAAGTTCCAGAAGTTAAGTTATTATTGATGGCCGGTTTAATGCTGGGTGGGCGGTTACGAATTTCGGAAGAAAACCAAGAAAAAAAAATCACTCAGATCAAATCCTTAGAAAATCAGGTCAACGAATTGATGGAAAAGTCAAATATTATTGAGAATGAAGCAAATTCGATTAAAGAAGTGTACCATCAAGAAAAAACAAACGAATATAAAGAATTCGAAAGTGGTTACGCTACTTTTCTACAGTCTATTTTAACAAAGCTAGAAAATTTATTAGTGATTGATTCTAACTTACCTGGTGAATTAAAAACAGAGAATAATTCGGAAATAAACGATAAAGAGAATACTGATCAGAAGGAGCTCTTTTAACATACATATTTATCATAGAAGTCTCAAATTTGTTCATTAATTATTTGCTTCTCTGATTTTATTTGCTGCTTCTAAATTAAATCCAATTCCTTTTTCTGCAAAAAGTTTGTCCAATTCGCCAGTCATGGCCATTTCAGTGACTATATCGCAACCACCAACAAACTCCCCCTTGACATAAAGTTGGGGTATGGTGGGCCAATCCGAAAACTGCTTAATTCCTTCCCGCAGAGATTCATCTTCTAACACATTTATGTCACGATATTCTATTTCTAAGTAATTGAGTACGCCGGCTACTTTACTGGAAAAACCACATTGGGGCATAGAGGATGTTCCTTTCATGTAGAGTACGACATTATTTTCCGAAACTTCTTTCTTAATTTTACCTATACTTTCATCCATATTTTTACTCCAGCGGCTTTGTTGTAAGGGCGAGAGCATGGAGAACACCGTTTGGGCCATCCATTTTCCCCTTTAGTGCGGTATAAACTAATTGATGTTGCTTTATTCGAGTCAAGCCTTGAAATTCCTTAGCTATAACTGTGGCTGAATAATGGTTCCCGTCTCCGGCCAAATCTTCGACCTTAATTGAGGCAGAAGGAAAAGCTTCCCTTATAAGGCTTTCAATTTCGTGTCCTTCGATAGCCATTGAAAAGAATCACATCCCATTTATACATTTTGTCTGGATCATACCTCAATTTTAATTTGCGAAAAGTCTCTTTTTCAAAAAGATTGTTTTTTTTAAGTTAAACAGATGCTGAAAAAAAATGGTCGAGCCCAGTTTCATGCAGCTTTTTCAGCTCACTTACAGGTATTTGGTCGTTGCCAATTTCAATTAATTTTTCACCAAATGTTCCAAGTTTTTGACAAGGTATTTGCAATCTCCTGGCAGCTTGTTCAAGGTCGATTTGATTTTTTTCTTCACACACTAGTAAGTACAATCCCTGGTCTTCTCCAAAAAGCCAACAGATGTCAGATTCAGATGCATCGATCTTAATACCTAGATTGTTAAGAATGCAGATCTCCGCTGTGGCAAGCATTAGTCCTCCATCAGAAATGTCATGGCCGCCAACAATTTTTTTTTCGGCATTTAATTCATTTATTAATTTGGCTGCATCAAGCTCTTTAGAGAATTCTATTTCTGGTGCTGGTCCTGCTTTTTTACCGGAGATTCCGAGAATTTCCCTGAGGAGAGAAGATTGGCCGAGATGTCCAGGATTATCGCCTATTAGATATAAACAATCCGTTGTCGTTGCTTTTATGAGTATTAAATCATCAATTGACTTTATTAACCCTACCGTACCTATAGTAGGGGTAGCTAATATAGGTATTCCATCAGTTTCATTATATAGACTCACATTCCCAGACACTACAGGTAAATCCAAAGCAATAGATGCTTCTGAAATTCCTTGAATGCAGCCAACTATTTGTCCCATTACGTCAGTTTTTTCGGGATTTCCAAAATTTAAGTTATTTGTTATCGCTAGTGGTGATGCTCCTGTTATAATTAAATTTCTAAAGCCTTCTGTGACAGCTTGTTTCCCTCCCAAATGGGGGTCCTGACTGCAATATCTTGGTGTGCAATCTAAGGAACAAGCTATCGCCTTATTTGTTTCAGGGATTCTTATTACCCCTGCATTCGATCCAGGAGGTCTTACTGTATTGGCCATGACCATGTGATCAAACTGTTCCCAGATAATTTTGCGGGAGCTATAATTGGGACTGGAGAGGAGGGCCGTTAAGCATTTTAATGGTTGCAAATTATATTTTTGGATAGAAGGAGTTTTTATATGGTTTTGATTTATTCGCCATTTCCTATCATATTCTGGGGACATCGTTGATAGGGCTTGAAGTGGTAAATCAACCTCCAAGTTAGAATTATGAAAAACCTTAAACCTATCTTCTTTGATTGTTTTCCCTACAATTGCAAAATCTAAGTCCCACTTTTTGAATATAGCTCTAGCGATTTTTTCTTTTCCAGGTTTAAGGGTCATTAACATCCTTTCCTGACTTTCTGATAGCATCATTTCATAGGCATGCATTTCACTTTCGCGAGTTGGGACTTTGTTAAGATCTAGGATCATACCTAATTTGCCTTTACCAGCCATTTCGACAGCAGAACAGGTCAACCCGGCAGCTCCCATGTCTTGAATGGAGATGACGGCTTCGGCCTCCATTAATTCTAGACATGCTTCGAGCAAACATTTCTCCATGAAAGGGTCCCCGATCTGAACAGCGGGGCGTTCTGCTTCTTTCTCACTAATGAATTCGCTGGAAGCCATGGTGGCTCCTCCAATACCGTCTCTACCAGTTTTGGCCCCTAAGTAGACGACCGGTAAATTAGTACTTGTTGCCCCAGAATAAAAAATTTTGTTTGACTTAACTAATCCAGCTGCAAAGACATTTACTAAGCAATTGCCTTCATAGGATTCATCAAAACGTAGTTCTCCACCTAAATTTGGGACTCCAAAACTATTACCATAACTTCCTATACCCTTTATGACTTCAGACAAAAGATGAGTGACTTTCTTTTTGTCCTTACATCCAAAACTAAGAGCATTCATGGTTGCAATTGGTCTTGCTCCCATCGTAAATATGTCTCTCAGGATACCTCCTACTCCAGTAGCGGAACCTTGGAAAGGATCAATGTAAGAAGGGTGATTATGACTTTCTATCTTAAAGACTAGTGCATCACCATCGCCAATATCTATAATTCCAGCATTTTCACCTGGACCGCAGATTACTTTTGATCCCTTTGTGGGGAGGGTCCGGAGCCATTTCTTGGTTGATTTATAAGAACAATGTTCATTCCACATAGCAGAAAAAACCCCCAATTCAGTGATTGTTGGTTTGCGGTTTATTAGATTTAATATGCTATTGTATTCATCATCGGTTAGGCCGTGGCTTCTGGCTAGTTCTATATCAACTATTTTGGCTGAAAATATCAAATCAATTCTCTTTTTGTGTTGGATTTGGTTTTTGTTTTTTTAGAATTAAGGCCTTTGATCTTGCTTTTGCACTTTGCACATCATTGATTCCTAGCAAGTGTACCAATACTCGCATTAATTTATTTTCCTCTGGCGTTCTAATCTCATCATCCATGATTATTTGCCATAACTGTTGCACTAATTCATGGCGGTTTTCATAGGGTATTTCATTCTTAATAATTCTTGTTAATTGAACGTTGTCGTTAATTTCTCTTTCCAGAATTTCGCCGCGAGAACGCAATCTGAGAGCGCTTTCAATGCCGAACTGCATTTGCTTTGAGAGAATTGTATCAATCAATCTTATTTCGGATTCAGTATAAACACCATCTGTTTTGGCTGCTCTAACTAGAATAGTGGCTATTGCTTCGGCCCCGGTTATCTCATTCATATTTTGTTCAGGGTCAAAAATTTTCAATATTTTATGCCACATTTGTAAATACCTTAATGTTCAAAAGTTTAATCCTCACCTGTTCATCTGCAGATTCCAGGGCAGTATTCTTATGACATCTCAAGAATATTTCGAGGTTCGTTTAGTGATTTCTTTCATTTTTTTTGGTAATTCTTAAACAAGTCTAGATTGTTCTAAAGCTGCTCTTATGAAATCAGAGAATAGAGGATGAGGAGCGAAAGGTTTAGATTTTAATTCTGGGTGAAATTGAACACCAATAAACCATGGATGGTTGGTAATTTCAACAATTTCTGGTAAGCAGCCATCAGGCGAAATTCCGGAAAAACAAAGACCGTTCTTTTCAAGTATTTTTTGGTATTTTATATCAACTTCGAAACGATGTCTGTGTCGTTCCCAAATTTTTGGTTCTTTATAAATGTTATGAGCTTTAGATCCTGGAGTCAGTATTGCTTCATAGGCCCCTAAGCGCATAGTCCCTCCCTTTTTATCAGTAGTTTTGCGAGTTACAATTTTCCCGTTGTCTATCCATTTTCCCAGGTGGAAGACGACAGGCACTATTTCATTACTGCTATTGATTTCAATGAACTCTTCAGAATTAGCTTTTTCTAATTTTCCAAGGTTTCTCGCTGCTTCTATGACAGCCATTTGCATTCCAAGGCAAATACCAAAGTAGGGTATCTTTTTTTCTCTGGCAAATTTTGCTGCCAGAATTTTTCCTTCGACGCCTCGTTCTCCAAAACCTCCCGGCACTAGGATAGCGTGAAAGTTTTGAAGATATGAAGAGGGTTCTTCTTTTTCAAAGATTTCTGCATCAATCCACTCAGCTATTACTTTTGTATTGTTTGCTATTCCTCCGTGAGTTAGGGCTTCTGCTATAGATTTATAAGCATCCCCTAGTTTCGTATACTTCCCAACAATGGCTATTCTGACTTCACCTTCAGGAAAATTAATATTTTCAGCCACATCTTTCCATATAGATAAATCAGGAGATTTTTCCCATTCAAGTCCAAATGCATTCAAGACTGCTGTGTCAAGTCCTTCATTATGAAAGGCTAGCGGGGCTTCATAAATGGAGTTTAAATCATACGCAGAAATTATGGATTCAGTTTTTACATTGCAAAACAGAGCTAATTTTTCTCTTTCTAGCTCAGGTATGCGCTCTTTGGCTCTACAAACTAGGATATCTGGTGACAAACCTATAGAACGTAATTCTTTGACAGAGTGTTGGGTCGGTTTAGTTTTTAACTCACCAGAAGTATCTATGAATGGTAGTAGGGTAAGATGCATAAAAATGCAGGATCCATGTTCTTTTTCTCGAGCAAACTGGCGTATAGCTTCAAAAAAAGGAAGTCCTTCGATGTCACCAACAGTGCCTCCAATTTCACATAACATAAAGTCAACTTCATTTTCTCCAATTTTAATGAACTCTTTTATTTCATTCGTGACGTGGGGAATAACTTGGATGGTTTTCCCGAGGTAATCTCCATTTCGCTCTTTCTCAAGGACATTTGAATAGATCTTGCCAGAAGAAATTGAGTCCGTATTCTTGGCAGCTACTCCAGTAAACCGTTCATAGTGTCCAAGGTCCAAATCAGTTTCAGCACCATCGTCAGTAACAAAAACTTCACCATGTTCAAATGGAGACATTGTTCCTGGGTCCACATTTAAGTACGGGTCTAGCTTTCTCAATCTAATTTTGTAACCGCGTGCTTGAAGCAAAGCTCCCAATGCAGCGGTAGTTAACCCCTTACCCAGGGAGGAAACCACGCCCCCAGTGATAAAAACAAATCTAGTCATGCTTTATTAGCTTTATTATTTAGCAGAAAGATGAAACTCGTTTTTTGATTCTTGATCACGGAGATTAATTATAGATTAATTGTTGAAGTTTGGCTAATCATAAAGGCTTTTGATTTAGTTGTGCTACGGATTCAAGTATTAACTCCAAATATGTCAATATTCTTTCGGCGGGCTAGATGGATTTTCATCCTTTGGTAACGCCTCTAGTTTTTTCAAATCAAGAATCGGGGAGTCTTTTACTTCAATCGCATCTACGTCGTTCGTATCAAGTATCGATTCACGACTTGCTTTATTAGCAGCCAAAATTGTTAAAATTAAGGAAGTAACTAAAAATATTGTCGCTAAAATCCAAGTGAGTTTATTAAGTGCAGTTGTAGCAGATCTATTGCTCATGAAACCAGAATCCCCACCCATCCCTAATCCACCACCTTCCGATCTCTGTAAGAGGACGGCACCAATCAGAATTAAAGCAATTATTAAGTGAAATATGAGTAAAACATTTGCCATTTTTAGCGACTCTTTAGCATTGGGTAATTGACCTTTCTAATTTTGACACATTTGAATAGATCTAATTCTTGTCTTTATCTACCATCTTTTCATTGGCGATCCAAGGCATCATTGCGCGTAGTTTTTCACCTACTTTTTCAATCTGGTGTGAATCATTTATACGCCTGGTGGCCTTGAAAAACGGTTGCCCCACTGTATTTTCTTGCATAAACTTTCCTACAAAGTTGCCATTCTGGATATCAGATAGAATTGCCTTCATCCTTTCCTTAGTTTCTTTGTACGGGAGTACCCTTGGCCCTGAAACATATTCACCGTATTCAGCCGTGTTAGATATTGAATAATTCATGTTTGCTATTCCTCCCTCGTATATGAGATCAACGATAAGCTTCACTTCATGAAGGCATTCAAAATAGGCCATTTCCGGTTCATAGCCTGCTTCGACTAAGGTCTCAAACCCCATTCTAATGAGTTCAACTAATCCTCCGCATAATACAGCTTGCTCTCCAAATAGGTCTGTCTCACATTCTTGCTTAAAGTTGGTTTCAATGATCCCTGATCGTCCACCCCCAATAGCGGAGCAATAAGATAGTCCAATCTCTAAAGCCCGGCCTGATGAATTTTGGTGAACGGCTACAAGGCATGGTACCCCTCCTCCTTTTACAAATTCTCCACGTACAGTGTGGCCAGGTCCTTTAGGAGCCATCATTATTACATCTACATTATCTTTAGGCTCAATTAGTCCAAAGTGTATATTTAGGCCATGAGCAAAAGCAATCGCAGAGCCAGGTCGTAGATTGTTGTGCACTAAATTTTTGTAAGTCTCTGCTTGAAGTTCATCTGGCATTGTAAACATCATAAGATCACACCAAGAAGCTGCTTCTTCTATCCCCATAACTCTGAGGCCCTCCGCTGATGCTTTTTTTTCTGATAGAGAGTTCTTTCTGAGTGCAACAGCAATCTGTTTAGCGCCACTATCTCTTAAATTCAGAGCATGTGCATGACCTTGACTACCATAGCCCAAAATAGCTATCTTGGCTTCTTTCACTATATTGACATCACAATCTTGATCATAATAAACACGCATGGTCGTTCCCTCCAATTATTTAGCTAGAAACTTTTGTCTAATCGTGTAAACGTCCAATATTGATATACGACAGAAGTCCTCTAAATCGTTTTTCATAGTTTAAATATGACCTGATGGCAATTGTCTTTTTATTGAATGGTTTGAAATTTCTCATACATTCCCAAGTTCATAACAAATTTTCGTAGCTTCAAATTTTTGCTTAATCCCCTAAGACCTAGCTTTCGCATTGTCAGTGCCAGACCATTTCCCTTTATTGAAACCTTGTTTAGGATATGTATTCCCAGCATTCGTGAACGTATTTTGTTAGCTCGTGCTTTTTCAAATTTATAAAGGAGGTTACTTTGACCAAAGTCCTTATTATCTTTTGCTTCAAGGGCAAGAAGTTCAGTTAGACATTTTATGTCTTGTATTGAGGAATTCATTCCTTGAGCTCCTATCGGTGGCATAACATGTGCAGATTCGGCTAAAAGCAATGATCTATCACCTACAAATCGCGTAGAAATTTGGGACATTATAGGAAATTTTCTAATCTTTGTCGTAATTTTACATTTGCCAAGCAGATTTCCTGTTCGTTTGGTTATAAAAGCTGCCAGTTCTTCTCTATCTAGATTTATTGTTTTTTGAACTTCTTTGAGGTTCTGCATTAATACTACCGAAGAAAAATATCCATCAGCTTTGCTGGTTTTATTAGGTACAAGAGTACAAGGCCCTCCAGACTCATAAATTTCAAATGATTTAGCTTTGTGGTTTAGCTCATGTTTTATTGAAAATACTAGAGCTTTTTGGCTGTAATCAATGTTAAATTTTCCTATTTTTGTTAACTCTCTGAGAGAACCACTTTTCCCATCAGCACCAATCACAAGTTTGGAAGTTATCTTGTGTCCCTGATCAGTTACAGTTATTATTTCTTTTGACCTTGAAACAAGATCCTGGACCACAACGTTATCAAGAAAAATGAATTTGCTTTCAGAAATCAGGCTTTTCTTAAGCTCAGAGGTTAAGAAATCATTTGGTATATTGAAGCCCAGGGTCGCTAAATTCAAATCACTTGCTGAGAACTCACAAGTTTCATCGATTAAATTTTTGTCTGGGCTTAAATTACAGAGTATGAGAGATTCTAAGGCTTGGCTTTTTTGTGATAAATTCCTCCATAGGCCCAGATCACTTAAAAAATTTATTGAAGGCTGTAGCAATGCAGTGGAACGACCGTCTTCCACAATCTCTTCAGATTTTAGGCTTCCTTTCATTTTTTCCAGACAAACCACCGAGAGACCAAGATTTAGTAACGATTTGGCAGTTAACAAGCCCGAAATTCCGCCTCCGCAAACTAATATGTCGGTAGTTATAGGTTTCAAGTTTGTCTCCTCACAAAGAAAAAAAAATAAATGTTATTGCAGTAATTTCTCATAACTTATAAAAAAAATTGATCCGGTTACAATTGTTTTAGTTCATCAAAGCGACAAATTTTGAAAATAAACCTAGGCTGTCTGTAGGGCCAGGACTTGCTTCTGGGTGGTATTGGACTGAAAAAACATTCCTACCTTTGAGTTCTATTCCACAGTTACTATTATCAAATAATGACACATGTGTTTCAAGCACATCATCAGGAAGTGCTAATCGATTGACAGCAAAACCATGGTTCATTGAGGTTATTTCTACTTTGCCAGTGATGAGATCTTTTACTGGATGATTGGCTCCATGATGGCCACACTTCATTTTTAACGTTTTACCACCCAAAGCCAATGCTAAAATTTGGTGCCCTAAGCAAATGCCAAATATTGGTATTCTCGTATCTCGAATTATCTTTCTCAGGGTTGGCACTGCATATTTGCCTGTTGCTTTTGGATCACCTGGGCCATTTGATAAGAAGATGCCGTCTGGTTTATGGTTCAGAATTTCTTCATAGGTCACGTTTGCTGGAACAATCTTGACTGCACACCCAGATTCGGCAAGACACCGCAGGATATTGGTTTTTATTCCAAAATCAATAGCCACAACTTTCTTATTCTTTGCAGGATTTCGGAACTTACCTGGCCAGGTCCAGCGACCCTCATTCCAATCATAGGGCGTTTTGCATGACACTTCCTTTGCCAAATCTGAACCAGAAATCCCAGGCCAATTCTTAGCTTTCTTTACCAGGGAATCACGGTTCGTTAAGGAATTTTTTTCATAAGAGATCACCGCGTTCACTACCCCTAAGCTCCTTAATATTAATGTCATTTTACGGGTATCTATTCCACATATCCCGATGATCTCATGAGTTTGCATCCAATCATCTAAACGACCAGTATTCCTCCAGCTTGAGGGATTTGTAGGCATTTGACTAGTAATTATTCCTCGAGCTATTGGTTTTAAAGACTCATTGTCTTCGAGATTAACTCCTACATTTCCAATGTGCGGAAAGGTGAAGACAATTATTTGATCAGCATATGATGGATCACTAATAATTTCTTGATAGCCTGTCATGGCAGTGTTGAAGCACAACTCTGCCGCCACAGTTCCTTTTGCTCCATAGCCGTATCCTTCGTAAGATGTACCGTCAGGCAATACTATACAGGCATCCTTATTTTTCAGCGCTTCTTGGTACACTTTTCCCTTTTTCCAGGCTTGAAATTATTAATTTTTAATCTTATGGAGTTGATGCGAAGATTGTTATGGAGATCCGTCTTTAAGGTTGTATTATATGTTTTGTAGGTTTAATGTATTCTGCTTAGATTTTCAATAATCATTACTTGGAGTGGTGAATTTTATGCGTGAACAACTTACTCATTCGCTTAAAGCAGCTATGAAAGCCAGAGATACTCAGCGAATTTCCACTATACGTCTTATTAATGCGGCTATAAAAGATCGTGATATAGCAGTCCGTTCTGAAGAAAATGTGAATGGGGTTACTGATGAAGAGATACTTTCAATTTTGACAAAAATGATAAAGCAAAGGCAAGAGAGTGCCAAGCAGTATGAAGAAGCTGGTAGAATAGAATTAGCTGAGCAAGAATTGTCTGAAATAGGAATTATTGAAACCTTTCTCCCAAAACAAATGACTGAAAATGAAATGATAGAAACTGTTGACCAAACTATTCAAGAGATTAAAGCAGTTTCAATTCGGGATATGGGCAAGGTCATGGGTGTTCTGAAACAGAAACACGCTGGTATAATGGATTTCAGTCGAGCTGGTGCTAGAGCAAAAGAGGTCTTATCAAAAAAATAATGTGATGATAGGTGATCCTAACAAGCGGTGGAGCTTACTTTAATCCTCTTTTGATAGAATCTTTTATGATTTCCAGTGCCTCGGTTTTATTACCCCAACCTAGAAGTTTAACCCATTTACCTTCTTCAAGATCTTTATAATGTTCAAAGAAATGAGATATTCTTTCTTGAGTCTTTTGGGACAAGTGCTTTAAATCTCTTATATCAGCTTGGAAAGGATCAATTTTTTCAGTTGGAACAGCAATAATTTTGTCATCCAATCCTCCATCATCTTCCATCTTTAAGACCCCGACAGGACGACATGGAATTACTACACCAGGCTGTAATGGGATATCTAACAATACTAAAACATCAGTTGGATCGCCATCCGCATGCAGAGTATTTGGTATGAATCCGTAATTGCATGGATAAAACATGGCAGTATTTATTATTCGATCTACAAATATTCCACCACTATCTTTATCAAATTCGTATTTCACGGGGCTCCCTCCAGAGCTTCCACCTGTTATTTCAATCACCACATTTATTTCCTCTGGGGGGGTTTTCCCTGTACTAATGTTATCTAAATTCATTTAGTTTCCTTTACTTAGATAATTGGTCAAATCTTATCTTACTGAACTACATTTGGTTAAAAAGAATGTCAATCAAAGGGTCGTAGAGCTCAAATTTTTATTAATAGCTGTTAAAAAATGTTCCCTACTGACCTATCGAGAGGAGAAAGTAAAAGTGGAATTTATTACAATCTATGACAAGTATCAAACCTTGATAGAATTAATTTTTTTAATAAAAAAAATTAACTATCCACTTTTGGACCTTTATTAGTGGCGATTGACAAAATAGCTTCCAGTTGTTTGAAAACTATATTTTGCTCAATATAATCTTTTGTTTTCTTGTAGGTTCCGCTTTGAAGCATTTGACGTGTTAGGGAAAAAAATGGACAATTCCTCGATTTTCTGCCGCCTATTATTTGGTGCCAACGGCCTGCGTCATCAATTTTGCAAGTACCTGCCATTGTAGTATCGACTTCTGTGATTACTAAAATTTGGGCAGAAACTCCCATTCTATTCATCATCTGTGCTACCAGCCCAGTATTTAAGGCTGCAGCAGCTTCTATTTTACCGGTTTCTTGAATAATTAGGGAGCTATAATCCTCTATTACTCCTGAATAGCTTCGGGGTTTTATAAAAAATATTTTTGAGGGAGGTTCTGTTACCGTTCCTCCTAGAGCAACAAATGCTAGTATGGCTGCTTCTGATAAGTTAGCTGTGGGTATTATTCCATCTGGAAAATAACGCTGTGCTATTGGTCCCGGGAGTATTGCATTAACAATTTCAGGTGTGATTGCTAAATCATTCTTGAGAATCTCTAATATGGTCTCAAATCTTATAGGATTGGGTTCAATGGATGAGCGCGCGTAGTCAACTATAGGTGCTATTTCCGATCTTAGGCCTATTTCGGCAGTTTTAAGTATCGTTTCAAAATCTGCTGAAGTAGCTGATACAGGTACTCCTCTAAAAAGTGATACAGGTTGGCAGTCTGGTAACAATATTTTGAGTACTGGTTCAAAATCCTCTAATCCGCCTGGGAGCTCCTTTGTCAATGTAGCGTATGTCTGCAAATCAATGGATACAGGATTTTGTCCTTTGAGTTGGTCATAAAAATGGCGCCGTCTTAGAGAAAATAATTCATCCTCACTAGCCGTTATATTTCCATCATCATCTATTATTGATGCTGGAGGATCAAAAGGTACTAATGGGGCATATATCAGGGAGTAGAGATCTTCAATAGTGTTTGAATTACATTTATTTGATCTTACACTGACTTCTCCGTATACAAAGCTTACTAAAGACAATGTAACTGTTAGAGCTATAGATAGGTCAAATAATTTAAGTTTGTGCATATTCAAGGATCCTGTCCTAATGCATTTGCAAGAATAAAGCCAACTTATCATTATTTAAACTACCGTTCAAAAGAATTGGTTATTGGGTTTATAATGCAGCCAGTTGTAGAATTAAATCTTTTGAAACTAAATTACCACATTTGAGTACTATTTTGAAAACAAACTTGATATGAAGTATGGTAAGTTATTTTGGAACGGCGAATGGACAATATTGAAACCGAAAAGATTCACTGGGCACAGGTTGTTTCTGACAGATGGAATTTGAGTGGGCAATACAAAATTTTAAACAGCGAATTCGATTTTAATTTTGAGTTGATTCAGTCTAACGATAGTAAATTTATAGTCAAGATAATGAGACTAAACTGTGAAAAGTCTTTTTTGGACGCTCAGGTTTCTATCTTAGAATTTTTGAGAAAAGACGGAAGTGAATTACCCATTCCAAAAATAATAAAATCCGTTTCGGGAAAAAGCTATGAATTAGCTGCTGATCTTAACAACGATGAACGCATCATTTGGGTGCTGGAAAAAATCGAAGGTATCATGCTGTCTAATGTATCTCCAATATCTAAGAATCTTATGTTAGATTTAGGCAAAAAAGTAGCGTCTTTGGATCTTGCTTCAAAAAAATTTACTACAGATATAGACCCTCCTAGCAACAAATGGGATCTCACGAAACCTCTATGGATAAGAGATAATGTGCCTGATATTTCGGATCCTGAATTAGAACTTATTATAAACGAAATTCTAGATGACTTCTTAAATATTTCCGATAGACTGAACCACTTACCTCATTATTGGATACACAATGATTTAAATGATCAAAATCTCCTTGTTGGATTTTTATCCAATGGCCAAGCTTTCCTTTCAGGAATATTAGATTTTGGAGACCTTTCAAAATCTCCTACGATTTGTAATGTAGCTATATGCTCTGCATATTTGTTAATTCTTCCTGGAATTGGTTTAAATATGCAGCTAGAATTTTTACGGGGCTACCATTCAATTAATCCAATTTCAGAGGAAGAGTTAGACATATTGTTTACCTTGATTATTACAAGGTTGGCCGTAAGTTATGTGAATTCGTCAATAATGGCGAAAGATAAACCAGATGACCCATACGTTATAATTTCGCAAAAAGATTCTAAAAATTTCGTGTGGAATATGGTCAACGGTAAGAATTTTTTTACTGCAAGATTTAGGAATATTTGTGATTTACCCCCAGTGAAAGGAGGATCCGAAGTAATAGAATATCTTAACCAAGGTAAAGCTGGATTTCATCCCATCATTAGAAAACCTTTAAAGGATGCAAAAATCATTTCACTGGATCTAGAAAGCATAATACCAATAGATCCGCATTCTATCACTCAGTCTGAGGCAATAAATTTAACTGGCCGCAGTGAATCTGAAAGCCAGAGTTCAATTAATTTGGGGAAATATCTAGAACCTAGATTAATCTATACTGCCGAAGATTTTAGGCTAGGCCCTGAGAAAAATTCTGATCGGAGAACTATACATCTGGGCATAGATGTCTTTGCCCCTTTTGGAACAGAAATTTTTACTCCTTTAGAAGGTGAGGTGATTCATTCAGAGTTTTGCGATAAACCGCTTGATTATGGAGGCTTTGTCGTAATTGAGCATAGAACACCCAACGGTATTTCTTTCTTCTCTCTCTTTGGACACTTGGATCCAAAGTCATTAAGATTTCATGAAGGAGAGCATCTGGGGAAGGGTGATTTAATAGGAAAAATAGGAAGTAAAAGCGTAAATGGAGGGTGGGAACCGCATTTACATTTGCAATTAGCTCTGGGATTGGGGCAAGAGAATAATTGGCCAGGGGTGTGTAATCCTGACGATATTAAATTTTGGTCCCAATACTGCCCAAATCCAGCAACACTCTTGGGAATAAACCCAGGAGCCATTACTTTCAGAAAAATTGATAAAAATCACCTTATTCAAAACCGAATAAAGAGTTTTTCAGGAAATTTAAAATTGAGTTATAAGGATCCAATTTTGATCATGAGAGGGTTCAAAAACTATCTGTTTGATGAAAGTGGTAGATGCTATCTTGATTTTTATAATAATGTACCACACGTGGGACATTCTCATTCTAGAATTGCTAATTTAGTTAATAAGCAACTGAGACTTATAAATTCGAACACTCGGTATCTTCACCCAAGTCAAAAGAAGCTTTCAGAGAACCTATTATCAAAATTCCCCAGTTCATTTGAGGTTGTTTTTTTTGTGAATTCTGGATCTGAAGCTAATGAGTTAGCTTTGCGTCTTGCTAAAACATATACAGGTAATAAAGATTTTGTTACTTTTGACCATGGCTACCATGGTAATACTAATGCTGCTATTGAAGTTTCTCCCTACAAATTTAACAAGCCGAACGGCATAGGAAAGCAAGATTGGGTTCATGTCATAGATTGTCCCAATGAATTCAGAGATGTGGATCCTAGATATCAAATAACCAAGATCTTAAATGATATTCAAGCACAGGGTAGAAGTTTAGGGGGTTTCATTTCTGAAACTTTTCCTAGTGTTGCTGGGCAAATTATACCTCAACCAGGCATTTTGCAGCATATATATGAGGAAGTTAAAGCCGCAGGAGGTGTTTGCATTGCAGACGAGGTTCAAACAGGTTTAGGACGACTAGGTGGCTATTACTTTGGTTTTGAACAACAGAAGATTTTACCAGACATTGTGGTCTTAGGAAAACCAATAGGAAATGGACATCCGATTGGAGCGGTAGTTACAACTCAAGAAATTGCTAAGGCCTTCAACAATGGAATCGAGTTCTTCTCAACCTTTGGAGGATCTGATCTTTCATGTTTGATAGCAAACGAAGTTTTAGAAATTGTTGATGACGAAATGCTTGGGGAGAATTCAAAGCAAATGGGTTCATTTCTTGAAAAGGGCTTAGTTGCATTAAAACTAGGTTCATCCTTAATAGGAGATGTACGGGGTATGGGTCTATTCTGGGGGGTCGAAATTATTAGAAATTTTGAGACTAAAGAACCAGGAACCTCTGAGGCCAATTACATTTGCAATAGGTTGCGGGATAAGAGGATCCTCGTTGGTCTAGAAGGTCCTTACGAAAATATACTGAAGATAAGGCCACCATTAAGTTTAATTCACGATGATGTTAAAATATTTTTAAGTGCATTTGCAGATGTTTTGGAGGAATCTTATTTGAGAGAGGGCAGTTAGAAAATTTTTCTATACGAATTGCATAACTCTTTTTCACTCATTTTTTTTGTGTATGCCAGTTCAGTTGACCTCATGTCCCTATAGCATTCCCAAAACAATGGTTTCGCTGATTTCCTAAAGTCTGCGTCTGATGATAAAGAATTCATGGATTCTCCGAGAGATCTGGGTAATCTTTTTAACCCCAATTTCTTCTTTTCCTTACTAGTCATTTCGCTAGGATCTGATTCTGTGAAACGATGTACTTGTAGATTTTTCTCAAGTCCAATGAGGCCTGCATGTATTATTGAACCCAAATGCAGATAAGGAGAAGAGGTGGCGTCTCCAACTCTGACTTCAGCCCGGAAGGATGAAAATTTTCTATTTTTATGTTTTATCTCAGGGCAAATTCGTATGGCCGCCTCTCTGTCTTGCACACTGATTGTATTATAGGATGCAGACCAATGGTGAGGTTTAAGTCTTAGGTAAGATATTGGGGATGGAGCACTAAGCGCAGCTACACTATCAATATGTCGTAAAATTCCTGCACAAAATGCTGAAAATTCTTTGCTTAAAGCTCCTTTTTTATTCCTGTCCTCGCTGACATTTGTTCCACTGCCGTTTTCGAGAGATAGATGCAAGTGGACTCCATTACCAACTGATTCTGGTGTGAGCTTGGGTGATAGAGAAAGTTTCCTAGACGTGACGCGCGACACTTCTTTTACAATCTCGCGAAATGCCACGGCATCATCTGCGGCAGCTAAGGGGGCTTTTGCAGAAGTTGGAACCTCAAACTGGTTAACTCCGTATTCAGGTAGAAAATTTTCAGCAATTATTTTAGTCTCGTTAAGACATTTTGCTAGAATGGAAATAAATTTTTCCTCTTTTCTAAATGCGCGCATAGAAAAAACAGGTTCAGGCATGAGATCTGGATCAATTATTGTAAATTCGTGTTCAAAGCCGATTGTTAATGACAAACCGTAGTTTTCATTAAGTAATTTGATGCCTTGCTTTAAGTAATTTCTAGCGCAACAATCCCAGGGAGTTCCATCTAAATTATTAATATCGCATAAGAGAAAATGTAGTGGGCTTAGCATTTCATCACATTTTACTTTGTATTCTGCTTTCTGATCAGGAATTAGCCGGAGGTCACCCAGAGAACCAAAAGGGTTGGCAGGACCTATTTCTCCGAAAGGAGTTAGTGATTGATCAGCAGGCACCCAGCCGCATCCTGTATTAAGCCTCCGCTTATATTCTAGGGAGGAGACGGCTCTTCCTCTAAAAAGGCCAGAAAAATCTGAGCACCCAAAAAATACTTGGTAATCGTCAATTTCATTTGGCATGATTTGTCCTCTAGACGAAAATTATCTTTTACCTTAGGGTTCGAGTTTATGATTAGACACTTTTTTTATCAATAACGAAATGAATTGATGGGTTGAACCTGTAATTATGTTGAGTCTCCGAAATATTTCGAAAAGCTTTGGTGGGGTTAAAGCAGTATCTGATGTTTCCTTAGAAATAGAGAAAGGGGATGTGTTGGGTTTAATTGGCCCGAACGGAGCAGGGAAATCAACGCTCATTAATTTGATTTCTGGATTGCTGGCCCCTGATAATGGCGCAATTTATCTTTCTGGTAAAAATATTACCTTGAGAAAGTCTTATGAAAGAGCGCGTTTGGGCTTAGCTCGGACTTTCCAAAATTTAAGAATTTATCCCAATCTCACTGTTGGGCAAAATATTGAGGTAGCAGAAATCTCTTCTCAATATTCTGAGAGAAAGGAAACTAAGAATTTGGATGAAATAATTCATGTCTTTGACCTTTCTGACAAGGCTGATTTAGCATCAGATGAATTGTCATATGGTCATTTAAGGAGACTAGAGATTGTCCGAGCACTGGCATTAAACCCTTTGGTCCTACTTCTGGATGAACCTGCCGCCGGAATGAATGAAAATGAGACCCAAGAACTTTCAAATTCGTTAAGGTGGGTGCAAGAAAATAATTCATGTGCTATCATCGTCATAGATCATGACTTAAAATTCATAATGGGTGTGTGCGATAAGATAACGGTGATGAACATGGGGGAGGTAATAGCATCCGGAAAACCAAATGAGATATCCAATGACGCAAGGGTTAAGGAAGCATATATCGGGCATTAATATGACTACAATAGCAATCATAAAAAATTATAACAAATCAAATATAAGGGAGAAAATTATGAAACAATTCCTAAAAAATCTTTCAAAGATTCTTTTTGTGTCTTTTATTGCTTTTCCAGCTTTTGGAGACACAATAAAGGTAGGGTTTCCAGTTCCTTTAACTGGAGAATATGCACCATATGCTGAGATTCAAGGAGCAAAGTGCATGGCGGAAATCATTAATAAAAATGGTGGTGTGAATGGGAAGAAGTTTGAACTTCTAGTCCAAGATACGGGAACAGATACGCAAACAGCTATTTCTCTAACGGAGAAATTCTTAGAGCAAGGCGTCATTGCAATTGGGACAATTCCATTTTCTGACACAATGATCCCAGTTGCTCAAATTGCAGCAGGATACGGTGTGACTATTCTTCAAGCTCAAAGTACTCAAGTTGAGATGCATACTGGAATAGTAGACAATTTCATCTCTAATGTTTCTCCAGATCCTTTCACTGCTGCCGCAGCAGCTGAATATGCTCTGTCAGAAGGTGTCAAGAATGTTGTTCTGCTTACCTCAGATGATGGTGGATCTTGGTCAGCTAAGACCCCACTCTGGTTTGGAGAGGCGATTGAAAATGGGGGTGGAAAAGTTCTATCAAAAATGAATTTTAGTATTCCTACAAGTGACTGGTCCCCTCAGGTCGCTGAAATGAAAAAACTTTCAACAACTCCTGATGCAGTTTATATTTCGTCTATAATGCCCGATGTTGGTGTCCTTATTAGGCAGATGAAGGCAGCTGGGATTGATGCTTGGGTTTTTGGATCTGACGGATTAGATGATCCCTCACTTGATTCAGTAGCTGATAGTGACAAGTCTATTTTAGATAAAGTTGCGTTTGGTACTTTGGCTCCTTCACAACCAGGAAGTGCAATGCAGGCTTTTCAAAAAGAATGTAAGGCAATGGGAATGCCTGTTGATGGCATGTTTCCAGCCTTGGGTGCTGACGTAATAATGGCAATAGCCTATGCAGTTGAGAAAACTGGAGGAACTGATCCAGAGGCTATTAGAAAAGCATTAAGAGATGCGGATAGCATTCCAGTCAGGACCGTAGAGTCAGTTTCTTTCAAAAAGAATAAATCCCATGCTGAGAGAACTGTTCCAGTCATAGGATTTAAGGATGGAGTAAGAGTACTCCTCTCCAATACAATCCCAAGTTTTGTTCCTAGTTGGAAGTAAACTATATGGAATTTAATTTTGACAGTAGTGCCTTTGGTACTACTGTCTTTACAAAAGACCAATATGCTTGAAGTCAAGAACCTTAGTGTATTTTACGGAAGAATCAAAGTTGTTCACAGCATTGATTTTTCGGTAAAGAAAGGAAGCTGTGTTGCTCTCTTGGGGCCTAATGGAGCAGGCAAGACTTCCACTATATCTTCTATTCTGGGAACGGTCAGTTCATCTGGTTCTATACGGTTTCTTGATAAAGACATCAGCAAAATGCATACAGAGGAAAGGGTTAAATTAGGTATTTCTATTGCTCCAGAAGGGCGGCGAGTATTCAGTAATCTTTCAGTTTTTGAAAATTTATTCATTGGATCTGCAATCAGGGAAGATAGAAAAGCTGCTGATGAAGAAATCAATGCATGGTTAAAGACTTTTCCTATTTTGGATGAAAGGAGAGATCAAGCTGCTGGCACACTTTCAGGAGGGGAACAACAAATGCTAACTATAGCTCGAGCATTGATGAGCAGGCCAAAAATTCTCTTGTTAGATGAACCAAGCCTTGGTTTGGCGCCAAGAATCACTCGTCAAGTATTTGAACTTATTCAAGATTTAAAAGCTCAAGGTATGACGATTTTATTGGTTGAGCAAAATGCCACCGAAGCCCTTAAGCTTGCTGATTTTAGTTTTATTTTAAATAGCGGCAATGTGATAGCAAGTGGGTCTAGTGAAGAAATTTTGAATAAAGGAGATCTTATGTCCTCATTAACCGGGGTTGAGGCTTAATGGATTACATTGTTCAACAAACACTTAATGCCCTTAGTTTTGGAGCAGAATATGCCCTAATTGCGTTAGGTTTGGCCATCGTTTTTTCTATAATGAATCTTGTAAATTTTGCTCACGGTGAAGTAATTGCAATTGGCGGTTATACGATGATGGTAATGGCTACTCTGGCCTTTAAGAATCCCATAATAATAATTTTGGGGGCAGTATTGGCGGCTATAATCATGGCTCTTTTCCTTGAAAGAATAGCCTTTAGGCCTGTGCGCTACGCCGACGCCACCACAGGTTTATTAACGGCATTTGGTGTTAGCTTAATTCTTCAAAACCTTTTTCTTTTGTTAGTTTCCCCCAGGCCTATAGCTGTGACATCAATGTATTTTCTAGACTGGCCAATAAGACTTGGTCCTATACAGATATCTTCTTTGCAAATTTTTGAAACTCTAGCAACCTTGATAGCGATTTTACTATTAGTGTTATTTCTTAAGAAAAGTCTTTTAGGTATAGCAATGAGAGCCGCTTCGCTAGATTTTGAAATGGTAAGACTAATGGGTATCAGAGCTAATCGAGTGATAGCTGCGGCCTTTGCTATCTCAGGTCTGTTAGCTGGGATTGCAGCTATTTTCATCATTGCGAGAAGAGGTGCCGTTGATCCTACATTGGGATTCAACCCAGTTTTAAAAGCTTTTGTAGCCTGTGTTGTGGGAGGCTTTGGTAGTCTTCCTGGCGCTGTGTTAGGGGGATTCCTTTTGGGTGCATTAGAAGTAGGGATGCTAGTTCTACTTCCACAAAGCTATGGGGGAATGAAAGATGCTTTCGTTTTTGCTATTATAGCAATTATCTTAGTATGGAGACCTGAAGGGATCTTATCTCCACCAAAGGAAAAAGGAGATAAAATTTGAGAATTTTCCAATCAATTAGAAGTTTTAAAAATGCTGTATGGGGGGCAAGTTTATTATCAATACTTGTAGCAGGCATAGGTTTATTAGTTATCGTATTTGGGGAAAAATATCATTTAAGGTTGGTTTATGCAGCTTATGTCAACTTACTCGTTGTTTTGGGACTGCAGGTTTTCATGGGCAATACTAATATCACAAATTTATCCCATAGCGCATTTATGGGTTTAGGGGCATATGTGGCAGCAATATGTGTAACCCCGGTGACAATAAAAAAGCTGTCTCTTCCTGATGCACCATGGGGATTAAATACTTTTGAGTTGGATGCATTTTCATCGGCAATTATTTCACTTACTATCACGGGGTTCTTGGCGTTTCTAACTGGATTAATCATCGTACGGCTTTCTGGGATAGGCGCTACAATAGTGACTATTGCTATTTTGGTAATAGTGCACTCAGTTTTCATGCATAGAACTGATATCTTTAAGGGAAAGCAGGCCTTTTTTGGGATCCCTCAGGTTTTTGACCTTTATTCAATCATCATTATTTCTATAGGGGTAATTTTTGTGGCGCGGTTTTTTAGAGAGTCAAAATGGGGGATACAACTCAGAGCGAGTTCTGATGATGATACTAGCGCTAGTGCAATGGGGGTAAACATTTTTAATCTTAGGCTATTTGCCTGGACATTAGGTGGTTTGATTCTGGCAATGGCAGGCATATGTTATGCGTATTTCTTGGGTACTATAAGCGCTCGACCGTTTTACTTTTCACATGTATTTCTTACATTAGCTATGCTAATTCTAGGAGGAATGAGATCGATTACTGGAGCAGTCCTTGGAACAATTATGATTACCTTTGGTTTAGAGTGGGTTAGGTTCATGGAGACAGGACCCGTGCTGATAGGTATAAAATTTCCTGAGATGTTAGGACTTTCAGGGATTACACTAGGTGCAGTAATAGTTTTAATAATGGTATTGCGGAACGGGGGCTTAGTCGGGAACTTTGAAATTGAACAAATGTTCCTTAAAGGGCGTAATGTCCCGAAGGTTTGAATTTTAACCTGCTGGTTGAATAAAATAAGAAGGATGAATTAATTCATGGAAGAAGAATATTCTGCTAACATTGGTCCTCTTCAGGTAACAAGATCTACGCCATTTATTGCTGTTCGGACAGCTATATTAACTGTGGATATGCAAAAAGAATACTGTATCCCCAGTAGAGATCCCATGCACCCTGAATTGGATGAAAATTGTTATTTTCATAAACAATTGATTAATGAAGTGGTCCCAAATCAAATAAAGCTTGTTAACAGAGCTAGAGAAAAAAATGTTGAAGTGTTACATACCGTCATAGAAAGCCTCACTCTTGATGGGCGTGACAGGTCTATTGACCATAAATTGTCAGGAATGAATGTCCCAAAGGGATCTGATGGAGCAAGATTAATTAATGAAATAGATTCAGAAAAAGATGAAATTATTTTGCCAAAAACTTCCTCAGGGGTTTTTAATTCAACCAATATTGATTACGTGCTTAGGAATTTGGATATTAGGTTTCTTATAATTTTTGGTGTTGTGACTGATCAGTGTGTGGACATGGCAGTTAGAGATGCAGCGGATCGAGGTTATCTGGTCACTATGGTAAGTGATGCTTCAGCCACCATATCAGAAGAGCGACACCAAAATGCTTTAGAGGCTTTCAGTGGTTATTGTAGAATATTAAGGACGAATGAAGTTCTAGATGAAATCAATGATATAAATTAACAATTTCATTATCATAATGGCTCATACAACAGGCAACAATATAGCATATATTGAGAACTTGATAAGTACAAAACCTTTACTTGTTACCGTGGAGCATGCTGGCAATGAAATTCCTAATGACCTAGGAGCCTTGGGTTTATCTCATGAAGATAGATTGAGACATATATCCTATGACATCGGCATCAAAGGGGTTGCCATTCATTTGTCCTCTCTGACAAGCTATAGGTGCATCTTTTCAAGATACTCACGCTTGGTAGTAGACCTAAATCGTCCGCAGGATTCGCCTGAATGTATACGGAAAGAAAGTGATGGAACTAAGATACCTGGAAACATTGGTTTAACGCATAAAGAGAGAGCAAAAAGATTAAGCGATTATCATACTCCTTTTCATGAGCTTGTCGCTGACACTATTGATGACATTAAACCTAAAGTTTTACTATCTCTTCATAGCTTTACGCCTAAACTGAATGAGGAAAATAGGACGAGACCATGGCATTGCGGCGTTCTCTATGACAACTCTGTATCTCTGGGCATGCGCTGTATTGAATTTTTGCAGAAAGAAGATGCTATAGTAGTGGGGGATAATGAACCTTACAGAATTGAAAAAGACGGTGATTATACTATTCCTAACCATGGCGATAATAGGGATATTCCCGCAATATTGATTGAAATACGACAAGATTTGATTCAAGAAAAAGCTGGTCAAGAAAAATGGGCAAAAATAATGATTTCAATGATTGAAAATTGTTTCAAAGATTATCTATAGCGGAGGGAGATGATTATGCGCTGTAATCACACTATACATCATGAAAGGCACCACTATGGCTGGGACAACAGTATAGATCCTGTAATTTCAGTCCAACCTGGTGAGACCGTTGAAATTGAAACAATAGATGCTTCGGGTGGGCAATTATCAGAAAAATCGCATGATAAGGATTTATTGAGTTTAGATTTTGAGAGAGTAAACCCTGTTTCAGGCCCTATATTTGTTGAGGGTGCGGAAAAGGGAGACATATTGTCAATTAATTTTCTGGAATTTTCTCCTAATTCTCAGGGGTGGGGTTGGACAGCCAATATTCCTGGTTTTGGATTGCTGGCTGATCAGTTTTTAGAGCCTAGGCTTCATACTTGGAAGTACGATTCTGAAAATCCGATTGCTTCTCTTTTTGGGTCATATGGGAAAGTGCCATTAAAACCATTTTGTGGAACCGTTGGTTTAGCCATAGAAGAAAAAGGTGTCCACTCAGTTGTTCCACCGAGGAGAGTGGGAGGCAATTTAGACATTAGAGATAATTGTGCTGGCACAACATTATACCTGCCCGTGGAGGTTAAAGGAGCTCTGCTATCTCTTGGGGACACTCATGCGGCTCAAGGAGATGGTGAAGTTTGTGGTACCGCGATTGAAAGTCCCATGACCGTTCAGTGTACAATAAATCTTATTAAGTCTTCTCACATTGATTATCCTAGATTAGAAACGAGCGGACCAGTAACAAATCATTTTGATGTAAAAGGTTATAAAGTTACTACGGGAATAGGTGAAGATTTGATGAAAGCTGCACGTGATGCAGTTAGCGGCATGATAGATTGGTTGGCTCATTCGACAGGAATGCCGGCCTTAGATGCTTATATGCTTTGTAGTGTATGTGGAGATCTTCGTATAAGTGAAATTGTGGATGTTCCCAATTGGACCGTTTCTTTTTATTTTCCAAAAGTTGTTTTAGATTAATAAGGTTCTGTAAATTAGACAACTTGACCTATTTTATTTGGAAGGCATGTAGAAAAGCGTGTTAGGAGAATTTTTACAACTTTTGATGAGTGGGTTAGCATCTGGTTGCGTATACGGACTGGTGGCCCTTGGTTTTGTGTTAATTTATAAGGCTACTGAGGCAATAAATTTTGCCCAGGGTGATTTTATGATGTTTGGAGCATTCATTATAATTTGGTTGGCTAATGAATCGTTCTTAGGACTTCCTTTTTTGTTCGCGATACCATTTGGTTTGGTAATCATGGCACTAATAAGTGCGAGTTTTGACAAGCTTGTCTTGCAGCGAGTTGCAGGAGAACCTCAAATAGTTATAGTAATATTAACTATAGCCGCAGGCTTCATTTTAAGGTTTTTTGCTGGGGTTATTTGGGGATATGAGCCTTTATCGCTAGAAACTCCTATTGTGGGGAAATATCTTTCCTTAGGAGGAGTAGTTTTGAGTTTGGCAGAGATTGGAGTGATTGTCCTGACAGTAATGTTTACAATTACACTCTATATATTCTTTTCTTTTACTAAAATGGGTGTTGCTTTAATGGCAATATCCCAAAATCAATTGGCGGCATCTCACGTGGGAATACCTGTTAGAAAGCTTCAAAGCTTTACTTGGGTATTGGCTGGAATTGTAGCTGGATCAGCAGGCATTTTATATGCCTCCAAAGGGGCAGTAGACCCGTCAGTGGGTTTGATTGGGATAAAAGCATTTGCGGCTGCTGTAATTGGCGGTTTTGGCTCTTTGCCAGGGGCATTACTGGGTGGACTGGTAATAGGAATAGTGGAACCTTTTTCTGCTCGGTTCATCGGATCTGGTTATAGCCATTTGATGCCATACATCATTTTACTTTTGATTCTTTTTTTAAAGCCTAATGGCTTGATAAGCCAAGTAAGGAGTAAGAAAGTTTAAATGAAAGTTCTTTTTAGAGAGTCTTATGAGCAGGACCTAGGTCTTTTCCGAGATAACAATCAAAAGTTTCGTTATTTTTTACTCCTTTGTCTAGCAGTGGTTCTTCCTTTCATTTTGGGAGATTTCTTCTTGGGGGAGGCCACTCTTTTTCTTATTTGGGCTATTGGTGGAATGAGTTTGATGATCCTAGTTGGTCATACAGGATTAGCAAGTCTGGGCCATGCGGCTTTTTTAGCCATTGGTGCTTACACTACGGTTTTGATGCAGACGAAATTAGGTACGCCATTTCTTCTATCTTTAATCTTGGGAGGATTTTTAAGCAGTTTGGTTGGGGTCATCATTGCGATACCTTCAACAAGACTTCATAGTATTTATATAGCTATAATAACTCTTGCCATAGCAATTTTGGTCGATGATATCATTGTCCTTTCAGAAAGTTTGACCGGCGGTGTTTCTGGTATTTACGCACCAAAAATAGTGATTTTGGGGGTCGAGTTTGATCGTTATTCAAATATCGATAGGTTGTATTGGCTGGTATTGATAATTTTAATTACGCTTGTGTTAATTTATAAAAATATACTTAGATCACCATTAGGTAGGGCATTTATTGCTGTTAGAGACAGCGAAATTTCAGCTGCCGCCATGGGAATTAACGTAAAAAAGGCAAAAATCCTGTCTTTTGCTGTTTCATGTTTCTACGGTGGAATATGTGGTGGATTAATGGGACACTTTTCTACAGTTTTTAATAATGAAACATTCAATTTACTTGTTTCTATTAATCTGCTCTTAATGATAGTTGTAGGCGGATTAGGTTCGATTCATGGAGCCTTTTTTGGTGCTGCGATCTTAACTTTATTGCCTGTTTTCATAGCGATTATCAGAGACGGAATTTCTTCTTTTTTTGATGTCTCATTTTATTCAATTCCAGGTCTTGAAACCTTTATATTTTGTTTGATGGTGATTTTTTGCATTCTCTATGAACCAATGGGAGTTAACGGGCTTAGGCAAAAAATCAGACTATTTTGCGAACTTTTCCCGCTTGGAGGTAAAACATTCTTTAGCAAACAGAAGAGTTTTCTAAAAACGGATAGATTGAAATGAAAACCCTGGAATTAAGAGATGTAAACTTAAAATTTGGTGGACTTTTGGCAATAGACAATTTGTCCCTGTCTATAGAGGAAAACCAGATATTTTCACTTGTGGGTCCTAATGGTGCAGGAAAGACTTCGGTCTTCAATGCTATATCAAGATTTTACGATATTAATTCGGGAGATATTAATTTATATGGAAGATCCATCAAACAACTCAAGACACATGAGTTAGCCAGCGTTGGAGTAGCCAGAACGTTCCAAAATATAGAATTATTTAATAATGCTACGGTGTTGGAAAATTTATTGGTTGCTTGCCATAGTAGAAAAAATACTAATTTCTTAAGTGAGCTTCTATTTTTGCGAAAAGTTCGGAATCAGGAATTAGAATATAGAGATGTAGTAGAGAAAGTCATTGATTTATTGGAGCTTCAACCATATCGGTACAAAAGACCCTCAGAATTACCTTATGGTCTTCGCAAGGTAGTGGAATTGGCTAGGGCCTTATCGTTAAAACCGAATTTGTTATTGATGGACGAACCAGGATCTGGATTGGCAGTAGAGGAAAAACAAGATTTAGCTTTTTGGATCAATGATATAAGAGAAGTTTTAGGAATAACAATATTACTTATTGAACATGATTTAAATGTTGTAAGAGAGGTTTCTGACAAGGTTGCTGTTTTGTCTAGTGGTAAATTAATCTGGACTGGAAAACCTTGTGATTTGGAGAAGAGTAACAGAGTTGTCGAAGCTTTTATTGGGGAATAGCGAGTAGAACAATTTTACAAAATGGCATTCTGAATATAGAGAACTTAGAAGTTCATTATGGGCCAATTATCGCCTTGAGAGGAGTAACCATTTCGGTTAAGCCTGGCCAATCTGTAGCTCTTTTGGGTTCAAATGGGGCTGGTAAATCAACTTTGCTAAAAGCTGTTTCCGGAATTTTATTACCATCAAAGGGTAGCATTAGGTTTGAGGGGGAGTCAATTCTGGGCAAGGATCCATCTATTATTGTGTCTATGGGCTTAGCTCATGTTCCAGAAGGTCGAGAAATCTTCCCGCTATTGACCGTTAAACAAAACTTGCTACTAGGGGCTTATTCTAGATTAGATAAGAGAAATGTAAAAGGAGACTTCGATCTGGTTCTCCATTATTTCCCTGATTTGCAACGGTTATTAAAGATGGAAGCTAAGGTTCTTTCAGGGGGACAACAGCAGATGCTGGCACTAGGCCGTGCTATAATGTCCAAACCAAGACTTCTTCTATTGGATGAACCGAGCTTGGGATTAAGTCCTATAATTGTAAAAGAGATTTTTTCGATTCTAAAGAAACTCCAAAAAGATTTGGGTTTGAGTATACTAATTGTGGAACAAAATGCCAAGCTAGCTCTGAATCTTTCCGATTATGCATATGTTTTAGAGTTAGGTAGGGTGGCGATGAGTGATTCAACAGGAAATGTTATGAATTCCCGTGACATCCAAGAATTTTATCTTGGTATGCATCAAGATAGCCAAATTGGGAAGAAAAGATGGAAAAACCGAAAAACATGGAGATGACGTTGAAGGAGAATCCTGATTATAAGGAAGGAAAAAATAAAGAACGAGTTAGTCATGTGCGTATTAATAGCAATTTGAGAAAAGGACCTTTTCTAATTGATGATTGCGATACTATCCCCAAACTTTTTTTGAAAAGGTGCATTGAATTGGGGTCAAAAAAAACTGCACATCGTGAAAAACATTTTGGTAAATGGGACTCTTATTCATGGGGATATTACCATGAAAAGGTTTTTGAAATTTCAGGGGGGCTGCATAAATTAGGATTCAAAAAAAGCGACAGGTTAGTGGTTCTTTCAGAATGCAGAAAGGAATGGTTATACATAGATATTGCTTGCCAATGTCTTCGTGGTATTTGCACTGGGGTCTATACTACAGATTCTGAACTGCAGCTAGAATATCAATTAAGGGACTCGGCCGCGAGCTTTTTGTTTTTGGATGATGCCGAGCAACTCAACAAATTTTTGTCTATAGATAAAGCTTTACCAGATTTACGCAAAGTGATCGTTTTAGACCGAAAGAACCTGCGTGGATTTGCACATAAGAAGGTTATGTTTTTGGATGAACTCTATGAACTTGGGAGAAAGTTTCTGAAGCATGATAGGCACACAATTATAAGAAAAATAGAAGAGGGTACGCCAGAGGACATAGCTTTGCTGGTTTATACTTCTGGAACGACTGGTTTGCCTAAAGGGGTCATGTTAAATCAGAATAATTTAATGTATGCGCAATCTGCCGGAAAACACGTCTTACCATTTTCCTCAGATGATGAACTATTCTGTTTTCTGCCTTTGTGTCACATTTATGAAAGAACGACTTCCGTGATTAGCCCAATTGTAAATAAAACTACCGTTAATTTTGTAGAAACCCCGGACACTATTTTTGAGAATTTGCAAGAAGTAAGTCCGACATATTTAGCTGGAGTTCCGCGCATATACGAGAAAATATTCAGCAATGTCAATTTAATGATTTCCGATGCAACAACTATTGGGAAATTGGCCTATAATCGTGCCTTTCAAGTAGGAAAATTAAAATCTGCATGCCAAAGAGAAAAAAAATGGGTACCATTTTTTTTACTGATCGAGTGGTACTTATGGAAAAATCTTGTCTACAGAAATATCCTCAATCTTGTGGGGTTGGGCAGAGTAAAGCGAGCGGTTTCTGGTGCAGCCCCTATATCTGAGGAACTCATTGAGTGGTTTCATGCTCTTGGATTACCTCTGGTGGAAGGGTATGGAATGTCGGAGACGGTAGCAGCAATAAGTGTAAACCTTCTTGAATCTAATTATGTCGGTACGGTTGGTAAGCCAATTCCAGGATCATCAATTCGGATTTCAAATAAGGGAGAAATTGAATACAAAGCTCCAAACGTTTTCTGTGGTTATCATAATGATGCTAAGAAAACTCAGGAAGCTTTTACCGCAGATGGTTGGTTCAAGACAGGTGATAAAGGAGAATTAGTCGATGGTTATATTAAGATTACGGGAAGAATTAAAGACATTATCATTACTTCTGGTGGGAAGAATATCTCTCCAGAGAATTTAGAAAATGGCTTAAAATTTTCGCCATTTATTAGTGATGCAATCATATTTGGAGATGGCAAAAAGTATTTGACGGCACTAATAGTACCTGATCAGGAAAATCTTGAAAAATTTGCTCAGCAGAAAAATATTTATTATCTAAATTTCACTTCTCTATGTGAAAGTAACGAAATTAATTTACTCATTACCGAAATTGTAGAAAGGGTGAATGCAAAGGTTTCAAGAGTAGAACAAATTAAGGATTTCAGGGTTTTAGATTTAGTTTTGAATGCAGAAGATGAGGAATTAACGGCTACTATGAAAATAAAAAGAAACATTTTGGAAAAAAAGCATGCGCTACTTATCAAAGAAATGTATAATTAAGGCAAACATATAATTCTGGAGGCATAGATGAAACTAATAATCACGAGAATTATTCTAACCTTAACTTTAAGTGTTTCGATGGTTTACAGCAGTCATGCTGGACAAGGGGTGACTGAAAATGAAATAGTAATAGGTTCAAATCAGGATATGTCAGGTCCTTTTGCAGCATTTGGTGTGCCTGGAGTCCAAGCGGCTCAGCTATATTTTGACAAGATTAATGCTGATGGCGGTGTTCACGGCAGAAAAATTAGGTTTGTCGTTGAGGATCATGGTTATCAAATGCCTAAAGCAATGCAAGGATTAAATAAACTAGTGAACTCGGACAAAATATTTGCCATGATAATGCAACTTGGAACACCAATGAATTTGGCATCTTTTGATTTAATGACTAAGAAACAAATAGCTAATGTAGGCCCATTTTCATCTGCAAGACAAATGAATGAACCTTTTTCAGATTTAAGGTATGCTGGACTCTCACATTATTTCGATCAAATCCGGGCGGGGATAAAGTTTATAAATCAAAAAAGTGGCGAAACTAAGATTTGTTCCATGTACATTCCATCCGATTTCGGAATTGAAATCATGGAAGGTGCCAAGGCTGTTGCGAAAGAGCTTAATCTTGCTTACTTAGCAGAGACCACACACAAACCAGACGAAGAAGATTTCGTTGGTTCTTTGTCAAAATTAAAGGCAGAAGGATGCGAGGTTATCGCTATTGCTTTGGGCGTTCGTCAGTCTATAACTGCTATAGCAACTGCAAAGAAGATTGGCTGGGGTGAGGTGAAGTTTCTTGGTTCCTCAGCTTCATTTCATACTGGGGTTGCAAAGGTGCCAGGCGGATTAACGGAGGGATTTTATTGCGCTGCGGGATGGGCTGATTTAGTTGAAAGATTAGGCAACCCTATTGTAGCTGAATGGGTTGCTGAATATAAAGGTGCTTTTGGAGATTTCCCCCCGAGTGGTGCATTGCTTGGCCGTTCAACTGCAGAAACCTTGGTGAGAGCGCTTGAAGCCGCAGGCAAAGACCTTAATGCTGCAAGCTTTCAGAGAGGGATGGAAAGTCTGAATTATGAAGGACATATCTTGGGGAATAGTGTTAAATATGGAATGAATGACCATTTAGGTTCTGACGACATCATTATTTCTCAGGTGATTGATGGAAACTGGAAAGAGCTTGGCCGTCAGTAAAACCAACTAGGCAATCCTGTGAGATGATTTGCATGGGCAGCCTTGGTAGCCTGTGACACAATATTCAAGACAGTATTGTGTTCCCCAACTCTAGTATATTTTTGGGAAGATTCGGTTGAATCATAATAGCGATTGAGGTTATCATTTTCCCTTAAATTTGGGCAATCGCTTTTCATTGAAAGCAAGTATCCCCTCAGTTCTATCCTTTGTATGAACAGTTTTGTTGTAGGCCTCAATTTCAAGAGAAAGTGCTTCACTGAGGGGCATATGCCCCCCCTTGTTGATAGCAAATTTTGCTTGTTTTACAGCAATAGGGGCATTTAGGGCTATTAGATTAGCAACTTTAGTCACTTCGGTTAATAGATTGTCACTTGAAAATAATTCATTTATTAGCCCCCATTCTTTGGCTTCTGCAGCAGAGAAGGTTTTTCCAGTTAGAATTAATTCTAGTGCACGCTGTTTCCCAATTGCTCGGGGTAGGTTTTGGGTTCCTCCTGCTCCCGGAATTATCCCTAATTTAGTTTCAGTTTGAGCAAAAATGGCATGCTCCGCTGCGTAAGCAAAATCAACGGCAGAGACAAGTTCGCATCCACCACCATAGGCTACACCATTTATAGCCGCTATGATTGGCAATGGGCAATTGATAATGGATCTTACCATTCTTTCATATAGCTTGTGTTGCTTGAACCATTGATCAGAAGTCATACCATTACGTTCTTTGAGGTCTCCCCCAGCACAAAATGATTTTTTACCAGAACCAGTTAATATAATGACGCGTATGCTCTTCTGATCTAAGGATAAGGATTCAAAGAAAAGGAATAATTCCTCAGCCATTACCGAATTAAACGCATTTGCTGCCTCCGGTCTATTTAACGTGCATTTGATTACATGTTTTTCAGGTTTTTCAATTAAGATAGTCTCTTTTATTTCTTTTTTCATTTTAGAATCTAAAATTGAATTTGTTAACTTTTACTAGTGATATCTATTATAGAAAAAATTTATAAGTTTAACAGGTCAGTTTTGTATGAAAGACCTTGTGTGATCCTTCTTTTTTAAGAAGTATCGTTCTTTGTTTGCTGTATAGTTAAGATTAGGAGATAGTAGTTCTAGAAATATGTCGGAGGAGAATATGGATGCTACCAAATGCCATTTAGATATTAGGGATGCGATAAGTAAACTATGTAGCCAATTTGACAGCAGTTACTGGCAAACATGTGATCGAGAGAACAAATATCCGAAAGCTTTTGTGACGGCGTTAACAAAGGGAGGATTCTTGTCGGCTTTAATTCCTAAAAAATATGGGGGTTCTGGCTTATCACTTTCGGCAGGAGCCGCTATATTAGAGGAGATACACAAATCAGGCGGTAATGCCGGGGCGTGTCATGCTCAGATGTATACTATGGGAACTATTCTTCGGCATGGAAGTGAAGAACAAAAATCCAAATATTTGCCCAAGATTGCGTCTGGTGAATTAAGGCTACAGGCGTTTGGTGTTACTGAACCAAGTAGTGGATCTGATACTTCCTCCTTAAATACGACGGCAAAGTTCGATGGAAAGAACTATATCGTCAATGGCCAAAAAGTATGGACTTCGAGAGCAGAGCATTCGGACTTACTCCTTTTGTTAGCAAGAACTAGGCCTATAACAGAGGTTAAAAAACGCACAGAAGGATTATCAGTGTTTTTGGTGGACATGCGTGAACTAGTCGGAAAATCTTTAACTATTAAGCCCATAAAAACCATGATGAACCATTCTACTACAGAATTATTTTTTGAAAACATGCCGGTGGCTCCAGAAAATATGATAGGAGATATAGATTCAGGCTTTAGATATATTCTTTCTGGAATGAACGCAGAAAGAATTCTTATAGCGGCAGAATGTATCGGTGATGCTAAATGGTTTATTAACAAGGCACAAAAATATGCAAAAGAGCGGATCGTATTTGACCGCCCCATCGGACAAAATCAAGGCGTGCAATTTCCAATTGCTAAGGCATATTCAAAAATGCGTGCAGCTGAGTTGATGCTTAGGCAGGCAGTAAATCTCTTTGATCAAGGTAAGAATCCGGGGGAAGAAGCTAATCTTGCAAAATTGCTTTGTTCGGAGGCTTCTTGGAACGCTGCAGAGACTTGCATGCAGACATTTGGTGGGTTTGGCTTTGCAGAAGAATATGATGTGGAAAGGAAATATCGGGAAGCAAGATTATATCAAGTGGCACCAGTTTCAACCAACTTAATATTAAGTTATCTTGCTGAACATGTTTTGGATTTGCCAAGGTCATATTAGGACAAATTGAGAAAGCCACAATCTTTCTGTCGCCGGTTTGACTAAATGTTAGGGGATGCAAATGAATAGGAAAAACAACCGCGTTTTGGTGGTCGGGAGGGCAGGCATGGATCTTTATGCTGAACCAGTTGGCACTTCGATTGAAAATGCAAATAATTTTAAATCACAACTAGGTGGCTCGGCTGCTAATATTGCTGCTGGCTTATCTGCTCAGGGTGTAAAGGTTAACCTTTTGGCGGGAATTTCAAATGACGCCGTAGGGAAATTCGTTAAGAATTCTTGCAATAGGCTGGGGATTGGTACTGAATTACTTGTAACTATTCCAAAGGCACGTAATACTCTTGCCATAGTAGATACTATGGGTGAAAGTACTCAAGCTATAATTTATAGAAATTCGCCGGCTGACTTATTTTTGAAACAAGAAGTTGTCGATCGAATAGATCTCAATAGGTATGAAATGTTAGTGACAACAGGAACAGCCTTAACTGAAGATCCATCAAGATCAGCTATTTTAAAACTAATGAAAAATGCTAAGGATAAAGGTCTAGAGATCATCTTTGATATTGATTATCGAGAATTTACTTGGAATCACAAAAAAGAAGCCGAAGAAATTTTACTACTGGCGTCTAGTTATGCCGACATTGTTGTTGGGAATGAACT
Organism: Paracoccaceae bacterium; assembly: GCA_029243395.1. GTDB lineage: Bacteria > Pseudomonadota > Alphaproteobacteria > Rhodobacterales > Rhodobacteraceae > CACIIZ01. Next base: position 50,400 of record JAQWSE010000001.1, on the reverse strand, counting down.
AGAATTTGATTTCATGTCAAAAACTAATAGTGATGGTAAGAACCTGGCTGTACAGTTATCAAGTTCCGGGAAAAAAATATCAATTTATAAGATGGGTTCAAAGGGCTTGTATTATTTCTGTGAGGGTAAAGAAAAATTTGTTGATAGCCTCCAAGTTAAGGCAATTAAACCGACAGGTGCAGGAGATGGTTTTCTTGCAGGTTTTTGTGCCAGTAAAATGAATGGTATGGCCCTGGAAGAATCTATTTTATATGGTTCGGCAACTGGAGCGATAGTTGTTACTAAGGTGGGTTGCTCTGAAGCTATGCCTGACAAAGCACAAGTAAAAGAAATTTTGAACATAAGTTGAGGTTATAATATGCATTTTCCTCCATACGAAAACAATAATAAGGCCATAGTTGATGGTGATAATAAAACTGTACCTAACAACTATTTTAACATTATAAAACTTTTAAGAGGGGAAAGATTTAAGAGTCAAATCTCAGGTTATGAAACCTGTATTGTTCCAGCCACTGGCACGGTAGACATCATAGTTTGTGATGAGGAATTTAAATCTATTGGTTGCAGGGGTGAAGATGTTTGGGATGGGGAACCGGAATGTGTTTATGTACCCAGCAGTCAAACTGCTGTAATCGAATGTACCAGTGAAAATTGTGAAGTATTTATCGCGGGAGCAAAATTTGATAAAGTACTAGAACCATTTGCAGTTCGTTCTAATGAGATTGATCTAGTCCAATATGGATCTGATGAAACCAAAACACATAGAAAGATTAAACATCTGCTTGGTCAAAGGCAAAGTGAAAAAGTCGGAAGGTTGCTCGTTTCAGAATTATTTACCGTGGGGACAGGAGGATGGTCTGGTTTTCCAAGCCATAAGCATGATACTGATAGACCTCCTATCGAAACTAAACATGATGAGACTTACAATTTTCGATTCAAACCTAATCATGGCTCAGCCTTGCAAATGTTACAGTCAGATCAAGAAAAAGTTGGGAAGGCCTTTCACATCCTAGATGGTTCAACATTTTGTATTTCAGAAGGTTATCATCCTGTTTGCGCCTTGCCCGGGTATGAGATGTATTATTTTACAATCTTAGGAGGTTATACACAAAGGGCATTAGTTCAATTTTTTCAACCTGTCCATAAATACCAAGTAGATTTGATTCCTGGTATAAAGGACATGATAGCCAAGTTTAAATGACTTTAAGTACACTAACAGATGTTCTCCGGGTTGCTCGGGAGGAAAAAGTTTTTGTAGTAGGTTTTGTTGTGCAAGGTTGGGAGGATGCCAAGGCCTTTGTTGAGGCAGCTTCTGAAACAAATTCCAACATAATACTTCAAGCAGGTCCTGCTTTTCGCAACAATATGCACTTAGGGGCTATAGCAAGAATGTTTGAGACATTGGCAAAGGAAACTAATGTAAAGGTGGTGGCTCACTTAGATCACGGAAATGATTTTGAAACATGTAAGAGAGCTCTTGATGTAGGCTTTACTTCTGTCATGTTTGATGGATCAAGATTACCCTTTCAAGATAATTTAAACAAAACAGCTAAGGTTTGCGATATTGCAAAAAAATATGAAGCTTCCGTGGAAGCAGAGTTAGGTTTTGTAGGTTATGAAGATATCGAGTTAAATAAATTCACCTGTCCTGAGGAAGTTGGAATTATGACCGGGCAGGTACCTATTGATGCTTTAGCAATTTCAATAGGTAATACCCATTTACAAAGTCGTCATTTGGCTGAAATTGATTACAAGCTGTTGGCTGAAATTAGAGCAGTAAGTAGTATTCCACTCGTAATTCATGGAGGTTCTGGTGTTTCTCCTGATGATCGAATAAAAATGGCTAGGGAATTTGGTGTTTTGAAATTTAATATTGGTACCGAGTTTAGACAGCTTTTTGGACAGAGCTTAAGGGATTTCTTTGCAGAAGACAAAGTGTCCTTTGATCGATTTGAAATTATGAAAAGTGTGCAGAAAAATATTAAGAATAGAGCAATCTCACTCCTTCAGGCATTCAATTGAACTGAACATTGCTCTCCTACTTATATTTTACTTGACTAACTTACCTTTTTCGCCCGAGTTTTCACCCATAAATAAGCATAAATTGCGAAGTATTCTGATAATATGGGGTAGTATACTGTTTTCTTTTTCCTTATTTCTTCGATATAATTCTTGCTTAAATTATTTTGCCTGGCAGCCTTTAGAAGTAGCTTCAGATATCTTCTGGAGGTAGGTAATTCAATATCCGAATCCGTAGGCCAAATTAATGTTTTCGCACTAATGACAGTTTCGGATGTTGTTACGGGCAGCTCTACAACTTGGTATTCAAGTCCTTCTGAAGCAACAATTTTATTGAATTCGGTGTCAGAAATCTCATGCAAAATGCCTTCAACGTTCTTTCCTCTTTCAAAACGAATATTCGCAAAGCTTGGTTCAATGAAATTAGGCCCTATCAAGTTCATGATCAATCGATGATTTTCAAGAAATCCAAAGACACTTTTTTTGGGTATTACTCCCCTCACTTTTTCAAGGAATGAGCGGGACATATTAGAACCGTATCCGAAATAATAAGGCATAAATGTAATTGGTTGAGTTTCTTGTTAATATGAGGAATAACTCCTTATATAATAGTAATCAATATTTATCAGCATGAAATTTATTTACCTTAGCAGGCGCAATACGAAAGGCTGCTATTATGGCTAATTCTTTAGCGTTTATTGAACTCCTTTTTAATGGAGTTGTTCCAGTAGCTTTCATAAGTTTTTTTGGCTTTTATTTGGGTAAGAAGCACATCTTTTCCTACGAAGATGCTAAAACTATATTAAAGTTCGTAGGTATGGTAGCTGTACCAGCTATGAGTGCAGACATTGTGCTTGGTATTGATTTTTCAACCATAGATTCAACGTTATACTTTCTTTATTTCTGGAGTGAGATTTTTGTCTACTTACTTGGATTTCTAACTGCCAAACTATTATTTAGAGTGGGCATAAAAGAAGCCATCTTGATTGGGGCTGCTTCTGCTTTCGCTAACCATGTTTTATATGTTTATCCAATCGCACTGCTTGAATTTAGTTCCGATAAAATTAATCCAGTAATAAATATAATGGCAATGGATGTATTGTTATTATCTCTTACCATTCTACTTCTGGATTTTGTATCCACCAAAGACATTTCCGTGGGGGAGTTACTAAAGAAACAGATATTTAATCCTCCCCTAATTGGGTTAGGTATTGGTTTTCTAATTATTATAATTCCTTTCGATCTGCCCAGAGGCATAGGCAGAATATTTGAATTCATATCGACTGCAGCTGCTCCTTGTGCACTTTTTGCTTTAGGAATTATATTATCGATAAAAATCGATAAAAATCAGTTAAAGCTTGGGTTAGTAGTGAGCTTTTTCAGATTGGTGGTTCACCCACTTGTTGCCTTCATCATTATTATCCTGATTGGTGGTTATGAGGTTGATACAGCAAGAACTACATTAATGGTTGCCGCTGCACCTGTCGGGCTTATGGCGTTCACTTTTGCTCCAAAATATAAAATCCGATCGGAAGCTATAGCCATATCAATTTTTTGGACTCTAATTGGGTCATTATTCTTGATTCCCTTCGTTGGAATCATAAAAATTTAGCTCAAAGCTAGGAATTTTATGCAATTTCCTAATGACTCCGTAATTGCTACTACCCTATCTGCTAGGGATTACATCAAAAGCGAATGATACACGTTCTTCTTGACTTTCAAATGGAACTGTGTGGTGAAATAATGAAGATGGGAACAGAACAAGGTCACCTTTATTTACCTTCTTTGATTCTGATGGATATTTTTTCCCATCTGTTGGATAATTTGCCCCATCCAAACTAAATACTATGTTTCCTTCATCTTTCAGACGTTTCTCTGGCATTTTAAAATATAGGCTACCACTCAACCAGCCTTCCTTATGTATGTGAGCACCAAGCTTCCCACCGCTTTGCATGGCTACCAGCCAGCCATATAGGGTAAATTTTTTTGGCCAATTTTTAATGAAACCTTCATTACTGCTTTTGAAGTGGGTTAAATATTCTGAAATCTTCTTTTCTACAATTGCCTTCAAAGTTTGTATGTCTTCACGTTGCTGCAAAAATAAGTTTCCTGACGATTGTTTGCCGTTGGACAGAAGTGGTTGGCTTTTCCCATCCGCTCCACCGCTCTTATAAAAGTCAAGTATGCTATCTATCAATGATTCATCCAAACCGCTTTTTTCATCTAGGTGATATTCTTTTATATGTGCGAGGGGGGATGAACAAAAGGGGTTTTCTTTGTTCGAAACGCCATAGCGTACCGATGCGTGACTTCCAATAGAGGACATAAGAGGATTAATTTTTTCTGATTCAATTAATGATTTATAATTCTTATAAAAGTTTTCTTTGTCTCCTAAATAGTAGAAGCATTCGAGCTGGTGACTTTTACTCAATCCAAAGTCGGTTTTTTCAAAATGTTCTATGGCTTCCTTGTAGGACTTAAATCTAACGAGCATTCTACCTAAGTGATATCTGGAACTTTCTTTTGATCCATCAATTTCTAAAACTTTTTTAAAGGTCTCCATGGCCTCCGAATTTTTACCAACATCCTGGTATGCTATGGCTAGTGCCTCTAAATTTGGAGCGTGATCAGGTTGTTTTTCACGTGCTGCTTCAAAACATTCTATTGCCTTATTGACCTGACCTATAGCCATGCATAAATTACCCAGATTTGTGGATAGTAAAAAGTGCCCTGGATTCAATTTAAGTAAGTCTTCATAAACCTTTAAGGCTGCTGGTACGTCTCTGGAATATCTATATCCTAGTGCAAGAAGATTCCATGCTGTGGCGCTAGCGGAATTACTTTTTACAAATTGTTGGCCGGACGCTACGAGATTTTTGAAATCCTTCTTTTTGTACAGCTCCACCAGATATTCAATCGTTAATTCTGTCATAACAGTTTGCTCTTCTATCCCATCTGAACAACCATGCAGTGTAAAAGACTTATTCATGTTTTCCTCATTATACAATAAAATTCTTAAGTTATCTACTCAATCGATTAATATGAATCAGGCTCTTGGTATGACCCACACTAATCAAAATTGAGCTAGATGATTACCGAGTACCAACGACTTAAGTATGATTTTATGTAGTTGATGTTAACCTAAAGAGTATTATTAGCGCTGTTTCATTTAATTTATCTCAATGATTAGTTGCTGGAGGGAGATTCCAGGTAAAATTTTTTCTATTGCCTTAGAATTAATCTGCTTGATTAATTTTCTCCCAAATTCCTCAAACTTTCTTCAGCCGTCTTTTTTGAAATACAATAACCATTGAAAGAAGAAACAGTCCTAAGATATATATTAATTCTTTAGGGGGTTGAAAGTCACTTGATATGTCTATGTCTGTAATCTCATCATAAAAATCAAGACCGCGTTTTTCGCCCTCTCCCATGAACGTTAGGTTAGATATCTCTAATTTGCCCTCTGCCGTTCTGATGACCTCAATTTCAGCAATATCCAGAATTGATTTTGTACTATTAATCTCTATTGGGAAAGTGAATAATTTGTAGCGCGGTCCATAATCCGTGTGCCTTGTAATATGGAATCTAATGCTTTCCCCATTTTTAAAGGTTAGCTGTTCATTAAGATCAGATTCATAACTGATGTAGCTAGGTATAAATTTGTTCATTACATAGTCTGGTCGAAACATACAAATTGAAACTAATAAAAGCAAAATTATTTCATACCACTTTAACTTGGTAAGCAACCAACCTTGCGTTGCGGAAGTAAAAGAAAGAATAGCAACTAAAGAAACAAAGAAGACGAGTAGGCCATGCCAAAGGCTTTTTATGCCAATTAATAACAATTCAGGATTAAATATAAATACTATGGGTAATATCGCTGTTCTTATTTCGTAGTAAAAAGCCTGTATGCCTGTTTTAATCGGATCAGCACGGGATATTGCAGATGCTGCATAAGCTGCCAATCCAACTGGTGGTGTTACATCCGCCATTAGTCCAAAATAAAAAACGTAAAGATGGACTGCTATTAAAGGTAATACCAGGCCTGAAGCTCCTCCAATTTCCACTATGACATTTGCCATTAGGGCTGCTACCACAAGATAGTTTGCAGTTGTAGGTAGGCCCAAACCGAGTATTAGGCATAAGACCATTACCATAGCAAGTAGAATGACGATATTACCACCTGAAATTACTTCTACTATTTCAATCATGGCGTTGCTTAAGCCAGTAGATCCAACTGCGCCAACGACTATTCCGGCTGCGCCTATGGCAACGGCAACTGGTGCCATATTGAATGATCCTTTGATCATAGCCTGAAAAATTTCACTTAGACTTTCAAATAATGTGGATAAAATATCTCTGATGCTGTTCGGTCTATATTCTCTAAATTTTTGAGTGATCATTATTATCATTAAGCTTAAGATACTATAGAAAATTGAACTACCAGCGGTCCATTGTTCTATGATTAGCAGATAAATAAGTATTATAATTGGTATGAGATGATGGAGACCAGCTAGAAAAGTAGGCCATAAATCCGGTATTTGGCTTTTTTCCATACCCGTTAGACCAAGTTTGCTAGCCTCTAGATCAGAAATCCAAAAAAGAGACAGGTAGACGATTATAGCTGGAATAAAAGCGTGAGTAATTACTTGAAAATAGGTGATGCCTAGCATTTCTGCCATAATAAATGCGGCTGCTCCCATGATTGGAGGCATGATCTGACCGTTTACTGATGCAGCGACCTCAATGGCACCCGCTTTAACGCCGGAGAAACCTGTTTTTTTCATCGTGGGGATGGTAAAAGTTCCAGTAGTGACTACATTTGCTATTGAAGATCCTGAAACCATTCCAGTCATGCCGGATGCTAATATTGACGCCTTAGCTGGTCCACCTCGATACTTGCCAACTAGTGCTATTGCTAGATTTAAGAAATAGCGACCCCCCCCAGCAAAATCTAACATTGTTCCAAAAAGTACAAAAAGAAATACAAAACTCACTGAAACTGATATAGGTATGCCAAATATTGCTTCTCCCCCAAACCAGTGATATCCAACCAATCTATTCAAGGATAAGCCTTGATGAGAAATCAATACGGGCATATTTTGCCCATAAAATGAGTATAAATAGAAAAGGATTGCTACAATAACTAAAGGCAACCCTATTGCACGTCGAGTGGCTTCAAGAAGCAATAATATTCCGATAGCACCTATTAATAACTCTAACGGCAAAACAAGGGTTTTGTTGAAAAAATCTAACTCTATTGCTAGAAGGACACCGTTTCTGTCTACAATCTGCTTATATTCGCTGAAAAGATAGAAAGTGGTCACTAGTGATATGAAGGCAAGAAATACATTTAAGGCGTAAGAGTCATTCTTTTTCTTGCCTCGAAAAAGCAAGAACACTAGGCATAAAGCAAACCCGAGATGAAGCGCTCGAGCAGGAACATCGATGAAAACTCCAAACCCGACTATGAATGGGATGGGGGAAGCGTACCACAACTGAAATAATGCCCATGCCAGTCCTATGAAACAAGCCGCACTATATGGAATAGAATGTGCTTTGGGATCTTGATTTAACATCTATTCATTGGAATGGTGGAATAAAAGAAAGAAACCCGCCTCAAGTGAGGCGGGTTCCAAATGTTGGAACAGAAGTTACATCCACCCCTGTTCTTTGTAGTATTTAGCTGCTCCTTCATGTAAAGGTGCAGATAATCCATTTGTAATCATTTGTTTAGGATCGAGGTTCGTAAAAGCAGGATGCAGTTTTTTAAAATCATCCAGGTTTTCAAACACTGCACGTACAACTTCATAGACAATGTCTGCACTCACATCTGCACTAGAAACAAATGTTGCCATTACACCAAAAGTAACAGCATCCTTTTGCTGTTCTTTGTAAAAGGTTCCCGCGGGAATATTAGCAAAAGCATAGAAGGGATTCTCGTTAACGAGTTTCTTTTCTACATCTGAATTGAGATTGACAAAATGTGCTCCACATCCATCTATTGCTTGCCCAATGGCACCGTTTGGTACTCCAACAGTATAGGCAATTGCATCCACTTTACCATCGCAAAGAGCTCCAACCTGTTCTGAAGAAGTCAGTTCAGTTGCTTGCTTGAATTCACTTACACTCGTTCCTTTTGCCTTCATCAGTACTTCCATAGTACCACGTTGTCCGGATCCTGGATTCCCTATATTTACAACTTTTCCCTTAAGGTCTTCCCAGCTATTTATTCCGCTGGATCCACTAGCTATAAGTTGAAATGGCTCTGGATGCACTGAGAATACAGCGCGAAGGTTTTCAAATTTCTTACCTTCCCATTTTGAGGAACCATTGACTGCATGGTACTGCCAATCAGATTGAGCTACTCCAAATTGCAGTTCGCCCTCTTTAATTTGACCAATATTGTAATTTGACCCACCAGTTGAAGGTGCAGCACAGCGAAGACCATGTTTTCTACCGGATTTTCTTCCTTCTGCAGCTTCTTTATGGACCATCCTACAAACAGAATTTCCCACAACAAAATAGACCCCTGTTGGTCCACCGGTTCCTATAGAAATGAATTCTGCTGCAGATAGACTTGTACACAGTAAAGGTAGTCCTAGTGCGAAAACAGTGACTTTTTTTAAAAAAGAAATGAAATGCATCATTTTTCCCCCTAGTTTTGAATTGTAAATTTGTTTAGCTTACGTTTGTGCGATCACTCAATTGACCGAGGGCCACATTGTATTCGAATTTAAGATTTAAAGCTAGAACTCTTTACTAACGGCACTAAACATGGCTCTCTTAGGTCCAAATTTTAAAAATCTAACAATTTCTAGCACTTTAGAAATTAACGAAATTTCAAAAAAACTGCAAGATTCTGGAAGAGAAATTTTTAAATTTGGCTTAGGACAGTCACCGTTTCCTGTTCCTTCCATTCTCACAGAGGAGCTTAAGAATTGTGCCCATATTAAGGATTATCTGGATGTCACCGGTTTATTTGAATTGAGACAAGCTGTTGCCGCATTTCACAAAGAGCGTAATAGAGTAGATTATAGTTCTGAAAATGTTTTGATTGGTCCAGGTTCTAAGGAATTATTGTTTCAATGTCAGATGGTTTGTGATGGTGTTACCGTTTTGCCGGCTCCAAGTTGGGTATCTTATGCTCCACAGGCCAAGTTCTTGAACAAAAAACTGGTCTGGTTAAAAACTAATGCTCAGCAAGAATGGCATGTTTCACCAGATGTTTTGGATAATTATTGCAGAGAAGAAAGTAAGAAAAACAAATTACTAATTTTGAATTCACCAAATAATCCTTCCGGAACAAGTCATTCAAATCTACAAGAGCTTGCTCGAGTTGCAAGAAAGAATGATTTGATTGTCATATCTGATGAAATTTATGCGGAGTTGGATTATGAGGGATCTTATCGATCAATTTCACATTATTATCCAGAGGGAACAATAGTATCAGGGGGACTTAGCAAATGGTGTGGGGCAGGTGGATGGAGATTGGGAACAATGGTGTTTCCAGACCAATTGGTTGATATAAGAAATGCTTTACGTGCCACATCAAGCGAAACTTTTACATCGGTAAGTGCCCCCATCCAATATGCTGCCATTAAAGCATTTACGTGTGATCACTCTCAATATTTAAAAAAGTCGAGAGCAATCTTGAAACATGTTGCTAGTTTTGTACATAGGGAATTGGTTTCTGTGGGGATTAATTCAGTGAAACCCTCTGGAGGATTTTATCTCTTATGTGATTTTTCTGAAATATTCAGAAACTCAAATACTATTCTTAATGATAATGATTTGTGCAAGAAATTGCTTGCTGACACCGGAGTGGCGACACTTCCTGGATCTGATTTTGGCTTAAACAGTGAAGATAAGATTCTTAGGTTAGCTTTTGTAGATTTTGATGGAGGCAAAATTTTGGCGCAATTAGATAGTAATTATAAGCTTGATAATGATTGCTTGGAACATTATTTTCCTAAGATATATAATGGTATAAATAGGCTAAAGAATTGGACTATAAAGAACAAATGAAGAAGTATAAACTAGGATGATTGTTTAACTATAGTTCTCAATCATGAGTGGAATAAACAATTTTAACTGAGCGAGACTGGAGTTAACATAATGTCTAACAATGCAGTTTACCCATCTCTAAAGAATAAAGTCGTGGTTGTGACTGGCGGTGCGTCTGGTATTGGAGAGTCAATCACTCATGCTATGGTAAAACAAGGAGCGAAGGTTGGATTTTTAGATTTCGATGAAGGTGCATCTAAACGGTTAATTAAGGTTTTGGATGCAGAGTGCGTAGTTTCTGAAATCTGCGATTTGAGAGATATCGATCAACTTCAGAATTCTATCCAAAACATAAGTTCAAAGCTCGGACCAATTGACGTACTTGTCAATAACGCTGCTAGGGATGATAGACACAGTTTGGAAAGTGTTACCTCCGAATATTTTGATGAAAGAATAGCCACAAACTTGAAGCATCAATTATTCGCAGCCCAGGCAGTAATGAATGATATGGAAAAGAATGGCGGTGGTGCTATTATTAATATGGGATCAACCAGTTGGATGATTGGTCAGGGTGGGATGCCATGTTACACGACAGCGAAGTCTGCCATCCAAGGATTGACGCGAGGATTGGCAAGAGATCTTGGTCCAAAGAACATTCGGGTAAATTGTGTGGTGCCAGGATGGATCATGACAGAGCGTCAGATATCTATGTGGTTAACTCCAGAAAGTGAGAAAGAATTAATGCAAAGGCAGTGTATTAAGCGAAAGTTGGTTCCTGAAGATATAGCTAAATTTGTACTTTTTATGGCTTCGGATGAGGCGGGTGCGTGTTCTAATCAGACTTACATAGTTGATGGTGGATGGTTGTAGATCAACTAATTAATTATTATGGAACGGCTCCAATGATTTGCTGATCATAATTTATGACCGATCCTGTGATCACTCCAGATGAAGGGCTTAATAAGTAATTTACGAGAGGAGCTAGCTTTTTTGGATCGACAAGCTCTCCCATTGGTAAGGAGCTTTCTGCTTTTTGAATCCAATCATCTCCAGCGCCATGAAATTTCTTCTGAATTTCTGTTTCTCCGGGCGTTTTCATCCAACCAGGAGCAACAACGTTAACTCGTATCTTATCTTGCCTTAACGCATGGGCTGCATTTTTCGATAGTGTAAGGAGCCCTCCTTTGGATGTTGAATATGCTGTTAGGAAACTTTGCCCCACGTAAGCAGAAGTGGAAGCAATGTTAACAATAGAACCAGACTTTTCTTCTGTCTTAAGTTTTTGAATTAAACCCTGCATTAATAGAAATGGGGCTCTCAAATTTGTGTTAAGATGTTCCTCCCAAAGTTTCAGGGAAGTATCTTCAATGCTACCTCTAGTGGTGATTGCTGCTGAATTTACTAAGCTATTTAGATTTGGAAATAGTTTTATGCTTGTAGAAATTAGATTCTTGCAATCTTTAGCTTCTGCAAGGTTTGCTCTAAGATATTCAACCTTTGCCCCAGCCTTTCGGAGTCTTTTTTCGGCTGTGGTTCCTTTTTGAGGATCTCTTCCCGCTACAATTAATTCTTTACAACCATTTTCAATTAGATTTCTGGCTATTTCATAGCCCAGCCCTTGTGTTCCGCCTGTAATTAGAACAGAGTTAGTACTATTATCAATTTGCATAATTTTGAAGGCTTTCTAGAAAGAAGTGATTGCAATTGTTCACTTTGAGAATTTTTTTTGTATACAAATTATGTGCATATAATATCTTCAAAGTATAGCATATTCAAACTTGAATAATCTGAAATCAAAAATTTAATAAAAGGGAAAGAGAAATGCCCGTAATTAACCGAATTGCTGATTTTTATGATGACATGAAAGAGTGGAGGCAAGATCTTCATTCTGATCCAGAATTGAAATTTGAATGCCATCGTACCGCTTCTTTTATAATAAAGCGTTTAAAAGAGTTTGGTGTAAAAGAGATTCACCAAGGAATAGCAAAGACAGGTATAGTAGCCATCATTGAGGGAAAGAAAAAGGGTAAAACTATTGGCTTGCGGGCTGATATGGATGCGCTACCTTTGCAAGAGATCCATGATCATCCGTATAAGTCAAGAAATCCTGGAATAATGCATGCGTGTGGCCATGATGGCCATATGACCATGTTATTAGGAGCAGCACGGTATTTAGCTGAAACAAGAAATTTTTCGGGGAGGGTCGCTCTTATCTTTCAACCCTCGGAGGAAGATGGTGGTGGAGGTGAAGTAATGTGCAAAGAAGGCATTATGGATACTTTTTCAATTAACCAAGTATATGGAATTCATAATGCATCAGATTTACCCTTAGGTTTCTTTAAGACAAATGCAGGACCAAATATGGCAGCGGCGGATGATTTTACAATCTTAATAAATGGGCAAGGAGGACATGGGGCTAATCCGGAAGAAACTAAGGATCCTATAGTAGTGGCAATCCAAATAGCTCAGGCAATTCAAACAATAAGTTCAAGGAATTTGTCTGCTCATGATCCGGTGGTTATTTCAATAACTCAAATCCATTCTGGCACGACGCACAATATTATTCCTGACAATGCCTTTATTAATGGAACCGTGAGGACTTTGAGTGAAAAAACAAAGAATCTTGTTAAAGAAAGGGTTCTTGAAATTTGTGACGGAATTTCGAAAGCATTTAAATGTGAAGTTAATTTGAATTATCATGATGGATATCCAGTTACTGATAACCATAAAAAAGAAACTGAATTCGCAGTAGAAGTGGCATCAGACATATCAGGTTCTAAACAAGTCGATGGTAACGGGATGCCGATCATGGGTTCTGAAGATTTTTCATATATGCTGTTAGAGAAACCAGGGGCATATTTGCATGTGGGTCAGGGCTATGGACCTCCATTACATAGTCCAGAATATGATTTTAACGATGATTTGGCTCCGATAGGTGCAAGTTTTTTTGCAAAACTAGTGGAAAAGGCGCAACCACTGGATTAACTTTAATCTACTAACTTACTTATGGAGAAATATGTGGTTCCTTCAAAAAGTGTTCAAAAATTAGCAAAGGAGTCGTTAACTACAAGAGACTTGATCTCTGATAGTGTAATGATGAGCCCATGTTTAGCCGCACGGGAAAGTTTACCAGGAAATACTAAGCTTTATCTGAAAGCTGAAAACTTTCAACACACTGGTTCGTTCAAAATCAGAGGAGCTTTATCAAAGCTCAAACGTTTGCCAAAAGATTTAGAACTTATAACAGCGTCTTCGGGTAATCATGGTATCGCATGCTCGCATGCTGCTCAAACTACGGAGCATAATTTAACGGTAGTACTTCCTGAAAACGTGTCTAAATCTAAACTGTCAAAAATCACTAGCTATGGGACTAAAACTATACTACATCCTGGAGATTCTGGGATGGCTGAGCAGCATGCAAGATCTTTGGCTGAAAGCGGTGATTTTGAATATATTTCACCTTATAATGATGACTTCGTTATGGCTGGCCAAGGGACAATTGGCCTTGAACTTCTTGAACAACTGCCACGGATCGATAATGTGTTTATTTCTATGGGAGGAGGAGGTCTTGTTGCCGGTATTGGTAGTGTTATAAAAACCTTCTCACCCACTACAAAAATAATTGGTGCTAGTGCGAAAAATTCGGGTGCGTTAGCTGCAAGCATTAGAGTAGGTCATGTAATTGAAACTGAACATTTAGATACTTTAGCTGACGGTTGTGCTGGTGGCGTGGATGCAGGTTCCGTAACTTTACCTATAGCATGTGAGGTTATAGATAAAGTCATTGAGTGCACGGAAGAGGACATCGCGAAAGCATTAAAAAAATTAGCCTGGACTGAAAATCTTGTAGTTGAGGGAGCAGCTGCGCTAGCTTACGCTGCATTTATATCGAAAAAAAATTTGTATGAAGAAATGATAAACGTCATTCTCTTATGTGGCGGGAATTTCGACAATAGTGTTATATCGCCAATAATCAGTCAAGAAAATAGGTAAAAGTCAGGTCTTTAGGACATGAAATTCGGTTAGTTATTATGAGCTACCTTACCGTAAAATGTTTTCTGAGCTGATTTTGATAATGATATGCCTGGTTTTGCATTATAAGCAAAAACCACCAGCATTCGTGTCAAATCACCTATAGTAGGAGTAACTCTATGCATTGAGTTCTTTCCCCTAAATAACACAAGAGTGCCTGGCTCAATTTCGAGAACTGATGGTTTTTCATGGCCAAGAACTATTTTATTTGCAGTTTCATAGCCCAGGTCTCCATATTCAGAATTTCTTACGTCCTTGACATATTCAAAGATTCCACCGCCCAGTGGTTTTTGTAATAAGAGTGTTACAGCAAAACTAGAATTATCAAAATGCCATCCCAATTCTTGCCCTTCATTAGCATAGTGAATATTTATGGAAGAAAATGGATCGTCATATTCAAATAAAGCGGTTTCTTGTACGATTTGGGAGAGAAAATTCTTAAATAAAACAGAGCGATAAATAATTTTTAGCCCCGAATTTTCAGGAATTTGATCTGTTGTGATACATCCCTTTGATGATTTAATCTGATGATTGAAAATGTGATCATCTGGCAAAGATTCATCTCTAGGCGTTAAATATATATTGTGAGTTGAAGATGAATAAAATGCCTTCCCTTGGTTTTCTTTCGCTTCTTCTATGAGTTTGCTAAGAGCTTTTTTTCTCAAGAAACCTGGAATAATTAAAGCCCCATGTTCTTCTAGACGTTCTTTGCATTGATTGACAAAAGAAGATTCAGTAATTGGACAATCATCAATATTCACAAATTCATTGAGCAAAGTTAATCCCATGTATGAGTCCTCTTTTTATTCCCTTTTGGATATTGATTTTAATCAAATTGGATTTAAGTTGGCAACAGAAATAAGGTTTGATCAATTAAACTTCCCAACGATTTTTTTTTGTGCCAAATTATTCGTACTTGCGGTCACAGAATGTTTTTCAACATGAGTCTACCATTATGAAATACACAGTTTTAGCATTAGGTGGTGATGGAATTGGTCCTGAGATTTTAAAAGCCGGCATCGATGTTGCCAATGCCATTGTTGAAAAAACCGATCTAGAGCTCGATATTAGTTATGACCTTATTGGGGGGATATGCTGGGATAAACACCAGACTTTTTGCCAGTCCAAAACAGTTTCTGCTGCGCAAAAAACTAACGCAGTCTTAGTTGGGGCAGTAGGTGGGCCGAAATGGGACAAACTAAAAATAGACGTTCTTCCTGAAGAAAGAGATGGACTTATGAGGTTAAGGAAGGAAATGAGAGCTTTTTTTGGTATGAGACCAGCAAGGTATTACCCACAACTTCATAATCAAACGCCATATGCGAAAGGAAAAGTTGAAAACTCTGAACTCATGGTGCTTAGGGAAATGTGCGGGGGAGCGATGTTTGCACAACCTCGTGGCATCAAAATTGAAAAAAATCAAAGGTATGCCTATGACACGGCTGGTTATGCTGAAACTGAAATCAGACAATTTGCTGTATGTGGATTTGAGCTAGCAAGATTGCGAAAAAATCGTCTTGTATCAATTGACAAGTCTAATGTTATGGAGAGTTATAGACTGTGGCGAGAAGTGGTGCAGGAAGTATCAAATGAATATAAAAACGTAGAAGTTAAACATCTTTATGCTGATAACTGTGCTTTTCAAATTGCTATGGACCCAAAAAAGTTTGACATAGTATTGGCTTGTAATTTTCTTGGCGATTTATTTTCTGATTTAGCTGGAATTATTTCTGGTGGGTTAGGAATGCTCCCTTCCGCTTCGCTTTGTGGCCCACCGATAGGTTTGACTAAAGGGATATATGAACCAGTCCATGGATCTGCCCCAGACTTAATTGGTGCTGGCATTGCTAATCCTATCGGAATGATACTTAGTGTTGGAATGATGTTTAATTATTCTTTTGGCCGAAAAGATCTATCAAATAGAATTGAACATGCTGTAAACCAGGTTTTAGAAGCCGGTTGCGTGACTCCAGATGTAGGAGGTACTGCATCTACAGATGAAGTAACTACAAAGGTTGTTAAAGAGATCCAGAAATGACCGTAGAATATGATTATGTTATTGCAGGAGGAGGTTCAGCTGGCTGTGTTTTAGCTGCTAGATTGGCAGAAAATTCCTCGGCGTCAGTTTGCTTGGTGGAGGCGGGTGGTAAAGGGCGTGATATTTTTATCAAAATGCCAGCTGGTAACGGATTTGTATTTGGAAATCCGAAACTTGATTGGGGTTATAACTCTACTCCTCAACAGAAATTAAACAATCGTCAAATCTATTTTGCCCGTGGTAAGGCGCTCGGTGGTACATCCATAGTAAATGGAATGATATACATGAGAGGAATACCTAGTGATTATGATCATTGGAGGCAAATGGGTCTACAAGGTTGGGGTTATTCAGATTTCTTACCATATTTTAAAATTGGAGAAGGATCAGTCAGACGGTCGCCTCATCACGGTAATAACGGTCCATTAAGAGTGGAACCAGCAAGAAATTTTGGAAAATTAGATCAAGCCTTTATTAAAGCGGCCGTAGCAACTGGGCACAAGAGTATCGACGATTTCAATGGGGCTTATAGAACGGGGGTGTCTAGATGTGACAGCACAGTATATCGTGGTGTGCGGCAGTCCGCGGCAATTGCATATCTAAATAAAATTCCAGATAATTTAACAGTTCTAACAGACACCCATGTAACTCGAATACTTCTCAGAAAAGAGAAAGCGATAGGAATTGAAACCACGAATGGGAAGAATATACTGGCTGGCAAAGAGGTTATTATTTGCCAAGGCGCTTTTGGAACCCCTCAACTATTGATGTTATCAGGTATCGGAGAAGCTGATCATTTGCGCGCTCATGGAATAGACCCCGTTCTAAATCTGCCTGGTGTTGGTCAAAATCTTGCTGATCATTTAGATGTATCAATCCAGTACGGGTCGACGAGAATGGATCTAAGCTATGCTCAACATCAAAGATTGGATAAGGCAGCAGTATTAATGGGTAGATGGCTGTTTAATGGTAGTGGACCTGGAGGAGGTTCTTTATTTTCAACAGTACTTTTCCATGCCTTAGAAGATCCCGCAATGCCAGAATTACAGGTATTTATGACACCAATGATCATAGATGAAAACTTTAAGAACGGAGAAAATGAGAGAGTACCTTTTTTTCAGCGTTTGGGTCGTAAGTTGCTTGTCCGGGGAAGAAAGGTTGCAAGACCTGGAATACAAATTGATATTAATCAAGAAAGACCTAAATCATTGGGCAGTGTACGGCTTTTGAGCTCTAATCCACTTCAGTATCCTATGATTAATCCCAACTATCTTGCCGATTCTAGAGATCTAACAGAACTTGTTAGAGGAGTTAAGGATATGCGGGATGTGATGGCTCAGGCCAGCATAAGTCGGTTCGTAACAAAAGAGCAAGGAGCCTGGGCCGATGCCAGAACTGACAAAGAGATCATAAACGCTATTCGTGAAACTGCTTACACTGGTCATCATCCGTGTTCTACTGCACGCATGGGAAACGATTCTGATTTGGGGGCCGTCCTTGACGGGGAATTAAAGGTTCGTGGCATAGAGCGTTTGAGAGTTTGTGATGCTGCTGCTATGCCAACTCAAATTACCGGAAATCTTTATGCAACAGTCGTTGCAATGGCTGAAAAAGCAGCAGACATGATCCTTGGTAGGAGGCCTTTGACACCAGAAGATATAGGGGGAGGAAAATGAGATGAATATGACTTGTGGTGAAGCAACGATAAAACTTTTATCAAATTACGGAGTTAGAATAGTTTTCGGGATACCTGGTGTTCACACTCTCGATATGTGCCGTGGTTTAACAGATGTGAAAAAAACTGGAAGCATGCGCCATGTTCAAGCTCGAAATGAACAAGGTGCTGGATTCATGGCAGAAGGTTGGGCTCGTGCCACTGGAGAGGTAGGGGTGGCTTTAGTTATTTCAGGTCCTGGGGTAACAAATGCGTGTACTGCATTAGGTCAAGCATATGCAGATAGTTTGCCTTTATTATTAATTTCAGCGGAACCAGATAGTAAGACGATAGGCAAAGGCTGGGGAGTGTTACATGAAATTACTGAACAAAAGAAAGTTACGGAACCATTGACAGCATTTTCGGCAACTGCCCGACATCCTGCCGACATTCCAGAACTGTTCGCCCGGGCCTTCTCGATATTTACCAGTCAGAGACCAAGGCCAGTCCATATTTCTATTCCTTTAGATGTGCAGGCAGAGGTTGTTCGAGAGGACTGGAAACCACTTTCTTTTGCAAAACCACTGAGGGCTGGAAAAGAGCAAATCATTAATGCTGCAAATTTACTAAAACTTTCTAACAAACCAATTATCATGATTGGCGGTGGTGCTGTGAATGCAGGAAAGGATCTCCTCCCATTGGCTGAAATACTTGGTGCGGTTGTAATTTCTTCAACGGCAGGTAAGGGTATAATTCCTGATTCTCACCCACTTCATTTATCGGGCTCAACAGTAAGAAGTGAAGTTCAGGGTTATATCAGAGATGCTGATATGATACTTGCTGTTGGTACTGAATTGGCAGAAACGGATAGTTTTGTAGAACGTTTACTTTTCAAGGGAGACATTATCCGTATTGACATAGATCCAAGTAAAATTAACGATTTCTATCCTGCAAAGATGGGCATAATCGGGGATGCCTCACTCGCTATAAAAGGGTTGGTTGAAGAACTTAAAAAACATGATGGAACCACTCGTTTTAATTCAGCTTGTGCAGAGGTGGTTAAAATACGTGCTTCAATAAAGAAGAACCTAACCAGTACAGAAAGAAAGCATCAAAAGGTATTAGACATTCTACAAGAACATGTTCCAGCGAACACAATTTTTTCTGGAGATGCGTGCCAATTGGTGTACACAGGTGCTTTTGGTTTTAATGTTGCAGGCCCAAGACAATGGTTTTATCCTGCAGGATTTTGCGCATTAGGAAATGCCGTTCCCAATGGCATTGGTGCGAAACTAGCCAAACCTGATAAACCCGTGGTCGTATTGGTGGGCGATGGTGGTTTTATGTTCACCATGCCTGAGATTATTACTGCGGCGGAGCTTCGGCTGCCATTACCAATTATTATTTGGGAAAATGGGGGACTGAAGCAAATACAAGATGATATGGATAATAGTAATATCAAGCGAGTTGGTGTAGAAGGAATCAATCCAGATTTTGAAACTTTAGCTAAAGCTTGTCATTGTAAGGCTATATATGCAGACAGTGATAAGGCCTTTGTTCGAGCAATTTCTGAAGGTTTAAAGGTAGATTGCCCAACTCTAATTTTAATAAAGGAGAATGACCCTTGGCTGACATAAAGACTTATAAATATTTTGTAAATAATAGTTGGCATGAGCCTAGTTCTGGAAAGTTTTTTGATACTGAAAACCCAGCTACTGGTGTGACATGGGCTCGGGTGCCAGACTGTCTTTCTGAGGATATTAATCGAGCTGTTGCTGCGGCCAAGCATGCTTTTTATGAAGGACCGTGGGGAAAAATGATGCCAGCCCAGAGGGGACGTTATTTACGAAATATAGGCGATGTAATTTCAAGAAATGCTGAACGACTTGGCAACGTAGAAACTCTTGACAATGGTAAATTGCCTAAACAAATAACGCCGAGTTTAGAAAAGGATGCTTGGAGTGTTGATAGTTGGTCTTATTATGCTGGGATGTGTGACAAATTTGAGGGCCGGATAATACCTGCAGAAATGCCAAACCTTCATAATTACCTTAAGTGGGAACCCTTTGGCGTCGTAGCCCAAATTCTCCCCTGGAATTCGCCAATTGGGACACTTATTTGGAAGTTAGCACCCTGTATCGCTGCAGGTAATACTGTTGTATTAAAACCATCAGAGCATGCCAGTTGTTCAACATTAGAACTAATGGATGTTCTGCTGGAAGCAGATTTGCCGCCCGGCGTCTTAAATGTTGTTACAGGCTTTGGTCAGACTACGGGAGAGCCTTTGATTGATCACAAAGATGTCCGTATGGTATCGTTCACAGGTGGTACTATCGGAGGCCGTACCGTTGCTAGCATTGCTGCAAGAAAAGTCAAACCAATTGTTATGGAACTTGGTGGTAAATCACCTCAAATTGTGTTTCCAGACAGTGATCTGGATTTAGCAGTCAATGGAATAGCATCAGGTATCTTCCCTGCAGGTGGGCAGAGTTGTATTTCGGGTTCAAGATTACTGATCCACAAGTCAATCATTGATGAATTTACGGAACGCCTGGTAAATCGTGTCAAAAAAGCTCGAGTGGGGAATCCTCATGATCCTCAAACTCAAATAGGTCCAATGGCTAACCGTTCTCACTATGAGAGCGTTTTGAAAAAGATTTCAGTTGCGGAAAAAATGGGATTTGAACTAGTTTTAGATGGACGATCTGCTTGCCGAAAAGCAGGTTATTACATTGGCCCAACAATATTCGCAAATGTCCCCAATGACTCGGACTTAGCTCAGAATGAAGTTTTTGGACCAGTTGCTTCCACTGAATCCTGGGATAATGAAGATCAGGTAATACATGTGGCAAATGACACTATATACGGGCTGGCTGCAGGAATTTGGTCAGGCAATGTAACAAAAGCAATGAGAATAGCTGATCAGATTGAGGCAGGCACTGTTTATATAAATAACTACTTCAATGCTGCAGCCCAAAGCCCTGTTGGGGGATATAAGCAATCTGGTTATGGTCGTGAAAATGGATGGGAAGGCATGCGTTGTTTTATGCAATCTAAATCAGTTTGGCTAGCGACTGATCCCCATCAAGAAGAACCATTTTCTTAATCAGTACTTCCTAAGAGTGTCATTTCCTTGGAATTTGGGCTCGTTTGGTTGTGATGGTTTTTTGCGTAGAATATGGGATATCCCGTTTTGTCCTTAATAGAATCCAATTTTGTCTCATAAAGATCTGATAGAAAATTCTTTTGTAGAATGCTGTTTAAATTTCCAGAGTGAATGTTTTTTCCTTTTTTTAATACCAAGGCATAATCTGCAAATCTAATTATGCTGTTTATGTCATGCGTTGAGAGCAATACTGTAAGACCTAATTGTTTTCGTAGTAGATCTATAAGTTGTAAGAAATCAATGGTTCTTGCAAAATCTAAGGACGCAGTCGGTTCATCGAGGAGTAAAAAATCTGCTTCTTGAGCTAATGCCCTTGCCAACGTTGCTCGTTGCATTTCTCCACCTGACAGGTTTGTTACAAGTTCTTTTGCTTTCGGCAACAGTTTTAATCTTTCTAAAGCTACATTTACTGCATCGTAATCACGTTGGCTTTCTCCAAAAAACCAATTTGAGCGAGAGGCTCTTCCTAGCATGACGTATTCCCCCAATGACATACCAACAGGGATGCTAAAATTCTGTGGTGTATATGAAAATGGCACCCTTTTTTTATCTTTAAGAAGGCCTAGGCTTGGTTTGCCATTAATAAGAAAATTGCCTGTGAAGGTTAGTAGCCCAGCTAGGGACTTCAAGAGAGTAGTTTTGCCAGCACCATTTGGTCCTATGATAGCTACGAAGGCTCCGTTAGGGATTTTGAATGAAATATTTTGGAGTAGGGTCTTACCATTAGTTACGACCTTTAAGTCTTTTGCTTGGCATTCCATCTTAAATAGCTCCTCGTGATAACCGCAATAAGAATGCAAAAAATGGTGCACCCAAAAAAGCTGTTATTACACCAATAGGTAATTCGCCTGGGGCAATTATTGTCCTGGAAAAGGTATCTGCTAGAGATAGAAAGGTACCACCTCCTAAAGCTGATAGAGGAATAATGACTCTATAGCTTGAGCTCACTGTCAGTCTAATAATGTGTGGAATGACCAAACCTACAAAGGCTATCAAACCACTAAGGGAAACAGCTACTGCTGTGACAAGTGTAGAACATGTAATAACTACTATATACGTTAGCGTAGGGTTCCCGCCAAGACTTTTGGATTCATCTTCGGATAATCTAAGCAAATCAAGTTCTTTGCTGAACACATAAATCAAAGTGAAACAAATGAGGAAATAAGGTATCAAAGTTAAAACTTCGGTCCAACCAGAAGTTAATAATCTACCAATAAGCCAACCAAAAATCTCCTGTATTGAAAGAAAATTTCTTTGCATGATATAGGTTTGGCATGCTGTCAGAAAGGCTGCCGTTGCTACACCTGCTAAAAGTAAACTGGCTGGAGTGCGCCCAGCACTTGCCGAGATGGTTGCGGCACACAGCACGGCTCCCATTGCTCCTATGAATGCTCCCACCTGGATTGAGTCTACGAACCCAAAGGATAAATTAACGCTAGTTACTATAACTAAGGTAGCGCCTAAGCCCGCTCCAGCAGCTGAGCCAAGCAAGAATGGATCAGCAAGGGGATTCTTAAAAACGCCTTGAAAACCAGCCCCAGCGATAGCCAGTGAAGCTCCAACCAGAAATCCTAAAACAAATCTTGGCAATCGCCATTCTAAGATAATGATCCTATCAATTTCGTTTATTCTTGGGTTTTGATTCTGTCCCAAAAACAAGTCGAACAAGTATTTGAGGCTTTCAATAGGTGGGATCGGAGCAGCACCCAAGCAGATACTAGATATTCCAGACAATATCATTAAGAATATGCAGATCAGAAGAGCAGTTTTTGGTAGGGTGAAAACCTTATCCATTTTTTGATAGCCCCAAAAAGAAAATTAATAAAGTATGAATTAGTTCGGTTCAAGAAAATCCACAATAGAATTCGCAAACTCGGGTAGTCTTGGACCCCATCTAGAGGCAATATCTGATTCAACACGTAGAAATTTGTTATTCTTGACAGCACTTATGTGTTTCCAACCAGGTCGTTCTATCATTTTTACTATATGATCTGAAGTTTTCCCGGGTAATATGATTAAATCTGGATTTGACGAAATTATATATTCCGGTGATAATTTAGGGTATCCATAACCTTTTTTATCAGCTTCATCAGCAATATTTGTAAGGTTTAGCATTCGGTAAATGCTTCCGATAAAGCTAAATGAAGAAGCACTATAATAATTCTCGTCTACTTCATGATAGATCTTTATGGTCCGTCTTTTTTCCCGAAGCATAGTCAATCGTGTCATTTTTTTTTCCATATCAATGATTAACTTTTTAGCTTTTTTTGTATTTCCAGTTGATTTCCCTAAAACCATTATCTGTTTAAGTATTTCACTGAAATTCTTCGGTGTTGGAAGTAGAAGGGTATCAATTCCTACCAAATTTAACCCTTTGACGGAATCAGCTATATCATAGGACAATACTACTAAATCTGGTTTGAAGGACGCTATTGCTTCTAGATTTGGTTCATAGGCTGACAAATTAGTTCCAGGTACATCTTTGGGAAAATTTGATTGGCTATCTACGGCAATTACCTGTGGTGCGGCGCCAATAGCAAACAATATTTCGGTCAAAGATGGAGATAGAGAAATGATTCTATTAGGTTTATTCTCTGCTAAAGCATGGGGAGAGATGGCTCCTAGGCAAAGAGAAATCAATAAGAAAAAGTGTATCAAAATTGTTAGCAGTGTATGTAAAATGAAATTAACCATTACCTACATTTTTTTCACAGGCCTGCGAGATTCTTGGTAGAGTTTCTCTTAAATTATATCTCTATGCACTATAAATATCGGATTTAATTTTTTTTATATTTATTTTTGGGTTGAAAATTAGATGCCTCGGGAGATCTTTGTTCACTTATCCAGATAGATTTGTTTGGATGCATTCCTGCTCCGAAGATAGCTGGTACAGCGGAACAGCGCATTTTATTCAGCAGTCTGGTATTAGCACTACCTACAGAAGGATGGGTTCCACTATGTGCCTCACTAAGGGCAATCCAGTCAGATTTACGTTTTTCATATGTATCTCGATCCTCTAGTTGCTCACAGACTAATTCATTGGTGTTTAAATCCACTCGAATTTTGTCTCCATCTTTTATCAAGCCTATGGGACCGCCAATCGCTGCCTCTGGACCAACATGCCCTATCACTAACCCAACAGAGCCCCCTGAAAACCTACCATCAGTCATTAAACCGACAACTATGTTCTTTTCCCGGCATAGTGCCGTTATTCTAGAAGTAGAATCTAACATTTCTGGCATGCCTGGTCCTCCAACTGGCCCTTCATACCTAACTACAATCATATCAAAATTCTTAAATGAACCAGGAGAATTGTCCAAATTTTTCAAAAGGCTTTGTTCCCCGTCGAATACTTTAGCATTCCCGACAAAAATATTATTTTCTAATCCTCCTTCCACACCTGCTAATTTTAGAATAGCACTATATTCAGGTGACAAATTTCCTCCTAAGAGTCTTAATCCGCCAGTTTCTTTGTAAGGGACTTTAACGCTATAAATTACATCGCCATCAGGATCAGGTGGTGCGAGCCTCTTAATTTGGTCAACAAGCTTTTCACCTGTGCAGGTTAATGTATCACCGTTAAGCAGGCCTGCTTCAAGGAGATCTCTAACTATTACTTGGATTCCACCTTTATTATCAATATCAACCATTGAAAATCTGCCAAAAGGTCTTGCATTTACAACTACAGGCACAACTTTCTCAGACAGATGATTGAATTCATCAGCACTCATGATGTTTGAGGAAAAATCTGAATAGCCTGCAGCTCGTGCTAGTTCCGGGGCATGAAGCATGACGTTAGTTGATCCACCAACTGCCATGGCAACGATCAATGCATTTCGTATGGATTCCCTGGTGACAATGTCTCTGGGCGTTATATCATTTTTTATTAGTATTGTTAAATAATCAATTAATTCGTTTGGGAAGTTCTTAGTACGCTTAATGTCTTGGGAAGCTGGAGACACCATATGTAATGGTTGCATGCCCACAACGCCGATAAACGTCTGCATGGTATTGTAGGTGAACATACCGCCACAACTTCCAATCCCAGGACAAGCCTCCTTTGCAATTCTCTGCTTTAGGTCTTCATCATTACTTCCCGCTATTTGATAACTACTAATTATATCAATTGGTTCTCCTGTAGCACTATCTACTCCTGGTCTAATCGAGCCATCTGACATAATTATTGCTGGTCTGTTATGTTCCAAAATTGCGGCTAAAGTTCCTACTGGTGGTTTATCGCAGGCAACAACGGCTATTAAGCCTTCAAGCCCGGACGCGCTTAAATGTTCACAGATACTATCATTGGTTACTTCTCTACCAATTAGTGAATAACGCATCTCCTTTGTGCCATTCCGGATGCCATCTGATGTAGCTAAGGTAAATTCAGGCTGTATAAGCCGCATAGTCAACTGGTCAGAAGCTTTGCCAACCCGCGCACTTAATGCATCGTGAATTATTTTTACCTTTTCTCCGACTCCAAGGTAACACTGTGAGTCCCCTTTGTTGCCAACAACTCCTACGGAAGGTTCATGGATTAAATCCAGATCGGCGCCTAATTCTCTTGCTATGCCATAGGTTTGAGAATTTCTGCCTGGGTTTTTATCAATCAATACAGTTTTTGTGTTCTTCATCATTTCACCTCAAGTCTAAGTAACAAGCTAAACAAAAAAATCAATATCTTTCATTACTAATAAATAAGCGCGGCATACATTTTTTTGATTTTATTTTTTTATTACTGGATCCTCACCAATTTTTTTCCTTACTAATCATCATTAGTATGAGACAATAGTTCTTATTCCCAAACCAGAATCTTGGATGCGTTTAGAGCCGTCTAAGTCAGTAAGATCAATAATAGCTAAGATTAGAATTTGGTTTTTTGGGACATTAAAATTCTCATTCAGTAATTGAGCACATGCTATGGCAGTGCCTCCTGTTGCTACCAAGTCATCTATTACTGCGATCTTATCTGTATTCTTGATTGGAGTATTCTTCTGAATTTCTATAGATGTATTTCCATATTCAAGACAAAAATCTTTTTTGTAAGTTTCATGAGGTAATTTTCCAGGTTTTCTGGCAAGTACAAATGGTAGGTGTAAATCCGAAGCAACCGAACCTGCAAATATAAATCCTCTACTTTCAATGCTTACTATTACATCTGCTCCAAATTCTCTAGTAATTCTAGTAAGTTCCTTGCAGGTCTTTACAAATGCTGAGGGTGTTTCTATCAAACTCGTAATATCTCTGAATTTTATACCAGGAATAGGAAAGTCATTTACAGTTCTAATGTTAGGTTTAATTTCTAATGGATCACTCATGATTTGTGCTAACCTCTTTGATTGATAATTTTTTTAAACTTATCTCATCTTCATCTATATTATGTGGTTTAATTGAAATTGATTGTTTAAAATATTTGTCTATCCTTGACTTGTAAGTATGTCTTGCTGATTTTCTTATTTTATCTTTCTAGCTTTTGATAGCTAAAGATTCTTTCGAAGCTCATCAAAAGCCTTTAGAGATGGAACGAGAGTTTCCATTTGATTAATAGGAATCATATTTGGACCATCAGAGGGGGCATTATTGGGGTCCTGGTGGGTTTCAATGAATAACCCACTAACGCCCATGGCGCAGGCAGCACGAGCAAGACCATATACAAACTTTCGTTCACCACCAGAAGTATTTCCAAGATTGCTTGGTTTTTGTACGGAATGTGTGGCGTCAAAAATAACTGGATAACCAGTTTCTGCCATAGTTTCTAAGCCTCGGAAATCATTTATTAAGGTGTTATAACCAAAACTCGTTCCTCTTTCACAGAGCATAATATTATTATTGCCAGTGCTAGCAATTTTCTCAGCCACATTCCACATGTCCTGAGGCGCTAGAAATTGACCTTTCTTAATATTGATTGGCTTACCTGTCTTTCCTGCTTCTATCAAAAGGTCAGTTTGACGGCAAAGAAAAGCTGGTATTTGCAATACATCAACTACTTCTGCTACACTAATACACTGAGAAGGTTCATGAATGTCTGTGATAATAGGGCAATCAAATTCTTTGGAGATATCTTGAAGAATTCGTAATCCTTCCTCGATTCCTATACCTCTTGCAGAACCAATTGATGACCTATTCGCTTTATCAAAACTTGATTTGAATATAAACTTCGTTTTGGTTTTAGAGAAAATATTTGCCAGTTGCTCGGCGATCATCATTGCATGATCAAGACTTTCTAGCTGGCAAGGGCCACTGATGAAGACAATCGGGTTTGACCCCCCAATTTTAAGATCTCTAACGGATATTATTTTATGTTGCATAACTATCTACTCTTAATATAAGCATTAGAAAATTGTTTTGGTACTTGGTTGAGATTAGGTCTATTGCTTTTAAAAGCAAGGTAAACATTAGAAATATTATGTCATCCAAATGGAAATTTTTTAGATCTAATCGTATTCTGGTGTTATGCCTAATCCTTTTAGATAGAGTAGGTGGTAATGACCAGGATAGATTAATCCTACTCTTTTCGGTTTTATTTAGAATTTTTATGAAAAACAAAGCCGTAAATGTATAGTTAAAATTTTTGAACAAAAGTTTTGTTTAATATTGTCAAAGAGGTGAGTAAGGGTGTTAATGTGTGTTTTAGGATTTTGCAGAGCGACAAATGATTGATCAACCCTATTTGAATACATCTCCAAAAGTGAGTGATGAAATTCGCCAGACAACATGTTACATGTGCGCCTGCAGATGTGGCATTGATGTGCATCTTAAAGACGGCAAAGTAGCGTACATAGAGGGAAACCGGAATCATCCAGTCAACAAGGGTGTTTTGTGCGCTAAGGGAAGTGCTGGAATTATGCAAGTGAACGCACCTTCCCGACTACGTGCGCCTCTTAAACGTGTTGGCCCTAGGGGGGCGGGGAAATTTAAAGAAATTACCTGGGATGAGGCGCTTCAACTAGCGGTAGGTTGTTTGAAGCCGGTTCGAGATAAGAATCCAGAAAAACTCGCATTCTTCACTGGGCGAGATCAATCTCAGTCGTTTACTAGTTTCTGGGCGCAAGATTTTGGCACCCCGAATTATGCTGCACATGGAGGTTTTTGCAGTGTGAATATGGCTACTGCAGGCATTTATACTATTGGTGGTGCTTTTTGGGAATTTGGTGAGCCAGACTGGGAAAAAACTAAAATGTTTATGATTTTTGGAGTTGCTGAAGATCATGATAGTAATCCCATAAAAATTGGACTTAGCCGACTTAAAGAACGTGGTTCAAAAATAATAGCAGTAAATCCTATTAGAACGGGCTATAATGCAATAGCTGATGAATGGATTGGAATTGTCCCTGGTACTGATGGTCAATTTATATTGGCTTTGGTACATGAACTCCTTAAGGCTGGAAAAATTGATTTGGATTATCTTTCGAGATATACAAATGCTCCGGTTCTTGTAGATCCTGGATCTGGGTTGCTCCTACGTGACAAGGATGGCAAACAACTGGTAGTGGATAAGCGGACTGGAGATGTGGTACCATTTGATAAGACTGCAATATACCCAGATCTCAAGGGAGAGTATTCAGAAGACGGAGCCTGTAGGAAGACAGTTTTTCATAGTTTGGTAGAGCAATATTTAAAGCCTGAGTATTCTCCTGAGGCAGTTGCTGAGAATACTGGTATTTCCGCAGGAAAAATTCGAGCTATTGCTTTGGAATTATCGAAGGTGGCATTCGAAGAATCCATTGAATTAGATTGTTCATGGAAGGATTTTCGTGGGGAAGAGCACAAGAAGATGGTTGGACGTCCGGTAAGTTTCCATGCGATGAGGGGAATTTCGGCGCATTCTAATGGCTTCCAGACTTGCCGCGCACTCCATCTGTTACAAATACTTCTTGGATCTATCGAGGTACCTGGTGGATTCAGATTGAAACCGCCTTATCCTAAACCAGCTGAAATACATCCAAAACCGCACTGCAAGGTGACACCAGGTTTTCCTTTAGATGGACCTCACCTAGGATTTGTGCACGGCCCTGATGATTTGATGCTCAAAGAGGATGGAACTCCCGCGCGCATTGATAAAGCTTTTACTTGGGAAAACCCCATGTCGGCTCATGGCCTGATGCATATGGTGATTTCAAATGCTTATCATGGGGATCCTTACAGGATTGATACCCTATTTCTTTATATGGCTAACATGTCATGGAACAGTTCGATGAATACTCGCGGTGTTATCAAAATGTTGACGGACGTGAACGAAGATGGAAATTATATCATCCCAAATATAATTTATTCTGACGCTTACTCATCAGAAATGGTTGCTTACGCCGATTTAATCCTTCCAGACACGACTTATTTGGAACGGCATGATTGTATTAGCATTTTGGACCGACCTATTTCTAAAGCTGGAGCTCTTGCTGATGCAATCCGCTGGCCAGTGATAACCCCGGACAGGAACGTGCGTGGTTTCCAATCTGTTCTTTGTGAACTCGGAGCAAAACTTGGACTTCCCAATTTTGTTAATGAGGACGGAAGCCAGAAATATAAGGATTATGCTGATTATATAGTGAATCACATTCGGAAGCCTGGTATTGGCCCATTGGCTGGCTTTCGGGGTGATGGAACATGTACAGGTAGAGGTGAGGTTAACCCAAAACAATTAGATCAGTACATTAAAAACGGGGGATTTTTTATGAAAAAAATTCCAGATGGTTGCCATTATTATAAGCCATGGAACATGGATTATCAAAGTTGGGCAGTGGAAATGGGCCTTTATGATAGCCCTCAACCATATTTGTTTCAACTTTACTTAGAGCCGCTCCGTAAATTTCAGAGAGCTGCCGAAGGTCATGGTGATCGGCAACCACCTGATCATTTGCGGGAAAGAATCAGAAACACAATGGATCCCCTTCCCATTTGGTACCCAGCTTTTGAAGATAACCATGTAAATACAACGGATTATCCCTTACATGCTTTGACTCAAAGGCCTATGGCTATGTATCATAGTTGGGGAGGGCAAAATGCTTGGTTGCGTCAGATCCATGGAATGAATCCACTGTATATTTCCAGCAAACTAATGAGAAAGCATGCACTTCAGGATGGGGAGTGGATTAAAGTCTCATCAGTACATGGTTCTATAATCGTTCCTGTAGCGGAGATGGCGGCGCTGAATGATGACACCGTTTGGACATGGAATGCAATTGGAAAGAGAAAAGGTACTTGGGCCTTGGAAGAAAATGCACCTGAAACAACAAAAGGTTTTTTACTTAATCATCTGATACATGAACTTTTACCTCCAAAAGGTGATGGGTATCGATGGGCAAATGCTGACCCAATAACTGGACAGGCAGCTTGGTTTGATCTGCGTGTAAAAATCGAAAAGACTGAATCATCAAATTCAACTGAACCAAGGTTTGAGACTATTAAATCTCCTGTTGGGGTAGGGCCGAAGAGTTTGCAATGGAAGGTAGGTAATGACTGAACTTCCAAAAAAAACAAAACGAAAACTAGGATTAGTAATTGATTTGGATACATGCGTTGGTTGCCATGCATGCGTAGTAAGTTGTAAAGGTTGGAATACTAAGAATTACGGTGTTCCTCTTAGTGATCAGGATCCATACGGTTCAGATCCTGAAGGAACATTCCTTAACAGGGTGCACACTTATGAGGTTCAACCAGTTGAGGGAGAAGCTCAACTGGTCCATTTTCCTAGATCATGCTTGCATTGTGAAGATGCCCCTTGTGTTACTGTTTGTCCTACCGGTGCCAGCTACAAGCGAGTAGAAGATGGCATTGTTCTTGTTAATGAACAGGATTGCATTGGTTGTGGTCTTTGTGCATGGGCTTGTCCTTATGGAGCGCGAGAACTTGATGCTGCTGAGGGTGTTATGAAGAAATGCACCCTCTGTGTGGATAGGATTTATAATGATAACCTACCTGAAGAAGATCGCGTACCAGCGTGTGTGCGAACTTGCCCTTCTGGTGCGCGTCATTTTGGTGATTTTTCTGATCCTGGTAGCGAAGTCAATAAAATCTCCGAAAGTAGGGGAGGCTTTGACTTGATGCCAGAACAAGGTACAAAGCCAGTGAATAAATATCTTCCTCCCCGACCTAAAGATACCATAAAAGAAATTGATGTGCTTTCTCCTCTACTCGTTCCAGTTGCTGAAGAACCAAAAGGGTTCATGGATTGGCTCGATAAAAAGTTGGATGGATTTTAATGCGTCCTGCTGCTTCTATAATTATATTCACTTCATTTTCTGGAATAGGATTTGGCTTATTATTTTTTTTAGGCTTTGGTTTACCTGCTCCAAGAGGTTTTGTGGCTTTGATATTTTTGGGAATAGCTTACGCATTAGCTATTGGTGGTCTTATTTCCTCTACGTTCCATCTTGGACATCCGGAACGGGCATTAAAAGCTTTTACACAATGGAAAACAAGTTGGTTGAGTCGTGAAGCTTGGCTTGCGTTAGGTGCTTTATTCTTTATGACAATTTATGGAATAGGTTTAGTATTTTTCGGGGTTGCTATTGGATTGTTGGGTGTTTTGGGAGCATTATTGTCTCTTGCCACCGTTTATTCTACATCAATGATTTATGCTCATCTAAAAACTGTACCACGCTGGAATACTCCTTTAACTCCCACCCTTTTCCTAGTTATTTCATTGACTGGTGGTAGTATTATAACAGGTTTAGGTGAAATTACTCTTATTTTACTATTGATGACGGGTGTAATCCAGGTAATAGTTTGGATAAGAGGAGATCGAGCGTTTTATGGATCTCAAACAAAAATAGAAACAGCAACTGGATTAGGTCGAGAAGGTGAAATAAGAAGTTTTGCCCCACCTCATACGGGAAGCAATTATTTGCTGAGGGAATTTGTATATGTTGTTGGTAGAAAACACGCATCTAAACTAAGGTTGATTTGCCTAGTTATGATGATTGGTATTCCTATAGCATTACTCTCAACAGCATTCAATTTTTTGACTTCTCTGGTAGCAGCTTTCTCCCATTTGGCTGGAGTAATGGTGTCGCGTTGGTTGTTTTTTGCCCAGGCAGAGCATGTGGTCGGTCTTTATTATGGAAAGCGTGTAGGTACCTAGCCATTCTATAATTTAATGGGTTATGATCACTTATTAATAAAGCTTCAGAACGAAGTTTTGAATCGTGCCTTATTTTTTTTTTACTGATTTAACCCTTTCCGCGCCAAGGAATGGTTTTGACAATTGCCCATCTCATTAGGATATCAAAAGCTAATCCCAATAGACCCATTATTAAGATAGTTACCCATATCAATTCATAATTTGATACCACTCTAGCCACATTTTCAATGAAGCCTATGCCAGTTGTCCCAGCCAACATTTCTGCTGCAACTAAGGTCCCCCAGCATACACCTATAGAAATCCTGATACCTGTGAGGATTTCAGGCATTGCATTAGGAAGAATTACATATCTCAAGATTTGACGATCTGATGCACCGAGGGAGTGTGAAGCCCGGATTTTGGATAACTGTGTGCCAGAAGCTCCAGTTCTTGCAGAAATCACCATGATGGCAAAAGCAACCATAAACAATAGAAAAATTTTCCCATCATCTTGAATTCCAAAAATCGTTAAAATCAAGGGAGCCCAAGCAAGAGGGGGTACAGGACGATAAAGCTCAATTATAGGATCAAAAAATGACTTAAAGAAGCGGGATATTCCCATGTAAATTCCCAACGGAACACCTAATCCAATTCCTAATCCTAATGCTACTATGACTCTAAACAGAGAGTCCCAGATATGACCATCTAACATGGGAACTGCTCCAAGGTATATATCTCCTTGCGCTAAAGCTAAAGCCTTGTCTTTAAAGTTAGGTTGAAAAACCCCAGTTTCAGAGTGCCTGCCATAATCACCAGGAAACAAATCAATTAATGAGTCTGGAATAAAAAACGCTAATATATCTGCGATCTGGATCCATTTCCACCAAAGAAGTGTTGAACCCTTGTATCCGCCACCTCCTTCAATATCGGGATTGGCTAGTTTTACAAAAGTTGCAATAACATCTGTTGGTTTTGGCAGCCAGCGGCCGGATCCCTGCTCTGTACACTGAGTTTTGGATTTAACAACCCCATCACCTGGAACAAGTATTCTATCAATAATATTCAAGCTACCTCTTGTTTCAGCAATAGCTAAAAAGAAGTCATTCACTGAATTACTTAGATTGTCCAAGGCTGAGGGAGGAAAGATAGTTCCGTCATCTAATCTGCGAAAAATTCTTTCAACAGCTTTCACATAAGCAGATCTTTTAGAAAGTATATCTTCTTCAAAATCAGAAGACTCATTACTTTTCTTAATATTGTTTATCATCTCCTTTGTTGTTTTAATTAATGCATCTGCAGCTGCGGAGTTATTTCGCGTTTTGAGGAAGATTTTGGTCAAGAGCTTGGCATCTTGGCTTGTTTTATCCAGAAGTACTCCTCTTGGGGTTGTCGGGAGCAAAGGGATTTCAGTGAGGTCTGTTCCCCACTTTGGTTGGGTTAAAGCTTCTGGATGGGGGATCAATCCTTCATAACCAAATCTCAAGGTCTTGCTAAGTTCACGAAATCCATCCTGTATTGTTTCAAAAGCTCTGATAGAATCGCTGCTTTGATTTTTTGGATTTGAAAAAATTTCTATAATTTGTTTAGATTGCAGAATAATTTTGAGCAATTTTTCTTGTTCTGCTTTATCATAAACATCTGCTGGTAATTTTTTTTCTAATATCTCTAATTGCTCTAAATTCCGCCTCGTTAATGTTGTTGATTTAAAATAACGGGAATTTATAGGCAATGCAGCGGTAATAGGAGCTATAGCCGTGTCTATTTTTGCTGCTTGGCATAACTCATTACCTGTCTCGGGGAAAAATGCTCTGGCCATACCCCATGAAAAATAAAACCAGAGCAGTAAAATAGAAGAAATACCGGTTAGGGTCCAGTACCAGCCTCCTAGGGTTCGTTCCGGGTCCCCGAAAACTTCATCTTTTGCCCTATAGGAAGTTTGCTTTAATCCTATGATAATTGAAATGACTAAACATAGTAGTAATGTTACTATTATGACTGCAGCAATAGATCCTCTTTCTTCGGATAACCAGCTAAACACCGCCCATTATCTCCTCTTCCATATCCCAGATCATTGTGAGAATTTCTTCTCGCACTTCGCCAAAATAACTGTCATGTTTTATATCTCTCAAAGATTTTGTTAAGCCTTTCCCAGCAAAAGGAAGGTTATATTCTTTATGTATCCTTCCTGGTCGAGGAGCCATGACAAAAAGACGTTCTCCAAGAAGTAGGGCCTCTTCAACGGAATGCGTAATAATGATTATAGTTTTCCCAGTTTCTTTCCATAATTTCAATATTAAGGACTGCATTTTTTCTCGTGTAAGCGCATCCAAGGCTCCTAAAGGTTCATCCATCAAAATAACATCTGGACCATTTACAAGGCATCGAGCAAGGGCCACACGCTGTTGCATTCCTCCCGAAAGTTGGTAGGTTGGAGTATCTCCAAAGCCTTGCAGGCCGACAATATCTAACCATTTTTCTACAAGTTTGCTGCTTTCAGATTCAGGTGTTTTTTTCATCCTTAATCCGAAATCTACATTTTTTGATACAGTAAGCCATTCGAATAAGGCACCTTGCTGAAATACCATACCTCTTTCTACGCCAGGACCTTCAATTAAATTCCCACCCAGCGACATTTTACCAGCTGTTGGGTTAAGAAATCCAGCTATCATGTTGAGTAGTGTGGTCTTCCCGCAACCTGAAGGTCCCAAGACAGAAAGTAGCTCTCCTCTTTTAAGTGAGAAATTAATATCTTTTAGTGCTTCAATCTTTACACCAGTTTGCGGATTCGCAAATGTCATGCTTAGATTTTCGCATACAAGATCTGACATATCGCTTTACCAGTGGATCTGATTTAAATGTATTAATAAACTTCATTTAGGCAAGGCTAATGAGATAGCCTTGCCTAAAATTATTAAGTCTTCAGAACTTTAGTCTAAAAACGAACCATCTATTGTTTTGGCAATCGTGATTCCATCTGATGAGTCAGAGAACAAAGTACCCAGAGCGGCTGCTGCACTTGCTGCAATACCGTTTTTTCCAAAGTATTTATCCAATTGCTCCTGCTCTGACATGAATATCATTCCAGCCATCTGACTTTTAACATCAGGAACACTCATGCCTGCATCAGCCGCAACTTTTTTCAATTGTGCATCGGTTGCTTTCCAAGCTGCATTTGCTTCATCTGTGATATCGAGAAAGGTCTTGAGAAGGTCAGGATTTTCAGTTGCAAACTTTTCAGTAACAGAAATCACATCAAAGGAACCTATTCCTGCGTCGATTTTTTGTTGGGAGGTCATTATTGGTGTGCCTACCTCACCAGCTTCTTTTGACGAATTACCTCCAAAGATACAAGCCATGTCTACTGCTCCATCAGCAAGAGATTTAGCTCCATCTGGCGGAGCTTGATCAACAATAGTCATAGTTGACATGTCTACATTCAGGGCATTCATATAGCTTTTAAATGCAAAGTCAGCCATAGTATTTATTGGTACGGCTACTGTTTTTCCTTCTAATTCTGAAGCATTTGATGAGTCTATTCCTAGGCCGTTTTTTATGAAACAATCATTGGCTTCATAAACCATAGCAACGGCAACCATTTTTAAAGGATGACCTTGCTGAATGGCTGTCACAAAAGGTGCCAGTCCCTGCGAATATGCAATATCAATATCTCCTGCTAGCATAGCTTCTGTCATTTGAACTCCAGTTGAGAAGTCTGTCCAATTAACATCTACGCCCATAGCGTCGTCGTAAACTTTGTCGACTTTTGATATTTGATTAGGAGTTCCCCATTCCAGGAAAAAAGCAACATTTACAGAATCTGCCGCACTCACAATGGTTCCAATTCCTAAGGTGCAAGCACTTACAGAAGCTGCCACCATATTTTTTAAATATTTTTTCATTAATACACTCCCTCTGAAAAAATCTAGTTTTGGTATTGTCCAAGCCCTAACATTTATCACGTCATTGCAAAGTAAACTAGGGTTTTATTTAAAAAAATTAGCTTTACCTTGAACAAATCCATAAATAGTCTGGACTTATAGCAGTTAATGTAATTATTTTGCATCGGTAATAGCATTGTAATAAGGAAAATTGAATGACAAAAATGACCACTGAGGAAGCCTTTATCAAAGTACTTCAGAAACATGGAATACAGCATGCTTTCGGGATAATTGGGTCAGCAATGATGCCTATTTCCGACCTGTTTCCAAAGGCGGGTATTACCTTCTGGGATGCTGCACACGAATGTAATGCTGGCATGATGGCTGATGGATACACCAGATCAACGGGTGAAATGTCAATGATGGTGGCGCAAAATGGCCCTGGAATTACAAATTTTGTGACACCCGTTAAAACAGCATATTGGAATCATACCCCTCTACTTTTGGTTACCCCGCAAGCCGCAAATAAGACTATAGGTCAGGGAGGTTTTCAAGAAGTAGAACAAATGGCTTTATTTAAGGATATGGTTTGTTATCAGGAAGAAGTTAAGGATCCTTCAAGAGTAGCTGAAACTCTTAATAGAGTAATTCTTGAAGCAAAAAGAGCATCTGCGCCTGCTCAGATAAATATACCGCGTGATTATTGGACTCAAGTTGTTGACATAACGGTACCTGAAATCATTAATTTTGAACCGCCGTCTGGTGGAGAAAGAGCCGTAGCAGAGGCCGCAGAATTATTAAGTAACGCTAAATTCCCAGTAATTCTAAGTGGGGGTGGTGTCGTTTTAAGCAATGCGATTGAGGAAACTAGGGAATTAGCTGAAATATTGGATGCGCCAGTTTGTTGCGGTTATCAGCATAATGATGCATTTCCTGGAAGTCATCCCCTTCACTGTGGCCCGCTCGGATATAATGGTTCAAAAGCGGCCATGAAACTAATCAAGAAAGCTGACGTTGTACTTGCCTTAGGTACAAGGTTAAATCCGTTCTCGACTTTACCCGGGTATGGTATTGATTACTGGCCTGAGGACGCCAAAATCATCCAAGTTGATCTCAATGGAAGTAGGATAGGCTTAACAAAAAAGGTTACCGTTGGAATAATAGGTGATGCAAGAAAAGTAGCTAAGGCATTAGGAAAAAAACTTGGAAGTAATGCAGGAAATGTGGGTAGAGCTGAAAGAAAAGCTTTCATCTCAACGACTAAATCTTCATGGCTTCAAGAACTCACATCACTTGACCATGAAGAGGATGATCCTGGAACAAATTGGAATGAAAGGGCTCGCAATCGCGAACCAAAAAAGATGTCACCGAGAATGGCTTGGAGGGCTATACAATCATCATTACCAAAGGAAGCAATAATATCTTCAGATATTGGAAATAACTGTGCGATAGGAAATGCTTATCCGACATTTGAGGAAGGTCGTAAATATTTGGCACCTGGTCTTTTTGGCCCTTGTGGGTATGGATTTCCTTCTATAATTGGAGCAAAAATAGGTAAGCCAAATTCACCAGTAGTAGGTTTTGCTGGAGATGGAGCTTTTGGTATTTCAATGAATGAAATGACTGCCATAGGTCGAGAGGGGTGGCCTCCAATAACTATGGTCATTTTTAGAAACTATCAGTGGGGAGCTGAGAAAAGAAATACCACTTTGTGGTTTGATGATAACTTTGTTGGTACAGAGTTGGCAGATAATGTCTCCTATGCAAAAATAGCGCAGGCATGTGGCTTAAATGGCGTACAGATTTGCTCCATGAATGAATTAAAAGATAAACTTGCTGAAGCAATAGAAAATCAAATGACAAGCAAAGAAACGACTTTCCTGGAAGTTTTGCTAAATCAAGAACTTGGAGAACCTTTTCGCCGAGATGCAAGGAAAAAACCTGTTGAGGTATTGGGTGTGACAAATTCAGACATGATAAAACATCGGCACGTCTAAGCTCTTAAAACAGAATATTCTGAAAGGCAAAAGATGGCAATAAAATCATTTCTTCAGCCCTTAGATAAAATCATATGTCCTCCAAGCCTGATAATTGAGGCTAGAAAGGTTAAGAAATTACCTAGAGTGGCTATTGCCGGCGCTGGAAGTGAAATTGTCATGGCTTCTGCAAAGAGAGCATTTGAAGAAAAAATCATGATACCGGTATTTGTGGGTCAAAAAAATGAAATTGTTGATCATGCAAAAGGGTTAGATTGGAACATAAATGACTTTAATTTAGTGCACTCAGACAGTGAGAAAGAGAGTGCTAATATAGCAGCAACTTTGTGTGGAGCTGGGGAAACTGAAATTCTTATGAAAGGTAATGTTCATTCGGACGTATTTATTAAGGCAGTAATAACCTCTAAAAACAAAATTAGAACACCAAATCGGCTTATTCACATTTTTTACATAACCCCTCCCGATGGCGGTGACGGACTAATGATATCTGATGCCGCTGTAAATATAGTGTTGAGTGAAAAATCAAAGAAAAAGGCTACAACCATTGTTGTTGACTTGCTAAGGAAGTTGGGAATTGCTAGACCTAAAGTTGCTTTTTTATCTGCAAGTGAAAGCATAATGGAGAGCATGCCTTCTACCGTAGAAGCCAAAGTTCTTTGCGATTGGAGCAAAGAAAATATCAGTGAAGCAGACTTTTCTGGCCCATTAGCGTTGGATATAATCCTTTCAAATCAGGCAGCCAGGATAAAAGGATTAACCAATGATAAAGTGAGTGGTAAGGCAAATGGAGTGATAGTCCCGGATATAGTGTCTGGAAATACGCTGTTTAAATCACTTGTGTATTTGGGGGCAGGCTGTGCTGCTGGACTTGTTACTGGTGCAAAAGTGCCTCTTATTTTAACTAGCCGAGCTG
This sequence comes from Paracoccaceae bacterium, assembly GCA_029243395.1. Taxonomy (GTDB): domain Bacteria; phylum Pseudomonadota; class Alphaproteobacteria; order Rhodobacterales; family Rhodobacteraceae; genus CACIIZ01. Next base: position 11,643 of record JAQWSE010000001.1, on the reverse strand, counting down.
ATCCACCTGCTGCTAGGCTGGCCTCAATTGCCCTGGCTTCGATTAGCCAGAGTTAGAGAAGTTGCGTTTTGACTTTATAATAGTAGGGGCTGGCTCTGCTGGTTGTGTTTTAGCTAACCGTCTTTCAGAAAATAATCGATACACTGTAGCTTTGATAGAAGCTGGTGGAAATAATAGTAGCCCGTGGATACATATACCTATCGGGTATTTCCGTACGATGAATAACCCACGCACAGACTGGTGTTACAAAACTGAACCAGAAAAGGAACTTAATGACAGAGTTCTATCATGGCCTCGCGGGAAAGTAATTGGAGGATCTAGTTCAATAAATGGATTATTGTATGTGAGAGGCCAGCAGGAGGACTTTGATTATTGGGCATTTAAGGAAGGCAATTGGGGCTGGTCATGGAAAGATGTTCTTCCCTATTTCAAAAAGCTTGAAAAATGGAAAGGGGATGATCCAGGAAATGTCAGAGGTCATAATGGACCATTAAATATAGAAGAAACTTATTTCAGGAGGGAAGTGGTTAATCAATGGTTGGAATCATCTGAAAATCTTGGTTATGTTCGGAACCCAGACTATAATGACAAACAAGAAGGTATTGGACATTTTCAATTAACTATTAGGGATGGCTTCAGGTGTAGTTCAGCAGACGCATATCTAAAACCTGTAAAGAATAGACGAAACTTGACTGTCCTGAAGAATACTGTGGCATCAAAGATACTGATATCCGGGAAAAAGGCCTTAGGAGTAGAGATAATTCGCAATGGGAATTTATCAAAGATCTTTGCCAATAGTGAAGTAATAATTTCTGCTGGGGCAATTGGATCACCTCAAATTCTAATGTTGTCTGGAATAGGTGATGCTTCAGAATTGAAACGGAATAACATAAAAATTTTTGAGAATTTACCTGGTGTTGGTAAGAATCTTCAAGATCACCTTCAAGCTAGGCCAGTCTTTAGGACTAATTTGCCAACAATCAATACTGAATCCAAAAGTATGTTGAGAAGAATGACGATGTTATTTCAATATATTGTTAACCGAGCAGGACCTATGAGTATGGCCGCAAGCCTTGGAGTGGGTTTCTTGAAAACTTTGCCAAGTGTAAGTAGGCCAGATATTCAATTTCATATTCAGCCATTTAGTAGTGATGACCCCACCCAGGGAACACACCGTTTTTCTGCTTTTACTACGTCAGTAACGCAATTACGTCCGCAAAGCACTGGGTTCATTAAGTTGAAATCAGCAAGTATTTTTGACCACCCTAAGATTTTCCCACGTTATCTCACTGATAATGTTGATATTGAAACAATAATTAGAGGGGTAGAGATAGCAATTAAGATAGCTTCGACGGAGCCATTACGAAGTTCAATAGAGGATATGTATTCTCCAGGAGTGGCTCATCTGAAAAGTGGGAGAAATAGTATCTTGGAATGGATTAGAAGCAGTGCAGTAACAATTTATCATCCAGTAGGAACCTGTAAAATGGGTTCTGATAAATTATCTGTCGTTAACCATAGGCTAAAAGTTCATGGTGTAGATGCTTTAAGGGTTGTTGATGCATCAATAATGCCTAGAATTACTTCAGGTAATACAAATGCTCCGACTATTATGATTGGAGAGAAAGCTTCAGATTTAATACTTGAAGACACAGAAGTGACTTGACGAGGAAAATCCAGGAGGAAAAGCTTTAGCTCTGCATAATCACATAATTTTCCTCAAATACGGATAGGAATTAGCCTAGGATTCAAAGTCATATTAAAATCTTTCTTTATAGATTAGGAACATTATTTAATTTGAGTTTAAGAATTAACACCATTGATACTGACCAAAAGGTCAAGCAAAAATAAGGACATTTAAATGGCAATAGAGATCTTGAAGAGCAGCAAAACTGAAATTGAAAAAGCGAAAGAGGAATCCAGAGTGCGTTCTGCTGTAGAAGAATCTCTTTCTCTCATAGAGGAAAAGGGGGATCAGGCTGTACGTTCTCTCACGAAAAAATTTGATGGCTGCTGCCCTAAGAATTTTCAACTTACGCTTAGCGAGATACAAGCGGCAGTGCAAAAAGTTTCTGACCAAGACATGAAGGATATCAAATTTGCGCAAGAACAAATTCGAAATTTTGCTGAATTACAACATAAAAGCATGGAAAATATAGAGGTTGAAACTCTTCCAGGAATCATACTTGGCCATAAAAATTTGCCTGTTCAATCTGTAGGTTGTTATGTTCCGGCAGGGAAATTTCCGTTGGTAGCGGCTGCAAACATGTCAGTTCTTACCGCTGCGGTGGCGGGTGTCCCTCGCATTATAGCTTGTACGCCTCCTTCTGTAAAAGGTCCTCACCCAGCAATAATCGCGGCCATGCATCTTGCTGGTGCTAATGAGATTTATATGCTTGGAGGTATTCAAGCTGTAGGGGCAATGGCTATAGGAACCGAATCCATCAAACCTGTTGACATGTTGGTTGGTCCTGGAAATGCTTTTGTAGCGGAGGCCAAGAGACAACTTTTTGGGCGCGTGGGAATTGATCTTTTTGCTGGACCCACAGAAACAATGCTAATTGTCGATCAGACTGTAGATGCTGAACTATGTGCAACGGATTTGTTGGGTCAAGCGGAGCATGGATATGATTCACCCGCTTGTATGATTACTAACTCCAGAAAATTGGCGACTGAGACACTTGCTGAAGTTGAACGGATCTTAAAGATACTACCTACAGCAGAAACGGCTGGTGCAAGTTGGCGAGATTATGGTGATGTAATTTTATGTGATAGCCATGAAGAAATGCTAAATGTTGCGAATAGCATGGCCTATGAACATGTCCAGGTTATGACCGATAGAGATGACTGGTATTTAGAAAATATGAAGTCCTATGGTGCTCTATTTTTGGGGGCAAGGACAAATGTTGCAAATGGAGACAAGGTCATAGGGACTAATCATACACTCCCGACCAAAAAAGCAGGGCGATATACTGGCGGGCTTTGGGTTGGAAAATTTCTTAAAACTCACAGCTACCAAAAAATTGAAACCGATGAAGCAGCCACCTTAATGGGCGAATATGGGTCGCGCCTCAGTATTTTGGAAGGTTTTGTTGGACATGCAGAACAGTGTAACTTAAGAGTACGCCGCTATGGTGGAAAGAACATACCTTACGGTACAGGTGCAAAATGAATGCTTATTAAAGAATATTCATTTTCAGCGGTCAATTTTCTCCTATTTCATCGGAAGCTTGAATTTAAATTATACTGACTAATTTCACTTCCGATAATCTTGACAATTATTTCACAGTCCTCCTTTGAAAATGTCAAAGGAATTCGCATATCAATAGTTTTTTCTAGAACTGATAAAGTTCTAGTTAAGACGGGGACATTTTTTATATAAGTCCAACTATCGTATCTGCTAGTAAAAGCTTTAGGTTCTTTGTCTCCAAACCATTTTAAATCAACACCTCTGCTGAGACATGATTTAACAAATTTTGGAATTGATTCATTGTCAAGATTAGTGACTTTAAACTGTATTGAGGAGCCAACATATGATTCTTTTTCATTTCTATTGGGAATAGTAATGCCATCAATTTCACATAATTTTTCAAAAATCGTGTTATACAAGATATTCCATCTTTTGATGTTTTTTTCCAATTTAGGGAGCTGTGAGCGGAGGATGCTTGCTCGCATCTGATCCATCCGGCCAGAATAATTGGGTGCCTCAAGACGAATATTTCTGAATACTTTATCAGAGGGTATAGCTCCATGCCTCTCATAGAGCATATAAGATCCTGATGATACAACGGCTTTTGCAGCTAATTCAGCATCATTTGTGGTCAAAAAACCCCCTTCGCCAGAGTTAATATGCTTATAAGTTTGAGTGGAAAATGCAGAAACTTTACCAAAATTTCCTGATCTAATACCGTTCCATTTAGATCCCATAGTGTGGGCGCAGTCTTCGATCATAGTCAGCTTATTTTTTTGACAAATCTCAGTTATCTTATCCATATTGGCTATATGTCCACGCATGTGTGAGAGAAGAAGAACTTTTGCTTTGCTTGAGGCAGCTTTTTTCTCCAAATCAAATAAATCAATATGATAATTATCATCTATTTCCACAAAAATGGGGTGCGCTCCTACATTGTGAATTGCTCCTGGAACTGGTGCAAGAGTGTAGGCATTAGCTAAAACCTTATCGCCCAATTTGACGTCACAAGTTCTTAGAGCCAATTGAATCGCATAACCCCCTGATGCACACGCTACACAGTACTTAACCCCTTGCCAAAGTGAGAATTCTTTTTCAAGGAGACTAGCCTGGCTTTGCTCATTCGCTTCTAAATTGTAACGATGTAGGCGCCCTGATCTCATTAGTTTGATGGCCAATTGGATACCTTCTTCTGGTATGCCTTCCTGTTGCGTAAAGGATTTTTCAAATCGGATTTTTGTCATAGTCGGTGATCTCTTTAATTGATTTAATCATAGCATTGAAATAGTTCAATTAGCCAATAAAAATCTATTATCAGAATGTACGCTGCATAATAAATCAATATTATGTTTGAGGGAATAAGTTTGACTTATAATCTGGTTACTTCTAATCGCGCATTCATGAATAAGGATACAGAATACTATAATCAGCATGCTTTTTAATTCAGCGATTAGCTTCCTAGGCAAGTTTGTTGTTTTTTATCTAATTATGCCCAAAATTATTTTGAAGTCGGCCATAAGGTTTTGCTGAATCAGCCGAATCAGAATTAAATACTTAGCCATATATTTTGTGCAAAGGCTTAGCTGGAGCAAGGAGGATGTGTGAGCTTTGATTCAAGTGACTTTGATTCTTTTTAAGCGTTAGATAGTTGTCCTTAATTTTATTATAAAAATCTATTTTAATTATGATTTCTTGATTATTAAAGGTTTAATCATGTGTGGATATGTGCCTAGTTTATTTAAAGTGTTCCACCTATCAATCAATCCTGAGCGCAAGAATTTAAAAGGACCTGACTGCATAAATTCACGTGGAGTCATGCCTTTGACTTTCATAATTTTTTTTTCAAAGTCAAACATTTGATCTAACAGGGGCCTAACCTTTGCTAGGTCCGCCAAGAATTTAGCTTCATTCCTTTTGGTATAAGCAAATGCAACTCTGAAAGGATAAAATAATGTCTTGAGAACGTGCTGATCGCACTCAGTGAAAATTGTACCGACTTGACGGTTGATCGAAGATAGCCCAAAAGGATCCATTCCTTCTTTTCCAAAGTCTGGGCTGGAGGGGTCTCCCCACCACTTTTTACCCTGAGCTGTCATTTCATATAAGGAAGACTCTTCTTTGATTTCCATCCATTCGCAAAGAGTAGCTAATGTTTCCTTCGGATAGAGCTTCAAGTCCTCAAGACGTAATCCAATGGATGTATGCTTGCGAAATATTATATTATCAATCTCATGAAGTAGCGTTATAATTTTTTGAGTTACTCTATTGTAATCTCCTTTTTGATATTCTTTTTTTATCCAGGACTCACAACTTTGTATGGGTTCTCTGACCATCATGATCCAGTTAGCATTCGGGGCTAACCTAATAAAATTGAGCTGAGAATATATGTCAGGATTATGAATATGATAGAATAGTATACTTTTGTCGGAACAATCATAAACTGCCTTTTCATAAGCAATATGTATTAACTTGAAAAAAGAGAGTGCATCTAGGCTTTCATGACAGGCTATTAATCGATTGAGTTCGGTGCAAAAATTTTTTTTATCTACTCTTAGGATCTCATTTTTGTCATCTCCAACATTACAAAGGCCCTCTTCTTTACCTAGGTCCTTTAATAAGGTTCCACCTATCGATAAAACAGGTTCGGGATTACTGGCATCAAATAATATGGGATAAGTATCAATAAACCTATCTATCATTTCATTCCAACCACCTGCAGAAATTTTAGCCCAGGTTGAAGAATCGAAGTATTCACTGAAGTAAACGCTAGGTAACACAGAGACTTCAGAGTGACCGTCAATAAGGCTATGCAAGAGGCCTGTTCCAGCTCTTCCAGTTTGCATAAGAGCAATTATCTTTTTTGTTGGAATTTTTCTTTTGGTGGTCCGTTTCTGAAAAGTGTTAGGGTTATAAATGACCAGATTTTTATCTTTGCTAATTTGATCAAGGGTTCTGTTAAAACTTTCTTCTATATGATGTGATCCACGATCTAATTTGTATGTTAGAAGAGACAAGTTATTTTGAACTTCCCGGGTAGATAACTTGCCTAGGTCTCTTACCCAGCGGTGATAGGATCTAAGATCACTCCCTTTAATACATCGTAAAGGAAAAAAGATGCTGGAAAATGATTTCATGGAACCAGGGTCAAGTTCTAATACTCTCTTAAAACATATTATAGATTGCTCAATTTTGCCTTGGTCGTAGAGTATGACCCCTGAGTTGATGTACGCTGAAATGTTATTAGGTTGCAGGTCAATTACTTTTTCATAAGCCTTGAGAGAGTCTCTCAGTTTCCTTTCAGCTTGCAGAGCGACTCCTATATTGTAATAAGCTCCGATATAATTAGGTTTCAATTCAGTGGCTTTATTATACGCATTTATGGCTTCACTTGATTTACCCAAATCTTGAAGGGCGTTTCCCATGTTGTAATATCCTTCAGCATAATTTGGGCTTAAGCTTATAGCTTTGTTGAAAAATTTGATCGCTTCATGTGGCTTGCCTTGATCTTGGTATGTGCAGCCTAGATTATTGAACGCCCCAGTGCAGGTGCTATTTAATTGGATGGCGTTTTTGAAAGACTCAATTGCCTCTGATAAGTTGCCTCGGGCTTTCAGAACTATCCCTAAGTTATTATGGCTATTTGGATCTGAAGGGTTTAGATCAATAAGTTTCTTAAAACTTATTTCAGATTCTTGCAATCTCCCTAGGTCTCTGAATGTTACCCCAAGGATTCTTAATAACATAATAGAGTTTGGGGATTTACTTGATAGTTTTTCAGCTTGCTTAACCACTGACATCAATTGGCCTTTTTTATAGAGGGTTAATAGCTCGCTAATTTCTTTTTCTATTGAATTGGAATCTTCTTCTTTTATATGTTTCAATGCCAGCAAGCCTTGTTTGGCTCTAAGGTTTTTAGGAAAAGATTCTAAAACTGATTGATATAAGCTCCTTGCCTGATATAACTCTCCTTTAGAAACATATGATTTCGCTTTTAACAAAGTACTATTAGTTGAAAGTTTTTTCATGTGACCTTATCCAACAAAATTACATTAAAAAAGCAAATTTTGTACCATTGTTGTTTTGACATGGATGAAAGATCTTATTATTTATATTTTGCAATGTTAATGGGATTGGTGATCCATGTAATAGCATTCCTGTGCCTGAGCCATATACTAAGATTACAGCAATCAAATCAATTAGTTTTGGTATAACTATCTAAAGGATCATGCTACGGTAAATTGTCCCATCATGCCACAATCTTCGTGTTCAAGAATATGACAATGATACATGTATGGTGCATCTTTTAGAGCTTCGCAATCAAAACGTACCAGCACTTCTGACCATACTTCACCATCAACATGAACCATGTCCTTCCAACCTTGCGCATAAGCTGGAGGTTGTTTGCCTTCCTGAGTCAATATCCGAAATGAGCAACCGTGAATATGGAAAGGGTGTCTCCAGTCATCTACCGAAATCCTCCAGATTTCTGTATCGCCTTTGCGTACATTTTCATCAATGCGATCCATATCCATAGATTTTCCATTAATTGCCATAGCGCTTCCATTGCCGCAATAATTATCTCCAGCTGCAGCCAAAGCCTCTAAGTCGGCACCAGTGTATTGGTTTAGCTCAAATGACCTAGTAACAGACGCCTCAGTCTTATCTGGAGCAGATAGATTTGCCAAATTTTCCGGCATTGATGCATTAAATCCGGGCTCATCTTGCCGCTTTAATGTGAGTGCGGCAATCTCTAAGTCACCTTCATTCCAGAGTTTAGCAATCAAGCTGCTGAATCCCCGCGTATTGAATTCACGAAGATAACCTCCAATGCCGTCAATTTCTGGTAATTCATAAGAAACCAGTAACTGATTTATATCAACTCTTCTCATATCAACCAAAATTTCGTAACGCTCTCCAGGAGCCATAGTTAATATGTCCGTTTGTACGGTTGAGGCGAGAAAGCCGCCATCAGACGCGATAATATTAAGTGGACCTGTAGCCATGGAAAGGTTTAAAAAATTGGCATTACAGGCGTTCAATATACGTAATCGCACTAATCCTGTTTGGACTACTTGCAAGGTAGGTGCAATGGCTCCATTTACTACCAAAGTTTCACCTAAAAACCCATCATCAAGTACTGTCTCGGTCAATGTATAGTTTAAAGACCCAGATTTATCGAATGTCTTATCCTGCAACACTAAGGTAAAATCATCTACACCATATGTCTTGGGTAGATCTGCGGAAAGACTTTCATCGTCTTCAATTAGCAATACCCCTGCTAAACCTTTATATACTTGCTGCGCAGTCTTGCCGTGGGCATGAGAATGAAACCAGTTCATGGAAGCTTTTTGTGAAATTGGGACATCTGGAGACCATATCGCACCAGGTTCGATTTGTTGATGAGGGCCACCATCAACATCACCTGGAACATGAAGTCCATGCCAATGTAGAGTGCTGACCTCTCCAATTTCATTAAGAACTTCGAATGGAAGCGTTTGCCCCTGCCTAACTTTTAGCACTGGACCAAGGTATGAATTGTTGATCCCAAAAGTATTACTATTTACTCCGTTGCCAAAGTCATGAGTTGATGCTGACAAGTTCAAGCTAATTCTACTCTCAAAGCCTTTAATTAAATCGGTCATTGGCAAAATGGGAAGAGGCCGCAAGACTGTCTGTGCCATACCGAATGGCGTTAACCCTGCCAAGGCAGCGCTTGCAGTAGCTGCTCCAACTACAAATTTCCGACGATTCAATCTTATTGCCTATAATCTTTTATATTAAAAAAAATAATGCGTGGTTTATTTAGTCAATAGTGGTTTATTTAGTCAATAGTATAAACATAAAATAAAAAAGTTTGACACAATTAACAACACTAAATCTTAAGTATAAAAGTAAGGTCTATATTAGAATTAATCCGTTGAATATATGCTTTTCTAGCGACAAAATTTTATAATTACATCAAAGTTTTAACTTTTGAAGATAGATGATTAAAATAAAAATAAACTATTAAAAACAATAATTTATATTCAAATATTCATTTCCACTCAATAATAAATTTACTATAAGGCATTGATTGTAACAATAAAGATAAAAGTTTGTAACTACTTTGTAACTTTGTCATAGCTTACACGTTCAGACTTAATGAAGCTAATTGTTTATTAAATTCACATGGCGTCTAATAAGTGCATCAAAACTCCGCTCAATAATATTATACCTCCAAAAATGAATGTGTAGACCCAGTACTTTCTGAAAAGTAAATCTCCGTATTTTATTAAAAAAAAATGATATCCTCAGATTTCATTGAGACTAATCCTTAGCTCAAAATACAAAAAAATACAGCACCCCTGCAATAACTAGCAATGCGAACAGCATAAATTTAAACGGTGTGTAAACGAGGAAGTTTCGTATTGCTTCAATGATGACGTAGAAGAACCGAAATATACCTTCATCCATTCTCACCACCAATACAAAATACGAAGTGACTTGCCTCCTTACAAAGAAACTCTAACTCATGTTTTTTTGAATATAGTTTTGCACTTGTGTTAAAAGGAATCTCTTAAAGAGTTTTATCGAAGATGACGATAATTTCAGCTTCACCTGGATAGATTTCAGTAATCATTTCCATGATGATGCGAACCTTACTTCGTACATCCAAAGCATTACTTTCATTTTTTATTTCGATTTGCAATGGATAATCTTTCTTCTTATAACTTCTGACACCAAAATTGATACATCGCTACAAAGGTATCGGGATGACTTTCCTCGAACTCATGCCACAACACTAAGTCACAAATATCCACTTCTTCCCCATGAAACTCTCTAAAATTTGATATAGCGACTTTATTTTCAAATCCGCAGAACTTTAACCCCAGCTCGTCGAGACAGTTTTTAATCTGCTGGAGGGTAAAACGATGCTCTTGCACATGAAATATTAAGTCTCTCATCGTACTGAGACTAAAAAAATCACTCGGCGTAGTTAATTGCTGATGATTCTCGTCATGCGATTCTGCTAGTGATTGCCTGAATTTTCTAATGTCAGCTTCAGATGTCCCTACTCTCAGTGCTGTGATTTCCTTTCGAACCTCTACAATATCGTGTCGAGCCAACTCACTATACAAACCTATCCTCATCAAACCACCTGGCTTTAATAAATCCACGAGAACTCTCCATCCAACCATCGGCTCTTCCATATGATGAAGAACACCCACACTTTCAATGATGTCAAATTCTCTGCCCATTTGATGTAGATGCAAAATATCCGCTTGCAAATACTCCAGATTGCCCAAACCCAATTCATTAGTTTTTCTCTGGGCATAAGCGAGGCTTGCAAGGCTTAAATCCACAGCAGTGACATGACAATTTGAAAAGCGAGAAGCAGTTCCTATCGAATGCTCCCCCGTACCACAACCAGCAATGAGTATAAACGGAGCAGTCACGTTTTTAATATTTTCGAAATGGAGATGAAGCTTTAACTCATCACAAACTGCAGCGATTGGTTTTGCCTTTATGGAAACTCCTAGTTTCACCCATCGTGGATAAGGATTCTCTTCATACTGCTCCCTAACTTTAAGCGACACATCGTCGGATATTTCTTCCAACACAGGAATGTCTTTCGCTATCATTTTCTCGAGAAGAGGTTCTTCTATTAGCCTCTTCTTCACCTCTTCTAAATTATCAAGAGATTCTAGCTTTTGACACCAATCATATTGATGTAACGGACGATAAGACGCGAAACACAAAATCTTTATGGCATCGGGCTGCTCTGCTTGCGCCACGGTTTGCGAAATCTTAGCTTGTAATTCTCCAATCAAATGAGTCTCTTCGTCACTCTCAATGTAAACATATTCGTTGGTAAAACAGTGAAGAGAAAGCGTCGATAAAAAATAGATGAGTTTAGGAGATACCTCTATATTATCCAGATTTTTGAGAAGCAAACTTCGTAACGTCACAAAGAGTTTTTCAAACTGAAGATCAGGAAGGGGGCATAGGCGCATCAGGTGATGAAGAAGCGGAAATTTATCTAGAATTCCAATTATGAAATTTGCCTCTTCGAGGCTCGTAGCAAAATTTTTCTCGAGCAGATAATCCTTAATTAGAGGGTCATGCTTTAAGAGACTTAAAATACTGACGGCCATAGCCGTGGGGCGCCTAAAATTTCCGGTAGTTAACAGATGTATTAATAATGGATAGAGCTGACGATTGGATGAATTGAAGCTTACGTTTTTGATAGCGATACCGAGATTTAAATAGGCTTCGGCAAAGCCAGGCTTCAAGGCTATAGCTTGGCTATAGCCAGCTACAGCTTCGTCTAATCTTCCTAGTTCTTTGAGCGTGTTACCCATGTTATTGTGGGCTTCAGCAAAGTCAGGTTTCAACGCTATCGCTTGCCTACAGCTTGCTAGAGCTTCGTCTAATCGTCCTAGTTCTTTGAGCGTGTTACCCAAGTTGCTGTG
>JAQWSE010000010.1 GCA_029243395.1 Paracoccaceae bacterium | reverse complement strand
GAATCATACGTTGGCCTATAGATACCTTTTGAAATGTAATGTCCTCCTTCATAGGCACTGACAGGTCCTAAAACCCCATCATCATAACCCAACCAATGCGCCCATTTTTGTCCTGATGGGTCTTTTGTGACGTTAGGCTGGTCTGGCTCAGATGCTGTGTAGTTAATTCCATCACTACTGAAACTTTTGCCGAGATACGAATTAATATATGTATCCGCATTGTTTCCAATTGAATGTCCAAACTCATGGGCTAGTGTTTCTCCGGATAAACTATTAATGACTAAAGGGACCACCTTATCGTTGCTTAATAGTATAGCCGCATAGGCAACACCACCCAGATAATATCCATTATTTGAAATAGCAACAGGCTGATCAACCTCATAGGAGGTGCCACTTAATCCATTATTCAAAACTTCCTGTATTAGTTGGCGATCAGGATTTCCATTGGCTGTAAAATCATCGGTAGTTAAATTTAAAGCAGTATCGACGTACTTATCCTCAGAAGGATTAGTAATTCCACTTTCATTAGAAATTAATTTGATGACATGAAAATTAAAATAGTTTTTATAAGCCTTAAAAGTGTCGACCTGTTCTGTTAATAGATAATTTATCAAATCGTAAATATCATATGGTTGTATATAATCTAAATCACTAGCCAAATAGCCATCTCCTAGAAATACCACATCAATCCTGTTATCAGTTTTTCCATCGCCCAAAACTGTAGAGAATGGACTAGTTATGGCTTCCAAACTATTGTGATCATTTAAGTACTTATTTTTAAGATCAGAAGGTGTAATGACTTTATTGATTGACGTAACATTATTGGTAATTGAATCAGAAGTCACAACGGCACCACTGGGAGTAAGAGTTAGTGCATTAATATGATTAATTTCGTACTCAACACCCTTCTTATCTTCGATTTTTTTACCATTAAATTTATAATCAGCCTTAAATTTTATTTGACCATTAACGTATTCAAAAAAAGTATTTGAACCCAGTGTGGCCCCATTAAAATAATTAGTTGCATTAGGGATAACATCAGCAATAGCTTCACCATAGTGATTAGTAAAAAAAAACTTAGGATAAATACTTAGGGCCTCATTGAGGTCAAAAATACTTGTTACAAAAGTTTCCTGAACAGTGGTAGAGTTATCCTCTTGTAGGGTAATACCTCCATTTATAGAAACTTTAACAGATGGTAACTCCTTTGTACTATAAGACTTTCCAGAACTATCCTTAATCACAGATCCGTCATAGCTATAGGCATCTTTCAGTTTGAGCTTATTACCAACTATCTCAAAATAATCGTTCTTATTTTGATAGCCTAAAATGATATCATTAAGGTGAATAGAGTTCGTCGATAATAAAGCAAAAGTTGCTCCATACTTATTGAGTATTAATGGAACTGGGGATACATTGACGGACTCATCGAGATTAACAGAAATAGTTTTGATAATTTCTGTTGTAACCGTCCCATCAGCTTCAGTAAAAGTGATACTAATATCATTGTTCCAAGAAATAGGGCTGGATGGGTCCCAGGAACCAGAACGACCATCAAAGATTTTTCCACTTTCATAATCCAAAATAAAGCCATCTTTGAGTTTTAATTCATCACCAATGATAGTGAGGTAATTTTCTGAATTAGTTAATGAAAAGGTTCCCGTTTTATCTCCTGCAGACAGGGTTCCTATGCTTACTCCTGAAATAGCCTCAAGTATCGTTGTGTTGTTAATTTTGATTACAGGTTCATTACTCGCTACATCAGTATTCCCAGCTTTAAAGAAATTATTAGAGAGATTAGAAAAAGTGATGAGGGTATCACCATATGCTAGGCTCGGATTATATTGACCTGACACCCAGCCTGTTTTACCTCCATGGACACCGATACGAATATCTGGATCATAAATATCGATACTGCCAATCATAAAAAAATGTTCAGAACATTGATAGAATAACCTATCTGGAGCGTCGTAGGGAACGGTAAAGACAAGGCTATCCCCATCCTTAGAACTATCGCTACTTCCCTTTCGAACTACGCCTTTCGTATATTCGCCACTCGTTCCAGTTGTAGGATAAGTTTTCAAATAAAAAGGATGACCGCTTCCTGACATATCAAAGGTGTAGGTTTTACCCCGTAAGAGCGTTAAGGTTGGGTCATTTGAGCCATCTATTTTATAATATCCGTCGGAGTACCAAAAAGAGTCGCTTGAATAATTTGGGTCTATACTAGAGGAAGCGCTTTTATCAACCGTAAAACTTTTGCCATTAACTAAATCAGCTAAGGCAGTCGTATTCCCATCCGTATCAATAAAAGATGTCCCATCAAATTTGTAGTTATCTTTCAGTTTGAGCTGATTACCCTTATTAACATACTTGTAAATAGTGCCATCAGGGTCAACAACATAACGATGCCCACCACCAGTTATTTCACTAATGAACTTCCCGTCAGCATCTTCTATACGGTAAATTTCGTCCTCGTTTAACTTAGTTTTGTCCACAATTTTTGATGCAGTACCCCAGTTACCAAGATTATCAAGTTGTCTTATTTGAATACTACCATTAATTTTTGAGCCATCTTTATTGGTAAAATCTGCTTCCAAAAGTGATCCAACAATCTGTGGAGCCTTCATTACAGCAAACTCATTGCCTGCTTTAAACGTTTGCTCAAAAACTTCACTTTGTTCGAAGAAGGCATTAGGGAAAACAATAGTGCGGGAAAAATCATTTTGATTAAACTCAATGGTACCAATTGTAGCCCCAAACACATTTTTATAAACTGTTTGGGGGCTAACCGTTATGGTTTCATCCACATCAGTAATACTAATGCTTAAGGCTTGATCTATAACAGCTGAACCATCATCTGGGGTAAATCGTGCAAGAATAGTGTTATTCCATTGAACACCTAAACTTGAATGAGAAAGTGATCCACTAAAACTAGGAGCGTGACCTTCATAATCAAAAAAATAACCCTCTTTGATATAAAGATCATTCCCCTTGATTTCAAAATAATCATGATAATTATTAGAGTAAGAATTAGCATTATCCAAAGAGAAAGTACCATTAAGATTTCCAAAGGATAATGTCCCAATCTTAACCCCAAACTGGCCTTCTTTCATTGATGAAGCACTTAGGTTAATGGTATCTTTGACAAAAGAGTTGAACGAATTGTTTATAATATTATTGACACTTTTTACGGTATCACCATGAAAATTATTCGATGTGAAATTAATGGTAATATTTTTGTTCCAACTAGCATCAACCCATGATCCCGAATTATTGTTAAAAACCTTGCCGGACTCATGATCAAGGAGATAGCCATCAGCCAAATAAAGTTCTTCGTTAATAATTTTAAGAGCACTATTAGAGTTTTGTAGGGAATAGGTACCAATTTTATTGCCAGAAGATAAAGTTCCAATTCTAACACCAGAAATGGATTCCAAAATTTCAGTATTACTTAAGGAAATAACTGGTTTTTTTTCTTTTTCCTCAACATTGTCATTATTAAAAAATTTAGTTGCCAAGTCATTTACACTTATTTCGGTGTACTCAACATTTGCTAGTGTGGTTAGCGATGTTTGACCGTCAAGGATATCCAACTTAATTGAAACTAGATTAGCGATGGGAGTAGAATTGCCTCTACCATCTTTTACTGTACTCCCATCGAAATAATAGGTGTCTTTTAACTTAAGCGCCTTACCAGACTTATCGATTTCGAAAAAAGAATCTTTGTTACCAGAGCTCCCCATTACTATCTGACTAAAAAAATTCCAGTCTGCGGATAGGTTTGCAATCTTAGCCCCATAGACATCTTTATAAACTTTAGTAGGTGTAACTGTGACCTTGTCGTTAGTAATATCCTTCAAAGTTAAATCAATAGTATTTTGAAAAACAATCCCATCGGCAGAAGTAAATTTAACCATTAGATCTTGAAAACGTGCCTCATTTTCATTATTCCGCCAATAAACGCTATTACCTTCAACAGTAGTAAGCTTTCCAAAATCATAAGCACTACTATCAGCAAAATATAGCTCATTTTCTTTAATGATAAGCCCATCGCCAAAAAATTGTTCTTCAATGATTTCATAGGTACCACTTAACCCACCGCAGGAAAGGGTTCCTATTTTACTCCCAAATTGTCTCTCATAAACAATTGGCGTACTTAGGGTAATGATCTTACTAATTTTAACTAGCCTTACTTATTTAAGAAAACCAAAATTTAAATCCTAGAATTAACATGTCTTAATTTCAACAGCGTTTTTGACACTTTCATTACCTAGATCAATAAAAAGAAGTTAGATATTTTTGAGCAAGATCAGCAATTCAAAGTTTAATTGCCTGCGACCATCCACCAAAGTGGATATGATTTTACGCTTTTTTCGCGTAAGTCATTGATTTTATGGTAGGCGAGGCAGGACTCGAAACTACGACTATAGCTATGTAAAGCTATAGTATGCCACATTGCTCAACAAAACAAGCTGTATGGAGTTATGCTAGGACAATAAGAACATTGTTAGTTGACTCAGGATGGAAGCCAAATGCCTGCGACCAAATGAATTCCAAGGTGGGAATACTTAAGCCTCAACAGTACTGTATTCAACAGAAATATCGCTTAGGCTTGAAAAGGACGCCCCCTCAAAAGTAAGCGATAAGGATCCCCAGTTCACCGTATTACCTGACGCAAGACTAATAGAATTAGGATCCCCTGCTTGTAGGTAGAATTTGAGCTTGTCTCCTTGAGATAGATTATAATCTTTAATCACATCATTACCTGAGGATTTTTCAAATTCAAAAGTGTCTGCTCCAGCCCCCCCTGTGAGGGTATCAATTCCTGCACCCCCGAATAAAATGTCATTACCCTCCCCTCCGTTTAAGGTATCACCCCCAACAGAGGCCCAGATGACATCTGCACCGGCCTCCCCATTAATCACCATGGCTGTTGAAATAGACGTATTTGGAGAAGTAAGGTCAATAATATCATCTCCTGCTCCTCCATTGATCGTTTCAATGGATATTAATCGATCGGTATTTTTCTTACCATAAGCATCATCGCTAACAGAAAGACTGCTATTAAAATCTCCAAAGGCATCATGGAGAAAAAAGGCATCAGATCCTTTAGTTAGGGTTAAGGTATCTGACCCTGTGTTTCCATTAATGACATCATGGAATTTGTTTTTCCCTTCAAGAGGAATTTTATTAAAAATGACTTTGGAGGCGTTTATATTCCAGGCTTCATTTTTGGATGTCCATGTACTATCAGCATAAAGATAGATGGTATCATCATTCCCACCAGCATCTGTAACATCAGCGCCTGATCCAATGTTAATGACATCATTCCCGCTGCCAGTTGTTACCTGATCATCCCCAGCGCCTACTATAAGGGTGTCATTCTTACTGCCTGTCGTAATAACATCATGGCCTTCGGTGCCATAGGTCTGCCCAGTAGCGTCTGAGCTATCGATCTTGACCACCCAATCAACGGTTTGGGTCATGGACGATTTGTCTAGTTTTACCAACGCACTATCGTCCTTGGCAATAGCCGTAATTTTATATGTTCCGTCAGATAGACCTGCACCAGCCACATCAAATTTTGAAGTCGTCTTTCCACTTTGCGTTGAGCCATCTATTTTCCACTCAAAAGTTAATAAGCTTTCATCAACGGCATCTAATATTAATGTTGTAGGATTTACAATTGGATCTCCATCCGTGGTATTCCCCGCTTTAAAGAAGTTGTTGGTGAGATTAGTAACGGTGATAAGGGTATCGCCCTTTGTTGCTGAAACACTTTCCGTAGTTAACCCTCCTCTGACACCGACACGAATATCTGCATCCAGAATAGTGAGTTTTCCAAGCATACCAGCATGGGAAGAACATTGATACCATAGGGTGTCTGGAGCATCGAGTGGAACTGTGAATACCAAACTGTCTCCATCATTGGAACTCCCGCTGCTCCCATTTCGAACAACGCCTGTTTTATATTCATCATTAGTTCCGCTTGTTGAAGAAGTAGATTTTAAATAAAAAGGATGACCGCTCCCCGACATATCAAATGTGTAGGTTTTGCCCCGAAAGAGCGTTAAGGTTGGGTCATCTGCACTGTCTATTTTATAATCTGAAGTTGAGGAAGCACTCTTATTCACGGCAAAAGTTTTACCACCAGCTAAGTCAGCTAAGGCAACCGTATTCCCATCAGTATCAATAAAGGATGTCCCATCAAATTTGTAATTATCTTTAAGTTTGAGTTGATTGCCCTTATTAACATATTTGTGAATAGTGCCATCGGCATCAATAACGTAACGATTGCCCCCACCAGTTATTTCGCTGATAAAATTCCCATCCCTATCCTCCATGCGATAAATGCCGTTATCAAGTAAATACCAATTCCAACCGTTCCATAGGTTGGTTGGATTTCCCCAATTGCCATCCTCGCCAAGTAACCTATATTGTAGATCACCATTAGACCCATAGTTACTTACGATCTCGGCCTTCCACCAAGATCCCCAAGGAGGGCCTTTTGTTAGGGAAATATCATTCCCAATTTGAAAAGTTTGTTCATACTCTTCAGATTGTTCAAAGAATGTATGTTGCTTTACAATGATGCGGGAAAAATCGTTCCAATTAGAATTAATCGTACCGATGGTAGCACCAAAGACATTTTTATAAACTTTCTCAGCGGTAACAGTGATTGATTCATCAACATTTGTTATAGCAAGGCTAATAGAATTTTCAATCGCAGCTGAGCCGTCACTAGGAGTAAACCTAATGGAAAGATTACTATTTCCCCAAGTCCAGTACCACGAACCACTATAGGTATCTGCAACCATACCATAAAGCTCATGATCAAACATATAGCCTTCTTTGATGTAAAGATTATTCCCCTTGATTTCAAAATAGTTTTTCCAATTAGAAGTAGTGGCATCTAAAGAGTAGGTGCCACTAAGGTTCCCACAGGATAGGGTGCCAATGTTAATCCCAGACTGACCCTCCTTCACTGAAGAAGTACTCAGCTTAATCGTGTTGGCGTTTGAACTATTGGCAAAGTTTGTCATTAAGTCTGTAGCAGTGATGGAGGTGTTTCCATTACCACTGGCAGTGGAAGCGCTCGTAGGGGTTCCTAGAGTAATAGCATCAATGCTACTTAGTTGAATCGATTGATTATTTGAATCTTTGATCACACTCCCATCAAAAGAATACCCAGCTTTCAGCTTGAGAGTATTATTAACCACTTCAAAATAATCGTGGGTCTTAGCATAGCCGAGGTTGGTTTCAGTAAGATGAACTGAGTTCGTAGAGAGCGTGGCTATATTTGCTCCAGCACTATTGGATGAGGGGGTATAACCAAGTGTAATTGTTTCGTTTAAATCCTTAACAGAAAAAGTAAAGGTTGCACTTAATTGATACTCTTTCCAGGTTGGATTAAAATTTACTGTAATGTTATTATTCCAGTCAGCAGAGACCCAGGCATTATTTTTATAGGTGAAGACCTTACTTGATTCCTTATCGATGAAGTAGCCATCAGCCAGTCGCAGCTGATTATTAGAGATGGTCAGATAATCAACAGGAGTTGCTAAGGAAAAGGTTCCCTGGATGTTTCCAACTGAAAGATCTCCCAGCAAAGCTCCAGAAACTGCCTCTAAGATAGTAGTGTCGCTCAACGCTATTTTAGTGAAATAATCTTTGCCACTGTAATCATCTAGGGGAGTGACAGATTTATAAAATCCCAAAATCATCGCTTCTTTGCCAATGGCATCAAATTGAGCTATGTTTTGAGCATCGTTTGCCGATCCCATTATTGAACCAGGCGTTGGTGTATACACACCTTTTTCATGATAATACCCACCCTCAAACGCACCAATTGATCCTAGTATTCCATCATCATAGCCTTTCCAATGAGACCATTTTTGACCTGAGGAATCTTTTGTGACATTCGGACCATACGGTTCGCTTCCAACATAGGTTATTCCATCTCCATGCCCACCGTGAATGGCATACTCTTTCCAGATATATTCATCACCCAAACCGCCAATTGAATGTCCAAATTCATGAGCCAGTGTACCCCCCATTCCTGGGTAACCACTTTGTGTAACGGTACCCTTTCCAATAGAACCGCCAAGTAATCCTGCTATGCCTCCAGTGATTGGGGTATTTAGTAAGAACAAAACTTGGTCAACTTGGTCATTAGTATATCCAGAACCAACTAACCCTTCGTTAAAAGCTTTTACAGCCGCTGTCCCTCCATCTGTCGGTGTATCCCATATCCCCACTGCGTGACGAGACATATTTAAGGCAGTATCTACATAAAGATTATCTTTTTGAACATCGACACCACTTTGATTGGAAACGACCTTGATCAAGTGAAAGTTAAAATAGTTTTTATAGGCTTTAAAAGGTTGAAGTTCATTAGAAAAAAATAATTCCGATGTTAGGTTATAGAGGTGCTGAGGTTGAGTATATTTTAACTCATTAGCGGTATATCCGTCGCCAAGTACCACAACATCAATCCGGTTATCTTTGTGCCCGTCTCCAAGTATGGTGGTGAAGTTATTAGTGATAGCTTCTAAGCTATTATGATCAGTAAAATAATAGGTTTTAAGGTCTGAGGCGGTTATTTGTTTACTGATTGAAGGAATATTGCTGTTACTTGCGTTAGATGTGACCTGGGTTCCTACTGGGACTAGAACCAAAGTTTCTAAGTGATTAAGACTGTATTCCTTATTATTTGGTCCTATTAGTCTTTTTCCATCAAACGCATAATTACTTTTGAGTTTTAGCTCTCCATTCGTATACTCAAAAATGGTGTCAGTGGAAAGATTTACATCGCTAAAGTAATTAAGTGAATTGCTCGTAACCGAAGCAATAGCCTCTCCGTAGTCATTGCTGAAGAATGCTTTGGGATTAATGGTCAAGCTCTCATTCAAATCAAAAATGCTGGTCGTGAAAGTCTGTTGAGATGTAGAGGGCGTGCTCTCCAGGGTGGTAGCTCCCCCGCTTACTGCCAACTTAACATGAGGAATTTGCTTGATATCAAAAGAATTCCCTGAACTATCTTTAATCACTGATCCATCATAACTGTAGGCATTTTTTAATTTCAGTTGATTGTTAGCAATTTCAAAATAGTCATTACTGTTTGTGTATCCCAATACTATGTCTTTAAGTTGAACAGAGTTTGTGGACAATTGAGCAACAATAGCTCCAAATTTATTGAGGGTTAGGTTAACAGGGGTGACATTGATTTTTTCATTTAGATCAACAATTGTCGTCTTGATTACAGAGGTTGTTTTTGCCCCATTACTTTCCGTTAAAGTTATACTTATGCTGGGACTCCAGGTAGATGACTGCCAAGAACCAGACCGACTATCGAAAAGCTTACTACTTTCGTAATCAAGAGCCACCCCATCGGCTAATTTTAAGTCATTACCGCTTATGATTAGATAATTCTCTGAATTGGTAAGTGAAAATGTTCCTTCTTTATCCCCTGCCGAAAGAGTTCCTATGGTTGCTCCTGGTAATCCTTCAAAAATAGCAGAGTCACTAATTGTGATGCCGGGTCTATTACTTCCAGCTGAGGTATTGCCACTATTGAAGAAACTGGATGCTAGGGTGGAAACGGTAATAACGGTATCACCTCGGTTTGAATCAACAGATGGGGCTGCCTGGCCACCTCGAACATTAATTCGAATATCACCTAAATCAGCAATAGCCTTGGAATTACCATCTTTATCCTTAATAGAGGTACCATCAAAATAATACTCATCTTTAAGTTTGAGTTCTTTTCCGCAGTTATCGTATTTGTGAATTTTTCGATCCGCGTCTATAACATATCGGCCACCGCCTCCATAAATCTCACTAATGAAATTCCCAGACGTATCTTCGATGCGGTAAACGTCAGTGTCTTCAAACCAATAGGTCCATGTTTGTGCCCATATGGTTTGCGCATCTCCTAGCGTACCATCTTCCTTAAGTTGTTTATATTGAAGTTTAGACCCATAATTATTAACAATTTCAGCCTTGACCCATGAACCCCAGTCGGGTGATTTACTCAGGCCAGTTGTGTTTCCGACCGCAAAAGTTTGATCAAACTCTTCGGATAATTCAAAATAATCATGTCCCTGGTACTTCCAACCCATGATGGGGTGAGTAAAAATATTCCAGTCAGCACTTACTGTACCAATCGTAGCTCCATAGACATTGGTATAAACAGTCTGGGGGGTAACGGTTACTGTTTCAGTAGCATTGGTAATTCCAATGGTAATAGCATTTTGAATGATTGTTCCATCATCAGCGGTAAACTTGATAGACAAATTATTATTTGACCAACCCCATGTCCACGACCAGCCTCTGGCGTCTGCAATCACTGCATTGGATTCATGATCGAACATATAGCCTTCTCTTAGATAGAGATCATTGCCCTTAATCTTGAAGTAATCAGCATCTAGCGAAAAGGTCCCAGATAAATTACCGCATGATAATGTTCCGATCTTTGCTCCGGATTGACCCTCCATCATGAACGACGTGCTTAACTTAATCGTACTGGTAACAGGCTCAGTTGCATTATCAATGAGATGCTTAACACTCTTTACGGTATCACCCTTGAATGTATTAGAGGTAAAATTGATGGTAATATTTTTGTTCCAACTGGTATCAACCCATGATCCAGTAGTATTGTTCAGAACTTTGCCGGATTCATAGTCGAGAAGATAGCCATCAGACAAATAAAGTTCATCGTTAATAATGGTAAGAGCATTATTGGGGTTTTGAAGAGCAAAAACCCCTGTTTTATCTCCAGCAAATAAAGTTCCAATCTTAACACCTGAAATCGATTCCAGGATTTCAGTGTTGTCAATAGAAATGACCGGTTTGTTAGCTTTTTCATCAACATTCCCACTATTAAAAAATTTGGTAGCCAAGTCATTGACGCTAATGATTGTATCGCCGTGATTGGAATCGTTACCTGGTGTTGTTTGGCCGCCAAGGACATTTAACTTAATTTCACCCAAATTAGTGATTGCCGTCGAATTACCTGCGCTATCTTTTACCGAGGTGCCGTTGAAGTAAAATGTATCTTTTAATTTAAGTTTCTTCCCAGACTGGTCGATTTCGAAAAACGTATGAGAATTATTGTAACCCATAGTTATCTGGGAGAAAAAATTCCAATCTGCGGATAGATCGGCAATTGTAGCCCCGTAAACATCCTTATAGACTTTATAAGGAGTTGCGGTAACCTTTTCATTAACGTCCGTTATAGAAATCTTGATGTCATTTTGAACAACAGTACCGCTGTTTGAAGTGAATTTAATATTTAGTGAATTACCTAATGCCCACCACGTGCCAAAATAATCACCTTTTTGAACGAAACCCCCTTCGTAATCAAACATCCAACCATCAGCAAAGTAGAGATCGTTTCCTTTAATAATGAAACCAATTGGACTGCCATTGTGCTTCCATTTTTGATCTGTAATTTCATAAGTACCACTTAACCCACCACAGGAAAGTGTTCCAATCTTACTTCCGATTTGACCTTCATAAAAACTTGAAGAGCTCAATGAAATAGGTTTAGTCATTTACCAGTTTTCCTCTACCGAAAGATCCTCTAGTTAAACTTAAATATTATTCACTTGAAACATGAAAACCTCAACTTTGGACAATTATGTTAATTTATCAACTACATTCCTTGATAAAACCTTTGTGGTATTCTTCATCTCATACGAAGTAATATCAATCCTTATTTACCTGCGACCACATCGGCATTTTAGAGCTACTTTTTTCCAAATTCCAAAAGTTTGGAATCCAAAATAGGATTTCCTACCCCTAAAATCTCTTAACCTATTGATATTATTAAATAAGTTTGGTAGGCGAGGCAGGACTCGAACCTGCGACCAAAGCGTTATGAGCGCTCTGCTCTAACCAACTGAGCTACTCGCCCCCAGTTATAATCCAATAATTTTTCTCAGACTGGATCTAGAACTTCTCATATAACTTAAAGCTATTAACTCTGCAAATTCTAAATAAAAAAGTTTTAATAAAACTATCCCTGAACATATCGAAGCTTTATAATAAAATCTTAATCAATAATGAATCAGATAAAAGCATGGGTAAAATTACACCAGTCCCCCTAAAAAAATCATCACGGTACAAAGAATCTGGGGTAGATATAGATGAAGGAAATAGATTTGTTTCCTTGATAAAGCCCGAAGTTCAAAAAACTAATATTCCTGGCGTAGTACGAAGTTTGGGAAGTTTTGGCGCTTCGTTTGATTTAAAGACTGCAGGTTTTTTAGATCCTATTCTTATTTCAGCTACTGACGGGGTTGGAACAAAATTGAAGATTGCTATCGATACAGGAAAAACTGAAACAATAGGCGTGGATCTTGTAGCTATGTGTGTAAATGATCTCATATGTGAGGGCGCCCGGCCATTATTTTTCTTGGATTATTATGCTATGGGTCGATTAAATGCCGAGAATGCTGTTAAAGTCTTGAATGGCATAATAGACGGATGCAAACAAGCCTGTTGTGCTTTAGTAGGCGGAGAAACAGCTGAAATGCCAGATTTGTATAAGGGAAAAGACTTTGATTTGTCAGGATTCGCTGTTGGAGCCATGGAACGAGGGAATGAACTACCTCAAAATATTAGCCCTGGAGATACCCTAATAGGTATTCCATCTTCAGGATTTCATTCTAATGGTTATTCGCTCCTCAGAAAAATTGTTTATGAAGAAGGTCTAAGCTGGGACTCTGATTGTCCTGTTGATTCAACCAAGTCCATAGGCGATACTTTGCTTGAACCTACAAGAATATACCAAAAACTTTTGGGACCTCTAATAGCAAGAGGTCTTATCAGTGGCCTTTCCCATATAACAGGTGGAGGCATAACAGAGAATTTACCCAGAATTTTGCCAAAAAGTTGCTCATTTGAAATTGACTTAACCACTTGGAAGATACCTGACATCATAGCATGGTTTGTTGCCCACTCAAAAATGACCCAAGAAGAAGCCCTGAGAACTCTTAACTGTGGGATCGGAATGATAGCTGTTGTCTCTGGTCAAAACCTAAATTCTGTTAAGAATTACTTTAGTGAATTGGATGAACCGTTCTTTGAAATAGGCCAAGTGGTAAATGAAAAACAAGACTCCTATATGGGCAATTTAAGGAACTTTGAGTAGTATTTCTATCAATGCCAGCAAAGATAAAGGTTGCAATATTGATTTCGGGACTTGGCTCCAATATGGAGGCCTTGATCAAAGATTTAAAAAATCAAAATCATCTCGGTGAAGCAACGATAGTAGTATCTGATAACCCAGATGCTTTGGGACTTATGAAAGCAGAACAGCTCAAAATACCAGCATTCTCATTTGCAACAAATTCCAAAACCTTGGACAAAAGCATTTTTGAAAATAATCTATTGCAATTGTTAATATCAAATAACATTCAGGTAGTTTGTCTTGCAGGTTTCATGAAAATTCTAAGTTCCAAATTTATTAAAGATTTTCCTGGCGAAATCCTAAATATTCACCCTTCTATCCTACCTTCTATAAAAGGTTTAAATACTCATGAGCGTGCTATACGAAGGAACCTTCATGTCCATGGTGCAACTGTTCACAAGGTAACAGAAAAATTGGATTCAGGCTTTATTTTGGGTCAAACCACTATATCTATCCATAAAAATGACACACCTCATAGTCTATCGAAGAGACTTAAACCAAAAGAAAACCAACTCTATGTTGACACGCTTCGGCAGTTTCTTTCAGGAAATTCAAAGGTTATTCAGAAGTTAGAATTGGATAGTTAAAATATATTATCCGACCAGTTCCAATCCAGAAAAGAAATAGCTTATCTCAAATGCGGCAGTAGTTTCTCCATCAGAGCCATGGACAGAATTTTCACCAATGGAGAGCGCAAATTCTTTTCTAATAGTTCCCGCTTCTGCCTCTACCGGATTGGTCGCCCCCATTACTTTTCTGTTCACTAATATTGCATCCTCACCCTCTAAAATTTGAACTACGATGGGTTCAGAAGCCATGAAATCACATAGCTCATCATAAAAAGGTCTTTCTTTGTGTACTAGATAAAAGATACCTGCCTGTTCCTTACTTAACTTAATTCGCTTTTGCGCTATTATGCGAAGACCCGCTTTTTCGATTTTATTATTGATAGCACCAGTGAGATTTCTCCTAGTGGCGTCTGGTTTAATTATGGAAAGTGTTCTTTGGACAGACATGTCAATTCTCCCGCTGTTAAACTTGGAACATCTTTGATTCCCTATTTAATATTTTCTATATATGTTTGGCTACTGAATAGTTTGCTCCAAGAGCAAAGTCAAATGAAAGATCAAGGCCTACCAAAAACACAAGTATTAGTTTATAAAAATACATGAGGCTTGATTTCCTTTACTACAAATCAATAAATATTAACAAAACGATGTCATTAACATAAACTAATCTTTTAAGATATAGGATAGACTACTTTGTATTTTTGGAGAGAAATCTGTGAATATTTTTGAGCGATATATTCTTGTTCAGCAAATTAAACCATTTATATTTTTTTCTTTTGTCCTAGTAGGAATAATATGGTTGATTCAAGCTTTACCAAGATTAGATGATGTAATTTCAAACGGCCAATCTGGCTTAATTTTTCTTGATATTGCAATTCTCATACTACCCCAGGTGATGTTACTAGTCCTCCCAATCGCAGCATTTTCCTCCACCCTTTATGCAATTCATAAGCTGATAACTGAGTCGGAGTTAATAATATTTATGAATGCTGGACTACCAAACATTAAACTAATACGACCAGTGATTTTCTTTGGTGGATTAGTATTCATTCTTTTGTTTTTTCTATCTATTTATCTAGTGCCGATGACCCAACACAAACTTCGGACCAAAATTTTTGAAATCCGTCAGGAGTTCTCTAATAAATTAATAAAAGACCAGCAATTCTTCCATCCTGTAAAAGGAGTTACCATTTATATCCGTGAAGCTAGCGATCTTGGTGAAATTAGGGGTATATTTATAATGGATGCAAGACGAGAAGATCAAACACTAACCTATTCAGCTAAAGAAGCTATAATGAATCGAAGCCAAGATGGTTTAATGCTAGTAATGCAAAATGGATTGTTGCAAGTGACTGATTCTTCTCAATCAGCATTAACCACATTGAAATTTAACCGAATGGGCTTTGAACTAGACAATTTTATACCAACCGGACCTAGAAAAAATATTGCTCCAGTAGAAACTCTCCCATTAAAGGTATTACGAAATGCTAGCAACTATGGTTCCAATGGATCCTATCATCAAAATGAATATATAAGTGAAGCCCATGTAAAACTCGCTGCCCCTCTTGGAGCTTTAGCTCTTACACTCCTAGCTCTTTCCATTTTCCTAATAAGTGGTTTCAATAGGCGTGGCTATTTTAGTACAATACTTACCGCAATAATGCTTGCCATTCTTGTGCAATCCTTGACGTCTGCCTTTAGAACTACTGTTGCAAATGATGTTTCACTTTATTGGATTCTATATACTCCCTCAATTATTTGCATATTTGTTTCTATGTTAATGATTGTGTTCTCTATGAAAATTAAGAGCACTTCTTTATTGGACAAAGAGATGTCCTATGTTGACGATCAATGATATTGCCTTTCTACATCGGAATGAGATACCTGAAGAGTATTCTCTGGTCTTTTCTAGCTGTAGCTTTCTTAATACTTTTAATAGATGGATCAGATCAAATAGTATCAATGTCTTCAAGAGGTCTGAGTTCTCTTTTAGGAATTAAGAATGCCTTTATCAGATCTCCAATACACCTATTAGAGACATTACCACTTATCGTAATGCTGGGAAGTTTAATCTGTTTTTTAGGTCTAACAAAAAGCAATGAGTTAATAATTACAAGAAGTTCTGGAAGGTCTGCTTTACGTATTTTATTAATTCCAATTTGTATTACTCTAGTTATTGGATTAATTGGAACTACTATAGGAAACCCAGTGGTAGCCATTTCAATCAAATCTTCAGAAAATTTTTTAGAGAATTTGGGTCTAAAACCAAAGAATCTATTTTCTGTGAGTTCGGACGGTATTTGGCTAAGAGAGACCAGTAACGACAATCAAGTAGTGGTACATGCCACTAGAACTAATGCTAGTGGCACAGACTTATTTAACCTGACTCTATTTCAATTTGATGGGGAAGATAACCTAGAAAAAAGAATCTACGCAAAACAAGGTAGGATAAAGCAAGATTCCTGGGAGTTAGAAAATGCCAAGATTTGGACTTACAATTCTGTGAGATTATCAATTGAAGAAATTAAGTTTGAGAAAAAGCCCAAAATATTGATAAAGACCAATTTGACACAAGACCAGATCTTAAATAGTTTCTCTGACCCTAGGGTAATAAGTTTCTGGTCTATTCCTGATTTTATAACCCGATTAGAAATATCAGGTTTTTCAGCGACCCGACACAAGTTATTCTATCAAAATGAACTATCAAGGCCCTTATTCTTGGTGGCAATGATGCTTATTGGTGCAGCATTCTCACTACGATACACCCGATTTGGACAAACCGGACTATTAGTTCTGGTTTCAGTTTTGGTTGGATTTATTCTCTTTTCGCTAAACCGCGTGGCATTGTCGCTTGGAGAAGCCCAACAAATACCCATAATTTTAGCAACACATGGACCACCTTTAGTTGGAATATTGATCACTATAGGGCTCTTGTTACACATGGAGGATGGTTAGAGGTGCATTTTTCTTTGTTCAGTATTTTTACACATTTTGCAACTCTTCTTTGCATTACGATTCCCACATTAATTTTGTCAGAATCCAAACTAAATTTAATAGCTGATCAAGTTACCATTTCCAAAAATAACCAACAAGTAATAGCAAATGGCAACGTACAAATCATTGCGGGAAAACGACAGCTATTCGCAAAAAAGATAATTTATAATAGAAATACTGAGCAAATAATAGTTTACGGCCCACTAGAAATTTTGGATCACAATAATATGAGAGTTCTTGCACAGTCTGCAGAAATGTCATCCGATCTAAAAACTATATTGAGCAAAGAGGTTAGAGCGTTATTTCAAGATAATTTTCAGATCTCCTCTAAGGAGATACATCGAAACCCGGAAGGAATTACTGAATTCAAGAGTTCTATGGGTACTTCCTGTAAAATTTGTGAGAATGAGGCTGCACCCCCAATTTGGAACATTAAGTCCAAATCAATATTGCATGACAAAGCAGCGAGATCATTAGTCTTTAAGAATGCGTGGCTTGAGTTAGGGGGAATCCCAGTGTTTTATACACCGTATATAAAAACACCAGAGCCAGGAATTACAAGAGCATCAGGACTGCTCACGCCATCACTTATAAGTTCAGATTTATTAGGAATTGGTATAAAACAACCCATTTTCTTCGCTTTAACGGAAAATTCAGATTTAACAGTTTCCTTGTTAAAAACAAATGAAACTAGCCTTATTGAAAGTGAATTGAGAGCTTTACTACCAGATGAAAGCCTTAACCTAAAAGGGGCACTAGAACCACTATTATCCAAAGAAAAGTTTAAAGGATTTATCCGTGCTGAAGGAGAAAAAAAATTTTCTGGCAACGTTCATCTTGATTATGACGTAACTCTACTTACCAATAAAGATTTTCTTATGAAATATAACTATGGGGAAACAGATTCAATTCCAAATAATATTAGCCTTACCAGATTCATGAATTACCGAAGTGAAAAACTTCAATCCTATTATTTCCAATCTTTAAGAACACCGACCGCAAAAGAGCCACTAGTCTTACCCCATTTGTATAATCAGTCAGTAAGTTCACTGGCAGATGGCAGAGTCATTTCATCAAAACAATCATCGCTTTTAGGCTTGATTGAGAAAGAAAAAAAATTCCTCCGCCTGAACCACTCTATCGATCTAAGTAGCAAAAAGATTTCAAAAAAAGGTTTTATTATAGGTACTTCAGCGACCTTGTCAGGCTCAATTTATAATATTTGGGAAGAAAAAAATAATAATTCACAATATGTCGCCTTATATCCAGTTTTAAGCACTGACTTGTCCTTCCCTATGATCAAACAAAGTCCCAATAGAAAGGAAGTAATAGATCCTAGAATTCAATTAGTATACTCACCCCTTACTCAAGTTTCTGAAAAGACCAATCAAGATAGTGTTCAGCTTGACTTCGATAGAACCAATTTATTTTCAACAAATCGCTTTCCAGGAAAAGATAAACAAGAGTCGGGTATTTGGATAAATTCAAGTATTAGTTACCTTAATGTATTTAAAGGGAACCAATCCTTTGGTGCGGAAATCGGTCAAATAATTAGACTTGTAGAATTCGATCAGTTTTCCCCATCATCTATCTTAAAAGGAAGAAAATCAGATTTCCTTCTCTCCGGGTTTTTTGAGTATTCAGATTTAGTTAGATTAAATAACTCCCTGTTGATGAGTAACGAATTAAATTTGAGACTGTCTGAAACCAACCTAAGCCTGAGTCACGGCACATCCACATTATCTGGGAATCTCCTTTACAGCTCCTTAGCAGAAAATTCTAAGCAAGAAGCAAAGATCACAGAATTAACTATTTCAGGCACATCACAAATTAATGATAACTGGAACAGCGTATTTGATGTTAGACATGATATAGCAAATAACCAAACGATAAGTACCTCAGCTGGGTTGACTTTCGAAAATGAGTGTGTTGACTTCTCACTCAATTTGAGTAAGCGTTTTGGAAGCTCTGATAATTTACCTGAGGACACTCGCTTTGAAATAAAATTTGATTTGGGTGGCTTTGGTCGAAAAAGAAAATCTTCTACCAGCTGCACCAAGAACTTAAGTCTTTAATATTTTTTTACTATGTTTAACACAATAAAAAATATCAAATCAGTAGTTATAAGATCGCTATTTTTCTTTTTTTTAGTTGTGATAACTTTTCTACCACTTTCAATTACAACTATAGAAGCGTCTCAATTTTCTACTTCCATAATAGTTAATAATATCTCAATCTCAAAATATGAAGTGAATGAGCGCAGAAAATTACTATTGGCTCTAGGAACAGCAAAGGCTTCAGCGAAAACTTTAGCTAAAGAAAATCTTATCAACGAAGCCTTACAAAGCTTACATGCTAATGCGATGAATATAACAGTTGGAAAAGGACAGCTTGAAGACGTATTTAGCAACTTTTTAGAAGTGAGGTCAATGACTCAAAATGAGTTAAAAAAATCCCTGAAAAAATATGGCTCTTCCATAGAAGAATTGAAAGCTTATCTAAAGGCAAACGTTTTGATGCGAAATATATTAAGTCGTACTTATCACTCGAGAATGACACAAGACGATTTTGATTTTACTTTATTTAGACCTACCGCTTCTACCACGATACCAGCGCAAATTAGTTTATCAGAAATAATTATACCAATATCTATTCGAGGGAAGGATAATACTATAAAACTAGGGGAAAGGATTTCTAATGATCTAATTGATGGAAAAGACTTTGGAACACTGGCCAAAAGGTTTTCTCGGGCTAGTACTGCAAAATTTGGCGGTTTGATAGGTTTTGTATCGATCAATTCAATACCCCAGGGATTACAAAAAATACTAACAAAGCTAAAAGCCGGAAGTATCTCAAATCCAATAGTAACTAATGATACTGTAATGATCTTTAAGGTTAATTCCTGGAAGACTTCTGAATCTGCTAAAAAATTACCATCGGAAGTCAGTTATGCAATCATCAAAAAAAGCACCAAATCCCCTAATACCTGTGAATCCTTAGATAATAAGCAGTTGCAAGGCCCTAAAAGGGAAAATAGTTTGGAAAAGTCTTTAAGAGAGAAAATAAAGTTATTGAGACCTTCAGAGAGCACTACATTTACTGACAGTAATGGCTTACAAAAAATACTACTACTGTGTGATAGGCGAATTATACTATCGAAAAATAAAATAAAAGTTTTGAAAGGGCAACTGCTTGAAAAGCGTCTTTCGAAATTAGCAGAAGGTTTAACTTTAGAGCTGAAGAGGACGGCAAATATTAAATTTATAAAATGAATAGGCCCACAAATTTTATTCAGCTAATGCGAGACGATAAGAAGTGACCACATACAACATAAGTCAAAAATTAAAGAACTATCAAATAAGAGCGAAAAAATCTTTAGGCCAAAACTTTATTTTTGATGAAAATATTCTACGAAAAATAGTTGGGTTCGCCGGGGATATCTCAGCAGGTCAAGTTTTGGAAATAGGACCTGGCCCAGGTGGGTTGACTCAGGCAATACTAGAAGCTGGAGC
The DNA here is from genome assembly GCA_029243395.1 of Paracoccaceae bacterium. GTDB lineage: Bacteria > Pseudomonadota > Alphaproteobacteria > Rhodobacterales > Rhodobacteraceae > CACIIZ01. The sequence goes on along the minus strand of JAQWSE010000010.1, from coordinate 51,713 downwards.
AGCAAAAGTTATTGCTATCGAAAAAGATCCCCGTTTCTCACCTATCTTAAATGAATTAAAGGTATTGTTCCCAAACAGGCTATCAGTTTTAATAAAAGATGCCCTTGAACTAAATTTAAGAGAAATAACTGCTTCTCCCCTTAAAATTATTGCTAATCTCCCGTACCAAATATCTACTGCAGTTCTAATAAAATGGTTGAATGAAGAAATATGTCAATCAAACTGTAAAAGTCTAACATTGATGTTTCAGAAAGAAGTCGCAGAGAGAATAGTTGCTGGTCCTGGTTCCAAGAAAAGATCAAGACTAAGCCTCATGACTGAGCTGCACACTGATGCCAAAATTGTATTAAACATCCCCTCAGACTGCTTCACCCCTAGGCCAAAAGTAGATAGTAGTGTGGTTCATTTTAATGTCTTGAAATCACCTAAATTTCATCTTGACCCTTCCAAATTAAATATCATTCTCCGCTATGCTTTCAATCAGAGAAGGAAAATGCTTAAATCTAGTTTAAAGCCTATATACCCAAACGTTACGCAGGCTTTGAATGCCGTCGGTATCATTGAGACTCAACGTCCCGAATCTCTCGAACTCAAGAAGTTCTGTGACCTTTCACTACTGAATATTTGAAATTTCTAGTCTGCTGACAAAATTTTCTATGAGTCAAAATGTTTTTTTGCAGTCGACTCAGAAACTTTATCCCTCTCAAGAACTTTTTTATTAATTGAACTTGGTACTGACTTAACAGAATCTTTAGTTAATATCTCTTCATTTGTAGAACAATCACTTATACTCACGTTACTGTCAGATTTAGGATTTCCGTTAGTATGTTCTGTATTTTCAACAGATCCACCTGAGTTTTTTTGTCCTACTTCCTCGCCTTGATGATTGTAGGGCTTCGTATTAATCAATGTCGTTGAATTGCCGATATCTCCCTGTTTTTCGGCTAACTCTTTTTGCGCAACTGCTAAAATTCTGGAATAATGCTCTGCATGCTGCTGAAAATTTTCAGCAGACACTCGATCGCCTGAAAGCTGAGAATCATGGGCTAATGAGATATACTTGTCGATTATTTGCTGCGGAGTTCCCCTTACCCTACCCTCAGGCCCAGAACTCTCAAAGACTCGATTTATGATATTACCGCCTGCATTACCTCTGCGGTTACCATTTTTATTCCGATTTCTGGATTTACTTGAAGATCTCATTTTTTACTGAATTTTTTTCAAATCTAAAGATAGACTTATGACCAACATCTCTTGATAGCACCATGCAATTTAATAGGTCAATCTCATAAACTGCTACTCTATCTAAGGAAACTATGTACTAGTGCCACTTTTCAACACTTTAATCAAGCTTTTAAAACACTTTCCTTCCTTCAAAAAAAAGAAATCAATACTTATGCGTCTTTTTTAACACATACTACTCTTTCTTTCATTTCCAAATCAAAGAAAAAATCAATCTGTTTAAACCCATATGCCTCAAATAAACCTTTTATCAGCCCTATTTGATTAAAACCTATTTCAAAAATACCAACTCCTCCTGGATTAAGGTAATCATTGAGATTTGATGCTATTTCTCGGAAGCAATCCAGACCTAGCTCCCCTGCAGCCAGAGCTAATCTGGGCTCGAATCTTTGTACCGTCAAGGGTAAAGAGATTAGATCACTCGTACACACATAAGGGGGGTTAGATACAATGACATCAAAGGTATTTTTGATATTAGCAAACCAATCTGAGTGAATAAAATTGACCCGCGCACCAAGCTCTCTCGCATTAAATTTAGCGACCCTTAATGCTTCAGGGCTTATATCAGAGGCAAAGATTTCTAAATCAACTCTCTCTAGCGCTATAGAAATTGCTATGCAACCTGTACCAGTTCCCAAATCAAGCACACTTAATTTTGATGATGGTAGCCCAAGAACTTTTTCTACTATTAGTTCTGTCTCTGGTCTAGGATCGAGCACACTCTGGTTGACATAGAATCTTGTCTTCCAAAATTCTTTGTATCCAATTATATGTGATACCGGTTCTTGTGATAGGCGTCTGCGCACAGCAAAGTCGAATATTCTATTTGTATGCTTGTCCAACTTTGTAGGATCAAAATCCTTACAGGAATCACTTGAAACACAATGATTAAATAACTTTCTACAATCTGATATAGGGTTTCTAAATCCAGCTATCTTTAATTTTTTTACGGAAGTTTTAAAAAGATTTTTATAGTTATTCATTACTGTCTAAATTTGCTATTTGTCGTGCCTGGTCATCTGCTATCAACCTATCAATCATTTCGTTCAATTCTCCTCCCAAAAATTGATCCAACTTGTAGATGGTAAGATTAATCCTATGATCGGTAACTCGACCTTGAGGAAAATTATAGGTCCTTATTCGCTCAGATCTATCTCCCGTTCCGACCTGCCTCCGGCGAGAATCTGCACGTTCATCCTCCATCGAGCCTTGGTTTAAATCGTAGAGACGTGTCCGTAGGACTTGCATGGCTTTAGCTCTATTCTGATGCTGAGATTTTTCAGAAGAAATCACTACTAACCCTGTGGGTAAATGGGTTATACGGACAGCTGAGTCCGTTGTATTAACATGTTGCCCTCCTGCTCCAGAAGCTCTCATAGTATCTATCCGAATATCACTAACAGGTATTTCAATATCTACTGCCTCTGCCTCAGGTAGTACTGCTACTGTCGCAGCAGAGGTATGGACACGACCACCACTTTCTGTTTCTGGGACTCTTTGGACTCTATGAACACCACTTTCAAATTTTAATCTGGAAAAAACACTTTCCCCAGAAACACTTAAAACCGCCTCCTTTATACCTCCAAGTTGACTATTTGCCTGACTTATAAGCTCAACTTTCCAACCAGAAAGCTCCGCATGCCTTTCATACATTCTTAACAAATCACTTACAAAAAGAGCGGCCTCATCTCCTCCTGTTCCAGCACGCAATTCTAAAAGAACAGGTCTTTTATCATTCTCGTCTTTTGGCAAGAGAGCAACACGTAACTGATTTTCTAAATCATTGAGGCAAGCTTTAAGTTCAGAAATTTCGTTTCCAGCGATTTCTTTGAATTCAGGATCTAAGGCAAGTTCTTTAGCCTCGGATAACTCAATACTAACGCTTTTAAATCTTTCTATTAATTCGCATATGGGTTTTAATTCAGCATACTCTTTTGATAAAGACACTAATTCATTTTGACTCGGAGATTCAGCTAATTTTGCTTGAACATATTCAAAATGACTAATTATTTTTTGAAGTCGTGTCTCAGAGATCATCCTTGTCATAGATTTCTTTTCTGCATTTATTTTTTGGTTAACTCAATGAATACAAGTAGGTCACTAATAGATCAGAAGGCCATAAGAACTTAGCTCATACCCATTTTAGTTATATAGAATGTTCGAGATCGTGCGTTTTCTCAACATTTTCTACCTTTGCTTCAACTAAGCTTACAATATGATCTACCATATCATCATTTGACATTTTGTGACTCGCCTTACCCGCCATATAAACCATTCCATTACCAGCTCCTCCTCCTGTAAATCCAATATCTGTCATGAGAGCCTCACCTGGGCCGTTAACAACACACCCTATTATTGAAAGAGACATAGGAGTTTTTATATGTGCTAGCCGATCTTCGAGCTGTTGAACTATTTTGATCACATCAAAGCCCTGTCTTGCACAAGAAGGGCACGAAATAATTTGTACTCCCCTGTGCCGAAGACCTAAACTTTTGAGTATTTCATATCCTGCCTTAACTTCATTTACTGGGTCGCTAGAAAGTGATACACGTATAGTGTCACCAATTCCCATCCACAAAAGATTTCCCATTCCAATCGCAGATTTTATAGAACCAGATAACGATCCACCGGCTTCTGTTATTCCAAGATGAATTGGGGCATCTGTTGCTTCTGCGAGCCCCTGATATGCTGCGGCCGCTAGAAAAACATCAGATGCTTTGACCGAAATTTTAAATTCTTGGAAATCATTTTCCTCCAAAATTCTAATATGTTCTAAACCACTTTCTATCATTGCATCAGGGCAAGGTTCACCAAATTTTTCCAGCAAATGCTTTTCTAAACTGCCCGCATTTACCCCGATTCTTATAGAACATCCATAATCTTTGGCCGCCTTAACCACTTCTTTTACTCTGACTGCAGAACCGATATTCCCTGGATTAATTCGAAGACACGCAGCGCCAGCTTCTGCAGCTTCTAAGGCCCGCTTATAATGAAAGTGGATATCAGCAACAATGGGAACCGGGCTCTCTTTACAAATTTGCTTAAGGGCTTTAGTGCTGTCCTCATCTGGACAAGATATCCTGACTATATCTGCTCCCACCTCAACACAACTTAAAACTTGTTCTAAGGTTGCACCAACATCTGAGGTCAATGTGTTTGTCATCGTTTGTACAGCTATAGGAGCATCTCCACCTATCGGAACAGAGCCTACCATAATTCTGCGACTCTTCCGTCTATCAATGCTCCGCCATGGTCTTATAGTATTTATACTCATGGTTTATTTAAATACTCGCGGCGAAGTAATGATACGCTCATTTTTTTTTCATCATTAGTCATTCTTTTTGTTCGCAGTACTTAATCCTTGGGATTTTTGTTCTTCATAAAGTCCAAATAAATCGCTTCCTTCAGCAATTAAAACAAGTTCTTGTCCAATCCATAATGGATCTAAGCTAAAATTTTTAACAACACTGCTGCTTTTACTTATTGGACCAAACATTTTTCCATCTATAGTAAAGTATACTTTAGTCGCATTCCCCGCCCTTAAAGAACCCGAAAATAAATTCTCAGGAATTATGAATTCTTCTCCTGATTCAAAATGCTTTTCTAAATATACGTCTCCTTGTTCATCATTCAACCTGATCCAAGCTTTTTCCAACGAAACTAATCGTAATAAAGGCACCTTTGGGCTAATGACAACCAGCGGCTCATATTCATAATTTGATACCATACTAACAGGATTATCTAAACTAGCCTTTTTGCCTCCTAGATCTGCTTCTCCATTATCTTCAAGAAAAATCCCACTAGTGTTAGGATCAATCTTAGCTATGGGACTATCTCTGTTTTCAACAATTGGAAAAAGTTCTTCCTTTGAAGCATAATAATTGTGCAAAAAATTCTCTCTAACCAAATCATTATTCTTGTTTATAGTTTCAAGATGCCTCTCTGCCTTTTCTAACTCTTCTCCTTGCTCCATAATTTCACCCAGCAAATCCACATCCTGATACGGTTCTTGCTCTATCGGTACGATCTCAAGTCGTTGAAGATCGAGTATAATACTAGTAGCCCAGTAGCCCACTCCACATATTACCAACAAAAGAGACAGTACAGGAATCATCTTAGACAAGAAGGGAATAAACAAAGTTTTCTCAAGATCAGATTTATTACCTAATTTCCCTGGCTCCCACGCATTGTCACGAATTAAGGCATTTTCAATTTTCTTCTTACCATTCTTCCTAATCCTTGGAGAAAAAGGATTAACAGCAGAAGATAAGAACCCTGATTCTACACAAAATTTTTCATAGACTGATTCAGGATCTAATCCCAAATATCTAGCATATGTTCGCACATAACCAGCTATGAAACTCCGATTATCTAATCCACTTAAGTCACACTTTTCAATGGCTATAATGAATGTTTTTTTAATCTTAAGATCGGCCTGAACCTGTTCAAGAGTTTTTCCAAGGGTTGCACGCTCTCCCCGTAGAACCTCACCCAAGCTTATTTGGTATGTATCGTAACTTTGAAACAATTCATCATTTTTTTCGGTCAAAATTACTACCCACTTTTTGCAAAATTAATTTGCACCTACAATCAAAAGTCAGACTAATAAAAGTCAACTGTATAACAGTTTTAGAAAAAAAAACAAGAAAATCAATACTTTCCATGAAACTCCTTGTGATGGAGCAATACTGTTATAGTTAAATAAAATGATATTACCTCACTTCTTGCCTCTACTATGGACAATTTGCTCCTCAATCTGGGATATCAATGACTGATACTTGGCAGGAACAGCGGTTACACCTGAAATCCATTGATATAAGTCAAAATCGTCTTCTTCTATTAGTTTTTCAAACTTTACTAACTCCTCTTCAGTATAATTTTTTTTGAATATCTCCCAAAACTGCCTGAAGATGAGATCCATTTCTCTGATAGATCTATATTTTGCTCTGTAACCAATTTTTCCTAATTTTGACCTCATTGTCGTTCACAATCTAAAAAAAATATTAAAACTCTGTTGTAAGAATAAATAAGTGCAGTCTAAATAATTCATGGTTGGAGATTCAATTGAAACTAAAAAATAAAGATTAAAATTATGGGTAGATTTTCATTATCACCCTGCTAATAAATAAAGTAAAGAATTGCTTAATGGAATGAGAAAATGATTGTAGCCGATATTGTTTGGAAAATTTTTTGTTTACTATTTCTATTCACGTACGTTAACATTTAGTTATTATTTCAAACATGACACATTTGTATTGCACAACCTTTTCCACTGATTATTTCCTTTAAATGATTCCGAGAACTTAAACATAATTAAAAAGGCTGCAACTTCCCATGAAAAATTTGATGATTCTATTAAAATGCATGACATAAAAAAGATTAGAGAATTTCCTACTGAGCTTGATGAAAAGTTGGCTAAACGGAATATTCCTGCTGTAAGTAGCCTTATACTCAAATTGGACAAAGAAAAGAGAAAATTGATACAGTCTGTCGAAGACGTACAATCCCATTTGAATACTTTGGCAAAGGAGTTCGGAAAAAAGAAATCCGCTGGTAAGTCTCTTAATATAGCCAATTATAAGGATCAAATCTTAATCAAAAAGGAAGAAATTCAAAGCTTGGAGAGTGCCATAAAAACTGTAAGCGCAAAACTAGATAGTATCTTATACACACTACCAAATTCTCCAGAACAAAATATACCAATTGGAGAAACAGAAAAAGAAAACTTGGAAATCAATAAATGGGGAGAATGCCCGGAGTTTAGTTTTTCCGCTAGGGAACACTTTGAAGTACCTGCTGCATCAGGCTTAGATTTTAAAACCTCTTCCAAGATATCAGGAAGTAGATTCACCATACTATCAAGTGGAATAGCTACATTACATCGCGCCCTTTCACAGTTTATGGTTGATACGCATATAAGAGAACATCAACTAAAAGAAGTTTCGACTCCAGTATTGGTCAGAGAACAAGCTATGTTAGGAACTGGCCAGTTACCAAAGTTTGCGAACGATAGTTATAAAACTGAAAATGGTTGGTGGCTGATACCGACGGCAGAAGTATCCCTAACAAACTTAAAAGCCGGAACAATCACCCCTTATGAAAAATTACCTGAGAGAGTTTGCGCCGTCACACAGTGCTTTAGATCAGAAGCTGGAAGTGCTGGAAAAGATACGACTGGCATGTTAAGGCAACATCAATTTGAAAAAGTTGAAATGGTTACTTTTAGCCCTCCAGATAAGAGTGCGGCAGAACTGGAAAGAATGGTTGAATGCGCAGAGAATATTTTAAAAAAATTAGTTTTGCCATATAGGAAAATTCTTTTATGCACTGGAGATCTGGGATTTTCTGCAAGAAAAACTTATGACCTAGAAGTATGGCTTCCAGGGCAGAAACTTTATAGAGAAATATCTTCTGTATCAAATTGTGGCGACTTTCAAGCAAGAAGGATGAATGCTCGCTTTAGGGAAAAACCAGAAAGCAAACCTGATTTTCTCCATACCTTAAATGGCTCAGGATTAGCTGTTGGCCGATGTTTAATTGCTGTAATTGAAAATTATCAAACGGATACAGGAAAAGTAAAAATCCCCGAATGCTTGAAGAATTATTTATCAAACGCTACTTTCCTGAATGAGCAGGGAGAATTAGAGTAATTAATGAAGATACTGGTAACAAATGACGATGGAATATCTGCGCCAGGCTTGAGAGTAGCCCATGAGATAGCTGAAACGCTAGCTGGTAATGAAGGTCAGGTTATAGTTGTAGCACCGTCTTCTGAAAAATCTGGGGTTGCCCATAGCACTTCTTATATAAGACCTAGCCTTATAGAAAAAATTGCAGAAAACTCTTATAGCGTGGAGGGGACCCCAGCAGATTGCGTGTTAGCAGGCATTTATTATGTTATGAACGGGGAAAAGCCAGACTTAATAATTTCAGGTGTGAATAGAGGTCAAAATATAGCCGAAGATGTTTTGTATTCAGGAACGATAGGAGCAGCTATGGAAGGTGCTATTCACGGCATAAAGTCAATAGCTTTAAGTCAATCATACTCAAAAAATACATTGGCCTCCCGCAATGAATTTAATGCAGCAAATGTATATGCTACTGAAGTGTGTCAAAAATTATTGTTAGATGACCCATTTTTAGGTAGTAACTTCAATGGTTTTTATAATGTGAATTTTCCAGCCTGTGACTCAATGCAGGTTAAGGGAATGAAAGTATGTGCAACAGGCTTAAGACAGGGATCATCTTTTTCTATGTCACCGCAGCTTTCGCCTACAGGGAAAACCTTCCTATGGATCAAGCATAACCCCAGAAATTTAATTCCTTCCTCAAAATCCGATGGGGAATATTTAAAAGAATACTATATTACCATCTCAGCTCTTAAGACTGAACTGAATTGGTTTGAGAAAAACAAAGATCTTAAATCTCTTTTTGAAGTATGAATGATAACGAAAAAAAATTAAAATTAATCTTAGGAATAAAGAAGCGGGGGATCAAAGATACCCGCATCCTCAACATAATTGAAACTATTGATAGAGGAATTTTTTTAGATGGTATATTCAAAGCAAGGTCTCTCGATGATGTGCCCTTACCCATCAAGTGTGGGCAAACAATAAGTCAACCCTCTGTAGTCGCAATGATGACCGAAAAACTGGAATTGACAAAGCGTTGTAAAGTTCTGGAAATAGGTACTGGTTCTGGCTATCAAACCGCCATTCTTTCCAAACTTTCTCGCAGGGTCTACACTATAGAACGACATGAAAATCTTAAAAAGAAAGCCGAAAAATTGTTAAATGATAACGGGTTTAAGAACATTACTAATATACTAGGAGATGGATCTCTCGGAATTGAGAAACAAGCCCCTTTCGATCGCATAATTCTTACTGCAGCTGCAGAAGATGTCCCCCAAATCTTGTTGCAACAATTAAGAATTGGGGGAATAATGGTTTTACCTATTGGTTTACCTCAATCTGACCAAACGCTAATCCGGTTGCGGAAAAAGGCAACTCAAGTTGTATATGATGAAATTGCTAAAGTGCGATTTGTACCGCTGTTAGAAGGCATAGCTTTTCAAAAAGGGGCATAAGATATGACTATATACAGAATCTTCATACTCATTACATACGTTATTATTAGTTCATGCCAGTCTATAGATAACAATTCTCGCTATAAGAACTCAAATAACAAAACATTTTCTGATCATTTGATCATGGAAAGGCCGCTACCAGATAACCGAGGAGTCATTACATACCAAGATTATCAAATTGCTGTAGCCAATGGGAATGAAACCGTTGAAGGGATAGCAGAACGGTTGGGTATAGAACCCAAAAAGCTAGCATCATACAACGGGGTACTGTTAACATACTTGCCCAGAAAAGATGAGGTGCTCGCATTGCCTGTAATAATACCTGGAGATTTGGTTTCAACACCTGCTGGGTGGAGTCAAGAGAGCGCTAGAAAAGCAATTACAAACTCATTAGAAAATTCAAGCAGAAAAATTGGAACCCCAGATAACCCGCTGAGGCATAGAATAGAGCCAGGAGAAACAGCTTATTCGATAGCTCGTCTCTATAATGTTTCAGTAACTTCCCTAGCAAAATGGAATGGATTGGATGCAGACTTAAGCCTTACTGCTGGGCGTGAACTCATTATTCCTGTTTCATCTCTGTCCAGTGGGTCACCTTCTGGTTCTTCCACCCAAGCTAGAACTAACAATAATTCGGATAATAAAAATCCTAAAAATCCACTCGATAATGATGAAAGTATGAAAGAATTAGTTGCCAATGATAGTACCTCCGCACCGAGTACTGAACTCACAAAAAATAATACTAGCGACAAAAAAAATAGCAGTGCAACTGAATCCAAAATAATAGCAAAACCATATGTCAGGCCAGTAGATGGCAAGATACTAAGAGGCTATAATCCTACTGCTGCTAGCAATAAGAATGAAGGTATCGACTTTCATGCTCCTCCAGGTAGCTTGGTTAAAGCGGTAGCTGACGGGGTTGTTGCACTTATTTCAAAACCTGTAGGAGGATTAGGAAAAATTGTACTTATTAAACATGACATGTCTGTTATAAGCATTTACGGAAGAGTGAAAGATCTCGAAGTATCAAAGGGTAGCCGAGTGTTACAAGGTCAGATAATTGGTAAAGTTGAGAAGTCATCTCTTGATGAAGAGGATACTAAAAAAAACTATCTACACTTTGAGTTAAGGAAAGGGACTAAAAGTTTAGACCCATTGCCTCTATTGCAACAGTAGGTACTAAAAATAAAATTAGCAATACCTTACATTTTTTTTTCTAATGGGATCCTCAACTTGCCAGCCAAATTAAGTATATACTGCCAAGCAACCCTGCCTGACCTTGAACCACGCGTCTGCTGCCATTCAATAGCATCTTGTAACAACTTTTCCTTATCTATCGGAATATCAAATGCATCTCGGTACAGCAATATCATTTCCAAATAATTTTTTTGTGTACAAGGATAAAAACCAAGAACTAATCCAAAGCGATCAGACAAAGATACCTTTTCCTCTGTTGTCTCCGAAGGTGCTATTCCTGTCGAATTCTCATTTTCAATCATTTCTCTAGAAATCAAATGTTTTCTATTTGAAGTAGAATAAACTAATACATTTTCGGGTTTTTCTACCACACCTCCATCTAATAATGTTTTTAGATTTTTAAACTCCTTGTCTTCTCCTGAAAACGACAAATCATCACAAAAAACTATATATCTATGATCACTCTCGATTCCAGCTAGGACTGATAATAAACGATCCAATGAAGACAAATCCTCTCTTTGGATCTCAATCAGCTTCAAGTTTGTGAGCTTTGAGGCAACTTCTTGGTGCACTGACTTAACTAATGAGGACTTACCAGTTCCGCGTGCTCCCCAAAGAAGAATATTATTTGCAGTAAATCCTTTAGCAAACTGGACCGTATTATTTAAAACTTGGGTCTTAACCCCATCAATTCCTACCAGCAAATCCAATGTTATCTCTGAGCTCTTGTAGATGGCAATTAATCTATCTGGAGTTGATTTCCATAAATATGAATTAGCCTTAGTTAAATCCCCATAAGAATCTTTTGGAGGGTTCATCCGCTCTAAGGCTTCAGCTATTCTAAGAAAAATTTTTTCATCTAATTTAGGCATCTAATCCCTAGGAAAAATTTATTGATCTTTAGCTTCAGACTTTTCTGAATCTTCTTCATCCAGGTCCTCATTGAGGAAATCTTTTTCTTTCTTTTTTTCAACCCATTTTACTAATAACACTGATACTTCATATAGAGCATAAACAACTGTAAAAAGGATAATTTGGGTTATAACATCTGGCGGAGTAACTATAGCTGCTAACACTAAAATTCCCACTACAGCATATTTTCTTGATTTAGCAAGTGCTTCAGAAGAGATTAGTCCTACCTTTCCCATTAATGTTAAGAGCACTGGCAATTGAAAGCACAATCCAAAGGCAATTATGAACTTCATGGTCAACCCAAGATATTCATTAATAGTCCCTAGATAAGTAATCCCTACTAAGTCTGAAACATCTGCATTTTCTTGTTGAAAGTCGAGAAAAAAATCAAAAGCCAGAGGCATGACTACGTAAAAAGCAAATGAAGCACCAAGCAAGAATAACAGTGGGGACGCCAACAAAAATGGGAGAAAAGCACTTTTTTCGTTCTTATATAATCCAGGAGCAACAAACTTCCAAAGTTGGAAACTTATATATGGAAAAGACACCATGAACCCCCCAAAAAGAGAAATCCGGATATTAACCATGAATCCTTGCTGCAAGCCAGTAAAAATTAGGTCTGGCGACTGCCCATTTTCTTTTAATATTTCTACAATTGGGTTAGCTAAAAAATTAAAAATATGTGTAGCAACAGTAAAAGCCGCTATCATACAAAGTGCGAAAGCGACCACGGACCTGATTAGGCGGCTTCGTAGTTCAGTTAAGTGCTCTATCAGCGGTGCAGCGCTCTCATCTACGTCATCCTTTTCTTCTTTCATCAACTTCTATTCCTACGTATACAAAAAGTCCGGATTCCCGTTTTAGTGATAGTAATCTTTACTCGGGACTGTATCATACGGCTTATTTTTTATCATTTTTTTGGCTTTTCAGTAGGTTCCCTCTTCTTGTTAGGTCTACTCTTACTCGTTTTTAATGGTTTCTCATCTATAGAATCTTTGCCGACTTCAAAATTTCCAGAGGATTTTATTGTGTCCTTTATAGGGTCTACACGCTCTTTAAAATTTGCTATTACTTGATCTTTTATGGGACTTTGTGTTTTCTTATGCAAATCGCTTAATGAGTTTAATGTTTCAGTGGCATCTTTTAAACCACTTTCGTTCGCTGCATCTTCCATACTCTGCGAAAACTCTCTAGCCATCGCCCTTGCTTTTCCAAAAAATCTTCCCACTGTTCTAAATAACTGTGGTAACTCCTTAGGCCCCACAACTATAAGGGCCGTTATCCCAATCACCATCAATTCAAGCCAGCCTAGGTCAAACATTAAAAATAACCCAAGATTTATCTACAAATTGCCCAAACAAAATAAGAGTTCAGCTTTTGTCTTTTTCAGGAGTTACGTCTTTTACTTCAGATACAGCTTCTTCCTCTGCCTTCTCGAGTTCAGCTTTACCCTCACTAATGCCCTTTTTGAAACTAGTTATGCCTTTACCAACTTCACCCATAAGTCCAGAAATTTTTCCTCTTCCAAATAATACCAGTACGACTACTGCTATTAGTAAGATACCAGGTAAGCCAATATTGTTAAGCATTGAAATTCTCCCGTTGACTCTTTAGCCCTCCCAAGGGCTGATTTACAGTTCTTTAGCTTATTCACAGATAAATATAATGTCTGGAGCAAAAAGTAAACAGATCAACAGGCTCATTTCCCCGCCTAATTATTTTTCAAGAATACAAAACAACGATCTCTCCTTATTGAAAGCCATAAAGGAGTATCAAATTCTGGTAAAAAGACTCCTGGAATTGATGCCTGAAGTTTAGAACCATCAGTTTCCATTTTTAATTCGACAATACTTTCTTTACCCAAGAATCTAGAAGAGTAGACCAAACCTCTTGCTGGAACTCCATCCTTAACAGTAGGGTTAGGTCCTTTACCATTTCTATCAAAATCAATTTTTAAGTGCTGGGGACGTATAATTATTTCCACTTCTGAACCTTCTAGAAATCCGGGAGTTATAAACGGGCCGAATGGCGTTTCAGTTCTTCCATTTTTCACCCTACCAGTCAGCCTGTTGATGTCGGAAAAAAAGGCTGCCACCTTACTATCTATAGGTTTATTATAAATATTGTAAGGAACACCTTCTTGTACAACCTCCCCATTTCTCATAAGGGCTATGCTATCAGCCATTCTCATAGCTTCCTCTGGTTCATGCGTCACAAGTAAAACCGCTGCACCTTCTTCCTTCAAGAGTCTTAAAGTGTCATCTCTTATCTCATCTCTTAACCTTTTATCTAATCCAGAGAAGGGTTCATCCATTAGCATAACTTTAGGCATGCCAGCTATAGCTCTTGCAAGGGCTACTCTTTGTTGCTCTCCACCAGAAAGCATGTGAGGAAATTTATATTGGAACCCATCTAGGTTTATCTTTCTTAGCAAACCATTAGAAACTTGCTCCCTAAAATTTGAAGTTTGTTTCTTAGTTATACCAAATTCTATGTTTTTCTTTACTGTAAGGTGAGGAAACAACGCAAAATCTTGAAACATGAATCCAACGTTTCTATGCTCAGGAGGCATATGGTGCATATGAGACGCAGAAATTAGTTCACCATTAATGTATACCTTGCCTTGATCTTGCTTCTCTAAGCCTGCAGCAATCCTCAATGTGGTTGACTTCCCACAGCCAGAAGGTCCAAGTAAACAGGTTATCTTACCTGGGAGCAAGGATAAACTTAAATTTCTTACGACAGAAATTGAACTAAAAGTCTTTGTAATATCTACTAATTGAAGGCTATAATTGGAATGCATCTGATTTACAGTCTGGAATTCCCTATTTAAAGAAAAGATAGGATTAGCTATCTTCTTAAATGGTTGAATTCACTGCTCCTCCATCTAGAAGAATATTCTGCCCAACCATGAAAGCTGCATGTTGCGAGCAAATGAATGCACAAGCATTACCAAATTCATGAATAGTACCATACCTGCCAGCAGGAATTGAGGACATCCTACTTGTTCGGGCTTCTTCCAGCGATACACCCTTCTCTTCGCTGAGTGCAGAATCAAGATCCACCAATCTCTGGGTATCATGCATTCCTGGCAATAAATTATTGATTGTCACCCCGTGCTTGGCAACTTGTCTCGACGTTCCAGCAACGTACCCCGTTAAACCAGCACGAGCAGAATTAGACAAACCGAGAGCAGGGACTGGAGCCTTGACAGCTTGACTAGTAATGTTAACGATTCGTCCCCATTTTTTGTTTATCATCATTGGAAGTACTTTCCTTATAAGAGTGATTGGTGTGATCATATTTGCATCTAATGCAGAAATAAAATCTTCTCGGTCCCATTCCGACCAAATCCCTGGAGGAGGCCCTCCAGCATTATTTATTAGTATGTCAGGATCTGGACATGCCTGCAGTAACGTGCTTTGTCCAGTTTCGGAAGTAACGTCACAGCAAACCGAAATTACTTCAACACCATAATTAGTCAGTTTTTTCTCTGCGAGATGAAGTTGATCGCTATTTCTAGCACAAATTGTTAGATTTACGCCTGCCTGAGCCAAAGCTTCCGCACAACCGAAACCTAACCCGCGCGAAGAAGCACAAACTATCGCTTTTTTTCCTTTTATACCTAATTCCATAATAAAACCACTTTCACTTTCATTAAATACCTTTAATAAAGAACTTACATAAACAAAATAATTTTTCAAAGGTTATGTTATTTTAAACCTTGCTAATGATCCCTCAGACAAATTTTTCGTCACTGCAAATGAATCAACCAACTATGCATCATCAATTTTAAATCTATCAATTTTGTATCGTCAAATAATAACAAAGAACCTAAAATGACATTCGATAACGAAAATGCTAAATCAATCCCAGATGAAATACTTAGAAGACGAACTTTTGCTATAATTTCCCATCCAGACGCAGGCAAAACAACCTTAACTGAGAAGATCTTATTACAGACTGGAGCTATTAACATGGCAGGTCAAGTTAGAGCCAAAGCTAATGCCAGACGAACGACTTCGGACTTCATAGCTATCGAGAAAGCTAGAGGAATTTCAGTTTCAACATCAGCTATGTCATTCGATTTTAAACATTTTTGGTTCAATTTAGTCGACACCCCAGGGCATGATGACTTTTCAGAAGATACATATAGAACGCTAACCGCGGTTGATTTTGTTGTAATGATAATTGATGGTGCTAAAGGTATCGAAAGCCAAACCAAAAAATTATTTGAAATTTGTCGTTTGAGAGATCTTCCCATAATCACTTTTTGCAACAAAATGGATCGAGAAAGCAGAGATGTGATCGAAATAATTGATGAAATTCAGGAAGATTTGGCTCTAGATGTAAGTCCACTGAATTGTCCAGTTGGATTGGGCAAAGATTTTATAGGCTGTTATCAAATGAAAACAGGAATTGTTGAGCTGATAGATAGACAAAATAAAAACGCTAAAAGCAATGTCACAACATTGGACCCCCAAAATAACGGTGAGTTATTTGAAAAAATAAACAAAAAAAACTGGGAAAAGACCTGTGAGGATATTTCAATGATCGAATCTCTCACATCACCATTTTGTAAGTCAGAATTTCTTAAAGGATCTCTAACTCCCTTGTTCTTTGGTTCAGCAATATTTTCTTTCGGAGTGCCAAACCTTCTAGATACTATAGGTACCCTAGGGCCTCCGCCAAAATCACGTACTAGCCACATAAGGGAAGTAAAACCAGGGGAAAAAAAAGTCTCTGGTTTTGTTTTCAAAGTACAAGCCAATATGGATCATAAGCACCGTGACAGAGTGGCATTCATCAGACTCTGTTCAGGAAAATTTAGGCGCGGCATGAAATTACGACATGTAAGATCAGGCAGACTAGTGACTATTTCTAATCCAATTTTTTTCCTTGCACAAGATAGAAATATTCTGGACGAAGCCTGGGCAGGAGACATCATTGGAATTCCTAACCATGGGCAATTCATGATTGGAGATAGTTTTACTGAAAGTGAAGATCTTAAATTTTTAGGTATTCCCTCCTTCGCGCCCGAAATTCTTAAAAGGGTTAGTGCGGCAGATCCTTTGAAAGCGAAACATCTTGTAAAAGCTTTAAGACAATTTGCTGAAGAAGGGGTGATAAAACTTTTTAACACAGAAATTTCAGATGCTAAGATAGTGGGGGTTTTTGGAATACTGCAATTAGATGTTTTGTTAGAAAGAATAAAATCAGAATATAATGTGCCAGCAAAATTTGAGGAAACGCAATATATTGGAGCACGCTGGATCTCTGGACCAGAATCTGAAATCAATCAGTTTGTAGATGCGAACCGAGGGCAAATTGCAAGAGACAATGATAATGATTGGGTTTTCTTGATTAGGATTGATTGGGATTTAGAAAAAAACAGGAAAAAATTTCCCAATATTGGATTCAATGCTACGAAAGAAACCCAGGCATAAACTCAAAACCAAGAATTTTTCTTTAAGGTTTTAAGCTACAAATGCCTTCTCAATTACATAATGCCCAGGAGAAGAGTTAGCCCCCTCTTTCATACCGATCCCTTCACAAATCTTTTTGTGCTCATTCAACATTTCTAAGCTACCACAAATCATTACTCTATCAAAGTCACGTGATAGCTTTTGACCTGTTTCAATTTCAAAATGACCTTTTTTTAACCAATCTGTCATCCTTCCATTATATGTTGACTGTTCTCGAGTTGTCGTAGAAATCAGTTTCAACTTATTGCCAATAATTTCTCTTACAGTCTCATCTTGGTTAACGCCTTCCAAAATGCTTCGTCCATAATCTAACTCCTTCTCATACCGGCATGTCTGTGTCAGAATGACTTCATCGAACTTTTCATAAGTTTGAGGATCTCTTATTACACTTACAAAAGGAGCTATACCGGTTCCCGTCGAAAATAAGATTAAACGCTTCCCTGGGAGCAAAGCATCCAAGACAAGAGTACCGACTGGTTTTGGCCTCATTAGAATTTCATCACCTTCAATCAAATTTTGCAATCGTGAAGTTAAAGGGCCACTTTCAACCTTAATAGAAAAGAATTCGAGTTTTTCATCCCAACTTGGGGAAGCTATCGAATATGCTCTTAAAATAGGTTTTTCACCATTCTCAAGGCCAATCATTACGAACTCTCCCGATCTAAATCTTAAATGCTTAGGTCTAAAGCAAGAAAATGAAAATGTTTTCTCGGTCCAATGCTTGATTGAAAATACTTTTAATACATCAAGATCCTTATAAGCTTTTAAAAATTTATCCACAAAACCCTCGTAAATTAAAGTAACTGAGATTATAGTCGGATAATATCGGATCTAATCAAGGAATTAAAGTCTAAGAATAGTCAAAATATGAATGTCAATTTAACTTGAACAGACCAGGCAATAGGAATAATACCAAAAGTGATCCGATGAGAGGACCGATCTATGCAGACTGAATTCAGCCACCTTAACTTACAAGATTCTGTAACTTCAGCTGTAAAAGATGCTGGATACACAGACCCCACATTAGTACAAATAAATGCTATCCCCAAAATTCTGGAAGGGTTTGATTTGCTAGGCATAGCCCAAACAGGAACTGGAAAAACAGCTTCTTATTTACTTCCATTAATTTCTAAATTGTCAACCAAAAGAAGTAGGGCTCTGATGCCGAGAGCTCTCATCTTATGCCCTACCAGGGAACTAGCATTGCAAATTTCTAAAGCATTTAAGCTTTATGGGAAAAATACTAAGTTGACAGATTTAACCATTATTGGAGGTACTAGCTATAAGGATCAAGAAAGAGCAATAGCCAAAAGCCCAGATGTAATAATTGCGACACCTGGTAGGTTACTTGATCATTGTTCTAAAGGAAAGTTACTGCTCTCACAAACGAAGTCTTTAATCATAGATGAAGGCGATCGAATGTTAGATATGGGCTTCATACCCGATATAAAACAGATACTTAATTTGTTGCCTTCCAGTAGGCAGATCGGGTTATTTTCTGCGACCATGCCAACCGAACTAGAGGTTATAGCTCGCCAAATACTAATAAATCCATTCAAGATAGAGATAACTCCTCAAGGCTCAACTTCTCAAGAAATTGAACAAAAAATCCATATCATAGAACAGGTTTCAAAAAAAGATTTATTCATTAAGAAGAGTGAGCACCTGCTTCTCACTATTCGTGGGGATTCCAAACTCAAAAATTCCATCATATTCTGCAACAGAAAAAAAGATGTGGAAAATCTCGCAAAATTTCTTTCTTCAAGAGGATTAGAGAATGCTTGCTTACATGGGAACTTGACTCAAATACTACGAAATACGGTCTTAGATGATTTTTCTACTGGCAAGACAAAACACCTAATTGCATCAGATGTAGCCTCTAGAGGACTAGACATACCTGAAGTCAGTCACGTTTTTAACTTTGATGTTCCTATAAACCTGGAGGACTACGTACACAGAATAGGCCGAACAGGGCGAGCTGGTAAAAGAGGAAACGCTATCACCATTTGTTTTGATCGTGAAAAGCCTATAATCGAAAAAATTGAAAATTTGATAAATAAAAAATTAGACAAACAGTATTTTTATCAAAAAAACCAACTCGCTGATAAAGTAACTTTTGGTAATTCGACCTCACATAGCGGGACAGAAAATGTGGAAAAGTCTGAAGGAAAACTAAAACCGATGTCTGAGAAACCTTGGGTACAAATGAACAACCATATTCCTGATTTCTTGCTCAAACCTACGACATATTCTAAGAATTAATTTAACTGGATTCAATCTTGATGGTCCTCTCTATGGATGCAAACTGAAATCTGTGGTTTTTTTCCTAATTCTGCCTTGAAGAATGTATTGATTAACCTACGGCATTCAGTTTCAATAAGGTTGTTACTAATGTTAGAGACCAGACTGGTCTTCTGTTTAGAAAGAGTATTCTCAAATTCTCTTTCTAACAAGGCAATTAATCTTGTTTTCGCATCATCGGTTGTTGGCACTCCTAAGAGATTAACTTCGAAATTGAAGTACGGATTTATTGTTGTCACTAATACTGAAACGATAGCTATGCCATTGTTCATTAGTTTAATTCTTTCAGATACGACCCCTTCATCTTCATCAACTAAGAAACTACCATCAAGGAAAATTCGGCCATGAGGAACCTCCTTTATGATAGAAGCATTAGCATCTCGATGTATTTCAGCAACTTGACCATTGGTCACAATAAGCGACCGAATGCCATTTTTTTTGGCAAGCTTTGCATGTTCCCTAAGATGCCTGTACTCTCCATGCATTGGAATCAAGACACTTGGATTTATTAATTTGTGCATTTCTTCCAGGTCAGGCTTGTTTGCATGACCTGAAACATGATATCGCCCCCCTGTGTCTTCAAGCACTTCTACTCCTCGTCTTTCCAATCGATCTATTATTCTTGCTACTCTTATTTCATTTCCAGGGATAGTCTTCGATGAAAAGAGAAAGATGTCTCCTTCTTGTATGGTTAAACCCATGTAACTATCCCTTGCCAACTGCGCCGACGCTGCTCTTGGCTCACCTTGACTCCCACTAGCTAGCACCAACAAATTCCTCCTGGGTATTAATTTTGCATCTCTAGGCGGAATAATTTCTGGGAAATCTTTAATAACACCACTTTCACGACCAAGAGCAATCATGTTATTCATTGCACGTCCCAATATAACCAATGATCTATTCGTTTTTTGGGCCGCAAACGCTAATGTCTTTAGTCTTGCCAAGTTTGACGCAAATGTGGTGGCAACAATCATCCCCTCAACTTTTTCAAACAACTTTACAAAATTATCTGAAAGAGTTGATTCAGATCTGCCTGAATGTTCGCTAAATACATTAGTGCTATCGCAAATTAATGCCATAATGCCTGTATTTCCTAGATCTCTCAATGCTTTAGAATTAAACGGCTCTCCCAGAACAGGTGATTTATCTATCTTAAAATCTCCTGAATGAAAAATCCTGCCGCATTCAGTATCTATCACTAAACCTGAAGCCTCTGGAACTGAATGTGATATACTAAAGAACCCCACACTAAATGAACCTGCCTTTATCATTTTCGGATAAGGACTAGCAATCCTTACTAAACTTGAATCACCGCCACCTCTATTTATCTTCTCCTTAGCTACAAGAGCGGTAAATTTACAGCAATACACTGGAGCTTCAATATATTCAAATATATGAGCCAGGCACCCAATGTGATCTTCATGTGCATGAGTAATGAAAATGGCTTTCACATCTTTGAGATTGTCTTCAACGAAGGTTGTATCAGGCATTATTAATTCTACACCTGGGGTATACTCAGGATTTGGAAAAGTAATTCCAGCGTCAACCATTATATATTCAGTTTTCTTACCGGATTTAAAACCGTACAAGTACATATTCATTCCAATTTCGGAGCAACCTCCTAACGGAATGAAAAGAATTTTTTTGTCTTTTGACATTACACTTGTCTCACATTTAATTTTATCTTTGCTAAAAATCAAATATCAGCAAAGAAAACATCCCCTGTACTTAATTCAAGTAAGGTTTCATTACTCTTAAGCAAAAAGGATCCATCATCCGAAATACCTTGAAAACTACCTTTGAGCTCTTCTCCCTTTATTGAGACTCTTACCTTTGATCCCAGATCGAATGACCATTTTAACCAGGCATTTTTTATATATAAAAACCCCTCATCTCTATACATTTTTTCCCAGTATTGCAACGAATTAGCAATATAAGTTAACATAGTTGAAGCTTTTGGCGTCTTATTGCCTAAAACGGAATTTAAGGCGGTTGGCATCTTGTTTAACTCTTTTTCATTATGTAGATCAGGGTACGAAAACAAATTTAAACCCACACCAATTATTAAGGCAATTCTCTCTGAATTAGGATCTGAACTGGTTTCTAATAATATTCCTGAAACTTTTTTTTGGTTCAATAAGACATCATTAGGCCATTTCAAAGTCAACTGATCTGATTTGACTCCAGAATAAACCAAAGAATCGAAAAGAGCTAGACTCGTCGTGAATGTCCACTGAGCTAATTCTTTTATTGTTCCACTAGGATAGAACAGAAAAGATGCTGTCAAATTGGACTCAGCCGAACACCAGGCTCTCCCACGACTACCCTTTCCATCCGTTTGTTTCTGAGTAAGGATCCAACTGTTTTGGCTATCTTGAAAAGCTAGTCTTTTACCTTCAGCATTGGTACTATCCAAAATTGAATATTCTAATAATCCAATTTGAGATGGCCAATCATCCACTAATTTAGCAGACTAACTGCGGCTACTCTAGCTGGACCTTCTAATCCAAACAGATTAATAGTTCCAACCAACATCAATGTGGCTGTAACAATCAATAATAACCAATGAGTGAAAGGCATATTCCCCGTCAACAATTCTTTTTTTGCACCAAAATACATGAGATAAACAATCCTTAAGTAATAAAAAGCAGCCACCACTGAAGCGATACCTCCAGAAACAGCAAGCCAAATCAATCCCGAATTGATTGCAGCAGAAAAAATATAAAATTTACCGAAAAAACCAACCAATGGGGGTATCCCTGCTAAAGAAAATAGCAATATTGTCAAAAAGAAGGCCTGACCCTGAGAAACCTCAGAATATAGGCTCAAACTTTCTATGCTTGTTACAGCTACACCCTCACGCTCCATATTCAATATAAAAGCGAAGACTCCTATATTCATGATCACATACAATACCATATAAATTAGAACTGCTGCCACCCCTTCTTCTGTAGCACACGCTACCCCAATAAGTGCAAAACCGACGTGCCCGATAGATGAGAAAGCCATCAACCTCTTTATATTTTTTTGCCCAATAGCTGCTATAGAACCCAAAAACATTGAGCAAAATGATAGCACAATTATTACTTGCTGCCAGCTCTCCACGGCTGAACCAAAACAATCAAAAAGTACTCGTAGTAATATCGCTATCGCAGCAACTTTTGGAGCAGTAGCAAAAAAACCTGTCACTGGGGTTGGAGATCCTTCGTAAACATCTGGAGTCCACATGTGAAAAGGGACAGCTGAAGCCTTGAAAGCTAACCCTGAAATCAAGAAAACTAATCCGGCCATTATTCCTAGTAAAAACCCATCAGAACTTATCGCTATGAATATTTCTTTAAATTCAATAGAGCCAGTGGATCCGTAGATCAAGCTGGCACCAAAAAGCATCAATCCTGATGAAAGAGAGCCCAAAACAAAATATTTCAACCCTGCTTCAGTAGATCTTACATTATCCCTTCGAAAAGCAGCTATCACATATAAAGAAAGCGACTGGATCTCGATCCCCAGATAAAGGACAAGCAAATTTTCAGAAGAAACGACTACCAACATTCCCAACGTGGCAAATGCTATCAAAATTGGATACTCAAACTTTAGTAGGTCATACTTGATCAAATAATCTTTACTCAGAACTAAAAGGGCTACAACGCTTATTAGAATTGTTATTTGAAAATATGTGGCAAAAGCGTCGCGAATAAAAGCTCCACCAAAGGCTGGAATGGTTTTGTAGGGGCTGATGTATATTAAAATTGCGATTAATATAAGGATCCCGATTGTCAACAAGAAGATGAAGCCACTAGTTTTAATTGAGTCATAAAAACTGCCTACTAGCAATGAGACCAAACAAAACAAAACAAGGATCAGTTCAGGCCCAATTGTCAATATATCTAAATAACTCATGCCATTGTTCCCAACTAATTACTCACGATTTCTAGATTTGCAATGAGATTTGCAACCGTATTAGAAATTAATTTAAAAATTGGCATCGGCATTATTCCCATTAAAAGAGTCGCCAGAATGAGTGGCACAAAAACTATTTTTTCTCTGAAAGATACATCAGAAATCTCCTGCAATCTTTGATTAGTGATCTCCCCAAAAATCATTCTACGACATAACCAGAGTGCATAACCAGCTGACAGTATAATTCCTAAAGTAGCGATAGCCGTTGCCATACTATTAATTTGATAAGCTCCTATTAAGACTAAGAATTCTCCAATAAAGCCACTTGTCCCCGGCAAACCAACATTTGCCATGGTAAAAAATACAAAAAATAATGTATATCGAGGCATTTTATTTGCTAAACCACCGTAAAATTTTATTTCCCTACTATGCATCCGGTCATAAATCACACCAACTGACAAGAATAGGGCTGCAGAAATAAAGCCATGACTCAACATTTGGAATATGGCTCCATCTATACCTTGCTGGTTCATCGAAAAAATCCCCAAGGTGACAAAACCCATATGTGCTACTGAAGAATAAGCAATGAGTTTTTTTACATCAGTCTGCATTAAAGCTACTAATGAAGTATAAATGATTGCTATTATTGACAACATAAAAACTAGATCTTGAAATAAGATACTAGCCTCAGTAAACATCGGTATATTAAATCTAATAAAACCATATCCACCCATTTTTAATAAAATAGCAGCTAGTACCACTGACCCTCCAGTAGGAGCCTGCACATGTGCATCAGGTAGCCATGTATGAAAGGGCCACATGGGAAGTTTGACAGCAAAGGATGCAAAAAATGCCAACCATAGTAAGGTTTGTATTCCACCAGTGATTTCAAATCCAAGCAAACTAAATGAAGAGTGATCAAATTCAAACTCCATCAGTGTCCGCAAATCAGTAGTTCCAGCTTCAAACCACATATAGAGCATGGCAAAAAGCATTAGAATTGAGCCCAAAAGGGTATATAAAAAAAACTTAAATGCCGCATAAACCCTATTGGAACCACCCCAAATTCCTATGATCAGGAACATAGGGATAAGTCCCGATTCAAAAAATAAATAGAATAAAACTAGGTCTAAGGAACAAAAAACCCCAATCATAAGTGTTTCTAGCAAAAGAAAACAGATCATGTATTCTTTGACTTTACTTTTAATGGACCAACTAGAGATTATTACCAATGGCATAATACTTGTAGTAAGAAGTATAAGTGGTACTGAAATCCCATCAACACCAACTTTGTAATGTAATCCTAGAATCCATTTATGTTCTTCTAGCAGTTGAAAGTCAGAACTGGTTGAATCAAACTGCGCAAGGATGAAAAGACTAAATATTAAGGTTGCAATTGTGGTGACTAAGGCTAGGAGTTTTGCATTTCTTTCAGAATCTTCTGAACCACTTCGGAGAAAAATACCCATGATGAGTGCACCAAAAATTGGTGAAAAAATCACAAGGGATAGCAAATGGTTCATCGGTTAGGTACCTAAATTTATTAAGAAATATGTGAGGATGCTAGTTAAACCAATGAATATAGCGAAGGCATAGTGAAAAATATACCCTGACTGCAGCCTTCCTGCAAAAGTAGTTAATTTCGGCAAAAAATTTAAAGCGATTAGGTTGATAAAACCGTCAATAACGTGCTCATCCCCAATTCGCCAAAATTTAGAGCCTAACCACCTGGAAGATTTTACAAAAAGATGGTCATAGACTTCATCAAAGTACCATTTTTTTTGTAAAAAATTGTGCAGAATTTTTTGATTAACTGATAAATAGCTTGGGATTTTTGGTGAAAAATAAAAACATACAAACGAAACAAAAAGACCTAGCCCCATTGCGAAAAAAGGAGTGGTCTTCGCCCAGTGTGGTATATAATGAAGGTCATGTAATATATGATTTGAGGGGTGGATAAACAAAGAATTTGAAAAGAAATTCTCTGAGCTATCACCCAAAAATAGATCGAAAAAGATTATTCCTGCAAAGATTGACCCGAATGAAAGGCAAGCAAGGGTGAAATTAATGGTCTTTGATTTCTCTTTTGCATGTTTGTAGTTTTCAGGGTTACCACGAGGATCCCCAAAAAAAGTAAGAATTATCAATCGCCAACTGTAAAGTGAAGTTAGAAAAGCAGCAAATGTTAGGAACCAAAATGATACTGCAGATGGATAACTTTTTGCCGCAAACATCCCCTCAAGAATCGCGTCCTTTGACACAAATCCTGAAAATCCTACCGGCAAATGGAAGACATCATAACTAAATGGAATTCCGACTCCGGTAATGGCCAATGTCCCTATAGTCATGGACCAAAAAGCCACTGGCAGCTTCTTCCTCAATCCCCCATACTGTCTAATATCTTGTTCATGATGCATGGAATTTATAATTGACCCTGCGCACAGAAAAAGTAACGCTTTAAAGAAAGCATGGGTAAAGAGATGAAACATAGCAGCCTGATAAAGACCTATCCCTGCAGAAGCGAACATGAATCCTAGTTGAGAACAAGTAGAGAAAGCTATTACTCTTTTAATATCATGTTGAACTAAAGCTACAGTCCCGGCAAAAAAAGCTGTGCTTACCCCAATGATCGTAACGAAGTTTGAAGCATAAGGGGCATATTCCATAATCGGAGAAAGCCTACACACTAAGAACACCCCGGCAGTCACCATGGTGGCCGCATGAATCAGTGCCGAAACAGGTGTTGGCCCTTCCATAGCATCAGGTAACCAGGTGTGTAAAAATAACTGTGCCGACTTACCCATTGCACCCAAAAAGAATAGTACTGCGATGAATTCAATAGTATTGAATTCAATGAATAAAAAGGTTATTTCGGTTTGAGAGAGTCTAGGAATCGAAGCAAATAAATCAGAAAATTTTAAGGATCCTACCATCATAAAAGAGGTGAAAATGGCCAATGCTAATCCTACATCTCCAACTCTATTAACAATAAACGCTTTCATCGCGGCTTTATTTGCACTTTCTTTCTTATAGTAAAAACCAATCAGCAAGTATGAAGCTAGCCCAACTCCTTCCCAACCAAAAAATAATTGAGCTAAGTTATTGGAAGTCACCAGCATAAGCATGGCAAAAGTGAAAAGAGATAGATAAGAAAAAAACCTGGGTCTGAATGTTTCATTGGCATCCCAATTTGGATCATGGGCCATGTATCCAACGGAATAAAGATGAACAAATGCAGAAATAGTATTAATTACTACCAACATGATAGCCGTCAAGGTATCTAATCTCATACCCCAATTGACCTTAAGTGACCCCGATTCGATCCATCTAAAAAAGATTACTTCGTGTATTTCGGCATGGTTTATTCCAAGAAAGACAATCCATGAAAACATTGCGGAAATAAACAACAATGTAATCGCTGAAAATATCACAAACCGTTCACCGAGCTGTTTATAAAAAAAACCTGCTAAGATTGAAGCTAGTAATGGAGCAAATAAAATTATCTGTAACATAAACAAACTAACCCTTCATCACATTTACGTCTTCAACAGATATTGATCCTTTGTTCCGAAAAAAACAAACGAGAATAGCCAATCCAATTGCAGCTTCAGCTGCCGCCACTGTTAAAATAAAAAGGGTGAAGACCTGACCTACTAGGTCATCCAAAAAATATGAGAAAGAAACAAAGTTAATATTAACTGCTAGAAGAATTAATTCGATAGACATCAACAAAATAATTATATTTTTCCTATTGAGAAAAATACCAAATACACCAATTAAGAATAACATAGAAGATAGGGTAAGAAAATGCTGTATTGCTATCATAGGCCTTGTCCTGGCTTTATATCCTTTAATTCAATAGCTTTTTCGGGATCCCTATATATCTGCGTTAATATATCCTGTCGCTTAACATTTCTCTTTCTCTGATGAGTTAAGACAATTGCCCCAATCATCGCAATTAGTAAAATTATGCCAGCCAATTGAAAATACAGGATAAAATCGGTATACAATACAAGTCCAAGCTGTTTAGTATTTTCTACATCACCAATCGTAGAATCTTGTATTTTAGAATCATAAGAATTAGCTGGAATCCAATGACTAAACACAAGACTGAGCTCTACAAATAGGATTAGTCCTATCAAGAGTCCGACTGGCAAATATCTCGTGAATCCAGATCTAAGTTGGTCAAAATTGATGTTCAACATCATTACAACGAACATAAAAAGAACTGCGACTGCACCAACATAAACAATCATCAATATTAAAGCCAGAAATTCCGCACCAAGCAAAATAAACAAACCCGATGACCCAAAGAAAGTCGCGATCAACCACAACACTGAATGCACAGGATTACGAGATATCACAACAAGCATCGCTGAAATAACAATAACAACTGAAAAAAAATAAAATGCCATTTCTGATGCTTGCATGAATTTTTGGTCCTTTTATTTCAAAAAAATTTTCTTTATCTATCTAAACTTTGCATCCAGTTTGATGTTTTCAGCTAGTTGCATCTCCCATTTGCGCCCATTCTCCAATAATTTTTCTTTATTATAAAATAATTCTTCGCGGGTCTCTGTGGCATATTCAAAATTAGGGCCTTCCACTATTGCATCAACTGGACAAGCTTCCTGACAGAAGCCACAATAGATACATTTAGTCATGTCTATATCATATCTGGTAGTTCTACGACTCCCATCTGCCATTCGGGGTCCAGCATCAATTGTAATTGCCTGTGCCGGGCAAATTGCTTCACATAATTTACATGCTATACATCTTTCCTCACCATTTGCATAACATCGAAGAGCATGTTCACCTCTAAAACGGGGGGAGATTTTTCCTTTTTCATGAGGATAGTTAATGGTCACCTTAGGTCTAAAGAAATATTTCATGGCCAACTTAAAAGCCACCAAAAAATCCTTCAGCAAAAAATAATTAAGTGCTCTTTTCCAATCAAAACTTCTCATTTTATGCTCCTTCAATTACCCAGCGTGCATAACCAGGAATATCAAATTGGGCCAAAGTGGCAACGACAACTACCCACCCCAAAGACAGTGGAAGAAATACTTTCCACCCCAATCTCATTAATTGATCATACCTAAATCTAGGAACTATGGCCTTGACCATGGCGAACAAAAAGAAAAAGAAAAGTACTTTTAGTACTAACCAAGCAACCCCATCAGGAAGAAAAGGGAAAGGAGACAACCACCCACCAAAAAACAAAATAGAAATTAAAGTGCACATTAGCACCACAGTCATTAATTCCCCAATCATAAATAAAAGAAAAGGGGTCGAAGAGTATTCAACTTGAAATCCAGCAACTAGCTCAGCCTCAGCCTCAGGCAAATCGAAAGGGGGTCTATTTGTTTCAGCAAGAGCAGACACAAAAAATAAAACAACCATAGGAAAATGTGGCAACCAGTACCAATTAAATAGCCCGTAATGCCCATCTTGAGCCATAACAATCTTTGTGAGGTTGAGAGATCCGGTAGATATCAAGATTCCAATTATTATAAAGCCTATCGATACTTCATATGATATCATTTGCGCAGCAGATCTTAAGCTACCCAAAAATGCGTATTTTGAATTGGAAGCCCACCCACCCATGATAACTCCATAAACTTCCAAACCAGCCACTGCAAAAATAAAAAGAATCCCCACATTTAAGTCGGTTAAGACCCACCCTTCATTAAATGGAATTACCGACCATGCCACAAGAGATAAAACAAAAGTAATCAGGGGAGCTAATATAAAAACAACCTTGTCAGAACCAGCTGGTATAACAATTTCCTTAAAAACGTATTTTAAAAAATCAGCAAATGATTGCAGAAGCCCAAAAGCCCCCACCACATTGGGTCCTTTCCGCATTTGTACTGCAGCCCATATCTTTCTATCCGCATACATTAAGAACGCTAAACACAAAAGAACTGAAACTGTAATCAAAAGACATTGACCAACAATCAATAAAATCAACCCCATTCCACTTGAGAAATCCATTATGTAACCTTAAGTCCTTTCTTTGAATTAACCTTATTATTGTTCTTAGATAGTTCGGCTAATAAGACACTTGATCTAGCTATAGCGTTAGTCAAATAGTGGTCCTTGAAAACAGTATTTAGATTTTTCTCCAAACACTTCTTAGAGAATTTCTCCGAAGGTTTCCATGAATTGGTGGGAACTTCATCCATGGCTCCTAATTGAGGTTTGTCATGAAACAGCTGAGTTCTCAATTCTTCAAAACTGTTGAACGAAAAAGGAACATTCAGTCTATCCGATAACGCCCTTAAAATCGCCCAATTTTCACGTGCATCCCCCACAGTTTCGCAAGCTTTGAATGCCATCTGCGGTCTACCTTCAGTATTAACAAAAGTTCCGGATTCTTCAGTAAAAGCACAGCCAGGAAGGATAATATCAGCTCTTTCTGCGCCCCTATCACCATGACTACCTTGATATATTACGAAAGGGCCCTTTGGGATTTCATAATCATCAACCCCCAAGTTAAGGACCACATCCGACCATTTGATCGAAGAATGATAACCCATATCACATACAAAATTTAAATCCATTGCCCCAACTTTTGATGCAGCTACATGCAATGTCAGTAATTCTGAGTTGGTTTTCTCCTTAAAATCCTTTACGGCATGCAGGATATCAGGGCCGTCTTGACCTAACAAAGCTCCTTGACCCAAGATTATCAAAGAATTCTTTAGCTGGTTTGCTTTTAAAAAATTACTACTTAACTTGTCTAAATCCTTTAATTTAGGGCCCAAATACTGATATTCATATGTAAGACTCACCGGTTCACCAACCAACTTTATCTCTGCCCCCCTCAGCCAAGCACGTCTTATCCTTGCGTTAAGAACGGGCGCCTCTAGCCTTGGATTTGTTCCAATCAAAAATATTTGTTCTGCAACATCAATGCCTCCAATATGGGCTGTTCCAACATATGCGGCTCTATCCCTAGGTGGTAAGTAAGAATCTCCTATGCGGCATTCCGTTCTTCCCTTAAGGGAATTTACTAGCTTCTTTGCCGCATATAATGTTTCTGCACTAACCAAATCTCCTGAGATTGCAAGAATCTTTGCAGCAGGCAAGCATTTGTCTGAAATAGCATTAAAAGCTAAATCCCATGTTGTTTCTTCTAATCTACCAGAAATGTTACGAATATAAGGTTTATCTAATCTTTGCCTACTAAGGCCATCCCACATAAATCGAGATTTATCTGACAACCATTCCTCATTGATTCCATCATGGTTTCTTGGAATTATGCGCATAATTCTCTTTCCCTTTGAATCAACTCTAATATTGGATCCAAGAGCGTCCATAACATCGATAGTATTTGTTTTTATTAATTCCCAGGGCCTGGCTGAAAATGCATACGGCTTAGAAGTCAAAGCACCTACAGGGCATAAATCAATTATGTTTCCTTGCAGTTCACTCGTCAACGTTTGCCCCAAATATGAAGTGATTTCGCTAGATTCGCCTCTACCAATTTGTCCCATTTCTGGTACACCTGCAACCTCAGTTATAAATCTAACACAGCGCGTGCATGATATACACCGCGTCATGTTAGTTTCAACCAATGGTCCTAAATTAACATCCAAGGCTGCCCTCTTTGGTTCTCTATATCTTGAGAAATCAACCCCATATGACAAAGCTTGATCCTGCAGATCGCATTCACCACCCTGATCACAAATGGGACAATCAAGTGGATGGTTAATTAATAAAAATTCCATTACACCCTCTCGCGCTTTTTTCACCATGGGCGAGTTTGTCTTGATTATGGGTGGTTCACCATTAGGGCCAGGCCTTAAATCCTTAATCTGAAGAGCACAAGAGGCCATTGGTTTCGGGGGGCCTCCAACCACCTCAACCAAACACATTCTACAGTTACCAGCTATGGATAATCGCTCGTGATAGCAAAATCTTGGAATTTCCTTACTCATTTTCTCACAAGCTTGCATTATAGTGAAAGCTGGATCTACATCTATCTCTACGTTGTCAATCACTACTTTTCTTAAATTATCTGTCATATCTTATTCTGCCGCCAGATGACTATTTTTATTTGTTTTTATTCTAGACTCTACCTCGTGGCGAAAATGCCTCATTAGGCCTTGGATTGGCCACGCTGCTGCATCACCAAGGGCGCAAATAGTATGGCCTTCAATCTGCTTTGAAACTTCTAGCAAAGAATCAATTTCTTCTAATTCAGCATTTCCGGACACAAATCTTTCCATGACCCTCATCATCCAACCCGTACCTTCCCTACAAGGCGTACATTGGCCGCAACTTTCATGTTTATAAAACTTGGATAGGCGCCAGATCGCTTTAATTACATCAGTTTGGCCATCCATAACAATAACAGCCCCTGTTCCCAAACCTGACTTCTGTTCTTTAAGCCAGTCAAAATCCATTAAAGCATCCTCACACATGTTCGCGGGCAAAAGGGGGACAGAGGCTCCTCCTGGAATCACAGCTTTAAGATTTTTCCAACCTCCCCTGACACCACCACCATGTTTATCAATTAGTTCTTTCAAAGGGATAGACATTTCTTCCTCAACCACACACGGGCTGTTTACGTGTCCCGAAAGACAGAATAATTTTGTGCCAAAATTATTTGGCCTACCGAATTTTGAAAACCAAGAAGCTCCTCTCCTTAAGATTGTTGGAACCACTGCAATGGATTCTACATTGTTTACCGTAGTTGGGCATCCATACAAACCTGCCATTGCAGGAAATGGTGGTTTCATTCTGGGCATACCTTTTTTTCCTTCTAGGCTTTCAAGTAATGCCGTCTCTTCTCCGCAAATATAAGCACCTGCGCCATGATGCACAAATACATCAAAATCCCATCCTGATTTAGAAGCATTCTTTCCAATAAATCCTTTAGAATATGCCTCATTTATTGCAATCTGCAGAGCTTCTCTTTCCCTCACATACTCCCCCCGGACATATATATAGGCTGTATGCGCTCCCATGGCAAAGCCTGCCAACAAGCATCCTTCAATTAATGTATGAGGTTCATGTCTTAGAATTTCTCGATCCTTACAAGTCCCAGGCTCAGACTCGTCAGCATTAACCACTAGATATGACGGTTTTTTAGCCTCAGGCTTAGGCATAAACGACCACTTCAATCCTGTTGGGAAACCTGCTCCTCCTCTTCCTCTAAGTCCAGAGCCCTTAATTTCGTCTACTATCCAGGCAGCTCCCTGTTTGATCAGCTTGGCAGTATTGTCCCAATGGCCTCGTTGCATTGAACCCTTGATGCTCCTATCTTTCATTCCATAAAGATTCGAAAAAATTCTATCTTTATCTTTAAGCATTGGGGGCATCCTTTTTACTAACCAAAGATCTTTTTGTTTTAGGTCCTTTTTCTTTAATAGAACTGTTTATAAAAAGTTCTACACTAGCATTTCGTGCTTCCTCTGCTTTCGTTCCTAATGTTGTGAGATTTTCAATTGGTTCTGAGGAAAATCTTTTTGTTTGACTTCCTGGCACTGATTTCCTTCCTGAAATTAAATCAGTGACTATCTTAGTAAAACTTTCTTCATCAAGATCCTCATAGTAGTCGCTACCAATTTGGACAAGTGGTGCATTGGAACAAGCCCCAAGACACTCTACTTCCTCCCAAGATATCTTACCATCATGGGCTATCTCCATAGGTTTTTTTGAAATCTTAGCCTTACACTGCCTAATCAATCCATCTGAACCTCTTAGCATGCATGGTGTTGTACCACATACTTGTATATGAGCTACCGATCCAACAGGAGACAAATGGAACATAAAATAAAAACTGGCCACCTCAAATACTCTAACTGGAGCCATATCTAACATCTTGGCCACGACCTCAATTGCAGGTTTGGACACCCAACCTTCCTGCTCTTGCACTCGAAACAGCAATGGTATTACAGCGCTTTGTTTCCTTCCCTTAGGATAATTCAGTATCTGTTTTTTTGCCCATGCTAAATTTTTTGCAGAAAATTTAAAGTTTAAGGGTTGTTTTTTGTCTAGGCGTCTTAACATTACCTATCTATCTCCCCAAAAACCACATCTAATGAGCCCAATATGGCAGAAACATCAGCAAGCTGGTGCCCCTTGCACAAATGATCCATAGCAGCTAAATGTAAAAAACCTGGTGATCTAAGTTTAACCTTATACGGTTTGTTGGTGCCATCTGCAACGAGATATACCCCAAATTCTCCTTTAGGAGCTTCCACTGAACTATATATCTCGCCTTTCGGAACGTGAAAACCTTCAGTATATAGCTTAAAGTGATGGATTAAAGCTTCCATTGATTTTTTCATCTGATTGCGCTTTGGTGGAGCTACTTTTCCTCTAACTAATACGTCCTCATCCTGGCATTTGTATAATTTCTGTATAGCCTGTTGGATGATTTTTACACTTTCTCTCATCTCCCAAACCCGGCACAAATACCTATCAAAGCAGTCACCATTTTTTCCGATTGGTATCTTAAAATCAAAGTCATTATAGCATTCATAGGGTTGTGCTCGCCTTAGATCCCAAGCCATGCCCGAGCCTCTCACCATCACGCCTGAAAAACCCCAATCCAATGCCTCTTCTTTTGTTACAATCCCAATATCAACGTTCCTTTGTTTGAAAATCCTGTTTTCTGTTAGTAAATCCTCAATATCATCAACTATTTTTGGAAAAGACACTGCCCAACTACCAATATCATCTAGCAAATCTTCCGGGATATCCTGGTGCACCCCTCCTGGCCGAAAATAAGCAGCATGGAGCCTGGCACCACAAGCCCGTTCATAAAATATCATGAGCTTTTCTCTTTCTTCAAAACCCCAAGAAATTGGTGTGAATGCTCCCACATCCATGGCCTGAGTAGTAATGTTTAGAAGATGATTTAGTATCCGACCTATTTCAGAATATAGAACTCTAATTAAAGATGCTCTATGCGTTATTTTTATATTTAATAAACTTTCTATCGCTAAACACCATGCATGCTCTTGGTTCATAGGAGCCACATAATCTAATCTATCAAAATAAGGAAGATTCTGGAGGTAAGTTCTACTTTCCATAAGTTTTTCAGTACCCCGATGCAAAAGTCCTATATGTGGATCGCATCGGTCGACAATCTCACCATCCAACTCTAAGACCATCCTGAGAACACCATGTGCTGCAGGGTGCTGAGGTCCAAAATTTATATTAAAGTTACGAATAGATTGCTCACTTTCTGGGAAATGCTCGCGAGGTTCTTTAGACATCTCTAGTGTCCTCCTCATCATTGACCAATTGCACCGGCAAATCTATCTCGCTTCCTTCCCATGGACTCATGAAATCAAATCTTCTATATTCCTGGTTTAATTTCACAGGCTCATAAACAACTTTCTTCTTTTCCTGATCATATCTCAATTCTATATAGCCAGTGGTAGGAAAATCTTTACGTAATGGATGGCCTTGAAAACCATAATCCGTAAGCAATCGTCTCATATCTGGATGATCAGAAAACAAAATTCCGTACATATCAAAGACTTCCCGTTCAAACCAATTTGCAGCAGGAAACAAATTTGTAATAGATGGAACTAACTCAGTTTCCTGGACTGGAACCTTCAACCTAATCCTTATATTTTGATGCATTGAGAGATAATGATACACGATATGAAACCTGCTTTCCTCTTCAGGATAATCTACTGCTGTAATATCAACTAACGTACGAAACTGGCATATTGGGTTTAGCTTTAAAGCAGAGGTTATTTCTTGAATAGCGGAAACATTCACGAAAATACTTAATTGTTTGTAGCTGAAATCTGAACTTATTATGTCATCAGAATAATTTAATATCAAAAAATCATTCAACTCCTTCAATGCCTCATCCAAAATCACTACCCCTTTATCGTGATAAAGTTCCAGTTCGGCGTATTTTGCGTTGGAGTTGGAGTATCCCGTAAAGCAAAGCCTCGGCCGTAGGTGGACACCCAGGCACATAAATATCTACAGGAACAATTCGATCGCAGCCTCGAACAACAGAATAAGAGTAATGGTAATAACCTCCACCATTTGCACAAGACCCCATTGAAATCACATATCTCGGTTCTGGCATCTGGTCATAAACTTTTCGTAATGCTGGGGCCATCTTATTTGTAAGTGTCCCTGCCACAATCATTAAATCTGATTGTCTAGGACTAGCCCGCGGAGCCGTACCAAATCTTTCCAAGTCGTATCTAGGAGTCGAGGTATGCATCATCTCAACGGCACAACAGGCCAGTCCAAAAGTCATCCAGTGTAGACTACCAGTTCTGGCCCAGTTGATTACATCCTGTGCAGAAGTCTGTATAAAACCTTTATTTGCAAAATCACTAGCGATTTTGCTAGAATCATATTCTTTATTCATTCCAACAAACTGTAGGCTATCTTTCGTCAATCCCATTCCAGAGCTCCTTTTTTCCATTCATAGATGAACCCTATTGTTAGAATCAAAAGGAATACCATCATCGAACAATATCCAAAAAACCCAATTGACCCAAAACTAATAGCCCATGGGAAAAGGAAGGCCACTTCTAAGTCGAAAATGATAAACAGAATTGCCACAAGATAAAATCTTATATCAAATTTCATTCTGGCATCATCAAACGCATTAAACCCGCATTCATAAGCAGACACTTTTTCAGAATCAGGATTTCTTACAGCAATTACAAAGGCTGCTAACAAGAAAGTTAGACCTATTACTATGGCAAGGCCAAAGAAAATCAGTATCGGCAAATAACTTCCAGCTAAGTCACTCAATTCACCTTCCCCCGTCAAGTCAGAATTGCAATTGCGCCTGGCTCTCAAGGGTGTACCTCCTAGAGGCCTTTACGTCAACATAGTAAAGCAGTTTAATTAGTATCACAAGGTCGCACCTTACTCACACTAAGTATTTTTAAAGAGCTACTAACTGTAATAAGAAAATGCTCTAGCATATAGCAATAGAATTGATTGAAAATCTCCTAACTCTTGTCTATTAATTTAAGCATTTGGGCCTCATTACCGACCTGTTCCAACCAATCTCTTATAATCTTAAGTGAGTTAGGGGCAGCCGAAACTCCTGAAATTATATTACCCTTAATGATTTCCTTAATAGCAAGAGTTACAGGCAAAGAAACAAGTCTGGCCATTGCTGTACCTCTCTCATCTCCCCAAGCATCTAGGAAATAAGATTTTTCATATCGAGTGGCTCCATTCTTAGAAGCCTTCAAGGAAACATTTAAAACTACCCTATCAGGTTCATTTTCCCCATAAGAATTTGCTTTCCATAGCCTGTCAGACATATGTTGGAGTTTGCTATGTTCTTTATCGAGATCCAAACTATCAATTTCTTTAAAGATTTCTTTCCATGCTTTTTTCCACCCCATGTTACGAAGAGTTCCTCTGACAAAAGTCTTGATTTTCCAGTCATTTTCAAAAGAATATTGTTTAATAAAGGGTAAACTATCCCTGTTTGGGTACACCTCAAATTGTTCTCTATCTTCAGATGGGATAGCAAAATGCTCTACCTGATGCCACGGCCTCTCTGTAACCAATTCCTGAAAGTCCTTGATCGAACGAGCCTTGGACTTTAATGCCTTCAAAACACCCGTTGGAGACCAACTAAACTTGTAGCAAAACTCATTTGGTATTTTAGGTATGCCTCCGCAGTAGGACACAAAATCAATTTCATTATCTAAATCGTAAGCTATAGATTTCTTATAGTCATGAACTAAAAAGTGAGCCATCAAATGATCAATACCAGGATCAAGACCAACCTCATTCATCAGTGTTATATTATTAGCTAAGGCATATTCATGCAAACACTGCATTTCCTCAGATATATAAGACGAGGACACAAAGTGAGCAAAATGATCTATACAAACTTTTGCTATTGGTATATGCCATTCCCCCGGCAACATCGATACCACAATGTCACCCCTTGAGAGCTCCTTCTGTAAACTTTTTAAATCAAACTTGTGAATATTATTGGTTAAATCTCCAACCAAGTTCACTGCCTTATCCTCGGTCCTATTCCAGACATGTACATCGGGTATCTCAGCCAATATATTGCGCAAGCCCGGAATTGATGAAAGTCCCGTCCCTATCCAATGAATTTTCCCCATTGATTTCTCCACTACATTAAAATATTTGCCAATTTGGCATCAAAAACTTTTTTTGCACGCCCCCAAACACCATAATTATCATCTTTGAAATCAATAAGATAGCTTAGTAATTGCCTTTCAAAGTTTAGGCTACTTTCTTTAGGAAGCATAGCAGGAAGATTATCTATGGCAGTAATATATAAAGGTTTATTCCCTGCAATTATAGTATGATAAGGCATACTAAATGACGTAGGCTGATCATATAATGGAATTGTGTTATACTCGCTACCAGGATCACACGACACATCGGAAATCACCAATAGTTTTCGGGTTGATTTAATTAGATCCTTGGTAATAAAGGGTTTTGAATCTGCTGAAGCCAATACACAATTAAGAAAAATATCATGTTCAAGAATTTCTGGGAAAGGACCACCACTGCTGGTTTCCTCCAGATCCCAATCCTTTGTTTGTATAGCTAAAGAATTGAACAATTCCTTGGCTCCCTTTCCAACTCGACCATGCGCACCTATTATAATTACTCTAGGCTTCTCATTGTTTTTCGAAACATATGTAGTCAAGCCTTTGTTCAAAATACTCCGAATTTCAGTCTTATTAGTAGTTGAAGGAAATTTGTCGTTGATGTTTAAATCCATATTCATTTTTGCCAACCAAATGTTTAAAGCTACAGCTGCACCTGCAAATCCTGCATAATGACCAAACGCTGCAACCCGTTTTCCTTCAGCATCTGTCAGATATTCCAGATCATACAAGATGCCTCCTCCCCTCTTAAAGCAAGCAAGAGTTTTGTTTGACCCTTTTTGTTCTTTAAAAACGTGAGCAAACATAATATGTCTGTGATTCAGAACAATATTACCTTCCAATTCCTTTAATCCTAAAATTATTGTTTTCCTATCACTACTCTTCCACGCTCCTTGTCGAGCAATTTCACATCCTATTGATCGATATTCATTTGTTGAGAAAGCCCTTTTATCACTCTCTTCCACAGTTACATTTATTCCATTATCTAAAAGCTTTCTCGCACCAATAGGAGTTATTGGAGTTCTAAACTCATCATCTCTATATTCAGAACGCAACCAAAAATGCGTCATTCTCTATACCTATCACTATAGCATCTTTATGAGAAACAAACCAAAGCTATGGCGCGGTTGACGGGACTCGAACCCGCGACCTCCGGCGTGACAGGCCGGCACTCTAACCAACTGAGCTACAACCGCAGAAGTGCTAAAAACGCATAATTCCACTCATATAAACTCTTGGAATTCAATATTGTCAAGCAGAGAATTATTTAGAATATCAAAACAATTCAAGGTCTTTTTGCATAAATGTTTAACAACTACTAAAAAATTTATCGGCTGCCAAATTTTCTTAAATTCAATGGGGATTTTGGCAAAGAAATTGTCTTTTCCTCAGTGTAAAATTGTTCACATGAATAGCCTCCTTCTCGGGCAACTCCAGAGTTCTTGAATCCTCCAAATGGGGCCCTTAATTCCCTCATCATTGGCGTATTGACCCAAACCACACCTGAACGCATTGCTTCAGACATATTCATTATTGTTGGCATATGATCAGACCAGATGTATGAAACGAGACCAAATTCTGTGTCATTTGCTATTTCAATTGCTTCATCCTCTGATCTAAATGGGATGAAACTTGCAAATGGTCCAAAAATTTCTTCCTGACATACTCTACTTTTATTTGACTTAGCTAAAACTGCTGTCGGTTCCATAAAATATCCCTTTTCATGAATGTCTGATTTGTGACCTCCTACCAAAAGTTTGTCACCATCTTTTACCGTCAAATCGGCAAAAGATAAAATTCTTTCCATATGTCGTTTTGATGCAATGGGACCAATTTCTGTTTCATCTTTCAAGGGATCACCAACAACAATCTGCTTAGTACGTTCAATGAATTCAGCCACAAATTGATCGAAAATCTTTTCTTCAACAAGAATTCGAGATCCTGGTTGGACAAAAATCAGAAAAACTGAATTAGGGTATGAGAAGATTTGAAAAATCCCTGAAGAAAACTTATTACTAAACAGCCATCAAACCTAGTTTCAAAAGATCAAAAATGATAAAAACCAATAACCAATAACCAATATATTACTGGGAAGAATAAGTTTTTTTTATCAACTCTATCGCTTCATCAGTGTTCATCAAATCGGCATATTTTGCACTCATATCAAATAAATTTGCCTCATGAGGCTCAGGAGCTCGATCTCCAACAGCATCAGACACAACAATAGTTACAAAATCACTTGAAATGCTATCAACACAAGTAGCTCTTACACATCCTGAAGTGGTAACGCCAGTTAGTAAAACCGTATCTACCCCTTTATCTTTCAAAATAGTTTCTAGCTCGGTTTTGAAAAACGCACTTGGGTATTGTTTTGTAATAATTACATCTGTGTTTATCATCTTTAATTCGGAATGGGTCTTCTGTGAAACCTTACCCTCGTCAAAGCTTGCCAAAGCCGGAACCTTTTTATAAAAAGCCCCTCCATCTGTTCCTCCTTTTTTATATTTAACTTCCGTAAAAACAATAGGAATTTGATCAAAATTTCGTAAGAATGCCAACAATTTTTTTGAGTTTTCTAGAGCATTTCTGCAACCTTCACCACCAAATAAAGGTTCCCCAAAATCAAAATAAGCATTGGCAAAATCAATAAAAATTACGGCTAGATTTTTCCCGCGCGTCTGGAGGCTATGATAATTTGCCTTTGAATAGTTTTCTTCTAGATTTTCAGTCATTTTTAGATTTCTTTTTCAAAATTTAATTTTATCAGATGACCCCGTTTTTTTCTAGTGTTATCAATTTTTTCTCTGATTTCTTTAGAATTTTCTTAAAGACATAGTTGTTATGTTCGCCCAATTCTGGACCTACTTTGCACACCTCACCAGGGTTTTCTGATAATTTGGGGGCTACATTTTGCATTTTCATCATACCAAACACAGGATGTTCTATATCAATGATAGCTTTTCTTGCTTTAAAATGCGGATCATCAATCATATCTTTTGCCCTATAAATCAACCCAGCAGGAATACCATTTTTATTGCACAAGTCTTCAACTTCCTTCAACGTCTTCGATTTAGTCCATTCATTGATTAAATCATCTAATTGGGTTTGGTTTCTTCCTCTTGCTGTATGAGATTTATATCGTTCATCTGATGCTAATTCAGGGGCATCCATGACATCACAGAGCCTAGAAAAAACCCTATCCTGATTTGCCCCAATTAATATCATTTGTTCATCTTTGGTTTCGAAAATATTAGAGGGAGCGACATTTGGAATTATTGCACCGGTTCGTTCCCGGGTGTAACCTGCCACATCATGTTCAGTTACCAAACTCTCCATCATGTTTAAAACAGACTCGTATATTGCGCTATCAACTACCTGCCCTTTACCCGTTCTTTCTCTAGCATGGATGGCCATCAACGCACCCATACAAGCATGCATGGCTGCAAGTTGATCCCCTATAGATATACCCATTCGGCTCGGAGGCGTTGAAGGATCACCAGAAACATATCTTAAACCACCCATAGCTTCCCCTATAGCGCCAAATCCTGCACGATTTGAGTAAGGCCCAGTTTGTCCGTACCCTGATACCCTAACCATTACCAAACGTGGATTAATTTTGCTTAGAACATCATAACCAATATTCCAACGTTCCAATGTTCCCGGTCTAAAGTTTTCAATTAAGATGTCAGTACTCTTAATCAAATCTTTTATAATTTCCTGACCTTCTTCAACCCTTAAATTTACAGTAATCGATTTCTTATTACGAGCTACCACCGGCCACCACAAGGACTTTCCATGAGGTTTTTCCCGTCCCCACTGTCGCATTGGATCTCCTACTTTAGGAGGTTCTACTTTTATTATTTCAGCCCCAAAATCTCCTAATAATTGACCGCAAAAGGGCCCCGCAAGTAATTGCCCCATTTCTATCACTCTTAAATCAGAAAGGGCGCCAATATTGTCTTTAATCATTTCAAAAAACTTTCTTTTTGACATTACATTTTTTTTTGACCTAATAGACCACGAATAATTCTATCTAGTCAATTATTTCTAGTTAAGGTTCGTTTAACACAAGAAGGATTAAGAAAAAATGGACGGACATTTTGAGATTGTGGAAGTTTCACCGCGCGATGGATTACAAAACGAAAAAAAGATCTTAACGACTACCCAAAAGATTGAATTGATTGCAAGGGCTATTGATGCAGGTCTTACTCGAATTGAAGTTACTAGTTTTGTTAACCCCAAAAGAGTCCCACAGATGTTTGATTCCGATGAACTTGTGCAAAACTTACCAAAAAAAAATGGTAGGGACATTAAATATATAGGTTTAGTCTTGAATGAGCGTGGCTTTACTAGAGCCTTGAAAAGTGATTTAGACATAGCTAACTATGCAATAGTAGCCAGTGATACTTTTAGTATAAAGAACCAGGGAGCTACAACCTCAGAAAATCTAAAGACTTTGAAGAAGATTTTCCATGAATCAAATGAGAAAATACAGATAGCTGTTACGATTGCAGCCAGTTTTGGCTGTCCTTTTGATGGAGAAATATCATCAAATCACCTATTGTCAATAGTAGAGCAAATAGCAAAAATAGGCCTAAATGAGATCTGTCTGGCAGATACAATTGGTGTAGCTACACCAAAGGACATAAAGACTAAGTTAAAAGCAATAAAAGGTTCTTTCCCTGAAATGGCCGTTAAGCTCCATTTACACAATACACGCAATACAGGGATAGCAAATGCTTGGACAGGAATTGAGCAAGGAATCACTGGGTTGGAATCAAGTTTTGGAGGTTCAGGAGGTTGCCCTTTTGCTCCTAAAGCCACTGGGAATATTCCTACTGAAGATCTCCTCTATATGTTGAATCGTTCTGGAGTAACGACTGGCATTTCTCTACAAAAATCTATCGACACAGCAAATTGGCTCGAGCAGCAATTAGAGAAAAAACTACCAGGTTTGCTTAAAGAAACCGACATTTTTCCTCCCAATCAATTAGGAGAGCCCTGATTCCAACTTTCTTACAATTAGAACATAATGATTTCAATGGGTTGGTGGGTGATGAGAGACTCGAACTCCCGACATCTTCGGTGTAAACGAAGCGCTCTACCAACTGAGCTAATCACCCGTCTTATAACAAAAACCTACCATAGTCTTTAATAGCTAAAAAGTTCAATTTATTTTTTCTACGATTTTGGGTAGGTACAAAATTCTAACCCCTTTCTACATTGATTTAATGGGTTCTGGAAGGCTCTTGGTCGATATCATCCTCACTAGTGTTTGGATCAGCGGTCTTCTGAACAACAAATTCTGCAGGATTCCATTCAATTGCTTTTGGTTGTTCAACAAGTGCCAATTTCAGCACTTCATTAACATGTGATAATGGTATTATCTCAAGCCCATTTTTAACTTGATCAGGGATCTCCCGAAGATCTTTCGCGTTATCTTTTGGAATAAGAACACTCTTAATCCCCCCTCTGAGTGCAGCTAAAAGCTTTTCTTTTAGGCCCCCAATTGGTAAAATATTTCCTCTAAGTGTAACTTCTCCTGTCATAGCAATATCCCTCCGGATCGGAATTTCAGTAAGCACTGAGACTATCGAAGTTACCATAGCTATGCCAGCGGAAGGGCCATCTTTTGGGGTGGCTCCCTCAGGGACATGTACATGTATATCCAATTTTTCAAATGATGTGGGTTTAATGCCTAAGGTTGGAGCTCTTGAACGAACAAAACTCGAAGCAGCATCAATACTTTCCTTCATTACATCTCCTAACTTACCAGTAGTTTTCATCCTTCCTTTTCCAGGGAGTTGCAGGGCTTCAATTGAAAGCAAATCTCCACCTGTTTCAGTCCAAGCCAGTCCCGTCGTCGCTCCTATCTGATTTTCTTCTTCTGCCAAACCAAATTTAAACTTCTTTACTCCTAGATACTCATCAAGATTCTTTATACCTATTCTAATTGCCTCTGCATCACCCTTAATAATTCTTGTAAGTGATTTTCGACAAAGTTTTGCTATTTCTCTTTCTAAATTACGAACTCCGGCCTCCCGCGTATATCGCCTAATTATCTCCAATAAAGCTTTTTCATTAATAATGAATTCTGTATCTTTTAATCCATGGGCCTTTTTTTGCTTCGTGATAAGATGCTCCTTGGCTATATCTCTTTTTTCTATTTCAGTATAACCCGCAATGCTAATAATTTCCATTCTATCCAGAAGAGGTCTAGCCATATTGTAGGTATTTGCTGTTGTGAGGAACATTACGTTAGATAAGTCATATTCGACTTCCAAATAGTGGTCTGTGAAAGTACTATTTTGCTCTGGGTCAAGAACTTCTAGCATAGCGCTCGCAGGATCTCC
This sequence comes from Paracoccaceae bacterium, assembly GCA_029243395.1. GTDB lineage: Bacteria > Pseudomonadota > Alphaproteobacteria > Rhodobacterales > Rhodobacteraceae > CACIIZ01. The sequence goes on along the minus strand of JAQWSE010000010.1, from coordinate 8,116 downwards.
CCTGAAGTCATTTCCCATTTTATCCACTTCATCTAAAAGAATTAATGGATTGGTTGTCTTTGCTTTCTTCATTGATTGAATAATTTTTCCTGGCATCGAACCTATATATGTTCGCCTATGACCTCGAATTTCGCTCTCATCGTGTACACCACCAAGAGAAATCCGAATAAATTCTCTCCCAGTGGCCTTTGCAACCGACTTACCTAAGGAAGTCTTGCCAACACCTGGGGGACCCACTAAGCATAGTATTGGGCCTTTGATTTTTTTTGACCGCTGTTGAATGGCTAGATATTCAATTATTCGCTCTTTAACCTTTTCTAAGCCACAATGATCGTCGTCCAATACTTTCTGCGCCAGCACCAAATCTTTTTTAATCCGACTCTGCTTACCCCAAGGAATAGAAAGCATCCAATCCAAATAATTTCTGACTACGGTAGCTTCAGCAGACATTGGTGACATGGACTTAAGTTTCTTCAATTCAGCTAATGCCTTTTCCTTCGCTTCCTTACTAAGTTTTGTTTTTGAGATCTTCTCTTCAATCTCTAAAATTTCATCCTGACCTTCAGAACCATCGCCTAGTTCCTTCTGAATAGCCTTCATCTGCTCATTCAAATAGTATTCCCTCTGGGTCCGCTCCATTTGATTCTTAACTCTAGATTTAATTTTCTTTTCAACTCTGAGCACACTCATTTCACCTTGCATCAGACTAAAAATTGCTTCGAGGCGATCTCCTAAATCGATCATCTCTAATAATTCTTGTTTTTTATCAACAGAAATACCCAAATGTCCTGCAACTGTATCTGCAAGTTTTGATGCACTGTCAGCTTCCGAAACCGCCTTGAAGGCTTCCTCAGGGATATTTTTGTTCAATTTTGCATATCTATCAAATTCATCTACTACAGAACGTCTTAGTGCTTCAATTTCTTCAGGTTTATTCATCGTTTCGTCAAGAATAGCTGCTTCCGCTTCGAAAAAATTCTCATTATCTACAAATTTTTCAATTCTTACTCTTTGTTTGCCTTCAACCAAAATCTTCACAGCTCCATCAGGCAATTTCAGAATCTGTAGTACACTCGCAGAAACTCCCACCTTGTTAATTGTTTCCTCAGTTGGTTCATCTTGGGAAGCGTCAACTTGGCTTGCTAAGAGTATTTCCTTATTATCTTTCATTACCTCTTCAAGAGCTTTTACTGATTTTTCTCGTCCAACGAAAAGTCGAACGATCATATTGGGGAAAACTACTATATCCCTTAAGGGTAAAACCGGTTGGATTATTCTGCTCTCTTTTTTCATAATATATAGATCCTAAATCTTTTTGCCTTATTGTAGACCCATTTTTTAAAGCAAGTCTATCTGCTGATATAGATACAACATATGAATATGATATTCAATAACGACACATTCAAGAGTGTCTGTTAATTTTAACTAATCTACCAATAATTTATTCAGTTAAACTTATATAGGAGGTATATCCCCTTCTTTCTGCATACTAAAAAACTGTTTTGTAAAATCATCTAATTCAGAGTTATAAATTGCTGACCTTATGTCACCCATTAATTCCTGATAATAATGCAAGTTGTGCCAGGTTAATAGGATAGCAGAGATGATCTCACCTATCTTGCACACATGATGTAAATAAGCCCTCGAATATTTTTGACAAGTCGGACATGAACAGTCTTGATCGAGAGGTCTTGGATCATTGGCATGCCGAGCATTCCTTATGTTGACCGCCCCCCTCCGAGTCAGAGCTTGGCCAGTTCGCCCAGATCGAGATGGTAAAACGCAATCAAACATGTCAACGCCTCTTAAAACCGCCCCTACAATGTCCCCTGGTTTTCCAACTCCCATTAAGTAGCGAGGTTTATTTTTTGGGAAAAATTTTGTTGAGTGATCAAGAACATCAAACATTATATCTTGTGGTTCCCCTACCGCCAAACCTCCTATAGCATATCCCATAAAATCAATGTCCATTAATTTTTTGGCGCTTTCTTCCCTATATTCATGAAAAACGCCTCCCTGCTGTATTCCAAATAAAGTACCCCCCAAGGAACTATCAAGAGCCGTTTTGGATCTAAAAGCCCATTCCATAGATCGTTTCATGCTTTCATGAACTTCACGTTCTGTTGCTTCAGAACTGGTGCATTCATCAAAACACATAATAATGTCACTACCCAAAGCTTGTTGGATCTGAATTGAATATTCAGGACTCAAAAAATACTCCTTACCATCGATATGAGATTTAAAGGATACTCCATTATCAAACCTTTTAGAAAGATTGGCCAAGCTCATCACCTGGAAACCACCGCTATCAGTCAAAATAGGTCTAGGCCAATTCATAAATTTATGCAGGCCACCCAATTGCTTTATTATTGACTCACCAGGCCTTAGCATCAAATGATAGGTATTACACAAAATTATATCTGCACCCAGGCTCCTAACATTTTCTGGTAGCATGCCCTTAACTGTAGCAGCGGTTCCCACGGGCATGAAAGCAGGGGTGTGGATAGTTCCACGCTTGAGCTTGAGTTCACCAACTCTTGCCTTCCCCTCTTCACCTTTTACCTTGAAATCCATTTAAAACCCCATTAAGTCTAACTTAATGATTGAGATAGAAACTCAAAACTAAAGGGTTTTTAAATGAATGACATGAAAGATCAAGACGCTTATTTAGCAAACCCTGAGCAATCAGACGTAGAGAATGTGTCATTAATTAAGCCCTCTTCAACAAATCATCCGCTTTACCCGACAATAGTGAATGCTTGCAAAGAAGTCTTTGATCCAGAAATTCCCGTGAATATCTATGATCTTGGATTGATTTACACCATTGAAATTGACGATGAAGGACAAACGTTAATTCTCATGAGTTTGACTGCACCAGGATGCCCTGTGGCAGAGGAAATGCCAGGTTGGGTTTCAGAAGCAGTGTCGCCCGTGGAAGGCGTGAAAAGCGTCAAGGTAGAAATAGTCTGGGAACCGCAGTGGGGCATGGATATGATGAGTGATGAAGCACGATTAGAATTAGGTTTTATGTAATATTGAGGTATCATGAAAACTCCAATCTCTCTTACACCCAAAGCTATTGAAAAAATTAAGAATCTTGTCGTTCATTCTGGAAAATATGCTTTGAGATTAGATCTTAAGAAGGGCGGATGCGCCGGAATGGAGTATTCGATGCAATATGTGGATGCACCAGAAAAAAATGAAGAAGTAATAGAATTTGATGGAGTAAAGATTATAGTGGCTCCTCTTGCTCAGATGCACCTATTTGGGACCCTCATAGATTATGAAGATGGAATTCTCGAGTCTGGTTTCAAGTTTAAGAATCCTAATGTCACTGAAGCATGCGGTTGTGGTGAATCGATAAAGTTTTAACAAAAAATCTAACCTTGATTCTTCCAGTTAAGAAAATAACCTCATATCTTGAAAGTACAATCTGGATTCTAATCCACTAGCTAAATTAAAGGAAGACAATGGATAAAAAATATTTCATAGCTGGTAATTGGAAAATGAATGGGACATTGGCGAGTTTAAGTGAAATCATTAAAATTGATAAAGCATGTGCTCAACTTGATAGTGATTTAGTTCTCTGTCTTCCAGCTACAATTATAAATGCCGCATCCGAGAAAATCACTAGCAACAAACTTGTAATAGGAGCCCAAGATTGTCACCCAAAGGACACTGGTGCCTTTACAGGTGACATATCGGCGATGATGCTGAAAAACGTAGGAGCTAAAATGATTATAGTGGGTCATTCTGAAAGAAGAATGTCATGCGGTGAAACAAGCCTCTTAGTTAAGGAGAAAGCCACCTCCATTATTAATACAGGCTTACCAGCTATAATCTGTGTTGGGGAAACTGAAGAGCAAAAACTAAGTGGAGAGACAGAAAAAGTTGTCTGCTCCCAATTAAAAAACTCACTTCCCAACATGTCAAATGATGAAAATACTATCATAGCCTATGAACCTGTTTGGGCTATTGGAACTGGAAAAGTTCCAAGTTTGGATGAAATTAATCATGTCCATGAAACACTTCGGAATTTATTAAGAGAAGTAAAAGGTGCCAGTATATCTAAAACGATCAGAATTTTATATGGTGGATCAGTCAAACCAGATAACGCAAAAGAAATTTTCTCTCTGGATGATGTTGATGGAGCTTTGGTGGGAGGGGCATCTTTAAAGGCAGATGATTTCATAAACATTGCCAAACAAGCTCAAATATGACTAAATCCGCAGCTGCCTGACTTTCCCATAGCCTAGCGCATAAGATCCTAGCTCAACTTGTCTACACAATTTTGTAAAATTGGCCACCTTACCAATCGCATTAAACAAAGGAATCCGGCATCGAATCCTTTTTCAATTTAATAAACTCTCTGAGAGCGTCTTCTCTTGCTATATCTAAATCAGGCTTTTTATAGTTGTTTAACAAGAATTCGACACGCTTAGATGCAATTTCAGAAGTGTCTTTTCCTCCTTCATCTGACCAAGTTTCAAATGGTTTGTAATCAAAAAGATCACTCCGCCAAAATGCATTCTCAAAATTCATTTGCGTGTGGTTGCAACCTAAAAAATGTCCGGAGGGACCAACTTCTTTTAAAGCCTCAATGGCAAGTCCATTTTCTGAGACATCTACCCCATTACTCAAATTATGCAGAACTCCTAACTGATCAGCATCCATAACAAATTTTTCAAAACTTGATACTAATCCACCCTCTAACCACCCACATGCATGAAGCATAAAGTTAACACCCCCTAAAAGTGCTGTCTGAAGAGTATTAGCACTTTCATAAGCCGCCTGTGAATCTGGGAGTTTGGATCCACAAAGAGCTCCTCCTGAGCGAAAAGGCAACCCTAACCTTCGTGCCAATTGGCCAGCACCATAAAGTATTTTGCTTGCTTCAGGGGTCCCAAAAGTGGGTGCCCCTGAATTCATATCAATTGAGGCAACAAAGGCACCAAAGATTACAGGGGCTCCCGGGTTCAATAGCTGTGAATAGGCCACTCCTGAAAGAACTTCGGCTAATACTTGAACTAGAGTGCCTGCAACCGAAACGGGAGACATAGCGCCTCCCACAATAAATGGTGAGATTATACAGGCCTGATTGGCAGAAACATACTCTTCCATGGCACCCATCATAATAGAGTCAAAAGTGAGCGGAGAATTAATGTTAATCAAACTTGTAAGGACCGTATTTTTTTCTACAAAATTTTCTCCAAACAAGATTTTAACCATGTCGATACTATCTCTTGCCCTACTAGGTTCAGTAACCGAGCCCATAAAAGGCTTATCTGAATAAAGCATGTGAGCGAATAACATGTCTAAGTGTCTCTTATTTACAGGGACATCCGTGGGTTCACATAAAGTACCACCAGAATGATGCAGCCATTTAGACATGTAGCCTAATTTCACAAACTTTTCAAAATCTGCGATTGTTGCATATCTCCTTCCACCCTTGAAATCCCTCACGAAAGGCGGTCCATAAACAGGAGCAAGTACCAAACTCTTGCCTCCTATTTCGACAGTTCTCTTTGGGTTTCTAGCGTGCTGAATGATTCTAGAAGGCGCGGTAGCACAAAGTTTTCTGGCTAATCCTCTGGGTATCTTTACCAATTCACCTGAGACATCTGCACCGGCGTCTTTCCATAAATTAAGAGCCTTTTCATTATCTAAGAATTTAACCCCAATTGTTTCAAGAACCAATTCAGCTTTTTCTTCGATTAGCTCGATCGCCTCCAGGTTTAGTAATTCAAGATTAGGAATTACCCTTTCAATAAATTTTGCTGTTTCGATAGATATAGCGGTTCTTTCTGCCCTGCGGGCAGATTTTCCGCCTTCACCTCTTACCCTTCTATTTGCCATACCGCACCAACCTAATTCATGCTCATATTAAAACTAGATATTAACAACAAAAATCCTCCACTAATGGAAAATCTACAAACAATATAGATCTAAACGAAGATACCGAGTCTTATTATTACGTCAAATCACAAATAAAAACGACTACTTTGGATAGTTTCAATGATATTTTTATTATTAGCTGTTTCAGTTCCTTGCAATATTTCTTTTAAAGCCGTATTTAATTCTGATGACAAAACCACAGTATCAATCCCTTTTGATTATTGACTTTGGTAGTCAAGTGACAAAGTTGATTGCTCGAAGGCTAAGAGAATTAAATGTCTTTTGCGAAGTGCATCCCTACCAAAGAATAACTGAAAAATTCCTGGCTGAATTCAAACCCAAGGCAATCATTTTTTCCGGTAGTCCAAAAAGTGTGAATGATGAGAACAATCCCAAGGTTCCATTATCAATTTATCAATTGGGACTTCCTATTTTAGGTATATGTTATGGCCAGCAGCTAATGATGCATCAACTTGGAGGCCGTGTTGGTGGAGGAATTGGTACTGCTGAATTTGGACCCGCATATCTATCAAATGAAAAAAATTTAAAGCTCTTAAAAGGTTGGTTTAAAGACGGACCCGAATTAGTATGGATGAGCCATGGAGATCATGTTTCTCTTGTTGCGCCAGGTTTTAAGATTTATGCTAAGTCTTTAAATGCACCCAGTGCAGTTGTTGCAGATACTTCAAGGCATTTTTATGCAGTCCAATTTCATCCTGAGGTTTATCATACCCCAAAAGGCAGCCTGCTATTTAAAAATTTCGTTAAAATAGCAGGTTTCACTGGTGATTGGACAATGAATGATTACCAAAAGACTACAATCTTGAAAATTCGTGCCACAGTTGGTGACGCCAAGGTAATTTGTGGAATTTCAGGTGGAGTTGATAGTAGCGTTACTGCGGCACTTCTCCACAAAGCCATAGGAAAACAACTGACGTGCGTATTTGTTGATCATGGCTTTCTGCGAAAAGAGGAAGCACAAGAGGTATTAGGGATGTTTAAAGCAAAAATGAATATTCCCATCATTCATGCTGATGAAAGCAACCTCTTTTTGAGGGAATTAGAAGGTATATCAGATCCCGAAAAAAAACGGAAAAAAATAGGTAAATTGTTCATAGATGTATTTCAAAAATATGCCCTCCGAATACCAGGTGCAAAATTCCTAGCCCAAGGGACGCTTTACCCTGATGTCATTGAAAGTGTATCCTTTAATGAGGGAGGTTCCGAAACCATAAAATCACACCACAACGTTGGTGGCTTACCAAAAAAACTTGGCCTCAAGCTTGTTGAACCCTTACGAGAACTCTTCAAAGATGAGGTGCGGACCCTGGGAGCTGAATTGGGTTTGTCGGAAACTTTTGTCAATCGTCATCCATTTCCAGGACCTGGTCTAGCTATTAGGTGCCCAGGGGAAATAACAAAAGAAAAGGTGGATATTCTTCGAAATGCTGATGCCATATATATTGATCAAATAAAAAAATTTCACCTTTACGATGAAATTTGGCAGGCCTTTGTTGTCATACTCCCAGTGCGTGCAGTAGGTGTCATGGGAGATAAAAGAACTTTTGATTTCGCATGTACTCTACGTGCAGTAACCTCTGTTGATGTAATGACTGCAGACTATTATCCATTTACTCATGAATTCCTTCGTGACACCTCCACCAGGATTATAAACGAAGTGCCAGGAATTAATCGAGTAACATACGATATCACATCCAAACCACCTGGAACCATTGAGTGGGAATGAGTTTTTAATAATAAGTTATTGTTTTTATTATTTTATTTATATTTCACTAGTCTGTCTTCAAAAAGTTAAGTCTTTGATGTAATTATAACTTATCCTCACAAACCTATAAAACTTATGCAATTGTGAAACGATTGCTTTTCATAGTTTTTAATTCTAAAAAAGTGGATTCTTAAAGAGTCCTCTAGCAAAAGCACTATACAGTATGGATCATTTAATTAATCTTCTCTTACTTTTTCACATTTTGTGCGGTTCATTATCTTTGATCTCTTCTGCTTTATCAATCTCCAGCAGAAAAGGGCAACGGACACATCGTTTATTTGGGAAAATTTACTTTTGGGGAATGGTTGGTGTCTTTCTTACAGCTATTCCTCTGGCAATTTTTAAACTAAATGTATTTTTGTTATTAATTGCGATATTTTCTTTCTATCTAGCATTTGCTGGAATGCGTTTCGCCGTTAACAGAAAAGGTATACC
>JAQWSE010000007.1 GCA_029243395.1 Paracoccaceae bacterium | reverse complement strand
TTCTGAGTAAAGGCTATAGATTCGCTGATATCGAGGCCTCAGCCCATGCATCACACAAAACGCACGTCTGTATCGTGCTGAAACAACGGAGTAATTCACGGAATTATGGGCTAGTATGCAATCTGGGGAAGCAGATGGCGGAGAGACAGGGATTCGAACCCTGGAGACGGTCTCCCGCCTACACACTTTCCAGGCGTGCGCCTTCGACCACTCGGCCACCTCTCCACAAGTTTCAAATAACTGGTATTGACGGAAAGAATCAAGCATTGTTTACCTAATTAAGACATTAATCAGAAAAATGTATGCTAACCCGCCTATTGTTCTTACCCTTTTTTTCAATCTTACCTAGAGTAATCCTTCCAATTTCGCTAGTTCTTCTAACGTGAGTTCCACCACAAGGTTGAAGATCGACCTGGTTATCAGAAGAAGCAATCCTTATCAACCGTATATCGCCGCTACCGCGAGGAGGTGATACGGACATTGTTTTAACTAGCTTAGGGTTTTTATCCAATTCAATCTCTGCTATCCAAAGCTGTTCAACATTAAGATCTTGTTGAATCAAATCATTTATTTCGTCTTCAATTTTTTGCTTGTCCTCAATAGGATCAGGCATATTGAAATCTAATCGGCTTTTCATTTCCCCAATCTGTCCGCCATTCACCGGCAATGGAATGACAACAGATAACAAGTGTAGCGCAGTATGCATCCTCATATGTCTATAACGGAGTTCCCAATTGATCTCTTGCAATCCCTGCATTCCAACTTGGAGGTTGTTTGGAAAGGATTCAAGTACTAACAAAATATCCTCATTTTTAGTTTTCCTTGCCTCTGATATACTTGCAATCTGATTATCAAATTTTATCTGACCACTGTCAGAAGGTTGTCCACCGCTAGTAGGGTAAAACAAATTCTTTTCCATAATTATACCCAGATCAGGGATAATATTCTTGATAGTGGTGAATTCACTTGTAACGTAGGAATCCTCCCAAAAACTATACATGTGCCTCATCATCCTTTTTTATCAAGTAATGTTGACTCACTAAGTTCTGTAGGTTCAATTCTTACATTTAAATCACGTTTCGGATAAGGGATTTCGATATCGTACTCATTAAAAACCTTTAGTACTTCAAAGTTTAATTCTGATTGTACATTGAGGCTAAACTTTTCCGTAATAAATGCTCTGAGTTCAAATTTTAATGCACTTTCACCAAACCCTCTCAACAACACAACTGGTTCAGGGTCATCAAGCACATTAGAATTTTTGTTAGCTATTTCTAAAAGTAACCGCTTCACTAAATCTGGATCAGTTCCATAGGCTACTTCGATTGGAACACTCACGCGCCCTTCAACGTCATCATGCATCCAATTCAAAACCGAACTCGAAATTATGGCTGAATTTGGGATGATAGCTGTTGCCTTATTAAAGGTCTGTAGATGAGTAGATCTGACAGAAATAGTTTTAACAGTTCCAGAATACCCTGAAACCTCAATCCAGTCTCCTTCTTTAATTGGTCTCTCAATCAGCATTATTATTCCAGAAACAAAGTTTGATACTATAGTTTGCATGCCAAAACCTAGGCCAACAGACAATGCCCCAGCCAAAATGGCAAGGCTAGACAAATCTAAACCTGTTGATGACAAAGCCAGAATTCCCGCCAAAAAATACCCGATATAACCTAAACCAGAAAGAAGTGCCCCTTTTCCTCCGGCATCCAAATTAGTGGAGGGTAAAATTCTTTCCTTAAGCATCCCTTGCAGAAACCGGGTAATCATATAACCTACTGCGAAAATAATCAGAAATTTTATCAGGCCTGAGGGGGTTATCCGACTATCTCCAAGTTGCACACCCTCATTTATTCGAAACCATAGGTCCTGAAGATTATTTATTCCTAACCCCCAAATCAGCGAAACAAGTATAACAGCAATGATGCTAATAAACAGTGCTATAAGACTAGAAAATAGCTTGTAAAAAGTACCCTCATCTTCAAGATGATCTCTAGTTGAAAATACCTTGATCATTACAGCAAGAACTCTGTAACCCACGTATGCGCCAGCTATAACCGCCAAGCTCAGAATAATTCCTCTCAAAATATATAGCGATGCCTCGATATATCCTAAGGCTGCAAAAGCTGGGATTAAAATGGTCATCACTAGAATGGATTTGCCAAATATTTTAGAAAAAATAGTCGATCTTTTTGCAAAAGATTCATAATTCTCAGCACTCTTGATTATTCTGCTAAGGTAAAATAAAGCAAATGCACTGACTATAACTATAGGAAAATACAAATTTGTCTGTGATGTTTCACTTAAATTAAAACCTTTGTGAATCATTTCAACAAATAGAATTGCACTAAAGGATAGTGCTAGCTGGGAAACTAGCCCAACAACTTTTTTTTCTTTTTCTTTACTAAAACTGAACAAATGACCGACCTGAATACTCTGAGAGGCCAGACTCAAGATCAACCACCTTCCCACTACCAAGGACAAAATTATTCGCAGGGCGTAGTCAAAAAACAGTCCACTATATTCTCCAAAAACCCCTGTTAACTTGAAACCATGGCAGATTATTATATATCCTATCACGACAGGTATTAATTGGTTTAGATTTTTAAGAATCGAAAAAATAGATTCCCATTTTTTCGTATTTATGGACTCAACTCTGTCCCCTATTTCATTATTAAAAAAATGCCTCAACCAAAAAAATACAAATCCAAGTACAAGAAAAAATAAGGAAACCATTATTTCTCCGGTTGTATTATTACCTAAATTTGAAACTGATTCACTTACCTTACCTACAACTTCTTGGCCTATCACTGATAGTTCCGAAATAGTAGAATTCCAGGAAAATAAATATAAAGGACTAGGGCTTTTAGCCAAAAGTTTTGATTTGAATCTCTCAAGTAATAAGCTGTCAATTTTATCAATAGCTTGTTCTGCCCGTTCCCTAGAAGATCTTGAGAAGGCTAAAGGAAAACTTTCTCTAGCTAAATCCGATTTCAAACTTTCCCGTAATTCCCTAAGCTGGTCTGACATTATTTCATCATCTAAGATAGGCGAGTCCATGGCCTCAATTTGGTCTGTTAAATTTTTTACTTTATTTAATTGAACCTTTTCACTCTCCAACAAATATCCTCGCATCTTAACTAATCGAGCTCGGGTCATTTTTAGTGAATATTCTGAGGTAAGATCATTAGCGATAATCTTTTCTGCATAGTTTAAAAAGATTTGAGACTGTTTGTCCTCGGCTTTATGATCATCTGCATAGGATAAAACAAAGGTCAGGAACAAGACTAGTTTGATCCATAACATTAGATTTAAAGGTAAAACTATCCAACCAAACCGAGAGGAGAGTTTCACAAGATTCTTTAGTGCTGGGGCCTTATCAAATAACATATGCTCAGTACAACAAACTATACACTCTTGCTTTCTTACATATTTAGCAATTTATTACCACTTTTTTAAGATTTTTATTGCTCTAAACTGTTTGATGAATTCATATCCTGTACAAGAGAAAAAAATGATGCTAAATCCAAGTTTGGCTTACATGACTTTTGAACAATGAAGGGCATGTCAATAATCGGCATTTAAGACTTTTTTTGACCAAATGAATAGACGAAAGTTATTAATTGGAACTTGTGCCTCGGTTTTTGCCGGGGTGTACCCCTCTATATCTCTAGCCGAACAAGCTTCAACTTATTTCTCACTCATTTGGAGGGGTTTAGACGTTGGAGTTTCAAGAATTAATTTGTCAAAATCTGGCAAGACTTTAGTAGCCAAAGTTGACGTGGAACTCTCAGTCAAGATTTTAAACTTCGATGCTTTTTCTTATAAACTCAAAAATAAAGAAACTTGGGAATCTGGAACTTTAATAAAGCTAAATTCGGAAACGCTAGTTGGTAAAAAGAAAGAATTTGCAAAAGGAAAGCGAACAAGTAAAGGGTTTTTGGTTGAAGGTTCAAAGTTCTCTGGGTTAGTTAAAGGTAATCCAGCGACCACAAGTTACTTTTCACCTGATTTCTTAAAAAGAAATATATGGATTAGCACTCAAGACGGAGATCCATTGTCAGTTTCCACCTCCAAAGTTGGTGCGGATATGGCTAAAAGTGTCAATGGTGATTTACCAGCAACACTCTGGAAAGTGACAGGAGATATTGAATTAGATTTACTCTACTCTGAGGAAGGTAAATGGCTTGGGAGCCGTTTTTATGCAGCTGGATCTCAAGCTGAATTTATCCTTAGTAGTAGCAGGGGGAATATGCACTCACTATGGAAAGCCTAAAGAGAAAGGAACAAGCCGTCCTTGTTACGGGAAGTTCCAGTGGGATAGGAAAAGATTTATGCCGTGTTCTCATAAACAAGGGCTACATAGTATTTGGTTCTGTCAGATCCAAAAATGACGCAGATGCCTTATCAAAAAAACTGGGCCCTGGATTTAAACCACTAATAATGGACGTGACAATTGAATCTCAAGTACTCCAAGCTAAAATTCAAGTGGAGAAATGCTTGAAGGGACGGAAGCTTCGAGCCTTAATAAATAATGCAGGGGTTGCCAACCTTGGCCCAGTTGAACATATGCCTACATCTGAATTCATAACCCAAATAAATACTAAAATACTTGGAACATTTTTATGTACAAAAACTTTTCTACCCTTACTGGGAACAAATAGAAAACTGAAAGGGCCTGCTGGAAGAATTGTCAATATCAGCAGTATTTTGGGTGGTAAGATTGGTTCACCTTTCATGAGTGCATATTGTGCCAGTAAACATGCAGTTGAGGCTTTTTCTGAATCGCTGCGAAGAGAACTAAAGCCATATGCTATTAAGGTAATAATTGTTGCACCAGGTTCAATTTCCACCCCAATATGGAATACTCTAAAAAATCACATAGGAAACATGAGTTTTTCTGACACTGAATACCATGTTCCTTTTAATAGGGTTCTGAAGTCATTAGAACAATTTGACAAAAACTCTCTCCCAATTGAACAACTTTCAAAGGTAATACTGAAAAGTATAGAAACAAAAAATCCAAAGATAAGGTATACTCCTACAAAGGACTATTCTCAGAAAATATGGCCCTATATTCCTAAAAAGTTAATGGATCAATTTTTTTAAAGACTGTGATTAAATCGCCTCTTTGGATTGTAGTGAATTCATGATTTCCTGATGTCTTTTACGGTCTAGCTCAAAATTCCACATTAAATAAACCGACAAACACTTAAGAATTATTGGGATCCCTCCATACATAAAGGAGAGAAAAGTTAAAGCAAATGCACCATTATAAATATTTGGTTGGAATCCTACTAGATCCAATAAAATCAGTGCTAAACCAGTTGAAACAGCTACAGCAGATTTTGAGACAAACCCCCAAATAGCAAAAAATTGACCAGAAGGCCGCTTTCCGGTACGAAGTACTTCCAAATCTAATACATCAGCTTGAATAGAAGTTGGCAAAGCTAAATCAGCACTTAGAGCCAATCCAGTCAAAAAACAGATGATGGAAAATCCTACTAAATCTCCTCTATTGAGCAGGATCACAAAGAAAAATACTATGCAAGCATAAATCATGGCCGCACACCAAAGCCTATGTTTGTCATATTTTTGGCTTAGTAAAAGCCAAAATGGTACACCTATGATAGCTCCTACAAAATACAATATTAACAACGGTCCAACAAGAGCCGGCAGCTGCAAAAAATAATTCACAAAAAACACGAAAAGAGCAGGTGGGAACCCATTTGCTAATCCATTCAAAAACTGTGAAATTAGCAACCGCGAGAATAACCGTTGGCTCCTGAGTACTTCTATTATTTCCTGAATTTCAAATTTGTGGTTTTTATCATCATGAATATCTCTTCCAAATCCCCTTGAGAGCAGAAAGAATATCATCGATAAGAGAAAAAGGACCCCAGAGGCGAGACATATCTGCTTAAGCCCTACAGAGGGCCTAATATCAAAAATAAAGAGATTTGTGTTCAGTTCAAAGCTTATAGAATATAGTAAAGAAGCTAGGAGAATTCCTAAAAGGACCAACAATTCCCTACAAAAAGTTATTTTACTTCTTTCAGAATAATCACTACTTAACTCTGCTCCCAGAGCATAATATGGCGAGTACATTATGGTCCAACCAATGGTTGAAATTAAAAGCCAGCAGGCAAAGTAAAACATCCCTATTTCTGCATCTGGATCCGGCACAAGAAGCATCCAAGCTGCATAAACAAAGATACAACCGCCCAAAATCACCCAGGGCTTTCGTCTTCCAAATCTTGTATAGAAATTATCACTAACATAACCCATGACTGGGTCTGAAAAAGCATCAAACAATCTAACAAGTATAAAACTGCCCCCAATGGCAGAAAGTGATAAACTAAATTTATTAAAATAAAAATTTCCTAGAAGGACATACAAGCTAAAATATAGCGCCGCTAAAGGTAAAGAGGGCAGGCTATATGCAAGAATCTTTGTCAAAATCTTTTGATGAAATCTAGGTTCTTTTTAAGGTGACTTGAACTACATCACCAGTCTCAGAATGGAAGACTGCAGCACACGACGCCAAATAGAAATTCCACATTCTTTTAAACCTTGAATCAAACTTACCAGATGCAATTTCACTCCAAACAGAATTAAACCTGTCATGCCATAAACGAAGGGTTTTAGAATAACTAGCCCCGAAATATTTTGTATCTATTTTCTGTAAACCTACTCTCGAAATCTGCTTATCCAAAGCTTTCATACTTGGCAACATACCACCTGGAAAAATATATTTCTGAATAAAGTCCACTCTCTTTCTATAATCTGGGAACAATTCATCTGCAATTGTTATAATTTGCAATGTTGAGTGTGCTCCATTTTTCATAAAGTTTTGCATTGACCTAAAATATACAGGCCAATATTTTTCACCTACGGCCTCAAACATCTCAATCGAAACCACCCCGTCATATTTTCCAGTTTCATTCCTATAGTCTTTCAGTAATATCTTAGCACGCTCGGAAAGCCCCGCTTCAAAAAGACGTTTTTTGGCAAAATCTTGCTGTGCTTTTGAAATTGTTAATCCTGTTACAGTAACCTGACGTTTTTTTATGGCATACTCCATAAAACCTCCCCAACCACATCCTATTTCTAGAATGTGATCATCTGGTTTAGGATTAATACTATCACAAATGGTCTTATATTTATTTTCCTGCGCTTTCTCTAAACTCTCTGCTCCTGTTTTGAAAATGGCAGAAGAATAGGTCATGGTCTTATCCAACCATTTGGCGTAGAATTCGTTTCCTAAATCGTAATGGTAAAAGATGTTTTTCATCGCCTGATTTTTAGAATTTGAATGCCACCAGTGAATCAACCTTTCGTAGTTTCTAATAATGAAACCACCAGGAAAACTTCTACCTATTTCATTATTGTTCATCAAAATCACATCTAAAACAGCCATTAGATCGGGAGTATCCCACCATCCATCTATATATGATTCTGGAAATCCATTCTCTCCTTCTCTAATCAATCTTGAGAAAAATTCCTCGTTCTTAACAATGATGCAACCTTTCGGCCCCTCCAAGATTCCAGAAAATTGAAAGGATCTTTTATCTGGCAAGACAATTGTCAATTCACCAAATCTCAAGCTTTTTAGAATTAGTGATACCCCATTAAACCATCTCGGCATATTGGATTTACCCTCTAAACTAATCTTCTGCACAAGTCCCTCCTAGGATCAGTCAATGCTTTCCATTTCTACGAACCCACTCCTCATAAGAATAATAACGTAGGCCTTTTAAAAACAATCTAAGAGCATGCCAATGAATTGCAAGAGTAACTTTAATACCCAGCAACGGATATGAAAGGACAGCTCCCAAAAGATTACGATCAGTTAAGGGCTTAAACTGTCCGTTCTGAGTGGCTATTAAGACCTTACCTTCCTTCCCAGTTTCTTTGATTCGAACCGCTAATTTTCTACCCGGAGGGCGAATCGTAAAATAATAAGTCTTTTCCATATCTAAGAAAGGCGAGACATACATTTCTTTCTTTTGCTGATGGCGAATAATACCATCTTCACTGACTTCTACTCGGAAAACATAGGGAATCTGACCTCCATGGGTATTTTTAACTTCATAAATCACAGAACAAAGTTTTTCCTGCACATAGCAAAAATAAATTGAAATTGGGTTAAATCCAAAACCCAAGATTCTAGGGGAACTCAATAGAAAAACTTTTTCTGCAGGTGGTAAATCATGCTTCTTTAATAATGCGTCAACCCAAGGTCTCAGTTTCATGCCATTTCTGGTAGCATGATCTTTGTAATGTATAGATATCAAACCAAAACAATTTAAACTGAATAATCTGAGCCTACTATTTATTCTCTCAAAAGTATCAATGTCTAGAAAGAGACTAAATATTTTATGCCTAAACTGGTATTTTTTGGGAACCAGCCTAATGTGCATTACTTTTCCTACATATATGCAGTTATCTAAAGCCATTGGTTTTTTTTAATGAGCAATCTCTAATCTTGATTGTCTATATCATTTAGCCATGCGGGCAGACAGTCAAATTTTTTTGCAATTTTAATAGCCGATAAGAAGCCATCCTCGTGGAAACCGTATCCTAACCAAGCACCCGCATACCATATCCCTCCAGTTCCCTGTATTCTTTCAATTTCTACTTGCGCATCCAGAGTATCCAGATCAAATTGGGGGTGCACATACTCTGTCTCATAATAAACCTTTGAGGTGTCTAAATTCTTCCTGGGATTTAATGATACAAAAAAGTTTTGACCCTTGTCTATTCCCTGGAGCCTATTCATCCAGTAAGTGACTGCAGGAGGTTCCCCTTCAAAATTTGCATTGAAACTATGCAGAAAATTCCAGCTAGACCATACTTTTTTCATTTGAGGCATACATATCATGTCTGAATGTAAAACTGCCTTGTTCTTTGTTGTATTAAATTTTGAAAGTGTTGAGACCTCGGTTCTGGATTGGTTAGTAAGTAAAGCTCTTATAAAAGGGGCAGGAATGGCAAAAATAACATGATCGAACCTTCTAATACTTCCATTAAGGAAAATGACTTCGCAATCCTTTTGAGTTCGATTTACCTGAACAACCTCAGCATTTGTTTCATTTCTTTTTCCAAGCCTTCGGATGATTTCTTCGACATATAGCTCAGATCCACCTGCAAGAGTACGCCATTTCATTGCCTGCCCCAAACCAGTCATCAAATCATGATTCCTAAAAAAACTAATGAAATTCTCTGCTGGAAAATCTAAAACCTTTTCAAGACTTGCAGACCATATCGCCCCAGCCATGGGGAGTATGAAACGTTCTTTAAAAAATCTGCTATAGTCATATTTTGCGAGAAAATCTTCCATACTTAAGCCTGAAAGATCCCCTGCATCTAACAACTTTGGGGCCTCTTTATTGAACTTTAAAATTTCAGTTAGAGATTTTAAATAACTAAGGTTGAATATATTTTTTTTTTGGGCAAAAATCTTGTCTAAATTGTCACAAGCATACTCAAATTTTCCCCCATCAAATGAAAAACCCAAAGACATATCCGACCACTTTGACTTAATATTCAGGTGCGTTAAAAGTCTCGAAAAATTCCGATAATTGTGATCATTATATACTATAAACCCGGTATCAACTTTAACTTCTCTTCCCTGGAGTGGAACCGTAACTGTATTAGTATGGCCACCAAAGCGGTTATTTTTTTCAAAGAGATGAACTTCATGCTTGCTTGACAATAAATAGGATACTCCTAACCCTGATATCCCAGAACCTATCACTGCGATCCTTTTTTTACTCATACCTCGTCACCCATTAATCATAAGATCTACAGCCTTTTTTATTTTTCCGGCCGATAATTATTTTGATAGGACTCAAATATTTTTCCAGTCGATTGGTAAATTTGGGTCTATCAGGTTCTCAGGTTTTTATAATATTTCATCCAATGCCTGAATCATTGAAGAGACATCACCTGATTTGGTATAATGCACAAAGCTTAACCTAAGCACGCCAGCAGGTAATTTTATCTTAAGTGCCTTAAGAAGCCTTACTGAATAAAAATCTCCAGACCCGGCCATCAAACCCTTACTTGCCAATTTTTGCACTATTTCTTCTCCCCGGTTTCCCACGTGAATAGATATAGTGGGAACTTTTTGGTTCATGTCAATATTTGGATCACCCAAGACATGAACACCCTCTTTGTCATTGAGAAAATCCATAAGGCCAGTAAGAAGAGCCGTTTCCATATCCCGTTGTAATTTACCGAATCTTCTAGCAGCCTGTCCTAGATTTCCATTGGAGTTTTCTCCAAAATGATGCCTATCAATCAATTCCACATAATCCACTATCCCAGCTATAGACGCTATCTGAGCATGATCTGGTCCCGCCGGGGTGAGGGTTTTCGTTGAGTCATAATCATTAAAAAAATGCCCCTGTGAGGGTAAACGACTATTCAAGTCAGGATTGACATACATTAAGCCCAAATGAGGACCATAAGTCTTGTATGCAGAAAACAAATAAATGTCTGCTCCTAATGCACTAATGTCTGGAAATGAGTGGGGTACAAAACTTACTCCATCAACGCATGTTAATACACCAAATTTTTTGGCAAGAGCGCAGATCTCTTTAACCGGATTTATTTCCCCAATAATGTTTGAACAATGTGGGAAGGTTAGCAAACAAACATTTTCATCAAGCAGTTCCTTTAAATCATCTACAAGCAACTGACCAGTCTCTTCTTGAACTTTCCATTCTCTTATTTGATATCCAAAATGATTTAACCTTCTCCACACCCCTGAGTTAGCTTCATGATCTTGATTTGTAACAATAATTACTCTTCTATCAGTTTTTAGATCTCGAAAGGCGGTTGCCAAAACATAAGTATTCTGACTTGTTGAAGATCCAAAATGTAGAGTTTCAGGAGGAATATTTAATAACTCAGACATCCGGATCCTTGACTCATCCATTTCATTCCCAGCCAAAGTTGATGACTTGAAAGGCCAGTAAGGTTGCACTCGCCTTTGCGAGTGAAAACGTCCTAACCTATTGATAACCTGATATGGCATGTAGCTACCACCAGCATTTTCAAAAAAACTTGCGCTAGCCAAATCATCGTTTCCGCAAGCAGGAAACTGGCTCCTCACAAATTCTGTGTCCAGCGATTTCAAATTTTATCCCTCCAGAAAAAATGGTTTGAATATAATCCCACCTATGTAATTTCTTACTATCCTTCGAATAATTATTATTACACGAATTATATCAACCTGTTCTTCCTTCCCCCATAGAAAG
This sequence comes from Paracoccaceae bacterium, assembly GCA_029243395.1. GTDB lineage: Bacteria > Pseudomonadota > Alphaproteobacteria > Rhodobacterales > Rhodobacteraceae > CACIIZ01. The sequence goes on along the minus strand of JAQWSE010000007.1, from coordinate 384,243 downwards.
GGCATTCACGAGACATGCCATATTGCCATAAGGGTGTTTGTTATCATGCATCAATTGATGGGCATGTCCAATCTCATCAAAGGAATAGGTTTTTGATAGACAAGGATCAACCCTTTTTGCGATGATTAGTTCATTGACTGCTTCAGCCTGTTCATCATTAGCTAGATGAGACCCTTGTAGCCTTTTTTGCTGCATCCAATGATATCTAAGGTCAAGAGTGACATTGTAGCCAGATGTCCCGGCACAAATCACAACCATTCCGCCTAAGTCACAGATGAAACACGACGTAGGTAATGTTGCTTCACCAGGATGCTCAAAAACAATTTTTGGATTTTTCCGTTCTCCTACTATTTCCCATATCGCTTTTCCAAAAGATCTAGCGCCTGATACCCACGCTTTATATTCAGGAGCATCCGTTGCAGGAAGAACACCCCAGTGATCGAAGTCATTCCTGTTAATGGCACCGATTGCTCCTTTTTCCATACAAAATTGCCGCTTACTTTCATCCGAGATTACTGCAATTGGTTTGGCTCCTAACGCAGATACGATTTGTAATGCCAAGGCTCCTAAACCACCCGCTGCTCCCCATACAAGTACAATATCCCCTTCTTCCACCGTATGTGGGCTCCATCCCATGAGTTGTCGATATGCAGTGGAAGCACACAGCATATAGCAAGCCGCTTCTTCCCAACTCAAATGTTTAGGTTTCTTCTTTAATTGGTGTGATTGGGCCTTTGCGAACTGACAGTAGGAACCATAGTTCGTCTGGTATCCCCAAATTCTTACGCTCGGAGCTAACATAGGATCTTTTCCTGATAGGACCCAAGGGTCTTCTGGTTCCCACCAGCCAGAATGCACAACGACTTCATCTCCTATTTTAAAACCTTCTGCCTGCTCTCCTACAGTCCATACAATTCCAGAAGCATCTGAACCTCCAGCGTGAAAATCTTCTGGTTCACCTTTCTTTTGTCTATCTGCAATGACGTCTACCGGATACCCTAAAGCGGCCCACACATTGTTGTAATTAATACCTGTGGCCATCACATAGACCAACACATCTTTTGGTCCCAGCTTTGGTACATCAATGATTTCTCTTTGCCATGAATCTATAGGTTTACCAAATCTATCCTGCCTAACCAAAAAAGCATGCATTTTTTTCGGAACCTCACCTAATGTTGGTTTTTCTCCCAACTCAAAAATTTCTTTTTTAGCCAATTTTTCCTCCAATATATTTTAAACTTTTTTTTCTTATTAATTTGGGCCGTGCCAGTCAATTTGACAAATTTCTGCACTTAATCCTTTGAAATCCCATATTCTGGCAAAAGCCCTAACCCGACCTTTATCAGCTTGTGCTACCGTTATGTCAGAGCCCATCCAATATCTTGTATTATTTACAGTAACTTCCTGTTTAGGATCATTGCCTACAATAGGAGTAACTGCACCTTGTATTTTATTTCCTACGGTAAGATGGCGTGTATTCCCATCTGTTTGATAAGAAATCTGAGCTCTTTCTACGCCTATTATTTCACTAACTAATTTAGTGAAAAGCCCTGTGGTTCCACGAGCCTGGCCACTTAGAATTTTTATTAGGCCATCATATGCCTCCGTGCTTGCATTTTCATCTATAAAGACTGCAGCCTTCCAATTTCCTCTAGCCATTCTTCCAGGTATTTCAAGCATCATAGCTACATTGATCCCGGACAAGTCATATTTATCATAATAACCCTCATCTATCCTTATTCCGGTCCATGCTTGGCAGAATGTCTCCGTCGGAGGGTGTTTCCCTAGACTCACTACGCAGGGACAAAATACTGTGCAGTTACAATTTAATATAAGTTCACCTTTAATTTTCCACTTTTTTAGGAAAGATGTTAGCACTGGTTTCATATGCAATCCTTTTAGTTGAAACTTGATATAGCAACTAATGATCCGGAAATCAAAAGTAAAACTGATAAAGGCAAAGTGACATATTGTCCAAACTTTGGCAATTTTTCACAAACCATCACTAGTGTTGAAATTGCCATAAAACCTATATTCATAATACCACCTACAAAAGCCAAGAGCATAAGAAGCCAACAACAACCCAAACAAAATATTCCTATCCTTAATCCTATGAAGAATATATTTTCAGGTCTTCCATTCCAGTTGTTTAAAAAGAAAGTAAAAGGGTGTCGGCAACGATGTAAGCACGCTTTTTTCAAACTGGAAAATTGATAAAGTCCCGCAAGTATTAGAAGCATTGTAGAAGCTAACGGACTTATAAACCTGCCGTCAGAACTCAAAAAACGTAGCTCTGTTAAGAAAACCTGAAAAAGAGATGCTAAGATTGCAAAACCAAGCCAAATCATGATGAAACCTAGCAGAATGTAGAAGAAGCCGAGTTTAGGAGCCGCACCTGTATATACTAGATCATCATAAGTTTCTAGTGTCGGATAAACTGTTGGAACCATCATAGCAACTCCCATGAGAGCCCACATCAAAAAAGAATACGGCCAATCTTTATAACTCTCAACAGGTTTGCATAAAGTAGCTAAAAGCTCTGATCCATAAAAATTTTCTAATTCAGTTCCTCGATTTGCTTCAAGAATCATTAAAAAAATTCCTATCCAAGAAAGAACCACAATAATATAAAACAATAACCACTGTGTATCACTGAAACGAAAAATAGATGGTTGCATTGTCAGTCTACCAATTCATTACTTAATCAATTTGCCTTCGCTAGATTACGAAGGACATAATGTAAAACCCCACCATGCATGACGTATTCAAGTTCAACTCTGGTATCTATTCTACATTTCACCTGAAAATTTAGTGAATCTCCTCCAATGTAGGTAACCCTTGCACCCAATATCATAGAAGGCTCTAAGCAATCCGAAAGACCAAAAATTGATACTGTCTCTGAGCCATTTAGCCGAAGCTTTTTCCTGTCCATACCCTTCTCAAATTCTAACGGGATTACACCCATACCAATAAGGTTCGATCTATGAATTCTTTCAAAACTTTCTGCAATTACAGCCTTTACACCTAATAGAGAAGTACCCTTAGCTGCCCAGTCTCTTGAAGAACCCGCTCCATATTCTTTGCCAGCAATTACTACGAGCGGCGTTTTCTCTTTTCTAAATGCCATGGCAGCATCAAAAATTGAGCTGACATTCCCCTCTGGATCCCTTGTAAAGCCACCCTCAACGTCATTTAGTATTTCATTTCGTATTCTTATATTTGCAAAAGTACCACGCATCATGACTTCATGATTGCCTCTTCTGGCACCATAAGAATTGAATTGTCTTTCGGGAATTTGTCTTTCAACTAGATACTGTCCCGCTGGATGTTCGGCTCTAAAAGACCCTGCAGGAGAAATATGGTCTGTAGTAACCATGTCGCCTAGAATGGCAAGTATGTGAGCATTTTCAATATCATTTAGTTTTCCTTTGTCCATTCCCATGTTCTTAAAATAGGGTGGGTTTTGAACATAAGTCGACTCTAAAGGCCATGAATATGTTTCACCAAAAACTGTCTCCACTGATTGCCAATTCTTGTCTCCTTCAAAGACTCTAGCATATTGATCTTGGAATGACTTCCGGGTAACTACCTGGTCTAACAAAAGATTAATCTCATCAGAGGTTGGCCACAAGTCTTTAAGAAAAATCTCTGAACCATCTTTGTCATGCCCCAATGCTTCATTGATTAAATCTACACTGATGTCACCAACTAAAGAATATGCTACTACTAGTGGTGGGGATGCGAGATAGTTTGCTTTTACATCTGGACTGATCCTACCCTCAAAATTGCGGTTACCAGATAATACCGAAACTGCTATTATTTTACCTTTGGCAATTGCTTTGGAAATTTCTAAATCCAGTGGCCCAGAATTACCTATACAGGTTGTGCATCCATACCCTGCAAGATTAAATCCAAGCCAATCCAGATCATCCTGCAAACCAGACTTAACCAAATAGTCCGAAACCACTTTACTGCCTGGTGCTAATGACGTTTTAACCCATGGTTTAGGCTTTAAACCAACTGCCTTGGCTTTGCGAGCAACTAATCCTGCTGCAATCATCACGCTTGGATTAGAAGTGTTGGTACACGAAGTAATAGCTGCTATGACAATTTTCCCAGAATCCAAAGAAAAATTTTTGCCTTGCACTCTAACCTTATTTTTAGTTTTCTGAGAATATGTTTCATGTAACTCCTGATTGAAAGCTCTACTGGCAGCCACTAATGGGACATGATCTTGTGGTCTCCTTGGCCCTGAAATTGCCGGTACTATCTCACTAACATCAAGATCTATAATATGAGTGTAGGTGGGATTATATTCTGAACCACCCCACATGCCATTTTCTTTTGAATAATTTTCAACTAAATCAATTAGTTTTCTTTCTCTGCCTGATAGTTGAAGATACTTCAAGGTTTCTTTATCGACTGGGAAAAAACCACACGTTGCCCCATACTCTGGAGCCATATTAGCTATCGTAGCTCTATCAGCCAATTTAAGTTTTTTTAGGCCTTCACCGAAAAATTCAACAAATTTACCAACTACACCGTAGTCCCGTAAAACCTTCACTATTTTTAAAACTAAGTCCGTAGCCGTCACACCTTCACTCATCTGGCCAGTTAATTTCACGCCGATCACTTCGGGTAGAAGCATGGAAATAGGCTGTCCTAACATAGCAGCCTCGGCCTCGATACCTCCAACACCCCAACCTAAAACTGCTAACCCATTAACCATTGTGGTATGACTATCAGTACCCACGAGAGTATCAGGATAGGCAATCAAATTGCCAGTTTGGTCCACATCTGTCCAAACTGTCTTGCTAAGGTACTCCAAATTAACTTGATGGCATATCCCAGTACCTGGAGGTACGACTCTAAAATTCCGAAAAGCCTGCTGACCCCATTTCAGAAAACTATATCGTTCTAGATTTCTATCATATTCTCTCTTCACATTCTTGCTAAATGAATCTGCTGTCCCAAAAAAATCAATCATCACAGAATGATCAATTACTAAATCTACTGGGCTTAGCGGATTAATTTTTTTTGGATCACCGCCTAATTTAACCATCGCGTCACGCATTGCCGCGAGATCGACCACTGCTGGGACCCCAGTAAAATCTTGCATTAAGACTCTAGAGGGTCTGAAAGATATCTCTTCGCTATATCGTCCTGAGTTCTCTAACCAGGATCTAAATGCTTTTATCTGATTGATACCAGTTTCTTTTTCAAAATTGAACCTTAGTAAGTTTTCCAAAAGCACTTTTAAACAAACTGGTAACTTGCCAAAATCTCCAAAACCACTCTCTTCCAATGCTAAAATCGAATAGTAGGTGTACTCTTCCCCAGCTAGGCAAAACTTTCTTCTACAGTTTAACGAGTTGTTTCCAACTGTAATCATCACTATTACTCCAGATACTGCTTCTCTAGAAGATCAAAGTATCGTTAAAAAGCTAAAATTTCGTAATTTCCAAATCTTAACCTGTTTCCTAAAATTCTATTATGTGTAATAAACATTTACTTCCTAAAGTTCAAATAGTATCAGAAAAATTTCAAGCATTCATAGATTTTTAAAATGAAGTTAACTGGACATTCTTTATCATTTAAACGAGGTGAAAGCTTAATATTCTCTGAAATTAATTTTTCCATTAATTCTGGTTCTATATGTTTTGTGAAAGGAGCAAATGGGTCTGGAAAATCTACACTAATGAGATTATTGGTAGGATTCTTGAAATCTGAAACTGGATCTATAAGCCTTGATAACCAAGACATCACTAATGACAGAGAAATTCGTGCAGAAAACTTCTTATACCTTGGTCATGAAAATGTAATTAAGCCCCAACTAACCGTAATCGAGCAAATATTCTTTTGGCAAGGAGTTTCACAGAATACGTACGACTTTAAATCTGACCCAATGAAGGTTAATTCAATTCTAAGGAAAAAGCTATACCAATGCTCCGAAGGGCAACGCCGGAGGGTGGCTCTAACCCGCCTATCCATAGAGAAGAAAAGATTTTGGTTTTTAGATGAACCGACAGCATCTCTAGATGATAATAATATTCAACTATTTAAAGAATCTTTAAAAAACCATTGTAACAATGGAGGTTCAGCTTTTATAGCTACTCATGACAACATAGGAATTAAACCAAGTTTTGAAATTCTACTAAGTATCCAAAAGTCTTTAACTGAGCAAAATGATCCATTCATATAAAAACAAATGAAACCATATATATATATATTAAGTCATGAAATGAAGTTTTCTACTAATGGCAAGAGTCTATTATTGTCTACATGTTTTTTCATAATTATTATTTTGACTACCAGTATCAGCGTCAGCCAATTTGGAGTAGAAACATCGGCAACTTCTGTGGCAATTTTGTGGGTTGCTTTGGCTTTATCAGCCCTGTTATCAGTAAAAGTTATGTTCCAAATAGATTTTGATGACGGGACCCTTGATTGGTTAATGCTTTCTCCAATATCATTAGAAACCATAATAGTGTTAAAAGCTATAACTCACTGGCTTACAACATGCCTGCCTATGATGGTGTTGACGCCACTAGTTTGTATTCCTCTTGGAATAACCTTTGACTCTGCTTTGTGGATATTACTTGTTATGCTTATAGGAACCCCAGCTATTAGTTTTATTTCTACTATTGGTGCTGCTCTGACTTTAGGGGAAAGAGGTAGTCACTTATTATTATCTATCTTCATATTACCCACTTTTTTGCCCATATTATTGTTTGGTATTAAGATTTCCATGCTAGTAACCAATTCCATCTATGATTCCAGTGCATTCTTAATTCTACTTGCTATTTCATTGGTTTGCATTGCAATAACACCTTTCATTACTTCCATGATTATAAAAGTTCATTACACTTAGAAAGTACTTGATGCATAAGAGTAAAAGATCAATATGGGAAATTGCTAATCCGAAACGCTTTGTCTCAATATCGGGTAAGTTAATTCCTTTATTAGCAATTGTTACCATATTTAGCCTGGGTTTAGGAGTCTCCTGGGGTATCTTCTTTACACCAAACGATTTCCGTCAAGGTTCTGCTGTAAAGATCATTTATATCCATGTTCCAAGCGCATTTCTTGCCATTAATATCTATATCATGATGCTAATTACCTCAATTATTTGGCTAGTACGCCGACACCACGTGAGTCTTCTAGCGGCTAAAGCTGCTGCCCCAATAGGTCTTACAATGACCCTAGTTGCTATTTTAACTGGAGCTATTTGGGGCAAACCAATCTGGGGGACTTATTGGGTTTGGGATCCTAGACTTACATCCTTCGCCATCCTTTTAATGTTTTATATTGGATATATAAGCATATGGTCTGCGCTGGAGTATAATGAAAAAGTTGGTGATTTGTCAGCATTACTCTGCATAATTGGGTCAATCTTTGCGTTGCTGTCCAGGTATGCAGTTCTTTTTTGGAGTCAAGGCTTGCACCAAGGAGCTTCTCTGTCGTTAGATAAAGAAGAGAATATCTCCAATGTTTTTTATCTCCCCCTTTTGGTATGTTTGTTCGGATTTTTTTCTCTCTTCTTAACTCTCTTATTAATCAGAACTCGTACGGAGATTAGAATTAAGAGGATGAGCAGTCTGATGAGAAGAAATTCAGAAAAATGATAGATTTTGGGAAATATACCTGGACAATACTATCAGCCTATAGCGGTACCGGCTTTCTGATAATAACCTTAATAATTCAAACTGTGTTAAAATCAAGAAAGGTAAGAAAGGAGTTGCTTCTTATTGAACAGGAAAAAAGCAGCGATACCAAAGATGATTAATTGGATTAAGATAATCCCATTAACCATATTCTTATTACTAATAACCCTAGCTCTAGCCGCATTAAAAAATGATAGTAGTGATAATATACCATCTACATATATTGGCAAAAAACCTCCTCCTCTTATTTTGAATCCATTAGGAAAGCTGCCTAGAGTTGCTGAAGAAGACTTGCAACCTATGGATGGAAAGCAAATTACCCTCATCAATTTCTGGGCTAGCTGGTGTCCACCTTGCAGAGCTGAGCACCCTCAGCTTGATAAAATTTCCTTAATAAAAAATGTAAAAATAATTGGGGTAAATTACAAAGACAAGGAGGTATCTGCCTTAAACTTTCTGACTAAATATGGTAATCCTTTTAGTAAGCTAGGACGTGACCCTATTGGGAGAAATGCCCTTGAGTGGGGTGTTTATGGTGTTCCAGAAACATTCATTATGGACCAAAAAGGAAAGATAATTTTTAGACACCCAGGTCCCATAACTGAAGACATATATAAAAAAACAATTAAAGGTTTACTTCATTAATCTTGTGATTTTATATCATTCTTGACCGGATCAGAAGAATAAGAGCTCAATAATTTAACTTGTGAAATCATAAAAACTAAAAGAATAACAGGAAGACCAAATGTCTTGAAATTGACCCAAAAATCTTGGGAAAAAGTTCTCCATACTATTTCATTCCCTATCGCTAATAAAAGAAAAAGAACTGAAAATCTTTTACTCAGTTTCATCCAGCCCTCTTCAGTCAGGAGGATTGCGGAACCCATCAAATATTTGAGATAGGCCTTTCTCTTAATAATTCCAAAACCTAAAACTGCTGAAAAGATAAGATAAATCATTGTAGGTTTCATTTTTATGAAAACTGGGTTGTTCAGCCAAATAGTTAGTCCTCCAAAAACTACTACTAAAATAGCTGTAATTAAAGGCATTTTAGCAAGTTGACGCGTCTGCCACCAACCTAAAAAAAGAGCAATCAAGATCGTCGGAACAAATATTTTGGTCGCAAAAATGATCTTAAAAATGTCAGCCTGAGCAGAGTCTTTTACCATACTTTCCGGGATTGGTGCATTATAATAAGATACAAAGAAAATGATCAATGGCCCTAGCTCTAAAACCAGTTTAGAAAATGGTTTATTTACTTCTTTTTCTTCCATCCGAAAAAAATCCTTTTTAATTATTCATTAAAACATCAACTTATTTGAGCAGCCAAACACATTCATCCTTATTAGCCAATTAAATGAGTCTTCATGTCTGCGTCGCGTTCTCTAATCCTACTATGGCATTAGCAAATAACTTTGGATCAAAAGGTTCTAGATCTTCTATCTTCTCACCTAAGCCTACACAATGTATTGGTAGGCTAAATTTATCTGCCAATGCAACTAAAACTCCACCTTTGGCAGTTCCATCTAATTTAGTCATGATTATACCCGTGACGCCAGCTGATTTGGAGAAGGTATCTACTTGGGAATGTATGTTTTGTCCTGAATTCGCATCTAAGACTAATATGACATTGTGAGGAGCTGTGTCATCCTGCTTCTTAATTACTCTTATGATTTTTTCTAATTCTTGCATCAAATCAGCTTTGTTTTGCAATCGACCTGCCGTATCAATCATGAGTAAATCACTTCCGTCGTTCCTAGCCTTTTCAATAGCTTTAAATACTACGGATGCTGGATCACTTTTTTCTTCACCTTTAACCATCGGAATCCCGGAACGTTTACCCCATATCAATAACTGATCTACTGCTGCAGCTCTAAAAGTATCAGCTGCAGCTATAATTATTTTTCGACCCTTCTCTTTTTCTTGGTTTGCTATCTTGCCTATTGTTGTAGTTTTGCCTGAACCGTTAACACCAACAAAAAGCCAAATATTTAGCTTGCCTTCATTATATTTGGGTAAATTCCCAGACGTCTTCATAATATTGTATATCTCCACACTGATAAGATCCTTAAGTTCGGCAACACTCAATTCCTTTGAAAAATTTTCCTTTCGGATTCTCTCTACTATTAATGCAGAAGTGTTCACTCCTATATCTGAGGTAATCAAAAGGTCTTCTAAATCTTCTAACATGCTTTCATCCAACCTTCTTCTTCTCGATATAGACTCAACTGAAGATATTATTTTCTTGATGAAACCAGTGTTCTTCTTCTTGTTTCTTACCAGGGTCTTATCATTTGATTCAGAATCTTTTTTATTCTTGATGAAACTTTTTGAATCTCTAGGATCGGCACCTGTGGGCCTAATTTCTTTAGAAACTAAATTTTCCTCATTCTTTTTTCCCAAATTCTTTGTTTTAGGATCAATTAATTCTTCTAAACCACCTCCAAGTTTGGAAGAGGTAGAAAAAAGCTTTTCTTTCAACTTTTTAAAAAATTTCATTGTCTTAACCAGTATTTTGCACCAAGGTGCTAGCTTGTCATTTGGTATGCCATCTTATCTCATTAGTTATTTTTTAGTTCAATCGTTATTACTAGAACCATAAAATCTGTGCTATTTATACTACGACTTTCATTCGGTTTCTTTGACTTCTACGGCTATAAACCCTTCGTCAAATTCAATGTGAAGATGTTTTTCCTTAACTGCCCCGTCCTTGTTCCTTACCAGCTTCATATTCTTATCCCTCACAATTGCATAGCCTCTAGATAAGGTTCTCTTATAGCTCAAACTATCATGCAGTCTAGAATGACTAAAAAGCATATTATTTTTACTCTTGTGCACAGCTTCAATTCGCTGATTCAGCACTTTCCCTAAATCTTTCAACAATCTATGCTTTGTTTTTAAATCTCTCTTCACAAAGTCTAAATCGAGAACTGCTACTCTCATCTGGAATAGCTGTTCCTTTTTTTTCTGAAGGTAAATTCTGAGGATGTTAGGAAAACGAACTATCAAAATGTCAAAGCGCTGAATATGTTCAGAAAGAATATATTTTACATTTTCCATACTCTTCTTAATATGTGTCATATTTTTTCTTATATTTTCCAATCTTAAGAAAACAGGGCGCTTTAATCTTCCTCCAAAGTCATCTATTTTGCTCAACAAATTCTTAAGTTCAGGAACAGCAATCTCCGCAGCAGCAGTGGGTGTTGGAGCTCTGACATCAGCAACATAATCTATCAGAGTCGTATCAGTTTCGTGACCCACGGCAGAAATTATTGGAATGTCACTCTGAGCTACGGCACGCACCACTATTTCTTCGTTGAAACACCATAAATCTTCAAGAGAACCTCCTCCTCGACCAACTATTAATAAATCTGGCCTTGGAGATTTACTAGACTTAAGTAACAAATTAAACCCAGTTATCGCTTCTGTTATTTTCTCTGCACTCCCCTCACCCTGGACGGGTACTGGCCAGATTATTACCCGCCTTGGAAATCTCTCTCTTAAACGATGGAGAATATCCTTAAATACGGCACCTGTTTCTGAAGTCACTACTCCAATGATTTCAGGTAAAAATGGTAAAGGCTTTTTCTTATCTTTTTCGAAAAGACCTTCTTTAAGGAATTGTTCTTTGCGCTTGTCGAGCATAGCCATCAATGCTCCGGTTCCAGCTGGAAAAATGTTGCTAACAATCAATTGATACCTGCTCTGTCCCGAGAAAGTTGTGAGCTTCCCAACTGCTATAATTTCCGAACCCTCTTCAACAAATTCCGACTGAATTATTTTTGTTGTACGCCAAATTATACTAGCTAGGACAGATCGATCATCTTTCAAATCAAAATAAATATGGCCAGAGGCTGGTCTTGATACCCTGCCTAATTCTCCTCTAACTTTGACCAGAGGAAAACCATCTTCGACATGTCTTTTAACCACACCTGATATTTCGCTAACAGAAAACTCCTTAAGATTTGTTAATTCATCGGTCAATTAAGTTTTATCCTATTCTTATTGGAGCTTACTGAGTTAAGATATTGACAATTTCTCATTAGGTGATTCTCTTGAATTTAGCTGGTTTGGAGTAACTTTGAAAATATTATTAATTGGCAGTGGTGGACGTGAGCATGCCCTAGCATGGGCCTTTAAACAAAATCCCAAATGTAATGAACTTTACTGTATCCCAGGAAATGCCGGGATTGCATCCATAGCGAAATGTAAGCAAATAGACATCTTAGACAATAATAAAATATTAAATTTCTGTAAAGATCAGGGGATTGATTTTGTTATGATAGGTCCTGAGAACCCATTAGCCAACGGTCTAGTGGATGTTTTGGAGAAGAATGGAATACTTTCATTCGGGCCGACAAAAAATGCTGCAATCCTAGAGTCCTCCAAAACATTTACAAAGATGATTTGTAGCAAAAGAAATATCCCAACAGCCAAGTATAAGCTTGCAAGTTCAGAGGACGAAGCTCTCATTTTTTTAAATGAATTCACAAAACCTTATGTGATCAAAGATGATGGCTTAGCTGCAGGAAAAGGTGTTTTTATCGCCGAAACTGGACAAGAGGCGACTGTAGCTCTTAAGAAAATATTTCAATTATCAAAACCAGGCTCCAAGTCAGTTGTTATTGAAGAATTTCTTCATGGCGAAGAAGCTAGCTTATTTATTTTAAGTGATGGAGACAGCATACTTCCTTTGGGAAGCGCTCAAGATCACAAAAGGGCTTTTGATAATGATCGTGGTCCAAACACTGGAGGTATGGGAGCATTTTCCCCAGCGTCTAATATTTCGCCAAAAATTGAAAAAAAAATATTAGATAGAATTGTTAAACCGACTCTAGATGAAATGAAAAAGAATGGCACCCCTTTCTGTGGAATTTTGTACGCAGGTCTAATGATAGTAGAGGAGGAACCTCTACTCATTGAATATAATGCACGCCTTGGTGACCCAGAATGCCAAGTCTTGGCAATAAGGTTAGGTGCTCAACTTTTAGATATTCTATTAAATTGCGCGCAAAAGAAACTCCTGGGAACGAAAATTAATTTTGCTAATGATATTGGAATAACTGTAGTAATTGCGAGTAAAGGATACCCTGGGGAGTTTCAAACAGGGAAAGAGATATCCGGATTAGAAAGTTTGGATGACGATGAGGAAATTCAAGTTTTTCATTCCGGAACAGAATTTAAAGAAGGAAAGCTAGTATCAAATGGAGGAAGAGTACTAAGCGTAACAGCACGGGCAAAGGACTTGGAAAGTGCTAGAAAAAAAGTTTATGACGCATTAACTATTATCCAATGGGAAAATGGTTTTTACAGAAATGACATTGGTTTTAAGTACTTTAAGAAATGAGTTTTAGTTCAGATTTGCTTTTCTGGCATTCTAACCACTAGACCTTCAAGATCTTCCGTGACTTGAATTTGGCAAGTTAATCTAGAGGTTTTTTCGTCTGGATCATAAGCAAAATCAAGCATATCTTTTTCTATGTCATCTATAGGGAGTAGCTTATCAAGCCAATTTTCATCAATATAGACATGGCAAGTAGAACATGCACAAGCCCCACCACAATCAGCTTCTATTCCAGGTATATTATTGTCCCTAGCTCCTTCCATGACCGTTAGACCCACAGGCACATCAACTGTATGCTTTTCTCCGTTGAAAGTGATGTACGTTATTTTTGGCATTTTTTCTCCCGAGAAAATCTTTAACCTAAAATATACAAAATTACTATTAGAAATATTGTATCAAAATATTAAATGTTCTATTTATGTTCTCATGCATTATAACAGTGACAAGACCCCATCTATTATAAAAATCTCTGAACTTTCGAAGTTACCTGAAAAGTCTATAATATCTATTGCAGGATTGTTGATAATTAATCAACGACCAAGTACTGCCAATGGTGTTACGTTTCTTAGTCTTGAAGATGAAAGTGGGACAGCAAATATTATTTGTTGGAAAAACTTATATTACAGATATCGCTACTATATTATTACTGGAAACCTCCTTAAAATCACTGGCTACATAGAAAAAAATGGCCCATTAGTAAATATTATAGCTAAAAGAATAGACAATCTTTCTTATCTATTAAAAGAAATAGAGAAAATATCTTCAGAATTAGGCTGACCTAATATAATACAAGCCATAGCTTAAATTTACTCTCCTACTGGGATAGCCACAAACCTTCCATTAATTCCTCTTTTTACCAGTAATAAAACTGACATTTTGTTTTTTGATTTGGCCTCATCAACCATTTTTACAATTGAAGAGGGTGAATCAACTTCGACTTGGTCCACTTTTTCAATTACATCACCAACACTTATGCCCCTAGCTCTAGCTGCCGAATTATCTTTAACCTCAGTTACTAAGACACCCGTGACTTCTTCCGGTATATCAAAACGTTTTCTTAAATCATCACTGATACTAACCAGACTCATGCCAGCAAAATACAATATCTTCTGATCCTGATTATCTGAACTATTGTCCGAAATTTGAACGGTTTCAAGACGGCCCAACACAACAAAAACTATCTTTTCAGCACCTTCCCTCCATATTAAAACCTTAACTTCTTTTCCAACTTCGCTATCACCAACTACCTTTACCAATGCACTACTATCCTCAATCTTTTTTCCATCAAATTCTATAATTACATCGCCAGACCTTATTCCAGCTTTTTGTGCCGGCCCCCCTGGCACATCTGTGACTAGTGCACCTCCTATATCCTCGAGACCCAATGCTTCTGCTACTTCCTCGTTCAAATTTTGAATCCGAACCCCTAACCAGCCCCTTCGGGTTTCCCCATATTCACGTAGTTGATCAATTACTTTCTCTACTACTGCTGAAGACATTGAAAATCCAATACCTATTGAACCGCCATTTGGAGATAATATCGCGGTATTCACACCTATTACTTCTCCATCAGTATTAAATAAAGGACCCCCTGAATTTCCCCTATTTATAGCAGCATCTGTCTGTATAAAATCATCATAAGGTCCTTGTAAATCTCTTCCTCGGGCAGAAATTATTCCTGCAGAAACTGAAAATCCCTGACCTAATGGGTTACCAATCGCTAAAACCCAATCCCCTACTCTTGATTTATCACTGTTACCGAATTTCACATACGGAAGATCAATTTCTGAATTAACCTTAAGCAAGGCTATATCAGTTTTAGGATCTGTCCCAAGCACCTTGGCCTCCAAGGTAGATCCATTTAGCATTTCAATCTTTATTTCATCTGCATTCTCTATGACATGATTATTCGTGACCAATAATCCACCAGGAGAAATGATAAAACCAGATCCTAATGCCGTACCACGCCTCTGTCGCCTTGGTTGCTGATCTCCTGGTTGTTGTTTTTCCATAAAGTCTCTAAAAAATTCCTCAAAAGGAGACCCCCTTGGAACCATTGGGTTAAACTGTTCTCTTTGCGGAACTACAGCAGTAGTAGTAATATTTACCACAGCTGGGCTCAATCTTTCCACCAAATCTGCAAAACTATCCGGCAAGTCTTTGGCAACACTAGCAATATTGCTAAGTATTGAAAAAAATAAAACTAAGAGAAGTTTTATTAGGCTGTCAGCTATATAACTAAATGAGATTAACTTCTTAGATTTTTTTTTATTCAAAATAATTGTCGACATTCCCACTCCAAAAACCCATTATTTTGGTTTTCACTTAACTTCTATATTTAGTTACCAATCAGTTGCTTATTTAGTCTAAACTAAAAATCCGTGATCATCAGTATGGTTACACCCGCAGCCATGACTATGAGTCCAATTCTAGATAGCTCCACTTTAGTAAATTTGTTCAAAACTTCCAAAACCTTGGGTATACGTCCAGGGGCAATAGCCAAAAAAAATCCTTCAAAGACAGCTACTGAACCCAAAGCAAACAAAAGTTTGTCCATCACTTTGACCCACTTTCCTTTATGTAATCAAAGAATTCAGAGTCCGGATTAAGTACTATGGTCGTATTTTTTCCCGTCATTGACCCTTCATAGGCTTTTAATGACCTCACAAACGCATAAAACTCAGGATCACGTCCAAAAGCCTCTGCTAGAAGACGAGTCGTCTCAGCATCAGCTTCACCCCTAATTATTTCAGCATCCCGACGCGCTTCTGAAACTATCTCAACTGCTTTTCTATCGGCTAAAGCTCTAACACGTTGAGCTGCTTCTCTACCGCGCGCTCTTTCATCAGCAGCCATTCTCTCTCTCTCTGCTTGCATTCTTTGAAAAGTGGCCGACAGATTCTGTGTTGGTAAATCAGCACGCTTAATTCTAACATCTACTATCTCCACTCCCAGACCAGCCGCTTCTGTGATGGCAGAATCTCGAATCCTAGTCATTAAATCTACTCGATCAGCTGATGTCACGGCATTAGATGTTACTGAACCAAGTACCTCTCTCAATGATGCGTTTAATATTCTTTCAAGTCTAACTTCAGCAGAAGCCGTTCCGCCTGTGCCAACGGCTTTTCTAAACATCACCACATCAACAATTCGATACCGTGCGAAAGCATCTACCACTAAACGCCTGTCATCAAGTGGCGTGACCTCTAGTGGCATTGTATCCAATGAAAGAATTCTATCATCATATCTTACCACATTTTGGATAAATGGTATTTTAAATTTAATTCCTGGTTCTGTCTTAACACTTTTCACTTGTCCAAATTGTAGAACGAGGACTTTTTCCCTTTCATCAACGACAAACATGGAGGAGATCACCCCAATGAAAATAGTTGCAAAAAATATCAGGAGGATTAAAGATTTGTTCATTAGTTGTTACCTCCAATTTTAAGTTGGTTCAGGGGCAAATATGGCACTACGCCTTGCCCGCTCCCTGATTTTTGATCCAAAATGACTTTATCAACATCACCTAGAACGCGTTCCATTGAGTCTATATATAAACGCTTTCTCGTCACGTCTTTGGCTTCTACATATTCGTTATAAATGGCTATAAACCGACTTGCCTCACCAGTTGCTTCATTTACAACCTTAGCTTTATATCCCTCAGCTTCTTGTTTGACCTGTTCTGCTTCTCCTCGAGCTTCAGCTAATGCCTGGTATTCATACGCATCGGCTTTCTTTTCGAGCGTATCACGCTCTTGCTCTGCTGCCTGAACATCCCTAAAAGCATCTATAACTTCAGCTGGCGGATCTGCACGATCAAAATTTAAACGCACTATATTAACCCCACTGTTGTAAGAATCCAAGATATTCTGAATCAATTCCCGGACATCAGCACTGACTAGAGCTCTATCTCTATTTAGTATTGGACTAAGTTCAGATCTCCCAATCACTTCTCTCATAGCAGACTCAGAAACAGCTCTTATAGTCTCTTTGGGATCCGCTAAATTAAACAAAAATTTTGATGGGTCAGAAATATTCCAAACCACCTGGAAATCAATGTCCACAATATTCTCATCACCTGTTAACATTAAACCTTCATCTTGTCTTCCACCTCGACCACCTACCCCAATATCCTCGGTGTTTTCCCTTGTAACTGTTAGCACTTCGTGTGTGATCAAAGGCCATGGAGCAAAGTTTAGACCTGATTCACCAGTGTCATAGTACTTACCGAAAAAAAGCTCTATAGATCTCTCTTCGGGTTTTACTGTGTAGAATGATAGAAATGCCCAGATGATTATCAATACTAGTGCAATTAAAGAAATACTTCCTCTCCCAAAGTTGGGGACTCCTCCGGAACCCGAACCACCACCACCGCTGGGGCCTCCACCACCTTTACCACCCATTAAAACCTTGAGGCGCTCCTGCCCTTTTCTTACAATTTGGTCAATCTCTGGTATACTACCATCTCCCTTTTCATTATCAGAACCATTACCACCCCAGGGGCTCTTATTTGTATTATCTTTAGAACGTTTTTTCTTTCCAGACCCCCAAGGGCCTTCAGAGTCGTCTTTATACGGCATTTCATATATCCTTCACTATTTAAACTAAAGTGTGCTTGAATGGTGAAATTTCAAGGCTTCTAATTATTTCAGGGTTACTATCTCTTCTGCTATCGTCGGATGGACAGCGCAAGTTGCATTCAAGTCACTTTTCTTTACTCCCATTTTTATAGCAATCCCAAAAATCTGAATCATCTCACTCGCTCCTTCTCCTACAATATGGCAGCCCAAAACTTTGTCAGTTTTATGGCATACAATTAGCTTGATAAGAATCTGTTCTTCCCTACATGATATTCTGTTTCCCATAGGAGAAAAAGAAGTTTTAAAGATTTTGATCTTGTGTTTAATGGTAGCCTCGGCCTCGGTTAACCCTACTGTTCCAACTTCAGGTCTAGTGAACACTGCAGTCGGCACAAGATCATGATCTGGCACTGTTTTTTTCCCACAAAAAACTGTGTTAATAAATGCCACAGCATCCTTAATTGCCACAGGAGTCAGATTGAGGCGATCAGTTATATCCCCCACTGCATATATTGAATCAATTGAAGTTTTTAGAAATTGATCCACGTAAATGGCTCCATTTTCTGTTAACCTAACATCGACTTTATCTAAACCAAGGTCCTTAACTTTTGGTCGACGTCCCGCAGCTAATAACACCTGATCTGAAATTTCTTTTTCCCCGTTAGAGAGATAAACCTCAAGTCCATTTTTCACTTTATTGATGCTCTTTAGCTGTACATTATTGGTAATATTAACCCCTCTGTTTATCATACAGGTTTCTACATGAGTCCTAATATCATTATCAAAACCTCGAAGTATCTTTTCACCACGATAAATTTGTCTTACATTTACACCTAATCCATTAAAGATGGATGCAAACTCACAGGCTATATAGCCCCCACCGACAATTAGCAATTTCTTGGGCAATTCAGTCAAAGAAAAGATTTCATTAGAAGATATTGCTAAGTTTTCTCCATGAATAGAAATTTTGCTAGGACCACTTCCACCTGCTAGCAAGATATATTTAGCCTTAAGAATTGTTCCATCATGTAATATTACAGAATTATGACCATTCAATTTAGCCTTTTGTTTGAAGGTGATAACACCTGAAGAATGGAGCATGCTTTCATACAAATTTTCTAGTCTGTCAACTTCAGATCGCATTGAATTAGAAAATTTTCTCCATGAAAACGACATCGAGCGGTAATTCCAGCCAAAACCTTTTGAATCTTGGAATTTGCTGGCATAGTCACTGGCAAAAACCATCAACTTCTTTGGAACACAACCTCTTATAACACAGGTGCCTCCAAACCTATATTCTTCAGCTACACCAACCCTTAAACCTAAGTTTGCTGCCAATCTAGATGCTCTAACTCCACCTGAACCGCCTCCAATCACAAATAAATCAAATTCATCTTTTGCCAAGGTGAGTTACCTTTGTTCTTTCAATCTAAATTGACCCGCATTATTCCCAATAATTACTACATTAGCTAAATTAATAAATAAACCAGTTTCTACTACTCCAGTAATGGCTTTAATTTTGTTATGTATTAGAATTGGGTCTTTAATTTCATTGAGATTCAGGTCTAAAATATAATGTCCTTCATCAGTCAAAAAAAACCCTTCGTCATCCCGCCTCCAGTTAGAATAAATGTCTATGTATCCCAAATTTCTTAATTCTTCTAGGATCATGTGCCTGGTGAACTCACTGCCAAACTTGATTATTTCTATGGGAAGAGGGAACCTACCAAGATTGGTAACTACTTTACCCTCATCCACAATTACTATCATGGTTTCACTACTCTCAGCGACTATTTTCTCTTGTAAAAGAGCACCGCCACCTCCTTTAATCAGGTTAAGATTTGCGTCAACCTCATCTGCCCCATCGACAACTACATCCACTCTCCTAACATCATTTAGAGAAGTTAAAGGTAGACCCAATTTTTTTGCCTGACTGGCAGTGCTTGAAGAAGTTGATAATACTTCAATATTCAAACCCTCGTCAAAATACCTCTGGGCCAACAAATCAACAAATATTTTCGCAGTTGAGCCAGTTCCTAAACCGAGTATCATATCGGTTTTAACAAACTTCAATGCTTCTCTAGCTGCTGCTTGTTTACCTAAATTGGTATCATTTGACATCATGCCTCCTAAAAACCTCCAAAGTTCCTAATAAATAATGTTTTCTCTACTCTATAGTCAAATCAAAAAAAATAATCTAGTAATCTTAATTGTTTATAGCTTTAGCAGGAAAATATCATTTGTTTTTAAGCGTATTCGACATCTTTAAGATAGGGATAGGACCATCTAGTTCTCATACCAATGGCCCTATGATCGCTACATCAATGTTCTTGTCTTACTTAAAAACGGCGCGTGATATCGTGCCTGGCTCCAAGTCTTTCCATAGAATTACTTGCACCTTATATGGGTCTTTAGCTTTTACTGGAAAGGGTCATAGTACAGACAAAGCTATACTCTTAGGCATAGCTGGAATATCGCCAAAAAACTTTGAAACCGGGTTGGTTAATAGAATTCAGGAAGAATTACATAAAACTGGTTACATAGAAGTTCATGGATTCCCAGCCATAAAATTTAATCCCGAGTCAGATATCATATTTGATTACGGCCCGCCACTTAAACAGCATGCTAATGGAATGATCTTCAAGGTAGTTGATGAAGACGGAAACCTTTGCACATCAAAGACTTTCTTTTCTATTGGCGGAGGATTTGTGAAAACAGATTCTGAATTGGAAAACTTGAACGCCCAAAATAATTCACAAAATGTTCCCTATCCCTTCTCAACTGCTGCGGAAATGATGATGCTTGCCACTAAGAATAATATTTCAATTTCCGAAATGAAGAAGCAAAATGAGTTGATTTTCCTGTCTGAACAATCTTTAAACTCTGGAATTCAAGAAATATGGAAATTCATGAAAAATAGTGTTGAAGCCGGACTAAATGAATATGGAATTCTACCAGGCGGCCTTAAATTACGCAGAAGAGCGAAAGCTATTTATGAATCACTTAATTCTGAGAAAGGTTTGAACAGTACCGCTCCACATGTAGTAAATGATTGGATTTCAGTTTATGCTATGGCAGTCAATGAAGTAAATGCCGCAGGCGGAAAAATCGTAACTGCACCAACTAATGGAGCAGCAGGTGTTATACCTGCTACTTTAATGTATTATTTAGAGCATGTTCCAAACGCAGATCCTAATAAGATTAGTGACTTCCTGCTTACAGCAGCTGCGATAGGAGGCATATTAAAGGCAAATGCTTCTATTTCTGGTGCTGAGGTAGGTTGCCAAGGAGAGGTTGGTTCTGCCGCAGCCATGGCAGCAGCTGGTTTATGTGCAATTTTAGGAGGATCAGTGGCTCAGATTGAAAATGCTGCAGAAATAGCTTTAGAGCACCACCTGGGTATGACTTGTGATCCAATAAAAGGATTGGTGCAAGCGCCTTGTATAGAGAGAAACGGTCTGGGAGCTATTAAAGCGGTGTCTGCTGCTTCTTTGGCTTTGCGGGGTGATGGCATCCATTTAGTTAGCCTAGATGCATGCATAAAGACAATGTTTGACACTGGTAAAGACATGATGGCAAAATACAAGGAGACATCCCAGGGAGGCTTAGCAGTCAATGTCATTGAATGTTAAGAATTTATACTAGCCTGTATGATTCCAAAATCTTAGATAAAGATTCTATTGGCAAGACTAAAAGCATACCTGCCTCATCAAAATTTATTTCAACTTTTGCGTCAATGACTTCATTTGAAGTTCCTATCATTGACCCTGGAGCAAAGGTAACTCCTTCTACGCAGTATTTCAAACCACAACTGTGAACTCCACAAACCTTTTTAAAAGGGAAAAGAGACAATCTAGTTCCTACTTCCAAATCTAAACTCATTTTCTTATTTATATGAATTATTATGTCTCTTTTCCCCAGTAAAATGATATTTCTATCCTTCCGCCTTACTAATGTAGAACAAGATGCCAGTGTGTGGTCAATTCTGTGTCCTAGGAAACCATTTGCCAAGTAAAGAGGTGCCTCAATCGAATATAAACACTTTTCAAGATCAGTTGAATTCTGTTCCGGTAATAATTTTATTTTAGCCCCGGCCTTCACCCAAGGTTCAGTATCGATTGCCGAGTCCAAATCACCAAGGATCCATACTGGAAAATGCCTTCTAGGGCTTAGATAATTAAGGCCTCCATCGACCGCGATCAACTCTTTTCCCACTTGCAAAGAAGATTCAAAAATATCGGGAACAAACTCCCCACCTCCAATAATTGTTATAGGTTGATCAAATCTCTGTAAGATTTTTACCATCTTCAAATCCTTGAAAAAAATCAACTCTGTTTAAAAAATGGGGGGGTATCCTACCTCACCACTATTTCTTTTCATTCTTTGAGGCCAAACCCTTAAATGCAAACTTAAAAGGGAAAACCCATACTATACCCAACAGGACATAAATCAATAATTCAACCCATATATTGAAGCGATCCAAAAAAGAAATAATAGTCACCACAAACACTATGTAAGTAGGAAGAAAAATTAATAGAATAAAATAAGCCAGCTTTTTTCTATAGATTATGTTCATTTATTTAATAGATTCCTCAAAAGGATCTCTGAGATGGACCAAATCTTCCCTTTCAGGTGATGTAGAAATTGAGCTGATTGGGCATCCAACCAATTCTTCTATTCTCCTTAGATATGTAATAGCATTACTTGGCAATTTTTCAAATGAAGAAATGCCTTCAGTGGTATCATCCCATCCCTCATAGAATTCATAAACAGGTTTGATTTCTTCAAATGAATGGATAGATGATGGTAAGTATCCATGAAGTTCACCATTTATCTCATAACCCACACAAATCTTCAATTCTTTCAAACTATCTAGAACATCTAATTTAGTTATAGCTATCCCATTAACTCCATTTAAAATACAACTTTGCTTGACTAAACTAGCGTCGAACCAACCGCACCTTCGGTTTCTCCCTGTGACAGTTCCCTTTTCATGACCAACTGTTTCCAGGTGAAAACCAACTTTATCGTTCTTTAGTTCTGTAGGGAAAGGGCCCTCGCCCACTCTTGTCGTATAAGCTTTAACTACCCCCAACACAAAATCAATTTTTTGGGCGGCAAAACCAGAACCCAGTGATGATGACGCAGCCATTGTATTAGAGGATGTCACGAACGGATAAGTTCCAAAATCTACATCTAGAAGACTACCTTGCGCACCCTCAAATAAAATATTGGCACCTTCTTTATTTTTATTATTTAAGACTCTCCAAACTGGAGTCGAAAATTTTGAAACAAAAGTTGAAATCTCTTCTAGTTGATTCAAGATTTCTCCTTCTTCTATAACTGATTTACCATATCCTTTTCTCAAAATATTGTGATGTTCTAAGGATCTTTCTAAGCGGGCCCGAAGAGCCTTGGGATTTTCTAGATCGGACAAGCGAATAGCTCTTCTACCCACTTTATCTTCATAGGCCGGTCCTATACCCCTGCCGGTAGTCCCAATCTTTGTGGAACCTGCCCTTGCTTCCCGTAATAAGTCTAAATCTTTGTGAAAAGACAAGATTAATGGTACATTTTCTGCAATGAGTAAATTGTACTCAGTAACATTAACACCTAATTTAGTTAGGGTCTCGATCTCTTCTCTTAATGCCCAAGGGTCAAGTACAACGCCGTTACCAATGATTGACAATTTCCCTTCCCTTATTATTCCAGAAGGCAACAGAGACAATTTAAAAACTTTCTCATCAATGACTATAGTATGACCTGCATTATTTCCTCCTTGAAACCTTACAATAACATCAGCTTTCCCGCTTAGGTAATCAACTAATTTTCCTTTTCCTTCATCTCCCCACTGGCAGCCTACAACCACGACATTAGTCATTAAAGGTCCTTTCAAAGCTCATATCAAAGAGCATTTAAAGTAATTGGTACATGTTCCTCAACCACATTATTCACTTTTGTGGAAATTTTAAAGCTCTAGCTTTAGCCACTTGAGGAAGATTCTCTATCTTCTTAATTATCGAATTTCCTACTGCCTCATCAACTCCTAACAAGGCTATTGCTTTACCATTTTTCGTATCTCTACCAAGAGCAAAAGTTGCGATATTGACTTGAGCTTCACCAAGTACAGTTCCAAGAGCACCTATGTAGCCTGGAATATCCTTATTGGTTGTATACAGCATGTGAGAAGCTGGTTCCGCTTCTAAGTTGATACCCTTAATTTGAATAAATCTAGGCTTTCCATCAGAATAAATAGTGCCCGCAACTGACCTCTGCAAATTCTCAGAATTGACTATCAGGCGAATATATGAACCAAATGCTCCTTGTGCATCTCTTCTGATTTCAGAAATTTTCATTCCTCTTTGCCTTGCAATATGGGGCGCTGACACCATATTGACTACTCCACTTCCAACCAGTGGTCTGAGTAATTCCGCCACTAATGCCGAGCTAATGGGGAAGATATTCAATTTGCCAACCATACCTACATACTCAATCTCTATTTCTGTAATCGCAGAATCAGTCATTTGACCAACAAATGATCCCAGTACTTTGGCGAGTTTTATCCATGGTTCTAATATAGGAGCCTCCTTAGCATTCATGGATGGAGCGTTTAGAGCATTTTCTACAGATCCATCTAAAAGGTAGTTAGAAATTTGTTCTGCAATCTGCAAAGAAACTTTCTCTTGAGCTTCATTCGTGGAAGCACCAAGGTGAGGAGTACAAATAACATTTGGCAAATCAAATAATGGGCTTTGAGTGGCAGGTTCATCTAAGAATACATCAAATGCAGCAGCTGACAAAATACCCTTCCTAATTGCTTCTGCAACTGCTTCCTCATCAACTAATCCCCCTCTTGCACAATTGACAAGAATTGATCCTCTTTTCATCATTGATATTTTACTTTTTGACAGAAATTTTTCTGTCTTTTCATTTTTAGGAAGATGAAGTGACACTATATCTGATTGAATCAAGAGTTGATCTAACTCCGGTATTTTAGTCAATTTAAGATTTGTTGCCCTTTCCTCTGACAAAAATGGATCATAAGCCAGTATCTCCATTCCTAAAGCCTGAGCACGAATGGCAACCACGGAACCAATATTTCCAACCCCTATTAAACCTAGTTTCTTTCCGGACAATTCCATGCCTACAAATTTCTTCTTCTCCCATTTACCAGAGCGCGTTGAGCTATCAGCTGCCGGAATCTGCCTAGCAGCTGAAAATATCAGTGCAATCGTATGCTCGGCAGTTGTAATAGCATTACCAAAGGGAGTATTCATCACTACAATCCCTTTTTTTGAAGCAAATTCTAGGTCTATATTATCAATACCTATACCCGCTCGCCCAATCACTTTCAAATTTTTGGCCTTTTCTAAAATTTTCTTGTCCAAAATGGTAGCTGATCTAATAGCCAACCCATCGAACTCTCCGATTTCCTTGGTTAAAATGTCACGCTGCTGACCAATTTCTGGCCTGTAACTCACCTCTATGCCTCTGGCCTGAAAAATCTTGACCGCATTTTTAGAAAGACTGTCCGATATCAATACTTTGAAATTCAATAGATGCTCACTTTCCTGGCTATTAAAAATTCTTTGTTTTTAGATACTGAAAAGTCCAATCTAACCACGGTAATAAATATTCTAAATCTTCAGGTTCAATGGTTGGCCCACACCATATCCTTAAACCTGGTGGACCATCTCTGTGGCCCTTTATATCAAATGCTGCCTCATGTTTTTCCAGTATAGTGGTCATATGGTTGATAAATTTCCATTTTTCTGAATCTAAAAGTTTTAAAAACTGATTATCTATAATCTGCAAACAGACTGAAGAATTAGACTGTATAGATTCATCCTTTACCAAATTAGTAATCCAGTCCCTCTTTCGATACCAATCTGAGATAATCCTAAAATTGTTGGAGGTTCTCTCGCAAGTTGCTTTCCATCCACCTAATTCCTTAATCCACAAAAGAGAGTCAAGGGCATCAGCCACACATAGCATAGACGGAGTATTTATTGTTTTACCTTCAAAAAGATCCAAATTTATTCCTTTTTCTGTACCTAATCTAAAAATCTTTGGAATAGGTCTACAAGGAACATAATTCTTCAATCGGTCAATGGCCTTAGGACTAAGTATGAGAACACCATGACCACCTTCCCCCCCCATAGCTTTTTGCCATGAAAATGTTGTGACATCTAATTTTTTCCAATCTAATTCCTGCGAAAAAATAGCTGAAGTCGCATCACAAAACGTTAAACCTATTCTGTCTTCGCTAATCCAATTAGCATTAGGTACACGAACACCAGAGGTTGTCCCATTCCAGGTAAAGCAAATATCAGATTCCCTTCTTATACAATCTAGGTTTGGTATTTCACCATATCTTGCGGACAGAACCTGAACATCCTTTAACATCAACTGCTCTTTGATATCATAAACCCAGCCAGAACCAAAGCTTTCCCAAGCCAAAGCATCGACAGGTAAGGGGCCCAACATAGACCACAAAGCTGTTTCAAATGCCCCGGTATTTGATCCTGGAACAATTGCCACAATGTAATCATTTGGTAGACCTAAAGTTTCCTTAATTAGCTGAATAACATTTTCCAACTGTTTTTTGCATTCAGCAGACCTATGTGAACGACCTAGTAGGGCAATATTACCTAAATTCTTAATTTCCCAACCTGGTCTCTTTACACAAGGACCGCTAGAAAAATTTGGCCTTAACGGCACTTTGTCGGGTTTATCTAACACGTTTTTCTCTCAGAAAATTAGTTTGCTAATTTTGAATATTTCTATAAATCAGGAAACTCAACTATTGAAACAAAAAAAGACCTAACAGGTTCAAGATAATAATTAAACGGTTAAATAGCACGACAGGAAAACTTTGGAAACTAATTCTGACTTCAAATTGCAAAAGATTTCTTCTTGGTCACTTCTGTCAGTCCTTGGGTTAATCTGGGGTAGTTCTTTTCTAGCAATCAAAATTGCTCTTATTTCTTTTGAACCTATATATGTGTCTTCACTAAGAATAATGATTGGTGCACTAACACTCTTATTAT
This sequence comes from Paracoccaceae bacterium, assembly GCA_029243395.1. Classification (GTDB taxonomy): domain Bacteria; phylum Pseudomonadota; class Alphaproteobacteria; order Rhodobacterales; family Rhodobacteraceae; genus CACIIZ01. Next base: position 357,605 of record JAQWSE010000007.1, on the reverse strand, counting down.
GCTCAACTTTTCTTAAGAAAAGATCGTTTATTATACCAAAAACTAGCAGCTATTGGATGAGCTGCGTGGGAGTCGGATTACTGTCAAATGCCTTACCTTTCACATTGCTAGCCATCGCCCAAGAACATCTTTCTTCAGTCTTTGTAGGTTTATGCATGGCGACGATTCCATTAATTATTTTACTACTCACCTACCTATTAACAACTGACGAGAAGGTCAAAGTTCAAAAAGTTTTTGGAATATCACTAGGTGTATGCGGAACAACTCTTCTTATTGCATCAAAAGATGGAATGATACAAAACTCTTTCTTCACACACCAAAATTCTTTTGTCTGGCTATGTATTTTAGCACCCTTTTGTTATGCTTCAGGTGCTATAATCATACGAAAATCAAAACCCTTGGATTTTCTGGCTTTTTCGACTCATTCTCTATTAATTGCTAGCTTAATGTGCATACCATTTGTATTAATATTTGGTAAATTTCCTGCAATCTTCAATTATCAGTCCATAGTCGCAATTTTATACCTTGGTGTGTTCCCGACAGGAATTGCTACTGTGATTCTTGTATCGTTGATTAAATATCAAGGGGTAATTTTTGTAAGCTTGGTAAATTTTAAAGTCCCTGTATGGTCTACAATCTTTGGACTATTTCTTCTAAAAGAAGTCCTTCCAAACAATTTTATCCTATCTCTTACACTTATATTAACAGGTGTTCTAATTTCTCAATTTGAACAACAAAAATAAATCTGGATGAGATCATCTAGCCACGTATACTAATTAATTAGAGGCCTTCAATTTTAGAACTTATTTTTCTCACAATACTTGACACTAGTGCTTCATCGTCATGTTGAACCATAACTCTAATCACAGGTTCAGTTCCTGATTTTCTAACTATCATTTCCCCCAATTTTCCTAATCTACTCTCACATTCTATAAGTAGATTTTTCACATCATGATTTTCTAAAGGATCATGCGAAGAATTAAAGGTGATATTGACAAGTTGTTGCGGTATTGGTTGAAAAGCAGTCAAAAGACTACTTGCCTTAACACCTGACCCCTGGAGGATTGAAAGAAAATGTAAAGCAGCGAGTATACCATCCCCGGTTGTAGAATGATCAGTCATGACTATGTGACCTGATTTTTCTCCACCAATGTTTAGTTCCTTTTGACGCATAGCCTCAACAACATACCTATCACCTACCGCGGCACGGTGAAGCTTTATTCCTAGTGTCTTCAAATATCTATTCAAGCCTAGGTTGGACATTACAGTAGATACGATTGTTCCTTTGGCAATCCTCTCTTCATTATTCCAGTGAGCGGCCAAAACACCTAGCAACTGATCTCCATCAACTTCTTCGCCTTTCTCATTTAGTAAGATCACTCGATCAGCATCTCCATCTAAACAAATTCCTAAATCAGCCTTGTGTTTTTTTACTAGCTCTGCAGCTTTTGAAGTATCAGTGGAGCCACAATTTAAATTTATATTGTAGCCATTAGGCTCTACGCCTAGCGGTATCACTTTAGCCCCCAGTTCCCAAAGAATTTGGGGGGCGCATTTATATGCAGCACCATTAGCACAATCTATTACAATTTTTAGTCCATTCAACATCAGGTTCTTTGGCAAGCTTGTTTTGACAAACTCTATATACCGACCTAACACTTCGTCGATTCTCTTAACCCTGCCTACCAAATCTGAGTTATTACAATTAGATTTACTTAACAACAAAGTCTCAATCTCATTTTCAACACTATCCGATAATTTAAAACCATCATGTCCAAAGAACTTGATTCCATTATCTTCATAATGATTGTGGGATGCAGTAATCATTACTCCCAGTTCAGCCCTCATGGATCTAGTCAACATTCCTACAGCAGGGGTTGGGATAGGGCCTAAAAGAAACACATCCATGCCTAAAGATGTAAATCCAGATGTCAAAGCTGTTTCCAGCATATAACCAGATCTCCTGGTGTCCTTACCTATGATTACCCGATTGGATCTGCCAGAAAGATCCTTTGAGGAAAGATATTGGCCACAAGCAATACCTATTTTCTGAGCGAAGCTAGCACTTATTAAAGTTGAATTAACTTTCCCTCTTATCCCATCTGTACCAAATATCTTCATTGTCATTTTCATTATCCTAAATGTAGATCTAATCAGCGGTGCGCAACTTGTAGAGTATATTCATCACCTGGTTGGTTTCTTTTATATCATGAACTCGAACAATCTGCACACCTTGCTTTGCTAACTCTCCTGCTGCCAAAACAGATCCCACTAATCTATCTTCTGGTTTATTTTCACCAGTAATTCTACCTATAAATTTCTTTCTAGAAACACCTACTAAAATCGGACATGCTAAGGAATGAAAAAGGCTGATATTAGATAAAATAGCTAAATTTTGTTCCTCTGTTTTACCAAACCCAATTCCGGGATCAATTATTATCTTAGATCTTGAAATACCACCTGACACTGCAAATTCAATACGCTCTCTTAAGTAATCAAATATGTCTAGAAGAAAATCCTTTCCCATAATTCTCTTATGCAAATCTTTCCCTGCGCCTGAATTATGCATTATGCAAACGAAACTTCCAAATTTCTTGGCTATCTCAATGCTATCAGGGTCAAAACTTAGGGAAGAAACATCATTCAATATCTTTACCCCTAAACTTAGGGCATGTTCTGCTACGGAAGCTTTACGGGTATCTATTGACATCAACAAATTAGGGAAATTTTTTCTCACCAATCTTATTGCTTCATCTACACGTTTTTTCTCAGCCTCAGAGGAAATACTCGTAAAGCCTGGTCTAGTGGATTCGCCCCCAATATCAATGATATCTACACCTTCATCAACCATCTTGTTAATCCGTTTCAAAAGATCAGAAGGATCACGGGCTTGATAGCCATCTGAAAAACTATCAGGAGAAACATTTAATACTCCCATTAATAAAGGAGGTTTTTTTTCAAAGCCTAGAATTTTTCCTCGGTTTACAGAAAGTCCCGATTTAATCTCAAATGGTATTTCTTTAGCATTGACTACTATCGGAACCTTACCTCTTTCAAAAACTTTTACTGCATTAAACCAAAGACTTGTAGATCCCAAAAATATGGCATCAGTTGGGTATATACGTCCCGTGTTCATAATAGGGCGAAAATATTTAGACAACTTCATACCATAAGATTTTTCTGGATATTTTTCATGATAGTAGGCAGCTTTGAAAAGTCAGAGAAATAATAATCTGGACTCAGTTCATTTATAGCATTTTTTCTATAACCTTCTGTAAATAATACAAAAATAGACTTTGAGTTTTTAGCAGTCCTAGAATCGGTAATGCTATCACCCACATAGACCAATCTATCGGAGGCAAAGCTTTTAGTCGCATGCAGTACCATCTTTGGATCAGGTTTTAAAACATCCAAAGAGTCACCAAAAGCAAAACCCGAAAAATATTTAAGTAATCCAAACTCTTTAAGAATAAACCTTGCAGGTGTTTCATTCTTTTGAGTACAAATCGCTAAATTTTGATACTCATTATTAAGTTCCGTAAGTGTTTCTGCAACCCGTGGATAAATGCTTGTTCCACGCAACGGATCTTGGTAGTAAAATTCCTTAAATTTTTCCACATGTTCTTCCAATGAGTTTACACACGGATAATTTGAAAATTCCAGCAATTTTTGTACTTGCATAGGAATTCCGCCACCAATAAACGTACTATAAATTTTTACTGATACTGGTGGTAAATTTAGTGTGAAAAGAAGATCATTACCCGCCTTTGCCAAAGCGGGAGCCGTATGTACAAGGGTACCATCCAAATCAAATACTATGGAAATTTTTTTCACTTTCTCACTCTTTCTTACAAACTAAGCGCACACCTAGACTTCCGTCTATTCTATCCATTTTCTCTATTTGAATTTCTATCATTATAACTTCTTCGAACTCCAAGCAGAAAGCAGCAATATTGTCTGCCAGAGTTTCGAGTAAATTCAATCTTTTTCCAGAAAGATTTTTGTTTATAGCTTCCAAAATTATTTCATAGGAGAGTACATCTTCGAGATTATCTGCCCTATTTCTGTCAGCATAATCAAGACTTAAAGAGATGTTAAATTTAAGCCTTTGTTTATGACCATGCTCCGATTCAAAAGCACCAATTTCTGCATGACATACATAATCCTTTAAATAGATCTGTTCCAAACTTTGTCTCCAGTTTTGTCTAAGCTTTGTTCTATTATCTTTTTTTCAAGGGATTATTGTCAGCATTCCTAGCATTTTAGGTTATCTAACGCATTTTATAAAAAACATGTTGACCAAATTCCCCAGTCTTTTTGAATTTCTTGGCCCAACTAGGGTTTACAGCTTTGGCATGGAAAAAAGTAGCTCCATTAGTTAAAACTCGGGCGGAAGGTTCAAGCAATACGCGGGACAGCTTCAGTATTCTCTTATAAATGCCTCTTTCAACAATAACCTCTAGTTTGCCATCACAATTATAAGAAAATTGGCATGCATTTCGGCGACTAGCTCCTTCTGATATTACCGCACAAATACTATTAGGAAAGGCTTGTGAAAGAGCTCGGTTAATTATCACTTCTCCAACAGCATATTGACCTTCTAAGGGTTCTCCTCTCGCCTCAAAATAGATTGCCTCTGCTAAACATCGAAGTTCAGAGGTCACTTTTGGTATTGGTAAGGCATCAAGGACCTTGAAAGAAAATTTCTTATCATCATATTTAGAAAAACCTGAAAAATTCTTTAAATCTAGAGTATTCAATGAGGAGATAATCATATAATCAGAGATCAAAGCATCCGAAATAACTGAAAAAGCATCAGGAATTTCTTCGCGAACCTTCTTTCCACTTAATCCCTCTGCAAAAGCAAATGACAAACTAAGCCCTAGCAGTAATTGGACAATATAAAAGTAAGAAATTAACTTTTTCAACATATTAACTGGTGCTTTAATCTAATTTCTTTTCAGAAGCTCTTAATACTCAAGATAAGATCATGCAAGAGAAATATGATTAAACTACGTTATCCCAAGAGGCTTTTTGTCTAACCTGAATACTTTAGAAATGCGTTGTTCTATAGAGAAATAGAGCGGGTAGCTCCAAGCCTCGCCATAGGAACTCGATATGGGGAACAGGAGACATAATCCAAACCGATACTTTTACAGAAATCTATTGAATTTGGATCGCCTCCATGCTCCCCACAAATACCTAATCTTATATTGGGATTTGATTTTCTGCTTCTATCTGAAGCAATCCTTAGAAGTTCTCCAACGCCATCAATATCAAGAGACCTGAATGGATCTTCAGGATAAATTTTGTGATCTATATAGTCTCTCATGAAGGTACCAGAATCATCTCTGCTAAGACCATAAGTCATCTGGGTAAGGTCATTAGTACCAAAACTTAAAAAAGAACTTGCAGATGCAAGTTCACCAGATATTAATACTGCCCTGGGAGTCTCAACCATTACACCCAATTTGTATGCCACGAGATGACCTTGTTGCCTGGGGATAGACGCAACTACCTGGTTGATCATATCTCTAACAAGATAAACTTCTTTAACAGAAGACACCATTGGTAACATTATTTCAGGGGCAAAGTTAATCTGTTCAGAACCATAAACACTCCTACTTGCTTTTAAAATTGCTTTTATCTGCATCTGGTAAAGTTTTGGGAAAAGTATTCCCAGCCTCACTCCTCTTTTCCCCAGCATAGGGTTGATTTCAGACATCTGTTTTGAATGTTCAGACACTTGTGTGAGTGTCATACTAAGCTCATTTGCAAGATTTTCTAATTCAAGCAGGCTATTAGGCAAGAATTCATGCACCGGTAAATCCAGCAAGCGTATGGTAACAGGCAACCCTTTCATTATTTTGAATATCTCTTCAAATTGCATCTGTTGAATGGGTAATAGTGCGTTGATCGCCTCTTCTTTATCCCCTTCATTAGAAGCTAGAATCATCTTTTGCATATGTTGCAGCGTTTTACTCTCAAAAAACATGTGCTCTGTACGACATAATCCTATTCCGTCCACATTAAATTCCTTTGCTAGTGAAGCTTCCTGTGGGGTATCTGCATTCGCCTTGACACTTATTTTACCGAGTTCATTAGCCCATTCCATAATTTGGTAAAAATGTTTTGAAAAGTTAGGTTGAACCATTTGCGCCTTGCCTAGTAAAACTCTACCATTGGACCCATCAATAGTTATCAAATCACCGCTTTTCAGAATTCGACCATCCTTAGTCAGTAAAGATTTGAGGCTGTTATCCATCCTTAAGTCACTCACACCTACTACGCAAGGTTTCCCAAGCCCCCTTGCTACCACAGCTGCATGGCTAGACATCCCACCCCTTAAAGTCAGAACGCCCGCAGAAACGTGCATCCCTCTTATATCTTCTGAACTTGTCTCACTTCTAACTAAAACTGCAGTCATTCCTTTTGAATTCATCTTAATGGCTTCTTCTGCCTTGAAGGCTATAAAACCGGAAACTGCCCCAGGGCTAGCTGGCAGCCCCAACCCTATGACTTCGATGTTTATGTCTTTATGAATTTGCGGGTGTAATGTATCTAATAGCATCTCCGGATCAGTTCTCAAAATTGCTGATTCCTTGGAGATCAATCCTTTTCTTACGGCTTCTACGTTTAACCGCATTAACGCTGATGCCTGAAGTTCCACATCTTTTGCGTCGATTAAGACAAACTCATCATTTTTGATCAAAAATGAAAAATTTAACTTTTTACCAAATGCTTTAAAAGCCTTTTTTTCCAAAACACTAATTTTGGCAATCAATGGTTTATATAGTTTGGAAATCTTATTTCCTAGAATAAGTTCTTCCTGAGACATTGGTCGTGAAAAACTACCTTTAAGAACCAATGGTGAATTTACTTCTCCAATTTTTATTGGAACAAAACGGCCATTGATACATTCTTCCCCAGTGAAATTATTTATGGATTGTATATCCAACAAACCAAATCGTGATTCATGATTTGACAAAATCATTTCCTGTAATATCGCTCCCATCGAAGCCTGAGGATCTGCACCCAGAGACAATCGCAGCACTTTTGAGGTAGGATTTTCCCACTTTTTTGCAATCGCCTTAAAGGCATAATGTATCTGTTTTTCCTGATCTTCAGGAAAGTCAAAACCAAGGTGCATTCTGTAATATTCCTCAAATTCATTAGTCAAGTCATCAATCATATCCATTGACAAGTCCCTAACCAATTTTACATTTTCCCTTTTTACAGCAAGGTGTAATGTTTGATCAAATAAGTCAGGGTCTAGCTCTAATACTTTCACACCAAAATTCCTGACATGTTCCAAATACAAAAATTTAGCTGTTTTTGCTCCAGTAATTTTTTTGATCGATCCTAACTTTTCCCTATTAAGACCTAAATAAAGTATTGATTCTGGACCACGCCATTCCCTAAATTCGGGGCTTGCTCTCAGACATACGGGAGACCGGTCTAAAAATTCTTTTGGAAAATCTGGAGTAGCACCACCATCAATTATTTCTTTTATAAGTTTAGAAGAAATAAAATAGCCAGGAGCAACAGGAAACCCCAACTTACTGAGTGCCGAAATAGTGCTTGCCCTAAACCCAAACTCTTCTTGACTAACACAAAGTTTGGGTGAAATAAAAATCACATTCTTGGTATTATTTACCATGGGAAACAGCTTTACTCTATCAAAACAATTGTATCTTTATATCCTTAGTTCGGAAAAATTGGCTACAGAATGCATTATTTTTCTTACCTTGTTGCATAAATGGAGCCTATTATCCTTTTCTTCTTGCACTTCAGAATTAATAGTCACATTTTCAAAGAATGCTTCTACGGAATCATTTAACTTTGCAAGAGTTTGCAAGGCATTGGAATAGTCCTTCTGTAATAAGAATACTCTAACCGATTTCTCTATTGAAACTAAATTATCCATGAGACTATTTTCCTCAGTGGTATCAAACAATTCCACAGAGGGTTCAAGTTCGTACCTTTTCTTGCTTCTATTTTCCTCAGAGTTGAGGATGTTATTAGGTCGTCTATAAGCATCCATTAACCTAGGAAAAAGATCTGTCTTTCTAAATTTTTCAAGCTGATCAATCTGCACAAAAGTACCATATGGATTTTCAAGATTCTTTTTGTTTAAACAAGCTCTTAGGGTATCATGTGAATACCCCTTCTCAATAAGATAAACTTTAAATCTCTCAGTAAAAAATTGGTAAAGATCCTGAGCTATTTCAGATTTCAAACTCTGTTCGATCAAATCACCAAGCTTAATATCTAACTTTTTTTCTAACAGGATTCTGATCAAACTTATAGCTCCTCTTCTAAGAGCAAATGGATCCTTGGAACCCGATGGCTTTTCGTCTATTATCCAGAACCTTGTCAACGTGAAAACTCTATCAGCAATTGCCACAACAACAGCAATCATTTCTTTGGGCACATCATCATTTTGAGTAACTGGTTTATAATGATCAGAGATCGCATTATAGATTGACTCATTTTGTCCTTCTATTTTGCAGTAAATGCTACCCATTACACCCTGTAATTCTGGAAATTCTGAAACCATATATGTGGTCAGGTCTGTTTTGCATAAACTAGCAGCTTGATCACATAAACCAGCATCTACATTCAACAATTTGGCTATATTGACTGAAATTTTTCTAATTTCTTTGACTCTATGAGCCTGACTCCCAATTTTATTATGAAAAGTAACAGAAGCTAATCTATGATTTAAAGCAACAAAATTTTTTCTTTTAATCTCTGTAAGATCCTTGTTAAAGAAGAATTTAGCGTCACGCAATCTAGATCGTAACACTCTCGAATTGCCCTCAATTATAGACTTTCCCTCATCTTTAGATTCAAGATTTGCTACCACAACAAACTTATATAGTAATCCTGTATCAATCCTAATTACTGAAAAAAATTTTTGATGTTCTCTCATTGAAATTTGTAATATTTCTTTTGGTAATTCTAAGAATTCCTCATCTATCGTTCCCATTAAAACGACCGGCCACTCTACGAGACCAGCTACTTCATTTAGCAACGAGTTGTCTGTTATCAGCCTAGCATTTTTGCCTTTGACTAATTTGCTAGCAGATTCCCAAATGAGATTTTTTCTCTGCTTGAAATCTAAAATTACCTTTCGATCTTTAAGGCCACAGACATAGTCTTGAGCACTATGAGGGGAAAACTTACCTGGACACATAGATGGGTGGCCAAAGGTAAAATTAGAGGAAAAAACTCCATTAATCTCAAAGCTTATCACTTTAGGCTCTTGGTTCTCTCGGTATAACGCACATAGGATTGATCTCAGTGGTCTAACCCACCGGAAACTACTACCCCCCCACCTCATTGACTTTTGCCACGGAAAGCCATGGGTAACCTTTAAAGTAATCTTACCAATTAGTTTCTCCGATAAGTATCCAGGATGTTCTAACCGGTAGAAAAAAAACTCGCCCTTACTTTCTTTCTTTTTGTATAGCTCTGACTCTTTTGCGCCAACAGATCTAGCAAAGCCAGATAATGCCTTGGTTGGAGCACCAACTCTAGGTCCTCTCTTCTCTTCAAAAAAAGAATCGGAATGGCTAGCCAAATCCCAAATAATCAAAACTAACCGCCTTGGGGTGGAAAAAACCTCCAACCGTTCAAAAGATAATCTCTCTTCAATTAATCCTAATGAAAATGATTCTCTTAAATGCTCAGCAGCCTTTTCCTGCATGCGTGCCGGTATTTCTTCAGAATACAACTCTAATACTAGATCAGGCATGAGTTAATCCAAATACTTTTTGTTGAGTTGTCGCCATTCATAGCCCTTACCATCAGGATATATTACCACTAATCTATCTATACCTTTTACCTCATTTTCAACTGCTATATAGGCTTTTGCCGTGCCATCATCAATTGCATTTTGCAAATCTTTTGAATTAAAGCAACTGAACCAAAATGGGGCGGTAAGCGGTTGTGGATCTTTTGCGAGAGTTAAATTATGAAAAGCTTTCACTTCTGTATTGAAACAACTTCTCATTTTCAATGCTGATGTACTAGCTCGAATACCTTGATAATTCCAAACTTCAATTCTTTTGGAGTCCACTATTATTTTCTGCAAACCCGAAACCTCTCGGTAATACGCAAATGTTTGAAAATAAAAAAACAAAATACCAAAGCAAAAGGAACCTCCCAAAATTATAATAACCGTTACTTTTCCATTCATTTTTAATTTCTTTGCTGAGCTTGCTCTGATTCTAAGAAGGCTTCAGCACACATTTTTGCTAAGTCTCTTACCCTAGCAATGAAATTTTGTCTTTCTGTAGGAGATACTACGCCCCTAGCATCTAGCAAATTAAAAATGTGGCTTGCTTTTATACAATAATCATAAGCTGGTTGCACCATCACAATAGATTCGGAAAGATGTCCATCAATTTTTTTCTCAGATAATATCCGCTTACACTCTTTCTCATAGTCCTGGAAATGGGATAACAAAACTTCTGGGTTAGCTACATCAAAATTCCATCTGCTGTATTCACGTTCTGCTTGTCTAAAAATATCTCCATAAGTAAGTGATTTTTCTGAGTCAGGATTATTGAAAGGTAAATCCATCACATTGTCTAATCCTAAAACAAACATCGCAATTCTTTCGAGTCCATAGGTTATTTCGCCCGAAACAGGGTTGCAATCAATCCCTCCAACTTGCTGAAAATAGGTGAATTGGCTTACCTCCATCCCATCACACCAAACCTCCCAACCTAATCCCCAAGCACCCAGGGTTGGGCTCTCCCAATCATCCTCAACAAATCTTATGTCATGAAGAGTTCTATCGATCCCAATTTTTTCTAAGCTCTTAATATACAGTTCCTGAATGTTATTTGGAGAGGGCTTTAGTATTACTTGATATTGGTAAAAATGCTGCAATCTATTTGGATTTTCCCCATACCGACCATCAGTTGGGCGTCTCGATGGCTGAACGTAGGCTGCATGCCAATGCTTTTTGCCTAGAGCTTTAAGTGTTGTTGCTGGATGGAAAGTTCCCGCTCCAACTTCCAAATCGTAAGGCTGTAGAATTACACATCCACAGTCTGACCAAAATTCATTTAATTTAAATATTATTTCCTGAAATGACCTAGGCATTACGGATATTTTTCCTGGTAAATTATAACAAACCTAATTTATCATAGCCGCCACTGAGGTATAACCCAACATAGGATAATGAGTTAGAAACAGTATCAAATTTTTCTTGAAAATCAACCTTCACCGAGAACTACGATCTAGGAAAGATCTCCGGAAGTCAATATCAGTCTTTGCTTCGCCCAAAAATGTAGTAGTTACCAAAGCCGTACCAGGTTTGTTAACTCCACGAGTACACATACAGTGGTGCTCAGCCTCCACTAAGACCGCTACGCCTTTTGGTTTTAACACTTTCTCTATAATCAATCCAATTTCCCTCGTAAGTCTTTCCTGAATCTGCAAACGCTTTGAGTAAACTTCCACAACTCGTGCTAATTTTGATATACCGACGACTAATCCATCTGGAAGATATGCCACTCTCGCATTTCCTATTATGGGAGCCAAATGGTGTTCACAATAACTTTCAAGCCTTATAGATTTTAATACTACCCAATCATCATAACCTTCAACTTCTTGAAAAGTTTTACCCAAAATCTTGGTGGGATTCTCTGCATATCCCTTGAACCATTCGTTATAAGCCTTAAGAACTCTTTTTGGCGTCTCTTTCAGGCCTTCACGATTTGGATCATCACCAGCCCATCTTAATAATGTTCTAACTGCCTCTAGTGCTTCTTGTTCTGAGGGTTTGTCTAAATCTAGGCCACTATTACTATCAGGTTTAATTGAAAAATCATGTAGTCCCATTCTTTCGCTCCAAATCTAAAAGCAAATGATCTAATATGCTTGGCTATAAATTAAGTCACCAACTTTATAAACATATATCAAAAACTTTGCACTAAACTTAATCTTTGTTATCCCGAAGAGATCCAGATTTTATAGAATACAAAAATGAAAGGTGCAACCAGAATACAAATATCAAAGGCGCAACCAAGAGGTAAATAAATTATCTATAATAACGATGACATCTAATTATAAAATCAATTTGACAATTACATTCTGGATATTGTCACTTCATCATCAAATGATGATTTATATCATGATGTTAGGCTAGTAATCGAAAAATTTACATTGGTCATTTAGTAATTTCTTTGATACTCATTTCGTTGATTAACAGTCTATAAACTTGTAAGACTTCCACACTGCTCTTTTTATTTATCAAAAGCCATGAAAAAAATAATTCAAGCTGTTAGAATCAAAAGACCTGACGACTGGCATTTACACTTGAGATCAGGAGATATTCTTAAAACAGTCTTAAAGTATTCGAGCTACACCTTTGGTCGAGCCATAATAATGCCTAACCTAAACCCACCAGTAGTAACAACTGAACAAGCTGAAAATTATTATCGTCAAATATTAAAATCAATACCAAAAGAACATGATTTCCAGCCCCTAATGACACTTTTTCTTACTGAAAAAAGCAAAATAAATGATATTGAGGAAGGTGTTAATAGGGGAATTATTAAGGCTGTGAAACTTTATCCTGCAGGGGTTACAACAAATTCTGAAAATGGTGTTCGAGATCTCCCAAACATTTACAAATTACTAGAAAAAATTGCCCGATTAGACATACCCTTACTCATACATGGCGAAACAACCGATCCCACAATAGACATCTTTGACAGAGAAGCTTTCTTTGTTGAAAAAATTTTAGAACCTTTAAGAAAAAAAATACCTGAGTTACGAATAGTACTAGAGCATATCACAACTAAAGAAAGCGTGGATTATGTCCTGGATAGTGATCCAAATCTCGCTGCAACAATTACACCCCACCACCTCATAATTAACCGAAATAGTATGTTCAAAAATGGAATTAGGCCACATTATTATTGTTTACCCCTAGCAAAACGTGAATCACATAGGATAGCTATTGTGCGCGCAGCAGTATCAGGAAATCCAAAGTTTTTTCTTGGAACAGACTCTGCCCCACATCTTGATCACCTGAAGGAAAATGCTTGCGGTTGTGCAGGTATTTTTTCAACTCCAAATGCTTTGAGTTGCCTTGCACATATATTTGAAACAGAGTCCGCTTTGGACAGATTGGAGAGTTTCACTTCGCTCAATGGTGCAAAATATTATGGCCTTGAGGCCAATAAATCGTATATCAAGCTCTCCAAGCTAAAGAAGCCTAAAGAAAAAATAAAGAAAATTTCGATTGGTAGTGATACACTATCTGTGTTTGACCCTGGTTTTTCACTATACTGGAGCCATGAAAACATTTAAAAAATAAATAATTTAAGTTGGTGAAATGAATTGAAAGAAAACGATTTTAATACCACGGAGAGACAAGCTAGAATTACAGCAAAAACGCTCTTAGAGATTGATGCAATACATTTCAACTCCCAAACACCCTTTACTTTAACTTCTGGTATTCGAAGCCCCGTATATATTGACTGTAGAAAGCTTATTTCTCATCCAAAAGCTAGACGAATTTTAATGAACTTTTGTGCTGATATTATATTGGAAAACATCGGATGCCATCAGGTTGATAGTCTTGTGGGTGGAGAGACTGCAGGAATACCCTTTGCTGCTTTCCTAGCCGAAAGACTGAACCTTCCAATGCACTATGTACGCAAAAAGCCGAAAGGGTTTGGTAGAGATGCCCAAATTGAAGGGGAAAGTATTGTTGGGAAAAAAGTAATCCTAATTGAAGACCTTACAACAGATGGAGGTAGTAAAATCAAATTCTGCAATGCTCTTAGGGAGGCAGGGGCCGAAGTAGAGCACGCAATCGTGATCTTTTACTACAACATATTTCCTAACATAACTGAAAAACTTGAGGAATTGGGACTCCAGTTACATTATCTTGCTTCCTGGTGGGATGTTTTGAAATTCTGCAGAGATGAAAGTTCCAAATGGAATAATGAGACACTAGATCAAATAGAAGCATTTTTGGCTTCACCTATAGAGTGGTCAAAACAGCAAATTTAGCTACAACAAACGTAAATTGTATAAGGCCATATTAAAAATCAACTGCGAGTCAAATGCAATTTTTCAAATTGGAGTTACAAGTTTTAGTTAAGAACAAAACACTTTGTGAAGATTCGAACTAAGATGTATATTGAGATCATTAAGCTTGAAACCATGTTAAAATTGATTTTGACCCCGGTGTGCCACAAAATTAATTGGACTACTAAAATATAGGAGATAACCCTATGACAAAAGACGTAATAAGGAATCAATGGAAATCAAAACTGGAAACTATGGCCTATAAAGTGACCCGCGAGGGGGCTACTGAGCGAGCATTCTCTCATCCTGGATTCGATCCAAATACAAAATATTTTGCATGCATTTGCTGTGATCAAATCTTATTTAGCATCGAAGCAAAATATGAAAGTGGATCAGGTTGGCCAAGCTTCTTCAAAGCAATATCGTCAGAAGTCATTTGTGAAAAGGAAGATTTGAATCATGGTATAGCCAGAACAGAGGTGACCTGCAGTAAATGTGAAGGGCACCTAGGTCACGTATTCACTGATGGCCCAATGCCAACAGGACTAAGGTACTGTATAAATGGAGTTGCCTTGAAAGCTAAGATTTCTCTTGATTGATTTTCAATCAAATCTGTCACTGCTGTAAATCTTGGGCAGAGAAATTCCCTATGTTACCAAATATTTGCTGTAAAGTAGTCAATTTCCTACCACCAGAGACCACTTTATTATTGCTGATGTCAATTATTCTAGAATCCTTGATAGTATATTGTTCTATAACATTTAGCCTCCCATTATTACTAAAAATCAATAAGGCTATGTCCCTAGAAATAACCTTTGGCTGGAAGAAAGTTAGCTTCTCCGTTTCTTGACTAAAATAAAGCCAAAGATTCCCATTTATACCATGAACAATGGGTGGATCACCAAGTAATGCCCTAACCTTAGATTTAGGTGTCTTCCCTTTTTCTAATTTGGCAAGAACCTCTGGCCCAGGATTAAAACCATTAAATTCCACAACTTTACTGCAACTAAACAAAAACAGTGCAACCAAAAGCAATATTGCTTTTGTGAAACTTCGTGATATTAAAAAGTACATGAACAAGACTCTTATCGTTTTTATAAGATCAATGGAATTGAATTAATTATTAGCTGAACAGTAGAATATATTCAATCATAAGCTTTTCAATTGGGGTCTCTTAATGAAAAGAAAACATCAAAAAAATGATATTGGGGAGCATGATCTAAATAAATGGGGATCTCCACCTTTTTCAAGATGTATAAAAATATCTGACCTTCAACGAAAACGTAGTAATAGATTGTCTATCGAATTAAATGATCTGGAAAAATCTAATTTATCGAAATTCCTTAATGTGACCCAAATCCACTCGTTTCAATGTACAATTGACCTACAACGATCTGAGCCTGGGTGGCTAGTTCTAGGTAAGATAAACTTAACTGCATCTCAATTGTGTGTCATTACCCTAGAAAAGGTACGGACAAACTTGCAAATTCCCCTAAAGAGACATTTAATCCCAGGCAGTAAAAAACGCTTAAATGAATCAGTTTTATTAGATTTAGATCTCGTTGATTCTGATCCCTTGAATGAATCAGTAGAATTAGGCGATATTATTTCGGAAGAGATAATTCTTGTAATCCCCCAATATCCAAGAAAGAAGGGAGCTGGATTCCAAAGAGATACTATCTTCTCAGAAAATGATGAGAGACCAAACCCGTTTCAAAAATTGTCTGAGTTAAAAAATCATATGGAAGCAATTTCTCCAAAAAAAAACAAAAAATAATCTTCAGCTAAGTCACTACTTCAAAAAAAAATGTCTTTTGGAATATTTAGGATTGTAAATACCTTTACGTTTATTTAGTAATAGTGAACTAATTAGATGATTGAAAGAATAAAAAAATGGCGGTACCAAAGAGTAAGATAACTAGATCTAGACGCGGAATGCGTAGATCTCATGATGCCCTTAAAGGAACTAATATAATAGAATGTCCGAATTGTGGTGAACAAAAAATCACTCACCATGTCTGCAAAGCCTGTGGTTACTATAGGAACCTTGAAATAACCCCCACAGTTGAAGATCTTGATCTTGATGATGACGCTGCCGCATAAGTAGCAAAGGCAAAAGCCATGTTTGGGCGCTAAAATGTTGGGCGAAAAGGCAAAAACAATAATCGCTATCGATTGCATGGGTGGAGACCTTGGTGAACATGAAGTTTTAAAAGGGATTACTAAAGCCTATGCCAAGAATAAATCACTCTTCTTCCTCATACATGGTGTAGGAAGTAAGATGCCGAACCTTTTGAAGAAACAAAAAAGACTAACGGGAGCATTTAGGTACATTCCCGCAACGAAAACCGTTAGTATGGATGAAAAACCGTCGCAAGCCTTACGAAATGGTAGAGGGACAAGCATGTGGCGCGCATTAGAAAGCGTTGCCAAAGGAGAAGCGAAAGTAGCAGTTTCGTGTGGAAATACTGGTGCTTTAATGGCAATGTCCATGGTACAACTACGAAAAATTGATGGCGTAAATAGACCTGCTATTGCAGTACTCTGGCCCTCTACCAATACACGTGGTTTCAATATAGTTTTAGATGCCGGTGCAGATATTAAAGCTGACTCGCAAGATCTGCATCAATACGCTTTAATGGGAATATCTTATGCAAAGAGTGGCTTTAACATTAAAAACCCCCGGGTTGGGCTACTCAATGTTGGGACTGAGGGACACAAAGGTCGATCTGAGTTACAAAAAGCAGCAGATATTATTCTCGAATCATCAAAAATATTCGAATTTGAATATGCAGGATATGTAGAAGGTGATGATATTCCTTCATCAAAAATAGATGTAATCGTTACGGATGGTTTCACCGGAAATATTGCTTTAAAAACGGGTGAAGGTACTGCTACTTTGGTCCGCACCTTACTTAAGGAAACTTTTGCTTTTTCTGTAATGGCTCGATTAGCTTCATTTTTAGCACTTAAGCCTCTAAGAACTCTTAGGAAGCGTATAGACCCAAGAAGAGTAAATGGTGGCGTATTTTTGGGCTTGAATGGGACTATAGTGAAATCCCATGGAGGCGCCGATTCTACTGGAATATCTGCTGCCATCACTCTTGCTCATAAATTAGCACAAAATGATTTTCAAAAAAATCTTACTAACAAGATCCTATATCAAAAGAAGATCCCAAATTAATTTGTCAATTGAAGTCCTAATAAAAAAAATTAGCTGACTTTAAAAAAGATTTGGACAGTAAAATGCCCAAACATATTGACTCTCAGCAGTCATTTCAAATAACCTCTTCCTACTGAGGTATAAAAATGAATGATAATAGTCTCACACGATCAGATTTATCAGATGCTGTTGTTAGAGAAGTCGGGCTATCAAGGCAAGAATCCCTAGAATTAGTGGAAGAAGTCTTAGACTATGTCATAGAAGCATTAGTGGATGGGGAAACTGTAAAAATTTCATCATTTGGAACCTTCAGCAGTAGAGATAAAAAAGAGAGAACTGGTCGGAATCCAAAAACTGGGGTAGAAGCAGCCATTATCGCCAGAAGGGTCGTGACTTTCAAACCGTCTCAGAAAATGAAAGAATTTGTTAATAAAGGGAACCAAGGTAATTAATTCCTTGGTGCTTTAGTTGGGCATAGAAAAATCACCAGAAGCTTTTAGAACTATATCCGAAGCAGGAGAAATGCTTTCTCTCCCGGCTCATGTCTTAAGATTTTGGGAAAGTAAATTCCCTCAGATTAAACCTATAAAGAGAGCTGCTGGCAGACGATTCTATAGACCAAATGATATTCTAGTGCTTTTTGCCATTAAGAAACTACTTCACGGAAATGGTATGACTATCATTGGTGTGAAAAGATTTATAAAAGAAAATGGTATTAGACACCTTACAGATATAGGTAAGAAAGCAAGGGATGAAGTCGGCATAATGAAAGAAAAGAACTCTAATCTCGATAAAGTATTGTATTACCTTAAAAAATGCCAGGATGGATCCAAAGATCTTGACAGACGTAGGTTGAGTGAAATAAAGACAGAATTATCCGCATTGAGATCCAGGATGACCGAAAGAATAGCTATTTCAATCTCGGATGTTTCCGAATAAAAGGAGTGTCGAAAACGGGCTATAGCGCAGTCTGGTAGCGCGTTCGTCTGGGGGACGAGAGGTCGTGAGTTCAAATCTCGCTAGCCCGACCATCTTGCAAAATAAAAGGATTGCCAAGCTAATGCTCAAACCTCTAACGAAGTTTCCCCGATCTGTTCTTCCTTGTCAGGAGATTAGAAAACTAATAACCAACAGAGTTATTTCCTCAGAGGCATCATTAAACCCAATGCAAATACAGCCCTCCAGCATAGACTTACGTCTTAGTTCCAGGGCTTGGAGAATGCGAGCATCTTTTTTACCAGGAAAAAAAAGAAAAGTTAAAACTTTGATAGACCAGCTAGCAATGCAAGAGATTAATCTCGATAAAGGATATATACTAGAAAAAGGTTCCGTCTACTTGGTAAAACTCCAAGAAAGTTTAGAATTACCAAACCATATTGAGGCCTTAGGCAACGCCAAAAGTTCTACAGGAAGACTAGACTTATTTACTCGTCTAATAACTGATCATGGCACTGAGTTCGATAGAGTGAATAGTGGATATTCTGGTCCACTCTATGCTGAAATAGCTCCAAACTCATTCTCGGTATTTGCAAAAAAAGACACGATGTTGAACCAAATAAGATTTAAAATACAGCATGATTTAAAGCCCAAAAAATCTGAAATACTTGAGAATCTTGAGTCAATTGATAAACAGATAGTAGGAAGCCATACTCCCGCCAAGGATTTTTCAATCAATTTAAGGAATCCGCATAACAATTTAGTTGGCTATAAAGCTAAACGGCACACTGACCTCATAGATTTGACGAAAATAAATCATTATAAAATAGCGGATTTTTGGGATAAGGTCACAACTAAGCGTGGAAGAATCGTTTTAGATCCTGGAGCTTTTTATATTCTTAGCAGTCGAGAATATGTTAGCGTCCCACCTAAGCTAGCAGCTGAGATGGCCCCTTACCTTTCTATGATTGGAGAATTTCGAGTTCACTATGCCGGCTTTTTTGACCCAGGATTTGGATATAGTCCAAACGGTTCCCAAAAATCAAGGGCTGTACTAGAAGTACGGTGCCATGAAACTCCCTTTGTACTAGAACATGGTCAAACAGTTGGAAGATTGAAATTTGAAAACATGTTTTCAGAACCCGATCTTCTTTATGGGAAAGGTGTGAAATCAAATTACCAGGGGCAAAGTTTGAAACTATCAAAGCATTTTAAGGATTGAAAAAATTTCTCCCTAAATAGGCTAATTCTTACTGCTCAAGATTTAAAGCATTATTAGATTTCCCACCTACCAACCCAGCCTCATTCAATTCTTGAAAGTTTGGCATGTCCTTCACTGCTTGCAATCCAAAATAATCCAAAAAATCATTAGTGGTAATAAAAGTCACAGGTCTACCTGGAGCATTTCGTCTGGAACCCAAAGTAATCCATTCAGTTTGAAGTAATGAATCCAGAAGGCCTTTATAGAGGCTAACTCCTCTGATTGATTCTATTTCCGATCTAGTTACTGGTTGATTATATGCAATAATGGCTAGTGTTTCTTTGGCAGCTTTTGATAACTTGACCCTTTTCTCCACATATTCCTTTAGCAAATAGCCATACCTAGGCGCAGTTCTAAAAGCATACGTATTTTTAATTTTGATAAGATTTATTCCACGGTCCTTATAGAACTGCATTAGCCTTGTCAAAGAACTTGTTATATCAGCAATGTTTGGACATGATTTTTTTAAATCACCTATGGTCATTGGCTTCCTAGCAGCGAATAAAAGTACCTCCAATATCTTTTCATCCTCAACAAGTCCATGGGAATCCTCCTGATCTACCTCGGAAGATCCATTGCCAGTCACTTTCTTAAGCTCTTTTTGGTGAAAAAAATTCATTCTACATCCTTATTATCATTACTCTTTATCTTCATTGACCTAAACTGGACAGGTTGTTTTATCTTCAAATCTCCGGATTTTACCAACTCCAAAGAAGCGGCAAAGGTAGTAGCCATCGCTGATTTTACATGTTCCGGTTTATCTCTCCAATTTCTCGGAATGATGTCTTCCAATGAAAACCAGCCCCCTTTGTTAAAGAAAAATCTAACAATGGACTTCAAAGCATCATCAATATTTAGAATAGAACTTCTAATCAGTTTCAGAGGTGTAAAAGCCTTTTTATTATTGATAGTTGCATAGGATCGCAACAAATCTAGTAAGGTAGCATCAAGCTTCCTATTCAGTATTTTGTCACGGATTTCGGACTGGCCTCTCGGGAAAAAGTCTATACCAAGCTGCGGTCTAAGAAATAATTCTTGGGAGCATTTCTTCATCTCAGCTAACCTCTTCAGCTGAAAAGCAAGATAAAGTTCCATTTCTTCTCCCGTAACCTCTTCTCCATCTTCCTCTATCGGCAATAATAATTTACTTTTCAAATAAGCAAGCCAAGTAGCCATCATTAAATATTCCGCTGCTAACTCTATTTTCATGGTGGTTGCCTTCCCGATAAAAGCCAGGTACTGTTCCACCAATTCCAAGATAGAAATTTCTCTCAAATCCACCTTTTGATCTTGTGCTAAGGACAATAATAACTCGAGCGGTCCCTCAAATCCCTTAATATCTAACACCAAAATATCACCGACAGGGATATTTGAATTAATTGAGGTATGCTTGTTCATAATTAACCGCTAATGACCTTACAATCTAAGTTATAAGAAACCAACTCATCACAATATTCCTTTGCCTTCTCATAAGAAAACCCTTTTATTGTTTCTAGTCGAAAAGATTTTCTTGATCCAAAGATCCCTGAGACTACGGTAAAACCCTCTGAAATAGAGGGGCTGCCAATTTTATTTATAACTTCTAGGGTTTCTAACGCTGCATCATGACTATCAAAAGATCCTAGGTATACCTGGTATATACTCTCCTCGGAAATAATCTCATTTTTTGTCAGCTTACTCAGGGCTTCATTTATTGAACTCTCCAGGGCTTCTTTCATCGACAAAGGTACTGGAATTTCCTCACTTGTCAGTTTTTCTTCAATTACTCCCAGAACAACCCCTCTATTATCCTCAGCCAACTTATCATTTCCCTGTAATGCATTTATAGATAAGTCACCATTCTTAATGATCTCCTGATCAGCTACTGGCGCTTTCCTCTTGAAATCTGTCTCTAAAGCTCTGACTACTGGAAGGTCTCCAACTTTCACCTGACTTAGCTCTAGTGTCCAAACCACCATCAAATACAGAGTTCCCAAAGAAAGAAAGAAGCCAGCTAATCTAAATACCCGACTGAAGCCTGTCTGTGACTTTTCCTCTAATTCCTGATGCACCAAGGTTTTTCCCTGACAATAATAATCTGCTCTATATTGTATTAGGATTCCGTTTTAATACATTTTGTGCCAATTTACAACATCTGATCCACAGGTTCTATTCCAAAAATTTTCAACCCTGATTGAACCACCAACTGAACAGACCTGATCATAGCTAACCTTGCTTTACTAAGATTCAAATCATCCTCTCTTAGGAATCTTAAGCCTTGGTCTATTTTTCCAAGACTCTGAAGACCATGAAATAATTGAGCGACTTCAAACAAATAGAATGCGATGCGATGCGGTTCAAATCTCGAAGTAGCTTTAGCTACAACATTTGGCCATTCAGCAAGTTTTCTTATTGCTTGTATCTCGTTTTTATCTTTTAATAAACAAAGATCTGCCTTTAATAAAGAGGCATCAGACACATCAATATTTGATTCCCTTGCCCGCCTAAGTATTGAAAAAATGCGAGCATTAGCATACTGAACATAAAAAACTGGGTTTTCTCTTGTTTGTTCGATAGCTTTACTAAAATCAAAATCTATTGGGGCATCGTTCTTTCTCATAAGCAATAAGAACCTTATCGCGTCTTTACCCACTTCATTTAATAACTCTCTCAATGTTATATAAGAACCAGCTCTTTTAGACATCTTCACAGGTTGACCGTCCTTATACAGCTTTACAAGTTGACAAAGCCTAATAGTCAAATCCTGCTCTCCATTTGACAAAGCCCGTACAACTGCCTTCATTCGAGCGATGTAACCGCTATGATCCGCACCAAAGATGTTAATAATTTCATCGTACTTACGAGCCAATTTTTCATAATGATAAGCAATGTCAGGTGCAAAATAGGTCCAGCTGCCATCTGCTTTTTTTATAGGGCGATCAGTATCATCACCAAACTGGGACGACTTAAATAGCTCTTGCTCACGAACTGACCATTCTTGTTCATTTCCCCCCTTTGGTCTTTCCAAAACTCCTGTATAAATCAAACCCAAATCCCGCAGCTTATTAATAGAATCTTCTACTCTCCCTTTAGCGTAAAGGCCTTTTTCTGACACAAAACTGTCCATAACTATGCCCAAGTCTGCTAGATCTTTTCTTATTAGAGCAAGCATTCTTTTAACTGTAAAGTCTTTTACTTTATCCAACCTTGAATCCTCTTCTTCATAAAGTAGTTGCTTGCCATATTTTTCCTTCAGTGCCTCACCTACTTCCTTAAGATAATCTCCAGGGTATTCATTCTGCTCTGAACTTGTGGGACAGCCAAGAGCCTCTTGATATCGGGAGAAAGCCGAACGTGCTAAGGAATCAATTTGGGAGCCTGCATCATTTACGTAATATTCTCTGGTCACAGTATAACCAGCCACATTAAGAAGATTCGCTAATACGTCTCCGAATACAGCTCCCCTTGTATGCCCTACATGCAGTGGCCCCGTAGGATTTGCAGAAACAAACTCTATATTTACTGATTTCCCAGTTCCCACTTTTTCTATACCGAAGTGTACACCCGCCTCCAAGATAGAAATGACTACATCAATCCAAAACTTGTTCTTCAATCTAAAATTCAAAAACCCTGGCCCTGCAATTTCAACAGATTCTATTGAGTGATCTTTAGAAAGTTGGTTAACAAAATATTTTGCCAATTCTCTGGGATTACTGTTAGCTTGCTTCGACAAAACCATAGCTACATTACTTGATAGATCCCCAAAAGCATCGTCCTTTGGAGTTTCTACTGTTATAGAATCCTTATTAAGTCCAGAAGAAATAATTTCTTGATTTTCTAAAGTCTCAACTAATGACATGATTTTGTCCCTTAAACTTGCTAAGACATCCATATCTAAAGTTCCTATCTATTGTTAAACTTAAGAAATCATTTTTTTATCCAAAATGACCTTTGTGTTCATTTAACGCATATCGGTCAGTCATTCCAGAAATATAATCACCCACTATTCTTGGTAAAACTTGCTCACATGCTTTCGATGCTAATTCATTCCAGTCTCTTGGTAACAATCTAGGTTGCTCAGAGTATAAATTAAAAAGATCCTTGATCACCAAACTGCACCTCTCCCGCATTGCACAAACCTGCCTATGCCTATACATATTCTTAAACAAAAAATTACTAATTTTCATAAGTTCGTCTTCCGTTTTTTTAGAAAAAGCTACAACCTGCTTACCGTGGGCTTTTAATTCTAATAAAGTCTGACCTTTAAATGGACTTAATCGCATTTTGCTTTCCTCTAATAGATCGTTAACCAAAGTATTCAGGATTCTTCTAATTACTTCATGGCATTTGATCTTATAGTTTACTTTCTTATATTGCTTCTCTACTTCCAGCCAGGCTTCTCTTGCTATTGGAAGATTGGATATATCTATTAATGTAAAAAAACCTGCCCTCAAACCATCCCCCAAGTCGTGGCAGTTGTATGCTATATCATCCGATAGTGCTGCTATTTGAGATTCCACACTCGGGACAATTTTACCTGCATCCTGGCTTATGCCTCTAAAGAGTTTAGCTACAAAGGGATTCACTTTCTCCACCAAACCATTATGGGTAATCATACCCTCCAAAGTTTCCAGCGTAAGGTTCAACCCCGGATGGTTAGCGTAAATTTTTTCCAATTTTGTCACAATTCTTAAAGCCTGAATATTATGATTGAAGCCACCAAACTGGGACAAAATTGAATCTAATTCCGTTTCACCTGTGTGACCAAAAGGTGGATGACCCAAATCATGTGCTAAAGCGATAGCTTCTACTAATTCAGAATTAACTCCTAAAACTTTGGCTATCGTTCTAGCTATTTGAGTTACTTCCAATGTATGCGTCAGTCTAGTTCTATAGTAATCACCTTCATGTTCCACAAATACTTGTGTCTTAGACTGTAACTTTCTAAATGAACCACAATATAAAATACGATCTCTGTCTCTCTGAAAAACTGAGCGATGCGGGGCTGTTTCCTCTTGATATAATCTACCTAAAGAATCTTCTGATTTAATTGCATAGCTTTCCATAATAACTATCAAACTCCTTGTCACGGACAGGTCTTAGCATTACATTGACTATCAAATCAATATTTTGAGATTAAAAATGCCAGTGAAAATACCTCCTAAAGTTACCGAACGAGCCTATGCAAAAATTAGATCAACCGGTGGCAATACATGTCTTAGGATTGCGGTACAGGGTGGTGGTTGCTCTGGGTTTCAATATGAAATCTCCTTAGAGGACCATATTTCACAGGATGACCTTGTGTTAACAAAGAACCAAGCAAAGGTTGTTATCGATCCTATTTCACTTGGGTTTTTATCTGGAGCAGTGATAGATTATGAAGAGGAACTTATAGGATCCAAATTTGTGGTTAATAATCCAAATGCAACATCTTCTTGTGGATGTGGTACAAGCTTCTCATTATAATTTTTTGGACTAGACTAATTAGAATTAGGTAAATGAAAATAGCCTCTTTTAATATAAACGGAATTAAAGCAAGACTCCCTGAATTAAAGTACTGGTTAAGCAAAGAAAGTCCAGATATAGTAGGCTTGCAAGAACTAAAATCTGATAACTCTGGATTGTCAGAAGGTATGTTCAGCGACCTAGGATACTCCACTGTTTTCAATGGCCAAAAATCTTACAATGGATGTGCTATACTATCCAAATATAAAATAAAAGACCCTAAATTGACGTTCCCTGGAATAGAGAGTGATGGCCAAAGTCGTTGGCTTAGTGCTGAAATAGGCGGTTTGGTGGTTTGCAATCTTTACCTACCAAATGGTAATCCAATTGGAACAGAAAAGTTGGAATACAAATTGATTTGGATGAATCATCTTTTTCGACATGCAGAGTGTTTGGTAAATACAGGAAAGCCTGTAATTGTGTTTGGAGATTTTAATGTTATTCCCCACGCTGCAGACTGCCTAGAACCAGCAAGTTGGGTGAATGATGCTCTTTATCACCCCAAAGTAAGATCAAAATTCTTTGAGATATTAAACCTTGGATACTATGACGCCATTCGACTTAAAACAAAAAGAAATCATATTTTCACTCAATGGGATTATCAAGCTGGAGCTTGGCAGAAAAACAATGGAGTAAGAATTGATCATTTTCTTTTAAATCCTCAAGCTGCCGACCTTCTTTTATCCTTTGGAATTGACAAATATATGCGATCAAGAGAGAAACCCTCTGATCATGTACCTATTTGGATAGAATTAGTAAATGAGCATTAAAATAGAGAAATTTATGCAGGTCCGCCTGCATAAATCCAAGAAAATCTTCGTAAAAGATATTTAGGACAAATACTACCCAGTATTCTTAAACTCAGATGAAAAATGAAAACCAAAATTGGATTCCTGAGATGAAATAATGTTGCGTTTAATCTGGATGCCCTTCCTACTCTTCGAACTCTGGGAATCCGGTTTTTTGCGTATTTGACAAGCTCTTGCTCTAAATTCTGATTTTCAAAGCTTTTCTTGATTCTAATGCAAAGTTCATGAGCATCCTCAATTGCCTGTGTTGCACCTTGTGCCAAATAAGGTAGAATTGGGTGACAAGCATCGCCTAATAATACCACTCTATTTCTGTGCCAGGAATCAAGAGAAGTATGCTCAAAAAGACCCCATTTTTTAACAGAATCTATATTTTTCAAGACTTCTTTCAAGCTAACAAATTCCGCGAATTTCACCTGTATCTCTTGCGGATTAATCTCTCTAGTCCAAATTTCCTGGCAATATGAATCAAACTCTGTGCAAAATACAAAATTAACTAAGCTACCTTTTCTAATTGGATAAGACACTACGTGTTTGCCTGCACCTAAGAATAACCTTGTTTGTCTACTGGCAAAAGCTTTGGGTAACTTATCTGCCGAAATAACAGTTCTATATGCCACCTGGTTCAAGAAAACTGGGGGATTTGCTTGAAAGATTTTATTTCTAGTGGTGGAATTAATTCCATCTGCTGCCACAATAAGATCAAATCTAGAGCATGAACCCTCACTAGTAGTCACGGTTGCACCATTCAAGTCATGCTTTATCTCTAAGACTTGAGTTTTATAAAAAATGTCAACTCCGAGTCTAAAATTTTCCCGCTTTAAAAGTGATATAAAATCAGCCCTATGAAATTGATAAAATCCTGCTCCATATAAATTCTCAGCTGTCTTTCCCAGTGGTATCTTTGCTAACTCCTCTCCAGTGAGACCATTAATACAGCCAATGAAATCCGGGTAATCCCCCAACTCAGCAATATTACTTTGCAATCCATACATCTTAAGGGCTCTAATACCATTGGCGCTAATTTGTAGGCCAACACCATCGGATGTACTTTCCGCGAGCTTTTCAAAAATCGTGACTTTGCACCCGATGCTTCTCAACATCATCCCAGCGGAGAGCCCCCCAACTCCCGCACCCATGATGCCAATATTAAGCACGAATCACGTAAAATTTACGCCTGAACACAAAACCTACCTCCATCGATAGAAATTTTAGAAGGCTTAAGAAAAATTGTTCCTAGTCGTCCCTATGAACCTTTTCTCTCCTTTCATGCCTCTCTTGTGCCTCCAAACTTAGGGTAGCTATAGGTCGCGCATCAAGCCTTTTAAAAGAAATAGGATCACCTGTCTCCTCACAATACCCATAAGTGCCTTCATTGATCCTTCTTAGTGCCGAATCAATCTTAGATATGAGTTTTCTTTGCCTATCCCTAGTCCTTAACTCAAGCGTCCGATCAGTCTCCTCCGAAGCTCTGTCTGTTACGTCTGGAATGTTTCTAGCATCAGACTGCATACCTTCTATGGTTTCTCGACTTTCTTGGAGGATAGAATCTTTCCATGCAATCAACTTGCTCCTGAAGTATTCCACCTGTCTGGAATTCATAAACTCCTCATTAGGCAGTGGGTTATAGTGTGAAACATTTTTCTTTAACGCTACCATCTCTTAACCCCCCACTCTTTGTCTAGACAGTTACTTCATTGTAAAATATTAACAAGGGGAGTTCTAGATGGAATCAAAACAATTGTCACGAGGAAAAAATTATTTTGTGTTGGAGTAAATCATGAAATTTAATGGGACTAATAATTATATAGCAACTGAAGATTTGAAGATGGCTGTGAATGCAGCCATAACCTTACAAAGACCGTTACTTGTCAAGGGCGAACCTGGAACAGGGAAAACTGAACTTGCTAAGCAAATTGCATCCAAACTGGATTTAGAAATTCTAGAATGGAACATTAAATCAACAACTCGGGCGCACCAAGGTTTGTATGAATATGACGCAGTTAGTAGACTTAGGGATAGTCAATTGGGGGAAGAAAAAGTCAAAGATATTAAGAATTATATAAAGAAAGGAACCATATGGTCAGCCTTTGATTCGAAAGAAAAGGTAGTTCTGCTAATAGATGAAATTGATAAAGCTGACATAGAATTTCCTAATGACCTCTTGCAGGAATTAGATAAAATGCAATTTCATGTTTACGAAACAGGAGAAACTATCAGGGCTGAACAGAGGCCGATCGTTATTATCACATCTAATAATGAAAAAGAATTACCGGATGCTTTTCTCCGCAGGTGTTTTTTTCATTATATTAAATTTCCTGACAAAGAAACACTTACAAAAATTGTCAAAGTACATTTCCCAAATATTAAATCTACTCTGTTGCAAACTGCTCTAGAAAATTTTTTCAATGTTAGAGAGGTACCTGGATTGAAAAAGAAACCATCAACTTCAGAAATTTTAGACTGGATAAAACTGATTCTTGCGGAAGACATTTCAAGTGAAGATCTACGCCAAGATCCTAAAGACATGTTACCTAAACTCCACGGAGCTCTCCTAAAAAATGAACAAGATGTTCAGCTATTTGAAAAATTGGCATTCCTAGCTAGAAATCAGTAATTTAGCGTTTAGCATGTGGATTAGTATAATTATTTTCTTTGAATCAAGGTAAATTTATAATGGGTATGATTCTAGCTATGATTGTTCTTGGAGGTGCCATTGGATACCTGATAGCTACCAAAAGAAAGGGGAATTATTTGGACAAATTACAATATATTGCTGTTTTTTCAGTTATATCCCTAATAGTTGCCATAATCATGCAAATAATAATAATGAAATTAATCTTGTTTTGAAATGTTCAATAGTTTTTTTGACGATTTACGAAATAATGGGGTGCCTGTATCACTTCTGGAATTCCTTTCATTATTAGCTTGCTTGGAGAAAGGACTAACAGAGTTCAAGATTGAAAACTTTTATTTCTTGGCAAAAACCAGCTTAATAAAACATGAGAAACACTTAGACATTTTTGACCAGGTTTTTGCTAAAAGTTTTAATGGAATAGAAAACCTTGATACGAATCTTTTAATCTCCCAAATAGATTTACCAAAGCAATGGCTTGAAAAACTGGTGGAAAAAATTCTTACCAAGGAGCAAATGGAAGAAATGCGTTCTCTTGGTAGCTTTAAAAAATTAATGGAAACCTTACAACAAAGACTTAAAGAACAAGAGAATCGCCATCAGGGGGGTAACAAATGGATTGGGACAGCAGGAACTTCACCATTTGGGGCTTATGGATATAACCCAGAAGGGGTCAGAATTGGGCAAGCAAATAGCAGACATCAAAAAGCAGTAAAAGTGTGGGACAAGCGCCTATTCAAAAATTTGGATGAAAATAGTGAAATTGGATCTCGTAGTATGAAGATCGCACTAAAAAGATTAAGAAAATGGGCAAGAGATGGAAATAATGAAGAATTGGATCTAGATGATACAATTTCAACTACTGCTAGAACAGGTTTTCTTAATATTCAAACGAGACCCGAGCGCCAAAATTCAGTCAAAGTTCTCATATTTTTTGATGTGGGAGGTTCAATGGATATGCACATAGCTCAAGTTGAAGAATTATTTTCGGCCACAAGGTCTGCGTTTAAACATCTAGAATACTATTATTTTCATAACTGCTTGTATGAAGGTGTATGGAAAAATAACTACCGACGCTGGGAAGAACAAAATAATACAATTGATATCATTAATAAGTATAACAAGGATTATAAATGTATTTTTGTGGGTGATGCGGCTATGAGTCCGTACGAAATTGAAATGGTAGGAGGTGCAAACGAACATCATAATCGTGAAAAAGGTAGAATTTGGTTAGAGCGAGCCAAAACACGATGGCCAAGTCACCTTTGGATAAATCCAAACCCAAAAGAGTATTGGCAATACACCCGATCCACCTTAATCATCCAGGATATTTTTGATAACCGCATGGTACCCTTAACACTCCAGGGACTTGATGATGGAATGAGAATGTTGACGTAAAATATGTTTAAACTAATAACAATATTCTTGCCAATAATGCTAGGGTTTTTAGGTTACAAATTTACTGCCAATCGATTAGCAAAAAAGCTTGAAGTAAACTCGTTACCGATGAAAGATCCTAATATAGCCGTCCTGGTCAAGAAAATAGAGCACTCATTAGACATAGAAGAAATTAAAATATATGTTCTTGAAGATTTGACCCTTAATGGTGTGGCCTCTCCGGATGGAAAAGTTTTCATCACAAGAGGTTTCTTAGATAAATATTACAATGGATTTTTTTCTGCTGAAGAACTTTTTGGGGTTATAACCCATGAACTAGGTCATCATGCTCTTGGTCATACAAAAAAGAGAATGGTTGCTTATACGGTCCAAAATACACTCCAGATGGGTTTGGGGTTTGCTTTATCAAGAGTGATACCTTTTGTAGGAAATTATCTGTCTATGATTCTCTTAAGAATCGTATCTGCAAAGCTTTCCAGAATGGATGAATATGCGGCGGATGAATATGCGGCGGCTCTCATGCTAAGAATAGGCTTAGACGTCACGCCATTGGTCGACCTTTTTAGCAAATTAGAAAAACTAAATAATGATCCAAATCAAACTCTTACCTGGTTGCAAAGTCACCCTCCCCCCCGAGACCGAATATCAGCAATAAAAAAACTTGAAGACCGTTGGACAAAGGAACCTCATTCATAGACACGAAAATAATATGCTAATGCCAACGCTAAAAGGGCGCTAATACTAAAATTAGTCAGAATATAAATGATCTCAGTTTAGAAATATTTTGTTAGAGAACCATCAGATGCTGCATTACATAGCCAGTCATAAAAAAAGTCTGAGTGGGATCTTCCACAAATGATATACACCGAATTATCACTAGCCATCCAAAATGCTACACTAACTTGACCTATTCGAGTTCTTCGGAAGGCATCTTTAGCAAATGAACTTTGCCTAACATCGACAGGAGAGCCTTTTGCCAGAAGTTCTCGCCACAAAATTCCCTCAACCAAAAAAAGACTCCGGGCACCAGAGACATCCAGAATTAACGAATGTAACCCCTTTAAGGCAGAATCAAGACCTTTCTGTGTTTTCTCATGAAATGCACCAGAGAAACTGAATATGAGTAATTCGTCTGGGGACATCCAAGCTAAAGACAAATTCTTACTACTTTTAATATTTAAAGGCTTAGGTATCCTCACATCACACGTTTTAGCTATGATTGTCTGAAATCGTTTATTTGAGAGATCTCCTCTCACTGTTAACATCGGAACTCCTCCAAGCTCCTTTATCCTAATATCCTTACTATTGTATTTTCTAACTTCAATCATTTTGCCGGTTACCTTCAGCATCATAAAATTTTGGCTCAGAAACAATTGCTTTTAGAATTTTCTCGGAGTCCACTGGAATTTCAATGGATCGCCCTAGTAGGTTTTTACCATCCTTGAGCAGAGCCATAGCAATTGGTTTATCAAGTGTTGGTGAAAAATATGTAGAAGTAACATGGCCTATAACATTATCATTGGCTTGGTCAACTCCCCCTATAATAACAGAAGCACCATCTGGTATCTTTTCAGAGCTATTCTGTAAAGATAATCCAACCAATGTTTTGCGATTTGGATCATTCATAAAAATTCGCTCTTGGGCTCGTTTACCGATGAAATCCTTTTTCTTTTTGGAAACCGCCCACCCTAGATTTAAGTCCTGAGGAATTACGGTACCATCTGTTTCATCACCAATCATAATAAAACCCTTTTCGGCTCTCATAACATGTAAGGCTTCTGTTCCATAAGGGCTGATACCAAACTGGGAACCGGTTTCTAAGCATTTTTCCCAAAATTCTAATCCAAACTGGCTCGGGACAGCAATTTCAAATGATAATTCACCAGAAAAAGAAATCCTAAAAACCCTTGCCTTTATCTTAGCCAATTCACCTTCCAGATAATCCAAAGGCTTTAGAGATACTCGGGAGACATCTAAACCGCCTAATTCCTCCAGTAAGAGACGTGATTTTGGTCCTGCTATAGTTATTTGCGTGAACTGTTCCGTCACATTTTGGATGAACACGCGTTTATTCCACCATTCAGTCTGGTGCCATTCTTCCATCCAAGAATAAACTCTATCTGCACCCCCAGTAGTTGTATGACAAAGGAAAGTTTCCTCAGCTAGTCTCACTACCACCCCATCATCAAAAAGAAACCCATTCTCGTTGCACATCAAACCATACCGACACCGCCCTACCTGTAATGTCGAAATCATATTGGTGTACATCAAATCCAAGAAATTCGCAGCATCAGGTCCACTAACAATGATCTTACCTAATGTTGAAGCATCAAGGATTCCCAAGGCATTCCGAGTGTTAGTAACCTCTCTTGAAACAGCTTGCTCAATAGTTTCATTTTTCTTTAGATAAGCATATGGTCTCCTCCAATCACCTACGGGTTCCCAGCTGGCTCCATTCGCCTCGTGCCATAGGTGAAGCGTGGTCTTTCTCACCGGTTTAAACAAACCCTTGCGGGCTTCTCCTGCAATCGATCCTAATGAAATTGGCGTATAAGGTGGTCGAAAGGTAGTCGTTCCAACTTCATTAATTTCTCTGCCCAAAAAATCAGCAAGATATTTAAGACCATTTATGTTAGAAAGTTTCCCTTGGTCTGTTGCCATACCTAGGGTCGTATATCTCTTCAGATGTTCTACACTCTCATATCCTTCTTGCGTAGCTAACCTCAAATCAGATAGCTTCACATCGTTTTGGAAATCTACAAAGCATTTGCTTTTTAACTTTTCGCTGGCGCCTTCCGGTGTAAAATATTTGGAGTTACTATCCCCATATTTGATTTCTTGAATAGAGATACTACTTGATTTCACTTTACTTGTTTTAAATTTTTTTTGAATCTTCTGTACTATTTGTTTCACATTTTGCACCACTTCCGAAGGCCAAAAACTTCCCGAAGCCGCTCCAACTACAGCTATAAAATCTTCTCCATTTTCATCTATGGGTGATTTAGAAGCATCTGGTAGAAATGTGTCCAATTGATCATTCCAAATCAATCTTCCACCGCAGTGAGACCAAAGATGAACTGCAGAAGACCAACCACCGGACATAATTACGCTATCACATTCTATTGTCTCCTGCACACTTCCCTCACCTGTCAGAGAACATAATTCTACAGCTTTAACCCTTTTCTTACCTAGAACACTGGCAATCCCCTTCCCATATTCAATTCTGATTCCCATCGATCTTAAACTTTCAAAAAGGTCTCCACTAGATTCTTCTCTAACATCGATTACTACGGGAACACTTAATCCAGCATTGTATAAATTTATTGCTGTCAAATAAGCCGAGTCATTATTGGTTACCACCACTGTCCTATCCCCAGGAGAAACACCATAGAGTTTATAAAAATCCAGAGCTGCTGAGGATAACATCACTCCTGGTATATCATTACCCGCGAAAATTAGAGGTCGCTCGATAGCTCCCGTAGCCAAGACTATTTGCTTAGTTCTTAAACGCCAAAGCCTATGTCGTATAGAACTTCTACCCATTTTCTCAGCTACTTCTAAGTTCTCACAGCCTATTAAGTAACCATGGTCATGGACCCCAATTGCCGTGAAATTCTTTTTTATTTGGACATTATCTGAATCAATTAGCTTTTTCTCTATGTTCTCAAGCCATTTAGGGACAGCCACGCCATCCACTTCAAAATCATCAGACAGTGCATATCCACCCAAGTAATGCTTTTGTTCAACCAAGGTTACTTTTAATCCAGATTTAGCTAATTCATAGGTAGCAAGTAATCCAGCCATACCTGCCCCAATAACCAAGATGTCTACATGGGCATAAAAGTAATCATAGGCTGCTTCATCTGGTAAACTAGGCGCCCTACCTAAACCAGCAGCATTCCTAATAATGGGTTCAAATAGATGTTTCCAAGCAAATCTAGGCTTCATGAATGTCTTATAGTAGAATCCTGCTGGGAAGATTTTTGCGAAAAAATTGTTGATGAAACCAAGATCCCAGTCTAATGAACCTAAGTGATTTTGAGAAACTGCTTCGATCCCATCCACTAATTCTACTGTTGTAGCAGATCTATTTGGTTCAAAATTACCCCCATGCCCCAAACTCATCAAAGCATTGGGTTCATCAACTCCTGACGAAACGAATCCACGTGGTCTATGATACTTGAAGGAACGACCTACCAATACTTGGTCATTAGCAAGTAATGCAGAAGCTAAAGTGTCTCCCTGGAAACCAAACAAGTTTCTTCCATTGAAAGTAAAAGACAATCGCTTGTTTCGATCGAGTAGTCTCCCAGCTTTTGAAATTCTTGTACTCATCTATTCATTTTTCCAATTTGGTCTCTTTTTTGTGATGGCATCGATGATATGCTTAGGTGGTTTGATCTCCTGAGCCTTATAAGTGCCAAAAATCTCCATTGTTTTTGTACAACGAGCTGCATGAAACCATTTTCCACATCCATAAGCATGAAACCACCTTTCAAAATGTATTCCTAAGGGATTTTTTCTCTCAAAAAGGTATTTGTAGAAAGCATCATCAGAACTTCCTGGTCCCATTCTCTCAATATGAGCCTCTCCTCCAGGACTCAATTCCGTCTCATCGGCAACTGTATTACAAACTGGACATTTAAATCTTAGCACTCGAATCAATCCCTGAATTAATGCGCAACAGCAGCGGCAATACTCTCATCTATCATTCTTCCCTCAACAAACCTAGCTAATGAAAACGGTGCTGCTAATTTTCCAGGATTCCCATGTGCAACAAGTTCTGCAGTTGCCCAACCTGAACCAGGAATAGCCTTGAAGCCTCCTGTACCCCACCCACAATTCAAAAAAATATTTTCGACAGGCGTTTTTGAAATTATGGGAGATCTGTCACCAGTCATATCTACAATACCACCCCACTGACGGAGTTGTCGAAGGCGACTGATAATTGGAAAAGTTTCTATAAGAGCCCTCACGGTCTCCTCTATATGTTGGAAACTACCCCTCTGACTATAATTATTGCAACCATCAGCACCTCCACCTATAACCATCTCACCCTTGTCAGATTGACTCATGTAACCGTGCACGGTATTTGCCATTACTACACAATCCATGACGGGTTTTATAGGTTCAGAGACTAAAGCTTGGAGAGCAACAGACTCTAATGGAAGACGAAATCCTGCCAACTCAGCAAGAAGGCTTGAACTACCAGCCACAACAAAGCATAATTTTTCACAATCTATTGAACCTTTGGTGGTTTGAATGGACGCAACCTTGGATGCCTCTCTTACAATACCTGTAACTTCGCAATTTTCTATGATATCGGCCCCCCAACTAGAAATTGCCCGAGCATAACCCCAAGCCACGGCATCATGCCTGGCAGTTCCTCCTCTTGGTTGCCACAACCCTCCTAAAATTGGATAACGAGGTCCATCAGTATTTATAATTGGAATCATTTCTTTCATACGCATAGGAGATACCATTTCAGTCTGAACTCCAAAAAGTCGGTTAGCATAGTAAGTTCTTTTCATTGCTCGCAATTCATGTTCCGTTTGACAAAGCATCATTACCCCTCTCGGACTAAACATAATATTATAATTCAGCTCTTGAGATAACGTTTCATAGAGTGATCTAGATTTTTCATAAATTGCGGCAGACTCTTCTTGTA
Organism: Paracoccaceae bacterium; assembly: GCA_029243395.1. Taxonomy (GTDB): domain Bacteria; phylum Pseudomonadota; class Alphaproteobacteria; order Rhodobacterales; family Rhodobacteraceae; genus CACIIZ01. The sequence continues at coordinate 322,190 of JAQWSE010000007.1, read as the reverse complement.
AATAATTTGACCTTATAATAGTAGTATTTCTCCCAGTATTGCCTCCTCCTAACCAACCTTTTTCAATAACTGCAACATCCCTTATTCCAAAGTTTTTTCCCAAATAATAGGCCGTGGCAAGACCATGTCCACCTGCCCCAACTATAATTACCTTATATCTCTTTTTTGGTTGTGCATGCCGCCAAGCCCTTCCCCAACCCAAATGGTTGTTGAAGGCTTCTTTTACCAAAGCAAATGCCGAATATTTCTTCATACCAACCTTAGAAAATTGTGACCTTTTGTCCTTTCCTACATAAAGATATTGATAAAGACAACTATGTTTCAGAAAGTAGTCAAACCCATAAACTTGTCAAACTGGCAAGATAATGCTTGAAGAAGCGAGTTTGAGTATATATTTTACGGCATCTCACATCCTCATGAACCACCTAGTCAATTACTTATGCCTTTTTTCTTTATTTTCACAATTCTATTTTTTGCTTTCATTATTCTGATTATTGCAAAAAAATTATATTTCTACAAAGATGCTTCGGTTGGTAGTAGGAATGAATATGTGAATGAGCTAAAGGATCAATTAGATGAAATAATAAATGAATCCAAGAACAACCTCATTAGCGAAGAAGAATTGAATACAGCTAGGCTTGAAATTGATAAGCGCATTCTTAAAGAAATTAGATATGAAAAAAATAAAAGCAGAAAAACAGAAAAAGCACCTGCTCTATTAAACAATATTTTTCTATACTTGGGACTACCTTTTCTTATCATATGTACGAGTATTATTTATCTGAAAATAGGGTATTATGGTTTTGAAGATCACCCTCAGAAAACTAGGAATCTCAAAAAAGAGACCAACTTTGCAAGTCGATTAAATCAGCAACAAGCCGAATTACTTTTATCAAAGACTTTAAATAATGAATCTCTTACTCAGCAAAACAGTGAAACCCAACAGCTAAAAATATTGGTTGACCGACTTGAAATCATCTTAAGGGATAGACCAAAAGATCTCAAAGGCTACAACCTACTAATTGATAACGCCGCAAGATTAGGTGACTACAAAACTTCTTATCAAAGTCAAATGCATGTAATTGAAACTATCAAGTCCACAGTGATCGCAGAAGATTACGGAAAATTAGCTGAATTAATGATTGGAGCAACAAATGGTTACGTGTCCGTAGAAGCTGAAGAAAATATAAAAAAATCCCTCCATATTGATCGTTCAAATCAAAAATCTAGATATTATTATGGTTTGTTAAAACTGCAAAACAACGAATTGAATGAAGGTTACACAATCTGGAAAGAGCTCTTAAGAGAAGGTCCTGAGGATGCTCCCTGGAACCAATTAATAAAACAAGACATACAAAGAATAGAAAAAAAATTAAGTGAAAACACTAAAACATCCGAGAATTACATGGGGGAAGAAATGGATCAGGACACGGTAGAGATGATTAATGAAATGGTCTTTACCTTAAGTGAACGACTTAAAGCTGAGGGGGGTACTTATGAAGAATGGCTTAAACTAATAAGATCCTATCAAGTTTTGGGAAAACATGAACAAGCTTTTGAAATTTTAAAAAAAGCAAAACGTTACTTTAAAGAGCAACCGGATATTTTAAAAAAAATTTCAAACGATAAGCCCCTGAAAAAAATAGAATCCAGGTCATATTATGAATAGTTTTATAGCAGAAAATATCGAGATTTTTATGGAATCTTTGAATCCAAATTGTCCTCTTCTAGGGTTGGATCTAGGAACAAAATCCATAGGAGTAGCGATTTCAGACCCTACTAGAACTATCGCCACATCTCTATGCACGATCAAGAGGAAGAAGTTTGTTGATGACCTCGATGAAATCTTAAGAATTAATTCTTCCTATTCTTTTAGCGGAATAGTTCTAGGACTGCCAATTAATATGAACGGCACCGAAGGACCTCGCTGCCAGTCAACTAGGGCCTTTGCAATAAAACTTTCCCCTAAAATGAACCTTCCCGTCTATTTATGGGATGAAAGATTATCCACTGTAGCTGCAGAGAGAGTTCTCATCGCCTCAGATATTTCCAGAAAGTCACGTTCTAAAGTTATCGACAAAGTGGCAGCGTGCTATATTCTGCAAGGTTGCCTAGATAGGCTAAAAAATTAGCCTTCTTGGATCGAATTAAGCATATCGACAGGGTACTAAACAGATTAATTCTGAGTTATCCAATCTAACGGATTCTTGTAAGCAGGCCTGAAGTAAATCACAATTCGGCCAGACATGGGATTGATACGAAATAAATTATTCCGATGTTGTAATAAAGAATCATCGATAGCTGCACTCCAAGGTCCCATCCCATGTAATAAATGTCTATCAAGAATATACGGTTGATTATTATGAGAAAACACTTTTTTGACAGGGCAGGTTGTAAAAACTTTCCTCCTATATTTCTGATAAATCTCTGTGACGTCCAAATTGCTTACCTCATTTTCTGACAAACCAGCAAATGCTTTACTAAACATGTTTCTAAATATTTTGTGGGAGCCTTCCCAGATCATCAAAGGCGCGGAATCAACTCTGTTATTAGTTATGGGTATACCAAGAATGAAGGCATGGAATTCTTTAGCAAATCTCCTCTTTGATGGACCTATCGGGATCAAACCGTCTACATGTGAAGAATATTTTTTTAAGCGATATTTGAATGACTTTTCTGATTCTGATGGATCTTTTCCTGGATAACCTTGCCAACATATCGACACCTGAGCAGCATCCCAGTATTTAATGTTAACACCAAAATTTCCAGAAATCTGAGACCAAAGCACTGAACTGAATGATATGCCGTCAACATCGCCTCCAATTCCATTATCTAGAAAATTTATTCCTGCAAACCACGTAGCTCCAGACCTAAAGTCACTATCTCTATATTCTTTTTGCCGAAATTTATTACGAATATTGGCTTTGGCTGCTTTAATCCATCGGCAATTTTCGATGTGATTATCTAAAAAACACCATCCGTTTTCAACAAAATTTTTCCAAATTAGCGTCATGTTGATGATCTAAATATTTTTCTACTTCTTCCGTGAAATTTATATGCTTCATAGCTCTACTTAATAATTCTGGTCCTGATCCCGGACAGGTCATTCCCTCTGAAATCATGGACCTAAAGACTTTAGCACCAGGCATACCTGAAACGGAGTTAATCAAATGTCTTAAAACACTTGAAGCTTTACCTCCAGCCGACTGATGCCAATCCACATATTCTACCATCTTTATTAAAGCTTCCTGTATCCTTATTCCCTCAGATTTTTTCTCTTGGCACTTAACAGATCTGAAAATCTTTTCATCTGCACTAAGAAGTACTTTTGGGTTTTTGTAAGCCTGACGCCCGATCATACATCCAGCGAAACCTTGTTTAATGAACCTTAAAACTGTTTCTAATTCCTTTATCTCTCCATTAATGCAAATTTGTAGATTGGGGAATCGATCTCGAACTTTAGCTACCACGTCATAATCTATTGGTGGAATCTTCCTATTTTCCTTTGGACTCAACCCATTTAATATTGCTTTCCTTGCATGAATTACAAAAATATTTACCCCAGCTTGTGATACTGCCTGGATGAAGTCGGGTAGTGCTATTTCGGCATCTTGATCATCAACTCCTATACGGCATTTTATTGTAACCGGAGTTTTTACTGCATGTTTGGTCATTGATTCTACACATTTAGCTACCAATTCATGCTCTTTCATTAGGCATGCCCCAAATTTCCCGGATCTAACTCTAGAAGAAGGACATCCTACATTCAAATTTATTTCATCATAGCCCCAATCTACTCCTATTTTGGTTGCTTCAGCTAAAACACTTGGATCATTTCCACCAATCTGTAAAGCAATAGGATGCTCTAAATTTGAAAAATCTAGCAATTTTTTCCTATCTCCCCTTATTATTGCATCCGCATAAATCATTTCAGAATATAAAAGTGTTTCTTTTGTTAATAATCGAAAAAAGTACCGACAATGTCTGTCAGTTCGCTCCATCATCGGTGCTACAGAAAGAAGTCTATTTGAAAGCATACTATTAAAGCTCAACCTGGTTAATATTGCAAAATTAAATAATGTTAGACATCATCACCTGACAAACTATATTCATAAATGAATAAAAAAATGATTCTAATTAGATGATACTTTCCCGTCGAGTAATATTAAACTATCTATATACAAGTGGACTATATGCAACTGTTTCACCAGCGTTTGCTAATATAACAGGCCAATCAAATAACCATTTGCAAAATTTCTTTAAATTTTCCGTGGGGAAAATAAACGTCACTGTAGTTTCAGATGGATCGTTCACTACGCCTATTTCATCTATAACTATTAATGCTTCAGAGACGGAGATTAAAAAACATCTACAAAGATACCATATGCCGAATGATCACATTTATCGAGAAACCAACCTAGCGGTGATAGACGTCGAAGAAAATAGGCTTTTAGTTGACGTTGGCAGTGGTTCGCGTTTTATTGGTGACACAGGAAAATTATTCGATAATCTCGACTTAGCAGGTATCGATCCAGATACTATTACACATGTTTTTTTAACACATGCCCACCCAGACCATATCTTAGGCATACGAGATGACTTTGATGAGGTTATTTTTCCTGATGCTAAATATATTATGTCCCAAAATGAATACGAATGGTGGACGAAAAAAAACCGTGTAAATGAGGTTGAAGACATATTTCAGCAAACAGTTCTAAATGCTGTGAATTCTCTTACTGCCCTTTCTGAAGTCACTTTGTTCAATGAAGAAAAAGAAATTATTCCAGGGGTTCATATGGTAGATACCTCTGGCCATACCCCTGGCCATAGCAGCCTATTAGTTCAAAGTGAGGGGGCTAACCTTCTAATTTGTGGGGATGCCTTGCTTCACCCAAACACGAGCTTGCTGTTTCCAAGTTGGAAACCAGAAAATGATATGGACCCAATCAAGGCTATAAAATCTAGAAAAAAAGTTCTTTCCTTAATCACTAATGAAAAGATGGCACTACTTGGTTTTCACTTTCCATTTCCTGGAGTTGGCCATGTGATACCATCAGGTAATTCATATCAATTCTTACCAGCATCAATTAGGTGGTAATCTGAGTGCAGTACCAAATTCTTCAAACAATGGTTTTGATACTCTATCTGAAGAAGCATTCCATTCTGGATGCCATTGAACCGCCAAACAAAATCCAATAGAACCTCTAATTAGAAGTGCTTCTGGAGTACCATCGATGGCAAAACCCTCAATGAGAACTCTATCCCCAGCCCTATCTATCCCCTGACCGTGGAGTGAGTTCACCAAAATTTTTCTTGAACCAAAAATTCTTTCAAATTCGCTACCTTCTATGATTTGAACTTCATGACGGTGCGCAAATTGTTCCTCAAGTGTACCTTCTGGTGGCATCCTATGATTTATTCGGCCATGCAGCTCTCTTATTTCGGGATGTAATGTTCCACCAAAAGCCACATTAAATTCTTGAAAACCCCTACAAATCCCAAGAATAGGCTTACCCTGTTTCTCACAAGCTTGTATCAAAGGTAGCACTACTTCATCCCTATTTTTGTCAAAAGAGCCATGGGCCTCTGTTGGTTCACACCCGTAATATGAAGGGTGAATATTAGGTCTCCCACCAGTAAACAAGAAACCATCAAAGGACGACATTAATTCCCTAGTTGAAAAACATCTTGGTAAACTTGGTATTATAACAGGTATTGCTTGTGCAACTTCAGCAATGGCTTCTACGTTCATCACTCCTGATCCTTGAGCTGGATATTTTTCGTCAATTAAATAACTATTACCTATAATTCCCACAATAGGTTTAGACATTTCTAGTTCCATTCTCCGTAAATCATCTCATTTTCAACTTTCAATAATCCCTGACAAAATCTGTCTCCTATATTTAAACATCGTTTCTTCAATATAACCGCAAGATTGATTCTGACCTTCAAATACCAATTCCAAAGCTGCTAAAAAGGCGGGGGGTCGAGGGTTCGTTGAAAGTTTATTATAGCCCATAGCACCTGCATTTTGCTTATCAACTTTCAAAGCCATCTTTTCAAATGCATCCAGGATTTCTTGCCTTGAAATCAAACCATGATGAAACCAGTTCGCTAAATACTGTGAAGCTATGCGACAAGTAGCACGATCTTCCATAAGATAAACATCGTAGATATCTAATACTTTTGAACATCCAACACCTTGGTTAATCCAACGAACTACATAACCTAAGATTCCCTGTGCATTGTTTTCTAATTCACCTAAAATTTCTTCTTTGGATAAATTCTTTCCCCACAATGCTGGAATCTTCAAGAGTTGATTTTTGTGGATCTCCGTCGATTCAGGGCTTTGTGCAATTTTCTTTTGTATTTGCCTGACATCAGCGCGGTGATAGTGAACAGCATGTACGGTGGCAGCAACTGGACTAGGAACCCAAGAACAGCTAGCCCCGGAATGAACATGACCTATCTTCTGAGCAAACATGTTAGACATTTGCTCTGTTGCCGCCCACATTCCTTTTCCTATTTGAGCCCTACCAATGAGCCCGCATTTCAATCCCACATCTACATTATTCTTTTCATAAGCCTGCAACCAGTCTGCCGACTTCATTTCATTTCTTTCAATCATTGGACCTACAAGTGTTGAAGTAAAGATCTCATCACCTGTCCGATCTAGAAAGCCCGTATTGATAAATACCACCCTACTTTTTATTCTCCTAATACACTCTTCAAGATTAAGCGAAGTTCTTCTTTCTTCGTCCATCAAACCTATTTTCACTGTATTTCTTGGAATATTTAATATGTCTTCCACTTCCTTAAAAATGTCATTCGTAAAAGTGACTTCGTCCGGACCATGCATCTTGGGTTTTACTACATAGATTGAACCTCTCAAAGAGTTCTTAATACCTCCTTTTTTGCGTAGATCAGCAAGTGAACACGCCGTGGTTACTAGGGCATCCAATAATCCCTCCCCGATCTCAGATCCATCATTTAATTTTACGATTGGTGTCATAATATGATGTCCAACATTTCTGACGAACATTAATGACCTATTTCTAACTTCAAAAGATTTGCCCATTGGAGAGATAAAAAAGCGATCCATTTTTAAAGACCTGGTAAAATTTTTACCATTTTTTTTGAAACTACTAGTAATTTCACCAGTCATCAGTGTTAACCAATTCTTGTATGCTACAAGTTTCTCATTTACACCCACCGTGGCTACGCTATCTTCTAAATCCATTATCGTCGTCACAGCAGACTCAAATATGACATCTGATATGCCCAATTGATCTAATTTGCCAATTTTTGATGACTTATTGACTGCAAGTATGATACCCAAATTATTATGATAAAATAATATCTCTAATAGTTGCTCATTTAAGTTGTATCCCTGATACAGATCTTTAGATTCTAAAAAAACTTCACCTAAATTATCGTATAGGTGTAGCTCATGGTTCTCTATCTTGATAGCTGTCAAATCTGACCAACTATGGGATCTTATTGGCAATACTTCATCTAATAGAGACTTTGTCCAACTGATTACCTGATTAGCTCTCTCATGGTCAAAATCAGTGTTCTGAGCTACTGAACCAATAACGTCCGTACTATAAAGCGCATCATATAAACTCCCCCATCGTGCATTAGCAGCATTGATCGCAAATCTTGCATTATCAACAGGAACAACGAGTTGAGGTGCTGGTTTCTTACTTATTTCATCATCTATATTGGTAGTATCTATCCTAAAGTCTGCTCCCTGATCGATAAGATAGCCTATATTCTTCAAAAATTTCTTATACTTTTGAATATCTCTAATACTGCTTCTATTATTGAAGTACCAAGTGTTTATCTGATTCTGTAGTTCCTTCCTCCGTAAAAGAATTCGTTCATTTTCCTTTGAAAATTTAATAGCCAACCGCTTAAGACCATCCCAAAATGTTTTCTTGGAAATTTGTGCTTGGGGTGCTAAATCATCCTCGACAAATCTTACAAACTCCTCATGGATATAAATTTCCTCATTATAATGCCAGTAATCTTTAAATTTTGTTTTCATGCTATTAAGATAGCTTAAAAGCTAGCTCCAAAATATGTTGATAGTATCAAAAACTCCCTTAACAGGAACTCAGACCAATCTAGCGCTAAAAAAAGGACTTGTAAATTTATCATAGTTAATAAAAAGAGAGTGGTGTTCAAAGGATAGCAAATGCAACCTCAAGAAATTTTACTTTCGAAATACAAAGAACCAGATTACACCATTGACGAGGTGCATCTCTCTTTCAAATTAATTCCCAAGGCTACAGTAGTCAAATCACGACTTAGACTTAACTTAAAAAACAGGGTATCTTCCCATTCCAAACCGCCCCTTGTTTTACAGGGAAACGGCCTGAAATTATTGTACTTAGCAATTGATGGCAAGAAATTAGACAAACACGAATTCAAATTGTCCATTGATCAACTTGAAATATCCAATAAATCAATCCAGCGTGATGTTTTTGAGTTTGAATGTCATACGGAAATAAATCCCCAGGACAATACAGAACTTGAAGGCCTTTATCTCTCTAATGGAATTTATTGCACTCAATGCGAACCAGAAGGATTTCGCAAAATCACCTATTATCTCGATAGACCAGACGTATTAGCTAAATATAAGGTAAGAATTGAGGGTAATCACGATTATTTGCTTTCTAATGGTAATCTAAAAGGAAAGGGTACGGGTTGGGCTGAGTGGGAAGATCCTTGGCCAAAGCCCTCGTATCTTTTTGCATTGGTGTGTGGAAATTTGAAAGTAGTGGAAGATGAGTTTGTGACAATGTCAGGAAATAGAGTTCTGTTACAAATCTATGTTGAGCCAGGTGATGAAGTAAAGTGTGCTCACGCTATGAAATCCCTAAAACGTAGTATGGCTTGGGATGAGCAACAATATCAAAGAGAATATGACCTAGACCGTTTTATGATTGTAGCCATAAGTGACTTTAATATGGGGGCAATGGAAAATAAGGGACTAAATATCTTCAACTCTAAATACATCCTGGCAGATGAAAGAACTGCTACCGACACAGACTTTGAAATGATTGAAAGGATTATCGCCCATGAATACTTCCATAACTGGACTGGAAATAGAATAACCTGTCGGGATTGGTTCCAGCTCTGTTTAAAGGAGGGACTAACCGTTTTTAGAGACCAACAATTCTCTGCAGATATGCAGAACAAAGACGTTGTCAGAATAGAAGATGTAATTCAATTGAAAAATAGGCAATTTAGAGAAGATGCAGGGCCTTTGAGGCATGCAGTTAGGCCTAGCAAATATATTGAAATTAATAATTTTTATACAGCAACTGTTTATGAGAAAGGAGCTGAGATAATAAGAATGCTTAACTCTATTGTGGGGGAAGAAGCATATAAAAAAGCTGTCAATCTGTATTTTGACAGGCATGACGGGGAAGCCAGTACAATCGAACATTGGATAAAAGTATTTGAGGATAGTACTGGTAGAGACTTAAAACAGTTTTCCCTTTGGTATGAGCAATCCGGCACACCCACAGTCATATCAGAAGAAAATTTTCGCTCTGGCACTTATACCATAAAGCTAACACAAGAAATACCCTCCCAAACTGATGATACTGAAGGTAAACCAATGGTTATTCCAATAAAATTGTCCTTCATTAGTAAAGAAGGAAATAGCTTAACTGATGATAATTTAATGGTTTTAACAAAGAAAACACAAAATTTCATGTTTTCAGGTTTTGAAGAGAGGCCTATTCCAGTGATGCTGGGTGATTTTTCTGCTCCTGTAATTCTCAAACAAGAACGCACCTCAGATGACTACTTAACCATAATGGGAAGTGATTCAAATGCTTTTTGCATTTGGGAAGCTACTCAGAAAATTTACCTTGAACTCCTAGAAACTCTCATTAAACAGGAACAACCTTCGATAGAAATCCCAAATATTCTGCACTACTTGATTGAAAGAAACAATAAAAATCCTGCTTTTTTGTCTAAATTACTAACGCTACCATCTCATGAAGAATTAACTGTGCACATGCTTAAGCATGAGCAATTTGTTGATCCAGAGAAAATTCATCTTGCTAAAGAAAAGCTAGATCAAAATATCGCAGAATTATTGGAAGAAGACCTTAATGATTTATATGATGCGATAATCTCTGACGACTCGAATTTTGACCATCTGAATTCTGGTAGAAGACACCTTAGAACTCGATATTTAGAATTTATTACAACCTTAGATAAGACTGCTAGAAAAAGTCAGTTGTGCTTTGATACTGCTCAGAATATGACTGAGATTCTGCATTCACTGAAACTATTAGTAAAAACCGATAATTCAGTTCACGCTCTGCCTAGTTTTTACAAAAGCTGGAAGCATAACCCGCTATTGATCGACAAATGGTTTTCAATTCAGGCGATTCACACTCCAGCTAACAAAATCTTTAAAGTTATAGAAACCTTAAGTCTGCATCCCGATTTCGGATGGAAAAATCCTAATAGGTTTCGAAGTCTAATTGGGGCCTTTGCACTTAATAATTCCAGATGTTTTCATTCAAAAGATGGGAATGGTTACAAAATAATTGCTTCCTGGGTAAAAAAGATTGATCCAGTGAATCCGCAGGTTGCCGCTCGCCTGTGCACCGCATTTGAGACAATCGACAGATTAGAACCTAAAAGAAAGGAACTTATGAAATCTTCTTTGAAAAAGATTCGTTATTCCGATAATATATCTAAAGATACCCTGGATATTACCACTAGATTATTAAAACTCTAATACAGTAGAACAGCTAATTAGTTAATTGTGTGATATAAAATTTAGAATATTAAATTATGATAAATAAACAACAGAAAGAACCTCAACCGCAGACCATAGAAGGCACCCTATCAACATGGGAAGTTGTAATTGGTATGGAAGTACATGCTCAGATTAAATCTGATTCCAAACTATTTTCCGAGTCTTCAACAGTTTTTGGAAACGAGCCAAACACAAATGTTAGTCTGGTGGACGCTGCCATGCCTGGAATGCTTCCAGTTCTTAATAATTTTTGTGTAGAGCAAGCTATAAAAACGGGTTTAGGACTTAAGGCAAAAATTAACTTATTCTCACAATTTGACAGAAAAAACTACTTCTATCCTGATCTACCTCAAGGGTATCAGATTAGCCAACTTTACCATCCCTTAGTGGGTGAAGGTGAAGTCATGGTTCAGATGGAAGAAGGATCTGTGCGAAAAGTTGGCATTGAAAGAATCCATATTGAGCAAGATGCCGGTAAATCTATCCACGACATGGATCCCAACCTTTCATTTATAGATTTAAATAGAACTGGTGTTGGCTTGATGGAAATCGTTTCACGACCTGATATTAGGAGTGCCGATGAAGCCACTGCCTATTTGAGAAAATTGAGACAAATTCTGCAATATTTAGGCACCTGCGATGGTAATATGCAAGAAGGCTCGTTGCGAGCTGATGTCAATGTATCTGTGTGCCATAAGGGCTCATATGAAAATTATTCCCAAACAAAAGATTTCTCATATCTCGGAACTAGGTGTGAGATAAAAAATATGAACTCAATGCGATTCATCCAGCAAGCCATCGACTTTGAGGCAAGGCGGCAAGTAGCTCTTTTGGAAGATGGCAACCAAGTTATTCAAGAAACAAGACTTTATGATGTAGATTCAGGAAAGACTAAGTCTATGCGTTCAAAAGAGGAAGCCCATGATTATAGGTACTTCCCGTGTCCTGATCTGCCTGCTCTGAAAATCAATCAAGAATTGGTGAATAGCATTCAAGAAAAATTGCCTGAACTACCAGATGAAAAAAAAACCCGGTTCATCGAGGATTTTGGAATAACTGAATATGACGCTGAAGTTTTAACAATGGATAAAGGAAGTGCCGATTTTTTTGAAAAAGTTCTCATAAATGGTCACGAAAAATTAACAGCAAACTGGATAATAAATGAATTATTTGGTCGTTTAAATAAAGAAGGCCTCAATATTGGTAATAGTCCTATATCTGCAGCTCATTTAAAAGAAATTTTGTCTCACCTAATTAAATCTGAAATTTCTTCAAAGATGGCAAAGGAACTTTTCGAACTTGTCTGGACCACAAAAAGATCACCATCAGAATTGATCAAAGAACATTCAATGAAACAAGTCACTGATCAAGGTCATATAGAAAAATTGGTTGATGAGATAATAAATGAAAATCCTCACCAGGTTGAAAGAGTAGCTTCTAATCCAAAAATTTTGGGTTGGTTCGTTGGTCAAGTAATGAAGGCCAGTGACGGAAAAGCAAATCCAAAAGTTACAAACGAGTTGGTAGCAAAGAAGCTTGGGATAAATTTATGAAGGGAAAATAATTGGCCTACCACTACAAAATCGAACCAGTACCAGAAGTTAGCAAAAAATTTCTTAATTCTAAATCAATAAGTATTAGAAGTGCTGAAATGATGCAAAGAGTAATAGAAATGGAGTCTAAATCGGGTTGGGAATTTTTTGATGTCAAGGATGTTAAAATCCCTATAAAGAAAACATTTTTAAAATCAGCTATGGAAAGTACTGTATCTTTTCTTGTGTTTAGAAAACTTAGAAATTCAGGACACCTGAATATGAGTACAAATGATGATAATGTCAGTCAAACTGAAAAAGAAAACATACCTAATTTAGGTCCTGCTCTTAAAAGTTAACTACTCTGACAAGTGCAATGATAAAGCATGTATCTGATTATTCATTTCATTTTTAAGCACTTTGAAAACCTGGCGCTGCATTTCTAGTCTATTTAAGCCCTTAAAGGCTGCACTTTTCATCTCTACCCTGAAATGGGTTTCACCCTCAGGTCTATAACCAATGTGACCTACGTGCTTGTAACTTTCATCTATTACATTTAATGTATGAGGCTGAAAAACTTTCTCTAACTTGTTCTGTATGATCAATCTAACTTGCATTTTGTTTCACTTTTCATAATGTTCAATTTGGCCTTTATTGCTCAGTCATTATTCTATAAATATGAATCAAATAATAATAGGTGTAAGGGATGAATAGAAGAACTCCTTTAGAATTTGACATTTCTGTTTCTGCAGATAAGAAAAGACGATCGAAGAACCGCGGCTCCAGCGGAGCTTTTGAAAGCTCGTCCCATGTCTGTGATGCTCCTGGATGTGAGCATACAGGCAAATATAGAGCTCCCAAATCTCCTAAGAATGTTGACGAATTTCATTGGTTTTGTCTGAGACATGTTAAGGACTATAATCAAAAATGGAATTTTTTTGAAGACCATTCTACTGAAGAGTTAGAGGAACAGTTTAGGGCCGATCGAGTGTGGGAGAGAGAAACTTCACCATTCGTTGATAGAAACGATAAAAATGATATCCAGCCAAACGGAAGAGCTTGGGCAAGACTCGGACTTGATGATCCCAATGACATGCTTTCCTCAAACCCCAAGCTAGATCCTTCACAAACCCGTTTACCAAAGAAAAGGTTGCCTGCAAGTGAAAGGAAAGCACTCGGAATTCTTGGTACCCCAGACACTATAACTAAGTCAGAGTTAAGAAAAATATATAAAGAACTAGTGAAAGATTTGCACCCAGATAGAAATTCTGGGAGTAGAGCTGATGAAGAGAGATTGGCCGAAGTAGTATGGGCATGGGATCAATTGAAGGTAAGTCGAAGTTTTGAGTCATGAACACTAAAAATTTGTCACAAATGACTCTGGTAATTTGATTAGAAGAGAGAAAAACCTTTTATGAAAGACGATAATGTTAACGATTTAGGAAAGAAATAATGAGTCAACCTCAACCAACGCAATCAATAGATATAGAAAAAGTATTCAACATAAAAAGTAATATACTGGTGAAAGGTTTTGCAGAACGATCTGATCGTGTTCCTGAAATAGACAGTAGCTATAAATTCGCGCACGATACTACATTGGCTATCTTGGCAGGTTTTCAATTCAATAGAAGAGTAATAATACAAGGATATCATGGAACCGGGAAATCGACTCACATTGAGCAAGTAGCGGCAAGATTGAATTGGCCATGTGTCAGAGTAAACCTAGATAGCCATATTAGCCGGATAGATTTGATTGGAAAAGACGTAATCAAACTACAAGATGGTAAACAGGTGACAGAGTTTCAACAAGGCATATTGCCTTGGGCCCTGCAAAACTCTTGTGCTCTAGTTTTTGATGAATATGATGCTGGCCGACCAGATGTAATGTTTGTAATTCAACGGGTGCTAGAAACTGATGGTAAGCTTACCTTACTGGATCAAAATCAAATCTTGACACCGCATAAAAACTTTAGGTTGTTTGCTACATCTAATACAGTAGGATTGGGTGATACCACCGGGCTATATCATGGAACGCAACAAATCAATCAAGGCCAAATGGATAGATGGTCAATTGTCTCAACATTGAATTACTTAGATTCTGACCAAGAGAAAGAAATAATCATCAGTAAAGTTCCTTCTCTAGCAAATGATGAAGGAGAAATAGTTGTTAGGAGAATGATTGGGGTAGCTGAGCTTACCAGAAATTCTTTCATTAATGGAGATATCTCTACATTAATGTCTCCTCGGACGGTAATTAATTGGGCACAAAACTTAGAAATTTTCCAAGACTTAGCCTTTTCTTTTAGAGTAACATTTTTAAACAAGTGTGATGAATTAGAGAGAACAACCGTGGCAGAGTTTTTCCAAAGATGCTTTGAAAAAGAATTACCGGAAAGTATTTTGTCAAGTGGTTCAACAAATGTTGAAAATGGCATTAAATAAAAAAGAAAACATTGCTGAGCCGATTAAAAAGGCATTAAGTGAAACAACAAGGGCTATATCTAGAACCGCTGACATAAAGATCAAGTTTGATAGCGACAGTTCCACGATAGGTGAAAACGAAGTTCAATTGCCCAGAATATCAAGTAAAATTTCTGGAAATGAAATGGCCTTAGCCCGCGGTGAAGCAGATTCAATTGCTATGCATCTCAGGTATCATGATGACAGCATATCTAAAAAATATGCTCCCAGTGGAGACATTGCATTGTCTTTATTTAATGAAATGGAAAGGGCTCGTTGTGAAGCAGCTGGCTCAACAGTATATCCCGGGGCTTCTAAGAATATAGATTTGAAAATTGACCACGAAAGCAAAAGGCAAATGGAAAATAGTACGGAAGCGGAAGAATTTCCTTTAGCTGGAGCAATGCGGTTATTCATTAGAAAGATCACCAATGATCGTGATTTGCCTGAAAATGCAAAAACGGCTCTTGAGGCCTGGGAAAATTTTATTGCAAAGGAAAATAGTGAAAACGTCATCAAAATAAATCATCTCATACATGATCAAGAAAATTTTGCTCGACTCAGTAGGAATATCATAAGAAATCTTGGATACGGAGATCAATTGGGTGATGATCCTGATAGCTCAGAAAATCAAAGCGAAAATACCAACGAGGATGAGGACGAAACTTCAGAGTCCTCAAATGAAAAAAATGAGAAAGATACTGCCTTACCTGAAGAAAATGATGATCAAACTTCCGATTCTTCTACCGCAGATGACCTTTCCTCAGACGAAGAAATGAATGAAGTCACTTCCGATGAAGAAATTCAGGAGGATAGTGATCAGAGCAAAAGACCCCAAACCCAATTCCTTTCAGAGGCAGATCCTAATTATCAAGTTTTCAACTCAAGCTATGATGAGGAGGTTCTTGCAGAAAATCTTGCTGATGAAGAAGAACTTTCCAGGTTAAGAGTTTATCTTGAACAACAGTTGGATCAGGTGAAAGGAGCAGTTTCTAGGCTGGCTAATAAATTGCAAAGACGTTTACAAGCACAGCAAAATAGGTCTTGGAAATTTGATCTAGAAGAAGGTTTTCTAGACGCCGCTAGACTTACACGCATAATCACAAATCCAACTACTCCTTTAACCTATAAACAAGAAAGTAACACGGAATTCAAAGATACTCTGGTCACACTATTAATTGATAACTCAGGTTCAATGAGAGGAAGACCTATTTCAATTGCTGCAATTTGCGCTGAGATAATTGCTTCAACATTGGAAAGATGCCAGGTAAAATGTGAAATTCTAGGTTTTACCACAAGGGCCTGGAAAGGAGGTAAGTCAAGGGAGGATTGGCTAAACCATAATAGGCCCAATAATCCAGGCAGGTTAAATGATTTGCGGCACGTAATTTATAAACAAGCTGATGTCCCATTAAGGCGCGTAAGACTCAATTTGGGATTGATGATGAAAGAGGGCTTACTAAAGGAAAATATTGATGGAGAAGCCTTAGAATGGGCTCATAGGCGTTTACTAAGAAGACAAGAAGCACGAAAAATCCTTATGGTCATCTCTGATGGAGCACCAGTTGACGACTCTACACTATCAGTCAACCCATCAAATTATTTGGAGAATCATTTGAAGAGTGTAATTGAAATGATTGAGCGCCGGGACTTAATAGAAGTGATAGCTATAGGAATAGGTCATGACGTCACCAGATATTATAAGAATGCAATTACAATCACTGACATTGAACAACTTGCTGGAGCTATGACGGAACAGCTTGCAAGATTATTCGACAAAAAAGAAAAAAGATCAAAGCGCTAGGAAATTAAGAATCAACACAGGGTCAAATAAAAAATGAACCCCAAAATTATTGAGGCTACTTGCAAAATGTCAGGTATAAAAAAAATAAATTTGCTGAGGCAATTAATGCGAAAAGAAAAAATTGACGCATTTCTAATTCCTCGAGCTGACTGTCATCAAGGAGAATTTATTTCAGAAAATGATGCCAGATTGACTTGGTTGTCTGGTTTCACAGGTTCAGCAGGTTTATGTATTGTTACACT
Organism: Paracoccaceae bacterium; assembly: GCA_029243395.1. Lineage (GTDB taxonomy): Bacteria > Pseudomonadota > Alphaproteobacteria > Rhodobacterales > Rhodobacteraceae > CACIIZ01. Next base: position 305,360 of record JAQWSE010000007.1, on the reverse strand, counting down.
TACAAAGGTAGGCTTATTCGTGGATGGTCGCTATTCAATCCAAGCCGAAAATGAAAAGAATTGTAAATACATCACTGTGCTAGAATTTGAAACAAAAGTTATCTTCGAATGGTTGAGACTGACACCTGGCATTGTGGCATTTGATCCTTGGCTCCACACAATTAGAGAAATTGGCGACTTCAGGAAAGAACTTAAACGATCACATAAAATACAGCCAATATCAAATTTGATAGACAAAATATGGACGGATAAACCAAAAGAAGACTTTCGTCTCGTGTACAAGCTAAGCACAAAATATGCCGGAGTATCTCACCAAGAAAAAATCAGTAATGTTAGTTCAATTATGAAAGATTCCAGTGTTGATTTTGTAATTTACACCCTTCCTGACTCAATTTGCTGGCTTTTAAATATCAGAGGTAAAGATATACCTAACACCCCAATCGTTAAAGCATTTGCAATACAAAATAGAAATTCTGAAGTTGAAGTATATCTAAACTTAAAAAAAATACCCCCACCCGTAGTCAATGAACTAGAACCGAAGATAAAGTTCTTTCCGACTAAGGGCTTGATTACCAGATTGAGGAAATTGAAGGGAACGGTATGGCTTGACAGCAAAAGTTGTTCCTTCGCTATCAAAAAAATCTTAACAAAACGTAATACCCTGATTCATGACAGTACCGATCCCTGCTCTACTTTGAAGGCTATAAAAAATGCTAGTGAAATCACTGGGACGAGGCTAGCACACCAAAAAGATGGAATTGCAATGGTAAAATTTCTGCATTGGTTTTCCATAAATGTCGCCAAAAGCTTAGATGAAATATCTATAATAGAATCACTTGAAAAATTTAGAGGAAAGGGGGAAGGCTATCAAGGACCTTCCTTTGAAACCATATGTGGAGCTGGGCCTAACGGTGCCATTATCCACTATAGGGCGAGTGAGAAAACAAATAGAATTCTCAAGAGGAATGATATTCTCTTAATAGACAGCGGCGGGCAATATTTGGAAGGAACCACAGATATTACTCGAACAATTTCAGTTGGGAAAAATGAAAAAAGGAAAAAGAAACACTTCACTCTAGTACTTAAAGGGATGATTGCTATCTCGAAATTAAAATGGCCCATAGGACTTTCTGGTAGGGATCTAGATAGTGTAGCAAGGTACTACCTTTGGCAAGAAGGTTTGGATTATGAGCATGGCACAGGCCACGGGGTGGGCTCCTTTCTATCTGTACATGAAGGACCACAGGCAATTTCTCGAAGAAATGAAATTGAGCTTAAGCCGGGCATGTTAATTTCTAATGAACCAGGTTATTATGTATCAGATAATTATGGCATTAGAATTGAGAACTTACTTCTAGTTAAGACTACTCCTACCAAGTTCGAGACAAAGAGACCAATGCTCAGTTTTGAAACTATCACCTTATGCCCAATAGATAAAAGCCTAATTTTAGAAGATCTTTTGACAAAAGATGAAATTAAGTGGCTTAACGATTACCATAGCCAGGTAAAACAAAAATTGGCTGACAAACTTGAACCAAAAATACAGAAATGGCTCATTGAGGTCTGTTCCCCGCTCTAAAATAGCCTACTTTTTCAGCGTGATCGGTTTTCCTATTTCTTTTGGCAGAGCTAATCCATGGCAAGCATTCTTATATTCAAAAATTTTCTTTTGAGCCCATTCAGGATATTCTGTTGATTTACGACAATTGAGATCAACATTGATGAGTACTGTTTCACAGATAGCAACCTTAGCTCTATTTAAAAAACTTAGCATTTCTAAAGCCAGGTGAATTCGTTTTTTATCTGCATCAATAATAAATATTTTTGTGTTAAATTTATCCCCCAATTTGAGCTCCTGAAGATAATGATAATTAGCTTGCAGTGAATATGGTCCTTGATTTTCATTCTTTACATGCGTAGGTCCAATTCCTAATTTAGTCTCCAAGAAAAAATCAATTGCCCGATCGAAAGCAAAGGTATAATAGGCAACATTCATATGACCATTATAGTCAATCCAATCATTTGAAACTTCTTCAACCGGAGATTCAGAGATATTATCAGAAGCCTCCATTAAAACCTTTCCTTTCAAATTATCTATAAGTTCTTTTCTTTTTCAACAAAAATTGCCAAACTGTCGAGATAAAAACTAAAACTATTATGATACGATGACAATTGAAAATGCAATCCATAGAATAAATCAGCTTTTACCAAATAGCATAAGTATTCAAGGAACCATTAGAAAACAACATGGGACCAATGAAACCTATTTCCCTGAAATGTTACCTGATGCAGTGGTTTTTGCAAAAAGCGCTCAAGAAGTCTCCACAGTAACAAGGATATGTCATGAAGAAGAATGTCCTCTCGTGGCCTGGGGTACTGGGACATCCTTGGAAGGAAATGCCTTAGCCAAAAGAGGTGGAATTTGTCTAGATATGATGCAAATGGATAAGGTACTTAAGATAAACCCTGAAGACATGGATGTAATAGTGCAACCTGGGGTCACTAGAGAGCAGCTAAACAACGAATTAAGATCACTAGGTTTATTTTTCCCTGTTGATCCTGGCGCAAATGCTTCCTTGGGTGGAATGGCCGCCACTCGAGCATCTGGTACCACTGCTGTCAGATACGGAACGATGCGAGAAAATGTTCTTGGATTAGAAGTAGTGCTTGCAAATGGTAAGATAATTAGAACTGGAAGTAGGTCCCGAAAATCTTCTGCAGGATATGATTTAACCAAGTTGATGGTTGGCTCTGAAGGCACCTTAGGAATAATGACAGAACTAACACTGAAATTACAAGGACGCCCTGAAGCTATAGCTGCTGCCATCTGCGCATTTCCTACTGTAGATGATGCGGTCCAAACCGTAATTCAAACAATTCAGCTGGCCATACCAATGGCCAGAATGGAATTGGTAGATGCTGAAACTATCCAGGCATGCAACAAATATTTCCAGGAAAATATGTCAGAATTACCTCATCTATTCTTGGAGTTTCATGGTTCTGAAACTTCTGTAAGAGAGCAGTCCGAAATAGTTGCAGAGATAGCTGCTTCTCTATCCGGTTCAAACTTTAAGTGGTCAACTAAGTCAGAAGAAAGGACAAAACTGTGGAAAGCGCGTCACCATGCATTTTATGCTGTTAAGGCACAATATCCAGGATATAAAGCTATAGCTACCGATGCTTGCGTTCCAATTTCAAAACTTGCTGGTTTGATTGATGAAACGACAAAGGACATAAGAAAGAGTGGTATTCCGGGACCCATATGGGGTCATGTTGGGGACGGGAATTTCCATGCTACGCTTCTAATAAGAGATAATAGTCAAGAAGACAAAAAAATTGCTCAGAGTATAATTCATAAAATGTGTAAGAGATGTTTACAGCTTGAAGGCACTGTAACTGGCGAGCATGGTATAGGAATGGGTAAACTGAGATATATGCAAGATGAACATGGTGATGGATGGGAAGTTATGAAGGACATTAAAAGAACGCTGGATCCCAATCAAATCCTGAATCCTGGGAAGGTAATTCAGTCCAATTAGTGAAGAAAAATCATTTTTTTCTTCACTAAAACTGAAAAGGTATAGCACATGAAAGCAAAAGCACTAGGCTTCATTGGGGTAGGGATAATGGGCGAAGGCATGGTTTCGAATATTCTTTCTTCTGGTAGAAAGGTCTTTGTAGTTAAGCACAAGAACTCCGCACCTATAGAACGAGTCAAGAGCAAAGGCGCCAGAGAAGTACTAGACATCAAATCCTTAGCGGAAAAATGTGAAATCATATTACTGTGCCTACCTAACTCAAAAATTGTTAAGCAAGTGTTTTATCAATTAGTTGAAAACCTTACAGTTCATAGCATCATAATTGACTGCACCACCAATAATTTAAGTACTGTTTTTGAAATAGGATCTCTAGCAAAAAGTAAAAACTTGAGATATGTCGAGTGCCCTATCACAGGAGGATACCAGCAGTCTGTTGATGGGAAGTTGGGTGCAATGATAGGCGGAAGTCATGAAGATTATATAGTTACCAAAAATATATTATTACCTTGCTGTGAAAGAATTGAAAGGATTGGATCTTTAGGTATGGGAACAAAGGCCAAACTAATATCAAATTTCCTAGCACTAGGTACTGCTAGCTTAGCCATTGAATCTCTAAAGGCGGCAAAAAATCTAGGTATTGACTGGGGAAAATTTTATAACCTGACTTCATTGGGGTCAGGATCATCAAAATCCTTAGATAGAATAGCACCCAAGGCAATAAAAGAGGAATATGATAGTTACGCCTTCACGATTGATAATACCATAAAGGACTTACAATACATGCTAGAGCTATTTAAATCAAATAAAAGAATATGTAAAATTATAAAACCCATATTGAAAACTTACCAAGAAGATAAGCTCATTGGAAATGGCAACCATTACATTAGTGCCAGATTGTGTGAAGATTATGAGTCTAAAATCAACTAAGACCCCTATTTAGTTCATTAATCTGTGTGCAGCTGCAAGAGCTTCCTTAGACACCACTTCGCCAGAAATCATTCTAGCTAACTCGGCCACCTTAGCGTCCTGGCTAAGCTCATTCAACAAGGTAACGGGGGGATTTGTTTTCTCAGCTATCTTTCTGACACTCCAGTGCTTATGAGCCTTGGACGCAACCTGAGGTGAATGGGTGACTAACAATATTTGATCTCTTTCAGCTAATGATGCCAAACGATTACCGACAGCTTCCGCAGTGGCACCGCCAATTCCTCTATCAATTTCATCAAAAATCAAGGATGTACCACTTGTATTAGCTACTAAACAAACCTTCAAGGCAAGGAGAAGTCTTGATAATTCACCACCTGATGCTATTTTTTCCATATCTTTTGCAGGCATACCATGATTGCAAATCTGAAAAGCAACAGTATCACAGCCATTAAAACCCTGTTCTCTCCGTCTTTCCAACAAGGTCCTGAATTCGATACCTTCCATCTTTAGGGGAATTAGCTCTTGGCTCATCATCATGTCTAAGTTTTTCCCTTCCCTCTTCCTTTTCTCTGAAATTTTCTCAGCACTCGCTTGATATGCTTTTTCCAAAGATACTAGAGTGCTCATCAATGCAACTAAATGCTTCTCTGTGTTGTCATATTCTATTAAGCTAGCTTCCATTTCCTGATTCAGAACCATTAGATTCTCTGGATTAATTCCGTGTTTTCTTGCAATGTTTCTAAAATTGAAGAGCCTGTCCTCCACTTCTTCCAAAGTCATCCCCCCCGAATTTCTCTTTTCAATAATGTTGGGAATGTTCTTTTCAATTTCATCTAGTTCATGAATTATACCTTCTAAAGCACTGATTGTCTCAACAAGCAACTGATCAGATACAAGATCATGAGCCTTCTCCAATTTGTTAAGAGCTGAAACAAATTCATGTCTCACTTGTTGACCTGAAATCAAATCGGCTGCCTCCTTGAGATTTTCTTCGATCTTACTAGAGGACCTTAGAGAAGCGCGTATAATCTCCAACTCTTCTAATTCTCCTGGCTGAGGATTTAATATACTTATCGCTGACAAAGATTGTTTAACAAACTCTAGTTCTTTTCCCTGTGAATCCTTTCTACTTTCCACTTTGGTTATTTCTTGTTGTGTCTTCTTCAAATCATCCCAAGCCTTGCCCAAATTCTTAACCTCATTTTGATGTCCTGAAAAATCATCTAATAAGGTAATGTGATTGCTTTTCTTTAAAATCTGGGAACCATCTTTTTGATCCACAAATTCGACTAATTTAGCACCCAGTTTCTGGATGGTATCTAAGGTGCAATTGGTATCATTCACATATGTCTTCCTTTTACCATCTGAAAACTCAACTCGCCTTATGACTAGATTATCTGTCCATATTATTGACAACCCTTCAACTAATTTTCTTACCTCACTAGTTTTCTTTACTTTAAATTCCGCTATAACTTCTCCCCTATCGCATAATGTTCTAACAAAGCGTTTTCTAGATTTATTCCCAAGAACAAAGCTTAAACAGTCCAAGATAATTGATTTTCCAGCACCAGTCTCACCGGTAAAAACATTTAAGCCTGATGAAAAATATATTTCTGCTTCTTCCACCAACAGCATGTTTCTGATGCTTAATGACGTAAGCATAGCTATTTGTCCTTTAAACGACTTTCCTTAATTTGAATAGAGGCTAATGACGTCCACTTACTATCAGGAAATTTTTTTCTTAACAAATTATAAGTATCTAATGCTTGGCGATCAACACCCATCATTAGGTAAGTTTCCACTGCTCTATAAAGAGATTCAGGGTAAAAAGGTGTATTTTTGTGATCATGCATGACTGCTTGAAATCTCTTCAAAGCAGAAAGAGGATTTCCCTTTTTCAGATAATATCTACCAACCAACATTTCTTGGCCTGCCAATTGATTTTGTGCAATTTTTATATTCTTTTTTGCCAGCTCCTGATATTTGCTATTTGGATAAAGTGTGTTCAACTCAAAAAATTCTCTCATTGAATCTCTGGTTGCTCCCTGATCTCTCTCTACATCAATGATCTGCTCAAAGTAACTCATACCGACCATGTATTTCGCATAAGGAGCATTCTCCGATTCAGGATACAATTCTATAAACTTTTTTGAAACAGATCTCAGCTCAAGAAATTTTGCTCCTTTATGATAAGCTTCTATTGCCTTAACAAGTGCCATTCTAGATTCGTCTGAATATGGAAAATACTCTTCAACTTTGAGAAAAATCTCTGCTGACCTTGAAAAATCCCCTTTCTCATACGCCTCACTTGCACCGGCAAGAATTTCAGTAATAGAGGATTTTTCATCAAAATCACTGGCAAGTTTTGTACAAGTAAGTAACAAACAACTGAGCGACCCTATGAAAAAGTAACCAGTTAGAAACCTAATGATCCTCATATTAATAATCTCTACAAAATTAGTGAAAAATAAATTAACCTGCCCTTAGATAACACACTAAGAAAAATTCAACCAAGGATTATTTAACTGACTGCTTTATAATCCAGGCTACTTGACTTATATTTGAATCCAAGAAGCTTGTGGGCCTCACTATTATTTAAATGGCAGAATTTGTGGAACTGTTTACTTGATAGAAGCTCTCCAATCAATTTGCTATTTAACCTATGTCCTCCACAAAATGAAGTGAAATGCCCAAATATGGGGTTACCAGATAAAGTCAAATCACCTAAGGCATCTAACATCTTGTGACGAACAAACTCATCATTTCTACGTAAGCCTTCCGAATTCAGGACTCTAAATTTGTCTATCACTATTGCATTTTCTAAGCTGCCCCCCAGTGCCAATCCTTTTGCGATCATATTTTGTACATCATCTCTTAAACAAAAGGTCCTACAGTTGCTAAGCTCCTTCATAAACGCCCCATTAGACATCGATAAAGATAAACTCTGCTTTCCAATAAGGGTTTCCGGATAATTGATTGTTACAGTTAATTTAAGCTCATCAGCAGGTTCAAATCTGGCCCACGAAGCACCATCCTGAACCTCTACTATATCGGTAACCTTGCAAATCATCAACGATTGATCCTGCTCATAAACCCCCGCATTAATGATAGACTTGACAAATCTATCTGATGAACCATCAAGAATTGGGACTTCCTCATTATCAATTTCTATCAATGCATTTGTCACACCAACTCCGGAAAAAGCAGCCAAAAGATGCTCGACTGTCATTACCCTGACACCGTAAGTGTTTGCAATTGACGTACACAATTCCCCTTTAATTAGATATTCATAACTAGCTGGAATTAAAGATTTATTATCTTCTACATCAGTGCGCTTAAAAACTAATCCATGACCCCTTTCAGCAGGCTTAACAGTTATCCGGACTGGCCTGCCGAGATGAACACCAGTACCTAGGTGGCTGAAAGATTTTTCAACTGTAGTTTGCAAAAGAAATTTTCCTCAAACTGTTCCTTGTAAAGTAGCGTCAGTGTACCTTATTGACACTTTTTATCAAATCACAGTTTGTAACAAAATAATACACGACAGATGCGCCAATTAAGTAGATTAATTTGCCTGTCGCCTCAGAAAGGCAGGTACCTCTTCTTTACGTTTCTGTTCAGTTGATAGTGACAATTCTTCTGAATCCCTTACCACTTTTTGATTAGGTACAATTGCCTCGCTCTTATTAACTGATGGTGATATTTTAGAATCTATAGGTTGCTCTTGCTTTTTTTCACGAAAGCCTGTCATCCTCTGCAAGATGCTATTCAATTTACCTTTACTAGATGAAGACATATTTTGGTGTTCGACATCGGAATCTCTATTATATAATTCAGGGGTAGGCTCTTTCTTAACCGCAGCATGAAGTCTTTGCATGGTATCACCTACAAAGTTTGGGATGCCTCCACCCTCATTCACGTTAATCTTAGCTATTTCTTCTTTTTTAGTCTGATTCTCACTAGATAGAGGGGTTGCCAAAACCTTTTCTCCTATACCAGTGCTCTTAATATCTTGGGCCTTATGACTCATATTTAATCCCACTGGATCCTGTCCAAGATCTACTCTACTTGGACCTGGTCCACTAGTGAAACGGTTTTCATGGGCAGACATTCGGTTATTTTCTGGGCGTAAATTTCGGTTACTCATCATTAAATTAGAGGTCGTTTCTACTTCTTGGATGTTCGCCTCAATTCCTGTAGCAACTACTGACACTCTCAGTAAGCCATCCATATTAGGATCTAAGGTCGTTCCAACCATAATTTTGGCATCCCCTTCTACTTCGTCTCTAATTCTATTAGCAGCCTCATCTAACTCAAATAAAGTCATGTCATTCCCACCGGTGACATTAATCAGCACACCCCTTGCACCTTTGAGTGAAATTTCATCAAGCAATGGATTCGCTATGGCCTTTTCAGCTGCTTGCTGGGCTCTATCTTCACCACTAGCTTCACCAGTACCCATCATGGCTTTCCCCATTTCATCCATCACTGCTCGAACATCTGCAAAATCTAAGTTAATCAAACCTGGCCGTACCATAAGATCAGTAACGCCCTTAACCCCTTGGTATAATACGTCATCAGCTAGTTCGAAAGCTTGAGTGAATGTTGTTTTCTCATTGGCGATTCGAAACAAATTCTGATTCGGTATAACTATAAGTGTATCTACAACGTCCTGGAGTGTCTCGATCCCTATTTGGGCCTGCTCCATACGCTTAAATCCCTCAAACTGAAATGGCTTAGTCACTACGCCTACTGTTAAAACTCCCAATTCTCTTGCTGCCTGAGCTATTACAGGTGCGGCACCAGTTCCAGTTCCGCCTCCCATCCCAGCAGTGATAAAACACATATGACTATCTCTAAGAGAATCTACAACCTCTTCTAAGCTCTCTTCTGCAGCTAGAGTCCCTATTTCGGGTTTTGCTCCTGCACCGAGGCCTTCAGTAATTTTTATACCCATTTGTATCTTTTTCTGGGCACTTGATTGTTGAAGAGCTTGAGCATCCGTATTGGCTACTACAAAATTTGCTCCCTCCAAATTCTTGATTATCATATTATCAACTGCGTTTCCGCCAGCCCCACCAACACCAAAAACAATGATGCGAGGCTTTAGATCCTGTTGGTCAGGAACCCTCAAAGTAAAAGTCATGATTTTTGCCCGTTTTGCCTGTTAACTTTATTTAAGTCTTTTTTTTTTTGATTCGGTATGATAGCTCAATACCAAACTTAGGTCACTAAAAATTTATTATGCGCAAATAGAAAGAAAAATACCAACAAACCAGCTACCAATTCTCCTTAAACCAATTCACAGCTAATCTGAAACGCTCTGTTGCTCCAGCTCTAAAAGGCATATCAAAATCCCAAACCTCATCCTGAGGATAACTTGCCTCAATAGCAAGGCCTATGATTGCTGAAAATTGGGAACCATGTAAAGCTTGAGGTAATCCCTGAATTCTCATGGGTCGACCTATTCTAACTCTAGATCCAAAAAGATCAGTAGCAAGTTCATAAAATCCTGGTAATTGACTCCCTCCCCCAGTAAAAACTATCCGTTTAGAAGGAAGGTGATCAAATCCACCTACATCGAGTTGGCTGCCGACTTCCTCTAATATTTCTTCAAGCCTGGGTCTAATTACTGATATTAGTTCTGATCTACTAACAAAGGGTCGGTCATAATTTAGAATACCTTCTGCCTTATCCCCAGAAGAAAGCTCAATTAGATCTCTATCATCTAGGTTAGTAATCACGACACCACCATGTAGAGTTTTTATTCTCTCCGCTTCTTCAAATGATATTTGGAACGCTTGCATAATGTCAGATGTAATGTGTTCACCACCAAATTTTACCGTAGATCCAAAAACCATTTGATGATTAAGAAAAATTGAAACACCCGTCGAACCAGAGCCCATATCCACACAGGCTGAACCAAGTTTTAATTCATCTTCAACAAGGCTAGATTTGGCAGAAGCATAAGGTGCAAAAACAGCTCCAGCTAGTCCCAATTGGCATCGATTAAAGCATTGAGTTATATTATCGAGGACATTTTGATCGATAGTCATAAGATTCACATCCAAGCCTAAAGTTTGCCCTGCCAATCCACACGGATCTATTAACCCTGTTTTGTCATCCAAAGTAAAATTTACTGGCATTGCATGTAATATTTCCCGCTTGCTAGATGCAGTTCCAAAATCATATTTGGAAAGTAGCGTTCCGATATCTCTTGTTTCAACTATTGGCGTTTCCAATTTTAATTCCCCAAATAGGTTCTTTGAAACTGGAGAGCCTCCAGAAAAACAGATCAGAACATTATCGATTGTAGTTGCGGCCATTTTCTGTGCCTGTTGAACGACTGACCTAATAGATTTTTCAACTTCATCAGCTACAACCACCTCTCCTGACTTGATCCCCCGAGATTTCTTAGTGGCCACTCCAACAACCCGGTAAGCTAACCTTTTGGTATCTTGTAAATGTTCAGACCCACTAGATTTTCTGTTTCCTTCTGCAAACTTAAGTATGAGGCACGCTATCTTAGATGTTCCAATATCCAAAAGTCCTAAGGTTCCGTCCCTTATGGCCGCCCTAAGCTTTTTTCTACTTTCACGATGTCGCCTGAAATCTATCGTCATTTTGGATCACACAAGTCAACTAAAATTAAATTTTTTCTTCTCTTATCACTGTGGTTTTAGTTCTGACTATTACTTTACCTCTATTTCTCAAATCTACCGCAGAAAAATCCTGTCTCAATATTTCCATAACCTGACCTGATTCAAGAAAACCATTCAAAGCTTTTTTTGCACCCTTTTCTGGCAGTTTTATTCTCAAATTTCCATCCAAAACAATGTCCCAACGCCTTTCTCCAACCAATATCATACCCCGTACACGACTAATAATAGGACTTGCTAATTTGTATATTTCTAAGGACTCTTTTACTCGGTAATTTGCCCCTTGTCCCACTACCAATGGAAGATCTTGTCTATCTAGTCTAGAAAAAACCTCACCTATCCTCCGTCCATCAATATCTAAAAGCATTAACTGTTTATCATCTCTGTGTAGGGCAACAGGAATTCTTTCTCTTATCACTACTTCTAATATTCCATTTTTGGTAATCCTAATTCTGGAAAAATCTACAGATTCAACATTGTTTATTAATTCTTGGAGGTAATTAATATTTATTTTCAAAGGATTAATAGGAAAAGAAAGTTGTAATATTGCCTTAATCTGATTACTGAGATCTGGATTTGCGCCTTTAATATTTAAGTCAATTATTGATAACTCGGGCCTTTCAAAGGCAAATGCCTCCATGGTACTTTTTAAACCTCTAAAATTAAATTCATTTTTGAAAATGAGTAAGCCTGAAGTTAGACTTGTTGCAAAGAAAATGAGAATGAGGATCCTAAGAATTAACTTTCGCAACCAGGCTCTCCTCCAAATCCTCTCTATTCTATATCTTAACTTTGAAGGAACAGGGTACCCCTTGGTTTTATTATGAAGCTGATATTCCGATCTAATCATTATCTATCGCAGGAAGCGTCCTCAATTAGCCATTTGCAAAGGTTTTCAAAAGAAGTTCCACAGTACTTCGCTTGCTCAGGGACTAGGGAAGTTGGGGTCATACCAGGCTGCGTGTTCAATTCGAGAACAAACAAACCTTTAGCTCCGAGCATTTCATTCCATCGAAAATCAATTCTTGAGACGCCTCGACAACCTAAGCTTGTATGAGACTTGAGTGCATGTGACAAACAAAGTTGGGTAATTTCATTAGGTATTTCAGCTGGTAGAATATGCCGAGATCCCCCTAATTCATACTTTGCATCATAGTCATACCAAGTATCTGAAACTATATCTGTTACAGACAATGCCCTATCTCCCATAACAGTCACTGTAAGTTCCCTACCAGGTATAAATGGTTCTATAAGAAATTCTGTTGGCATTTCATTTTTGTCAATTTTGATTCTTGACCAATCATTTTGGTTCTTAAGTATGTATACATCTAGACTCGACCCCCCACTCACTGGCTTAAGAACGTACGGATACGTAAAAGGTATATCTTCAAAGATAAAACCCTTCTTCAGAACTAAGTGATCAGCTACTGGTAACCCACTACCCTTGAAAACAGTCTTCGCAAGATGCTTATTCATTGCTATGGAAGATGCTAAAACACCAGAGTGTGTGTAAGGAATTCTTAATACTTCCAAAACTCCTTGAATAATACCATCCTCTCCCCATTTTCCGTGCAACGCATTGAAAGCCACGTCTGGGCTAAAATTAATCAACTGCTCTAAAAAATTTCCTTTTGTGTCTATCTTAAATACTTCATATCCTTGTTTAGAAAGAGCCCTGGCAACTTCGTGTCCCGATACCAAAGAAACGCTTCTCTCTAAGGAACTACCTCCATAAAGAACGGCAACTTTACTGATAGGTCCCGCCACTATATCTTCCCCTTAAATGTTACTATTGATTGGAGACAGTAAATTCTAGTCACCAAACCCAACTCTCTTAATTTCCCAGACCAATTCAATTCCACTCTTTTCCTTGACTCTTCTTATCACCAGGGTTCCTAAATCTTCTAAATTCTTTGCCGTTGCATTTCCAGTATTGATCATGAAATTTGGATGCTTGGTAGAAATTTTAGCCCCACCTAATCTCATACCACGAAGTCCAGCGTCATCAATGAGTTTCCATGCTTTTAAAGAATGGTCACTATCACCACTGGCAGAAGAACGACCCAAAGGATTTCTGAATGTCGAGCCACACGACAATTCCTTAACTGGTTGATGTAGCTCTCGGTATCTCAAAGCATCATTCATCTTTTTTTCAATTTCCTCTGGTAAATCCTTTACACTCTTAAAAGTGGCCTGTGTGATTATGGCCCCCTCTGGGATAAACGAGCCCCTATAGTGAAAATTTAAGTCTTTGTAATCTAAATTAACTATCTCACCATCTCTCAAAACTGCTCTCAAACTCAAAAAATAGTCTGAAATGTAAGAACCATAACAACCTGCGTTCATTGTTATAGCACCTCCAATATTACCAGGAATAGTCCTCAAGAAAGATAAATCAGTACCATTTCTGGCTGAAATCCTTGCCACTTGAGAATCTAGACAAGCTGCTCCTATTGAAACAGTTTCACCAGTAAAATTAATCTTGGAAAAACTGCCTCCTAGCCTGACAACTACTCCAGGGATACCTCCATCTCTAATTATTAAATTAGAACATGCTCCAATGACAAATACAGGAATTTCTGCTGAAAGATTTTTCATAAATATTACTAAATCCTCTTCATCCTCAGGTTGGAATAAGACCTCTGCTGGCCCCCCAACTTTCAGCCAGCTAAGACGTTGGAGAGCAAAGTTTTGAGAAGTCTTTCCTCTGCAGGCTGGCAGTGCCAACTCCAATTTGTGCTCAGAAATAGAATTTGCCTTCATTTTAAACTTCCATTTTCAGTAATTCAGGCAATCTATTAACCCATTGGCTTATTGAACCAGCTCCTAAGCAAACAAAAATATCTCCTGGTTTACCATGGTACACTAAAAAATCTCTCAAACCAATTTCGTCCTCAATAGGAAAAGCATTATCACCTACCTTGTTCAATCGAGAAATTAGAGCATGAGAATTCACTCCTTGAAGCGGTAATTCCCCAGCTGCATATACTGGAGTAATGCCCACAATGTCAGCTTCATCAAAGCACATACAAAAATCATCCATTAAGCTTTCTAATCTAGTATATCTGTGTGGTTGATGAATTGCTATCACTCTACCAGATGAGTACTGCCTAGCCGCTGAAAGAACCGCACTTATTTCAACTGGATGATGAGCATAGTCATCAATTATTTCTATATTCTTCCAAGTGCAAATTTTAGTAAATCGTCTTTTTACACCCTTAAAATCTTTCAGTGCATATCTTATTTTTTCAGTTGTTACATTTAAATGCAGCCCAACTGAGACAGCTGCCGCAGCATTAGAAACATTATGATTACCATACATAGGTAATTCCAATACAATCTTTCTGAACCTTGATCTGTCAAAAATATTGAAATGTGCTTTCCTTTTTGAATAATGGAGGTTCTTAATGACAAAATCTGCTTCTTCATGGAAGCCATATGTGAGTATCCGCCGATCCCTAATTTGTGAAATTAAATTACGCACAACAGGATGGTCTAGACAACAAATGCCCACCCCATAGAAAGGAATGTTTTCAAGAAATTTCAAGAAAGTTTTTTTCAAATGGTCAAATGTTCCATAATGTTCCAAGTGTTCAGGATCTAGATTTGTTACTACGCCTATAGTTATTGGTATTCTTATTAAAGTACCATCGCTCTCATCAGCCTCAACGATCATCCAGTCCCCTTTACCTAATCTAGCATTAGAACCATATGCTTGAATTATTCCCCCATTCACCACGGTAGGATCCAATTTACCTGCATCCAAAACAGCAGCTACCATAGAAGTCGTTGTGGTTTTCCCATGAGTACCAGCAATCGCCACATTTGATTTCAATCTCATGAGTTCTGCAAGCATCTCAGATCTTCGCACCACTGGTATTGACCTACATCTTGCCTCAATTAATTCAATATTCTTATCATTGATAGCTGACGAAACCACTACTATCTTTGCATCAGAAAGATTTTCGTTTCTGTGACCCAAATGAATCTTAATTCCTAAGCCTTCTAACCTAGCAACAATTTGGGTGTTTTTGATATCAGAACCAGAAACTTCATAACCAAGATTAAATAATAGCTCAGCAATTCCCGACATCCCAATTCCACCAATCCCAATGAAATGAATTAGGCCTATATCTAGAGGAAACTTGGTTTTGACCTTACTTTGCAACTAAATTTCCTTCTGAAACATCAAGAACTAAATCTCTAAGATTTTGGATTGCCTGCGGCCTTGCATTTTTGGAAGCCACCTTTGCAAGATCATGCGCTAGTCTTTGATTTCCCAATATTGCGCTAATTTTTTCAGCTAGTTGCCATCCAGACAATGTATTTTCTTCTAAACATATTGCAGCGCCGAGATCTGATATTCGTTGCGCATTCAATTTCTGGTGATCCCCTAGAGAGAATGGGATGGGTATTAATATTAATGGTTTCCCAAAAAAAAGCACCTCAGCAATAGTTGAAGCACCAGCTCTTGCGATAATTAGATGCGCAGATGAAAATATCGTTTCTATATTCTGGAAAAAGTCCTCAACTTTTGCGCTTACACCTATCTCTTTATACTTATTTTCCAATTCAATACGATCCTCCAGCCGTGCTTGTTGAAAAATTTTGAACCGATTTGTTAATGTTTTTGGAAGAACTTCAACTGCTTCAGGGACAATTTTTGAAAATACCCTGGCACCCTGAGATCCTCCAACAATTACAAGATTGAGTGCTCCCTTGGACGGCAGGTAAAAAGGAGATATATTTTTATTGATCAAAGTATTTCTGATCGGATTTCCTGTAAAACGCATTATAGTTCCAGGTGGCGCCTTAGTCGGCCAAAAACTGCATGCTACTACGTCTACACTTCTGGAAAAAATTCTGTTAACCCTACCAAGCACTGCATTTTGCTCATGCAAAATGGATTTAACATTTAGAACTTTAGCTATAAGAATGGCTGCAAATGAAGGATAACCTCCAAAACCAATGACAACCCTTGGCCTAAGCCTCATGAAAACCCAGAAGGCTTGAAATATGCTTGAAAAAATTAAATATATTGCCTTAGGAATTCTTATAGGATCGCGAAATCTCAGTGAAGAAGAATTCTGTACAAATTTTGTGACTCCAGGTGGAAATGTATCTGAAAATCTTGCCCCTCTTTTATCGGTAACCAATACCACACTCCATCCTAGTTTTTTAAACTCCCAAGCTAATGCTTGAGCAGGAAACATATGTCCACCCGTACCTCCAGCTGCTATCAGAAGGACTGGTTTCAATTTCATTTAACTTCTCCAAACTATTGATTCACATTTCCTTGAGGGCGCCTTCGCGTACAAGCCAAAAGTAAACCCATTAGAAAACCTGAAGCTACAAGTGATGATCCTCCATAGCTAATAAATGGGAGTGTCATACCTTTGGCTGGCAGTAAGCGAACTGACACGCCAAGATTTATGATTGCCTGGAAGGCAAAAAAAGAAATGGAACCTACTCCACAATTTCTTATAAAATAATCCCTCTCATCCAGAAGAAGAATAAAAGATCTACCTACAATAATGATAAAAAATATTATGATTAAAATACAAATTAAGACTCCATATTCTTCAGCAGCTACAGCTATTATGAAATCGGTATGGGCATCAGGTAGTCTCCATTTTATAACCCCTTCTCCCAATCCAACGCCAAACAATCCACCTTCTTGGATTGAGTTAGTTGCAAAACCTAGTTGGGTTCTAGGGTCAACATCCGGTGACAAAAACCCATCAATCCTTCTCGCAAAATGTTCTGAATTCATATAGGTCATGAAACCTCCTATTGAAGTCAAAAAGATGAATCCCACTAATAACCTATAGGAAGCACCCGACACAAAATATACTATAGTCCAAATGGATAAGAAAAGTGCTGCTTGTCCAAAGTCAGGCTGCATGATCAATAATGAAACTATTAATAACGTGATAACAAACGAAATAGCAGTACCGGGAATATTCTTATCTTTTTGACCTGCTGATATTACCCATGCAATTGCCACAACAAAAAAGGGCTTTAGAAACTCCGAAGGTTGTAGAGAAAAACCAAAGAAAGATAACCATCTAACTGCCCCCTTTCCATGATCCGTTCCAAAAATAGGTAATGCGCATAAGAGCATAAATGTAACCAAAAAACCAATCAGGGCAATCCTTCTATTTTCTTGTACTGATAGGATGGATAAACCCAGAATACATGTGAACGAGAGAGCCCCATACATGAACTGCCTGTTAACATAATAAAATGCTTGTTGACCATTTGCCTCGGCTAGGGGAGCTGAAGCGGCCATCCCAAGCAAGAGACCGCTCAAGAAAAGTCCTACCAAAGAGAAGAGAGACCATCTATCGACGGTTTTCCACCACCTTGGCAGTTCGCTCTCCTCAAAAAACTCGGAGCGAGGCCTAAAGATAATATCTGTCATTCTTAAATAAAGTAGTGCCTGTGTTTTTTTTATGATCGAACTCTAGCACTTGTATGAAATGAAGAAAAGGTAAATTAAAGGCAACTTGAGTTTTAGTATTTTGATAAACTTTTTCTTTCCAGATTTTCCACAAGTTTGCAGAATTTATTTCCTCTGTCTTCAAAGTTTTTGAATTGATCAAAACTTGCACAACCAGGAGCCAGGAGAACAGTATCTCCTTCATCAGCCTCTTCATACGCAGATCTAACAGCCATTTCCAACTCACCACATATTTCGTGCTCTAAACCCATTAAAGAAGATGCAAACTCAGTTGCCGCTGAACCTATCAGGTAGGCTTTTTTAATTCTTGAAAAATATGCGTTGAAATCTATGATATCTCCATCCTTCTTTAATCCTCCTGCAATCCACCTAACATTATTGAAAGTTTTTAAGGATTTTCTGACTGAATCAACATTGGTCGCCTTACTATCATTGATAAAGATAACACCATCTAGCCTTCTCACTAATGCTGTTCTGTGTGGTAATCCCTGAAAACCACGGATTTGCTCAAATGAATTTTTTGGAGAAAAACCTAATGCTCGACAGGCTGCATAAGCAGCACAAGCATTTTGCTTATTATGATCACCAGGTATTTGTAACACCTCTTGGAGGACAGATTTAAAAATTTCTTTACCCGATTTTACTTCAACTATAAATTCATTTGATATAAAAACTGACCAATCTGCCCCCAGTATAGGTCCCATAATAGATATCTGAATAACTGGACTAACAGGATCTTTTCTTGCCTCAAGGGAGGCAACCAAACACTTTCCCTCATGCTCGTCGACACCTACAATACTAAATTTTGGATTCCCCTGATGGAACAGTTTGGATTTAGTTAAGAAATAACCACCTAACCCTCCATGCCTTAAGAGATGATCATTTGAAAGGTTTAGAAAAATAGCTACATCTGGTTCTAGTCTACCAGCTATCTCAATCTGATAGGAAGATAATTCAATTACCTTTATACTTCTGGGATTTTCAAGATTTAAGCTCATCACAGGCCTGCCAATATTCCCACCCATTTCTGTATCTTTGGACATTCCACTTAGGATGTGATGGATTAAGGCAGTAGTGGTAGATTTCCCGTTAGATCCAGTCACACATATTACTGTTGGTCTTAAAGGGCCTTCGTCAATGTACTTTTCGTGTAAGAAATCAAAAAATAATTCAATGTCAGTTGTGATATGGACACCATTCTGGCGAGCAAGAGTAACTACTGGATGAGGTTCTGGGTATAAAAAAGAAATACCTGGTGAGATTATTAAAAGATCAAGATCTTTCCATATGTTCGGAGCATTCAGGTCTTCGATTAGTAAACCTTTTTCTCTGAATGCATTTCTTTTCGTTTCATCATCATCCCAACAGATAGGATCAATACCAAAGCTTTTTAGATGCTTTATAAGAGATCCACCCGTAAGTCCCAACCCTAGTAAAGCAACTTTCTTATTTTTATAACTAGGAGGCACAAACATCATTTAACGTAGCTTTAGTGTAGCGAGTCCTATTAAGGCCAAAATCACTGATATAATCCAAAAACGAATAACTATCTGAGGTTCAGCCCATCCTAATTTTTCGAAATGATGATGAATCGGGGCCATGAGAAATACCCTCTTCCCAGTCAATTTATAAACCGATACTTGAATAATAACTGACAATGCTTCTATCACAAATAGACCACCAATGATCGCTAGAACGATTTCGTGTTTGGTACAGACAGAAATAGCTCCAAGAGCTCCCCCAAGAGCCAATGATCCAGTGTCACCCATAAAAACGGCTGCAGGAGGAGCATTATACCATAAAAAACCTAATCCAGCACCTATGAGGGCAGCCGAAAATACGGCTATCTCTCCTGAGCCTGCTATATAATGCACTTCTAAATAATCAGAAAAATCTACCCTCCCAACAGCATAGGCTATAACCCCAAATGATCCGCTTGCTATCATCACAGGCATGATTGCCAAACCATCAAGTCCATCTGTCAAATTAACAGAATTTGCAGAACCTACAATTACAAGCATTGCAAATGGTATAAAAAACCACCCTAAGTTGAGTAATACATCCTTAAAGACAGGAACTGCCAAGGCATTAGATAACATGGGATCTTGAATACTAATTACCCAAAAAGTTGCAATAGCAGCTATGATTAAGCCTAGCGCCAACCTAATTTTACCAGAAATGCCTGTTGAATTCCTGGCTCGGATTTTAAAATAATCATCAATAAAACCTATCAAACCGAAACCAAGGGTTACAAAAATTACCACCCAGACATAGCCTATGTCATATCGACACCACAACAAAGATGAAACCAACAATGACCCAATGATTAAAACACCTCCCATAGTAGGAGTTCCAGCCTTTTTCTCTTTATGACTATCAGGGCCGTCTTCACGAATAGGTTGACCCTCTCCTTGTCTTCTCTTTAAAGAATTTATTATTGGTTTACTAAACAAAAATCCAAAAACAAGAGAGGTGAAAAAGGCTCCTCCTGCCCTAAAGGTAATATATCTAAACAAATTAAAAACATCGCCGCCATCAGTCAAATAATGTAGAAAATATAACATTGTTAGTTACCTCGAGATCTTCTGGCCATTCAAGCCACATAATTCAGAAACTAGTAAAGAAAGTCCAACCGAATTTGATCCCTTTATAAGATAAACATCCCCATCTTCAATATTCTTCAATAGATGTGGAATTAATTCCCCTGGATTCCTTACTACCAATCCTTTCTTTCTTGATGGTAAATCATGGTAAAAGCATTTCATAAGATTTCCAACGCAATGGATCAAATCAAAACAATTAATGATCTCTAGCTGTGCTAAATCTTTATGAATTTTTTCTTCCTCTAAGCCTAACTCCAACATATCCCCTAAAATAGCTATCCGACGGAAAGGTTTAACATTGTAACTCTGGTAATCATCAAAACTAACATGCCTAACTACCGCAAAACTTGCATTAAGTGAAGTAGGATTGCTATTATAACTTTCATCAATAACTCTAATTAGAATGTTCTTAGAATTTTTGTTGAATTTCAAATCTAGAAACCTTCCTCTCCCAGTCACAGGTTTCCAATTCTTTATATGACTGACAGCAATATTTAAATCAAGATCAAGGTCCAATAATACCCCCAACACAGGTAGAGAGTTTAAAGCATGATGAATTCCTAAAACATGCAAATCGAAATTTAAATTTCCGAAATCTTTTATGATTACATTAACAGATGTCCTATTTTTCTTTAACGACACAGTTTTCATGCATATTTGGTTGGAAGAATGACGGCCGAAACTGGCATATCTAAGTTTTTTCTTTTTGACCATCCCTCTGATCATTTCTGTAAAAGGTGTTTCGCTAGAAAAAATTAAGAGTCCATTCTTGACCAAACCGGAGCAAATCATGGCTTTTTCATAGGCTATCTCCTTGATATTATTAAAGGCAGCTAAATGTGCTGAAGATATATTAGTTATAATACCGATGTCAGGAGCCACCAAATTTGATAAAGGTTCAATTTCTCCCGGGGAACTCATCCCAATCTCACTAACCACATATTTGGTATCTAGTGGAATATTCGCTAACGTAAGTGGAACCCCAAGATGATTATTGTAGCTTTCGGGGGAACAATAAGTCTTACCAAATTTGGAAAGCATTTCAGCCAATAACGATTTGGTACTTGTTTTCCCAACTGAGCCGGTCACTGCTACCAATTTTCCTTTATATCTTTTTCTTGAAAAATGAGCTAAGTCATTTAATGCTCTGAAGCTGTCTTTCACAACAATGCAAGGAAAATCCTTGGGAGCATCCATAGGAATTCTATTTACAATCGCTGCCACTGCACCATTGTAAATTGCTGATTTTAAAAATTCATGCCCATCCCGCTCTGCCTTAATGGCTATGAATAATTCGCCCTCAAGAATAGTTCTAGAATCTATTGAAACTCCTGTAACCACCCAATTCCTTTTTGTGATCTTGCCACCTACAGCTTCATGCACCTCCTTATCTGTATGAAGGAATTTCATAAAGGTTGCCCATCGAGAGCTTGTACAGACAAACTTGCCTGCTCTGCATCATCAAAGGGAAAGGACGAATCGGCAAAAGTCTGAGTCTTCTCATGTCCCTTGCCAGCTATGATCAATGCATCACCTTTGCTAAGTTTATTAATCCCCGTTAAAATAGCTTCTGCCCTATCTCCTATATCCATTGCTTTAGGACAAAATTCCTTAATTTGTGATCGAATAGTGGCTGGATTTTCATTCCTGGGATTGTCATCTGTAATGATAACGTTATCAGCGAAATTTGAAGCTATTTCCCCCATTATTGACCTTTTACCTATATCTCTATTACCACCCGCTCCAAATACTAGATGAATTTGGCCCATAAAATGTAATCTTATAGATCTCAATGCTACCTCTAAAGCATTTGGTGTGTGAGCATAATCAACAAAAATTTTAGCTCCATTTTTTCTAACTGCTACTTCCTCCATTCGACCTGGAACAGGTTTTAATTTATCTACTAGATTCAATATTTTACTAGCATTTTCACCACACATACTAAGTATTCCAAGAGTCAATAATATGTTGCTGGCTTGAAAACCTCCAAATAAGGCTAAAGAAAGAACATGTTGTTCACCTTTCCAAGAAATCTTTATTTCTTGCCCTCTTGCATGGAAAGAATGGGATAATACTCTTATGTCAGCAATCCTATTTTTACCTACGGTCACTATCCTGAAGTCATTTGATTTTGCAAGTTCGACCATTCTTGCTCCATAGTCATCATCTATACATATTACAGCTCCACCATTTTGAGTTATCAACTTATCAAACAAGATAGACTTGGATTTAAAATATGATTCCATGTTGTTGTGATAGTCGAAATGATCTCTGCTTAAGTTAGTAAAAGCCCCTACTAAAAATTTAATTCCGTTCAACCTTCTTTGCTCTAGCCCGTGCGAAGAGGCCTCAATTGCCACTTTGTTAATACCCCGATTCACCATTTGATTAAGTAACCAATGCAACTTAATAGCATCGGGTGTAGTGTGTTCTAAGGGAAGGTCTAAAAGCCCATTAGTTCCTGTAGTACCAATGCTGGCTGTAGTTTCACCTAAAAGCTCCCATATCTGTCTCACATAGTGGACAACAGATGTCTTTCCATTTGTCCCTGTAACTCCAATTAAACAAGGAGGTTGAGACTTAAAAAATGAAGCCGCGATACTTGAAAGGACTTCTCTAGGCTCTCTAAAAACACAAATCGGTACTTTTAAGTCTAGTGATTGAATAATTTTTTGGCCTTCCGTATCACTAATCACAAGACTTGCCCCTCGCGAAACAGCATCAGCTGTAAATTTCGCACCATGCGTGTTAGTGCCTGATAAAGCAAAAAATACAAAGTTTTCTTGAATCAAATAAGACTTCTCTGAGACCCCAAGTAAAGTAATTTCAGATTTAACATTAAAGGTCTGCAAGGCATTTTCAGTAATATTTAAGTCTGACAGTTTAATGGAAGGGACAGAATTAAAGTTTGGGATCATATAACTTATTTCCTAGATATAATTCCTATAAAATTTAGGGGCAGGATCATTACTCATTTGTTTTTAAACCTAATAATGGTGCTATTCTGCTAATCATTTTTGCTGAGATCGGAACAGCAGTTTTACTAGCATACCTAAAACTTTCAGAGCCCAGATTATTCTCTGGTTCATCTAAAGTAACGACCAAAACATAATCAGCTGTTGAAATAGGAAAAACCGAAGCAAACGTTGAAATAACCTTGTCTTCGTAATAGCCCCCCCTTATGGGATCTGGTTTCTCTGCGGTGCCTGTTTTACCTCCGACATTATAACCTCCAAAATTACTTTCTTTGGCAGTTCCTTTCACTACAACCTGACCCAATAGAGATCTGACTAACTGAGAGGTAGTTTCAGAGATTATGAAACTTCTACTCTCAACTTTAGCTTGATTCTTCAACAATGTGGGCTCAACTTTATAACCTCCATTTACCAAACTAGAATAAGCTACTGCTAAATGAATAGGAGACACAGCTATTCCATGACCATAAGATGCTGTAGCTGTCTCTAAACTTTTCCATTTTTTGGGAAACTGCGGCACTATCAATTTTGATTCTGGCAATTCGAGACTGGTTTTTTCTAGAAGCCCCAACTGCTTATAAAATTCTTTAAGACGCACAGACCCAATTTTGTTAGCTATGCGAACGGTACCAATATTGGAGGACTTCACTATAACTTCTTCCACTGTTAAACTGGGCCCAAAGTACTTGTGATCAGAAATTCTTCTCCCACCTATTCTAAGTGGTCCCTTGGTATTTACCTTAGTGCCCAATTCTACAACCTTCTCGTCCAAAGCCAAGGCCACAGTAAATATCTTAAAAACTGAACCTAATTCATATATTCCTTGAACAGCACGATTAAAAATGGGGCTATTCGCTGGATCATCCTTAAAAAGATTCTTTGGTCTCCTATTAGGATCAAATTCAGGGAAAGAAGCCAGGGAGAGTATCTCTCCAGTTTTCGATTCCATCAAAACTACGGAACCACCTTTTGCTCCCATAAGTCCAATACCATCCTTAAGAATTTGCTCTATTAAAGATTGGATGGTCACATCTATTGAAAGTTCAAGTTTACTATCTCCATCATTAATTTTCCTCAAAAACTTGTCAAAATATAATTCCACGCCTGCAGTTCCTATTACTTCTGCACCATCTACCCTTTCATTCCCAAATCTTGATCCTCCCAAAGCATGGGAAGCTATCTTACCATTTGGATAAACTCTCATTTCCCTAGGGCCAAAATATAAACCTGGTTGCCCAATGTCCTTTACACTTTGCTGTTGTTTGGGAGATATAGTTTTTCTGAGCCAGACGAAGGGCTTTTTTGACATCAATTTATCACGAAAAAACTGTAATTCCAGATCTGGGAAGATGTTCGCTAATTCAATTACTACCTTGTTTTTATCGATTATTTCGTGTGGATGAGCGTAGAGAGCGTTAACAGTAATATTAGTGGCTAACAACTTACCTCGGCGATCCTCTATATCTTTACGGCCACTAATTTCTCCAAGGTTCGCCTCAGTTTGAATTATTTTACTATCTGGGTTCATGGCCATAATGATCATTTGAGTCCCAATGAGACAAAATACCAAAACAAAGGCGGTTAGGATAGCAATTAGCCTAAATCGAAAATTACTGAGTTTATAGTTTTCGGGCTCATTTACATTTCCAGGATGTACAATCGATCCAAACTCATTCTCCATCTTTACTCTCTACCACAGTTAAATAGGATGTCGGTGAATTCTGAAAGTGATCTTTTGTAATAGGAACAAGCCTTAAAGTTTCAAAATTGTCATCGACTAATTTTGCTAACCTTTTAGGCCTGTTCAAAAAAGCCCACTCTGCCTCCAACAAATCAATGCGATTTAAGATAGAGACAATTTTATCATTAAGGACCTGAATATCCTTCTTTACTGACCTAGTTTGATAATTAACCTGATAAGCCCAAATTGCACTCAATATGCATAAAAAACTCAGTACTGACAGGATAATCATTCGCATTGAAACTCCCTTAAACTAGCCGAAATATTTGGCAATCCCAAAGAACTAGGTTCTGGGTCAATACACTGATTCTGCATCTTCCTGACTATCCGCAATTTTGCAGAACGTGCTCTCGGATTTTTAGATATTTCTTGCAAATTAGGGGTAACGGGTCTCTTATTTACCTTCTTGAATATTGGCTCACTATTTCCACCTATGCGCTTGATTTCATCAAGAGTATTATTACTTTTGGTCTGTAAGTTAAAAAATCTCTTAACAATCCTATCCTCTAAAGAATGAAATGTAATTACAGCTAATACCCCCCCCATCTCCAACAATTCAGTGGCAGCGGCTAGACCTCTAATCAAATTTGGTAACTCATTATTTATTGCCATCCTTATAGCTTGAAAACTTCTGGTCGCTGGATGTATCTTGTGTTGTTGATTAGTCCCTAGGACTTGCTCTATCAGACTAGCTAATTTATGGGTACTATCTATCGGACACTCTTTTCTAACTTCTACAATGCGTTTTGCTATGACTTTAGCATATCGTTCCTCCCCATACTTAAGCAATACCTCAGATATAAGAGATTCTTTAGCCTTATTAATCAAATCTTTTGCACTTGCTCCCTTTTTAGACATCCGCATGTCCAATGGGCCATCATGCTTAAAAGAAAAACCTCGGCTTGGATAATCAACCTGCATGGATGATATGCCAACATCTAAAATCACCCCTGAAACACTTTTCAACCCTAAATTGGCAACTAATTCATTCATATAACAGAAATTGCCTGCCAAAATTTTAAACTTTTTAGGCCATTTCTTTTCAAAATCCTTGGCCCGGGATAACACATCAGGATCCATATCAATGGCTATTACTTTTCTCGCTCCAGAATTCAACAGCCCCCTACTATACCCCCCATATCCAAAAGTTCCATCAATCCAGACTCCTGAAACTTCTGGAAGTAGAGATGAAAAATCTGAAAGCAGAACCGGTATATGATCAGAAACTTTGTCAGCTTTCTTCATATTTTTTCAGAGTTTTTCCTTATCATCTAAATGTGAATAAATTTCTTCCTCCAGATTATTTTCTGAAAGCTTTTGCTCCATTAATTCCATATCTTCTTGATAACTATCGGGCTCCCAAATTTGGAATTTTTCTCCCATGCCCACAAACATAGCTTTAGATGTTATTTTTGCGATTTGTCTTAGTTTGGGTGGTAAAACTATTCTACCATTTTCATCAACTTGGGCATAAATTGATTGTGAATTCAAAAGTCTCTCTAGAATTTCTCTCTCCTTTGAATAACGTGGTAGCCTTGAAACTAAATCATCAACATCATTCATAGACTTTAGTGAATATCCCTCAAGGCATTTGTTGTTTCTCCTACCATAAACAAGGACGAAATTTGGATTAAAGCCATCAGACCAATCTGGATCTCCTTCCTCAAGCACCCTCCTAAAAGGAGCCGGAATAGAAACTCGTCCCTTTCCATCAACTTTATTTTCAGCCTCACCTCTAAAACGTCTCATGCCTTACCTTGCCAGTGTTACTTTGAAGGTTCCTCAAGTTAAAGCAACGGTTACCGCCTGCTAACAGTAACCGTTGCCTAGTTTCAATCGCAGCTTGGTATTTTTTTTTTTTTGCCAAACTACAAGATTGGAGGGAGATGCCTGTATGAAATCTTTTCCTCAACAACAAATGTATATCATGGGAAAATATGGAAATCAATGGTTTTTTATAACATATTATGCTTTTTTATTATATTTTTTATTATTACAACATTTAGTATTAATAACAATTTTACCTTCTACAGGTAGACATTCTTAGCCTTGAACTGATAGAAAACCATTAAACTGAAAACTGTGGAAAGCTTGTAAGCCGGATTTTGTAAGCATTTAAGCCCAATGATCATTCATCTAGCCCAGTAGTTGCCAACTGGATCAAACGACCTACCCGAACCGTAACTTAGGAGATATTGAATACTCAGATTCAATCTCGGTTCCTATTTGGTCTTTCTCCTGGTGGGGCTTGCAATGCCCTCCTTGTTGCCAAGCAGGCGGTAAGCTCTTACCTTACCATTTCACCCTTACTCAAATTGAGCGGTATCCTTTCTGTTGCGCTTTCCCTCAGGTTACCCTGGCCGGGCATTACCCGGCACCACTTCTCCTTGGAGTCCGGACTTTCCTCATCTTTACGATGCGATCATTCAGCTTTCCACACTGCACAATACTGAATATTCACTTGATCAGTCAATCATTTTTCTAAACTTCTGTCTAAACTCCTGCTAAGCGAATTAGGGATCAATACCTCCTTAATTTTACCACGCCCAAGTTTTCCTAAAAAAAAATTTCCGTGTCTAATTCTTATTAGTTTGCTAACATTTAACCCAATACTTTCTAAAACTTTCCTTATCTCCCTATTCTTACCCTCAGTAAGACTAATTTCTAACCAACCAGTCTTTACCCCTTTTGTAAGAATATCGATGGTCATAGAGGCATAGTGTATACCAGATACGGTAATCCCTTTTCTGATAGGTTCTAGGGTGTCATCATTCAAGTTTTGACCCCATACTTTCACCCTGTATGTTCTCATTACTTGGTTCCTCGGTAGTTCAAGATATCTTTTGATAAATCCTTTATTTGTCAAAAGTAATAGTCCCTCAGACTTATAATCTAACCTGCCAACCAAACAGACTTTACCTAAACTTTTAGGAAATGAATCAAATACGGTCCTCTTACCAAAAGGATCAAAGTCTGAACATATTTCGCCAACTAATTTGTGATAAAGCCAGATTCTTGATTTGATGAATTCATGTTTGACAGGACATCCATTATAGAAAATAGTATCACTCTCTGAAACTTTAGTTGCTGGATTCAATACAATCAAACCATTGACAGAAACTCTGCCTTTTGTGATTAACTTCTCAGAATTCCTCCTTGATGCTATACCTGCGTAAGCTAGAAATTTTGAGAGTCTTTGGTTATGATGTTCTTTCTGAGACATTTCAAAAATAAAACTTCATTAAAACGTTTTTAATCCTTTTGCATTATGCACAAATTTAAATCATTTATGAAAATGGCTTTAGCAGAAGCAAAAAAAGCTGCTCAACGGGATGAGGTACCAGTGGGGGCTGTCATTGTCAATAAAAACGGCATTATCGTAGCGAAGGCAGGGAATAGAACTAAAGAACTCACTGACCCAACTGCCCATGCTGAAATATTGAGTATTAGAGAAGCATGCCAAAAGCAAAAATCGGAAAGATTAGTGGGACATGATATATATGTGACCTTACAGCCATGTCAAATGTGTTTGAACGCTATAATTAACGCTAGGATAGCTAGATTATACTATGGCGCAAGCGATACATCCAATGTAGCCGGAGATCATTATGATATATCGGGGGGGAAATCCCAAATAGGTCTTCCTCTCGAAATTTACCCAAATATCAGCGAGGATGAGTCTAAAAAATTAATGAAGAAATTCTTCAATGAGAGAAGACGAAAGAATGCCAACCTTTATAGTCAGTGAAACTGCTATGGATCATGCTCTAATCTAGAGAGATTTTAAAACTAGCTAAGTCAAATAAGTGGCATTTAAAGACTTGCATGATTAAAAATACGAAGATAAAGCTCTACTATACAGCCATAAATTAGGAAATGCTGACATGTCCATTGATAATGACCGCGTAAAAAAAATAGCCCATCTTGCAAGAATAGAACTTTCAGCAGATGATATTAAAATGTTTTCCAAGCAAATTGGTGAGATTATTGGATTAATGAATCAACTTAATGAGGTGGATATTTCTGATATCCTAAGCTTTGATGCTGACAGTTCAAAAGGTCATAGGAATCGTACTGAAGATATAGTTAAAGATGGGAATTACATAGAATTAATCCTGCAAAATGCCCCAGAGCCCAAAGAAGGATTTTTCACGGTAAAAAAGGTTATTGAGTGAATGTCAAAATTGGAAAATTTAACAATTTCAAAAGCAAGAGATCTTCTTTCCAGGGGGGAAGTTTCTGCTGTCGCACTAACAGAACACTACCTGGCAAAAATAGAATCCAGCCAAAAACTGAACGCTTTTTGCCTGACAACAGCAGAACTAGCTTTAGAAAAGGCAAAACACTGTGACAAGTTAATCAAATCAGCTGACAAAGGCAAATTATGCGGCATACCTTTAGCTGTAAAAGATATTTTCTGTACAAAATCTCTACCAACCCAAGCTGCCTCCAAGATTCTCGAAGGATTTATTCCTCCCTATGAGAGTACGGTTACTAGTAAGCTGTGGGCTGAAAATGCTATTTTACTTGGCAAGCTTAATATGGATGAGTTTGCGATGGGATCATCCAATGAGACATCAATTTATGGTCCAACAATCAATCCATGGCAGGTCGCTTCTGAAATGCAACCACTATCGCCAGGGGGGTCATCAGGAGGTTCAGCTGCTGCAGTTGCCGCAGACCTATGTTTGGCATCTTTAGGAACTGATACTGGCGGCTCTATAAGACAACCGGCAGCATTCAATGGAGTTGTAGGAATCAAACCCACCTATGGAAGGTGCTCTAGATGGGGGATCATTGCATTTGCCTCATCTCTCGATCAAGCAGGTCCCATAACGAAAACAGTTAGAGATTCTGCAATTTTGCTAGAAATAATTTCTGGCCATGATAAGAAAGATAGCACAAGCGTAGCAAATAAGGTTCCTAATTTTGAAGCAGCACTTGATGGCGATATGCGTGGCAAAAAAATTGGAATTCCCGCTGAATACCGAATTGACGGAACTCCCCCTGAAATAATTAAATTGTGGGAGACTGGAATTGAGCTTTTAAGAGATTCAGGAGCCGAGATAGTAGACATTTCTTTGCCTCACACGAAATATTCCTTACCAACTTATTACGTGTTAGCTCCTGCTGAAGCATCATCCAATTTGGCTCGCTACGATGGAGTAAAATACGGATATAGAGCAACCTTAAAGAAAGGTGAGGGGATTAACGAACTGTATGAAAAAACAAGATCAGAAGGTTTTGGAGATGAAGTTAAGCGAAGAATTATGGTTGGTACTTATGTATTATCTGCAGGGTTTTATGAGGCATATTATCAAAAGGCTCTAAAGGTGAGAAGTCTTATTAAGAAGGATTTTGAGAATGTTTTTTCAATGGGGGTCAATGCAATCCTAACACCTACTACGCCATCTCCTGCTTTCCCCTTGGGATCTAAGGAGGACAAAAGTCCTGTTGAAATGTATTTAAATGATGTCTTCACTGTTCCTGCTAATTTAGCCGGATTGCCTGCCATCAGTATACCTACAGGTACAACGGACAATGGTCTACCCCTTGGACTTCAAATAATAGGACCAGCCTGGAAGGAGTCTGAAGTTTTGAATATAGCTTTCCGTTTAGAACAAGATAGTGGTTTTAAGTTTAAACCAGATCAGTGGTGGACAAATTAATGTATCTAAGACCGTCATTCCGGGCGTTCTTTTGGTTCCTTATATCCATGTTACTATCATGCCAAAGTTATGAACAAAGTAGGGTAGCAATGGTAACGGATGAACCTTCATTGATTACTCCTATCAATGAAAATGGTTTATTAGAGGGTCATGATAGATTGGATTTGTCATTAGAAACATTGGAACAACAAAGCAAGGACAAAGCCGAGGCTGCAGAAAAATTGGCTATCGCCAGAAAGGAAAGAATAGTCATAGAGACCGAAAAGCCCACTTCAATAGATCAAGATATTAACATAGCTTCTTTTGCCCGAAGTTCTTCAAATCAAAAAGGTCAATCTATTTATTCTAGGCCTTCGTTTCATACCTTCAACCACAGTACTGAATGTGCATTACTGAATAACGATTCAAATGCCCAAAGGTTTTTTCTTAATTCAGGAGGACCAGAAATAGATTCCAGAAACTTGGATCCAGATGGTGATGGCTTTGCGTGCCAATGGGATCCAGCTATTTACCGCCAGCTTGCTATTCCAGAGGACTGAACGACATTTGTAGTTGTTTAAATTATGCGACCTTAATGTCTCCTGCGCACTGCCTCCCATCACGACCATCAACCATTTCAAATTCCACTTCTTGATTTTCATCAAGGGTTTCTAAACCTGCTTCTCTTACAGCCGTAACATGAACGAAGACATCTTTTCCGCCTCCCTCTGGTTGGATAAAACCAAACCCTTTACTCACATTAAACCACTTTACTGTACCTTTGGTCATTTTTATTGTCCTTCTTTACAATCACCGGCAACTCCGAGCCGGCTTCGGCGAAATCGTATCGTAGCATTCCCAGTCTCTTAGACGGTCCAAGCACTTACACTTATCATTCAATAAAGATAGGTTAGCAGAGAAATATAATTAGTACAATCCGTAGACTTTATAATACTATTAGGAATTAATATAAATATCTATTGATGACATGGTTATATATTGTAGCATGAGTATAAGATAAAATAAGGCGAGCTGCGTGATGTTGGTTTACAAAGTGTTTGCCAAACCAGATTATGATTTATTTGTCAGTACTGGCAAAACAAAAGGGTCAGGGGATGATTTAAAAGACGGCTTCATACATTTTTCGACACGCGAACAGCTCTGCGGTACTATAAAAAAGCACTTCTCAAACTATAACCTATTGTTTGTATCAGCATTTCAAGAGTATCACTTAAGCAATAAATTAAAATGGGAATTATCTACAAACCTAAAGCTTTTCCCACATTACTATGGTTGCTTGTGGAATTCCCAAACCCTTTATTCAATCCAATTAAAATTATAATATTTTGAATGAAATTCTTCTTGAAAAAAAATCTCTTCAAAGTTGTGCTGAGAATACTACACCTTATGCAACCTGAGCAAGCTCATACTTTAGCTTTAAAAGCCCTAAAACTATTGTATCTTGATACAAGAAAACTCCCAAAATATGAAAAACTGAATGTCCGTTTCTGTGAAATCAACTTACCAAATCCAATAGGCCTTGCAGCGGGATTTGATAAAGATGCAGAAGTGATCCCAGGACTCTTTTCTCTAGGATTTGGATTTCTTGAAGTAGGTGCGGTTACCCCTCATCCCCAAATGGGAAATAAAAAACCTAGAATATTCCGTTTGAAAGAAAACCAAGGTATAATAAATAGACTAGGATTCAACAACCGGGGAATGAATCACTTAGTCAGAAAATTAAACTCATATAAAGGCACTGGGACAATAGGTTTAAATATAGGAGCCAACAAAAATAGTTCTGACAAGATTTCAGACTATATAAAGGTTCTAACTTATAGTTCCCATGCAGTAGATTTTATTACTATAAATGTCTCAAGCCCAAATACAGAAGGTTTGAGAAATCTACAAAGTAAGCATAATCTCACCAAATTAGTGGGAAAAATAATGCAAAATGATGCCGTCAGACTGGATAAAAAGCCAATCTTACTGAAAATTGCACCTGATCTGAATGATACAGAGTTAAAATCCATCCTAGAAATAACTCAAAAATATAAAGTTTCTGGTATAATTGCTACCAATACAACAACGAAAAGACCCAACTTAAAAGGCTCCTGTT
This sequence comes from Paracoccaceae bacterium, assembly GCA_029243395.1. Taxonomy (GTDB): domain Bacteria; phylum Pseudomonadota; class Alphaproteobacteria; order Rhodobacterales; family Rhodobacteraceae; genus CACIIZ01. Next base: position 272,686 of record JAQWSE010000007.1, on the reverse strand, counting down.
GCAATGAGTCAGGTGGGCTATCAGGTCAACCACTATTTGATATTTCTAATACAATCCTTGCCAAACTCTATTACCTTTCTGACGGCAAGGTTCCTCTTATAGGGGTTGGTGGAATTTTTTCAGGAAAAGATGCTTACAAGAAGATTTGTCTTGGTGCCAGCGTAGTTCAGCTTTACACCGCATTAACATATCAAGGACCATATGTTGTGGGAGATATTTTGTCTGAAATGAACGATATTCTAGAAACAGAAGGTTATAATCATGTTTCTGAAGCAGTAGGTTCAAAAAATCTTGATTATCTCATGACCGAAACAGATCGCTCAATATTTGGATAATAATAAAGCAACGTTAAAGCTCTCATCAATGAAAAAAGGCTTAATGACATCCACAAACCATGGTTCTGATAGGCCTCACTCAAAACTATAGCTGTCAGGAAATAAAATAAAGCAGACATTATCATAGCTTTGCGCAGATCTGCCGTATGGGTAGAACCGAAAAAAATGCCATCCATTATATATGCTACAAAACTTAAAACAGGAGCCAATGTGATCCATAACAGGTAATCCTGGGCGGTTGCAACAACCTCAGTTGAAGTAGTCATGAATTGGACAAGAAATGAGCCAAAGAACAAAAAAAATGTAGAAAGACAAAGTGCTGAAAATCCAGCCCATTTAGTACATAGTAATGCCGAAGTTCTTAAATCAGCTAAATTCTTACGACCATATGATATGCCAACTAAAACTTCTGCAGAAAATGCAAAGCCGTCTAAACCATAGGCAATTATGTGCAAAAACTGTATTAGAATTTGATTTGCTGCCAGAACTACCGTCCCAAAGCTTGCTCCCCAAAAGAAAAAGCTTACGAAAACAAATTCGAGTAGCAAAGATCTCAAAAATATATTGGCGTTAAGCGAAAACAGATTTACCCATTTATCCCATTTAAAAATTCCTCTGATTACAAAATTTTCTTTGAAGTTTAGAATACTTCTACACATGATTAAGGAGATCAAAAACCCGCATATTTCAGATGTTAATGTTGCGTATGCTATACCCTCTACGCCGTAGTCTAAGGCTAATACAAGAAATAGGTTTAGGGCTAGATTAAGCACATTTATAATAAGCTGTATAAAAAAAACTCTTACGGTTTTTTCCATAGCTATTAACCAACCGATTATAGTAATGTTAGCTATAGCGAAAGGAGCAGACAAAATGCGAATCTGCACATAATGAAGAGCGGTTTCCTCTACCGAAGCTTCTGCAGGGGAAATAATAAAAAAAACCTGAAAAATGGGAAAAGAAATCAGTAGAATTAGGACACCTAAAAGCAAACCAAGTCCCAGCCCTCTTATTAAAATATGAAATACCTCTACGGTATCCTCTGCTCCTTTGGCTTGTGCAGTAAGACCTGTCGTGCCCATTCGAAGAAATCCACACAACCAATAAAGAGTACTAATTAGAATTGATCCTAAACCAAGCGCTGCTATCAGTTCGGCCTGACCAAGCTGGCCTATGACAGCGGTATCAACAAATCCAAGTAACGGAACCGTAATATTAGATAATATCATAGGAATGGCTATCTGACCAATCCTCCGATTAGTAATACCGGGTGATCCTCTATCCAAAAATAGTTCCTATGATTTAGTTTTACAAATAAGTTAATACATGAGATCGAGCAGAAGCATATTAAGCATTTTCATGAAAGACAACTTCTTAATTTGGTCTTCAACCCACATCTTATTCTAAATGCAGGATATTGGTTCTAGGGAAATGTGAAGGCAGAATTTACTTTGAATGACCACATTTACGACATTAAATCTTAATCTAAGCTCATTATCTACGAGGAAGCCTATTTTGCGCAGAAAGTAAGTGTTTTATGTATTGTTCCAATAATTAAAAAATCGATTGAAATAAATACTCAACTGAGTATTTATATTGTCCCGATCAAACAACATTCAAATATTGATCATTTGTTTTAATTTGTGACGTTAGGTCATAGTTGACGTTAACGTAATAGTAATGCTTAACTAAATCAAGGAGGAGTATTTGATGAATAAGATGACTACCGAAGTATGTACTATCAAAGAAATGTGCGATCTTTATAGAGTAACACCTAGGACTTTGAGATTTTATGAATCAAAAGAGCTTCTTTTCCCAATCAGAGAAGGACAAAGACGCCTATTCACTCGTCGAGATCGGGCTAGACTAAAACTTATTTTACAAGGAAAAAGATTTGGATTTTCCCTAGAAGATATTAGGCAATTGCTGAACCTTTATGATATTGGAGACCAACAAAAAACTCAATTGGCGAAGACCTATGAACTGGCAACCGAAAGGCTAACGGTGATGGTAGATCAGAAAAATGAATTAACGACTGCTATCCAAGACCTCAAGGAAATGTTGCAGTGGGGTGAAAAAATTCTCGATTCTCGAGGAATCAAGATCGAAAAGCAAAAAAAAAAGAACTGGTAATAATCACTAGCAAGGGAAATGTTTGTTGACAACTTACCAAGCTCCATTAGAAGAATTTCACTTCCTATTCCATGAAGTCCTTCATGCTTCAGAACAAGAAATAGAGGGTTTCAGCGAACTAACACCAGAATTTACATCTGAGATACTAACTATGGGGGCCAAAATAGCAACTGAGGTTATGCTACCTATTAATAGCTCTGGTGATAAAGAAGGATGCAAATTTGAAAATGGTTTAGTGATTACCCCAAAGGGCTTTGTAAAGGCTTTCGATGAGATCAGAAAAGGTGGATGGGCAGGTCTTGACTGCGATCCTTTATATGGAGGGCAAGGACTTCCAATCACACTATCTCTAATTTTTGGAGAAATTTTTTCCTCGTGCAATATATCCTTAACCATTTATAAAGCTCTCACCCATGGTACTTATGCCACAATATATGCCCATGGCAATAGTATTCAAAAGAACACCTACCTACCTAAACTAGTGACTTGCGAATGGACTGGCACCATGAATTTGACAGAACCTCATTGTGGTACTGATCTTGGTATGATCAAAACTAAGGCTGAACCAATATCAGAAGGGGAATACAAAATTACTGGACAGAAAATCTTTATCTCTGCAGGGGATCATGATTTGTCCGAAAATATCATCCATCTGGTTCTAGCAAAGGTTCCAGGTGGTCCTACTGGTGTGAAAGGAATTTCCCTTTTTATTGTTCCAAAATTCCTAGTTAATAATGATGGGAGTCTGGGTAGGAAAAACAATTTGTCTATAGGATCGATAGAAAAAAAAATGGGAATCCATGCGAATGCCACATGTGTTTTAAATTATGATGGGGCAACTGGCTATTTGTTAGGAGAAAAACACCAAGGCGTCCAAGCCATGTTTACTATGATGAATGAAGCGCGCTTGGGAGTTGGGGTGCAAAGTTTGGCTTTAGCAGAAGTAGCGTATCAGAGTAGCTTGACCTACTCCAAAGAAAGGGTGCAAGGCAAATCCTTAGAAAGCGATGGGAAATTTAGTACTAGTCCAAAACCTATAATATGCCATCCGGATGTGCGCAGAAACTTGATGAACCAAAAATCATTTATAGAAGGGGCTAGAGCCTTAACCTTATGGACTGCCCTTTTATTGGACAAGGGTACCCGCTCGTCTGACAAAAAGTCTTATGGCCTCGCTTCTTTACTTACGCCAGTTATAAAAGGTTATATTAGTGATATTGGATTTGATATGACCGTAGTTGGGCAACAAATTTTTGGAGGACATGGTTACATTGAAGAATGGGGTATGAGTCAACTAGTCAGAGATTCCCGAATTGCTATGATATATGAAGGGACAAATGGTGTCCAAGCAATAGATTTAGTTGGCCGAAAACTAAATTCCGATGGAGGAGCAAATATCATGTATCTCCTCGAGCTGGTGACCACATACCTACATCAAAGCACAGTAAGTGAAGAAATAGAAAACGAATTTTTTGTTCCATTAAAAAATTCACTTAATGACCTAAAAAGTGCGCTAAAATTCTTCTTAGATAATGGTACAAAGAATCCAAACGCTGCTTTGGCGGGAGCATCAGACTTTTTACACTTATTAGGGGTATTTTGCATAGGTTTCATGTGGGTGAAAATAGTGAGTCGCGTTTCAGAAAAAAAGAAAGCAGGGGATAAAATCAATAAATTTCTCGAAGCAAAAATTGTTACAGGTAGATACTATATGGCTAACACATTGCCCAAAACTAAGTTCTTAGCAACCAAAATTAAAGCTGGAGATAAAATTTTAATGTCCCTAGAACCAGATCAGTTTTAAATCTGTTTACAAATCAAAGAAACTGATGCAACAAAACTAATAAATGAGGAATCAACCAGCAAGAGAGCTATTTTCAATTGATTCACTAATGATTTTTGATGAAAGGAGAGAACATTGAAAGATGCTATGATCTTTGATGCGGTGAGAAGTCCGAGAGGAAAAGGAAAGAAAGATGGATCACTTCACGAACTAACCTCAGTCTACCTTTCTGCAGAGATTCTTAAAGGTATTAGAGATAAAAACCAGCTAGAGACAAACCTTCTAGAAGATGTAATTTGGGGGAATGTCACTCAGGTTGGGGAGCAGGGTGGATGTCTTGCAAGATCAGCAGTGCTAAAAGCTGGGTTTGACCAAACCACCCCCGGATTATCTATTAATAGATTTTGTGCAAGCGGCCTAGAAGCAGTCAATCTAGCTGCAAACCAAGTAAAGGCTGGAGCAGGATTAGCCTATATCGCTGGTGGAGTTGAAATGATGAGTCGTGTACCGATGGGATCAGATGGAGCAGCTATTGCAGTTGATCCGAGTTTAGCAATGAACACTCATTTTGTTCCACAAGGTATTTCTGCAGATATTATCTCCTCATTGTATGGTTTTTCTAGAGATGACGTTGATGCATACGCTGTAGAAAGTCAAAGAAGAGCTCATCTAGCTTGGCAAGAAAATAGATTCAGTAAATCAGTAATCCGAGTTAAGGATCAGAATGGGATAGAAATCCTTAGTAAAGATGAAAACATCAGACCTGAAACTAGCATGCAAAGCCTAGGCTCTCTCAAACCTAGTTTTAAGGACATGGGAGAAACAATGCCGGGGTTTGACGGTGTTGCTATACAAAAATATCCTAATCTTGAAAAGATAGAGCATATACACCATGCAGGTAATTCAAGTGGAATTGTTGACGGTGCAGCAGCTGTCTTAATAGCTGATCAAGATTTTGGTAAAATTTCAAGTATAAAACCTAGAGCTAAAATTGTCTCGACTGCTAAGGTGGGAACTGATCCTACCATAATGCTAACCGGTCCAATACCAGCAGCAAGAAAGGCCCTTGAAACAGCAAAAATGCAAATCTCCGACATTGATGTCTTTGAAGTAAATGAAGCTTTTGCTTCAGTTGTTTTGCGATTCATCCAAGCCTACAATTTGGATCCCAATAAAGTTAATGTTAATGGCGGAGCAATTGCGATGGGGCATCCCTTGGGTGCAACTGGTGCAATGATCCTTGGAACAGCCCTTGATGAGTTAGAAAGATCAGATAAAAACATTGCTCTCATTACCCTATGTGTGGCCTCTGGTATGGGCATTGCTACCATCATAGAAAGAATCTAGAGGAGATAGATTATGTCAGAGTTTAGTCTAGAGATTGGGACAGATGAAATAGCTATAGTTAAGTGGGATTTACCCAATAAAACCCTAAACGTTTTGACATTAAAGGGAATTGAAGAACTTGAAAACATTGTTGACGAATTGTTATCAACTAAGAAAGTAAAAGGAGTTGTCATTACTTCTGGAAAGAAAGATTTTGCAGCTGGGATGGATCTCAATGTTTTAGCTGATTTGCAGGCTAATACAATGAATCAAAAGAATGAAAAAATTTTCGAATTCATTATTAGAGTCCACAAACTCCTTCGAAAGATAGAGCATGGGGGAATGAATGAAAAAACAAAAAAGAACGGTATCCCATTTGTTTGGGCAAATCCTGGGTTATCTGCCGGTATTGGCACAGAAATAGGTCTAGCTTGCCACCACAGAATAGTTGCAGAGGGCAATAGAAGTAAAGTTGGACTCCCCGAAATCCTAGTGGGATTATTCCCAGGCGCTGGAGGAGCAACGCGTGTGAGTAGGATGGTTGGCTTAATGACCAGTGCTCCTATTCTTATGGAGGGCAAAATGTTTTCTCCGAAAAATGCTAAGAACGCAGGCCTAATTGATGAAATTACCAGCTCAGATGATTTAATAAATGACGCAAAGAATTGGATAATCAACGCAACGGACGAGGTAATGATCAAACCGTGGGATAGAAAAGGATATAAAATGCCAGGTGGATCCCCATATCACCCAAATGGATTTATGACTTTTGTAGGTGCTTCCGCAATGATTAGCTCCCGAACTAAGAATGTTTATCCTGCTGCAAAGTATCTCTTGTCTGCCATCTATGAAGGAGCATTGACCGATTTTGATACTGCCCTAAGAATTGAAGCTCGTTGGTTTACGAAAATACTGACAGAAAAAAGCACTTCCAATATGATTAGAACACTTTTCATCAATAAGAATGCAATTGAAAAAGGGTTAAGGAGACCAAAGAAAAGTCAAGAAAATAAATTAGAAAACATTGGCGTTGTAGGTGCAGGCATGATGGGTGCAGGCATTACCCACTCAGCCGCATTGAATGGTATTAATGTTACATTAATAGACAAAGACCTAGAGTCAGTAAATTTAGGAATATCAAGAATAAGCCAAATTCTGGAAACAGGAGTAAAGCGCGGTAAACTTAGTGGGGAGAAAAAGCAAGAAATATTGAACAGAATAAACCCTTCTACTAACTACAATGATCTCTGTAAAACTGATCTTGTTATTGAAGCTGTATTTGAAAATCCCGAAATAAAAAACGTGGTATTGAGGGAAATTAGCAATCATGCTGACGAAAAAACTATAATTGCTTCTAATACCTCAACCTTACCAATTACTGACTTAGCAAACTCAATTCCTGACCAGGAAAGCTTTTTAGGTATACACTTCTTCAGCCCAGTTGACAAAATGAACTTAGTTGAAATTATCAAAGGAAAAAGGACCAGTGAAAGCACCATTGCTCTAGCTTTTGACTTTGTACGACAAATTAGAAAAACACCAATCATTGTCAATGATGCTAGAAATTTCTATGCTAATCGTTGCATTATTCCTTACATAAATGAGGGAATGATAATGGTTAAGGAAGGTGTGCCACCTCAAGTAATTGAAAATGCCGCACTGCAATTAGGAATGCCTTTAGGTCCGCTACAATTAATCGACGAAGTATCAATAGAACTAGCAATTAGCATCGCAGACCAAACCAAAAAAGCTTTAGGCAATAATTTGGAGGATAATGGTATTAGTAACGTCTTGTCCTTGATGGAAAAAAATAAAAGGTTTGGCAGAAAAGTAGGTGCTGGATTTTATGAGTATAATGAACGCGGGAAAAGGGTTTGCTTGTGGCAAGAACTTAAAACGCACTTCCCGCATCGAAAGGATCAACCTAATTTCTCAGAAGTTAAGTCCCGATTGGCCTTAATACAATGTCTAGAAGCTGTTAGAGCTTTAGAGTCCAAAGTACTAGTTGACATTAGAGAAGGAGATCTAGGAGCCATACTTGGTTGGGGTTGCATGCCATGGGCAGGCGGCCCATTTAGTTGGATGGACTTGAAGGGTAGCCAGTGGATTGCAAAAGAATGTGAACAACTTTCAAATAAATATGGTACTAGATTTCAGGCTGGAAACTTGCTCCAAAATTTAGCAAAATCAAACGAAAAATTTTATGAAAAGTATGCAACCACTCTTAAATGACAAACTTTTTAGGTTAGGCATCATTTAATTTTATGAATTTTTTTTTTGGTTTTTTTCTATCGTTTTGGTAGTAACTAAAAATTGATTGTATTATTAATTTAATAACTTTTATTGGAGTCTTTAAATGGATAACCTGATGCAACCTTTTTCTCTTAGAGTTTCAGAGATACTGGATCATGCTGCAAGATATCATCCTAAACGCAAAATCATCAGCAGAAATGTGGAAGGCCCTATTGTTGAGACAAACTGGAGTTCTGTTCGCACAAAGGCAAAAAAATTATCAAAAGCTTTACAAAAGTTAGATATAAAAAAGGGTGATAGAATTGGTGTGATGGCTTGGAACACGGCAAGGCACCTTGAATTATGGTACGGCATACCGGGTTCTGGAGCTATAAACCATACCCTAAATCCAAGGCTTTTTATTAAGCAACTAACCTACATCATTAATCATGCCGAAGATAAGATATTGATGGTAGACTTGGATTTAATAAAGATATTAGAGGAAATACTACCTGCTTGTAAAACCGTAAAGCACGCTATTATTCTTACTGATGAAGCAAATATGCCAACATCAAATTCACCAAACTTCATTTGTTATGAAGAATTAGTTGCCAATGAAGATTCGGATTTTGAATGGGTCAATGGTCACGAAACTGAAGCTTGCGGAATCTGTTACACATCTGGAACAACGGGCAATCCAAAAGGAGTTGTTTATACGCACAAATCAAATGTTTTACATGCACTAACTTCAGCTACACCTGACATGATAAATTTGTCCTCCACCGATCGCATTATGCCTGTTGTTCCGTTATTTCATGCAAATGGATGGTCGATAGGTTACACAGCTCCCCTTGTAGGGGCATCGATGGTAATGCCTGGAAAAGAAATGACTCCTGAAGCTCTCTATGAAATGCTGGAGAAAGGCGTAACCGTAACAGCCGCCGTACCAACTATCTGGCTGCTTCTTCTAAATTATTTGAAAGAAAAAAAACTAAAACTTTCTTCACTGAAGCGAGTAATCATCGGTGGTTCCTCATGCCCAAAAGCAGTGATTGAATCTTTCCAAAAAGATTTTGGAGTTCAGGTTCTACACGCTTGGGGAATGACAGAAATGTCACCCTTGGGAACAATTTGCTCGTTCAAACCTGAAGTATTAGAACTATCTGAAGAAGAAAAGATTTCTGTTCAAGAAACAACAGGCCACCCACCTTTCACAGTGGAACTAAAATTGACTGATGATAATGGCAACCAGTTAGAAAATGATGGAGAAACACAAGGAAAACTTTGGGCTCGTGGCGCAGCAGTAGTTCAAAAATATCTTAAGTTTGATGAAAAAGCTGTTGATAATGATGGGTGGTTTGATACCGGTGACGTTGCTACCATTGATGAAAATGGATACATGAGCATCACCGACAGATCAAAAGATATCATCAAATCGGGTGGGGAGTGGATTTCTTCCATTGAGCTTGAAAATACTGCAGTTGGCCATCCCAAAATTGTTGAAGCTGCTGCCATTGGTGTCTTCCACCCCAAATGGAACGAGAGACCTATCCTTGTGGTTGTGTGCGAAAAAGGAACAAGGGTCAAAGAAAAGGAAATAACTGATTTTATGTCAGGTTATGTTGCCAAATGGCAAATTCCTGATGATATTATTTTTGTCGATGAAATCCCTCATACTGCCACTGGCAAGATCTCGAAAATGGGGCTTAGAAAAATTCTCGAAAATCAAAACTATCAGCATCCAGACATTCAACAGTAGTGGATCAAAATTACTACTCATATGACTGCTATAAAAAAATACAGAATTTTAGAATCTAAGGGACTTTGGATTGACAAAAAGGAAACCAGTCCAAAGGAAGTGATAGTATCATTTGGTAAATCATCAATTATTATCTCAGATGATGACGCGATACCGTTAGACCACTGGAATTTCAACTCTATCATGGTCACGCATAAGAATTTGACCAGAACTACATTTGGCCTCGGATTAGATAGAGAAGAAGAATTAATTATTCACGATGAAGAAATGATAGAGGCCATAACTATGATTTGTGAACAAGGAAAAAAATTGAAAGAGCCCGTGCTTAAATTCAACCATCTTGTAAAGTCATTGGCTCTATTACTCACCATTTTATTTATCTTTTCTGTCCCAACCATACTTAGACTAATCACACTTGATATTATTAAACCCCGCTACGAAACTATTTTCGTCAGATCCTTGCTGGAAAAAGAGAATTTAGTAGAAAATATATGCACGAAACAGAATGAAACAGAAGAACTTGAAAATGAGATAGTAAGGGAATTTGCTCTTAAAACTAGAATAGATATATCGATCACAAAATCATCCCTTTTATCACCACTCATACTACCTGGAGGACTAATTGTAATCCCTTTTAATTGGTTTAAACAGAAAGAATCCCACAAGAAATTTGAAAAACTCTTGAAACTGTCTCTCAAGTCTTTTGAGGAAAGACTGGTCTTCATACGCTTTCTAAAAGAACAAAAGCTATACACTCTTCTTACCTATATTCTAGGGTTTGAAGCAAATTTTGATCTAACATTAGAAAATTATTATGCACCTGATGATCCAAAAATTTTTGGCACCGAAAATGTGCTCAACATTAGCGATGAACAATGGATAAATATTACAAATTCATGCTTAAATTGAGCCCGTTTATAAATCCACCAAACCGGTTTTTGTTAATTTAAGTACTCGATCCATTTTTTTGATTAGCTCAAGATTATGTGTGGCAACCAAGGCCGACAGGTTTTTTTTCTTCACCATTCTTAGGAGCAAATCAAAAACTAATGCAGAATTCTCTTGGTCCAAATTACCAGTAGGTTCATCGGCTAATAACAACTGGGGATCATTTGCTATGGCTCTACAAATGGCTATCCTCTGCTGTTCACCACCAGACAGTTCAAGTGGTCGGTTGTGCAGTCGGCTTTCTAAACCTACTTTTGCAAGCAATTGCCTAGAGTACTCTAATGATTCATTAAAACTGTAACCCTTAATAATTCTTGATAATGCCACATTTTCAACAGCACTAAATTCGTTCAATAAATTGCTCGATTGAAACACGAATCCTATATGATTTCGTCTAATGGTATTTCTCTTCTCAGCTGTCATCCCCTTAGAATTCTGACCTATAACACTAACTGATCCACTCGTGGCTTGATCCAGCAGGCCAGATATGTTCAACAGAGAGGTTTTTCCTGTTCCCGAAGGAGCAATGATTCCAACAAGTTCTGAACTCTTCAATTTTAAATTAACTTTTTCAAATATTTTTGTTTCTTGCTTACCAGCTATCTTAAAGGATTTTCTTAAATCAGATAACTCTAGGATTACAACCTTATTCATGCCTTAGAGCTTCCACTGGATCTAATCTTGCTGCATTTCTCGCTGGAATTACTGTTACAATAATTGATAAAACACAAGCCACTACACTCACATAACAAATGTCAGAAAACCTTACGCGCACAGGAACTTCAGTAAGAAACCGGAGTTCCGGATTCCAAACTTCCCTTCCCAAAATTTCTTCAATAAGAAATTGTAGTTCCGGCAGGTAATAAGCGAATGAAACTCCCAGAACTACACCAAAAATGGTACCAAAAATTCCAATAAGGGAACCACACAGAATAAAGATTCTCATGATTGAATTTTCATGTAACCCCATGGTTCTTAAAATACCAATATCTTTACCCTTGTTCTTTACTAACATTACCAGTCCAGAAACTATATTTAAGGCAGCTATTAAGACAACTAAGGACAGAATTATAAACATAACTCTTCGTTCCACATCTAGCGCAGCTAAAAAAGCCCCAGAAATATCCTTCCAAGTCCATATATTATAATCAAGTCCAAGATCTTTTTGAAGCTTTGTCTGAACCTGCCGAACTGAATGTGGTTCTGTGACTAACACATTTATGCGATCAACTTCATTTTGTTTGTTGAAGAATTTCTGAGCCTCTTTGAGAGGCATATAAAGCCTGAACTTATCAATGTCATATCTTCCAACACTAAATATATAACTGATTTCAAAATCTGAAACACGAGGAGTCATACCAAAAAGTGTACTAAGCCCATCAGGAGAAATGAGTCTTAAATTATCCCCTATAGAAAGGTTAAGATCTTTTGCCACACCACGCCCTATAGCAATTCCCCTACCAAAATCCTCTATTTTACCGATCTTTTTTTCCGGATTGGATATTAGATCAATATTAACCAAATCGTCTTTTCTTATCCCAATTACTTGCAAACCCGAGTATTTTTTGTTTTTGGCTGCCATCACTTGGCCAGTAACCACTGGGTAAACATGCTTTACTCTTCTTTCATCAATAAGCATTGTTTCGATTAATTTCGATTCCTCTATATCAAAAGAAAAATTGACCCCTTTCAGAATCTTATTGGTTTGAATTATGATATGAGGGTTAGCCCCTACAATCCTATCCGTAAATTCTTCTTTAAATCCAACCATAACAGCTTGAACTACTATCAAGGTAGCTACACCCAACATCACGCCTAGAAAGGAATACCAGGCTATGGTGGAAACCCCACCTTCTCGACGTTTAGCACGCAAATATCTCCAAGCTATTAAAAACTCCAGTTGAGAAAATGGGACAGACCTTTTTAAAGGGCTTGTTCTGGTATTATCACTTGCCAAATTAATTACCCCTCAAATACAACTTAAGAATTCAATGCATTCACTAATTGTCTAGATCCTTCAGTAAGTAGAATTCTTGTTTTACTTCCATCTTTCCTACATTTCAGTTCTAAGAAACCGCCTGCTAAATCTCTCGGCCCAACAATAATTTGCCAAGGTATTCCAATCAGATCCATAGTAGCAAATTTTACACCAACTCTTTCATCTCTATCATCATAAAGGACATCATAACCTGCTAAAATAAGATCTTCATATAATTGCCTGCAAGCCTTTTCTGACTCCTCATTTCCTTGTTTAAGATTTATAATTACTACATCGAACGGAGCTACCGAAGAAGGCCAAATTATGCCCAAGTCATCATGGTTCGCCTCTATCAAAGCCCCAACTAGTCTGGATACACCTATCCCATGACTACCCATTTCTACAGGTGTACGATCCCCATTCGGCAGCACTATATCAGCGCCCATAGATTTTGAGTACTTAGTTCCAAAATAAAAAATTTGACCTACCTCAATTCCCCTAGCAGACAGCCTTCTTTCGTTTGGTATTCTATTAAAAAGATTCTGCTCATGAGTTTCATCAGTTCTGGCATAAGGTTTAGTAAAATCTTGAACAATTTTAGCTATAGCCTGCTGATCACTGTAATCTATATTTCTATCTCCCAAAGACAAATCAGTAATCTCTTTGTCATAAAAAACTTGGCTTTCCCCAGTCTCCGCTAAGACCAAAAATTCATGACTATGATCCCCTCCTATAGGACCCGTGTCAGCTTGCATAGGAATAGCTTTTAAGCCCAATCTCTCATATGTACGCAAGTAGCTAATCATGTGTCTATTATAAGCATGAATAGCTGAATCTTTATCCATGTCAAAGCTATATCCATCTTTCATAAAGAATTCCCGACCCCTCATCACTCCAAACCTGGGCCGTACTTCATCACGAAATTTCCACTGAATGTGAAAGAAGGTTTTCGGTAAATCTTTATAACTAGAAATATGTGACCGAAAAATGTCTGTTACTAATTCCTCATTTGTGGGACCATATAGCATTAGACGTCCATGCCTATCCTCAATTCTTAGCATTTCTTTTCCATAATCATCCAACCTTCCACTTTCCTCCCATAATTCTGAAGGCTGTATAGTAGGCATCAATATTGGTATATGACCTGCAGCAACTTGTTCTTCAACAACTATTTTTTCTATTTTTTTTAGAACCTTTAAGCCCAAGGGTAACCATGAGTAAATACCAGCTGAAGACTGCTTTATCATGCCCGATCTCAACATCAGACGGTGACTGGTTATCTGTGCTTCAGCTGGGTTTTCTTTTAAGATTGGTAAAAAATACTTGGTCAAATACATCTGGGATCCTAAATATTATGAAAATTCAAAAAGATAATTGTTCACCAAGGAAACAAAAAGTTGCCCATTAGCGTATAGTGTAAGAAAATATTTCAATCAACAATGATTTTTGGATTCAAACCCATTAATTGAGCCAAATGGGTTAAGCGTTTTTCAACAACTTCGCCCAGAAAATTATCTTTTTCGTTTAAGCTCAAACAAATATACTTGTCTTCCAAAAATATTTTGGTTTTCATCAAACTTGAAGAAATAGTCACTGATAACATTGAACCTAGCCTCATAGACGCTCCTAGCATCATTGCATTTCTTATAGAGGTTTCATCCAGAAGATTCAAAATCTCCTTGTTGACTGTATTAAAATCAGTCCTCTTATATCTAGACATTAGTGCAAGAGCTAAAAACACCCGACCTTCATGATCAATGCCTCCAAGATTAGCACCAGTTACAGTTTCAAAACATACTTCAGAACGATAATCTGGATGTGCCTGCCAAATAGTATCATGTAAATGACATGCTGCTAAATATAACCTTTCATCAGTCTGAGAAATGTCATGGAATATTGGTCTCAACCACCTATAAAGAACCTCTCCAAATCCAGGGAAACGGGCCCGGTTGTTTTCCAAAAACCTGCAAGCTTCCAATAAAGGCTGCATTTCTTTTATTTCAGAACTAAACTGTTTGTAGAATAAACCTTCACGTATGCCATAACCTGAAAAAATAATACTTTTTGGCCTAAAATTATCAATTAAAGCTTGTAAAACCCGGCTAGCATCAGGTAAAAGTTTTAGCCTTTCCAGAGAGGATGTAGTTGCCTTTGCCAAAGTCTGAACTTTGGTTGAAGATACATATTTCAAAGTTTCACTTAATGAATCAACAGAAATTCTGTAGCCCTGTAGTACTCTTAATGGATAATCATTCATATTCATGTGAATCCTGGCCAGTGCCCTCCAACAACCTCCAACAAGAAAAAAAACTTGGGTGGAGTTAGGGAATCCTTTTTCAATCATGGACAGATTTTCATAAATCATATTAGTCTTTATTTTTTCAGTTTGGTAGAAACCGTCTAATGCGAGCGGCCCCAGCTTAAAGGATTGAGATTTCTTAATTGTTCCTCCTTTTAGATATGCAAGTTCCAAAGAAGTACCACCAATGTCACAAACAATGCCAGAAGCTTCAGGCCAGCCCATTAAAACCCCAGATGCAGCCAAAATGCCTTCCTCTTTTCCCGAAACAACCCAGATTTTTATTTTAAACTTTTCTTCAAGATGGTTAACAAATTGAGGTCCATCTATTGCATCTCTTACAGCTGCAGTTGCCACACAATAAACAAGTTTCAAATTCATCCCATTCATTATCGAAATGAAACGTCTCAAGGCCTTAATAGCTTTTCTTGCACCCTTTGGATTTAGACGACCTGTCTCACCCAACCTAACGCCCAAACCGCAATTTACTTTTTCATTATAAAAATACCGCGGCGATCTAGAAGGACCCTCAAAGACAACTAACCTAACTGTGTTAGATCCAATATCAATTATACCCGTCCTACATAGTAAATTAGTTCTTATTCTTTTTTCTTCTTGATTTTTCATTAGAACAATGAATCAACCCTTAATTAGTTTAATAAATCAATTGTCAAAAGATTAATGTATCTTCCGCTCTATCAATAATTGGGGAGGATATTTCTTTATGGCTCGGCCACGTCCAGAAAGAGAGGGATTTTTCATAAAAAAATCATGGCAACTGAATTTGCGCTCGTGAGCATCATTGTCTCTCAAATAAGAACCATCAGCTTGCAAAACCCACGATTGTGCTTGATCCCTCAAATTAGCAGCCATAATCTGATTAACTATTTGTGCTTTCACTGTTGGATTTTCTATCTGAACTAATACTTCAACTCTTCGATTCAAATTTCTGTCCATCCAATCAGCAGAAGATATATATACTTTAGCATCAGGCGACGGCAAACCGGCTCCGTTCCCAAAGCAAACTATCCTTGAATGTTCTAAAAATCTACCCACTATAGATTTCACCCTTATATTTTCTGAAAGACCGTTAAGGCCCGGTCGCAAGCCACAAATTCCCCTTACAACCAAATCAATTTTGACCCCTGCATTGCTGGCTTCATACATGGCATCAATGACCTCCCTTTCAATCAATGAGTTTAGTTTGATCCAGGCATTGCCCTCTAATCCCTTTGAAACACAGTTGACTTCATTAGCCAGATTCTCAAGTATAGTTTTCTTTAAATCCACTGGAGCCATACTGATTTTTTCGAAATTTTTTGGCTGTATATATCCAGAAATATAATTGAATACCTTGGTTGCATCTCTTGCAAGACTAGGTTCACGAGTGAAAAAACTAAGATCAGTATAAAAATTAGCTGTAATTGGATGATAGTTTCCAGTACCAAAATGAGTATAAGATACAAGACGCCTTCCTTCCTTCCTTACTACCACAGAAATCTTAGCATGCGTCTTCAAATCTAAAAAACCATAAACAACGTGAGCTCCCGCTCTTTCCAAAGCACGGGACTGATGAATATTCTTAGCTTCATCAAATCTAGCCCTCAATTCAACCAATGCTGTCACTGATTTACCCGCCTCTGCCGCTTCACAAAGAGCCTTGACAATTGGACTATTCCTACTCGTCCTATATAAGGTTTGCCTAATTGCAACCACATCGGGGTCAGCAGCTGCTTGTTGCAGAAACCTCACAACTACGTCGAAGCTCTCATAGGGATGGTGCAAAAGCATATCCTTCCTTCGTATCGTAGAAAAAATGTCACCATGATTTTCCTCTACTCGCTCAGGGTTTCTAGGTTTAAAAGATTTCCAAAGCAACTCTGGTTTGTCTGAAATGACTAACTCAGAAAGATTAGACATACCTATGACACCATCAACCTGTATAATTTCTTCTGATAATACAGAAAGCGAGCTCGTAACCATGTCAAACAATTCTTTGGGGGCATTTTTTGAGATAGTTAACCGAACCACATCACCGCGTCGTCTTTTTTTAAGTGCCGTTTCAAATTCTCTTACTAAATCTTCTGCCTCCTCCTCTAGCTCTAAATCACTATTCCTAAGGATCCGAAAGGTGCACTTGCCCACTACTTTATATCCTGGAAACAAAATTAGTAGAAATTTTTCTAATATCCCTTCTAAAGGAAAGAACCGTATTTCATCTTTTTTTCTACCCTTCGATAATCGATGAAACCTAGGTATCTGGGATGGGATTGGTATCAAAATTTCAAAAGTAATATTATCAGATAATCTTTTTAATCTTGCTGCAAGAGTAAACCCACCGGAAGCTATAAAAGGAAATGGGTGTGCTGGATCGATAGCAAGTGGAGTAATCAACGGAACCACATGTTCCGTGAAATAATCTTTCAAAGAGTTTATCTCTGTGATTGTAAGATCCTTTTCTTCTAGAATTTTTATACCTGCTGCTTCGAGATTGGTAGACAAGCTTCTCCATATCTCCTGCTGTCTCTGCATCAAAGTTCTTGTCAACTTCTCAATTTTTCCGAGTTGTTCGGATGGTGACAAACCATCAATGCTCGGCCAAGACATATTGCCCCTAACCATTTCCTTTAAGCCAGCCACTCTTACCGTATAAAATTCATCCAAATTTTCCGCAGAAATAGCTAAGAACCTCACCCTTTCTAACTGAGGAACCTTTAAATTACTGGCTTCTTCCAAAACTCTATCATTGAAGGCTATCCAAGAAAGTTCACGATTAAAAAATCTTTTAACTGACCACTTGTCTATCCCAGCAAGAGACTTTGATTTTCGTTCCCTACCATGCAGAAAGTCAGCATTAATCTCGTTTATCTTTCTTGACACCATTTTTCCCTAAAATTAATTTCCAAACCTTGAACCCAACCTACTAATTACGTCATTAACCAATTTCTTATTAATTGGTTTTTTGAGGCTGAGAGCTTCAATATCTAATTCATCTACTAGTTTCTTAGCGAATGAAAAAGACCTTTCCATCCTTGCCATAGCATATTCTATCACTTTTGATGAAACAACTATTTGCCTATCGACAAATTGCTTCGCCATAATAGCAGCCAACAATTTATCATCTGGTAAGCTTAGTTCAGCTATTTGCAGTGACATCAATCTTGATAATAGATCCTTGAGTCCTAAATCCCACATAATTGGGAAAGTAACAGCAGTCATCAAAAGTTTACCCCCACTAGCAGCAAAAAAGTTATACATATGCAATATTTTTTCCTCAGCTATGTTTCGTTCCTCTATAGGAAGTTCAGAAATTGAATCCAAATTTTCAATGACGATGAACTTTTCTTTTGATAGGAATTGAACATCTAAAGAAGCTAATTCTGAAACCTGAAATGAGTCTGCACCAGTTTCATTCATCCAGACGGAGGCCAGGTGTGTTTTCCCACTGGACTTAGGTCCCACAATTATTAGTCCAGGCTGCAGGCACAGGGTCCAATCATCCAGAGCCCGGATAGCCATGCTATTGGCTTCAGACACATAATACTCTTCCCTTGTAAGGGTGAAACGGCGACCAAGATTCAGAGTCAATTGTTTTCCCAAAATCTACAATCCCTTCGAACTATAAAAATCACTAGAAAAATACTTTGCCAAATAATGACGAATCAGCACCCCAAAAATAGCAGCAACTGGTACTGCAAATAGCAAACCCACAAAACCACCCAAGCTTCCAAACAAGGCTAGAGAAAAGATTAACCATACTGGATGAATTCCAACAGATTTTCCAACTAAATTTGGTGTGAGAAAATTGCTTTCTAAAAGTTGCCCTACAACAAATATAGTGAGTACAATCAATATGATTGTAGGATTTTCCCAAAACTGTAAAAGGGTAATTAAAATGGTTAAGCCACCGCCCAATATTGCCCCCACAAAAGGAATGAATGAAATTAATCCAGCAAATAATCCAAGTGCAAGCCCGGTATCAATACCAACAAGCATGAGTGCTATCCCATAGTATAAAGCTAATATAGAACAAACAATCATCTGTCCTCTAAAAAACCTGGCCAAAACTCTGTCAATGTCTGAGAACAATGTATGTGTGAGTTTCTGATACCTTAAAGGTATCAATTTTTCCACAAATTGTACCAACCTATCCCAATCCAATAGGAGGTAAAAGGCAATGACGATAGTAATCATAGTATTAGTTAAAAACTTTACCAAAACTATTGAAGAAACAAAAACACCTCCAATGACTGAACTTAAATTCTCCTGCACACCACTCCGAATCGATTGCATAGAATCAGTAAACTCAAGTCTTTCCCCAGAAAATCCTTCCCACCAAACTCTGGCAAAGTTTAAGAACCAATCATAAAAACTAGGTAAAATTTGCAACAAATTCCAAAACTGTTTAGCAAAAATAGGAAATATGAATAGTAATAAAATGGACAAAATCACCAAAGAGATTATTATTAAAAATGAAGCTACCACTACTCTAGGAATTTTATATTGAACCAGTTTATCTGTCAAAGGATCAAGAAAATAAGCCATTACTGCCCCAAAAATAAATGGTTGTAGCACTTCACTTAAATAATAAAATCCTCCAATAAAAATGGCTGATATAAGAGATATTATTAACATTATGTTCAGTGTAGGTCTCATAAGCCGTATCCCTTCTGCTCCCTAAAGAAGCAAAAAATTAAACAAATTGCTCTCTTAAGATCCTCTCTTGTAGCCCATGGCCAGGATCGAACAAGAGTCGATAACAAATTCGGTTTTCACTTGAAATTTTAACGCTCTTAACATCTTTCACTTCTTTACTATCCGCAAAAGCTGAAACCGGCCTCTTTTTAGGTTCTTGGACATACAACTCTATCTTTGCAGTTGCCGGAATTAATGCACCCCTCCAACGCCTGGGTCTAAATGCAGCCATGGCGGTGAGTGCCAAAATATTAGACCCAATAGGCACTATAGGACCATGTGCAGAATAATTATAAGCTGTCGATCCTGCCGGAGTAGATACCAATGCCCCATCACATACCAATTCTCTCAATCTAACCAGATCATCCACGACAACCTTAAGTTTTGCAGCCTGCGACCCCCCACGAAGTAGTGAAACTTCGTTTATAGCTAAGGCTTCTTCTATACTACCGTCTAACTTAGTAGCTGACATCTTGAGCGGATGGATTACAGATTCCTCAGCCCGGTTCAATTTTTCAATTAAATTGCCTTTACTAACTTGGTTCATTAGAAAACCAACGGTTCCCTGATTAATACCATACACAGGTAATCCTGAGCCTTGAAATTCATTAAGTATATCAAGCATAAAACCATCACCCCCAAGAGCCACTATTACATCAGCCTGAGATATATCAAATGCATCGTATTTTTTGTGGATGTCACCAATGGCTTGTTCAATCTCAGATCCACTATCACCAATAAAGGTAGGTTTTTGAAATTTCATTGATCAATCCTTCAAAATTAACTTCTGCATAAAAATTTACTTATATATCAGAAATAGAAGGGAAAAAAGAGCCTACAATAAACACTAACAAGATGATCAAACCTGCAAAAGAAATTTTTTAAAAATATCAGAAATACTTTAGTTAATCATCTACACCATACAAGTTTAGCTTAAGCTCTATTTTGAAATTAAAATTACTGATGCACTATTGTTTATTAGAAAAAAATGCCATATTTATAAGTGATTAAAGACCAATTTGGCTTGAAAAGGATATTAGATGTTGAAGCAAAGTAAAAGGGAACTATTCACACGGGAACTAAGCAATTCCGACCCTGAACTATTCTTGGCAATAGATAATGAAAACAAAAGACAAGAACAAGAAATAGAACTTATCGCATCAGAAAACATAACTTCTTTGGCTGTTATGCAAGCACAAGGTTCAGTAATGACTAATAAGTATGCCGAAGGCTATCCAGGTAGACGATATTATGGAGGATGTGAATTCGTTGATGTTGCTGAGACCCTGGCAATAGAGAGAGCAAAAAAATTGTTCGACTGCAATTTTGCTAATGTTCAACCAAATTCAGGAAGTCAAGCTAATCAAGCGGTTTTTATGTCTTTAA
Source organism: Paracoccaceae bacterium (assembly GCA_029243395.1). Classification (GTDB taxonomy): domain Bacteria; phylum Pseudomonadota; class Alphaproteobacteria; order Rhodobacterales; family Rhodobacteraceae; genus CACIIZ01. Next base: position 251,812 of record JAQWSE010000007.1, on the reverse strand, counting down.
TGCAACCTGGCGACACATTTTTGGCCATGGATCTAACTTCTGGAGGTCATCTAACACATGGGGCAAAACCCAACCTATCGGGCAAATGGTTTAATGCAATACATTATGGTGTGAAAAAAGACACGGAGCAAATTGATTATGAGCAAGTTGAAGAGCTTGCAAAAAACCACCGGCCAAAGGTTATAATCGCAGGAGGTTCAGCCATACCTAGACAAATTGATTTTGCAAAATTCAAAAGTGTAGCAGATCAAATAAATGCCTTTCTTATGGTTGACATGGCCCATTTCTCTGGTCTAGTAGCTGCAGGCAAACACCCAAATCCTTTAGAATTTGCTGATGTCGCCACTAGTACTACTCATAAAACCCTAAGGGGGCCTAGAGGAGGCATAATACTAACTAACAATGAAAACCATGCAAAGAAATTTAACTCTGCGGTTTTCCCAGGCCTGCAGGGCGGACCTCTTATGCACGTCATAGCAGCAAAAGCTGTAGCATTTGAGGAGGCATTAAAACCAGATTTTATAACTTATCAAAGTAATGTTATTGAAAATGCTAAAACCTTAGCAAGACGCCTCAACGATAGAGGTTTCAGGATAGTAACAGGGGGGACTGATACCCATGTCATTCTAGTAGATGTTGGTTCTAGAAATATTAAGGGCAATGAAGCCGAGAAAAGCCTTGGAAAGGCTAATATAACTTGTAACAAGAATAGTATCCCATTTGACATTGAAAAACCTATGGTGACTTCAGGTATTAGACTCGGAACGCCAGCAGGCACTACTCGTGGGTTCGGGGTTGAGGAATTTAGAAAAATTGGCGATTGGATTGCGGATACATTAGATTCTCTGCAAAAAAATGGTCCAGAAAATAATGAGGAAATTGAAAATAAGATAAAAAAACAAGTCATTAAACTCTGTGAAGATTTTCCCATTTATTAGATATTAAGTTAGTTTGAATTTGAAACCTTCACTAGTGAAAACCAAAGAGATTGCCCAAGTTCAACATAATCATCGTATGTACAAGAATTTAAGAATCTCTTCAATTTTTCCATAGGAATGGTGTTATCTTATGCGTGAAGAATTTTATAGAATTAAAAGGTTACCTCCTTACATTTTTTCGGAAATAAATACCCTCAAGGAAAAACTAAGAAGAGATAATGTTGATATTATAGATTTCGGGATGGGAAATCCAGATATCGATGCTGGGAAGCACATAGTAAATAAGTTAATTGAGACAGCTGTAAAAACAAAAGTACATCGTTACTCTGCATCCCGGGGTATTCCTGGATTGCGAAAAGCTAAGGCTAAATACTATGAACGCCGTTTTGGGGTCTCTTTGGATCCAGAAACAGAAATTATTACTACCTTAGGTTCTAAAGAAGGCTTAGCCAATCTAGCCTCAGCCATCACCGCCCCTGGCGACTTAATTTTGGTGCCAAATCCAACATACCCTATCCATGCTTATGGTTTCATGATAGCGGGTGGAACAATCAGACATATCCCGTCTTTAGTAAAAGGGATATTCGATGCAGAAGATTACCTGAAAACCTTGTCTCGGGCTGTTCTTCATTCGATACCAAAACCCATCGCTATTGTAATTTCATTTCCATCCAATCCCACTGCACAACTTTGTGATCTCAATTTCTACAAAGAACTAGTAAAATTTGCACGGAAGCACTCTATTTGGATTCTATCAGATTTGGCCTATGCAGAAATTTATTTTGACAATAACCCACCTCCATCTATTCTGGAAATCGATGGGGCTAAGGACATTGCTGTCGAGTTTACATCCATGTCAAAAACCTTCTCTATGGCTGGCTGGCGAGTTGGTTTTGCAGTAGGCAATAAATACCTGATTAATGCATTAACTAGGATTAAGTCTTACCTTGATTATGGGGCCTTCACACCCGTCCAAGTTGCAGCTGTCGAAGCCCTAAATGGACCTGAAGTTTATATAGAACAAATTAGAAACGAATACCGGCTACGCAGAGATACGTTACTCACATCCATGAGGAGAGCAGGGTGGGAAATTCCAAAACCTCAGGCTACTATGTTTGCCTGGGCCCCATTACCAAAAAAATATGAAAATATTGGTTCAATGGAATTTGCCAAGCTACTAATGCAAAAAGCCTCCGTTGCAGTTGCACCTGGAATAGGGTTCGGAGAATACGGTGAAGGTTATGTGAGAATTGGATTAGTAGAAAATGAACATAGAATTCGTCAAGCAGCTAAGAATATTAAAAAAATCATGAACGGGTGAATTTAGAAATTTCATACAGTTGCAAATCTTATTGGTTTAATGTCATGGTTTAATCTGATACTTTTAAATTCCTAAGACTTTAATGCAATCATAATCAAAAAAAATTGATCGATAAACCAACAATTAGATAAAATAGGTATTTAAGAATTAGCATCTGAAAAGGGATTTCTAATGGAAAAGGATCCATTGAATATAGGAATAATTGGTCTTGGCACAGTAGGGTTGGGAGTCATTGATTTACTAACCAAAAATATAGAAACAATTACTCTTAGAGCAGGTCGTGAGATCAAAATTTCTGGGATTTGTGCAAAAAGAAAAAATAAAAAACGAAATATAGATTTGTCCAAATTTCAATGGATTTCAGATCCACTAGCTTTATCAAATGATGATGAAACTGATGTAATAGTAGAACTCATTGGTGGAGAAGATGGAGTAGCTAAATCTATAACTGAAAAGGCATTACTAAATAATAAGCACGTGGTTACAGCCAACAAAGCCTTAATAGCACATCACGGTCATTATCTCGCCCTTTTAGCTGAAGAACAGGAAGTTGCTCTTAATTTTGAGGCAGCAGTAGCAGGTGGGATCCCTATCATAAAAATTCTCAGGGAATCATTGAGTGGCAATGAGGTTTCAAGAGTTTATGGAGTAATTAACGGAACATGTAACTACATCCTCACACAAATGGAAAATGATCAGCAAGATTATTCAAGAATTTTTAAACAAGCTCAAGATCTTGGTTTTGTTGAAAAAGATCCTTCCCTTGACGTGGGGGGAATAGATTCTGCACACAAAATTTCAATTTTGGCTTCTCTGGCTTTTGGATCAAGAATTAATTTCGATAATGTTATGGTAAAGGGAATAGAAAGCATATCTCTAGTAGATATTAAGAATGCAAACGCAATGGGTTACAGAATAAAATTATTAGGGTTAGCCAATAAATCTAAGGCAGGTATTAGCCAAGAGGTAGAACCATGCCTTGTTCCAAGAGAAAGCCTTTTTGGAAAATTAGATGGTGGAACAAACATGGTAATGGTAGAAGGTAATTTTGTAGGACAAACCCATTATATTGGACCTGGTGCAGGAGCAGGTCCAACGGCCTCTTCAATAATTTCTGATCTTATTGACATAGCTAAGGGAAATATCAGCACTACATTTGGGCAAAAAGCAAATCTGTTAAAAATTTCTCCTCATGTGACAGAAGATCTTATATCTAGTTTTTATCTGAGATTCTTACTAACTGATAAACCAGGTACATTAGCACAATTAGCGGGTATTTTAGGGAAATATGCTATTTCAATAAATAGAATGCGCCAACTACATCACCAAGATGAAAACGCACCTGTTTTAATTGTGACCCATCCTACACAGAAAACTTCACTTAAATCTGCCATAGAAGAAATTAGTACACTTGAAATTTGTAAAAGCGAACCAGTCTATATTAGGATAGAAGATTTATAAAATAGGTTTAAAATGGAATCAAAGAGTGCCTTCAATGATCGTTTATTATCCTTAGGGCTTGCAAGAGTTTCTGAGGCAGCAGCAATAGCAGCAACAAGGTTTGTAGGCGCTGGGGATGAAAAAGCAGCCGACCAAGCGGCAGTAGATGCTATGAGAGCTCAGCTAAATATGCTAGAAATAAATGGAACAATAGTTATTGGAGAAGGAGAGCGAGATGAAGCTCCAATGCTATATATTGGTGAAAAGGTTGGAAGTGGGAAAGGACCAGGAGTAGATATAGCTCTTGATCCTCTAGAAGGTACTAATTTAACTGCTAAAGATATGCCTAATGCTTTGACAGTGATTGCAATGGGACCAAAGGGATCCCTATTACACGCACCAGATGTTTATATGGAAAAATTGGCCTACGGTCCGAACTATGATCCTAATCTAATCACTCTAGAAATGACCCCATCGGAAAGAATTGAAAAACTTGCCAAAGCAAAAGGCTGCAAGCCGAGTGATCTCATGATCTGTGTCCTTGAAAGACCCAGACATCAAAACTTGATTCAAGAAATTCGAGAAACGGGAGCAAGGCTCAGATTAATTACAGATGGAGATGTTGCTGGTGTGATACACTGTGCAGATACGCCAAAGACCGGCATAGATATGTACATGGGAAGTGGAGGTGCACCAGAAGGTGTGCTTGCAGCTTCAGCTCTTAAATGTCTAGGAGGACAAATACAAGGACGATTAACTTTTAGGAATGATACTGAACGGAAGAGGGCTATGGCGGCGGGTATAGATAATCTCAATAAAATCTACACCCTTAATGAAATGGTAACCAAAGATGTGATTTTTGCAGCCACTGGAGTAACAGACGGATCAATTCTGCGCGGAGCTAGATGGGATGGGAATATATTAGAAATGGAAACTATTTTAATGAGATCAAAAACTGGTTCAGTGCGACGACTACTTTATAGACAGCGGTTTTCATGAATGAAATGGAAGAACCATTTCTAAATATCAAACAGTCTCTAACCAACAAAATCTGGGTCAAGCCAAACAATAAAGAACAAAGATTGGCAACGAATTTACAACAGGTTTCCTCTCTACCTTACCCCCTCGCTATATTATTAGCCCAAAGACAAATAACGGCTGACCAAATTGAATTGTTTCTTAACCCAAAAATTAAGGATACCCTACCAAACCCATCTTCTTTCCATGACATGGATGCAGCCATAGAAATCCTGTCTAAGGCTGTTTTAAAAAAAAATAAGATTGCAATATTTGCCGACTATGATGTAGACGGTGGCACCTCTTCTGCATTGCTTTATAATTGGTTGCTACACTTTGGTTTGAAACCTTCAGTATATGTTCCTGATAGAATAAAAGAAGGTTATGGACCGAACAATGAGGCTATGAAATCTCTAGCTGAAGACCATGATATTATAGTTTGCGTAGATTGCGGTACTCTTTCTTTTGAGCCTATTTCAATTGCTAAGACTGAAGAATGTAAAGTAATAGTAGTAGACCATCACCTAGCTAGTAATGAGTTACCAATTGCTGACGCTATTATTAATCCAAATAGAGCTGATGAAACATCCCTATATAAATATTTATGTGCTGCAGGGGTGGTTTTTCTACTCTTAGTTGGATTAAACACTAAGTTAAAAAAAAATGGGCACCAAGTCCCAGATCTATTATTTTACTTAGATTTGGTAGCTTTAGCTACTATCGCAGACGTAGTACCACTTGTCGGCTTGAATCGAGCATACGTTAAGACTGGGTTAAGGATCTTACAGGAGCGATATAATGTAGGACTAAGTGCATTAATGGATATTGCAAATATTAATGGCAAGATTAGAGTCAGCGATCTTGGTTTTTCACTAAGCCCCAGAATAAATGCAGGGGGTAGATTGGGAAATTCAAAACTTGCAGTGGACCTCCTAATTGAAAGGGATATTTCTAAGGCTGAAATGATAGCAAAAACATTAAATAGTTTGAATGATGACAGAAAGCTAATTGAAGCTGAAATGCTGGATAAAGCCCTTGATATAATCAAAATTCCTAAAGATGATGAAAATCTTATTTGGGTTGCCCAAGAAGATTGGAATCCTGGACTAACCGGTATATTAGCTTCAAGGCTCAGAGAAAAATTCGACAAACCAACTATAGCAATTGCAATCGATCAAAATGGCATTGGTAAAGGATCAGGTAGATCCATCCCAAATTTGAATTTAGGATTAGCAGTAAATCAATTGTCAGAAGAAAAGCTAATAGCTAAAGGTGGTGGGCACGCTCAAGCAGTTGGCATCACCTTTAAAAGGGATAAAATCAAAACAGCCATGGAGCGGTTATCTGACATTTTAAAAGATCAAAAACGATTACATAAAACTCCCCGGAAATTAAATATAACTTCACTCATTTCTGTTAATGCTATAACTGTAGAACTTATTGAAAAAATAGAAGAAGCTGGTCCTTATGGTGCAGGAGCTCAACCTCCAATTTTTGTTTTAGCAAATTGTAGGATAAAATGGCTTAAGGTGATTGCCAATCAGCATCTAAGATTCGTGATTTCCGACGATAGTAATAGTACAATCCAATCGATTTTTTTTCGAGCCATGAATGATGATGTTGGAAATTTCTTAAACCAGAACCAAGCGGAAAGATTTCATTTTGCTGGTAATCTTGAAATTAATGACTGGTCAGGCAGAAAGACTCCAAACTTCGTCATTAAAGATGTTTCTCTGATCACCTGAGTATAGAGAAAAACTACTTGCGCCATCCAGAATACCGAATTATTAAAGGGATGTGTGCACCCTTCGTCTATCGGTTAGGACGCCAGATTTTCATTCTGGAAAGAGGGGTTCGATTCCCCTAGGGTGTACCATCTTTTATCTTTTAAAATCAATGACTTACAAGAGAAAAATAGTCGCCTATGCCACATAATCACATTCCGATCTCATATATTGATAACGTCAGCCATAACGGATGAAGATTCTTTCATGAAGGTTGGTTTAAATTTCGCATAAACCCTCTCTGTTACAACAAGTGACCTATGTCCTAGATAAACGGAAATTTTTTTCATGTCTACTCGGCCAGATCTTACCATTTTGACTGCCCCAGTTTGATGAATTAAAGTGAGTACTCTATTAGAAAATTAAAATTGTTAGTAATTCCTAGTAATATAAACTACCTCATAAATAAGAAAGTTAATTAAAATTGCGTTAAGATTATTTATTTATTCACGACTATTATACACCAATTTAGGCATGGGTGGTTGTGGTGCATTTACGTTCAAACCATGTACTTCCATTACTAATTCTGCAAATTCTGAAGGCATTTTTTGTATTATCTGCGAATAACCTGTAACTGGATCTTTTCCTTCAAATGTTAGTATTACCATATGACCATCAGGGGTCTCTTGTAAAAATGATCGTTCCCTTACTCCAGCTGCGTGACGCACTGAATCTGTATCTGGCTTATTTTCTCCAAGCATTTTATCTAGTATTTTAGTTTTCCATACTTCAATTTTCCCAGGCAAAATTGGTAATGCAATAGCAATCATTTCCGTTTTCTCATCTTTTTTGAGAATTTCACTTTGTTCATCCTTACTATCATATACCATTTCTGCTAACATAGATGCCGGATTTTCTTTTTTAAATATCCCCCTTCCATGAAGATCAGCAAGATGGTCCGTAAATTCGGGTAGTGCTATTTTCATTAAATCCAACCAAAATGATAACGGATCATTTCCCTCCCAAGTAAGAATACATAAATGTCCTTTTGACATTTTTTGCAAATAAGAACGTTCCTGTACACCTGCATATTCTCTACTTTCATCAGTAGCTTTTTTATTTTCTCCAAGCATGTTGCCAAGTATCATTTGTTTCCAATCTTCTAATTTTCCTTCTAAGATTGGTACAGCAAAAGCAATCATTTTCATGGGTATCTCCAAACAATATTTTTATTTGAGTCTGCATTATAGCATTAAAACTATTTGTAATTAAAAACAAAAATAATACAAATTAGTATTAGAATTTTTAATCAAATTCTAAAAGTAATGACCGACTGTGACCGATGAGGCGACTACCAATCGCTTGTAAGTTATTGAAATCATTGAATAATCCATCCCCTAGGGAGTACCATCTTTTACCCTTTAAAATCAAGGACTTAAACGATAAAAATACCTGTTTTAGAAACATAATCACATTCCGATCTCAGAAATTGATAGCCTCACCTATAACAGATGCAGATTCTCTCATGAAGGTTGTTTATGTTTCGCATATAGTCTTTCAGTAACTTGAACTGAATTATGGCCTAAATAATGGAAATTTGTTTCATGCACCCCTGAAAGATTCTATCACTTTGAAGCTTTTTCATAAACTGGTATTGTGATATACGACTGCCATAGCTTTTTTTTATTGAAGATTCAAATAATGGAGATTTATACTGTCAATCAGGCCAGCAATCACAACAAGTAAGGCAACCCCCACAATGGAGGGTGCAGGTGTACATTTACATAGAGCTTTTGGTTTTAATTCTCCACAAACTCATGACCCATTTTTACTTTTTGATGATTTTCGAAATAACAACCCTAAATCCTATTTAGCTGGTTTTCCTTGGCATCCACATCGTGGTATCGAAACTATCACATATGTACTCAGTGGGTCAGTGGCCCATAGTGATAGCCTAGGAAATAGTGGAACACTAACAAATGGTGATGTACAGTGGATGACTGCCGGTTCGGGCATTATGCACCAAGAGATGCCAACAGGAAATGCCCGGGGGCAAATGCATGGGTTCCAACTTTGGGCTAATCTCCCCAGCAACCTCAAAATGACCACGCCACGATACCAAGATGTGCAAAGCAAAGATATCTCTGAAATTATTGATGATGATGGAACGAAGGTAAAGGTAATCACAGGTAATTTCTGGGGTAAAAAAGGGCCAGTTGACGGTATTGCTGCCGATCCCCTCTATCTTGATATAAACGTTCCGGCTAATCGCCGTAAGTCATTTAAAGTTGATACTTACAGAAACACATTTGCTTATATTTTTGAAGGAGAGGGGAAATTTGCTGATGCCTCAACACCAAAAGGCATTCTGCTAGAAAAAGAAATGCTAGGACAAGAACTCAATATACGAGACATGTCAGGAGATAGAACTTTGGTTCAATTTGGAACAGGAAATGATATTGTGGTTCAAGCGGGACAACAAGGAATTAGATTCTTGCTAATAGCCGGGGCACCTATACAAGAGCCAATTGCTTGGCATGGTCCAATTGTCATGAATACTCAAGAAGAATTGCGGACAGCAATTAATGATCTCAGGAACAACAGGTTTGTAAAACCACAGCAACAGTCACCGATAAAACCTTGAGTTTGCAATTACATCACTTTTGTAGATTCTTTCTGAAAGTCAGTGAATATTTTGCATGAACTCTTTCTGTTACATTAAAGAAGCTTAAATTATCTTGGACCTTTTGTCATTAATAATGGTTACTCTATTCATGCACCTATAGTTAGGGAGATAATCAGCTATAGCGTAATGCATAGTAACTCTATTATCCCACATAGCCATATCACCTGATTTCCAATTCCAACGAATTTGATCCTCAGGTTTGTTCATATGATTGGTTAAAAATGTTTTTAGTGCATTACTTTCATTCATAGTCTTACCAATTATATGTGAAACAAATGACTCGTTAAAATTAAGATATTTTTTCCCGCTAGTTGGATGCCTTTCAATTAGATTGCGTATATTTTGACCAAATTTAGACATGCCCTCATTTAACCGATCAACACCAGATTTACCATTTTGTGATTGCGCGAATGTATTTCTAAAGTCACCCATATCATGGATGCATTTAATCTTCTCAAAATCTGCTTTCATTCCAGAAGAAAGTCTCTCATAAGCGGCATAACAACTAGACCAAAGTGTGTCACCGCCTATTTCTGGCACAGAACGAGCCACTAGTACTGACGCAAATGGCTGTTCCTGTTTGAAAGTTAGATCTGTGTGCCAAGCATCAGTGTCAGGTGGTGAATGTTCATCATTTTCTAGTTTAACTATTCTACTAAAACCCTCAACATTAGGATAAACAGGATGAGGATCATCTAATTCACCAAAGTTCTTTGAAAACTCCAAATGGGCATTTGGTGAGATATTGGTATTTCTAAAAAAGATAACAAGGTTTTCAATTAAAATCTCATAAATTTGATCAAAAACTTTTTTATCAATAGGCTTGGAAAAATTTACACCTTCTATTACTGCTCCAATCACAGGTGTAATTTTTTTTACTTCAATCATTGAACCACACCTTTTGGTGAATATTTCGCAAAATTCTTTTTAAAAACTAAAGAGGATGAAGTTCAAAAAAGGAATACCCTTGATCTTAGTACTAAAGATTTATAATAATCAACCATGTGTTCTTAATAGAGGTCTGGTCAAACATGTGGGTCCCCCTTCACAGCCCACACACAAGCAGTCACCATTAAATACTTGCACTTTTATGCCTGCATTCCTTAAGGCGGTTTCTGTCTCGGGAACACTGTCAATCATTATACAATCCCCAGGCCCTATTGCCAAAACATTGTTACTAAGTGTATTACTTCTTTCAAATTCATGAAAAGGGCCCTCTATTAAAGAAAAATTCTTTTCTTTAAGTAATTCCAGTAAACCCACAGGCAAAAGGGGCAAGCATACTAGTGCAGAATACGTGTCAACAAGACTAATCAGAGACATAAGATGTAAGCAAGCAGCTTGACCTGAAAAAACAGGCAGGTCAAACACGTGGATAGTGATGTTTTGTGGGCTGAGTATTCTTTTGATTTGTTTAATGCCCTCAGGATTTGTCCTAAAGCCCCTGCCGATAATGAGTGTTTCATCGTCTAACCACAGCGTATCTCCCGCTTCTGCAAGTCCAGTAGCTTCAATACTCCCTATAATGGGTATGTTAAAATTCTCATAAAAGTCTCGATGAATATTTTGCTCGCCTTTTCTCAAAAACTTTCCAGGTGACATTAGGATAGCTCCCAATGGGGTCATAAGAGAAGCATCATATGTGAAAATCGCGTCAGCAATGCCAAAGTCATGTTCAGGCATCCAGAAAACTTCTACACCAGAATCTTTCAACATCTGAACAAAAATGGAATGAATTGCACCAATCTTTTTAGGATCAAATGAAGGACCGTAATGCCACTCATCTGCTTTTGCATTAATTAAGGAGGTACCAGGTTTTTTAACAGCGACCTTTTTTAAGGGTGCCGTCATAGATGAAACTCCAAACACTACTCGTTTCCTTGAACTCTGTTCAAAAAACTACAATCCTTTTCACATAGATTTAAGGTTTGCTCAGTAGTAATAGCAGTACAAAACTCACCATGAAGGTTCGCGATTGCCATATTATGAACGGTTTCAGGGTCATAGTCAGTACCATCATGACCGATGCAGTTCATTGCTGCGCAGGCATCATGAACCAAATAAGTATCAAACCCCATGTTTCCGGCCATACGAACAGTGGTTTCAATGCAAACATTAGTGAAAAACCCCGCTACAACTAACCGCTGAACACCCAATCTTCTTAAATCTAGTTCAAGGGAGGTTCCTATGAACCCGCTATTTACATCCTTTGTCACAACAAGGTCCCCTTTTCCTGGGTCCATGCCTTCAAGTTGTTCACCACTTTCAAGATTCAGCTTGAGAGGGGAATTCTGTTCTCTAGAGTCATGCCTTGTAAAGGCTACTCGGCCCTCTGCGTCACGCCACTTTTCCAAGAGAGAAATAATATTGGCCTCGGCTTTAAGGTTGTTTCTTCGCCCATTCTTGCCTCCATAATAGAATGTATCATTCACTCCTTTCTGGGTGTCAATTAAAAGTAATGCGGTAGTGTCATCAAATTTTCTTATCATTCTTGGCTTAATCTCTCATTTGAAGGGTAATATCTTAGACCGTAGAATCTCTTTCCGATATAAACAAATCGATTTTATCATTTTGATAGAAACTGTGAAGACTTAATATCTAGCTTAATATATAACCAAGAAAATATTGTGTTGAATTAAAGTAATTTATACACTCTTACCCTCTCCTATTCCGAACGTATGGAAAAATGATCACAGGTAATAGCATGCATGCACAAATAACCAATAAATAGGATTTTGAAATTGGAAAAATTGTGTGCCCTGGCAGGGGTAAAAGAAGACTACCAAAAAACATCATAGTTCTTTCAACAATATTTAGATTCCCAACCCCATATAGATACCCCTGCATAGCGCCTGAGAAAATAAATATGCCTATTATTGCCAAAGCGAGTGCTGGTATGACTTGGGCAGGTTGCCCCACTAATACCAATGCTGGATCAAGTACAAAGAAGAATGGGATAAAATAAATGACGCTACCTAATCTCATTGCTTCTAACCCCGTCGCCATTGGGGGGGACTTGGCCACAGATGCAGCTGCAAAAGCACCTAGTGCGACAGGTGGTGTAATAAATGACAACATCCCCCAATAAAAAATGAACATGTGAACAGCAATCGGGTTCATGCCCGTACTAATTAGCGCAGGTGCAAGCAAAATTGCCAGAAATATATATGCAGCTGTTACGGTCATACCTATGCCCAAAACAAAGCTTGTCATTGCCCCAATAAGCAACAGAATCATCGGAGAGCCTCCTGCGATTGAGAGCAAATCATTCACCAGGGTACCTGCTAAGCCTGTCATAGAAAGTGCCCCCACGATTAAACCTATTCCTGCAAGAACTCCGACAAGCTCGGCAAATAGCTTGGTAAGTGAGTCAATAAAAGATAAAAGCTCTTTTACTCCCCAGCGGGTTTTAGGTGAAAAAATTTGGTTAATTAGAATTAATAAGGGAGTAGCATAAAAAGGTGCTAGCATTTCCCTTCTTAAAAAGAGCAACAAGTAAACCAAAAGACCAAAAGCAAAAACATAGTACCATCCGTCTCTTAAGGTTTGACTTAGAGAAGGTAGCTCTTTTTTATCAAGCCCCTCCAGCTTTTCAGTCGCAGCTCTGGCATCAATTTGGATAAAAAGACCAAAAAAGTATAAGAAAGACGGGATGATCGCAGCCAAAGCGACATTCGCATAGGAGGTCTCCAAAAAATTTGCCATGATGAATGCTGTAGCCCCCATCACTGGGGGCATCAATACACCTCCAGTTGATGCACATGCCTCCACGCCAGCAGCAAATGGCGCTGACAATTTTATCTTTCTCATAGCTGGTATTGTCATCACACCAGTGGTCATCACATTAGTTACGACTGAACCACTCATAGATCCCATTAATCCACTCGCCACTATAGCTACTTTGGCAGGACCGCCCCTGATATGCCCCAATAGGGCAAATGCCAAATTAATGAAAAATTTACCTGCGCCTGTATGCTGTAATGCTGCTCCAAAAATTAAGAAACCAATAACTAAATTTGAAAATGCTCGCATTGGAATTCCTATAATACTTTCATCACTCATGGCATGATAACCAGCGGCAGTTCCAAGTTCGAAAGAAAAACCTCTAATTGGTCCAGGCATCCTGTCTGCAAATAGAGGATAGAGAGAGATAGTACCCACTATAATGGCAAGTCCAATACCTCCAGCTCTGCGAGCAGCTTCAAAAACTATGATCCACAATGCAATGGAAAAATATTGAGCATTGATTGGTGCTGCTAATTCCCAACCATATGCCATCATATCAAATGAGTTGGCTATAAACCATGCCAAAATAGTAATACTCGATAGTGCTAAAAATAAATCAAGTATGGGAACAGACAATTTTGAGCCCTTTATAGAGCCGGGTATTAAAATAAAGATAGACGGAATTACTATTATGAGTATCGAATACAGATATTTATTCGATAGTAATGTATATCCTATGAAAAAATGAAAATTAAAAGCCTGATTAACTGCCAAAAGCACCATTACAATTGTGGCCACTCTAAGTGGCCACAAATAAAATTCTGTTAATGACCTAAAACGACTTGATGTCGTTTTTTGATCTGAATTCTGCAAATTTATTTTTCCCAAACAGCTGGCATACCTGCATCAGTTAGCGCTTGGAAACGAGCCGCCATCCAGCGCTCTTTAAACCCATCTTCGGTTTTATCTTCCATGCCTTCCCATGCGGTGGCAATGACCGACTGTCGCTTAAGCAAATTCTGATTATGCGCGTCATCCTCGGCAGACCAAAGGCCTTCGGATTTCCAAAACGCTACAGAACCTTTGTGGTAAGGCAGTACCCACTGAAAGTTTTGACGCTCGTTTGCCCATCCACCAGCAGAAGGTTCAGCCTTAACAAAATTATCAAACTGGGCGCTAATGCTCTTAGCCATGTTCATAACCAAATTAGCATCTCTATCTGGTGCCGTTACTAATATAGGATAGGGGAACCCTCCACATTGGAGTGGGTTTTCTTTCGAGAGGTTGGTTCCTAAAGTTGCTGTGCGTTGTGCCATATGAGGCGCGACAACCTGCATTCTGGCCCAGTTTTCTGTTTCACTATGCGGTGTGGACAGCCAGCTTAATCCACGAGGTGAAGCGTCTAGTTCTGTCCCACCACCCGTAGTGAAAGAAGTCATTGCATCCGCTTGGTTGTTCAAGATGGCTTTCCATGCGGCTCCAAAACTTGCAACATCAACCCGCGTGACATCACTCCAATCTAAACCTCCGTATGCCAGAAAGGCAGTAACATTTGTCTGTAGTGAAGGCGAACCAATTACCCAAGGCAGCCTCTTACCCTTAAGGTCTGCAGCCGTTTTAATGTTTGCATCTGTTGCAGTTCCAAGTGCCAGACAATTTCGACCTGTCGAACTCATCACCATTTGTAATTGTTGGGGTCCTAGTTCTGGTTTCGCCCATCCTGAAACACCCTCAACTGCATAAAATACCCCTGATCCTGCCGCAGAAAAATCGATTTGCCCTTTTATCACAGGAACTACACGGGATACATCATTTTTGGCAGGGACCACACGAAGTGTAACGCCATATGCGTCTTGGAGCGCCTTCCCAATCGCCACTGACTGTCCATAACCCGAACTACCGACATTATATGCAGTCCAAGAAATAGTACTTGGAAGTTTTACTTCACTAGTTGCTAAAATTGGGAAAAACAATATGGCCCCCAAAGTCAGAACTCCTATAAATTTCTTAACAAATTTTGACATAATATTCTCCTTTTCCACTTAAGTTTCTCATTTCCAATTACTTTAGTCCTGGCACAAATTCGATAGGATTGGAGATATGACCAAGACCTTCAATTGCAGCATGTATGGTCCCTCCAACTTTTCCAAGATCGATTGTGGCCATCGTCCATGGGTCAACGGGACCAACGGTTCCAGTTGAAATAATGTCACCTGGTACCAAGGCATGAGCCTTAGACAGGTAAGAGATTAAATGAGCAGAATGATAAACATGATCTCTTGTTGAACCGTGTTGAACATGGTCTTCGTTGAGCCAAGCATCTAGTATTGCCTCATCAGGGTTGGGAGCTTCGTCTGGGGTTACTAACCATGGTCCCATTGGCGAGAAAGTATCAAAGTTCTTATACCTACCTGGATATGTAAGATGTTCTTCTGATCCATCTGCCCTTTTCATTCTTATCCACTCAGTGGTTTTTCGCATCTGGTGTGCTGTGATGTCATTGTGGACAGTATAGCCAAAGACATAATCCAAGGCTTCTTCAGGATTAATGTCCTTTCCATGCCTACCTATGATTATAGCAAGTTCAACCTCAGGCCCTACTTGTCCTACATCAGGTATTTTCACTGTATCTTTAGGGCCTACGATACAAGAAGATAATTTTATAAAATAGGTTGTGTTAGGATGTTTCGGCTTTATAGCACTATCCCAACCCCCATGCCTATTGATTGCAACCGCAAAAAATTTCTGTGGATTCTCGAGAGGGGCTAAAAGATGGGTTGTTTCATAAGGAAAAATATGCTCTGAATGCTGCTTTTCTTCCCCAGATATAGATAACTTATTATGAACTTCTCTAGAAGCAATTAGCGCATTCTCACCTTCTTCTACAAATGCTTTCATGCTGGTTGGAAAAGTAAAAAGACTTTTTGTCCCTCCTGCTTCCTTCATGTTTTCAAAAATAGGTTTGGCATGAACTATACTCTTGCCTCCTTCCCATGAAAAGCCTATAGCTCTTTCTTTATTTGGTAGAATGAATTGACAAAATTTCATTACTTTCCTTTAAATAATTCTCTTTATTATTACGGATTTCACTCATCTAGACCTATTAGACGTGTGCTATTTCTTGCAACCATTTTTTCAACATCTTCATCCTTAAAACCGAGACTCAAGATTAATTCTATAAAAGCCCTCATCCCTTCAACTGGAGTAGGATTCCCATCCTGCCCCAAATCCGACCCAAGGATAGTTCTTTCAAATCCACTAGCCTTTAAATGTTGAATTAATTCCTCATGTGTATAACATAAAAACTTACTCTCAATATAGAAAGAGGCTGAATGCTCAACATAAGCTCCACTTCCAGTGAGTTCTTCCATGTCGGACAAACTAGCACCTACCACGTATGAAGGATGATTAACTAACCTTCTATTGACACCTCTAGCCTTGGCCTCTTCAAATAGAGGCCATATCTCACTGATATGAAGATGCCCGGAAGATAAAATAGCATCAAATTCTGCAATTAAATCTAGGATTTCCTTTACCTCATCGACCAAGTTTCCTTTATGATCGACCACTGAAATAGCTTCGGCCTTCTTCATCGGGCGTGCGGTAGCTAATCGGGTCTTTCTATGAGTTGATCTAATGTGGTTAGCAGCAGAAGATGTCGGCATCCAAACTAACTTTGCTCCTGATTTTAGGAAAGTATCTACTGCAAATGGATTTAAACCACCGGAAGTATTGTTTAGAGGAATTCCTGAAAATAATTCAACATTGTACTCAGCAATTAGAGGTTTCAACAAATTGACTAGTGGTGCTCCAGCATAATAATGGTCCTTTATAAGGATTCCTCTCTGACCCGCTTTTGAAGCTTCCTTCACCGCACCCAGGTGATCTAGCTTCCTTGACATTACAGATGGTCCAGAATGTACGTGAAGATCGAAAGATCCCGTCATCAATTTATCCACTCGATCTTTCATATCGATATCTACTCCTAGTAATTCTTTAATTCTTTCCTTTAGGAAGTTAGAAACTAGTCTAAATTATTATTGGGAATCACAGCAAAGCATAGTTTTGAATATTTCACTGTGTGAAACGCATCGACCATGATATTATCTCTATGTGTGAGCATTCCTAGACAAATTAAGGAAGAAATATTGGTTTCATTTTTACCTATAAGATCTGTCATGAGAACTTTAAAGATTCTTGAAGAACTCAATAAGAACCGAGTTTCAACCATACGCCATTTACACTTAAAAACAAAAATGCCTAAACCAACCATAGTGAGAGTACTGCAAACCCTTCTTCAAGCTGGATATGTGACTAATGATCCTAGACAGGCAGGTTACCAAGTTACTTCTAAGGTTAATTCCTTAAGCGCAGGGTTCCATGGAGATCCTCTCGTAGTCGAGGTTGGACGAGCACAAGCCATAGCCCTAACTAAGAAATTCACATGGCCAGCTTCGATTGCGACACTCGAGAAAACAAAAGTTGTAGTGAGATATTCGACAATTTCTGATAGTCCTAATTCACCGTTTCATGCTACCGTCAATATGAGCCTGACCCTTGACAAACATGCTCTCGGCCTAGCCTATTTAGCTTTTTGCCCAAAAACTGAACAGGAAATCCTGCTAAGAACATTAGGGTATTTGAATTTGCTAAAAGGAGCTGCTTTGAATGAAAAGGAAATTTTACTAAAACAGTCTCTCCAGCGAGTACACCAACAAGGTTTTTCTGAGAGAAATCCTGAGGCAGAACCAAGATCTTCCAACACTATAGCCGTACCTATTTATGGCGAAAATCGGGTAATGGGAACCCTTGGGCTTACCTATTTTCGCTCTGCATATAATAGTTTTGAGGCAATCCAAAAATTTGTAACAACATTGCAGAAAGCTTCAAAAAGTATCAGTAAAAATGCTCGGGAATTAGTTAAACTCGCCGATTTTGATTAAGTTCTTGCATTAAGTCTTCAAAATTGTCCTGAGCCTGAGTTTGTAAATCAGTATAAAGGCAGTTTCCCTTGGTATCCACTCCAACATTCAATGGTCCAAGTTTTTCAATTCGCAACTTAATCAACCTGAATTGCATTATGAAATCATTCCACTTTATATCCAATACTTCCTTAACAGCATCAGAAGTGAGGGCACTAGCACCCCCTATAAAGGAAAGATATATACATCCATGTTTTTTCATAGCTTTAATTGTCTTGGGTCCTACCCCACCCTTTCCACCTATAGCTTTTATGCCTGTCCCCTCAATAATCTCGGGTAGATAAGGTTCGAACCGAGTACTTGTCGAGGGATTAATGTACCGACTTTGCATCATGCCATTTTTTTCTTCAACATAGCATCCAACTTGGCATAATATGTTATTCTCAAAATTCATGGGAAGAGCTTTACCACTAACAAGATAGTTTCTCATTCTCTCGTGAGTTGGTAATCCAACAGTTACTATTATTTCCCCACTCAAAAAAACCAAGTCACCAATCTCTAAAACTTCCAAATCATTTGGCAAAAAAGGTACAGAAAGGTGGTGGGTTTTATTCATAACAAATTATTCTAGTCTTTCTATTTTTTCTGAGTTGTGTATGCGTGCCCTAGTTCTGCGATTTATCCAACAGTTAAAACATACAGCTATAGGGGTAAAACCATGCCCCGCTGAATAATCAATGTGTATCCCAAGTGCAGTCGTATCTCCGCCTTGACCCATAGGACCAAAACCAGTCTTATTTATAGCTTTAAGTAATCGCTTTTCCATGTCTGCTAATATTGGTTCAGGATTTTCTGTACCTAGTTTTCGTAAGGTCGACATTTTAGCCATTTTTGCCGCATGATCAAAGGAACCTCCTATCCCCACCCCAATCATCACTGGTGGGCAATGTTGTGAACCGGCCTTTATAACTGTTTTCATTATGAATCTCTCGATGTCCTCCAGAGTCGGGTACACAAAAATGTCAAGTGCTGCCCATCTTCCGGAACCTAAAGCTTTTGGTGAACAGGTTATATCAATATATTCCGCTCCATCTACTATATCCCAGGAAATTATAGGCATATCTTTACCCTTGAAAGATCGTTCGTTTGTCAAGGGATTCTGTACAAATTTTAGTAATGGAGGATCTATCCTTTTCACCAATTCATCAAATCCTTCTACAAAAGCTCTCTTTATGTCACCTTCAAAATTAGCCTGAGAACCTATTTTTACACTGTAAACAGGAACACCGGCATCTGAGCATAGGAACCTTTCCTTTTCTTCAGCAAGCTTAGAACTTTTGATCATAAAATTTAAGACTTTCCTCGCATTTTCACCAGTTTCATGCTTGAGTGCTTCATCTAGGCGAGATTTAGTGTCTTCAGGTATTTTCTTTAAAGACCAATCATAAAGATCAGCCGATAATTTCTTTATTGAATCATACGAAATCATTTAACCTTGCTCTTTCTTTGGGTAAGGCCTGGGCATAACGAAAATCTCTCCAATTCTCGCAAAATCCATATAACCTAGTCTGGATATTTGTTTAACCCTATCATAATCAACTTTGCCTCCTGACATGCAAGAATCCTCAATATGGACTCCTACCACTTCTCCAAAAACTATATTAGAAGGGTTTTGATCACTTGATGAAGGTAGATGAATTACTTTTATTGTTTTGCATTCGAATTGAATAGGGGATTCAACTATTCTCATAGGTTTTACTAGTCGCGATCCTATGCTAGTTAAACCAACTTCACTTATTTCATCAACCTCCGAATCCCAGGAAGTAGATGTTAAGTTCATTTTTTCTCTGACATTGTCTGTAGCAACATTATAAACAAATTCTCCTGTTTCTTCAGCATTTCTCCAACTATCTTTTTCTGTGCCGTCTGGTTTTAGTCCATTGCAAGCGAACATAACAGTCGGTGGAAAATTATGAACCAGGTTGAAATAACTAAAAGGCGCCAAGTTATTTATACCATCTTTGCTGCAAGTCGAAATCCATCCAATTGGTCGCGGGGCAACGCATGCTGCAATAGGATTGTGGCTCAACCCATGTCCCTTACTAGGCTCAAAAAACATTTACTCTAATCCTTCAATTTCTCTGATAGCTGCACTGATCATCGATATAAAATCACTATCACCATGTCCTGCTTCCTTGCATTCATGAAAACTCTTGAAAGCCGCCTGCATTGCTGGAGCTTGAACCTTTAAGCTTTTAACCGTTTCATTAAACATCCTCAAATCTTCCACAATACCAGAAATAGTAAATGTCACATTATTTGCTCTTCCCAAAATTGCATCTGATTTTAAAGCCAAACTTCCATTGGCTGCAGGACTTCTTGACAAAATAGTAAGTATATTTTCAGCCTGTAATCCAGCTTTAATACCAACTTGAATAGCTTCTTTGAGTGATTGCCAGTAACTAGCTAACATCATATTATTAACTATCTTAGCAGCAGCTCCCGAACCTAATTTACCAACATGTTCAACGCGGTTTGATAGAACCTCAGCTACTGGCCGATATCTCTGCACTAACCGTTTATCACCACCAATATAAATTCCAGCAGTACCATTTTCAATCATTTTAGGCCAGCCAGAAATAGGAGCATCAATTGCATCAGCACCTGAGCGTCTGATGATCTCATAATTATCAGAAAGAGTAGTGTGACGAACAGTGCTGGTATCAACAATTAATTTGTTTTCGAGATTGTTGGCACATAAGTTACCGAGGACTTCAACCACTGCATTATCGTCACTCAATGAGAGAATTATGATTTCTGCCGACCTAGATAAAGCCGAAATACTGGCCTCAATCTGAATATTAAGGAATACCTCTTTTTCTTTTGGCAAAAAACTTCTATTCCATCCACTCAATGAAAATCCTTGCCTAGATAGCCGCGATGCAATCGCTGAACCCATCTTACCTAATCCAATGATTCCAATTCTTGGTTTTTCCACAGGTTGTTCCATATCTATTAAGTCTACATGAATTTCAACTTCGGGATCATATCGTGTTTGAAGCGTTTCATACAGTGAAATAATCGAAACTTAGACAAGGTATCTGGATCTTGACAAAAAACTCTATCTATTTAACAAGAAACAACTCGGTACTTCATCATGATGAATCATATTCTTAGATTGGCTAAATAACATGAACCCTCCCGACCAAACTTTTAGATATGGAATAGCATAATGGGCAATGCCCTAATAACAGGAACCAACAAAGGTTTAGGCCTAGGCCTTACAAAGAATTTACTTAATAAAGGTTACAAAGTTTTTGCCACATGTAGAAATATAGAAAAAGCAAGAGAACTTGAAGAATTAAGCAAAAGGTTTCCTGAGAAATTAATAATTCTCCAAGTCGACGCTGTAGAAACAAATGCAGGAGAAAAGATATCAAAATTTCTCAATGGAGAGCCAATTGATTTATTCTTAAATAATGCAGGTGTCATAGGTCCAGGAATTCAAAGATTCGGAGCAGTAACTTCGCCAGATTGGTTAGAGGTCCTAAGAGTCAATCTTATTGCTCCTTTACTAATTAGCCAATCATTAATTAAAAATATTGAGAAAGGGCTGGAAAAAAAGATGTTTTTCTTAAGCTCCAAGGTAGGTTCAATTTCAGACAATACTGGAGGAGGTATGTATATTTATAGATCCTCCAAGACTGCTCTTAACCAGGTTATTAAATCCTTATCTATTGATCTGCTATCAAAAGGAATTTCCGTCATTGCCTTGCATCCTGGTTGGGTTAGGACTGATATGGGTGGACCCAATGCACTTATATCTATTGAAGAAAGTGTGAATGGAATGGCAACAGTGATTTCTAAGAAGAGTTTAGACGATACTGGAAAGTTCTTCAATTTTGATGGCAAAGAAATCCCTTGGTAACAATTTTTGACGATCAAAAATACTTGGTTAGACTAGACCAAAGAAATTAGTTCTTCAGGGATTGCTACAGTAAAGTTCTTTATCACCATATGCTCGGCACGAAATTCTGATTTCCCATTGGAGGCCTAGCCAGTTTTTGAATTTCCTTTCGAACTGGTAGTTTCACCGCTAATTTTTTTAAATCAGTATATTCAAACTTGCTTAGTAAATGCTCGATACAATTGAGTCGTGCGCTTTTCTTTTCTTCACCATCTACTACCCACCATGGACTTTCCTTGGTATCAGTATGCTCGAACATAAGGTCCTTTGCTCGGCTATACTCAACCCAACGATTCCTGGATTCCAAGTCCATTGGACTTAATTTCCAACTTTTCAATGGATTGGTTGCTCTATCCTGAAACCTCTTTTCTTGCTCTTCATCACTTACTGAGAACCAGTACTTAATTAATGTTATACCATCTTTTAACAATAGATTCTCAAATATTGGGCAGGCAACCAAGAATTTATTATATTGTTCTTCAGAACAAAATCCCATCACCCTTTCTACTCCGGCTCGGTTATACCAACTTCTATCAAAAATCACTATTTCGCCAGATGAAGGTAGATGTTGAACATATCTTTGGAAATACCACTGCCCCTTTTCTCGTTCAGTAGGGGTACCAAGT
The DNA here is from genome assembly GCA_029243395.1 of Paracoccaceae bacterium. Classification (GTDB taxonomy): domain Bacteria; phylum Pseudomonadota; class Alphaproteobacteria; order Rhodobacterales; family Rhodobacteraceae; genus CACIIZ01. The sequence goes on along the minus strand of JAQWSE010000007.1, from coordinate 229,445 downwards.
GCGACTACTTTACAAAGGCGTGGGTTCAACGGTGATATAATCCTGGATATAGCTCCACCTTTCCCAGCCGCATCCCGACCTTCAAAAATTATTGCCACTCTCTTTCCAGTTTTTTTTACCCATTCTTGAAGCTTAATGAGTTCGAAATGAAGTCGCTGCAATTCCATTTCGTAGGCTTTTTTTGAAATTTTATTTTGCTTTTTATTCTTTTCTTTGTTTTTGCCACCCATTTTAGCCTTACTCCCATGATGTGTATTGCAATCAGCTCTTTTATAGAAGAAAAAGGGCGGGCTGCATCAAACAATAATTTACTGTAAAAAATTAAATTAAAACAAGTGAAATTTGAGGATTCAAATAACATTGTTTAATAATTTAGTTGCATAAAATTTAAATTACCCCTTCCCTACATTAAATTAGATCATTATATTTGGAATGATACCTAAAAAATTCTTTTCGATCTCTATAACCAAAATGCATGACAATAATTTAAATGCTAAGTCCACTATTAACACTTTGGGAAATGTGGAATCAGACCGTTTATTAAACATAATAAACAAACTACGGTTTCTTATGATAAGCTGTCGAATTGAATCAAGAATAAGTCTTGATGAAGCCTGTAAACTGATCCAAGTCGATAAAGAAAAATCCGCACGTTTTTTTGCCTATGGCATTCTCCGGACATTGAATGAGGCTCTCGGCAAACCTCCAGTATTTAGGCTTCCTAGTGAACCAAATTTGAGTTTTGATGAAGAATGGCTATCAAGGCTCATAACTAGCTTCAGTAAAAATGATCACATTAGTATTAAATTTTTGTTGAGTAGCAGGGTAGAAAATATCAACAAGAGGTCATATATGTATTTCTTGTTAGATGGTTTGGTACAAGACATTGATTCTCTCTAGTAGCGAAAGGAAAAGCAAATGGGACAAACTGAAAGAATTTTAAGTACAGATTCGAGAAAAGAGCTTGAAATTGGATTAAACCAAAGTGTTGCTGAATTAGTCGTCACAACTATGATGGCACAAAACTTTCATTGGAATGTGACGGGAATGGCTTTTGGACCACTGCACGAGTTGTTTCAAAAAATTTATGAAGATCACTTCTTAGCACAGGATGAATTGGCCGAGAGAATTAAGGCAATTGGAGGTCACGCAAATGGTGAACTTAGTCAAATGGTTAAAACCTCAAAGGTCACGGAAAGTAATGGAAAAATTGATGATAGGGCCATGATTGAAATGTTAGCTGAAGCGCAAACAACTGTAGCAGCTACCTTGGGTGGTGTAGCAGCGTTAGCTGAAAAAAATGGTGATTTACTAACTCAAGATCTAGCAATAACCAGAGGGCAGGTACATGAGAAATTCGCTTGGCTTCTTAATTCACACCTCAGGTGATTAATTTCTCGTAGTTTAAACCTCTTTTATTACATTTTCTACGATAACTTGTCTGCCATTTCTTTGAGCCATCAAACCCTATTTGTTTGGTGATCAATTTAGATAAGAAAATTCTTTTTTCTGAGAAGCTATTTAATGTCTTGAATTGCTTCTTTTGTTTTCTAGTCATGTAACAACCAGTACAATGGCCATTTAGTTTATATTTACAAATATCAATACAAGGGCTAGGTATTTTCATTTGCTCAGTAACTCAACGGTTGCGACTTATTGTAAACACATAAAAGGAACAGAACTAGTAAGGAGAATTTTGATAATGACTGGGGTAAGTTTGATAAACTATGCAACTCGGGACCTTGTGTCAAAGACTGAATTAGAATTATATTTTAGCAAAAAAGATCATATTTTCCCCTCTGAAGTTATATCTGAAATTAAAAAGAAGGAATGCTCCGGCGCGTGGTAACAAAAATATAGAATAGGAACGGAGCTTTCAAGATTGGTAATATTATTTGAATACTCAGGAGAGAAAGCTTTTAAACACTGCCAGAAGCTATTAGAATCTGGGCCCACTTAAAAGAATTTAAAACAAAAGTAGTTGGTTCTAGAGGCATAATTGTGCATGAATTTAACGAGCATTGGCACCCCATATTTAAATTAAATCAGTTTTCCCATTGCAACCGCTGTATCGGCCATCCGGTTGGAAAAACCCCACTCATTATCATACCATGACAATATCCTTGCCATACCACTAGGCAGCACCTTTGTTTGTTGGGGCGCAAAGGTCGATGATTCCGGAGCATGATTAAAATCTATTGAGACCAGAGAATTTTCATCATAACCTAAAACACCTTTTAAAGCTCCCATAGAAGCTTCCTTGATCGCAGTGTTTATTGCTTCAACAGAAGTAATTTTTTCAGTTAAGAATTTTAAATCAACACAAGATACATTTGGGGTAGGTACCCTTATTGCTGCTCCATCCATTTTTCCTTCTAGATCTGGCAGAACTAAAGCCACAGCTTTAGCAGCACCAGTTGATGTAGGGATCATACTTAAAGAAGCTGCTCGTGCTCTGTAAAGATCTTTATGCATAGTATCTAAAGACGGTTGGTCACCAGTATAGCTATGGATGGTGGTCATGTACCCGGTCTTGATTCCAAATTTTTCGTTTAAAACCATCGCGACAGGAGCAAGGCAATTAGTAGTGCATGAGGCATTAGATACAACCAAATGGTCAGAAGTCAAACTATCATGGTTTACCCCATAAACCACCGTTTTGTCTGCTCCTGATGCTGGAGCTGATACCAACACTCTCTTCGCACCATTCTGCAAATGCAAAGCCGCCTTGTCGCGGTCAGTGAAAATTCCCGTACATTCTAAAGCAATATCAACATCATCCCAAGGTAGTTTGGAGGGATCTCTTTCTGCAGTAACAAGAATAGTTCCACTCCCAGCATCTATTCCGCCTTCAACTACTTCAACGGTACCGGGGAACCTGCCGTGAACGCTATCAAACTGCAACAAATGAGCATTTGTCTCAACAGGACCTAAATCATTGATTGCAATAACTTCAATGTCTTTTCTCCCTGCTTCTAAAATGCCTCTTAGAACATTTCTGCCAATTCTTCCAAATCCGTTAATTCCAACTTTTACGGTCATAATTTTTACTCCAGGTATTTGCTATAACTTTAGTTGCCTTATGCCTTTTTTATTTTGAAAGTCAATATCTCCAACAGATTATTTTAGCAAATCTTATTTGAAACGATCTCTTAAGGAATACCAAAACATTCCTAATACCAAAAGAGGCCATCTAAGGCTTGATTTCCCCGGAAATGGTTCAATGGGTAATTGGGAAAAATAATCAAATTTTTCAGATTTTTTAGCAATAAGTTCTGCAAATATTTTTCCAGCAATTACAGACAAAGCAACACCATGACCGGAGTATCCTGAAATTGAAAACGCAGTACGTGAAACTTTTCTGAAACAAGGCAACCGGTTTCTGGTTATTGCTAGCGTTCCTCCCCATGAAAAATCAATCTTCGTGTCTTTCAATTGTGGATAAATTTTAACCATTTTCCCCCTGGAAATTTTTTTGAAATTCTTTGGAAACTTGTAAGTATAATTTTCACCTCCCCCAAAAATTAAACGCTTGTCTGGTGAGGGGCGGAAATAATTGGGAATAAACTTACTATCAGCGACTGCATAATTGTACCGTAAAAAAGGTTTTAAAAAGCCGGACTTTAAAGGTTCAGTGGCAATAATAAAATTGTTTATGGGCATCACTCGTGAGGCTGTCTGTTGATCCAAATTACCCAAATAACCATTGCAAGCGATTAACAAATAATCACTATCTACAACGGTCCCAGTACTAGTAGTTAGTTTGTTCTTTTTCCCATATTCAATCTTCACCACTTTAGTTTTTTCATAGATTCTAGCGCCAGCAGTTTGTGCTGCACTTCCCAAACCCATTACAAACTTTAACGGATTCAAATGGCTGGCTCCAAGATCTAAATAACCACCTTTATAAAAATCAGTATCAAGAATTTCAGAAATTTCCTTCTCATTTAACTTCCTCAAGTGTTGGTAATTATACTTGTTTCTTAATTGATCTGCCTGATCATAGCTATCAAGAGTATCCCTCTGATTGATGGAGGCATGTATGATCCCTGAATTATAATCACATTTAATGGCGTGCCGTTTTATTCTTGAATAAACTTCTTTTTTTGCATCTTCTGCGATGTTCCAGAAGATCTGAGCATCCTTAAATCCAAAATGCATTTCCAGTTTTTCTTGATTCCATCTTTGTCCGGATCCAACTTGTCCACCATTTCTACCAGAAGCTCCAAAACCTATTCTATTAGCCTCTAAAACTACAGCTTCATAACCAAGATCTGAAAGAGACAATGCCGCGGATAGGCCGGTGAATCCAGCTCCAATTATACATATTTGACATTTAATATTTTCTTGAAGAGATGGTAAATGGTTTTGTATATTAACAGTAGATGTATAGTAACTCTTTGGATACTCTCCGCCTGGATCATTTATACTTAAAAGGTCAATCATACGTTCAAGAGTAAATGCTCCCGTTCCCAGGGACTTATGACTTGTAAAAAAGACTCTGCCTCATACCTCTTTAGAGATCTATAAATCGAACAAAATGTCTTGCCTAAAACCATTTCAAGTTCTGGAGCCTCATTAAATAGTTCTAAACCTTCGATAAGTCCATGAGGTAGAGCTCTTGGCATTGTGTATGCTTCTCCTGTTAGAGCTTCTCTTGGTTTAAGCTTCTTCTTTATTCCTAAAAACCCGCATGCCAAGGACGCCGCTATCCCAAGATAAGGATTACAGTCCATTCCTCCAACCCTATTTTCAATTCTTAAATTGTTTGATGAAGAAATCGGTATCCGAAGTCCGGTAGTCCTATTATCCCGCGCCCACTCAAGATTTATCGGGGCAGATCCAGTGGCAACATAACGTCTATATGAGTTTACATAAGGTGCTAAAAGACAAATCGCCTTTGGTAAATATTCCTGTTGACCTCCCAAGAAATTGTAAAAGTACTTACTTGGTTCACCTTTTTTATTAACGAATATATTTTGCCCTGAATCTGAATCACAAATTGATTGATGAATATGCATAGCACTTCCAGGCTCTTCTTGCATAGGTTTAGCCATGAATGTCGCAAAGCAATCACGCTTGAATGCGGCTTCCCTGATCATTCTCTTAAAGAAAAAAACTTGATCTGCCAACTTCAGTGGATCGCCATGCACGAGATTAATCTCAATCTGCCCAGCTCCACCTTCTTGATTTATAGTATCAATTTCAAATCCTTGGGCTTCAGCAAAATCATAAATGTCGTCTATCACCCGACCATATTCATCTACTGCAGCCATACTATACGCCTGACGAGAAGCAACTTTTCTGCCAGTTCTTCCGAGCATTGGTTCTATAGGTAAACTAGGATCAAGATTCGGCTTTGTAAGGTAAAACTCTATCTCTGGAGCAACGATCGGATCCCATCCCTTTTGCTTATAAAGATTAATGATTCTCTTTAATACGTTTCTAGGTACAATTTCAATCGGGTTACCATCAAGATCTAGGACATCACAAATTACCTGCACAGTAATATCATCTGCCCAGGGAGAACATATGGCCGTTGAAATATCTGGCGTTAAGACCATGTCATTCTCAGTCCACTGGTTTGGTATTGGTAAATCTACATAATCACCTGAAATAGTTTGATATAAAATAGAAGATGGCATGTACACATTCTCTAACCGGTCAAACTTTGAAAGCGGCATGGCTTTCCCTCTTACTACTCCTGCAATGTCTGAAATCACACATTCAACTTCTTCTATCTTTTTACTACCAAGCCAACCTTGTAAGGCTTTAGGAAATCTAGTGCTGGGTTTTTTTAACATGATGTCCCTTTCAGATTCGACCAATTATACTCTCTTGAGCACCATTTTTCTTTGCAAGTAAGCATAGCCAGTCATGGGCTACAGTCGCCGCAAATATCGCTGTAATGTCACTATGATCGTAAGGTGGTGAAACCTCTACAACATCCATCCCAACCAAATGACAACTTCCTAATCCCCTGACAATCTCCAAAGCTTGCCAACTAGCTAAGCCACCGGAAACAGGTGTCCCAGTACCTGGAGCAAAAGCAGGATCCAAACCATCAACATCGAATGAAATATATAGTGGATTTTCTCTGGCTCTTTGCTTTATTATTTCAAGACATTTACCTATGCCATTAGTGTGAACCCAAGGCGAAGACAAAATCTCAAAGCCAAAATCACTGTCATTGAAAGTCCTAAGGCCCAGTTGAGTCGAAGAATTTACATCTATTAAGCCCTCTTTGACGGCACGAGCAAACATTGTTCCATGATCTAATCTTATGCCATCATCCTCCCATGTATCACAATGGGCATCCAATTGTAGCAAACTTATGGGGCCATATTTTTTTGCATAAGCCTTGATTAAAGGATAGCTGATGAAATGATCTCCTCCAAATGTTAACATTTTGCAGCCTTTATCTAAAATTTTTTCAGCATGCCCTTGGATAGAAGTAACTATAGAATCCGGTCTATGCGGATCTAGCATACAATCTCCCCAATCAATTATATTGAGAGAATTCGTTATTTCAAAACCGAAAGGAAAAGATTTTAACTCGGCTAACTGTGTAGAAGCTTCTCTTATAGCTCTAGGACCAAACCTTGTTCCAGGTCTGTTGGTAGTTGCTGTATCATAGGGTAGACCAGACACCACAACATCTACACCCTCCAAATTACGTGAATACTTTCGTCTAAGGAAACTTAGAACCCCACCATATGTCATTTCAGGCCATTTTTCTAGATTATTGTCGGCCCTAAAAGCCTGATCACCATTTTTACTCATCTTCTTCTGCTAACTCTTTTTTCTTAATCTTAAATGAATGGAGGGAAGCGTTGGAATTAATTTCATCATAAAATATTAACAAAACTTTTCTCTATATTGACATAAAAGGCAAAATAGATGGACTTTCTTGTATAAAACTGAATAAATCGAACTAATCGTTAGATAAGGCATGAACGGTAAAAAAGCAAAATAATTAAATTAAAATGACCCCTGTCACTGATATAATAAAGAATTTGGATTCCAAGCATTTCTTGCATCCATGGCAAGACTGTAGTTCTGAATCGTCAGATTATAATATGATTGTTCGGTCAGAAGGCATCTATTTATACGATGCAAATGGTAACAAATATATCGATGGACCAGGAGGGATGTGGTGCGTAAATATTGGTTATGGAAGAAAAGAAATAGCTAAAGAAATTGCATCTCAATGTGAAAAACTACCATATTCTAGCCCATGGTTTTCTAGTACAGAACCTGCGGTCCGCCTAGCTCATAAACTATCAACTCTCACACCTTCAGATCTAAACACAGTATTTTTCACCACCTGTGGTTCAACTGCCTTGGATAGTGCAATTAGGTTTGTACATTTTTATTTCAACTGCCTAAACCAAAACGAAAAAAAAATAATTATTGCACGGGAAAAAGGTTATCATGGGTCAACATTGCTTTCATCAAGCATTTCTGGAAAAGAGCGGGATAAAAGATATCTTGATACGATAGTTACAGGAATTGAATTCGTATCAGATGTGAATCCCAATCTAAGAAATTCTGAAACTTCAGAAAAAGAGTGGTGTGAGGCAAAAGTCTCAGAACTGGAAAAAAAGATTTTAGATGTTGGCCCTGACAAAGTGGCAGCTTTTGTAGCTGAACCCGTGTTAGCTTCGGGAGGGGTGATACTGCCTCCTGAAGGTTACCACCGAATGACTTGGGAAGTGTGTAAAAAGTACAATATATTGTATATTTCCGATGAAGTCGTAACTGGTTTCGGAAGACTTGGACACTGGTTTTCTTCAGAGAAAATCTTTGACTTTGTTCCAGACATTATAACGTGTGCAAAGGGCTTAACTTCGGGTTATATTCCAATGGGAGCTACAATTGTCTCCGACTCTCTAATGACTGATATAAAGGCAAATAAGAATAATAATGAGCTTTTGTTTGCCAACGGTTTTACGTATTCCGGACATCCTGTAGCAGCAGCAGCAGCACTAAAAACAATTGAAATTATGGAAAACGAGGAAATATTGAAGCATGTTCAAGAAATAGCTCCCCATTTTCAGAAACGCATCAAGGATCTTGGAGAAAAATATAACTGTATTCAACATGCAAGGGGGATTGGACTTTTAGGTTGCTTAGAAGGTCATAGTGATAAAAACCTCAATGAGGATGATCGTTTAGCTTTTGACCACCACTTTGGTTCAATTATTGACAAAGCCGCTGAAAAAAGAGGTTTACTACTTAGACCTATAATCAATATGTGTGTCTTCTCACCGCCACTTATTATTACAAAAACAGAGATTGACTTGATGTTCGACATTCTAGATGATGCAGTTTTGGAGGTTGAAAAACATTTTCAATAAATTTCATGGTGAAAATGCTTGATGCAAGTATAATAAATATTTCATTTTGAAAAAATTCTAATTCGTAATTTGGGAGGAGAATATGAATTTAAAACCTGTAAATATTCTGGCATTTATTGGTTCATTATTTTTTGCGAACCTAGCAGTGGCAGCAGATAATGACTTGATTGTTTTTGATTGGGGTGGGTATGAAGACCCCGGATTTTTTGGAGCTTACGTAGAAAAGTATGGAGACTCACCAACTTATTCTTTCTTTTCTGATGAAGAAGAAGCTTTTCAAAAGGTGAGGGCTGGATTTAGAGCTGATCTTGGTCATCCTTGTTCCCAGTCAGTAGTAAAATGGCGCAATGCCGATATCATTGTCCCAATTGATACTAGTCGACTAAAGAACTGGGGAAAAGTAGATCCAGGATTTGCTGGAATGGAAGGTTTTCAAGTAGATGGTGTTCAGTGGGCACTTCCTATCGACTGGGGTGCGACTGCCCTAACATATAATGCGGACGAGGTAACTGAAGCTGAGGCAAGCTCCTTGTACGCATTTGCTGACCCAAAATTCAAAGGTCGAGTTTCCCTGATTGATAATGTCGACGACGCTTATGCTCTTGGATTTTTAGCAGTAGGTGTAATGGATTGGACCAAAGCAACTGATGATGACTTTAAAAAAGCTTCAGATTTCCTAAGAAAAGTTCATAAGAATGTGAGGCAGTACCATGCCGATGGCGCAGAAGGTTCAGCACTCATGAAAAGTGGTGAAATCCTCTTGGAATGGACTTGGAATGAAGTAGCATTTACTCTTGGTTGGGAAGAAGATGCACCCAAAGTTGTCTTTAACAGAGGAACCAAAGAAGGATCATCGACCTGGGTCTGTGGCTATACCATGATGAAGGATGCACCAGGATCAGAGGAAAAAGCTTATGACTTTTTGGACGCATGGCTAGAAGATGCCTCTGCTGCTTACATGCTAACTGAGTGGGGATACGGTCATACAAACAAAGAAGTTATGGCAACCGTCGGCAAAGAAAACGGTTGGGAACCTTTAGAAAGTTATACCGAAGGTTCTTTGTTTCAAAAGCCATCTGCTCCAGAATTAAGAGAAAGAATGATTAAAGAGTTCGAACTAATCAAATCTGGCTTCTAACTAATCTTTGAAAAGGGAATAGGTGGTCAAAACCACCTATTCCTCAAAAAAACCCACAAGATCTTCCTCATCCCATATAAACTTAACCTCATCCCCAATTTTAGGATTCGGAGCATTCTTCAAATCTGAGGTAGAAACTGTTATGACATTTTCTCCATCTTTGAATCTCAAATTAAATAATTTTTTTTCACCAAGAAATGATTTTTCATAAACTATAGCAGATACTGCCCTATCTGCTTCTTTATGGTCATTGGCAATTAACTTGAATTTTTCGGGTCTAATGCCAACTGAGAGTTTTGAGCCCTCCATGCCAAAAATACTTTCTTTTTTCAATCTGATTTTTCCTAAGTTCTCATTTAGTGCTATAATAGGATTGTCTTTGCTGCTGGATATTTCTGCATCAAAAAAATTCATGCTCCCTATAAATGATGCTACTCTTTTAGTTCTAGGTTTATTGTAAATTTCTTCCGGTGTTGCTACTTGATCCACATTTCCATCAAACATCACCCCAACCCTGTCGCTCATGGTAAGCGCCTCTGTTTGATCATGTGTGACTAAGATAAAAGTAATGCCAACGGATTTTTGTAACTGCCTTAATTCAAACTGCATTTGTTCTCTGAGATTTTTATCCAATGCAGATAAAGGTTCATCGAGCAACAGCACTCTAGGTTTTAATATAAGGGCACGAGCCAAGGCCACCCTCTGCCTTTGACCACCAGACAGCGCTGTTGACGACCTATTATCAAATCCATCTAAACCTACTAGATTCAGTGTCTCCCTTACTCTTTTCTGTACTAAGTTTTTATCCAACTTACTATTTCTTAAGCCATACCCTACATTTTCTGCCACGTTTAGGTGTGGGAAGATGGCATAATTTTGAAAAACCATATTAGTTGGTCTCTTATTAGGTGGAACAGAATTTACAACTTTGTCATTTATTAAAACATCCCCCATTTCAGGAATCTCAAATCCAGCAATTACTCTAAGCAGAGTAGTCTTTCCACATCCTGAAGGACCAAGTAGTGAAAAAAATTCGCCTTCTTTAATCCCTATAGAAACATCATTCACCGCTTTTATGCGGTCAAAGGTTTTTTGAATGGATATCAAATCTACAATGTTAGCTTCTTGGATTTTTTCCCCGTTTGTCATTTTTGATCCAGCTCCATAGTGTATTGATTATATAATTCGATCCGCCTTCTGAAATATTCGAATAAAGACACCAAAATTAAGGAAACAATTAAAAGTATGGTCCCAAGAGCCATGGTGCTCGGCAATTTTGCTGGGAACCTAAACTGTGCCCAGATATAAACTGGTAATGTCGGTTCCACCCCAGTCAGAAAAAATGCTATTATAAATTCATCTAATGAAATTACAAAACCAATAAGAAGGCTAGAAATCAACCCTGGAGAAACCATAGGTAATATGATTAAACGAAAGGTCTGAACTGAACTCATACCAAGATCTAAAGATGCTTCTTCTAAACTTATATCAAGATTATTAAAAGCAGACACCATAATAAGAGTGGAAAAAGGGGTTATAAGAAGTGTATGACCTAAAACTACTGTCCATAGATTAAGATTTAATCCAAGTTGGATTAGTACAGTCAAGAGGCACACCCCTAAAATAATTTCAGGCAATATGAGAGGAACCAAAATAAAGGTTACCGATGCTCTTTGCCCAAAAAATTTGTATCTTGAAGACGCTCTGGCCACAAGCGTACCAAGTGCCGTGGCTAAGATAGAAGATGAAACGGCAACCAATAGTGAGTTTCTCAGAGCATCATGCAAAGTATCTTCATAGAGTAATTTCTCAAACCATACCGTTGAAAAACCTGAAAGTGGAAAAGCAATAACTTGACTATCGTTGAAGGAAAAAATAGGTAAGAGAAGAGCAGGTGCATACAAAAATATCAGAAAAATCACAATGCAGACTTTAAAGTATTTGCTAGATTGTTTCATCTTAATAATTTCTCATATGCTTTTTATTTAATAATACGAATAAGATTGATATCGAACCCACTATAAGTAGGGAAGTCACCGATAAAGCAGCTGCCAAAGGAGCATTGTTTGCCTTTGAGAACTGGACTTGTATCATGTTAGCAATCATTAATCCTTCTGGTCCCCCAACTAGTTTTGGAGTTATATAATCTCCAATGGTTGGTATGAATATTATAAGAACTGCGCCAACAACCCCTGGCATAGAGAGTGGTAATATTATCCTAAAAAACTGCTTGAATGCAGTGTCGCCAAGATCATTTGAAGCTTCCAGAAGAGAACGATCTATTTTTTCCAAAGAAACAAAAATTGGCAGTATCGCAAAAGGTGCCCAGCCATGAACCAATGCAAGGACTACAGCATTAGAATTATACAAAAGGAACGTCAGAGGTTCAGTGATAGCACCAATCCATTCGAGAAATGAATTCAGGACACCATTATAACCTAAAATAACTTTCCATAAGAACATCCTTAATAGATAACTAGTCCAAAAAGGAATAGTGATTAAGAACAACCAAAGAGCTTTCCGCTTCCCCCCATAAAAAGAGATAAAATATGCAACCGGGAAAGCAAATATTATCGTGAACACCGTGACTGTAAATGAAATTAATAACGAACGCGTAAATAAGGTTTGGAAAACAGGTTCAAACCAAGCCTCTCTATAATTTGCCAAGGTGAAAGTCTTTTTGAGAACTAAATAATCTTGTGTCCAGAAACTCAATGCAAACATTGTTGCAAGAGGAACAGCAAGAAGCAGTACTGAAAATATGAATGGTAGGCCAAGAAGGCGCCATCCCTTTTTATCTTGATCTGAAAAATTCATGTTAAAAGCATACTCTTTTCATTTCTTGATTAACAAATTTAAACTGATATAAATTCCTATTTCAAAAGACTGCTATTGACCTGCGAAAGAGGTTTTTCTTTAGGTTCCTCTTGCATTGTGACTACCGGTAATAATTCCCTAAGATGATCATGGTATGTCTTAACTCCGGACTCAAGATCCGATAGGCAGATCCCTGAAAATGCAGAAGATTTAACTGCTTCTGATGACCAAACCACCAACATCTGATCTTCCTTAGCTGTATCTCTGTCAATACGCCCACTTAGGTATCTCGCTAGCCTGTTTGCTCTTGTTTCTTTTTTATGCCTCAGTACACCTCCTTGTTGGATAGTCTTATTGGTTGACAAAGGATATTCATAATAATAAATTACGCAGTCTGGATATAAACCTAATACAAAATTAGGAAACATACCCATATACACCCAGGAACAACTTTGAAGTTTGGGAAGATTTAACCAATTGTTTTTTTCCAAAATTTTTCGGTAACTTCTTACACTCCATTTCTTAGAAGGCTTCACATTAAATGTACCTATGGATCTGGAAGTACCTTCTACATAGGGCTCATCTTCATAATTTTGGCCATATAAATCAAATAAAGCTGGATGTGCCTGTGGAACATGGTATCCCTCATTGTCAACGTCCCTAACAGATTTCCAGTTAGCATCCAATACATCCAACCACTCGCTACCCTCAACCGGTACCATTTGATCTATCTTATAAAGACTCGCCTCATCATGAAACCTTGCTAAAATTTCTGAAACAGATTTTTGATCACTGCCTTTGAATCGCACAAAAATTAATCCATGCCATATTTCCATGTCTAACGGCTTTAAATTCATCTGTGAGAAATCGACGTCACCAAAGGTATCCCTGTTTGGGATACCTCTAACGGTCCCATCAAAATTGTAAGACCAACCATGGTATGGGCAAAAAATGGCCCGTTTACACGTACCTTCAGGCTCTCCTATAACTCTTGAACCCCTATGCATACAAAGATTATGAAAAGCCCTGATCTTGCCAGTTTGATCTCTTATGACAAATCCTCTCTCATTCACTCGGTCAATTGTTTTGAACGATCCGATTTCACTTAGTTCGTTTACATGACATACAAACTGCCACCTTCTCCTAAAAAGTTCCTCTGCTTCTAGATCAAAAAGCGCCTCGGAGTGATATGTCCAACCGGGTAATCCACTCCGGTCCCAGTCATTTTTTTGCTGATTTTGCTTGTTGATCATTGACATGTTCCTTTAATGTAGGTCTAGCTGGTAAAATCTCTTCTTATTACTTCAAAATTGATTAAAGGTATTCAACAAATTTATTCAATCAAAATCAAAACCCTGATAAAACTTATAGTAATTTTTGTATGTTTTAAATGAAAGTGATTTTTTTTGCTAACGCATAATAACTTTAATCATGAGGTCATAATAGTCGGTGCTGGTATAGCCGGCATAGCTGCTTCAAAAATCCTCACGAAAAAGGACATCCCACATATTATTTTAGAAGCTAGCAATAGGGTGGGTGGAAGGGCTAAGAAAGCACCGGATCATTTTGGAAGTTGGTTTGACATTGGTTGTTCCTACTTGCATGAAGGCAAAATTAATCCGTTTGTCGGAATTTCACAAAGTTTAAATACCCGTGTTAAAACAAATATGGGTGATCTATTCTCCCTAGAAAAAACAAAGTTCCTAATTAATGGTCTTTGCCTGTCAAAGGAGGCAAGAAAATCAATCCTAGAGGAAGACCAGATATTCAAGGATAAGCTTTCTAAAGCGAAACATTACCCTAGCGATAAGGCTTTGTCTTCCTGCCTAGATATGGATAGTCCATATTTTTCTATTTTTAGTAACCTCCTGACAGGCTTAAATGGAGTGGAACCAAATTTAGTTTCCCTTAAGGATTTTGTGTCTCTGAAGGAGGGACAGGATTTTGTAGTTGAGAGTGGAATGGCCAACCTCATCGAAAAATGGGGGTCACACCATAACATCAAATTTAATAGTGCAGTTAAGAAGGTTTCTTGGTCTGGAAATCGAGTTCATGTTGAGACAACAAATGGTGGATTTAATTCAAAAAAATTACTAGTTACAGTTTCAAATGGGATACTAAATTCAAATCAAATCAAATTTCTTCCTGAGTTGCCCGAATATAAGTTAGCAGCTATTTGCAACTTACCAATGGCAACCCTTAATAAAGTAGGTTTGTGCTTTCGAGATACAACCTTTCAAAAAAACCATGAAGGTTGGTATGTTGTATGTAGTGGGCCTTCGGAGACGAGTATTTCTTCAGTAATGAGTTTTGAAATTAGAACAAAGCCGAAGAATCACATGATAATTTTCTTTGGTGGGAAAGAAGCTAAAGAATTAGAGCTTTCCCCTAAAAAAGTCTTAAAGCGAATTAGGCTCATGCTGTCCAATACTTTCGGTCATGAGGTATTAGAACGCATTACAAAGTCAATAACTTCCTCTTGGGGTCTTGATCAATACTCTCTAGGATCCTACTCCTATGCGTTACCTGGAAAAAATAAAGATAGGGATCTACTTAGAAAATCCATAGAAGATACATTGTTCTTTGCAGGAGAAGCAACAGAAAAGTATCATTATGGAACATGCCATGGCGCTTATTTCTCAGGAGTCAGAGCTACAAAGGAAATAATTCCTAAGCTCAAACTTTAGATACTTTCAAGATATGTGTTTATCTCGTGATCTTCAATTCTAGCATTAAAGTTCTCGAGTTCCTGCCGCTTACAATTCTTGAACACGTTACAGAAGACTTCTGAGTAAAAATTTCCATTTCTTTTTGAACTTCCAAAACTTTGAATGGCTTGATCCCAACTCATGGGAATTTGTAATAACTTTTCACGATAAGTGTCTCCCAAAACTGGATCCGAAGGCACTTTTTTGTGAATAATACCATCCAAAACTGAAGCAAGGATTGAAGATAAAACTAGATATGGGTTAGCATCTGCTCCAGCAACTCTATGCTCGATTCTCTTGGCTACATAATTTCCACCTGGTACGCGGACAGCAGCTGTTCTATTTTCGTAGCCCCAGCATATGTTTATAGGGGCATGTGTTCCTGGTCGAAGACGTTTGTAGGAGTTAAAATGGGGTGCAAAAATTAGAGTGGATTCGCTCATATTGTCAAGAAGTCCTGCTACAGAGCTTTTCAATATTTCCGATCCTAAATCGGTATCATTATTAAAAACGTTGTTGCCCTTACTATCCAATAAGCTCATATGAACATGCATGCCACTTCCTGAAATTTTCGAAAAAGGTTTGGCCATAAATGTAGCAGTCTTATTATGTTTTTTAGCTATAAGTTTAATAAAACGTTTGAAAAATACTGCATGATCAGCTGCTGTTAATGGGTTGTCCACATGCTTAAGATTTATTTCAAACTGGCCCGCTGCATTTTCCGACGAAACTCCTTCCATTGGAATATCAAACTCTCCGCATACTCTGTAGAGATCGTTAAAAAATTCTTTATTTGAATCAAGATCGGTTATAGAAAGTACATTGGTAGGTAAGGCGGATTCATTAAGATCTTTTAGCGGGTTAAGCTGCCTGTCTCCTTGAATTTCCAACAAATAAAACTCTAGTTCAAAAGCCACCACAGGCCTAAGATTTAAATTTTTGAATTTTTGAATTACCCCGTTAAGTACGTGTCTTGGGTCGATTGGTGACGATACCGCTTGATTATCAAAAATCCAAAGTGGGATCAAAGCAGAATTTTTTTCATTTGCGTAATCTGGTAAAAGACCAACTCCTGTAGATAATCCATTACCGTCAGAATCACCCGTTTCAAAAAGAAAGGGGCTGTCCTCCAAGTCTGCTCCCCAAACATCTACACAAGAGGCCGATATTGGAATCCGAATCCCTTCACTCAAAACTTTTTCAACTTGAGTAACTGGAATTCTTTTCCCACGCCAAATTCCATTAAGATCACATGTGGCCGCCATTATTACAGGAGTGCTGCCAGCCTCATTAATCCATTCAAATGCTTTCTTTAACATTTTGGACACCTTCTCAAAAAGCAAACATAGTTATTAGGATCTATCATAAGATTACTAAATTGCTAGGATTAGAATACTCAATGCAACAAATATCATTCCAAAAATTTCTTGAATTCGTACTCGTTCTTTAAAAAATAATACAGAAGCCAATAATGAAAATAAAAGCTCAATCTGTCCAACTGCTTTAACATAAGCAGCATTTTGGAGAGCAAAAGCTGAAAACCAAAATAAAGATGCTAAGGCTCCTGAGAAGCTCGCGACAAAGACAAAAGGCCAGAATTTAAGCATTTTTGACAATGTCCCTGGTTTTCTAATTTCTAGAAAGATACCCATGCTAATAGACTGAAAAAGTAATACAAATGTAAGCGTCATAGTTGCTTTAAGTAAGTAATCACCGGTCTCAAGAGATAATATTGTGCCTCTATAAAAAACCGCAGATGCAGCAAATAATGTTCCACAAAACAAACCCAGGAGTAATGAGGTATTAAAAAAATCATACGAAATCGGTGATTTGGCTAAAAACAATACTCCCAACAACCCTAGACCAAGAGCAATAAAACCAGTCATAGAAATTAAATCACCGACTATAATAAATCCAATAAAGGCAGCTTGCAAAGCTTCAGTTTTCTTAAATGCAGATCCCACAGCAAAGTTACGAAGATTGTAAAGATAAATCAGAGAAACGGTAGCAAGTATCTGACATAACCCGCCTAGAATCCCAAATATAAGAAAAGTGATATTCAATGTTGGGAAGGAAACTTCCGGTCTACCCATTAAAAAAATTAAAAATAAAGCTGCTATGGGTGATGCAAATAAAAATCTAGCATATGTGGCAGAAAACGTATCCAAATTCTCAGTTAACTGCCTTTGGGTCATGGCCCTAATGTTCTGCGTGAACGCTGCCAAAATGGCAAAAATGACCCACAATTCCATTTAAATCAACCTAAGTTAACATGATTAAGTTATGAGCTTTCTTAATTCAACTTTCTGAATTTTTCCGGTAGAAGTTTTCGGAATCTCTTGAAATATCACCTCTTTAGGCACCTTGAACCCAGCCAAATTAGACCTACAGTGGGTGATAATTTGATCTTTGGAAAGAGTATGGTCAGGCTTTAACTCAACAAAGACGCACGGTACCTCTCCCCACTTTTTATCCTTCATCGCCACTACACCGCACGCTGCTACTTGTTCCAAATCATAAATACAATTTTCTATCTCAATTGAAGAAATATTTTCGCCACCAGATATTATGATATCTTTAGCCCTGTCTTTGAGTTGCACATAACCATTTTCAAACATCACACCCAAATCTCCCGTGTGAAACCAACCTCCTGAAAAAGCTTCTTCTGTAGCCACTGGATTTTTGAGATAACCTTTCATTGTTATGTTACCACGCAATAGAACTTCTCCTATCGTTTTCCCATCTCGGGGCACATCTAAGTCATTTTCCTGATTCACTACTCTAATACCTTCCTGAACAAGGTAGGCTACACCTTGTCTGGATTTTATGATGGCCTGTTCTTTGATTGGTAAATTATTCCATTCTGGATCCCAAGCACACACAACACAGGGACCATAAACTTCGGTCAACCCATAAACATGAGTAACTTGAAAACCAAGTTTCTGCATAGCTTCCAAAATTGCAGCAGGCGGTGGAGCTGCAGCTGTCATCACTTTGCAAGAGTGGTCAAAGGATGTTTTTTCTTTCGAAGTCGCATCAGCCAACATACTTAATACAATGGGTGCCCCACAAAGGTGATCAACACAATGCTCTGTTATTAATGAATACATCAATTTGGCTGTAATTTTACGAAGGCAAACATTTGTCCCAGCTTTAGCTGCTATAGTCCATGGAAAACACCAACCGTTACAGTGGAACATTGGCAGCGTCCACATGTATACTGGATGAGATCCCATATCCCATTCCAAAATATTCCCCAAGGCATTAAGGTACGCTCCACGATAATGATATGCTACGCCTTTGGGATTTCCAGTTGTTCCAGAGGTATAGTTTATAGAGATTGTTTCCCACTCATCTTCTAAGATTGATCCAATATGATTTGGATCACCAGATGACAGTAACTCCTCATAATCTTGGTATTTAGAATTATTTTTAAACCCTGCCTCAATATCAGCAATAACAATAATAAAAGGCTGGCTATTGCTCAATGCAACGGCCTGTTCAGCTACAGAAAGAAATTCTAAATCTGTAACAAGCAACTTTGTTTCGGAGTGATCAATTATAAAAGATAAGGTTTTTGGATCTAATCGATAATTCATGGCATTTAAGATCAGACCTGCCATAGGTATTCCAAAATGAGCTTCATAAAGCTCTGGAGTATTCATAGCAAGATACCCAATAGTATCACCACGTTTCATTCCTCTTGAAAGAAGGGCCGAAGCTAGCCGCTTACATCTGGAATAAGTGTCTGACCAGGTAAAACTTTTTCTATTATAAATTAGGGATTTCTTATTTGGAAAAGTGGTGGCTGCTTTCTCTAAAAAAGCAATAGGGGTTAAAGGCACATGATTAGCTTCATTCTTTTTGAGACTAATATCAATATTATTCATTTAGATTAGCTTCCACATCACAAATATCTCACATCCGCAAGACAACAAATAATTAAATTATTCTTTGACGATAGGAGAATAGACCCCTTCTTGGTCTAATCCTAAGCGGCCTCAGCCTGCCTTTCACTCTCCTCACGGGATAAAGCTACGGATGTTCTCACACCCTTTTTTACAAACCCCACCATTCCTTTAACGCAACGTTCATTCGGATCTATTCCGGCACACATTAAAACTTCCCTGCCGTCTCTTGAACGTGCCCACCGGGCTATTTGCTCAGCACCGTTACCATATTTTTTGTCGTCAGCTATGGCATCGTCTAATGCCGCTAATACTACCGCCGCAAACAACCTTTGAGCACGACCACCTTGATCATTCTTACTAATAGCAGCATCAACCCTAACAAACATCATAAACTCCTTTTCCAATACAAGACTCTGCTTATGACATTTTTTTTTTAACCAATCAATTAAAAACAAAAACAATTTTGACAAAAATCTACTTTTTTTTATATTTTGCTTGTGATTCCATCCGATTAATACCTTTAATCTGAAAAATATTTTGGGAATCCAATATGAAAATATTATTAAACTAGACATTTTTCCGCGCTGTGAAAGCCGCCCGAATCGTTCCGTCATCTAAATAGTCAAGTTCACCTCCCACTGGCACACCATGAGCAAGTGAAGAGAACTTGGCGCCAGTATCTTGAAGTTTCTCAATCAAATAATGAGCGGTCGTTTGGCCATTAATCGTCGCATCAAGAGCTAATATTACCTCTTCAACGTGCTCTTTCTCAAGTCGAGTTCTTATTTTATCCACCTTTAATTCTTCTGGATTGATGCCCGAATAAGTAGAAGAATAATTACCTAGCACATGATAAATACCTTTAAATACATTTGATCGCTCCATTGCCCACAAGTCTGCAACATCCTGTACGATGCACATAATGCTACTTTGTCGCTCGCCATCAGAGCAAATACAACAGATTTCCTCGGTCGAAAAGTTGCCACATTCTACGCACTCTGTTATTTTTTCTGAAACTGACCCTAATACTTGAGCCAAAGGTTCCAGAATGATCTTTCTTTTTTCAATCATCTTAATTACTGCTCTTCGAGCAGATCTAGGGCCTAGACCAGGTAATTTAGCCATAAGGGCAATAAGCGCCTCAACTTCTCTATCACCACCATATTCACGAAACTGCATAGACAACCCAATGCGCAAATTTTTCTTCTTAAAAAGGTAATTTGAACCCTTCAGGTAAATTTAAACCAGAGGTGACCTTAGCCATTTCTTCTTTTGCCTTGTCACCAGATTTTTCTTGCGCATCCCTGATAGCTGCTACTATTAAATCCTCAACCACCTCTTTTTCCGATGCCTTAAACAAGCTTTCATCAATAGTCAAACCTTTAAGGGTTCCTTTTGCATTAACTATTGACTTTACAAGTCCACCTCCCGATTCACCAGCTACCTCAAGGTTTTCTAATTGTTTTTGAACATCCGTCATTTTTGTTTGCATGTCTTGTGCCTGGCGCATTAACTTAGCCATATCACCTAATTGACCTAATCCTTTAAGCATGTCTAACCTCACAGTTGAAATAAAGAACCTATTTTGAGTATTTCACTTTCCTTCATAACTTAGCAATGATCTAATGAAATGTCGACTTTCCAATTCTTGCCCCAGGAAATATTCTTTTTATTTCTTTCACTACAAGATTACTGTCAATTTTTCTTTGCTGCTGATTCCTAGTCTCTGTCCTGTTAGCTACAATAGTAAGAGCCGAATTATCAGTTACACGGACGAACTTCCATTGCAATTTACTGTTTTTTGCAATCGACTTTGAAATGTCTGATACTAAATCTGATCTAGCATCTTGGGTCAAATCAAACTCAATTTCACCTGTTTTGAATGAAATCAACTTAAAATGATTCTCAATCTCAACTAAGAGTGGTAAATTTCTCTCCTCCTTAATCAAACTTAGAACATCATCAAAATCATTAATCTCTATTTTTTTTTTTTCTTTTCCCCCAAATTGAAAATCTTCAGTACGCTTAGCAGAACGTTCTGGAGCAGTTGCCAATCTTTCATTTGGACTGCCTATATTTCCTGGCGTTAACTCAGATATTTCAGTAGGTTTTTGCATAATATCTAGATTATGTTGAGGCTTTGTGTCGGCCTCTTCCCCAATCAGTTTTCCGTCGGAAATCTGTTTCATCAAATCAAAAGGTCCGGGTAATCCACAAAAAAAACTTAATCTGAGCATCCCCATTTGCAAGGCACTAAACATATCTGGAGCATACTTAAGTTCTCCATGATTTTTCAACACCATTTGCCAGCATCTTGATAAAATATCAGTTGGAATTCTTTTGGACACTTTACTGAACGATTTAATCAATTCTCCTGAAAAACTTTTTTCCAGAGACTCTTCTTTTCTAATTTTAAATATCGTTAATTTGCTAATTGTTTCCATCAAACCATTTAATATGGCTATAGAGTCAAAACCATTCTTATATTGATGATCTAATTCCTCTAATATCTTCTCCTGTTCCTGATCGATGATATGCTCAAACAGTTTTAATGACCCCTTTTGATCCACTAATCCAAGCATACTCGTAATGCTTTCAAGCTCTATGGATCCTTCCCCGTGCACTATGGCCTGATCTAATATTGACAAAGCATCTCTTAATGATCCTTCAGCTATATTTGAAATAAGTGACAAAGCATTTCTTGAAAAACTAATTTCTTCTCTATTACATATACTCTCTAATTGATCACTTATCTTGGATGCTTCTATTCTTGTTAAATCAAACCTCTGACATCTTGAAATAACAGTAGTAGGTATTTTTGTAACTTCTGTCGTCGCAAAAATAAATTTCACATGCTCAGGAGGTTCTTCTAATGTTTTTAATAATGCATTAAATGCCGAATTTGATAACATATGAACTTCATCAATAATATAAACTTTAAATCGCGCTGTAACGGTCTTGTAGTCTATATTTTCTATTATTTCTCTGACATCCGAAACTCCTGTCCTACTAGCGGCATCCATCTCTATAACATCAATATGACGACTTTCAGCAATTGATGTGCAGGAACTACAAATTCCACACGGATCAATGGTAGGAGCATTTTTTTTTGCTGGATCTTCACAATTTAATCCTTTTGCAATGATCCTAGCAGTTGATGTCTTTCCAACACCTCTGGAACCAGTTAAAATAAAAGCATGTGCTATACGATTAAGTTTAAAAGAATTAGTTAAGACTTTAACCAAAGTCTCTTGACCCACCAAGTCTGATAATTTTTGTGGTCTATATTTTCTCGCTAAGACAGTGTAAACCATGATTCTACTAACTTACTTAAGTATACAATTATAGGTACCCAATTTGTTGAGCTGATCAAATTAAAAGAGTCAAGTGAGAGACTGGATATGACCCAAGCTGAACTCGTTACGGCTGCTTCCTTTCAGATCTGACCGGATTGGCGAGTAGCTCGCCCACACCAATCTCTCCCTGTAACTAGTAGTTTTTTCTTCAACAATTTACAAGCCTTTGGATTAGAATTAATACAGCTAAATTTTATAATGAAAGATAACCCCTACCTTGTATTTAATAATGAAATACTAGATCGCAGAGCGGATTTGCGTGGCCATTGGGAGGTCGATAGTTATGTAAAGAAAAATGATGAGCTTAACATTATTTTTTTTGAGGGCTCACCGCTTCTAAGTACCCAAAACGAGCAAAGCAGTCTTGCCTATCTATTTTACGATCATTGGCTTTTGAAGTATGCTAACTTGTCAATTTTTTTGGGCCTTTATAAAGGAAGACACCTATATGCCCATGATATTTTTATAGAACAAAAAGACCCAGGAAATAAGAATACTAAAGAATATTTCGAGGAAAAAATTCAAAAAGATCCCTCCATGGTTAGGAGTTATTTTGGAAATCTTAGAACCGATTTAACAAATATTCCGGAGGATGACTCTACCTTAGCTGGAACTGGTAGAGCCTTAATAGAATGGAACCTGAACAATAGACACTGTAGCAGGTGTGGCCTATTTCTGATTTTGTTAAATTGCGGTTGGGAAAAGCGATGTGAAAATTGCAACAAGAATTATTTTCCTAGGATTGATCCTGTGGTAATAATATTAATCACTAGCGGAAATAAAACTCTTCTAGGGAGATCCCACCAATTTCCTGAAAAGTTGTACTCATGCCTTGCAGGTTTTATTGAACCTGGAGAAACAATAGAAATGGCGGCAAAACGAGAAATCCAAGAGGAGGTTGGGCTTAAGATCAGTAATATTGAATATGTAACTAACCAGCCATGGCCTTTCCCATCATCTTTAATGATCGGTCTAAAAGCTACCACAGATGAGCAATCCTTAAATATTGATCATAAAGAGTTAGAAGATGCAGTTTGGATAAGAAAAAGAGAATTACAGCATTTGTTGGAAGGAAAGTGCAAACATATGCAAGCCGCACGACCAGGCACTATAGCCAGGCATCTCCTAGAGTCCTGGGTTAGGGGCACAATTTAAATTTTAAGAATTGTAATCCCTAAAACTATCCGCCTCATAAACACCCAAAATTTTAACCATACTAGTAAAATACTTCAACTCAGCTAATGCCCGATTCACTGATTCTTCATCAGGATGCCCTTCAAGATCTGCATAAAATTGAGTTGATGTAAAAGTTCCGGCAACCATGTAGCTCTCCAACTTTACCATGTTGACGCCATTGGTCGCAAAACCACCCATTGCCTTATAGAGAGCTGCAGGAATATTCCTTACCTGAAAGACAATGGTAGTCATGAATTGCTTTTTATCAGTAACATTATTTTCATCAGAATTATTAGACATCACCAAAAAACGGGTAGTGTTATTACTCATATCTTCTACTTCTTCAACCAAGGATTCTAATCCGTAAATCTGTCCAGCTAATGGAGACGCTAAGGCTGCTTTTGTACGATCTTGGTTCTGGGATACAAGTTTGGCTGAACCAGCCGTATCCACCCCTGAAACTCCTTTAATATTGTTTTTTGCCAAAAATTTTCTGCACTGCCCCAACAATACGGAATGACTCATAGCTAACTTCACTTCGCTAATAGAAACACCTGGTAAAGCCAAAAGGTTAATGTGTACCCTCAAAAAATGCTCCTTTATTATAAACAACCCTGATTCGGGTAACAAATAATAAATGTCTGCAATCCTTCCATAAGTCGAATTTTCAACCGGTATAATAGCGTATTTAGATTCACCTCCCTTAGCTTTTTCCATAGCTCCCTCAAATGTTGGGCATGGCAGTGGTTCAGCATCGGGAAATGCTTCACAGCAAGCTTGATGCGAATAAGAACCTAATTCACCTTGAAACGAAATTTTCACAAAAAATCCCCATAGTTCCTTTTGTCGCGCCATCTATACCTTGAAAACTATATAGGGAAGTAGTTAAAGTACAATAAGATTGTGATAACATAAACCCTATGGATCTTTGAACTTTATATAAAGAAGGATATAATTAATGGATACTATGGCATGGACAAAGATTGTTGGAGCTAGCTGCGGTTCTCTCCTAGTATTTTTATTAGTTCAATGGGCAGCGGAAGTAGTTTATCACGATCACCACAATGATCATTATGAAGTAGCCTATCTACTGGAAATAGACGAAGAAGTGGTGAGTGAAATTAAGACAGATGATGAGGTGCCATTTCTAGAGCTGGTAGCAACTGCAGATGTATCCAAAGGAAAGAAAGTCTTTGGTAAGTGTAAAGCATGTCACAAATTAAGTGATGGTGAAAATGGTACTGGGCCTCATCTATATAAACTCATAGGTCGCAAGATAGCATCAGCTACAGGGTTTAAATATTCTGGTAGTCTAAAGAATCTTGAAGGCGTATGGACACAGGATGAGTTAAATGAGTTCCTCACCAAACCATCAGTTTATGCACCTGGTACTGCCATGAGTTTTGCTGGCTTAGGTAAAGTAAATGACAGAGCCAATTTAGTTGCATACCTAGAAGAAAATACTAATTAGGACTTGTGTTGCCTAAAAGGAAATATTAATTTTTTTAGCTTGAAAACCGCGGGTTAAGATTGGAAATTAACTCTCAAAACTTATTAGGAAAGTATGATTTCTTGGGTTATCAGCTATACCAAAATAAATTCATTTCAAAAACTATCTTCTAGGCTTAGATTTGAGATTAAGAATCATTTTTAGAAATTGGAGGGAACGTTAAAAAAATGCACTACAATTGCTATTTTAAACATTATCTAAAGTTTGGATTTCTTGCGTTTCTCCTAACTTTAGTTTTGACAACTTTTGCCTTCTCCGAAAATCTTATCAAGTCTCATGGCATATCTAATTTTGGAGATCTCAAGTATCCATCGCATTATGATTCTCTGGCGTATGTAAATCCTGCAGCCCCAAAGGGTGGTGAAATTTCCACATGGGCATTTGGCACCTTTGATTCTTTAAACAGGTATATTGTAAAGGGGAATGCAGCAGGTTCTGGGAACATCTTTATTGAAACCCTAATGACGGGAACCGCTGATGAACCTGATTCCCTTTATGGGCTACTTGCTGAAACCATTGAATATCCCGAAGATAGATCTTACGCAATATTCACCTTAAGACCAGAAGCCAAGTTTTCTGATGGATCAACAGTAACCGCAGCAGATGTGGTTTTCAGTCACTATGTACTGCTCGAAAAGGGTATTCCATCTCTTAAACAGGTCTTTTCAGGAATCGAAAAAGTAAAAGAATTGTCAGAAAAGCAAGTCAAATTCATATTTAAAGAACCCTCAGAAAATAATGAATTATTGATGCTGGCTGCATCGTCTAGTGTTTTTTCCAAACGCTTTTTTTCAACCAGAGATTTTTCAGAAAGTAGCCTAGAACCAATGCTAGGTAGCGGGCCATATGTTTTGGATGAAATTGAGGTTGGAAAGAGACTAGTTTACAAATTAAATGAAAACTACTGGGGTAATTATCTCCCTATAAACAAGGGTAGAAATAATTTTAAAAAGATTAGATATGAATATTATGCTGACACTACTGCTGCTTTTGAGGGGTTTAAAGCTGGGGAATATACTTTTCGTTCCGAAAATTCGTCTCAGAAATGGGCGCAGGACTATAATTTCCCTGCAATTTCTGAAGGGATCATTAAAAAAGAATCTCTTCCAGATGGAAACCTCGGAGCCGCCCAGGCCTTTTTTTTCAATGTCCGCCTAGAAAAATTTAAAGATGCAAAAGTGCGACAAGCACTAGGATTAATGTTTAATTTTGAATGGTCTAACAAGACTTTATTCTTTGGCCTATATGATAGAGTGACTAGTTTTTGGGAAAATAGTGAGATGAAAGCCTCTGGCATGATTTCAGAAGCAGAGTTAAGAGTTTTGCAACCCTTCCAACAACATTTGCCCGAAAAAGTATTTACTGAACCAGCATATGTGCCTCCTAAATCTTCTCCAAATAAGGTAGATAGAAAAAATAGACGGATAGCAGGGAAGCTTCTTACTGAAGCTGGATGGGAACTAAAGAATGGGTCACGAAAAAATGAGGCAGGAGAAACCTTTAAGTTAGAAATCTTAAACTATTCTCCTGCCTTTGATCGAATAATTAATCCCTTTATTGAAAACCTTAAGCTACTCGGTATCGATGCAAAGCATACTAGGATAGATAGCACCCAATATACTGAGAGAGTTCGAAGCTTTGATTGGGACATTATCACCTCGACTTATGGGAACTCTATGACCCCAGGGATAGATCTTGTTCAAAAGTTTTCATCTGAAACTGCTGATGTCCCTTCTCGAAATCTTGTAGGCCTTAAGAACCAAGGGATAGATGAACTAGTAAAACTGGCAGTGAAAGCTAAATCACGACAAGAATTGAATAACATTGTTAGAGGATTAGATAGATCACTAAGAGCTATGCATCTCTGGATACCCCAATGGTACAAGAATGTGCACACGGTTGCTTACAGAAATCAGTATTCATACCCAAGCATTTTGCCACCTTTTGACTTAGGTGCTTTTGATTTTTGGTGGTACGATGAAGCAAAAGCGGCAGAAATTTTAGGAAAATAAAAGCGTATGATTGGTTACATCATACGCCGTGTTTTGTTTATTATACCTACCCTTTTTGGTATAATGTTAATAAACTTCGCTCTGGTACAATTTGTACCTGGTGGACCAGTAGAACAAATGATCCACCAATTTGAAACTGGATCTTCTAATCTTAACCTCATAGGTGGAAGTAGTGGTGATGCAGGTCAAAAAGAAAGTAGCTTTCAGAACGCAAAACAAGAGAGTTCTTATCGAGGAGCTAAGGGGCTCCCAGAAGAGTTCATAAACGATTTAGAGAGACAATTTGGTTTTGATAAACCTCCAATTGAGCGCTTCATTTCAATGATAAAAAATTACTTAACTTTTGATTTTGGGGAAAGCTATTTTAGATCAATTGCTGTCATTGATTTGGTAATTGAAAAGATGCCAGTATCGATTTCTTTAGGTTTGTGGTCTACCCTTCTAGCATATTTAATTTCAATCCCATTGGGAATAAGGAAAGCAGTAAGTGATGGATCAAATTTTGATACCATTTCATCTGGCATTATAATAATTTGTTATTCTCTACCAGGCTTCTTATTTGCCATAATCCTATTGGTTTTCTTCGCAGGAGGTAGCTATTATCAATGGTTTCCATTAAGGGGCTTAACATCAGACAATTGGGCTGATTTGGGTATAATTGAACGAGCACTTGATTATCTATGGCATATAACTCTACCAGTATTGGCATCAACAATAAGTTCTTTCGCCACACTAACATTATTGACCAAAAATTCTTTCGTTGATGAAATCAAGAAACAGTATGTGACTACCGCCAAAGCAAAAGGTCTTTCAGACACCACTATTTTGTACGGGCACATTTTCAGGAATGCCATGCTAATAATAATAGCTGGGTTTCCTGGCCTTTTTATAAGCGCTTTCTTTGGTGGATCACTTATAATAGAGACAATTTTTTCTTTGGACGGTCTGGGTCGACTTGGCTTTGAAGCAGCGCTAACACGTGACTATCCCGTTATGTTTGGAACATTGTATTTTTTTGGCCTACTCGGACTCATAATTGGTTTGATATCTGATCTAGTGTACGTGCTAGTTGATCCAAGAATAGATTTTGAGGGAAGAAGTTCATGAGCCCTTTGAATGCTCGAAGATGGAAGAATTTTAAGCAAAATCGTAGAGCTAAATATAGTCTTCTTTTGTTCAGTATTTTATCCCTTTTTTCGCTCTTCGCAGAACTTATAGCTAATGACAAACCTTTATTGATCTATTTTAATGGAAGTTTTTACTGGCCAATAACCAACCAGTATAGCGAAAAGCAATTCGGTGGTGAGTTTGAAACTGAAGCGGAATACCGCTCCCTAGAAGTTGAGTGTCTAATAATTTCTGGAGGAGATATAAATTGCTTAGATTCAGCAGAGAGAACTCTTAATGAGGCATACGGATCAAACTTGGATAACTGGACTATTTGGCCCTTAATTAGGTCTTCCTTCAATACCGTAAATTACGATGTGGATTTGGCTCCGGCTCCTCCTGACCAAAATCATATTCTGGGGACAGATGATCAAACTAGAGATGTGGCTGCTCGGATTATATATGGTTTTCGGCTATCAGTATTTTTTGCCTTTATCGTCACTTTCTTCTCTACAGTTGTAGGCATAGCTGCTGGAGCCGTCCAAGGTTTCTTTGGTGGTTGGATCGATCTCATATTTCAAAGATTCATAGAAATTTGGACTTCTTTGCCCTATTTATATGTTATTATCATTTTGGCGGCTATTTTCCCAATGAATTTCTGGCTTCTGACCCTGACTGTTGTTCTTTTTAGTTGGACAGGGCTAGTAGGTGTTGTACGCGCTGAGTTCCTAAGAGTAAGAAACTTTGAGTATATTCTTGCTGCTAAAGCCTTAGGCGTATCAAATACCACCATAATAATTAGACATGTAATCCCAAATGCCATGGTTGCAAGTATCACTTTGCTTCCCTTTTTCATTACAGGATCTATTTCAACCCTCGCTACATTAGATTTTCTAGGCTTTGGATTACCAGCCAGCTATCCATCACTTGGAGAATTAGCACTACAGGCTAAAACCCAGTTGAACTCCCCTTGGCTTGGAATCTCATCATTCTTGACATTTACTATTATGCTATCGCTCCAAGTCTTTATTTTTGAAGGAGTAAGAGATGCATTCGATCCAAGAAAAGTATTTCAATGAACAATCCCTTACTATCAATCAATAATCTGTCTATCATTTTTCCTGAAGGACATAACGTAATAAGTGATTTGTCTCTTCACATTAATAAGCAGGAAACCTTAGCCCTAGTCGGGGAAAGTGGTTCTGGAAAATCGCTAACTGCTTTATCATGTGTTAGACTATTACCTTCGCATGCAAAAATTATTGGTGAAATAAATTTTCAAGGAAAAAATCTTCTCACGGACACTGAATTAAATCTCCAAAAAATTAGAGGCAACCAAATTTCCTATATTTTTCAGGAACCAATGACGTCACTTAACCCACTCCAGACAGTAAACCAGCAAATCGATGAAAGTATAAGATTACATCAAAAAGTTACCAAGATAGAGGCAAAAGAAATAACAGAAAATCTTCTTGAGAAGGTTGGTATGGTAAATTATATTAGAAAAAAATCTGGCTATCCTCACCAATTGTCTGGGGGCCAAAGGCAGAGAGCTATGATTGCAATGGCTCTTTCTAACAATCCAGAAATACTAATTGCTGACGAACCAACAACTTCTCTAGACGTATCTACAGAAAACCAAATTCTAACTTTACTGGACGAATTAAAAGAGCAGTTTGGGATGAGTATGCTTTTCATCACCCATGACCTAAATATAGTAAATCGTATAGCTTCACGGGTAGTGGTAATGAAATCAGGTAAAATTATTGAGCGAGGGAAAACCAAGGATATTCTCCAGAATCCAAAGGAAACCTACACCAAAAAATTAGTGTTTGGGCAAGAAAAAATCTTCAATACTAAGCAAAAAATATCTTCTAAACCTGTTTTTGAAGTAAGGAATCTTTCCGTTAGATTTCCTATTCGGGAGGGTATCTTAAGACGGACAAAGAATTTCGTAGATGCTGTGAAGGAGGTGACTTTTGAAATAAGATCAGGAGAAACACTAGGGATTGTAGGTGAAAGTGGTTGCGGGAAAAGTAGCCTAGCACTAGGGGCTCTAAGATTAATTGAATCCAAAGGAGATATTTACCTTGAGAAAAAATCCCTTCGTAATGCCAGTACAAAATGCCTGCCCAAAATCCGTAAAGATATGCAAATGGTATTTCAGGATCCCTATGGTTCTTTATCTCCGAGAATGAGTATAAAGGATATTATTGAGGAAGGCCTTAAGGTACATTTCTCTAATCTATCCAAAGCAGAACGGGAAAAACTTGTTGTGGACTGCCTGGATGAAGTTGAACTCCCATCAAATATCCTCAACCGATATCCACATGAGTTTTCAGGTGGTCAAAGGCAACGGATTGCAATAGCCCGAGCACTCATTCTTAAACCTAAATTTTTAGTTTTGGATGAACCTACCTCTTCTCTCGATAGATCCATTCAAATTCAAATTATACACTTACTTAAAAACTTGCAGCAAAAATTTGATTTGGCTTACCTCTTTATTAGCCATGATTTAAGGTTAATGAAAATGTTCTCAGATAGGATTATGGTCATGTATCAAGGCAGAATTGTTGAACATGGCAAAACTGATGAATTATTCCTTAAACCTAAACATGAGTATACAAAGATGCTTTTTTCAGCTTCGTTTGGTTATTAATTAGAAATAATATTTCTTATGATATTTTCCTGTGCTAGACTAAGAACAAACAAAGAACATACTAATACTTATTATGACCAAAAATATATTAGAAAAGCTCCGAATACCTTGTAACATGGCAAATAAAATAAAGTTTGCAAAGGATATTACGAGACAGAATAAAAATATTAATTTTGCCCTTGGAATTAAAATTAAGATAGGTTTTATTCACGAAATTTGTGGCCCATCTAATTTTATAATGGCTATGATGATAGCAGCAAACGCTAGTAGCTTGATAATTTGGATACATAAGGGTAGCAAGATACCTTTCCCAGATGGAATAAATTCATGGCTATCACCCAATAGGATCATTCTGGTAAAAGTCAGAAATACACCTGAATTACTCTGGTCTATTGAAGAATCTCTGAGAATCGGTCTAGATTTTCTAATAATTGGCGATGCAGAAACTATTCGGAATTTTACTTCAATAAGGAGACTTCAATTAATAATCAACAAATATCACATAGCTTCAAAGCAATCGTTACCAACTGTACTCATTTTAACAAAAAAATCCTGTCAATTAATGGGAATAGAAAGCCGCTGGTATTGCTCCCCAATCAGAGATCCTTATATATCAGAAAAAAAAAAGATCTATAGTGAGTGGAAAATAACATGCCAATACTCAAGGTATGGTATGGAGAAAACTTGGATAGTAGATGAGTTTGAAGATTTAAATGATCCTTTTTCTTTCTTCAGAAAAAGAAAACAATTTACTTTAACTAGCAAGAAAGCATTAGCAGAAAATATTTAGAAAATGAGTCAAATTAGATTACCATACCCACCCCCACCAGGGGTCTTAACAATAATGAGGTCATCTTTAAATAAGGAGATCTTATCACAAGCTTTTAAAACAATCTTCTCCCCATTTTTTCTTATCAAAATTGTCTCCCCCAAACTACCACTTAACCCACCCTGAAGACCAGGTGGAGAAACCATACGATGACCAGAAATAATTGAGAAAGTCATAGGCTCAAGAAACCTAGTTTTCCGAACTACCCCATTTCCACCTCGAACGAAACCAGATCCTCCAGAATCTTTTCTCAAAGAAAATTCTTCAAGAATAACTGGAAATCTCAATTCCAATACTTCAGGATCGGTTAATCGACTATTAGTCATATGGCTATGTACCCCGGATGTTCCTGCATAGGCTTTTCCATTCGCATGCACTCCTGCACCAGTACCTCCACATATAGTTTCATAATACTGATATTCTCGATTACCCCACGTTATGTTATTCATGGTTGATTGTGAAGCTGCTTGAATTCCAAAAGCTAACAATAATGCTGATGTTACCGCTTGACTAGTTTCAACATTTCCAGCTATCACTGCTGCTGGATATTCGGGGGAGAGCATGGTGCCCTCAGGTAATTTTATTTCCACATGTGACATTAATCCTGCATTCATAGGAATTTCTCCCCCAACTAGAATCCTAATAGCATAGAGCACTGCTGCCCTCGTTACAGGCTCTGGCGCATTGAAATTTGTCTTAGTTTGGGAAGTCGTTCCAGAAAAATCAATGATGGCTTTCAAAGGATTATTTTGCAAACCTACTGACACACAGATTTGTCTTTGATTGCCATCTATATCATCATCCATTTTATATACATATGAAGAAGGCCTTATTGAATACAAAATGCTCTTAACCAAGTCTGACGCATTCTCACTTACAAACTGAGTGTAAGCACGAACTAATCTAGATCCATATTCATCAATCAAGATATTTAATTCTTTTTCACCTTTCTCGCAGGCAGCGACCTGCGCTCTTAAATCCGCTATGTTCACGTCTATTGACCTCGCAGGATACTTAGCACCAAGGAAAATATTTATGACTTCATCTCTTTTGAAATGTCCCCGATCTACTAATTTGAAATTCTCAATGTAAACGCCCTCGTCATCTATGTGCCTACTGTCAGGAGGCATTGAGCCAGGGGTCGATCCACCAACATCTGTATGATGTCCACGAGAAGCGACAAAAAAAATTAGTTTACCATCACTTTGATTAAAAACTGGTTTGACCACAGTGATATCTGGCAAATGGGTACCCCCATCGTATGGCGCGTTTAAAGCAAAAATATCCTGCTCCTGGATGGTTTCATTTCTTTTTATCACTGCCTTTATAGAAGCCTCCATAGAACCCACATGGACTGGCATATGGGGAGCATTTGCTATCAGATCGCCAGAAGAATCAAAAACTGCACATGAAAAATCGAGTCTTTCCTTGATGGTTACAGACTGGGCAGTATTTTCTAGAACGACTCCCATTTGTTCAGCTATGGACATGAATACATTGTTGAACACTTCTAATAACATCGGATCAGGTTTAGATTTGGTAAATTTACTATGCTGTGCTCCAATGATTTCTCTTTTCCGGAGAAAAATACTTCCGTCATCAGTATGGTTAGCCTCCCAACCTGGCTTCACTAAAATGGAGGTGAAAGCTTCGATTATTATCGCAGGTCCTGAAACACAATCGTTTGACCTCAAGTCTTCTTTTCTGACGAATTTACAAGAGTGCCACTTCCCATC
This sequence comes from Paracoccaceae bacterium, assembly GCA_029243395.1. Classification (GTDB taxonomy): domain Bacteria; phylum Pseudomonadota; class Alphaproteobacteria; order Rhodobacterales; family Rhodobacteraceae; genus CACIIZ01. The sequence goes on along the minus strand of JAQWSE010000007.1, from coordinate 196,126 downwards.
AATAAAAGCTCGTTCCGTAGAAAAAGCTTTCATTTTTCTTTTAGTTTTCTTAATCGGTTTTTGTGGAACATCTTCTATTTCAAACTTTTTTTGACAAACCTCAACCGATATTGAGTCAATCATGATAGATTCATCTTCTATAGAAAAGCCAAACTGTTTTTCAAATGATCGCTCAAAGTCTTGCCTCATTATCTGTGAAGATTCAAAGTTTGTTGGAAATGTAGTATCAGAGCTTTTTAATTTTAGAAAAATTGTGCTCTCAGATTCAATTTCTTTCATTTTGACACCTTGATCACGCAACTCGGAAGAGAGCTTTTGCGTCAAGATTGAGATCTGACTTTCAAGGAATCCAACACTTTCATCTGTCAACAATTTTTCTATAGTTTTCTTTTTCACCCTTCGGATTCTGGCTAACCCTATACCATAGGCCGATAATAATGATGCCTTAGAATGTAATAAGCACCTATTGATTCCGAGTTTATCTGCGATAGAGCATGCAAACTGACCCCCAGCGCCTCCAAAAACTGTCAAACAATATGTTGAAACGTTGTAACCTTTTTGAACTGAAATCTTCTTTATGGCACTAACCATATTTTGAACAGCCACACTTAACCAATCTTCGGCAATAGCTTCAGGAGATTTATTCAGCTTTTTAGCTATGGGCTCAATTGCTGCACTGGATTCCTTTTTGATCAAACTCTGGTCACCCAACTTACCAAAAATGGCTGGAAAGAATTCTGGACGCAATCTACCAGTAATTACATTTGCGTCAGTAACTGTTAATGGACCACCATTACCATAACAAGCAGGTCCAGGCTCTGCTCCAGCACTTTCAGGTCCCACCTGAAGCCTGCCAGATGAATAGGTCAGAATACTTCCCCCACCTGCAGCAACTGTATGAATATTCATCATTGGAGTTGCTAACCTTACCCCAGCAATTTGACCCTTAAAAATCCTCTCATATTGACCTGAAAAATGACAAACATCCGTTGAGGTTCCACCCATGTCAAACCCTATTATCTTTGCCTCTCCCGCTCTCATACTGACTTCGACTGCACCTACAACACCACCAGCAGGCCCAGACAAAACAGCATCTTTGCCTCGAAAAAATTTTGGACTCGCTAAGCCACCATTTGATTGCATGAACATCAAACGATGACCCAAATCACCTATAAAGTTTTCCTCCAATTGATCTATGTATTTTCTGAGTATTGGGGTCAGATATGCATCTAAAACCGTAGTGTCTCCTCTCTCAACAAATCTAATTTGGGGATTCACTTCGTGGCTAACAGATACTTGTTCAAAACCTAATTCATTTGCTAAATTGGCAGCCTTTTTTTCATGTTCAACAAACCTATACCCATGCATCAATATAATCGCACAAGCGGTTATACCTTCATTAAGGCAACCTTCTAAATCCTCTTTCAGAGCATTCATATCTAATGATTTTACAATCTCTCCATTTGCTAAAATCCTTTCATCTGCAGTCGCCACCTTTTCGTACAATTGGTCAGGCAGAATAATTTGCCGTGCGAATATATCTGGACGATTCTGATATCCTAATCGCAGTTGATCTTCAAACCCTCTCGTAACAACCAAAACTGTTCGAGCGCCTCGCCGCTCAAGCAAAGCATTGGTGGCAACCGTAGTCCCCATCTTTATAGATTCTATTTTAGAGACCGGTATCTTTTCATAATTAGGAATTGACAAGAAATTTCGAATAGAATGTATTGCGGCATCATCATATTTCTTGGGATTCACAGATAAAAATTTGGAAGAAAGTAACTGCCCACTCGGACTTAGTGCTACAGTGTCAGTGAAAGTACCACCTCTATCTATCCAGAAACTCCAGCTTGCCATTAACTGCCTCGCCGTTTGTGCAACATCTAACTAGAACAACCCAGATCAATCCAAAAATTTACTATTAGCTTCAAATGAAAATGCTGCACTATGCTATCATGTGAACATTACATTTGTTGAGTTATGCCAGGTAAGCTGATACCCTAAATCCAATCTTATTTAAAGAATGAATTAATGTCCCCTGGGAAATAGTTGATGTCGATTTGGGCCAAAATATCACAGTTAATTGCAAACCTAACCAAGAAAGGAGAACAACTCAACAATATTTTCTTGAAATTGAAGACTCCTCCTGAGAAAACTGCTGGCTTTACCATAGCTGTCATTGCTTTAAGTGCTAAGATGGCAAAAGCTGACGGAATAGTTAAGCCAGAAGAAATTTCAGCTTTTAAACAGGTTTTTCACATTCCAAAAAATGAAGAAAAAAATGCCTCTCGTGTTTTTAATCTAGCACGCAGGGATGTAGCTGGTTTCGAAATATATGCAAGGAAAATTTATAAGATGTTATACAAGAACTCTAAAATCTTGGAGGATCTTATTGAGGGCTTGCTTTACATTGCTACTTCGGATGGATCATATCATCCTGCAGAAAATATTTTCATCGATGAAGTTGCCCAAATTTTTAAATTGAGTGACATGACATTGAATACTTTAAAATCACGCTATGTTCCAAAACAAGCTTCAGATCCCTTTATAATTCTAGGGGTTCAGCCAAGTTGGAATACATTGGATATAAAGAGAAAGTGGAGAGAATTAGTCCAAGAAAACCACCCAGACAAATTGTCTGCTCGGGGCCTTCCTCCTGAAGCAATTTCTCTTGCCAGTAACCGTTTGTTAAAAATTAACCAAGCTTGGGAAATGATAAATAAGTCAAGAAAATCAGATCAAACTTCTAAGGCTTAACTTTATTATTTATTTAACCCAATATGCACCTTTGAGTAAAACATAGTATTGCTGATCTACCACAGGAGTGAATCCTAAATGACTAATTTAGAAATAAAGAAACAAAAACTTCCCTCTTGGGATTTAACTGACCTTTACCCTACAATCGATTCACCAGAGGTTGAAAAAGATCTCCTGAACGTGGATCAAATGACTAAGAAATTCCGGAGAAACTATCGAGGTAAGATTTCAAAACTCAAAGAAAAAGGCTTTAAAAAACTATTTAGAGATTGGGAATACCTAGAACGAAAAAGTGGAAGACTTTTGTCCTTTGCTCAATTAATGCACTGCCAGATCACTACCTGTCAGGACAGAATTAAATTTTTGTCTGATGTACAAGAAAAGCTAACAAAATTCAATTCCAGGATACTTTTTCTCCCCCTCGAAATAAATGAAATGAGTGACAAGCATTACAAAAAGATCGTTTCAAAAAAAAGTTGCCTTAACAGGTACAAAATTTTCTTCGATAAAACTAGAGCGATGAAACCGTATCAACTATCGGAAGAGTTAGAAAATCTTTTAAATGACTATGCATCTGCTTCCAGAAATGCCTGGAGTAAACTCTTTGACGAAACAATTTCTGAAATCAATATCGAGATGTCTGGGAAAGAGTATGGTCTAGAAGAAACCTTAAATCTTTTTCAGAGCCCAAATTCAAGAATACGAGAATCTGCGGGTATACAGTTGGCAAAGAGATTCCAAGAAAAATTGAAAATATTTGGACGAATTACGAATAGTCTAGCTAAAGAAAAACAGATTGAAGATAACTGGCGAAAGTTCAAAACTCCGGCTCAATCCAGGCACCTACTTAACGACATTAATCCTAAAATTATAATGAACCTTCGTGATTCAGTAGTAGAATCTTACTCGGAGACTTCTCACAAATATTACCAGTTGAAGGCAAAGCTGATGGGGGGGGGGAAGCTCAAAATTTGGGATAGGAACGCACCCTTTAAGGGTGGAAAACGAACCCGGATTAGCTGGGATCAGGCAAAACATTTGGTGTTAGAATCATATACGGACTTTAATCCTAAAATGGGTGAAATAGCCAAGGAATTTTTTGAACATGGTTGGATTGACGCTGGAATTTCTTCAGGGAAAACACCCGGCGCCTTTAGTCATCCAACAGTGACTGATGTACATCCTTATATTCTCCTTAATTACTTTGGTAACATTCGTGATGTTATGACCTTATCTCATGAGATTGGTCACGGGATTCACCAAGTACTTGCATCTAAGCAAGGAGAAATCCTTTCAACAACACCATTGACTTTAGCAGAAACAGCCTCTGTATTTGGAGAGATGCTAACCTTTGAAAGAATTCTGAAAGAGGAAAAAAACCAAACTCAGCGCAAATATTTATTAGCGGGAAAAATAGAGGACATCATCAATACTGTGGTCAGACAAATTTCTTTTTACGATTTTGAATGCAGAGTACACGATCAACGGAAAAATGGTGAACTTACAACAGATTCAATTTCAAGAATTTGGATGGATATTTCTAAGGAAAGTCTTGGGGATTGCTTTGATTATGATAGTCGATATCAAAATTTTTGGGCCTATGTTCCTCATTTCATACACTCGCCTTTTTATGTTTATGCCTATGCTTTTGGCGACGGAATGGTTAACGCATTATATTCCACCTATCAATCTGGCATGCCTGGTTTTCAAGATAAATATTTAGCAATGTTATCAGCCGGAGGTTCTAAAAACTACAATGAACTCCTTGGCCCCTTTGGCTTGGATATTACTAAGAAAAATTTTTGGATTAAAGGCATTAATGTGTTAAAAAATTTAATCGATGAGCTTGAAAGTCTTTCATAAAGCAGAATCCTATGAAGTGCTGATCATTGACATATATTAACCCACTAGCAATCTTACTAAACTACTTCAAGTTGAGCCAGCTCACACATTTTCTTTTGCAACTTCTCAAAAGCTCTAACTTCTATCTGCCTAATACGTTCCCGGCTAACATTATACTCACCACTTAGCTCTTCTAATGTTAGTGGATCATCCATTAGCCTTCGCTTTGTAATAATCTCACATTCTCTTTGATTTAGAGACGTTAAGGCACCCTCTAGGAGTTTCTTGCGGCTATTTAACTCATCCTGATCTGCGAACTTAGTAGCATGATCAGAATTTTCGTCCTCTAACCAATCTTGCCATTCTAAAGTTCCTTCATTGTTAGTATTAACTAAAACATTCAATGACGAATCTCCTCCCCCCATTCGCCTATTCATGGAAATGACTTCCTCATGGCTTACATTCAAGCTTTCAGCTATCTTCTTTACATTCTCTGGACGTAAATCTCCCTCTTCCATTACTCCAATTTTAGTTTTTGCCTTGCGTAGATTAAAGAACAGCTTTTTTTGTGCACTAGTCGTCCCCATTTTTACAAGACTCCAGCTTCTTAGAATGTACTCCTGTATACTAGCCTTAATCCACCACATAGCATAGGTCGCCAATCTAAAACCTTTATCTGGATCAAATCTTTTCACAGCTTGCATCAAACCAACATTTGCTTCAGATACTACCTCATTAATTGGTAGGCCATAGCCTCTATATCCAAGGGCTATCTTGGCAGCTAACCTCAAATGAGAAGTAACCAATCTATGCGCGCTCTTTCTATCTTCGCGATCCACCCAAGCCTTTGCCAACATAAACTCTTCCTCAGAGGTCAGCATAGGAAACTTCTTTATCTCATTTAAGTAACTTGACAAACCGCCCTCACTAAGAGCCGGCAACCTATTTTTACTCATACTATCTCCACAATAGAATTACTTAATCTACTATCATCATGTGCGTGATTACCATGTATATAAGCGTCAATTTATAAAAATCAATAGTTTTCCTAAGAACAACTTAATTATAATTTCTCAAATAATCTTAGTAGTTCACAAAAATCTTTTGGTGGAGAAATCTCAAACTGCAAATGCTCTTTGCTAAGTGGATGTTCAAAAGAAAGCTTCTCGGCGTGTAAAGCTTGACGCCCGAAAGTTTCATAACCTCCCCCGAGTATTTTTGATAAATCAAGATTAGCTTTCATTCCTGATCGGTATAATAAATCGCCTACAACACCATGGTTTATTGCATCCATATGAACTCTTATTTGATGCGTTCGACCAGTTGCTAACCAACAACTAGTCAAGGAAGCTATGGGGATATCTTTATAGACAAAAGTCCTTAATATCTTATACTTAGTTAAAGCAACTTTACCTTCTCCATCTTTTCTTAGGGCCATTTTTTTTCTGTGGACCGGATGCCGACCAATATTCCCTTCAATTTTAAAAACCCCTTTTTCCTCCAATGACAATAGATTTCTCATTCCTAAAGGTGTTTTACTCAGATCTGGAAGACCCCATACTATAGCTATATACTGTCTTTTGGCAGTGTGTTGAGCAAATTGTTTAGTCAAACCTAAATATGCATGATTTGATTTTGCTGCCACCAAAAGCCCGGAAGTGTCCTTATCGAGCCTATGAACTATCCCAGGCCTATCATTTTCTCCAACGTCTGCCAAATTATTGCAGTGATTCAACAAAGCATTAACAAGTGTACCCCCGTATACTCCTGATCCAGGATGTACAACCAATCCCGGTGGCTTATTAATCACAATTAAATGGTCGTCTTCAAAAACAATTTCCAAAGGTATATCTTCTGGTAATGGTATTAAAACTGAAGGTTCAATTAGATCTATGAGTAATGCTTCGTTCTTCTGAACCTGATATTTCTGATGAATTTTTTTATTGCCTTTTTCGGTCTTAATGGCACCCAACTTGATTAAGTTTTTGACTCGTGATCTGGATAAGCCTACATCTTGCGGTATTGAATTAACAATCACTTTGTCTAATCTACCATTAGGCTCTTTAATAACTATACGTAAAATTTTATTCTGAAAAGTACTGGAGGATGCCATGGAACGAAAGCCTATTGATGTTCAATATACTCCCCAAGGGAACTTGAGACTACTTGGAGCTTTAGTAAAAGTATTACTGATAGTTATGATTCTCGGTATTTCTATTATAGTAGCTATAATAGTAAAGGAAATTTTTTTTGATACTGAAAACAAAACAACAAAGATCATTGCACCTGAATCCTTGAGTATTCCTAACCACAGCAATATTGAGTCAATTTATCTTGATGATAACAGAATCTATTTGCTAGTTAATTCAAGAAATAAAAAACAAGAAATCCTTATTATTGAATTGGAAGATGGTATGGAAATATCCCGCAAATCTGTTAAACTTGTGAACGCTGACTGAATACGCCAAATACAAATTTATATATGTAAATTGGTTACAAAAAATAGATACTTTAAATGATTGCATCAAACATTTTTATCCAGGAATTGAGAGATAAATTATCTTTAGCTGAGCTAATAGGAAAAAAAGTAAGTTGGGACAATAAGAAATCGAACCAAAGTAAAGGTATTTTTTGGGCCTGTTGTCCATTCCATAATGAAAAAACAGCCTCATTTAAAGTGGATGACATAAAGGGACTTTATTATTGTTTTGGTTGCCACGAAAAAGGAGACTCTATTACCTTTCTAAGAAAAACTGAGAATCTAGACTTTATTTCCGCCATCAGAAGATTAGCCTCAGAAGCTGGGTTGCAAATTCCCAATAATTTTGAGGCTAAACAAGATTCCACTCACAGGAAAAATCGGGAAGCAATGTTGAGTATTCATAACTTGGCTGTGAAATTTTACATTAATCATCTAAAAGAAAACCAATCTAAAAGCGCTTTGGATTTCTTGAAAAATAGGATAGGGTCAAGGAAATTAATAGATGATTTTCAACTAGGCTTTGCCCCCGAGGGCAAGCAAAGTCTTTTTAATTACCTTAGTAAACAAGGATACACCCCTGATATTATAATAAACAGTGGATTGTGCGCACGAAATGATCATGGTGAAATCTTCGATAGGTTTAGAAATCGAATAATCTTTCCCATAATAAACCAAAGGGATGAAATAGTTGGTCTAGGAGGGAGAGCCCTAAGTAGCTTAGCTCAAGCAAAGTACCTGAATTCACCTGAAACAGAAATTTTTCAAAAAGGTAAACTCCTTTTTAATCAAAATAATTTTGTTCCACCCATGCAGAAAGAAAATAGTGTTATTGTAGTAGAAGGCTATATGGATGTGATTGCTCTCAGTAAGATCGGACTAAAGAATTGTGTTGCGCCTCTGGGAACAGCTGTGACTTCAGATCAACTGCAAAAAATTTGGCGTTTGTCTAGTACTCCAATATTTGCTTTTGATGGTGATTCATCTGGAGAAAGGGCATTGGCTCGGTTGGCATTTTTATCACTCCCATTAATTTCGGCAGAAAAAACAATCCAAGCATGTAAATTACCTACAGGAATGGATCCAGATGATTTAGTCTCAAAGTTTGGAAAAGAAACACTGATAACTCTTCTTGAAAAACCCCAATCTCTTCTTGAAATCATTTGGGAGCATGAAACTAAGGGTAAAACTTATAAAACTCCTGAAAATCGTGCATCTCTAGAAAATAGAATCAATGCTATTTTGAAAGACATAAGTAATACCAGCCTCAGAAATCATTTCTCATCCGCATTTTACGAACTTAAGAAGAAACTTTTTAGTATGAGTGTAAATAGTTACTCAGATTTCCTGAGGGGATCAAAAACACCTAAATATGATAGTGCGGGAAATAACGAAAATAAATTTAGATATCGGACCAACCAGCCTACAAAAAATGCAAAGACATCTTTACTTGGCAGTGACACCAAACCGGACACTATGGAATCACGCTTTCAAGAAACCGCGATTGTTATTTCATTGATCAACCATCCTAAATTAATTACCAACTTTACTGCTCAATTAAATGAAATCACCTTTCTTTTCAAAGATCTCAAAAAAATCTATCAAAATATCATTTCATTAAATACGCAACGAAAAATGACCCGTAAGGGGCTGTTAGATAAATTGAACGAAATGAGCGGCCGAGATGTATATCAACAGCTTATCTCAACGGGACATCTGCAAGTGAACCCATTTCTAAATGAATTTTCCTCATTCCATGAGGCTCAAATGACTTTAGACGATGTTTTAACTCGAAAAATAGCAAAACAGAATTTGATACAAGAATTAGCTGATGCTCAAGAGGACATTCAAGAAAACAATGATGAAACATTAACATGGCGACTTGAACAAGCTAACAAATTCTTACACCATGCTCAGAGTGGGAAATCCATTCCTAACACTTTAGAGAAAAAAACTTTGGAAGAGGATATAGAAGAAATCAACAATTTGATAAAAGATGAAATCTGGATTAAGACAAAGTCAAAGAAAAAAACGAATCACTAGCAATCGAAAAGTGCTGATTCGATGTAAAAAAAATGAATTTGGACTTGAGGTCAAATGCGAAACGGATCAGAAAAAAATAAGAGCCCAAAAGAGGAAGAAACTTCGAGTTCACCTTTAAATTTGAATCAAAGTTCATTAAAAAAGTTGTTAGCACAAGGTAAAGCTAAAGGGTATGTAACGTATACTGATTTAAACGACTCTATGCCCCCTGGGGAAATGAGCTCTGAACAAATTGAGGATGTTATGACTACTCTTTCAGAGATGGGCATAACCGTAATTGAAAGTGAAGAAGATCAAGAAGAAAATCAAGATTCTCATGAGCTAAAACCTAAAGAAGACGAAGGTTCGAAAGAACTGGTAGCAGCATCCTCTGGAACAGAAAACATGGATCGTACTGACGACCCTGTAAGGATGTATCTAAGAGAGATGGGATCTGTAGAGCTGTTGTCAAGAGAAGGCGAAATAGCAATAGCAAAAAGAATTGAAGCTGGGAAGAATACTTATATAGATGGACTCTGTGAAAGTCCTTTGACTTTCCAAGCCATCACTATTTGGCGCGAAGAGCTTCTTGAAGAAAAAATAATGCTTCGTGATGTAATAGATCTCGATGCCACTTTTGGTAGTTTTTCCGAAGAAGAAGATCCAACAGATGTTTCTTCTACATTAAACAAGACGGATCTCAATCTAACTGAATCCCTAGAAAAGCATTCCTCTTCTGAGATTGCTGAAAAATCCTTTAACCCCAGTAATTCTTCCGAGAGTGAGAAGGATGAAAACCAGGAAGACGATGGTAACACAGAAATTGACGATTACGACGAGGATCAGACTAACGTTTCACTAGCAGCCATGGAAGACTCACTGAAACCTAATGTATTAGAAATATTAAAAAATATAGCAGATGCTTATACCAAACTTTCTTCCCTTCAGGATAACCGTTTGCTTGCAGCTTTTAAGGAGCGTACTGAGTTTTCATCCAAAGAAGAAAAAAAATATCAAGAATTGAGAACGAAAATAGTAGCGTTAGTTAATTCACTTCATCTGCACAACAATAGAATTGAAGCTCTAATTGATCAACTCTATGGTCTAAATCGTAAAATGATGGGACTAGACAGTAACCTAGTGAAATTGGCCGATCAATCTAGGATAAATAGACGTGAATTCATTGAAAATTATAAAGGTTTCGAACTAGATCCTGTCTGGCTTGAGAAAGTGGCTAAACTTAAAACTAGAGGTTGGGGCCATTTTGTTGAAAATTTTAGCGACAAAATTAAAGAAATAAGAACTGAAGTTGCAGAAATTGGACAGTATATCGGTATCGACATTACTGAATTTAGAAGGATTGTACAGCAGGTACAAAAAGGTGAAAGAGAGGCAAGATCAGCCAAGAAAGAAATGGTGGAGGCTAATCTTCGATTAGTTATATCCATCGCAAAAAAGTATACTAATCGGGGATTACAATTTCTTGATCTAATTCAAGAAGGGAATATTGGTCTTATGAAAGCAGTAGACAAATTTGAATATCGTAGGGGTTACAAGTTTTCGACTTATGCGACTTGGTGGATTAGACAAGCTATAACAAGGTCAATAGCTGATCAGGCTAGAACTATAAGAATACCAGTGCACATGATTGAAACAATTAACAAACTTGTGCGAACAGGCAGGCAAATGCTTCATGAGATTGGTCGGGAACCTACCCCAGAAGAACTATCTTCTAAGCTGCAAATGCCCCTTGAAAAGGTGCGAAAAGTGATGAAAATTGCTAAGGAGCCTATTAGTTTGGAAACACCTATTGGTGATGAAGAGGACAGCCAACTTGGTGATTTCATAGAGGATAAAAATGCTGTTCTTCCTTTAGACAATGCTATCCAAGGCAATTTGAAAGAAACAACTACTCGCGTTTTGTCTAGTCTAACCCCAAGGGAGGAAAGAGTATTAAGGATGAGATTTGGAATAGGCGTTAATACAGATCATACGCTTGAAGAAGTTGGACAACAATTTAGTGTAACCCGCGAAAGAATACGACAAATTGAAGCAAAGGCATTGAGAAAATTGAAACACCCTAGCCGATCGAGAAAACTACGTAGTTTTCTCGATACCTAATCTTGAAAAAGGAATAACCAAATGAGATGCCCATTTTGTGGAAACACAGATACTCAAGTTAAGGATAGTAGACCGGCTGAAGATAATGTCTCTATCAGAAGGCGTAGATCTTGTCCTGCCTGTGCTGGACGTTTTACAACATATGAAAGAGTACAACTTCGAGATTTAATCATTTTGAAAAAGAATAATCGAAGAGAAATTTTTGACCGAGACAAGCTAGAAAGGTCAGTAAGAATAGCTTTACAAAAACGCCCCCTGGAAGTTGAAAGAATTGAACAGATGATTACTGGGATAGTTCGAAGGTTAGAAAGCTTGGGTGAAACAGATATACCTTCCGAAAAATTGGGGGAAATTGTGATGGAAACATTGGCAAGAATCGACACCGTCGCATATGTCAGATTTGCTTCTGTTTACAAAAATTTTCAGGCAGCTGATGATTTTGAAGATTTTGTCGCAGAATTAAGACCAGATTTAAAATAAAAAGAATGAGTCAAAAAAATACGACAGAGGTCGATTTACGTTTCTCCAAACTCGCCATAACAGTTGGTTATAGATCTATTGGCTACACATGGCCAAATCCCTCAGTTGGCTGTGTACTGGTTAAAGATGGTGCCATTGTGGGAACTGGGCACACAGAGATAGGGGGAAGACCCCATGCTGAATTCAATGCACTCAGAGAAGCTGGAAAACTTGCCAATGGAGCTACTGCCTATATAACATTAGAACCTTGCTCCCATTCTGGGGAAACTCCGCCTTGTGCGTTGGAGTTAATAAAAGCTAATATTAAACGCGTAGTATGTCCCTTGGAGGATCCTGACCCTAGAGTAAGCGGTAAGGGCTTTAGGCTACTAGAGGAACATGGGATACAAGTAGATAGAATCTCTTGTCTTACAAAAGAGGCTAGAAAACTTGCAGAAGGTTTTTTACAGGTTGTAGAAAAAAAAAGACCCTTTATAGCATTAAAATTGGCTCTTAGTTTGAATGGAAAGATTGCGACCAGATCTAATGAGAGTAATTGGATTTCAGGAAATGATTCTAGAACTTTGGTCCACTTCTTAAGATCCCGCTATGATGCGGTTATGGTAGGGAAAAGAACGGCTCTGGTAGACAATCCCAATCTAAATTTAAGAGGTCAATTTTCCCTTTTACCATCCCCAAAAAAGATCATACTTGATCGAAAGCTATCGCTACCCAAAACCAGTAATTTTGCGAAAAATAACAAGAACAATTTGATAATAGTGCATGACCGTGAATATAACTCCAAAGCATTAAGCAAATGGGGTCCAGATAGCGTTAGCACTCTTGGTGTAAGAGTGGATCAAAGAAATGGGCTTGACTTACCAGATCTTGCAATGAAGTTAGCCAATATGGGTTTAACCAGAATCCTGGTTGAAGGAGGTGGTGATCTTGCGACTTCGTTATTAAATCAGGGTTTGGTAGACTTATTAATTCTTTTTACAGCAGGCATCCTTGTGGACAAAGAGGGTGTAAACGGATTTAATCCTATAATAAATTCGGGTGCCACTTTATCCGAATCTCCCAAATTTTCTCTCGAAAAAACATTTAGGGTTAGTAACGACGTAGCTCATCTTTGGCGCCCATTGGATAGTAAGGGATTTAATTGAAAACTTGAATAATTACAAATTTCCTAATGAGCCAAACCAAAAACTATTTGAATTTTCCTATAATAAAGATTAGAAGACAAGGTTCAAAAAAAAATCTAATCTGTTGGCAACTTCTTTAATATAAACCAAATACCTAAACTTTTTGAGAGAAAGATGTTTACCGGAATAATTTCAAGTGTTGGAACAGTAACTGATTTGGAAGATGGTAAAATTCTTAAAGCAAGAATCCTTTGCCCTTATGATTACCAAACTATCGTCGAAGGAGGATCAATTGCTCACGATGGGATTTGCCTAACAATTATCAATAAAGTTCGTGAGAAAATGGGTACCTCCTATGAAGTAGAAGTTTCAAACGAAACATTATCTAAGACAAACATCAAAAACAAAGAAAGCGGCTGGATCGTTGGCAGAGAAATTAACTTGGAAAAGTCACTTAGGTTGGGTGACGAATTGGGAGGACATATAGTCACTGGGCATATAGATGGTGTGGCAGAACTAATAAGCTCAGAGAATGTTGACAAAAGCACAAAGTTAACCTTCCATGCACCTGACAATCTCAAGAATTTGATTGCCCCTAAGGGTTCAATTGCATTAAATGGAACATCCCTAACTGTGAATGAAATTGATGACACGCTATTTACAGTAAATATAATCCCACATACACATAAAGTGACTAATTGGAAAAACTGCCAACTTGGTCATGTTTTTAATTTAGAGATAGATGTAATGGCACGCTATATTGCTCGCCTGTGCGAACATAGGAATATAAATGCAACCCTTTAAGAAAAAGAACCCTTCACAAAATTCCTTTGGCAAAAAAACCATAGCTGATATTGAAGAAATAATCGAAGAAGCTAGGAATGGCAGAATGTTTATACTAGCTGATGATGAAGATAGAGAGAACGAGGGAGATCTCGTCATACCAGCCCAAATGTCAACTCCAGAAACCATAAACTTTATGGCAACTTATGGAAGAGGATTAATCTGTTTATCACTTACGCCTGAGAGAATTGAAGCTTTGCGATTACCATTAATGTCAGCATCTAACTCTTCCAGGCATGAAACAGCCTTTACTGTTTCAATTGAGGCCAAGGATGGCGTAACCACAGGAATTTCAGCTCATGATAGAGCTCGAACCATCTCAACAGCAATAAATCCACTTTCTGGACCAAATGAAATAGCAACCCCTGGGCACGTCTTCCCTCTGAAAGCGAGAAAGGGTGGAGTTTTAGTGCGGGCAGGACATACAGAGGCCGCCGTAGACATCGCTCGTCTTGCAGGCTTAAACCCATCTGGGGTAATTTGTGAGATAATGAATAAAGATGGAACAATGGCAAGGATGCCTGACTTGGAAGCTTTTGCTCAATACCACAAATTAAAGTTAGGCACTATTTCCGATCTCATAGCATACCGAAGAAGGAATGATAATCTAGTTAAAGAGGTCACTTGTCAAAATGTAACTTCTGTTTATGGTGGAGATTGGGAGTTAAGAACATTCAAAGATGAAATCTCTGGGGCAGAGCACCATAGTCTTGCCAAAGGTGACATTCTAGAAACTGAACCTGTTATGGTCAGGATGCATGTTTCGAACACCTTTACTGATCTTCTTGGAATTGAACAAAAACGCGTGAACCAAATAAGTGACTCCATGTTGCAAATCAATGAACAAGGTAAGGGGGTTTTGGTATTACTAAATAATGTGGAATCTTTGGAACAGAAAACAGAAAATTTTCCTAACATTATTAGACAATATGGCATAGGTGCTCAAATTTTAAACGCTCTTGGAATAAAGAATATCCACCTATTAACGAATTCTGGAACACCAAAGCTAATTGGCCTAGAAGGTTATGAATTAAAAATTTCAGAAACTATACCGATAAAGAGTTTTGGTAAAAGATGAAACTAACCAAGTTCAATAAGACAAAAGATTTCAAAAAGCTAGATCAAAAAACCAAGATAGCACTGGTGGTCTCTCCTTACTATTCAGACATATCTGACAACTTAGTTTCTGGAGCAAAAAAGGTTATATCTGACTTAAATATAACTTGTGACATTATTCAAGTCGAGGGTGCTTTAGAAATACCTGGTGCTATTAGCTTAATTAGCAAGCATTTTGAAGGATTTGTTGCTCTAGGATGTGTAATCAGAGGAGAAACAAGCCATTATGAGATAGTAAGTCAAAACAGTGCCCAGGGCCTAATCCAATTGAGCTCTAGAGGGATCTGTATTGGGAACGGAATAATTACAGTAGAGAATTTTCAACAAGCATTAGAAAGGTCTGATCCCAAGAAACAAGATAAAGGAGGAGACGCGGCCAGAGCAGCTATAGGCTTGATGCTCTTAAACATGGAATATAATGATGATTAATTACTGAGTGAGTGGGGAAGTATGATTAAGAAAAATATCCATACTGAGAAAAATGTGTCAAAGGCTGTATCAAGGCTTTACACCGTTCAAGCTCTCTTTCAAATGGAATCAGATAATATTACACTAGAGCAAGTCTTATCAGAGTTTACAAATTATCGTGATAAAGAGAATCATAAACTCAACAATTTTGTCAAAGCTGACTTAGCACTGTTTCGCCAAATATTAAGAAAAACGATTGAAAAACAGAGTTTTATTGATCAATCAATAGAGGGTTTGCTTAAGGAAGGTTGGCCGATCGAACGGATTGATCCCATTTTAAGATCAATTTTCAGAGCTGCTTGTTCTGAACTCTTACTAGGAACACCGCCCAAAGTCGTCATCAACGAATTTCTTGATATTGCCAAAGCTTTCTTTCCAGCTGGAAAGCAATGTCAATTAGCAAATGGTGTCTTAGATGCCCTGGCTAAAAATATTATGGTGAAGGAGAATTCTTAGATCTTCCTAAATTTTTTCAATAGCACTTTTAATCCTAAACCAATTTTAAAAAATTTTATTGCAGATAAGAATGTTCACAAATTAAACTCATTATTTCTTGGGAATCCCTTTGGTGCCATCTTCCCAGACTGAGCTCGCTTTCCAAGCCAATTCAAAGGATTTTTTTCTACTTTCTTTCTGCCGGATGAATCTCGCCATTCCAAACCAGCACTCTCTTCAAATGATGTAATATCTGAAAGCTCTGCATCCTTAAGTTTTTGTAATCTTACTCCCTTGCCACGTGCAAGTTCAGGCAATTCATTTATGTTAAAAACTAATAATTTGCGGTTAGAACCAATTGTTGCAACAAACTCTCCATTCACCACGGTTAGACACTTTGTAAATACTCCTGATTTTAAGTTTTGGAGTTTTTTCCCTGTTTTGGTCTGCGCTAGCATGTGTTTGAAACTTATTATGAATCCGTCACCCACAGAAGATGCTACTATTGCCCGAAGAGCCGGGTTAAAAACATGCACATTGATGATATCAGCCTGATTAGGTAAATCTGTAATCAATCTTATTGGCTCTCCATGCGTTCTACCACCGGGTAGTTGACTTACTAGAACTGTATATACATGGCCATTGCTACCAAAAATAAGTAGCTTGTCTGAGGTGGTAGCTTTAAGCACATACCTTTGTTCATCTCCTTCCCTATACTTTACCTCATTAGGATTCAAATCTCTTACTTTAATTACCCTGATCCAACCAAGTTTGGAAACTATGATAGTCACATCCTCCGATTCAATTAATTCTGGGATTTCTGATTGTTCAACTTCTTTAAATTCTTCGATGTCAGTCCGCCTATTAAAAAGGTCAGAATGAGAACTTAACCTCTCCTTAAGACTTTCAATATCCCTTTTGACGCGAAGGGCCTGTTCTTGTCCATTTTCTAATAAAAGTTCTAAATCTAATCTTTCCTTGAGCAGTTGATCTTTTTCAGTCTCTAACTGTATTTGCTCTAATTTGCGCAGAGAACGAAGTCTCATGTTCAAAATAGCTTCAGCTTGCTTATCAGTAAGATCAAACTCATTTTGCAGATCAAATTTTGGGTCATCGTTATATCGTATGATATTTATAACCTTATCAAGGTTAAAAAATGCGACTAGATATCCCTCCAAAAGGTGTAATCTGGTTTCAATATTTTCTAACCTAAATTTAGATCTTCTTATCAAGACATCTCTCGAATGTCTCAGATATTCATTTAATAATTCACGCAAGCTTGAAACTTTTGGAACTTTTCCATCTATTAATACATTCATGTTTAAAGAGAATCGAGACTCCAATTCTGTTCTTTTGAAGAGAATTTCCATTAAACCTTCAGGACTGATACTCCTAGTTTTAGGCTCTATGACAACCCTAATATCTTCAGCACTTTCATCTCTAAGATCAGAAATAATACTGAGTTTTTTTTCATTTATCATATCAGCCATTTTTTCAATTAATTTAGCTTTTTGAATCCCATAAGGAATTTCAGTAATTACAATTTGCCAACACCCTCTCGATAAATCTTCCTTATGGTAGCGAGCACGAACCCTGAAACTCCCTCTACCCTGCTTGTAGCTTTCTAAAATGGATTCCTTTGATTCAACTACTATTCCGCCTGTAGGAAAGTCAGGTCCTTTAAAAACTTTCATTAAGTCTGAATGAGAAAGTTCGGGTTTTTTAATTAGTTGAATAGCTGCATCACATATCTCTGCAATGTTATGAGGGGGTATACTTGTTGCCATACCAACAGCTATTCCATACGCACCATTGGCCAAAAGCTGTGGAAAGAACGCTGGAAGAACCTCAGGTTCTTCCTCGGAACCATCATAATTGCCCTTAAAAGCCACTGCTGACTCGTCCAATCCATCAAGCATAATCATTGCTATTTCACTAAGCTTAGCTTCTGTATACCTTTGGGCAGCTGCATTATCCCCATCAATGTTACCGAAATTACCTTGACCTTCAACTAAAGGATATCTCGTGCTAAAAGTTTGAGCCAATCTCACCAGAGAGTCATAGATGGCTTTATCACCATGCGGATGGTAATTTCCCATGACTTCCCCTACAATCTTGGCACATTTTCTGAAAGAACCATTTGGGCTTAGTTTTAATTGCCTCATGGCATAAAGAATCCGCCTATGGACCGGTTTTAATCCATCTCTGCTATCGGGAAGTGCTCTATCGGTAATTGTAGAAAGAGCATAGGTTAGATATCTATCACCTAGTGCCTTATCCAATTGCTCATTTAAGATTATCGAAGAATTCGAATCTCTATTCTTTTCCGTGTCTTTTTGCATTATTGTCTTATACTAGTTTTTTAATTTTCTGTAAGTATCTAACCTAATGAAAACCAAAAAAAATATCCTGATTACGGGTTGCTCGAGTGGAATAGGTTTTGATGCTGCTCTAACATTAAATAATAGAGGTTGGCGAGTCTTTGCCTCTTGTAGGTCAAAAAAAGATTGTGAGTATCTTGAGAAAATGGGGATAGAAAGTTTTCCGCTCGACCTTAGCAATGAGGCATCCATCATTTCTGCTATAAGTATAGTGAAAGAAAAAACATCGTCAAAATTGGATGCAGTGTTTAATAACGCAGCTTTTGCTACTCCTGGAGCAATACAAGACTTGCCAAGAGACGCCCTAAGAGAAATATTTGAAGTTAATGTTTTTGGTCAATTTGATCTGATAAATAGATGTTTACCTTTAATGCTGAACGCAGAAAATCCAAGAATTGTTAATTGTTCCTCGGTTCTCGGCTTTCTTTCACTTCCTTATAGGGGGGCCTATTCGGCTACCAAATTTGCACTAGAGGCACTTACTGATGCCCTTAGGCGGGAACTTTATGATAATCCTGTGAAGATAATTCTGTTACAGCCTGGACCAATTAACACAAAAATAAGACAAAATTCCCGCAAACATTTTGAGAAATGGGTAAGTTGGCAAAATTCCACTCACAACAAGATCTATGAGGATATAGTTTTGAAAAGACTCTACAGTGAACCTAATTCAAATCTCCTTAAGAACTTTCAGCTCCACCCAAAATCTGTAACTAAAGTATTGGAAAAAGCCCTGAATACAAGAAACCCAAAATGTCGGTATATGATAACCCCACAAACTTTGGTTGCGGGAATACTGGTAAGCATTTTGCCAACTAAGTTACTGGACTGGATGTTCAAAATCTGATACGGCAATCAAGCTTTTGTCACCCTCAATAGACTATGGTGTTTGTAATGTCATCGCCCTTACTAATAATAGCTGTCATAACATGTTTCCTTGT
Source organism: Paracoccaceae bacterium (assembly GCA_029243395.1). GTDB lineage: Bacteria > Pseudomonadota > Alphaproteobacteria > Rhodobacterales > Rhodobacteraceae > CACIIZ01. The sequence goes on along the minus strand of JAQWSE010000007.1, from coordinate 177,114 downwards.
ACTGCTGGTACTCGTGTTAGGAATAGGTTCCTTTGCTAAAGGTGGGCAATTTGGTAGGAAATATTCCAATAAATTAATGCGCATAAGAATTATCTTACAAGCCATAGCAGTAGTTTTAATTGTTACTTTTGTTTTTTTTAATGAGAAAGGATGATCGATGATATTACTAAACAAGATCTATACAAAAAAAGGTGATGATGGGAAAACTGAACTGGGTGACGGAGAAAGGGTCGAGAAATTTTCGACTCGAGTTGAATCATATGGAACAATAGATGAACTAAATTCTTTAATTGGTACTGTCACCTGCATGGATATAAATAAAAATTTAAGAAAATCTCTTGAATGTATACAAAATGATTTGTTCGACATCGGTGCTGATCTATGTCTACCCCAAAGAAATTTAAAAGGTGGGAGTTCTCAACCCTTAAGGTTAGAAAAGTCCCTCACTTTGAGATTAGAATCAGAGATAGATGATATGAATAAAGATATTGATCCTATAAGATCCTTCGTTTTACCTGGTGGAAATAAAATAGCCTCAAAATTACATCTTTGCAGAACAATTTGCCGCAGAGCTGAACGAAGGGTGGTTGAATTAATGCGAAACGAAGAAATAAACTTAGAGGTTCTGAAATATCTTAACCGTCTTTCTGATTGGTTTTTTGTAGCAGCTAGAAAATCAAATGATAATGGAAAAAAAGACATTCTCTGGAAACCCGCAATGAATCAAACCCCTTAATCTATAAATTGCGAGTAAAGTGCGACAAAAATCCAAATTTACATTGGAATATTTTATAAGACAGATTAGAAATGAACAGAATTAAAATCCACGTTTAATTAGGAAGCTTATTATGAAGATTTTGGTGCCAGTTAAAAGAGTCATAGATTATAATGTGAAAGTCAGAGTGAAATCTGATGGCAGCGGGGTAGACCTAGCAAATATCAAAATGTCTATGAACCCTTTTGATGAGATAGCTCTCGAGGAAGCAATAAGAATAAAAGAAGCTGGAAAAGCTGACGAAATCATTGCCGTATCTATTGGAGCATCTCAATCCCAAGAGACCCTTAGAACTGCTTTAGCAATGGGCGCTGATCGAGCTATACTCGTAGTGGCAACTGATGATGTTAACCAAGACATTGAACCACTGGATGTAGCCAAGATCTTGCACGCTATTGTTGTTGAAGAAAGAACTGATTTGATTCTATGTGGAAAGCAAGCAATTGATAATGACATGAATGCAACCGCACAAATGCTGTCAGCGCTAATGGGATGTTCGCAAGCAACATTTGCATCAAAAATCGAGTTAGCTGGAGAGAAAATTAAGGTAACCCGAGAAGTGGATGGAGGATTACAAGTCGTTGAGGTTACTTTACCCTCTGTTATCTCTGTAGACTTGAGATTGAATGAACCTAGATATGCAAGCCTACCAAATATCATGAAAGCAAAAAGAAAACCTCTCGAACAAAAAGAACCCAAGGATTTTAATGTCCTGGTAAAAAATAGACTAGAAATCATAGAGACAAATGAACCTGCTGAAAGGATGGCTGGAATCAAAGTCTCATCAGTAGACGAACTTGTAGAAAAATTAAAAAATGATGCAGGAGTGATTTGAAATGGCTGTACTTGTTATTGCAGATATAACTAATGATGAATTATCATCCGATCAAACAGGAAAAACTATTTCCGCGATATCAGGGCTGGGAGAAGTTACTGTACTATGCGCGTGCAAGAATGCTGACAACGCATCAAAGCAAGCAGCAAAATTTGATGGTGTAGTCAAAGTTTTAAGTGCCAGCAATGAAATATTTGCAAACGGTTTAGCTGAATCAATGGCTAAATTGATAGTAAGTTTGTCAAAAGATTATGATTATATAGTTTCTGCAGCTACGGCATATGGGAAAAATATCTTGCCAAGGGTATCTGCTTTACTGGATGTGATGATTATCACAGATATATCAAAAGTAATTTCCAAAAATACATTTGAAAGACCTATATATGCAGGTAATGCTCTTCAGGTGGTTAAAAGCACAGATTCAAAAAAAGTAATCACTATCAGAACTGCAAACTTTGAATCAGCTTCCCAAGGCAATAATTGCTCTATTGAAAATCTGGATAATATCGAAACAAAAAATGATTTATCATGCTGGATTGAAGATAAGATACAGGATACTGATCGACCAGAATTGACGTCAGCAAAAGTAGTTGTATCAGGTGGGAGAGGTATAGGCAGCGAAGAAAACTTTGAGATAATAGAACATCTAGCCAAAAAACTCGGAGCCGCAGTAGGTGCATCAAGGGCAGCAGTAGATTCTGGCTTTGCCCCAAATGATTGGCAGGTGGGTCAAACAGGCAAAGTAGTAGCTCCAGACCTTTATATAGCTGTTGGAATTTCTGGAGCCATTCAGCATCTGGCTGGAATGAAAGATAGTAAAATTATTATTGCAATTAATAAGGACGAAGAAGCGCCTATTTTTCAAGTGGCCGACTATGGTTTAGTTGGGGACCTCTTTAGTATTATTCCAGAACTAACAGAAAAACTTTAAATTATAAGTTATGGTGTCAGAAAAATGATCCTTGAAATCAAAGTTGTGGGCATTATTGGGGCAGGCCAAATGGGCTTAGGAATTGCCCAAGTACTTGCTACGTCGAAGTACGAAGTGATTATTAACGACAATAATGACACTGTTCTTTCAGATGCCATTAAGGTTTTAGAAAAGGCAGTTCATCGCGCTATGGAAAAGGGAAAGCTAAAAGGGGAAAATCCAGATAGTGTAATTAATAGAATAAAATTTAAATCACGTATTTCTGATTTATCAAAATGTGATTTGATAATAGAAGCAGCAACTGAAGATGAACAAATTAAACATGATATCTTCCAAACCTTGATACCACATTTAAAACCAGAAACCATTCTCACTTCTAACACCTCTTCAATATCCATTACCAGGCTTGCAGCTAGAACGGATAGGCCTGAAAAATTTATGGGATGCCACTTCATGAAACCTGCGCCTTTAATGCAATTAGTGGAACTAGTTAGAGGAATGGGCACTAGTCATGAAACGGTCGATGTTCTTAAAAAATTGGTAAAGAAAATAGGGAAGACGTCAACAAACTCTGAAGATTTTCCTGCTTTCATAGTTAATCGAATCCTGATGCCAATGATAAATGAAGGAATCTACGCTTTATATGAGGGCGTTGGCACAGTTGAGAGTATAGATAAATCTATGAAGTTAGGAGCAAACCACCCAATGGGACCACTGGAACTTGCAGACTTCATTGGATTAGATACTTGTTTAGCAATTATGAATTCCTTGCATGATGGATTAGCTGACACCAAATATCGACCATGCCCTCTTTTGGCAAAATATGTGGAAGCTAATTGGTTAGGTAAGAAAAATGGTATGGGGTTCTATAATTATTCAGTCGAACCACCAAAGCCTACTCGATAACTTATTGCCCTTCACCAAAGAAATCAGATACCAAATCGGTCAACGCAACCCCCACCTCATTTGCATCATCGCCAGTGATTTTTATTGATAAAACCGTACCCATCTCCGCAGCAAGTGTTAGGAGGCCCATTATGGAATTACCTGGAACAACTAAACCTCCTCTTGAAACCTCTACAGTGGACCTGAATCTATCTACTGTAGAAGCAAACTTCGCAGACGCTCTTGCATGTAAGCCTCTTGCATTAATAACTTTAAGTTTCAGAATTCTGGTTCTTCTCTCATTTTTTTTAATGCTTTTCTCCCACTTAACTTCTTCAATTCACAAATCCCTATGTTTCACAAAAATCGTATTATCCATAATCTGTAAAACTTTTGTCAACTCATTAGCAACCACTACCGATCTGTGTTTACCTCCGGTACAACCTAGTCCTAATGAAAAATCTGTCTTACCTTCCTTTTCATACAAGGGGATCAAAAATTCTAGTATGGAAATTGCCTTATGCAAAAATTCATCAAATGCAGGTAACGCCACCACGTAATCCTTGACCAAGTCCGAATTTCCATCTAAATCCCTCAATTTTTCCTGCCAATGCGGATTTTTTAAAAACCGGCAGTCAAAAACCATATCCAAGTTTCTTGGTAAACCATGCTTATAAGAAAAAGATTGCACTAAAATGGTTACCCTTTTTAGGCCATTACCCATAACGCGTCTCAATAACTCTTCACGCAGGTCATTTGGACTATAGTCAGTAGTATCTATAACAACTTCTGCGATAGATTTTAAAGGCTCTAACAATGCTTTTTCTTCTCTTAAAGCCTGGGTTAAAGACTTCACGCCAGATAAAGGATGCCGTCTCCTAGTTTCATTATACCTAGCAAGAAGTTTGTTATGCCCGCATTCTAAAAAAATTAGGGAAACTTTTATTCCTTTTAAGGTTTTATAACGATTCACCTTAAGTGACAAAAGTTGGCTTGAAAAATCTCTAGTTCGAATATCAATACCTAGAGCGACATTCTTATTTTTTACTTGTTCTAATAACAGATTATCAATCATAGAGATGGGAATATTATCTATGATTTCAAATCCTCTATCTTCAAGCGCATTAAGCGCTGTGGTGCGTCCAGCCCCAGAAGAACCAGTAATTATTATCAAATGCCTGTCGAAAATCTTACTCAAAAAGAATCATCTCCATGGCCTATGGGATCAATTAAACCGTACTTAATCATCAAAAAGAGCGCCGCCTCATTCCCTGAGATTGGATTAAAATGAATTAATCTGATTGACTTACCAAAGCAAATTTGGTCATTCAATGGAGGCAAGCGCTCAATTGGTTTATCAATTAATTTTACAAAACAAAAGAGTTCTGATTTCTTTATTGAAGGTATAGGAATTAACCCAATACCTCTTGCTTCAATTGCACACGGGACTCGTCTGGGCTTGCTCAAGAATATTTTATCATCGGTAAATTCCAATAAAGTCTGGTCATCAGAGACAAGATCCGCACCCAAAGCTATTAATTTAATGGCTAAACTACTCTTTCCAGAACCAGATTCTCCAATTATTGATGCACCCCTTCCTGAAACATCTATAGTTGTTGCATGTAAAACTGTATTGCTTTGTTCCAAATTTACCATAATTGTTTTTTTTTAAAATCATCTTTCATCATAGGCTTATTTTTTTGATGTTCAATATTGTTTGATGTGGCTAAATGCTGAGAACTAAAACCTAGATAAGAAGAGAGAAAGAACTCAATGTTAGAAAAATGTCTAGACCTGCTAACCTTGTCTGAAAAAATTTTGAATAAAGCCAAAACTGAACTGAAGATGGATAAGAGATCTAACTCCAAAAGAGAAAAAGTGTGGTTTGATGAAAATCAATTCCTAGTTCATGGCCTAGCCTGGGTGGCTACTTATGTAGAAGCACTCAAACAACTCACCAATTGGGGGCAAAATATTTCTATCCAGAAAAAGCTATCTGAATTCGAGTCTTTAACGCTAGAAGTGGCCTGTGAGGAATATTTTTGGCAAATTTTTCACGGTATACCCATGTCACAAACCGAATTCATTAGGCCACAAGATTTTGGAATTGAGCCAATTTATATTTCATCTCTTTTGTCACAAGTAAGTTTAACAAACTCAAAAGATCGAAATCATATTAACCAAAAGAAAAAGAGATTGGTTCAGCTAGCACTGGAAAAAGAAAATGCAGTGACCTTCGAAGAAACCGGGTTAAACCAGGAATATCAAATAATTCGAGATCAGTTCCACAGGTACAATAATGAAAGAATAAGAGATAATGCGCATATTTGGCATAAAGAAGATGCCCTTATACCATCAGACATAATTAAAGAATTAGCCCAAATGGGTGTTTTTGGCTTGACTGTACCTGAGAGCTTTGGCGGCCAGGGATTAAATAAACTGGCTATGTGCGTAGTTTCAGAGGAACTTTCCCGGGGATATATTGGGATAGGAAGCTTGGGGACAAGAACGGAAATAGCAAGTGAGTTAATCATCAATGAAGGAACTGAAGATCAGAAAAAAAAATTGTTGCCTAAGATAGCTTCTGGTGAACTGATACCCGCTGCAGTATTTACAGAACCCGACAGCGGTTCTGATTTAGGTTCTATAACAACAACAGCCAAAAAAACCGGTGACAAATATCTAGTAACCGGTAATAAGACTTGGATTACCCATGCATCTAGATCCGACCTTATGATTATTCTAGCAAGGACAAATCCTGACCCACTATTGAAAAATAAAGGCTTGTCTATCTTTTTATCAAAAAAAACAAGGGGCGACTTCAGAAATTTTTTCCCCGACGAAAATATTACTGGTACAGAAATAAAGGTTCTGGGATATCGTGGAATGAAAGAGTTTGAAATGCGACTTGAAAACTTTTCAGTTCACAAATCGGGGCTGTTAGGTGATAAAGAAGATTCCGGATTTTCACAACTGATGAAAACTTTTGAAAGTGCCCGAATTCAAACAGCCGCGCGCTCTATAGGCGTAGCACAAAATGCCTTAGATCTGGCAATATCATACGCGAAAAATCGTAACCAGTTTGGCCAAAACCTAATAGATTTTCAGAGAATTTATAATAAAATCGCACTTATGATTACAGAAATAATCTTAGGTCGGCAATTACTATATTTTGCTGCAAAAAATAAGGATCAAGGTCGTCGATGTGACATAGAGGCTGGGATGGCTAAGCTTTTATGTGGGAGAATAGCTTGGTCCTGTGCAGATAATTCCTTACAGATACATGGAGGGAATGGATATGCGCTCGAATATGATATAAGCAGGGTCTTATGCGATTCTCGCGTTTTAAGTATATTCGAGGGAACCGCCGAGATTCAGGCTCAAATAATAGGTAGAAGATTACTAAAATAGATCTTAAATTAAATATACTAAGCTAATAATGAGTGTAAAAATCTTTTTCTAATCATCATTGTTTTCTTATTTTCTACAGAATAATCTAACCATTTTTCAATGAAAAATCCTGTAAGATCTAAACCTAATACTAACTCCTCCAGTGAGGTAGATTTTCCATTTCGATCTGAACGCAATATAGTAGGAAAGGGTAACAGTTTTGCATGGTAATCTTTCCCAATATCCTGACATACAGCTTTACCAGATTTGGGAGAGATATAAGCCAGATTTTCCGTAGCTCCTGTCACTGCACATTTATCCAATTCAAGACCAAATCCAATGCAGGATAATAACTTTAATTCCCAGTCAAGATATAAGAATTCCCAATTTTCCTGAGTAGCAATTTTATCTAAGAACTGCTCTGTTACACTGTAAAGATCAGGCATAGGATCCCTTTCAGCCAATATTGATATACAGAGAGCCGATAGAGAATTAAATGCTGCTAGCGCGATCCTATTTGCCATCAGGACATCTGCTCGAGTTCTAATTAAATCTACTTTGAAATTTCCTAAATGCTCTTCCAATCTACTAGACCAGCTCAATGATAGCTGCGCACTAGGTTGTAAAATTGAAGTCTTCTTTGGAGAATATGCATTCCTAATAATTCCAGCATGACGACCTTTCTTTGGAGTAAAAACTTGCAAAATAGCTGAACGTTCACCATGGGGTGTAGTATTCAAAAGTATTCCTTCGTCGGTCCAATCCATTATACTACTAAAAATTAAACTCCTGAAGAAAATGTCGACCTTTAGGATCCTCAATTTCCAAGATCCAAAGATCTGCATCAAACAAACATTGTTTTTTTACAACTTGATTTATATGCTCCTCGGTATCACTTTCAAATACTTCCCAATATCTTTGACCATTTGTATCTAAAATCCTGTGATAAAGCGTGGCAAAGCCGTCCATCTTTGAAACTTTAACCCATATGGATCCTGCTGTCTTATCACCAGCCTTATTGACAAATATAGGTATCCCCAGCTTCTCTAATTTGGCTCTATAGGCTGCAACCCAAATTTCAGAAGTAATTCGAACGTCGGCCTGCTCGTGCATTAAAGCGACTCTCCTACCAGTTCAATACTAGTAGCCTTTTTTTTCTTCAATTTCACATCTAAGAATAAATGAATCTTTTGGTTTAGAGCTTTCTCCATATTCAGGCGAGCATTAATTGAAATTGATTTTATAGTCTGACCTGACTTACCGATTAGCATAGCACGGTACCTCGCGTTATAAACATTAATTGATTGCCAAACCTTAAGTTTACCATCCCGGAGTTTTTTAATCTCATTAGTATTAACCTCCACATTGTACGGTACTTCTTGATGAATCCGGAGTAAAATAACTTCACGCGTTTTTTCGTTAAGAAACTTCTCAGTTGTCATATCATGTGTTGCTGACTTAGGATAACCCCATGAACTATCTGGTATTGTTGCGTACATCCAAGACTTTAAATCACTGACACCATACCCTTTTAAAGCTGAGATCATGAAGGTTTTTTTGAATGAAAAATGCTCATTAACTTCTTTGCTTTTTAAAAGCAGTTTTTCTTTAGAAAGCATGTCTATTTTATTAATCACAAGTATAGCATCAGGAAGTTTCTTAACTGAAGCCTTGAGATCATCGAACAAATTTAACAAGGTTCTGGAAATAGGTTTCCTACAATCAATAACTAGCAGAAAAAAATCTGCTTCAATTATAGCACCCCAAACTTGAGTTAAAATAGTTCGATCAGTTTTTATGGTTGGGGATGAAAGTCCTGGTGTATCGATCAACACAATTTGTTTATTTCCATCACTCGTTATACCCCTTACCTTTTCTCTAGTGGTGTTTGCTTTATGTGTTACGATTGAGATTTCCCTATTAATTAATAGGTTTAACAAAGTAGACTTTCCGACATTAACTTCGCCTAGAATAGCTATTGTACCATATTTCTGATTCTCTTTCTTCTTCATAGCTTCTGTTCAATTTGAATTAAAAGATTTTTAGCCGCGATTTGTTGCGCACCCTGTTTAGATTTTTCTTTCCCAATCGCAGACAAACCATTCTCTAATCTAACTTCCACAAAAAATATTGGATCATGATCGAGACCATCACGCCGCATATCAATATACTGAGGTAACCTCATGTTTCTTGCTTGAACCCAGTGCTGAAGGGTTGTTTTTGGATCCAATTCGACTTCACTAAGATCAGTTAACTTAACACGCCATAGCTCTATTATAACCTTCCTAACTTCACTCATATTGGAATCAAGGTATATAGCTGCAATTAAGGCCTCTATTGCATCTGCTAAAATTGCTTTTTTTGTTCTGCCCCCATACTTCGATTCTGATTTTCCCATAATTAATGATTTACCTAAGCTAATTTTTTCAGCAATTTCAGCACAGGCTTCCTTGCAAACCAGAAAGTTCAGATTTAATGCTAGTATACCCTCTCGCCAATTTGAATGATTTTTAAAAAGATAGTCCGATATCACAAAACCTAATATTCTATCCCCCAAAAACTCCATCCGCTGGTTGTTCATGTGGCCCTTTGACTTTAAGGAAGAATGAACCAGTGCCTGCTCCAAAAGAGATACGTTAGCAAACGAATAATTAATTCGCTCGCACAACTCTTTTTGGTTTTGATTAAGTCTCAATTCACTGCCCTAAAGAACCTATCTTTCCTCCACGTCCAAAATGCTACTAACATACTCCCAGATGAAGAAAATAAAATCCTATCTGCCCTACCGATTAAGTTTTCTGATTCAACAAAACCTACCCCACCCGCCATTCTACCAAAGCGGCTATCCAAAGAATTATCTCTATTATCACCTAGGAAGAAAAATTGTCCCTCTGGAACCTTAAAAGAAGTCGTGTTATCACCATACTCACCAATAGAAATGTCAAGTGTTCTTATTTCAATATCGTTGGTAAGGCTTTCTAAGAACTGTCTCTTCTCACACCTAGAACCCAAAGCTACAGGCGAATTACTGCAACGTGGAATAGATTCTAGAGGTCCTTGCTTTTCCTTTAACTCGACAAAATCGTTAACTTTTTTTATTTTAATTTTGGTATTGTTTATCCATAGCCGCCCATCTTTGAGTAAGATCTTGTCACCTGGTAAACCGATCAACCTTTTTACATAATCTTTACCATTTGCTGGATGCCTAAACACCACCACATCTCCTCTCTTTGGTTCATTGTAAAAAAAACGCCCTTCAAATGGGCAAAGTGAGAAAGGACATGAATACTTGGAGTAACCATATACGAATTTGTTTACAAAAATGTAATCGCCAATTAAAAGGCTGGGCTTCATTGAACCCGAAGGAATCCAGAATGGTTGAAATAGAAGTGTTCTAATTAGCCCTGCTATTAGCAGTGCATAAAAAATGGTTTTAAATAATTCCTTCACACTTTCAAAAAATGACTTCTGCAACTTACTCATGGCATTTACTAACCCTCAAATCTCTTTTTTTATTTACTAAAATTAAATTATTTGGGCAATAACCTTATTGCTTCAATAATCACCACTGCATTAACCCATGGTATATCATCAGATATAGTGAGGTGGATAACAGTTTCTAAACCATTAGGAATGATCGTATCCAAGTAATCAGCTGCACCGCCATTTATCAACAAAACAGGTTTCCCTGAAGGCAAATTCTTAACTATTATATCCTTCCATGAAATTCCTTTACTAATTCCTGTACCTAACGCTTTCAGAAAGGCCTCTTTTGAGGCCCACCGACTTGAAAAAGTTCTTATACAAGGCGAACCACGCTTCCAAGCTAATTCACGCTCCGAATCTGAAAAAACTCTATCCTCAAAGCGGGATCCAAATTTTTCAATTGTCTTCCCAATCCTCGCGGTAGAAACTATATCACTGCCTAGTCCTATTATCATAGACTTTTTAGGATCCCATATTCAACTTTTGCCCAAAATCTATCTCACTACGCATTTTTGAGATAACTGTAGACATTCCTTGAAATATTGACTCAGCGATCAAAAAATGTCCTATATTCAATTCCTGAATTTCTGGGATAGAGGCCACAAGTCTCGCAGTTTCATAAGTTATTCCATGACCCCCATGAACCTCCAATTTCAGATGTTTTGCACGACTAGCTGCATTTTTTAACTTGGTCATTTCATTAGAATATTCTTCTACTCTATTCTGGCAAAAGAAATCACAAAAAGAACCCGTATTCAACTCAACAACAGGAGCGCCGATTCTAGATGCCGCTTCAATCTGTTCTAATTCGGCCGAAACAAAAAGAGAAACCCTGATGCTTTTTTCTAATAGGGGTGCTATATATGCCTTCAACTCTTTTTCCACACTTATGATATCTAGGCCTCCTTCAGTAGTTCTTTCTTCCCTCCGCTCTGGCACCAAACACACAGCGTGCGGAACTAATTCGAGAGCAATTGATTGCATCTCCTTTGTTGCTGCCATTTCCAAATTGATTGGTAATTTAATATTATTAACAAGATTGAAAACGTCCTGATCTATTATATGGCGTCTATCTTCTCTTAAATGCGCAGTTATGCCATTTACTCCTAATTTCTCTAACATTAGCGCCATCTTTAAAGGGTCAGGATACACTGTTCCTCTAGCATTTCTTAAAGTGGCCACATGATCAACATTTACCCCTAACCGTATCTTGCTATTTTCCTGATTCATACTCCACAATCTTTCTACATGATTGAATGTTCACTGCTCATGTCTTCTTCTTTTTCGCCTTTGATAAGTAAAAATTAATGGTTTGGAAAGAAGATAAATGATGAAAGCCATTAGAAATCCACATATTAATCCACCTACTGCATAGGGAATGAAATTTTCAGAGTACACTTCCAAAAGAAAGTCTTTGAAAATCCCAAAACTTGTAAGATCAGTCTCTTGCCTCAAAGAATTGCTGATTATCTTGCCTCCCGGTTCAATTACCTTACCTAATACAAGATCTCCTATCTGGATGCTTATAGCTACCATGAAAGGAAAAGTGATAGGATTTCCAAAGAAAGTTCCCAGAATCGCCGCAAAAATATTGGCTCGAACTATATAGGCTAATAAAACTCCAACTAAGAAATGTAATCCAAAAAATGGCGTAAAAGAAGCTAAAACCCCACATCCTAAACCTAGAGCAATCCTATGGGGAGTGTCTGGGAGTCTCCTAATCCTATGAGACAAATATTCAATTGCCCTACGCCAACCTTTTTCAGGTAAAAAAAACTCTCTAAATTTTCTTAGAGTTGTCCTCTTTTTTCTTCTTTTAAATACCATAGAACTTCGCCACTTAATCCTAACAACTAGTTAACCATAGATTTAATTTCTCCTGGCTCCACACGCTGTAAGATCTCTCTAGTTCTCTCAACAACGGAAATATCAGAGTCAACTTCTATAGAAGTCATAATGTCAGACAAATGTTTAAGGTCTTTCACATGTATTTCTATAATAATTTTGTAGAAATCTGGTTTTCTATCACAAAAATCAATGTTGGTGATGTTAGCACCTCTTTCTCCTATAAGCGTGCATATTCTTCCCAGAACACCCATGCCATTGTACATTGAAATGGTCAGGCAGGTAGGGTGTGACGTTTGTATATCTCCTTCAGGCCACCTTAAATCTATCCAATGCTCGAGATTATCATCCAAATCTCCAAGACAATCACAGTCTATGGCGTGAATTGTTATTCCCTCTTTGCGTATAGCCACCCCAACTATCCTTTCGCCTGGGATTGGCATGCAGCAGGATGCTGTTTTTGCTTCTTGACCAGGCTTCAAACCCATGAAAGATAATTTTCTTGCTCCAAAAGATGGTAAGGATAGCCCCGTCACTTTTTTGGGATAAAGTATCCTAATCAGTTCATCACCAGTCAGTTCCACTGAACCAAGGGCTGCAAGAACATCATCACTATTACCAAAAGATAATTTTTTTGCTACTGTGTTCAATGCTTTTTCGGTTGATTTCTTCCCTATCTTTTTCAAAGAAACTCTAGCTATCTCTTTACCTACCTTTATATTTTCTGACCGATGCTCCTCACGCAGTCTACGTCGGATTGCAGATTTAGCTCGCCCTGTAAAAACCATAGACTCCCAGCTGGACTGCGGTTTCTGAGCAGCAGATCTGATTATTGATACAGATTGCCCATTCTTCAACTTTGTCCATAAAGGTACACGCTGGCCATCGACAAGTGACCCGACACAGCTATCTCCAATTCCAGTATGAATTGCATATGCAAAATCTATTGGAGTGGCGCCTCGCGGGAGCTTAATTACTTCTCCTTTGGGGGTAAAGCAAAAGACTTGATCCTGAAACATTTCCAATTTGACATGTTCAAAAAAATCACTTGGATTTTCACTTTGGATGAACCCCTCACTTAATCCTCTCAACCACTTAAAAGGATCAACAACAAATGGATTTTTTACCCTTTCACCATCTTTATAAGACCAGTGTGCAGCGACACCACTCTCAGCAACTTCGTGCATTTCATTAGTTCTTATTTGAACTTCAACCCTCTTACCATCTCTCCCCGAAACGGTAGTATGTATCGATCTATATCCATTACTTTTAGGATGACTAATGTAGTCCTTAAATCTTCCCGGTACTGCCCTCCATCGACGATGAACCGCGCCCATAGCAATATAAGCATCCGTTTCTTTGTCGGTCACTATTCTAAATCCAAAAATATCTGATAATCGAGTAAAGCCTTCTTTCTTATCTTGCATTTTTCGCCAAATCGAGTACGGCTTCTTTTCTCTTCCAGTTACGCGGGCATTCAAATTTTCTTTACCGAGTTGTTGATTAATATCATTAATGATTTTGGGGATTAAATCATCAGTTTCCTTTCTTAATGTTAGAAATCTTCTAATAATTGAATTTCTTGCCTCTGGATTCAAAACGCGGAAACTAAGATCTTCCAACTCCTCTCGCATCGACTGCATACCCATGCGACCTGCAAGAGGAGCAAATATTTCCATGGTTTCACGGGACTTTCTCACTTGCTTCTCTAATGGCAACGCCCGGATTGTCCTCATATTATGTAAACGATCTGAAAGTTTTACAAGTAAGACCCTTAGATCTTTGCTCATAGCAACAAATAATTTCCTAAAATTTTCTGCATGCTTAGTTTCTAAAGAACTTAATTGTAGATTAGTGAGTTTCGTTACTCCATCAACGAGCTGAGCAACCTCAGGGCCAAATATGTTTTCAATCTGTTTTAGAGAACTACTTGTATCCTCTACAGTATCGTGAAGAAGAGCAGTCTTTATAGTTGCTTCATCCAGCTTTAATTGTACTACGATACGCGCCACTTCAATTGGATGAATAAAATAAGACTCGCCAGAGGCTCTCAACTGACCTGTATGCGCCTCAAGACCATAATCATATGCTTTTCTTATAGCATCTAAATCAGCCTTTGGATTGTAAATCTTTATTGGCTCGACGAGTTCTTCAATGCTAATCATAATTATTAGCCTCGGCCAATGTATCTAAGAGAAGAGGGGCTATTTACTTTCCTGTGCTTCCATTAAAGCTCTCAATAAATTCTCTTCTGAGATTTCTTCCCCAGGGTCTGGGCTATCATCTGTTCCCTCCGCACCCATGAGCATAGCCATCTGATCCTCCTCAGGCTCATCAATCTCAATTTGCAATTGATTGCTTTCTATAGCAGCTTCACGAATTTGATCTGCCGTCAGAGTTTCATCAGCTATTTCTCTAAGAGCCACCACAGGATTCTTATCCTTATCACGGTCAACTGTTAGTTCCGCCCCTAATGATATCTCCCGAGCACGATGCGCGGCAAGTAAGACCAAGTCAAATCTATTTGGTACCTTATCTATACAATCTTCAACAGTTATTCTTGCCATGATAACCTCCTTCAAAGTTAAGCTTTTTCTAGAGCCTTTATTAAAAAAAAGCAAGTCAATAGCATAACATTTTAGTATAGTTATAATTGTTTTAATGAATCTTGATCCATCCAAACGGTTTCTTCCATTAATTCTTGGGCTTTCTTTCCTAGCACAGGGTGGACCCAATTGGGCGATACTTCTAACAAGGGCTTCAAGACAAATAACCTATCCTGAATCCTAGGATGCGGCAAAATTAATTGTCTTGGTTCACTCTTTAATTGAAGCTCAACAGACAATGAAAACCACTTCATGAAAATCATCTTTGTCGGCATAATCATATTATTGCAGTCAAGTAAATCTAAGTCTAATGTCCTACTTCCCCAGCGTTTTGCTTCCTTTCTACCAAAATAACGCTCTATCTTTTTTAAACATTGCAATGTTTCATCAGGAGTTAACTTTGACAAGGCTTTGATTACCCCATTTATATAATTAGGGCCTGAACCAGCTGGAGAAGCCCTACTTTCCCACCAAGCACTCACTCCAATTATGTTAATTTCCCATTCGCGCATAGCGAGTAAAGCTTTTTCTAAGATTTCCACCTTGCTCAATTGAGCTAAGTTTAAATTACTTCCAAGAGCTATTAAATATTTGTTCATGAAACTAAAAATTCTGCTTCAAAATAATCAGATATGAAATTATACCTTGTTAAAATAAAATTTGATTGCAGGCAAGAATATTGACCAATCCTTACTTCCTGACTATTCTGAAACTCAGATAAGAGATAGAAAAACGTATGAGACTTTTAGTGGCAGCACCAAGGGGCTTTTGTGCAGGAGTAGACCGTGCAATTGAGATTGTAGAAGAATCTCTCAAAAAGTTCGGTAAACCCGTCTATGTCCGGCATGAAATCGTTCACAACAAACATGTAGTAAATGAGCTAATGGAAAAGGGTGCGATTTTCGTAAAAGAATTAGAGGAATGTCCAAATGACAGGCCAGTAATATTTTCAGCCCATGGTGTGGCGAAAGCGGTATTTGGTAAAGCTAATGAAAGACAAATGACTTATATTGATGCAACGTGCCCCCTAGTAACCAAGGTACACCTAGAAGCAAAGAGATATCATGATTTAGGTTATCAGTTAGTGATGATTGGACACAAAAACCATCCCGAAACAGTAGGAACAATGGGTCAACTGCCTCCTGGTGAAGTACTATTGGTCGAGACGGTAGATGATGTACTGAACATGAAACCAAAGAATGAAAAAAAACTCGCTTTCATAACTCAAACCACGCTTTCAGTTGACGATACATCGGAAATTGCTAGCGCTCTAAAGAAGCGTTTTCCTAGTATACTGGCCCCTCACAAAGAAGATATATGCTACGCCACTACAAATAGACAAAATGCTGTGAAGTCCATTTCTCCTTTAATCGATGGGCTTTTAGTCGTTGGATCAGCCAACTCTTCTAATTCCAAGAGGTTAGTAGAAGTAGGGAAAAAAGCTGGATGTGAGTACGCACAATTGATTGATAGCGCTAGCGACATAGATTGGCGGGCTATTTCAGGCTCAAAAGCCATAGGTCTTACAGCAGGGGCTTCAGCTCCAGATGTACTCATAAATGCGGCAATAAAAGAGTTCAAAAATAGATTTAATGCAGAAGTTGAATTCGTTGAGTTTACTAAAGAAAATGTGCACTTCAAGATTCCTAAAGAAATAAGAGTGGAATGACAGTAATTCCAAAACCGATTTATTACCTTAGTCTATTAGGACTTTTACCTGTCATTGCTGGGGTCCTTGGTTCCTTTAATTTTTTGATGCTGGGGGGAGAAATAAATGTCTGGCTATACAAATTTGGTCTTCTATTCAGTGCCCTGATATTATCTTTTTTGGGTGGTTGTCTTTTTGTATTTGAAATCCTCCTTAAACCCAAATTGGAATTTAAGGGATTAGTCTTATCCATAATACCTTCCTTATGGGCTATTATTTCAATAAATTTACCAATGTCTAGTTTTTTACTAGCCATAGGATTTCTTGCTATACTTGAGAGAGAAAGAATTTTACGGCGAAACTGTGAGTTACCCCCTGGGTGGTTAAGAATGCGGCTTCAACTCACAACCTTGCTCATAATTGCCCTTATAGTAATGGGGTTTAATGCTTAAATTTTTAGCTTACACCGATGGGGCGTGCTCAGGAAATCCAGGTGTTGGGGGATGGGGTGTAGTGCTTTTGGCCGAAAAGGATGGAACTATCGTAAATCGAAGAGAACTTGCTGGAAGCAATCTAAACACAACAAATAATCAAATGGAGTTAAGGGCTGCAATTGAGGCTTTAAATGCCCTGAAAAAGAAAACTAAGATAACACTAATAACTGACAGTGTTTATGTACAAAAAGGAATTTCTGAATGGCTACCTAACTGGAAGAGAAATAACTGGAAAACTGCTTCAAAAAAATTGGTTAAGAACAAAGAGCTATGGCAAGAATTAGAAATCCTCGCCTCAGTACATATTGTAACCTGGAAGTGGGTCAAAGGGCATGCTGGTGATCTAGAAAATGAACGAGCTGATGAATTGGCTACGGCTGAGATAAAAAAGGTACAGGAATAAAACTTTAGCTAAAATTAATATCTCCTCTAAATCCTTGGAGAAATTCTTCTCCACTTACTGGGTTTTTCCCCTCACGTTGAATACAAGAAATTAAAATAGCTCCTTTTCCACAAGCTATTCTCAAAGATTTAGATTCCCCATTAATTTTTATCAGGCTACCTGGGAGGCCTTGTGAATCAAAAACTCTACTTTCAAGAATTTTCACCCGTACCCCATTTAGTGTGCACCATGCACCAGGAGAAGGCGATATGCCTCTAATCAATCTATCTAAAATTTCAGCTGGTAATTCCCAATCAATTCTAGTTTCTTTTTTCCCTATTTTATGTGCATAGGTAACTCCCAAATCAGATTGGGGAATAGCTGGTAGTTTACAGATTTCATCTAGCGTTGAAAGAATTTGGGATGCTCCAATCTGACTAAGTAGTATTGATAAGCTCTGTGCTGTAGCTTTCGAATCAATTATTACATTTTCCTGAGCTAGAATTGGTCCAGAATCAAGTTTTTCAACCATCTGAATAGTACAAACTCCTGTAATATTGTCTCCAGCCATTATAGCTCTTTCTATAGGTGCGGCTCCCCTCCACCTAGGTAACAATGACGGATGCAAGTTTAAGAATCCAAATCTTGGAACACTTAATAGTTCAGCAGACAAAATCTGTCCATAAGCCGCTACTATAGCAATATCAGCTGTTAAATCAGTAAAATCTCTTAACTGTTTAGGCTCATTTATTTTCTCAGGGTGAAAAAGATTAACTGACAATTCTTGAGCTTTTTTCCCCACCGATCCATACTTCAATCGCAGGCCTCTTCCTGATACACTTGGTGGTTGCGTGTAAACCGCTACTAGCTCATGCGAAGAACTATCATATAAATCCTGCAATAAAGGTAATGCAAAATCGGAGCTTGCAAATAGTACAACACGCAATTTGGAACACCCCTCCTTTTATAATTTTCTACTCAGTTCTTTTTTAAGCTTTTTCATTTTTCTGGTGATTAGTGAACGCTTCATGGGTCCCAAATAGTCAATAAAAAGCTTGCCATCAAGGTGATCAATTTCATGTTGTATACATATTGCCCAAAGGTCTTCAAAAACTTCTTCTCTGTGCTCATTATCAAGCCCAGTAAACTTAACAATTACTGACTTAGGCCGTGTAATGTTCTCTCTAATATCCGGAATGGACAAACAACCTTCTTCAAAAGATGCCTCATCCTCAGAAGACCAAACTATTTTAGGGTTAATTAAAATGACATCCTTTTTCTCACCTTCATTTGAACAATCCATTACTACAAGTCTTTCTGTGATGCCTACTTGCGGAGCCGCAAGCCCTACTCCCGAAGCTTGGTACATTGTTTCAAGCATGTCAAAAGACAGTTGTCTGATTCTGTCAGTGATTTCAACTATCGGATTAGAAACCTTTTTCAGACGTGGATCTGGATGTATTATTATGCTTAACTGAGCCATATGCTTCACTTAGATTAATAAAAACTCTGAGGCAAGGAATAGTTAATAATTTTGGAGGTATACTAATTGGCTTTTGATATTGAAACGACACTAGCACGTATTCCAGAAAGATCCTTAAAAGCTGATGCCATCAAGGCCACAGGTTTACAAAACGCAGACGACTTTATTTCAATGGGCGTTGCCGATATGTCATTCAAACCCCCATCTGTAGTTTTAGATGCATTAACGAATGAGATACAGCAAGGTTTCTTTGGTTATTATGGTGGAAAAAATAATTATAAAGCTGCTTTAAAGAATTGGATGAAAAAGATGCATTCCTGGGAACCTAAATCAGAATGGATACACACAGCTCATGGTTTGGTTGCAGCAATAGGCACAGCCTTGCGGGCTTACACCAGTAAGGGAGATGGCATTATTTTGTTTTCTCCAGTGTATCATTCATTCAAGAAAATTATTCAGGCTAATGATCGAAATCCCATTGAATGTCCAATGAACCTGTACAAAGGCAAATACTATCTGGATTTAGGTCGTTTA
Source organism: Paracoccaceae bacterium (assembly GCA_029243395.1). Lineage (GTDB taxonomy): Bacteria > Pseudomonadota > Alphaproteobacteria > Rhodobacterales > Rhodobacteraceae > CACIIZ01. Next base: position 157,820 of record JAQWSE010000007.1, on the reverse strand, counting down.
GAAGGAATGCTAACGGGACAGGAAAGAATGATTATCTTTTGTTCCCCCCATAATCCTGGAGGAAGAATTTGGAGCGTAGAAGTACAACGAGAATTAGCCTATTTCTGTAAAAGACATAACCTACTATTAATCGTAGACGAAATCCATAATGACCTGGTTTTTTCCCAAAATAAGCATGTAACTTTTCCATTAGCAGCAGAGGGCTTGTTTGATAATTTCATCCTAATGACCTCTACCACAAAAACCTTTAATATTGCAGGAGGTCTGATGGGAAATGTAATTATCCCAAATATTAAACTCGGTATCCAATTTTCCAAAGCTAATATGGCTACTGGAGAAAGTCCGAATAGGTTTGGCATGATAATGGGAGAGCGAGCGATGGAAGAGGGTCAACATTGGCTCAAAAGTTTGATGGAGTATATTGACGAAAACCGTAATATCTTTGATTATAAAATCAATAGTTTACCATTGGTAAAATCCATTAGATTAGAGGCAACCTACCTCGCATGGGTTGATTTCTCAAAACTAGGTGAGGATGAAAGTAGTATCATGAAAAAACTCGTATCAGATGCAAAAATCATCGCAAATCCTGGGTCTTCTTTTGGATTAGGGGGTGACAAATTTGTAAGGTTTAACCTAGCCACCTCAAAAGAGCTCGTCAAGGAAGCCGGCGAACGTATAAGATCAATTTTTGAAAATTGAAATTAATAAAGAATAAGAAAATAGATTTGAGATCCGGCTTGATAGATTATATATAACATGCTGTAATCTGAAAAAAACTAAATTTTTCAAAAAAATGTCCTCAGAATATTTGATATTTTTATTTTAATAGTCAAAATAGTTTTAGAAAGAAGACAAGAAAAGTTTGAGGCGGGAAACCCATGCAACACTATCTGGAATTTGAAAAAGAGTTGGCAACACTTGAAGGCAAGGCTACCGAGTTAAGGTCAGGGAATTCTTCAAGTGGAAATCCTGCAGATAATAGAGAAGCCGAAAAACTAGAAAAAAAAGCATCTAACTTACTGAAAGAACTCTATAACGAACTTACCCCATGGCACAAATGCCAAATTGCACGGCACCCGGAAAGACCTCATGCTTCAACATACATTGAAAGATTAATGTCTGAATTCATTCCTCTTTCTGGTGACAGGAAATTCTCTGAGGATAAGGCCATTATAGGTGGCTTGGCAAGATTGAACGATCTACCATTAGTGGTGATCGGCCACGAAAAAGGAAATGATACAAAATCTCGCATCGAACACAATTTTGGAATGGCTAGGCCCGAAGGATATAGGAAAGCAACTAGACTCATGGAAATAGCTGATCGATTTAGTTTGCCTGTAATAACATTGATTGATACACCAGGAGCTTACCCAGGCAAAGGCGCTGAAGAAAGAGGGCAAGCGGAAGCCATAGCCAGTTCTATAGAAAAATGTTTACAAATTAAGGTTCCTCTCATTTCTGTCATAATTGGTGAAGGTGGGTCTGGTGGTGCAGTAGCCCTAGCATCCTCAAATAAAGTAATTATGCTTGAGCATTCAATTTATTCAGTTATCTCACCTGAAGGTTGCGCTTCTATTCTTTGGAAAAATTCAGATAAGATGCGTGAAGCTGCTGAAGCCCTGCGCCTGACCGCAAAAGATCTTTCCAAATTGGGTGTGATTGATGAAATAATCTCTGAACCAATAGGGGGTGCTCACAGAAACATCGATGAAATAATACCCAGGGTTGGAATAGCGATAGAAAGATCTCTAAAGAAGTATCATAAACAAAGCCCTGAAGCTATTTTGGAAGATAGAAGAAATAAATTTCTCAACATTGGGAAACTAAGATTGTAATTTCATTTGTGCCTGCTTTTTTCTTCTTCTTCCATAAGCATGTTAGAACATTTTTCAATATCTGTTTCCATCTTGACCATAAATTCATTTAAAGGAATACCTGCCTGCAAAACACTAAAGAATTCTATCACTGCTATGCCTGAACTTTTCTTAAAGCTGCCTTTAGGCCAAATTTTTCCACTATTAGTACCAACTAAATGACACGTCAATCCAAGACTTTCATAGAGAACCCCCGCACCAATCTTATATTTCTTAATTTCCTTTGGTTGTACTCGGGTTCCCTGAGGGTAAATCACTATTTGCTGTGTTTCATTCTTTTTATCAAAATCACTATAATCTCTAATCATACTATTCAGCGCCTTTGATCCTGTACCTCGGGCGACCGGGACACAACCGATCCGCAAACCATAGAGCCCTATAATAGGCAAAAAAAGGATCTCCTTTTTCATCACAAAGCTAACTCTTGGTAGATAGTAAGCCAGCATTAAGATGTCTAAAAATGACATATGTTTCGAACAAACTAGGACCTTACCCTTAGGTATTTTCCCGCGACACTCTATGCGGATATTAGTTAAAATGCGTAAAATCAAAAAACATATGCGACAATATAAACGTATAATACCATACGCCCAATCTTTGGAAATTAAGGAAAAAGGTAATCCTATTGTTCCTAAAATGATCATGGCACAATAAATTAATATCTCCGCTATAAAGCCACGCATGTAACAGATTAGAATATTCATTCTTAGAAGAACCTACATTTACTTCATAATTGAGTGACAAGATGATATATTGAGATGTTAAAAGCAACCTTCTAAAAAGACTATAAGTATAATCTATAAAATGAAGTCAAAACGCTATGTTTGCAAAAAACATTTAATATCTGAATTGGTACACATACACTAGCATACTAATACATAAGACACACTAAGAAAACGAAATTGCACCATATGAAAATCACTTGCCCTAATTGCCACTCTGAATACAGTGTCAACAAAAAAGAACTTTCCAGTGATGGAAGAAAAACTAAATGCTTTGTATGTGATTCTATTTGGACACAATACGAAAGTGGTAAAACAGAGCAAATAAGAGAAATGAGAGACTTTATTGATGAAATTAAAATTCGACAAGATTCTATAAAGGATTCTCTAAGAAATAATATTTATGAAAAAAAATCGTTGGAGAAGGAGAATACAAAGCCTCTCACCAGAGATGAAGAACGAGAATTTCTAGCCGCTTTAGCAATAGAAGAGATTCAAGGACATCATCAGTGGACAGAAAGTGTTAATCCCCTAAATTCTAAAGCTAGAAAACAAGATATAGGACCAGACAAAGTTACAGAAAATTTTTCTCATTCAACAAAAGGACAAGGAGAAGACGGGCGGAAAACTAAAAAGATTAACAGAACCTTTTTGGGCTTCACAATAGTTAGCATAATTTGCATAGTGGGTCTAATTCTGTTTACTAATAGAAATATTATAACTCAACTAGATGTAAAATATCAAAAGCCTTTACTAGACTTTTTACAAATTACTGATCTTTTAATTGCACAAATCAAAAATCATATACTAGCTTTGAAAGATTCAATTTATATTTATTTTTTCAATAAAGACTAACGTAACCAATATGGGATCTGATCTCGATTAATTGTCTCAAAGAGGTTAGGCCGAGATCTAATTATAGAAGACATATTACCCTTGACTATCAATTCGGGTACTAATGGCCGGGTATTATATTCTGAGGCCATCACGGCTCCGTAAGCTCCTGCAGAATAAATAGCAATAAGATCGCCCGCCCTCATTCTAGGTAAAACAGCCTTGTTCACAAAGACATCTGAGCTCTCACAAATTGGTCCCACTACATCAACTTCAATTTTAGGATCGTTATCCATACCGGAAACAATTGGAATTAAATCGTGATTAGCTTCGTACAACGCAGGCCTAATAAAATCGTTCATGCCTGCATCTATAATAAGAAAATTGTGGCTGGAGCCCTCCTTCAAATATATTACTGAACTTATCAAAAGACCGGAATTGCCAGAAATGTAACGACCTGGTTCAATTTGAATTTCAACATCCATCCCCCCAAAAATTGATTTCAACATGCTAGAAAAATCTTCTGGAGAAATTGGATCTCCATGGGCTCTAGAATAGGAAATTCCCAATCCTCCTCCAATATCCACTCTTGTGATATTGTGACCTTGATTTCTAAGGGAATCGATCAATTTTGCAATCTTTTGAAAGGCCTCCCTGAATGGTGCTAGATGGGTTATCTGACTACCTATATGCAAATCAACCCCAGCGATTGAAATATTTTCCAGATTTTTCGCTATCTCATATACTTTTTCAGCTAGCATTATTGGAATACCAAATTTATTCTCTGCCTTACCTGTCATAATTTTCTTGTGTGTCTGAGCATCGACATCTGGATTAACCCTTATAGAAACAGGAGCCACTTTATTAACTTTCGAAGCAGCCAAATTAAGTTGATACATTTCTGGAATGCTCTCAACATTGAATTGCCTTATGCCCTGTTTCAGGGCTAATATCATTTCATCAAACGTTTTACCTATACCTGAAAAAACTATTTTTTCTCCGGGCACACCAGCCTTACGTGCTCTCAAATATTCTCCAGCAGAAACCACATCCATGCCAGCTCCTAAAAGAGACAGCACCCTAAGCACAGCAACATTAGAATTTGATTTCACCGAATAGTAAAGTGAGTGGTTTAATCCCTTTAAACTATAGACTAAAGAATTGTAACTATCTTCTAGCGCCCCTGCTGAATAAATATAAAAAGGTGTCTTCGTCGATTTTGCCAATTCTAGGATTGATATTTCCTCAGCGTGCAGAACATTTTTTCTGAATTCAAAGTGGCTATTTTTCTTTTCTATCATTTGTTTTCAACTTCACAAATTTTTCTAATCTTACGAGGCCTTAAAATAGGTGAGAAATCAGTTTGAACCAATTTGCTCCTCAAAGAATTTACTTGGAGGTTTTTTTGGATCACCTTTCACACCACAACAACACAGCATGAAACCCAATGTAACAAAAATAATAATCTTTTTTGTCACTTTATCCTCTTTCGCCATTCTATAATTCTCGCCGCAACCTCAGTAGGGGAAGTTCCACCATAAGAACCCCTTGATTTGACCGAATTATCCACATTAAGCACGTCGAACACACTTTCATCTATGCTTGGTTCAATCTGCTTAAAAATATTTATGTCTAATTCATTAAGATCACAATTTAAATCTTCCGCTTTTCGAACTAACTTCCCAACAATTTGATGAGACTGACGAAAGTTATAGTTATAATTGGACACCAGATGATCTGCCAAATCTGTGGCAGTAATAAACTTCGCTTCGGCTGATTTTCTCAGAACCTTTTTGTTTACAGTTATCTCAGTAAGCATCTCAGCCATTGCGTCTAGAACTAAACACAAGTTATCGTTAACTCTAAAAACTATTTCCTTATCTTCCTGTAAATCCTTAGAATACGCTAACGGTAATCCCTTTAGTACAGTTAATAAGGAAATAAGAGCTCCAGAGATTATGGCCACCTTTGCCCTTATTAATTCTGCCGCATCTGGATTTCTTTTTTGTGGCATGATTGATGATCCGGTAGAAAAACTGTCAGAAATCTGAACAAATCCAAACTGTTCACTGGACCAGATTACTAGTTCTTCAGCAAACCTGCTTAAGTGCGTTGCACAAATGGAGGCTGCTGAAACAAAGTCTAAAGCAAAATCCCTGTCCGAAACCGCATCTATACTATTAGCCATAGGCTTCTCAAAACCAAGATCTTCTGCAGTCATCACACGGTCAATGGGAAATGAGGTGCCAGCCAAAGCTGCCGAACCTAGCGGACATTCGTTTAGTCGTCTTCTTGCCTCAAGAAATCGCTCTTTATCCCTGGAAAGCATTTCTACATATGCGAGCATATGATGCCCAAAAGTAATTGGCTGAGCAGACTGCAAATGAGTAAAACCAGGCATAATTGTTTCACGATTTTTCTCCGCTAACTCTAAAAAATTATCCATATTACTGGAGATTTTGGGTATTATAGAATCTATACTATCTCTTACCCACATTCTGAAATCTGTGGCTACTTGGTCATTCCTGGAACGTGCGGTATGTATAAAACCTGCATCTGGACCTATCAAGTCATGAAGACGGTTTTCAATATTCATGTGGATATCTTCTAGCCTGACCTCAAATTCAAGTTCGCCGTTCTTGATTTCATCTCCTACAGTTTTCAATCCTCTGAGAATTTTTTTAGAAATCTTTTCTGAAATAATTTTCTGGTGCGCAAGCATTTTCACATGAGCGATTGAACCCTTTATATCTTGCTCAGCTAAACGATGATCAATCGCTATTGACGAGTTAATTTGCTCCATGATAGTACTTGTTTCTATAGAAAATCTACCTCCCCACATTGAGTTTATTTGTTTTTTCAACTTTTTGGCCATAATTACCTCTAGATCAAATTTTGAAAGTGGCTTACTAATATGAGATTTGCAATTCTCCTTCTGGTATACGCTCACATTTTCATCTTGGCAAATCCCTCTTTCACTAAGGCCAGTGAAAGTTTTCCAATCCATTTAGATTTTGTTAAAGGAGAGATGAAAAAATTTTCTTTCCACAAAGACCCTCTCCTTATAAAAAACCTTCTAGTCCTAACTGAGGACAAAATCAAATTGGATTTAATGAAAAAAGAACACCATTTTATCCTTGTCAATTTTTGGGCTACATGGTGCGCACCATGTATAGATGAAATGCCCTCGCTTGACAAACTGCAATCCCTATTTGACGTTGAACATCTTAAGATCATTAGTATCGCGACGGGTAGAAATAGCCAAAAAAAAATTACAGAATTTTTTAATAATAATATGCTTTTTAACCTTGAAAACTTCATAGATCCAAGGGGCAATTTAGCCCTTCAATTGGGTATTTTGGGCTTGCCTGCCTCTATCCTAATTTCACCAGATGGGCATGAACTCGCTCGTTTGATAGGACCAATTAATTGGATTGAACCCAATGTAGTTAAATTCTTTAGGAACTTGACTCAATAGATTTTCTAACTAATTAACTTTTAAGAATAAGACTGAAGGATCAAAAGTGAATATTAATATCTTAGAAACTGGTAAGCTTCCTGACACTTTAGAAAAAAAATACGGAAACTATACGTCTATCTTCTTAAATTTATTTGAACAGCTGGTTGTTGTGCATGAGACTAAAACCTATGACGTTACTAGATTTTCAATTCCCACAAATCCCAGAGAGGCAGATTTATGGTTGATCACTGGTTCTTCTTGTGGCGTATATGATGACTTGGCCTGGATTTCAGATCTCAGAAATTTTGTTAAACAGATTGTCGCAGAAAAGGTACCCTTATTAGGTATATGCTTTGGGCATCAGATATTAGCGGAAGCTATGGGAGGCAAGGTTGAGAAATCTCCCAAAGGGTGGGGAGTTGGTGTTCACGAATATAAGCGCCTATCTGGTACAAGACTTTCAGAACGGCTTGGCAATTTTTATACTGGATACGCTATGCATCAAGATCAAGTAATAATTGCACCAACAGACTCTATCTCAGTTTATGGTTCACAGTTTTGTCCTCATTCAATTTTAGCATATGGAGATAAGAATAAACCTAATGCCATCTCTATACAAAGTCATCCAGAATTTTCTGGTGATCTACTTAGAGATTTGATCACAAGGAGAATTGGTACAACTATTCCGCGATCAGTCGGTGAAACAGGTTTACTAAGCTTGAAAAATCCCCCAGACAACCTAAAAGTTTTCAAATCACTTTTGGAAGCAATTGATATACTATAGCCAGAGAACTAACTCAGCTAAATAACCTCATTGTTACCTAAAAAAATTACTTTTCTTCACTTAATATCTAAAGCTTTAGAAATTTCCTGCTTAACATGCAATTTTTGCTTTTTTAGGTCAGTAAGAGTAACAAAATTCGGGGCCGGTCTCTTTTGCTCGCGATCTACTAATGAACTCAGCTTAGCATGTTTTTTCCGTAACCCACTCACATACGTCTCCAAATTCATTGGAACCTCCCAAATCAATGATTTGCCCCCTAAACTCCGTACCCCAAGTATTAACCTAAATTTACTCGCATGCAAATAAAATTTTCAAAAGTTTAAAGGTCCACCCTGTTCCAAAACTTCTATCACCCGTAGTGTATATTTTTTGCTTTCTTTCTCCTCCAAATTGGTTTGAAACAAATTTAGTCCCTCTAATAATTTTGTCTCACCTTTTGCTGATTTTTTAGCTCGAACAATCATTCTAAATACAGCATTTCTGCCTGAACTTAAGATTGGTAAAATCTTGATATCTCCTGCACCCTTCTCAAGTACTGATAAAATTGCACCTAACCTCGCCGGCCGATTAATTAAAGTGATATACCCATATGGTTTGCAGCGCTTTAGAGAGAATCTCAACATCTTTTCGAGCATTCCAGGTTTTTCTATATTTGCTAATTCAAGGGCACTATTTCCAGATTTTTTATATGTACGTTCAGAGTAATAGGGTGGATTAAAGAATATGTGGTCAAAATTACAATCCTTAAAATCATTCTCCAAAGATTGAAAATCTCCCAACAAAATCTTAGCTTTAAGGTTATTTTTCTCTGAATTCTTTAACGCTAAGGAATAATATTCTTCTTGTAATTCAATGCCAGTGGCTCGCAAACTAGGTACTCTGTTCATCAAGCAAAATAATACCGCACCCGCACCTGTCCCAACATCTAGTACACTGTCACCGGAACACGCAGTGATTGAAGCCGCTAATAATACTGAGTCAATACCTGCTCTAAAACCTTTCTTAGGTTGTAATAATCTTAATCTGCCCCCTAGGAAAGCATCATCTGAGAACTCATTTTGAATCAATTTCATATAACACTGCATTTCTAGAAGGAATTTATCCGCACCATAAGTTAGCATAACTAGATTAATTAAAAAGTATTCAAAAGAAAATTTTCAAAATTCCATGAAAGTATCTAACATTTCTTTGCTCAAAGAAATTATATCATATAGTAATATCATATAGTATGGTCTACACCCAGAAAAGAAACCTAAGAACTTTTTGTATTCGGTTGAAAAATGAATGACATAGATCCTATCGCTGAACTTCAAGACTTACTTAAGGATGATTTGAATGCAATGAATGACATGATCAAAAAGATGATGGCATCAGAAAATACTCGCACAATTCCAGAAATTTCAAACCACATTTTTTCAGCTGGAGGTAAGAAATTACGCCCTCTCCTGTGCTTAGCAACAGCACGAGCCCTAGATTACAATGAGGATAAGCATATTCTTTTGGCTGCTAGTATAGAGTTTATCCATACCGCTACGCTACTACATGACGATGTAGTCGATGAAAGTTCCACCCGAAGGGGAAACAAAACAGCAAATATACTTTGGAACAATCAATCTTCTATACTTGTTGGTGATTTTTTGTTTTCCAGAGCTTTTCAATTAATGGTTTCTACAGATTCTCTTGAAATTTTAGAAGTTTTGGCTGACACCTCAGCTGTAATTGCAGAAAGTGAAGTTTTACAGTTATCCCAAGTCGGAAACGTGAGTACTTCAATTGAAACATATATGAAAATAATCGAAGGTAAAACTGCTGCACTATTCTCTGCCGCCTCTCAAACGGGGGCAATGATTTCATCAAGAAATCTGGAACACATAGATAATTTTAAGTGCTATGGGAAAGCTATTGGCCTGAGCTTTCAGTTAATTGATGATTATCTTGATTATAAAGGCAGTTCTGTTGACATGGGGAAGAGTATTGGTGATGATTTCAATAATACAAAGCTAACCTTTCCTCTAATCTCAGCACTAAAAAAAGGCAATTCTACAGAAAGAAAACTTATAAAGAACGTTCTCCTCAAAGAACCTAAAGATCCAGAGGATTTAATTAAAATTATCAGGATCATGGAGAAACATAGAACACTTGAGGAGACTAAAACGGCAGCTAGAAAATGGTCTAGCATTGCCAATGAGTCTCTTCAGAAATTACCTAAAAACAATATTACTCACCTGCTAGGCAAAGTGAGTGAAACCATTGTTCAACGCTCCTCATGAAAAGAGTTGAGCAACTCTTATCCATGCTTTAGGGAAACTCTTAGCCAAGTCCTGACTTGCCTTTTGTGCATCACTCTCTGTTAAGAAAAGGCCAAAGCAAGTTGCACCTGATCCCGACATACGGGAAATCTTACAACCCGAAGTACTTCTAATAGCATTTAGTAAAGTCATGATTTGTGGAAAAAGTTTTAAAGCTGGTGACTCGAGATCATTTTTTTGACCATGCAGATAGTCTAAAAATATTTCTGCGGTGTTAAAAATTGGTAATATTCCTAATCCTTCATTATTAAAAGTCTGAACCGCGTTGAAAATTATTCTTGTGGAAACTTTTTCTCCATTATTTGCCAACACAATCCAAATAGTCGGTGGTGCCACTACTTTTTCAAGGATTTCCCCCCTGCCCTGCATTCTTTTCAAATCCCAGTCTAAGCAAGCCGGAACATCAGAACCAAGAGAAATTAAACTGTTGATAGATGGTAACGGTTGCTGCCATAGCTTTGTTAGCATTCTCAGGACTAACGCTGCATTAGAAGATCCCCCTCCCAGACCGGCGGATATAGGAAGATCCTTATTCAAAATGATTGATGCGCCCTTCCCATCGTGATTTAAAAGATCGATAGCACTCAAAACAAGGTTTTTTTTACTTTTTAATTCGTCGGCGAACCTACCTATCACCCTGAAATCTATATTCCTGGAAGGTTCCATAGAAATCTCATCTCCAACCCGCGGGAATGCCACTAGGCTATCAAGACAATGATATCCATCAGATCTCTTGCCTACCACATGCAAAGAGAGGTTGACTTTGGCTCGGGAAATTCTTGAAAAAGATTCTTTTTTTTTCATTTTTCCTTAATTTTTTCTCTCATAATCAATTGCCAAAAGAGTCTATCAAACCCTCTTTTAATTTCTCTTGAATTTTCGAATTCAATTCTTCATCAGGTTCAAAAAGAAGGGCTCTCCTCCATTGAAAATACGATTCCCTCTTTCTACCTACTTTCCACAAAACATCACCATAATGATCATTGACTATTGGGTCCTCCGGCTCAAGTTCGATTGCCTTCTCCATAGGAACGACAGCGTCGTAGTATCGACCTAATTGATAAAGTCCCCAGGCCAGAGAATCCACGATGTAACCACTTTCAGGACTTTGTTTAACTGCTAACTTGATCATCCCCAGTGCTTCATCTAAATTTTCCCTCCTTTCTATAAGCATGTAACCAAGATAATTTAAAACTTGTGGTTGTTCCGGTACAAATTCTAGTGCTTTGCGTAAATCTATCATAGACTGCTCATAATTATCCAACTGTTCCCTAGCTATTCCACGAAAAAAGTATATCAACCATAATTTTTTATTCTCAAAATCTGAATGAATATTTGCTGCCAAGGCATCAGAATAAGCTATCTCTGCTAGTTCAAAATTTTCCCTATGCCGATAAGCATTTCCTAAAGCTTCATATACTTCAAAACTCCCGGTACCATTGTCTATTAGATGTCTTAAATGTTTGATAGCAAGCTCTTCTCTTGAAGATTCAGTTAGCAACTCTGCAAGCATCAGTTCTGATTTAGGATGAAAAAGATGAGATTTTTCAACCAACATAAGAGTATTAATAGCTTCATCTATGAGATTACTGTCAGCAAGGGCTTGAGCTAATCTTATATTGAATCGTGATTCATTACCTGAAACATAATGTGCAAGTTGACAATAAAAAATTTCAATGAGATTCTGATTTACCTCTCTATCACCCCCTCCAGCAAAAAGTATTAGTGTATCGGCTATACCAGTTTTTGGTGTCTTAAAGATGTCTAGAATGACCGTTTTCCTCTCTTTCATATTCTCGTATAATTTCTTGAGAGTTAAGTTATCTGAACTGCTTCCAATATCATCCCCCAACAAAGATAGGGCACTAGTAACATCACCTGATAGATAAAGAACATTTGATCTAAAAATTTTGTAGCTTTCCCCCAGTACTTTTAGATTCTTCATTTTACCTCTTATCATTTCTAAGGCCTTTGAGTACTCTCCAAGTTGCGCATAAGCTATAGAAGAATAGTAAGAACCAAGATCAAAACTGAGCTCTGAATCCTTGAAGCTGCTGAACTCCCTCATGGCTGGATCTAAATTTCCTTTTTCAACATGAATCCATCCTTTTATTGAGGTTTTCAAAACATTTGGTAATTGATCCCCAAACTCCACCATGAGCTCAAGCGCTCTGTTGAATTGCTTTTCCTTTATCTTACCAATTACTAGTGTTAATCCCAAGGCAGGAGATTGTATTTCCAATTTTTTCATGGTGTTAGCCAACGAGTATGCTTTTTCAAAATTTCCCGCCGCAACCAAGAATAAAAGAGCATCATTATAAATCTCAGTTTGTTTGTTGCCCTTGCTTATCATGTCAACGGTATATGTAGCTGATTTATCAAAATCGTTTACTGAAGCCGCCAAACGGGAGGCTAGGAATGCACCTGAAATTGATGCGCTACCTTGGGAAGCACAAATACTGCAAAGAAAAGTCACAAGAATTATTGAATACCGTCTAACCATTTTACAAACTACTTTACCACATGGAATTTCATAGATACTAAGCTATCCTCACATGTGTGAGTAATTTGGGCCCTCCCCACCTTGAGGTGTTTTCCAAGTGATATTTTGACTGGGATCTTTTATATCACAAGTTTTACAATGAACACAATTCTGATAATTTATTTGGAATCTAGGAGTGGAACAATTCCCTTCACGCACGATTTCATAAACTCCCGCTGGACAATAACGTTGTGCAGGTTCATCGTAAATAGGCAAATTGTGATTAACAGGCACCGATTGATCACCTAAACTTAGATGACAAGGTTGATCGTCACTATGAGAGGTACCAGAAAAACTTATATTTTCGAGGCGCTCAAAACTAATCTTGCCATCTGGCTTGGGGTAAGTAATCACCTTACAATTTGAAATAGGTTTAAGCTTGTCATGATCTGCAAATTTGTGGCTTATATTCCCAAATAAATTAAAACTTAAGACACTTGCAACCCACATATCTAAGGCCCCCAAAATAATTCCTAAAAATAATCCGAAGCGAGACCAGAGTGGTTTGACATTCCGCACAGGCATCAGGTCCTGAAAAATAGGTCCCGATCTAATCTTAAGTTCATAATGCGTCAAGTCATCATTAGCTCTGCCCGACTGCAGAGCGGTACAAGCCGCTTCAGCTGCACAGATACCCGACAGTATTGCATTATGGTTTCCCTTTATCCTTGGAACATTTACTAATCCCGCTGAACAGCCTAATAGTAATCCTCCAGGAAAATTCATTTTTGGTATTGACTGAATTCCGCCTTCACTAATAGCACGAGCCCCGTATTCTATCCTCTTGCCACCCATTAAGAGCTTTTTAATCATAGGGTGATGTTTGAATTTTTGAAACTCTTTGTATGGAAATAAGGAAGGATTTGTATAATTTAGATGTACGACAAACCCAATGAATAGCTGATTATTTTCAGCATGATACACAAAAGAACCACCACCCGGGTTATTACCTAAAGGCCACCCCATAGTATGCAAAACTTGACCTTCTTTATGATTTTCCGGTCTAATTTCCCAAACTTCCTTCATCCCTATTCCATGCTTAGGAACATCTGATTCAGAAGCTAAATCATATTTACAAATCACTTGCTTAGCGAGTGAACCTCGTACTCCTTCTGCTAGAAAAATATACTTTCCATTTATTTCCATTCCTGGTTCATACATTGGACCTGGTTTACCATCTGCAGTCTTACCAAACTCACCTGCAATTACACCTGTAACATGATTTTCTTTTCCATAAATCAATTCTGAACATGCCATTCCTGGAAAAATTTCCACCCCAAGATCCTCTGCTTCCCTCGATAACCACCTACATACTTTAGACATCGAAACAACATAATTTCCCTCATTTGACATTAATGGAGGCATGAGAAAATTTGGCAATCTTATACCACCAGCTGGACCGAGCAAATAAAATTTGTCTTCTGATACAGGAGTTCGTATTGGGGTTTCTTTTTCTCTCCAGTTAGGAAAAAGTTTATCCAATCCCTTAGGATCAAGCACAGCACCAGATATAATGTGTGATCCTACTTCAGCACCTTTTTCTAATATTACTACTTGTAAGTCTGGTTCGAGTTGTTTCAGTTTTATGGCTGCTGATAGGCCTGCAGGACCAGCGCCTACTATAACCACATCATAATCGATAGATTCCCTCTCAAATTGGGGCATAAATATCTCCTAAAAATAGCTTTCTTGACAGACAAACAAATTTTGCCTTATTTTTATTTCCAAGTATAAGTATAAAAGATACCAATTAAAAGAGACACTTTCATTAGAAATCAAAGGAAAACTAATGCTAGAAAATGTAAGTATATGCGTATATTCCTAGTACTTAATGATTTAGTTTTTACCCAATTTTATTATTCAATACGATTAAACTTCAGGTTGTAAACAAGGTGGAGAGATAAGTGGATAAAATTCCGTTGACTTTACAGGGTTATGAAAGTCTTAGTGATGAATTAAAAAAACTAAAATCACAAGAGCGACCAAATATAATTAAAGCAATTGCCGAAGCACGGGAACATGGTGATCTATCTGAGAACGCTGAATACCATGCAGCACGTGAAAAGCAGTCATTTATTGAAGGACGAATAAAAGAATTAGAAGGAATTATAAGCTTAGCTGAGGTAATTGACTCAAAAAAACTTTCTGGAACTATAAAATTTGCTGCAACTGTCACAATATTGGATGAAGATACTGAAGCAGAACGTACTTTCCAGATTGTTGGAGAACCAGAGGCTGATATTGAAAAGAACAAGTTAAATGTCAAATCTCCCTTGGCTCGGGCCCTAATAGGAAAAGACACTGGTGACAGTGTTGAAGTAAAATCACCAGGTGGAACCAAAAACTACGAGATAATATTAATAAATTATGACGTATAACAAAGCTTTCAAAACAAATTTGATAACATTAATGAGCAAAGAAAGCAGTATATTTTATTTAACCTAATGGCCTTAAATCATCGCAGGGAACCACCTGAGATACGATTGACTTCAACAATGATTTTTTCACAAAGAAGTTCAATTTCTTTATCCTCTAGGGTCCTATCCTTGGGCTGGATTAGAACTTCGAGTGCTAATGATTTCTTACCTGAACCCACTTGCTGATAGGCTTGAGATCCTTCAAAAACATCAAAAAGCTTGACTTCTTTTATCAAATCTTTGTCAAGTTTCTTGATAGCGGTCATAATTTTTTGCACTTCGACATTTTCTCTCATAACAAATGCAAAATCACGCACCACCGATGGGTAATCTGAATATTCTAAGCTGGATTTCTTAAGCTTCTCCCGAGTATCAGGTATCTGTTCAGGGAAAATTGAAAAGATAATCGGGCTGTCTCCTAAACCCATTCTAAGCGCTGTATTCGGGTGAAGTTCTCCAAATGATCCTAAAACCTTAAATTTACCCAGCCGAACCAAAGCAGACTTGTTAGGATGGAAAAAATTAGGTACCCGCCGATCAAGCTGCAAGCTATCAAGTTTGATTCCAAGATATCTTAGCACACCTTCCACGCATGACTTTGCATCAAAAATATCAAAAGGTCTCCTGCTTTCAAACGCGTTTCTTTCTTGGGCGTAACCTACAAAAATACCACCAACATCAAGCTGTTCTTGTCCAGGCTCAGAACCAGTGAAGACCTCACCTATTTCAAAGCTAGAAAAATTTTTGACTCCCCTTGCGTTATTTCTTTTAGCTGATAGTAGAAGACCGGGGAATAGTGAAGGGCGTAAATGTGTCATTTCAGAGCTAATAGAATTAGCCAGAGTAACTTCCTCTTTACCTTCTCCAAATAATTTAGCACTTGATTCATCAATGAAACTATAACTGATGCATTCTCTAAGACCCTGCGAAGCCAAGTAGCGCCGTATTTTGCTAACGCTTCGTCTTTGTGAGTTTTGTTTTGCTGCCCTGACACCAAAATTTCTTATTGGAAGAGGAGAGGCTATCAATTTATCAAGTGATGTAACTCTTATAATCTCTTCTACAAGATCAATTGCTCCGCCTATATCAGGTCTCCAGCTAGGCGCCTGAACTGAAATGGGTTGAACTTTTTCATTTAATGTAAAACCTAATTTACGTAAGATATCTAATTGTCTTTTCTTAGGTACTTTAATCCCAGTTACCTTTTCTACTTTACTTTCCTGAAAATCAATCGTTTCTGCCGTGTAAGGATTGTCACCAGAGCACACCAATTCGGAAGGCTTCCCACCACAGATATTGGTAGCCAGCTCCGTATATAACTCGATACCTGGTATTGTAAAAGAAGGATCGATACCCCTTTCAAATCTATATCTGGCATCTGTAATTAAACCTAATTTTCTACCAGTCTTTGCCGTAGAAATTGGGTCAAAATATGCCGATTCAATAAAAACATTTCTAGTATCTTCAGTGCAACCACTGGCCATTCCTCCAATCAAACCTCCTATTGCTTGGACGCCTTGATCGTCAGCTATGACGGTCATTGAATCATCCAACTCATAATTCTTGCCATCCAATGCTTCAATTTCTTCACCAGAAAATGCTTTTCGTACTACCAAATTACCTTTCAGCTTATCAGCATCAAATGCATGAAGTGGGCGAGCACTATCAAAAGTCAAAAAATTTGTTAGATCGACCAAACTTGAGATTGGTCGAAGGTTAATAGAATTAAGCCTATTTACTAACCATGTTGGTGAATCGTCATTTCTGATTCCCTTAATGTACCGACCCACAAAATAGGGACAATCTCTTTCCGATACATCCTTTTTTAAGATAACATTGATAGGACTTTTGTAGTCAGAATAAATTTTATTCGACTTCCTTTCTAAGAATTGACCTATACCCTTTGCTGCAAGATCTCTTGCTATTCCTCGGACACCGAGAGCATCAGGTCGATTTGGGGTAATAGTTATCTCTATCACTGGGTCAACCTTGTCAGGGTCATTAATCTTAAGCCACTCGGCGAACGTTCTTCCAACATTTGGCTGATCTAAACAGATGATACCATCATGTTCATCGGATAAGTTAAGTTCAAACTCAGAGCACATCATGCCAAAACTTTCAACATTCCTAATTTTACCAATGGAAATTTTTTTTCCTAAACCTGGAATGAACGTGCCAGGTAAAGCCACTACCACTCCCATTCCTAATTTTACATTAGGAGCACCACAAACAATTTGTTTTTTTTCATTACCTAAGTAAACAGAACAAACCTTCAGCTTATCAGCATTAGGATGCTTTTCTACTTCCGTGACTTTACCTACTATAAACTTCGAAAAATTTTCAGCCGGGTCTGTCACACTTTCTACCTCTAGTCCTAGGTCATTGAGAGCATCAAGTATGACATTAATATTGCAATCACATTTTAGGTAAGTTTTCAACCAATCAACAGAAAATTTCACTTCAAATTATCCTAGTTTTGTTCCACGGCTTTACGTTAAACCGCTGTGTATCGAAGGTTTTTCGAGCGGATTAAATCCATAATGGTCTAACCAACGCGCGTCTCCTTCAAAAAATGAACGTAAATCAGGAATACCATATTTGAGCATTGCCAATCTATCTATGCCCATTCCAAATGCAAACCCCTGATAAAAATTTGGATCAATATTACAAGCTTTAAGAACCTTAGGATGCACCATGCCAGACCCTAATATCTCTAACCAACTGTCACCCTGTCCAAGTTTCAACATATTGTCTTCCCAAGAACACCTAATATCTACTTCAGCGCTAGGTTCAGTGAATGGGAAATGACTGGATCTAAACCTCAATTCTATGTTCCCGATTTCAAAAAATGCTCTACAGAATTCCTCTAAGGTCCACTTCAAGTGACTCATTGTTAGATCCTTATCAATAGCCAAACCTTCCAGCTGGTTAAACATTGGGGTGTGTGTCTGATCGTAATCTGAGCGAAAAACTTTGCCAGGCACTATTATTCTGCAAGGTACTCCATCCTTTTTCTCCATGTGACGGATCTGAACTGGACTTGTATGAGTTCTCAAAACATGAGGTACCGATCCAGAGTCGGAACTAGAATTGACATAAAATGTGTCAAACTCCTGCCTTGCGGGATGTTCAGAAGGAATATTTAGAGCATCAAAATTATACCAATCACTTTCAACCTGAGGACCCTCAGCTATAGAAAAACCTAAATCTGAGAAAATTTCGACTACTTCATCGGTTACTTGGCTGATCGGATGTATCTTTCCCATTTGAGAAGGCCTCGAAGGCCTTGAAACATCCAACCACTCTTTACTAATTCTTTCGTTTATATTCTCTTCAGTAATGAGTGTCTTTTTCTTTTCTATCTCTTTAATCATCCTGGACTTAAGAAAATTAAGTTTTGGAGCTCTGACCCTTCGTTCAGTTTCTTCCATAGACCCTATCGATTTCATAAGGCTGGTAACTTGACCTTTTTTTCCAAGTCCCTTAACTCTAATCTTTTCTAAATCATCTAACGATGAAGCAGCAGATATTGATCCTAGATAGCTTTTTTCTATTTCATCTATATCATCCATGCTTAGTGCCACCAAATTTAAAAAAATTCACATATCTCAAAGTAGAATGCTACCCTTCAACCTGAGATAATCTATCAGTTTAAGTGTTCCGCAAGATTGGCAACCTTTTAAAACGTTTTCTAGAAATTTCCTTATAAGGTAATCTATGCTGATCTTGATTGAGCGATCTCAAATATCTTTTTAAAGGCCTCTGGTTCACTTATTGCGAGCTCAGCGAGAATTTTTCGATCTACTTCTATCTCCGCCTTTAATATCCCATTCATGAACTTACTGTAAGTACATGTGGGATCTAAAGCCCTAACCGCAGCATTTATTCTCTGAATCCAGAGAGACCTAAAAGTCCTCTTCTTTACTCTTCTATCTCGGGTAGCATACTGAAGGGCCTTATCCACAGATTGTGCAGCTGACCGAAATGTTCTACTACGGGCTCCATAATGGCCTTTTGCCGCCTTTATTACTTTTTTGTGTCTAGCTCTAGTAACCGGACCTGGTCTAACACGTGACATTCCGTCATCCTTTATCTTGCATATGGCATGTAAGTTTTAACAATACCTTCATCGGCCTTGGAAAGGGTTGTGGTACCGCGAGCATTCCTGATAAACTTTCTAGATCGCTTTATCATTCCATGTCTTTTACCAGCCTGAGCCGATTTAAGTAATCCTGAAGCCGTAGGCTTAAAACGTTTTTTTGCACCCGACTTTGTTTTCATCTTAGGCATAAATTCTTACCACTTCCCGACAGATTATATAATTCGAAGTTTCTTATTCTTTATTAATAAAATATGCAAGTCAAAAGATATTAATTGATCAGTTGTTTACATACCGGGAAAAAATAACTTAGCCAATTTCACCTTCGTAAATCTGTTTTTCATCAGCTGGTGCAACTCTGAGAATATTTGTCGTTCCAGGTACATTGAAAGGTACCCCAGCTATTACGATAATTTTGTCCTTGTCCTTTGCGAAACCATACAACCTAGCAGCCTTTGCAGCATTAACAACGGCCATCTTAAATCTGTTAAGTTCTTCAGTCACAATACAGTGAAGACCCCAGTTAAGTGCTATCCGCCTAGCTATACCGATTTTTGGAGTAAGTGCTATTATTGGAACTCGGGGTCTCTCCCGTGAAGTCAGAGCAGCCGTCGTTCCAGTGTGTGTAAAACAACAAATAACCTTGATGTTAGTAGTTTCAGCAACTTCTCTTGCTGCAACCGTTATTGCATCAGAAACACCCCTCTTTAATGGTGTTCTTGAAGATTCTATTACTTGTCGATAAGTCTTTTCTTTTTCAACTTCGGTAGCGATACTGTTCATTGTTCTAACAGCTTCCACAGGATAATGTCCTACAGCACTTTCTGCAGATAACATTATTGCATCAGCTCCCTCATAAATTGCTTGAGCCACGTCAGACACCTCGGCCCTTGTTGGAACTGGTGATGTTATCATACTCTCCATCATTTGCGTGGCCACTATGACTGGTTTACCAGAAGCCCGACACTGTCTAACAAGACGCTTTTGAATTGGGGGCAATGTTTCGATAGGTAACTCAACGCCAAGATCCCCTCTCGCGACCATTACCGCATCTGTTTCTTCGAGAATTTGATCAAAAGCCTCTACAGCAGATGGCTTTTCAATTTTTGCCAAAATTGCCGCTCTACCTTTAATCAACTTTCTGGCATCTGCAATATCAGAAGCTCTTTGAACAAATGACAACCCCAACCATTCAATACCTAGAGCACAAACGAACTCCAAATCACTTCTATCTTTCTGTGAAAGAGCCGAGAGGGGTAAAACTTGATCTGGAACATTAATACCTTTTCTATCCGAAACTATACCCCCTACCACCACTTCAGTATCAACAAAGCCCTTACCAACTGCCTTGACTATCAATCGTATTTTTCCATCATTGACCAAAACGGTAGAGCCAATGTTTAGACCATGGAGAACTGCAAAATCTGGCACATTTACCCGATGAATATCTCCCAAAATATCTTTGTCATCAAATCTAAAGGATTTTCCAATAATTAACTCAACTTCTTGATCTTTAAATTTACCACACCTCAACTTAGGGCCTTGTAAGTCTGCCAAAATACAAATTGGTCTACCAAATTTTTCCTCAACGCTTCTTATAATCTGATGTCTTTTCCTTATTTCATCATGTGTTCCATGACTCAAATTCAACCTGAAAACGTCCACCCCTTCTTCAAAAAGTTTTTCCACTATGTGCTCTGAACTAGATGCTGGCCCTAAAGTGGCTACTATCTTGACGTTCCTATTTCTTCTCAATCCTTTAGCCACAAAACCCCCGAAAAATCATTACCATCCATAATCAGCCTAAAGGCTCAAGCGGACAATAATGAAAATACGTAATAAATTAAAACTTTTTTTCTTGCATTGAGACAAAGCTAAAGCATGTGATAAATAAGCACCTTAAAAAGGCAACTTTATTTTAGTTCACTATAACATAAAAACATAACAAACTTGATTAACCATCCAGAGATCATTACAGTATCATTACTCATATAAATCGGGTAGTTGTGATGGTTGAGAAAAAGAACGAAGCACTGGAGGCAGCTACATTCAGGCGGCTTTTAGATCACTTGTCAAAAAGAGTTGATGTGCAAAACCTGGATTTAATGAATCTGGCTGGATTTTGTCGTAATTGTCTATCACGCTGGTATACTGAGGAAGCACAAAAAATTGGCCTGAAAATGGACAAAGAAGATGCCCAAGAATTAGTCTATGGGATGCCTTACAAAACCTGGAAAGAAAAACACCAAACCAAAAGGTCTGAAAAAGAGATCGCACAGGTAATGAAAATGAATGATGAACCAAATTCAAACTAGCTCTTGTTTTATATTGTTAATGTAGATTTCTCTTAGCTTCAAAGTATTTTTCCCAGGTTGACCAGATCCAATTTTACAATCATCTATTTCCACTACAGGCAAAATAAATGTGGTAGATGAACATATAAAGGCCTCTTTTGATTTCTTAGCTTCCTCTACTGAGAACGGTCTTTCTTCTATCATATAGCCAGAGCTTTTAGAATATTCTAATATAGCTTCCCTAGTAATACCCGCCAAAATATCGTTTGACAAAGCTTTAGTAATCAATTTTCCATCCTGAGAAAGAATGAAAGTGTTATTTGAACTACCCTCAGAAACAAAACCATCTTTTACAAACCAAGCTTCATCTTTCCCTTGATTCAATGCTTTTTGCTTAACCATAGAAGCATAGAGAAGTTGAGTGCTTTTAATGTCAGATCTACCCCATCGTAAATCTGGGAAAGAAATGACTTTTAATCCTGAATCCAATTTCTGATTATGTATCAAGCTCTTTTCTTGAGTAAAAAGGACTGTAGTAGGCTTTACAATCGTTCTGTCAGGAAAAGCAAAATCACGATCAGCAGCTCCACGAGTAATTTGCAAATAAACTAAACCCTCCTGCACTTCATTGAGTTCAAGAAGTTTTCTATGAACCTCTAGGAGATGGTCATTAGAAATATCTAGATCTATGCCTATTTCGCCTAAAGATCTCCTCATTCTGCGTGTATGGCCCTCCCAAGAAACTAACTTTTTCTCTATCACTGCAGTAACTTCATAAACTGCATCACTAAATAAAAATCCCCTGTCAAATACGGACACCTTAGCATCCATCTCATCAACGTATGCACCGTCAACAAAAACTGTTCGAGCCATATCCTATCCTTCTAAAACCTAAACTGTACAAAATTTATAATCCTACCACCAAACTACCCGTGGATAACCATTTGGCAAGACTAATATTTGAAGTTAGTATTGATCATTATTTGAAAAAATTTTATCAAGTAATGTTTATATAAATCAAAAGGATCATATATTTCATGACTGAAGAAGTAGTTATATTGTCAGGCTCAAGAACTGCCATTGGTAGTTTTGGGGGTTCACTCAAATCTGTTTCTCCAATTGATCTTGGCACATTAGTAGCAAAAGAAGCTATTAAGAATTCTGGGGTTAAAAAGGAAAGAATAGAGCATGTAGTTTTTGGTCACGTAATCAATACAGAGCCAAAAGACATGTACTTGTCTAGAGTGATCTCATTAAATGCGGGCATTCCGGTAAGCGTAGCTTCTATGAATGTAAACCGTCTATGCGGTTCGGGACTTCAAGCATTAGTTTCTGTAATACAATCGCTAGCATTGGGAGATGCGGAATTTGGACTCGCAGGTGGTGCAGAAAACATGAGCAAATCACCCCATATAATTAAATCAAATAGATGGGGAAAAAGGATGGGCGACTCTATGGTCGAAGATATGATGCTAGGAGCATTAAACTGTCCATTTGATACGGGTCACATGGGAATAACTGCAGAAAATGTCGCTAGCGAGTATAAAATTTCTCGGCAAATGCAGGATGATTTTTCTTTAGAGAGTCAGGCTAGAGCGGCAAATGCCGTTTCAAAGGGTCATTTCTCAAGCCAAATAGTACCAATAGAAATTGGAAAAGATTCCAAAAAAAATTCCTTTACATTTGATGAACACCCGAAGGATACAAACAAACAAAATCTTTTATCTCTGAAGCCAGTGTTTAAAAAAGATGGAACTGTCACTGCTGGTAACTCTTCCGGTCTCAACGATGGTGCAGCTGCTATAGTCTTAGGAACTGCAAATGCTTCTAATGCTTTAGGACTCAAGATTAGAGCCAAAATAAGGGGTTATGCTCATTCTGGCGTTAGACCAGAGGTAATGGGAATTGGACCTATCATTGCCGTAAAGAAATTGCTCAAGAAAACAGGTTTATCCACCCAAGATTTTGACGTAATTGAAAGCAATGAGGCTTTTGCTGCACAAGCCTGTGCAGTCTCACAGGAATTAAATTTGGATCCCAAAATAGTTAATCCAAATGGTGGGGCAATAGCATTAGGCCATCCGATTGGCGCCACAGGAACTATTCTCGTCATAAAAGCCATTCACGAATTAGAGAGATTAGATGGGTCTTTAGGACTAATTACAATGTGCATAGGCGGTGGTCAGGGAATAGCTTTGGCGATTGAACGCCCACAATTTCATTGAGCTTCAGCTAAAGTTTTCCAACAAATTGTACCAATTTATCTTGAAATGATTTTGGCTGTTCAACGTGAGGCCAATGACCAGCCTGATTAATCTCCTCAATAGTGTTTTGTGGAAAATACTTTTTTATTTCAGAGATACTGGTTTCTGAAATATAAGAGGATTCTTGACCTTTAAGGAAAAGTGTTGGGCCTAAGAATTGGTTTTGATATTGTGGAAAAGACATTATTAGCCTTATATTCTCTTCAATAGACTGAAGATTCATTTGCCAATCATAATTGCCACTTTCTGTACGAATCATATTTTGTAATAAGAAGCTCCTAATTTTTTTATCAGGAATGTGGTCTGACAAAATTTGGTCAGCTTGACTACGGGAACTTATTTTAGCTAAATCTAATTGCTTCATCCCCCAGATAAAGCCTATAAACTCGGAATGACAATAAGCAACTGGACTAATATCAACCACCGCAAGCTTACCAAAATTGTGAGGATTTATTAAACTAGCACTCATAACTGCTTTTCCCCCCATAGAGTGTCCGACAAGATCCACTTTTTGCCCAAAATAATCAGCTAATTTAATCAAATCTTGACCTAACGATAGGTAATCATGAGTTTTAGACCAGAATGATGAACCATGATTTCTGAGGTCAATTGCAACCACATGTCGATTAAGTCTTTCACTCAATGCCTTTGCAGTATTAACCCAATTTCTTTTCGATCCAAAAAGACCGTGCGTTAAGAAGACTATATTCTTTTTCTTCACATCATTTCCAAGAAATTCTACGTAGCTTAAAAAAGGATAAGACATGAGATTTCCACTCAACCAAGATGAGAGACATTTGACTCAATTAAAATTAGAAAATCTAAAACCGAGCCTATCAATTTCTACCAAGCTGCTTTGTATATCTTTTCTGCATCTGCTCTAGTGATAGTTTTGGGGTTATTTACTAGCAAACGTTCTTGCTTCATAGCCTCTTTAGCCATTTCTCTACAGGCTTTTTCAGGAATATTTATTTCTCGTAATCTTGTAGGCAAATTCAAATGCTTACTTAAATTAATGAATTCTTCTGCAAATGATTTAACACGTTGATCTAAATCATCTATATTTTCAAGAACTGGGAAAATAATACCCGCTAGTTTTCCGTAAGCCTCTTTGGTTGCAGGCACATGCATGTTAAACCTAATCAAGTGCGGTAAAAGTAATGCATTGGATAGCCCATGGGAAACTTTATACTTACCGCCAAGGGGATAGGCTAATGCGTGTACTCCAGCTACAGGGGAGTTAGCAAAGGACATCCCTGCAAGCATTGATCCGTATAGCATGTTACTTCTAGAAACTCGGTCTGACTTACCGCTTTTTACGGCTGTTACTATTGAGATCCCTAACAAAGCAAGAGACTCCATTGCCAAACTCTGGGAAAGAGGATTATTATTTTGATTTTTAGATGTGAATGCCTCAATCGCATGCACCATTGCATCAATACCAGTTGTAGCAGTTATCGTTGGAGGAAGAACCATAGTAAGAGAAGGGTCTAAGATAGCAAGATCCGGAATAATTACTGCAGCCGAAACACCTCTTTTCTCTCTCTCCTCTACTGTTATAATTGAAACTGGAGTGACCTCTGAACCGGTACCAGCCGTCGTTGGCACCAATATCAAGGGCAGTCGTGGACCTTTCACTTTGTTCACACCCCATATGCTGTCAATGTTCTCTCCTGAGCCTAAAACCAAAGCAGTCAATTTTGCCACATCCATTGGCGATCCTCCGCCAAATCCTAAAATGCCTGTTGCAAGAAATCCCGCACCTGAATCAATAGCCATTTCTAGGTTTGTTAAAGTTGGATCTTGTTCTACTTGATCAAAGATCCTTACTTCTGTTCCTCTCTTAATCAAATTATCTAGTAATGGCTTGTACAAACCAATCTTTGACAATCCTGGATCAGAAATAATCAACAACCTAGGCCCCAGTATCTTTATTATTTCTTCAGAATGAGCCAAGACACTATCCCAGCCAAATCGAACCCCGGTTGCTGTGTTGAAAACAAAATTACCTACTTCACTATCATTCATCTTGTATAGATTTTCTATTGATACGAATAACTAACAGTTATCATAGCTTCATTCGCTGAGTTTTTGCAAACTGAAATATAAAATGGGACTCTAATAATAAGCATTGATTCTAAATTTTAGTTGCTACCCTCAAAAAAATTAGTTACCTCAATCACTAAATATAGGAGACTTTAGCCGATGAATCTTAAACCAAAAAAAGTGATTCTAGCATATTCAGGGGGTCTTGATACGTCCATCATATTAAAATGGCTTCAAGTTAATTATAATACTGAGGTTGTAACTTTTACTGCTGATCTTGGTCAAAATGAAGAATTAGGACCGGCCAAAAATAAAGCCATAATGCTGGGAGTAGATCCAAAAAATATTTTTGTTGAAGACTTACGAGAAGAATTTGCTGACGAATTTGTCTTTCCTATGTTTAGGGCAAATACACAATACGAGGGCCACTATCTTCTGGGAACAGCTATTGCAAGACCTTTAATAGCTAAAAAGCTTATTGAAATAGCAGATTTGGTGGGTGCTGATGCAGTAGCGCACGGCGCCACTGGGAAAGGAAATGACCAAGTTCGGTTCGAATTATCATGCTACGCCTTAAACCCTGATATCAACATCATCAGTCCCTGGCGAGAATGGGATTTAACCAGTAGGACTAAACTTTTAGAATTTGCTGAAAATCACCAAATTCCAATTTCTAAGGACAAAAAAGGTGAAGCCCCTTTTTCCGTTGATGCAAATCTATTGCATACCTCTTCGGAAGGAAAGATCCTGGAAGATCCGAGTGAAATCGCTCCAGAATATGTTTATCAAAGAACAGTCTCTCCAGAGGACGCTCCAGATCAATCGGAGCTTGTGAAAATTGATTTCGCCTTAGGTAATATGATTTCAATAAATGGTATAATCAAAAAGAAACACGAATTATTAGAAGAACTAAACCGCCTTGGAAGCAAGCATGGCATTGGTCGGTTAGATTTGGTAGAAGGAAGATTCATTGGCATGAAATCTAGAGGGGTTTATGAAACCCCTGGTGGCACAATTTTGCTCGAAGCGCATAGAGCTATTGAAAGCATAACCCTTGATCAAGGCGCATCCCATCTCAAGGATGAATTAATGCCTAAATATGCAGAATTAATTTATAATGGTCTGTGGTATTCCCCAGAAAGAGAGATGTTACAGGCTTTAATTGACCAAAGCCAAAATTATGTGGAGGGCACTGTAACACTAAAGTTGTATAAAGGTAACGTACAGACCATAGCCAGAAATTCTAGATCAAGCTTATATTCTGAAAAACATGTGACTTTTGAGGAAGATGATGGTGTTTACAACCAAAAAGATGCCACAGGTTTCATTAAACTTAATGCCCTAAGATTGAAGATGTTAGCAAGACGCAAACTAAAGGCTAATTAAACCAACGCTACCCGGAAAAAAATACTACTAATAGAAATTATTGGATATGATTACTCTTACAGCAAATATTACAAATAATAATAAGGCAGGAGCAAGATCAAACCCAATAGTATTAGGTAAAAAAGACCTAACTCTTGAGTAAATAGGTTCCATGATATTTCTAATAGAAATCCAAAGCTGTGATACTATTTGATTTCTTTTATCTAGAACGCCAAACTGGATTAAAAACGATAAGATTACGTCAAAGATGATCAAAAATGAAAAGATATTTAATATTGCAGAAAGAATTTGAAAAAGAGATGTCATTTTAAAAATACAATTTACATATGAATGATCTTAACAATACACCAAAATTCCTAAAAGTTTCAACATGACAAAAATAACCCCTAAAAAATAGAGTACACTGTCCTAGTCACATGCCCTTATCTCTGTCTCTGATCCGACTGTATGAACTATCCTATCTAAACATGCAAAATCATGCAAATTCGAGAATCTTCTTACTCAGTATAATATTTTCGAGTTTTTTTCCTATTGTCTCATACCCTGAAGCATTTGATTCATGGAGCTTGGAACTATTTGGGCATCAAATTTTGTATGAGAAAACCTCCGGTTTTGGTGGTTTTTCTGGAATTTCAGTTTCCTCTAATGGAAAGAAATTTGTGGCGATCAGTGACAAGGCTATGTATTTCAATGGTGAAATGATTAGAAATAGCAGAGGAAAATTGATAAATATTAGGATTCTAGATCATGGAAAAATCCTTAACAGTAAAGGTAAAGAGTTATCCGGTAAAAACACCGATAGTGAATCAATTGTAAGATCTCCTAAAGATGGATATTATGTATCCTTTGAATCTAATAATAGAATTATGTTTCACGAGAACTTAACTTCCCCAGGACAATTTTTACCCAAACACCCCGACTTTAAGAGATTAATGTTTAATGATGGGATTGAAGCTCTTGCAGTAAATAATTCTGGCGAACTTTACGCTATTCCTGAATCACCGCCTAAAGGCGATAGGGATCATCCTATTTACAAATTGAAGGAAGACAAATGGATAGTAATTAACAATATTAAAATAAATGAAGAGTTTAAAATAACTGATGCAGAATTCATTGATGACAAAAATTTAATATTACTTGAAAGAAAATTCACCTTCTTAGATGGTTTTCAAACGCGTATAAAAAGAATACTCTTTGAGAAGGATGAAATCAAAAGTATACAGGTTTTGTTGAAAAGTGAGCCCTGGAAATTTTCTAATCTGGAAGGCCTTTCTAAATGGAAAGATGAATATGGAAATACTTATCTCACAGTGATATCAGATAATCAATTTTCACCATTTCTAAAAACTGAAATTAGGGAATTCTTGTTAGTTAAGTGAAGGAAAGAAATATAGCTTATGAGGAAAGACAAAAATGATCGATAATGCATTAGAGAAAACGATCAATACCGCATGGGAAACCAAAGAAAATATATCTGCTAAAACTACAGGACCTGTGAGAGAAGCCATCTTGCACACCTTAGATCTCTTAGGCAAAGGTAAGCTTCGCGTGGCAGAACCAAATGGGAGCGGGGATTGGAAAGTTAATCAGTGGGCAAAAAAAGCCGTGCTATTAAGTTTTCGTCTAAATGATATGATTATGCAGACTGGAGGACCACAAGGTACATCATGGTGGGATAAGGTTGATAGTAAGTTTTTGGACTGGTCTACGGAGAATTGGGAGAATGCTGGATTTAGAGCAGTTCCAAACTGTATTGTTCGTAAATCTGCATACATTGCTCCAGGAGTAGTACTCATGCCAAGTTTTGTAAATCTTGGAGCTTATGTTGATACTGGCGCGATGGTAGACACGTGGGCAACAGTCGGCTCTTGTGCTCAAATAGGTAAAAATGTCCACTTATCTGGAGGAGTTGGGATTGGCGGTGTCTTAGAACCAATGCAAGCAACACCAACTATTATAGAAGATGATTGTTTCATAGGAGCAATATCTGAAGTTGTAGAAGGTTGTATAGTTAGAAAAGGAGCTGTACTAGGCATGGGTGTTTTCATTGGAAAATCAACAAAGATCGTTGTTAGAGATACCAATGAAATTCTATTTGGCGAGGTTCCACCTTACTCTGTAGTTGTAGCCGGATCTTTACCTTCCAACAAAGGCGGTCCAAACCTTTATTGTGCTGTAATTGTCAAACAAGTTGATGCAAAAACAAGATCAAAGACCTCGATTAATGAGTTACTTAGGGATTAGCATGATTGTGAGAAAGGGATGATGAACGTTGTTGAACTAACAGCAAAGCTTATTCAATGTCCAACTGTGACCCCAAGAGAAGCGGGTGCTCTAAAACTTATAGGAGACCTATTTGAGGATACTGATTTTAGAATCCACAGAATTGATAGAGGTGGCATATCGAACCTTTTCTTGAGGTGGGGGGAAAAGAACCTACCTACTCTTGGATTTTCTGGTCACGTAGATGTGGTTCCTCCTGGAAACCTTGCCAAATGGGAGTTCGAACCATTTTCTGGAAAAATTGTAGGAAATGTTCTCTTTGGTAGGGGGGCAGTGGATATGAAATCAGCAGTTGCGGCCTTTTGTCTAGCAGCAATCAAATATTCAAAAAAGTCACAACCTGATTTTTCAATTGCCTTAATGATTACAGGAGACGAAGAAGGAGAAGCAAAAGATGGAACGCAGGCCATTCTGGATTGGATGACTGATAATGATCAACGTATCGACCATTGCATTGTTGGTGAACCAACCTGCCCAAAAACTTTTGGTGAAGCAATGAAAATTGGAAGAAGAGGCTCGATGAGCTGTACCTTTAAAATTACTGGAAAACAAGGTCATTCAGCTTACCCGCATCTTGCAATAAACCCAATTAATGCTGCTATAGAATTACTAAACAATTTAATTAGAGCTAAACTTGATAATGGTTCAAAATTCTTCGAACCATCAACTCTGGTAATAACCTCTATATCTGCTAACAATAATACAAATAATGTAATTCCCTCAGAAGTAACAACCTCCATCAACATTAGATTTAATGATAATCATACTAGCGATCAGCTAAGTCAGAAAATTAAAAAATTAAGCCAAGAAATTAGTAATAAGACAAAAACGCATGTTGATTTAGAATTTAGGGTTTCGGGTGAGCCCTTTTATACGGAACCAACTAATCTTGCTAAATTAGTAAAACAGAGCGTAAAAAAAATTACTGGCGTTGATCCTGCTTTGTCTACCTCTGGGGGAACTTCAGACGCTCGATTTATATACAAAAGGTGTCCCGTAGTCGAATTTGGCCTCGTTGGAGAAAAAATGCACTCAATTAATGAATCAGTGGAAATATCACAAATATTTGAACTGGAAGAAATATATTTGGATCTCATTAATGAACACGCTCGTCACTTCAAGAATTCATTTTAGAATGTGAGGAAATTGACATGATCGGAAAATTAAACCATGTAGCTATAGCCGTACCAGATATTACAGAAGCAAGTAAAAATTATAGGAATGTGTTCGGTGCCAAAGTTAGTGAACAAATCGATCAACCTGAGCATGGAGTTAAAATCGCATTCATAGAACTACCAAATACCCAAATTGAACTTATTTCTCCACTTAATAAAAACAGCCCCATTAGTAAATTCCTCAAAAAAAATCCAAATGGAGGAATACATCACATCTGTTATGAAGTTGAAAACATTGATTTAGCACTTGAAAAACTTTCTGAGGAGGACTTTACACCACTCGGACCCAGAAAGCCTAAATTGGGGGCGCATGGTAAACCAGTTATTTTTCTGCACCCTTCTAAATGCAATGGCACACTGATTGAATTGCAACAAGAATGATTGGTGAGGGGAAATGACTATCACAGCTGCAATAGTGCTCTTTGCAATTCTTTGGTTTATACTGCTTTTTATTGCCTTACCTCTGAAAATAAAAACACAACAAGAAACCGGAAAAAAGATTTTTGGCACCCCCTCTTCAGCTCCAGAAGATCCCCAAATAAAAATAAAATTTATTTGGGTCACAATCCTAACGTTTTGCCTATGGCTTATAGTTATGCTCCTAATATACTTGATTTTTCTGAATTGAGAGAAATTCTTTAGAAGATCAACCAAATAATTATTTGTACTAATTGGAAAAATCTGGGTCTTGCTAAAACCAGGTAATTTTGTCTTCAGCCTTGGGCCTTGGTCTGTCAGGAGGATTTTCACCATAATCACCAACGTATATAAATCCTGCCACAAACTCAGTTTCGGCTAGACCAAATGCCTCTTCTCCAAACTTCCTATCGTGAGCCATCCAACCAGTTAACCAGTTAGCTCCCCAGCCACACACGAGAAAGTTATTCAAAATGTTTAAGCATAAGGCACCAGCTGATAGAATTTGCTCTATCTCTGGAATCTTTGAACTTTCTTTTGGGGAGCAAATTACTGCTATAATCAATGGTGTATTTAAGACATTTTTCTTGTTTTTTTCCAGTTTACCAGAATCTATAGCTATTTCCTTTCCTCGCCTATCAATAATATCGATGAATTTATATTTCGATTTCTCAGAAATCAAAATAGCCCTCCACGGTTCAAGCTTACCATGATCTGGTACCCGTAAAGCAGATTGAATTATTTTGAAAGTATCCGCTAATCCCGGACCAGGCCCTTTCAAGCCCTTTACGGATATAGATCTTCTATTAGCAAAAAACTTTCTAGCACTCTCATTTGGCTTCATTCCTCAAGATCCGTCCACTTTATTCACGTCTTCCTCAATTATTCTGATACCTAATTCATGAAGTTGTGCCTTCGTAGGAAGGGAAGGAGCATTCATCATTAAATCTTCACCTTTCTGATTCATTGGAAACATGATGACCTCTCGAATATTTTCTTCATCAGCCAAAAGCATTAACATTCTATCTATTCCTAAAGCACAACCCCCGTGAGGTGGCGGAGCAAACTTCAACCCCTGAATCATTCCAGAAAAACGTGAGCTAACCTCGGCATTAGAATAACCTGCAAGCTCAAATGCTTTGAACATTGTATCTATTTCGTGATTTCTAATGGCACCAGATAATAGCTCATAACCATTGCAAGCAAGATCATATTGATAACCAAGTACTTCCAGCGGGTTACCATTGAGAGCAGGGAGTCCTCCCTGTGGCATCGAAAATGGATTATGAGAAAAATCAATTTTGTCATTTTCAATATCTTTCTCATACATTGGAAAATCTATTATCCAAGCAAAAGCAAAAACATCTTCATCAATTAATTTTAATTGTGCCCCTATTTGATTTCTAGCTTTTGCTGAAAATACTTCAAAATTCTTGGGCTCCCCTCCTAGAAAAAATGCTGCGTCGCCAACTTTTAGACCTAAACTTTCTCTAATCATTTCAGATTTTTCAAAACCAATATTCTTTGCCAGTGGTCCTGCAGCATCTATTTCCCCATCTGCTTCTCTCCAGAAGATATACCCCATACCAGGGAGGCCTTCCTTCTGCGCAAAATTGTTCATTCTATCACAAAAATTTCTACTTCCTCCACCTGGAGCTGGTATTGCCCTTATTTCAGATCCTTCATTTTTAAGAATGTTGGAAAATACAGCAAAGCCAGCATCTCTAAAATACTCACAGACCTTTTTCATCTTAATTGGATTTCTTAAATCAGGCTTATCGGTGCCATACCATAGCATAGCATCTTTATAAGTAATTCTTGGCCAATGACTTTCAACTTTCTTTTGACTATATTCCTTAAAAATTCGCTCTATTACGGGTTTTACAGTATCGAAAACATCATCCTGGTTAACAAAACTCATCTCTATATCTAATTGATAGAAATCAGTTGGTGATCTATCTGATCTAGGATCTTCATCACGAAAGCACGGCGCAATTTGAAAATATTTGTCAAACCCTCCCATCATGATGAGTTGCTTAAATTGTTGAGGCGCTTGAGGTAAAGCGTAAAATTTTCCTCTGTTCAATCTGCTTGGAACTAAGAAATCTCTTGCTCCCTCTGGAGATGAGGCAGTCAAAATAGGTGTCTGAAATTCATTAAAGCCAATTTCCCACATTTCCCTCCTGATCGAAGCTATAACGTTTGCCCTCAACATCATATTTTTGTGGAGACCTTCTCGTCTTAAATCAAGAAACCGGAACCTGAGCCGAGTTTCCTCCGGGTATTCCAGTTCACCAAAAACTGGTAAAGGAAGATCCTCAGCAGTTGAAATGATCTCTGTGTTATCTATAAAAATCTCAATATAGCCAGTTTGTAAATTCTTGTTGATCAGATCTGGCTCACGTGCCTTTACTCTACCTATAACTTGGATGCACCATTCTGATCTATAAGTTTCGGCAGTGCCAAAATCATTGCTATCAGGGTCTATTACTACCTGAGTCATTCCATAATGGTCTCGCAAATCAATAAATAATACACCCCCATGGTCTCGGACTCTGTGAACCCATCCAGATAATGTAACCTGCTGATCAACATGATCCAAGTTTAACTCCGCGCAATTATGAGTTCGATAAACTTTCATTTAAACCTCTAAGGTATTATTTTGAATTTACCCTTGGAATAATCGAAAGAAAGTAAAGCGTAAAGTGTAAAGTGTAAATGTGCTAATTCTGATCAATTTAGCTTACAAGAAAACCTATGAGAGAAATATTTGTCTTGCGTAAATCATTAGTTACTGACAAAACAAATTTTAAAAGAATTACCTGAAATAACCAATGCCCAAAAGAAAAGATATCTCTTCAATAATGATCATAGGTGCTGGCCCGATTATTATTGGTCAAGCTTGTGAATTTGATTATTCGGGGACCCAAGCCTGTAAAGCTTTAAAGGAAGAAGGTTATCGCGTAATCTTGGTCAACTCCAATCCTGCAACTATTATGACGGATCCTGAAATTGCGGACTCTACATATGTAGAACCAATCAATGTTCAAACTTTGGAAGCTATCATAAGAAAAGAAAAACCAGATGCACTACTCCCCACTATGGGTGGACAAACTGGATTAAATGCTGCCATTGCTCTAGAAAAATCTGGCATTTTAGCGAAAGAAAAAGTCGAATTGATTGGAGCAAAAAAGGAAGCCATAGAAAAGGCTGAAGATAGAAGAAAATTTCGCGATGCAATGGACGCTCTTCAGATTGAAAGTCCCAAGTCGAAGGTAGCCGAAAATATGGAAGATGCAAGCAATGCACTTGAGACAATAGGACTCCCAGCAGTTATTCGCCCAGCTTTCACTCTAGGCGGTGCAGGTGGTGGCATTGCCTACAATGAAAAAGAATATTTTGAGATATGTCGTAATGGTCTTGACCTCTCCCCTGCTAACCAAATTCTGATTGATGAAAGTCTTTTGGGTTGGAAAGAATTTGAATTGGAGGTTGTTAGAGACAAAATGGATAATGCGATAGTGGTATGTTCTATAGAAAACGTGGACCCCATGGGAGTACATACTGGTGACAGCATTACAGTAGCACCAGCTATGACCCTAACGGATAAAGAATTCCAATTGATGCGAACTAATTCAATTCGAATTCTTAGGGAAATAGGAGTAGAGACGGGTGGATCAAATGTCCAGTGGGCCATCAACCCAGAAGATGGAAGAATGGTTGTAATTGAAATGAATCCGCGGGTTTCTCGATCATCTGCTCTTGCTTCCAAAGCCACTGGCTTTCCTATTGCAAAGGTGGCGACCAAACTAGCGGTAGGTTTTACATTAGACGAACTAATAAATGACATCACAAAAACTACTCCAGCTAGCTTTGAACCAACTATCGATTATGTCGTTGTCAAAATTCCCCGATTCACTTTTGAGAAATTTGCTGGATCTAGCAACGAACTAAATAGTACTATGAAATCTGTAGGCGAAGTGATGGCTATTGGGAGATCTTTTCATGAAAGTTTGCAAAAAGCTTTGGCGTCCCTAGAAACTGGTCTTACAGGACTAAACGAAATTGAATTTCCTAATACTAAAGAAGAAATTATATCTGTCTTATCAAGACAAAATTCCAATAGATTAAGGCAAATAGCTCAAGCTATGCGCTCAGGAATAGATAGTAAAACCATTAACCAAATTACAAGGATTGATTCTTGGTTTCTGGAAAGATTAGAAGAGATAATTGCTGCAGAACAGCATCTAAAAGAAAATTCCTTACCCACTCAAGCAGACGAGTTACAAACATTAAAATCAATTGGTTTCACTGATGCAAGATTAGGTGAATTGACTTCTCTGTCAGAAGAGACCATACGGCAAAAGAGATGGCAAATAGGTGTCAGACCTTCTTTTAAGAGGGTAGACACCTGTGCTGGAGAATTCCCATCAAAAACTCCATACATGTATTCTACCTATGAGACTCTATTTCCAAAAAGTATAGATTGTGAGTCAAGTCCCAACGATACTGAAAAAATTATAATCATTGGTAGTGGACCTAATAGGATTGGACAAGGAATAGAGTTTGACTACTGCTGTTGCCATGCCAGTTTTGCCCTATCCAATAGTGGCATCGAAACGATTATGATTAACTGTAATCCTGAGACGGTATCTACAGATTATGACACCTCAGATAGACTTTATTTTGAGCCTCTCACGGTAGAACATGTTCTTGAGGTAGTTGAGGTAGAAAAATCAAATGGAAATCTAAAGGGTGTGATAATTCAATTAGGAGGGCAAACCCCACTAAATCTAACTAAAGCACTTTCACATCATAACATCCAAATCCTCGGTACTAGTCCAAGTTCTATTGATCTTTCAGAAGATCGTGAAAAATTTCAAGACCTTTTAAATAGGTTAAATCTAAAACAACCAAAGAATGGAGTAGCAAGGTCTGAACAGGAAGCCATTAATCAAGCTAAGACGATTGGATATCCAGTAGTAATTAGACCTTCCTATGTAATAGGAGGCAGAGCTATGGAGGTGGTCTTGAATCCTGCCCATCTAATGCGTTATATAAAAGATGCAGTGCAAGTGAGTGGAAATAACCCTGTACTAATTGATAGTTTTATAGCAGGAGCTATCGAAGTAGATGTAGATGCCATATCTGATGGCAAAAAAGTTACAGTTGTTGGCGTCATGCAACATGTCGAAGAAGCCGGGATACACTCAGGAGATAGTGCCTGTTCTCTTCCTCCGTATTCCTTGTCAAAAAAAATAATAACTAAAATAAAAAACCAAACTAAAATGTTAGCAATTGAACTCAAGGTAGTGGGTCTAATGAACGTGCAGTTTGCCGTCAAGGGAAATAGCATTTTTGTTTTGGAGGTTAATCCAAGGGCTTCAAGAACACTTCCCTTTGTATCAAAAGCTATTGGCGTGCCAGTCCCTGGACTGGCTGCCTTATTAATGGCTGGAATTAGTCAGAACAATTTAAAAGAACCTAAATTGAACTTCTACGCTGTAAAAGAAGTTGTTTTACCGTTTGATCGGTTTCCAGGAGTTGATGTACTTCTAGGACCAGAGATGCGTTCGACTGGTGAAGTTATGGGAATCGATAAATCATTTGAACAAGCCTTCTTAAAAGCTCAATTAGCTACTGGAGTTGAATTACCCGAAAGAGGAACTGCTTTTGTATCTTTAAAAGATCAAGACAAGAATGAAAAACTGGTAGAGGCATGTCTTGCACTTGACGAATTAGGTATAGAAATCATTGCAACCAAAGGAACAGCAATCTATCTCAAACAGAATAATATCAGAGTAACCGAAGTAAAAAAAGCCTATGAAGGCCGACCAAACATAATAGACTTTTTAAATGATAATAAGATAGATATTGTCTTTAATACAACTGCAGGGGTTCAATCCATCATAGACAGTCAAGAAATAAGAACTATTTCAGTGGCAAAAAGACTTCCATATTTTACTTCTGTCACTGGATCTTGGGCTGCAGCACATGCTATGAAAAGCACTAAAGAATCAGAGATCCGCATTATTTCACTCCAGGAACTAAACACTATCAGAGAAGTATAGCAAAAGAAAATTAGTATCGAATGGCAAAGTTATATTTTAATTACTCTACCATGAATGCGGGTAAATCAACAGCCCTACTCCAAGCAGCATACAATTATCGTGAACGCGGAATGACTCCTCACTTGATAACGGCAAAACTTGATAATAGAGCCGGAGAGTCCAAAATAGTTAGCCGTATTGGAATAGAGGAAAAGGCTTCGGTTTTTGAACCTGAAGACAATATTTATGAAAAGGTAAAATATGCTTCTAAAGAATTTAAAATAGATTGTGTACTTCTAGATGAAGCACAATTTCTTTCAAAATCTCAAGTCTGGCAATTAGCAAGAATTGTGGATAAGCTAAAGATACCAGTCCTTAGCTATGGCCTACGTGTAGATTTCAGAGGGGAGCTTTTTCCTGGATCCTTAACCCTACTATCAATTGCAGACGAGATAAAAGAGATAAAAACAATTTGTCATTGCGGGAAAAAAGCCACAATGGTTGTCCGTACAAACCCCTCTGGACAAATAGTTGATCAAGGTGATCAGATCCAAATTGGTGGAAATGAAAGCTACACATCCCTATGCCGCTTCCATTGGTGTGAAGAAATGTCTAAATCTTAGTAAACCCGACCTCCCAAAAGTGCCTCCGACTCTGGTTCCACCAAAATGATACCGTCACCTTCTTTGCCAGGAACACCTAGTACTAAGACTTCTGATACAAACTTACCTATTTGCCTAGGAGCAAAATTTATGACCGCCAGTATTTGTCGACCAACCAACATTTCTGGTGAATAGTGCTTAGTGATCTGAGCTGAAGACTTTCGCTCGCCCAAGTCAGATCCAAAATTGATCCAAAGTTTGAAAGCCGGCTTTTTAGCTTCAGGGTAAGGCTCAACCCTAACTACTTTTCCAACCCGAATGTCCACTTTCATAAAGGTATCAAAATTTGTAAGAGCCAAATTATTTTCCTCCACTACTATTTTTTCTACCCGCTAGTTCTCGACTTCTATTATAAGCTGCATTGACAGCATTCTTAATAATCGGTTTCCATCCACCCTGGCTATCCATCAAAACTTCCAAAGCTGCCTGTGTTGTACCAGCAGGGCTAGTGACATTTTCCCTTAACCTACTGGGGGTTAATTTACTTGATTCCGCCAGGATACCTGCACCAACCACAGTCTGTATCACAAGTTTCTTTGAAACCTTAGTAGAAAGTCCTAACTCTTCAGCCATTTCAATTAAATTTTCAATGAAGTTAAAAACATACGCGGGGCCTGAACCCGAAATGGCAGTCACTACATCGATTTCACTCTCTTTATCAAGTAAAACAACTTCTCCTAATGGGGTAAACAATTTTTTTGCCCACTCAATTTCCGATTCATTCGCAAATTTATCTGCCACTATAGCTGAAACTCCCTGATTCACTGAAACTGGGGTATTAGGCATTACTCGGATGATAGACTGGGTACCTTCAAAATATGACTGAAAGAAATTGAAATCCTTACCAGCAACAACAGAAATTATGAGTGTTTTCTTGCAAATTTTTGAACGGTTTTCTTCTAAGACTTCCGCCAGCTTTTGTGGTTTGACTGCCAAAACGCATATGTCAATTTGCCTTGGAAATTTTCTAGGATTCAATTCTACCAAGCCCTTTTCAAAAAGGGATTTTAACCAATCTGAAGGACTGGGCTCCAATACCAATACTAAAATCCTATCAATCTGAGTTTGCACCCAACTCTTCAACATAGCCTCACCCATGTTGCCCGCACCTATTATCAATAAAGTCTTTCTGCATTTTAAAGAAGACATGTGTGTATCCTTTTAGGAATTTCTACATCAAGAAAGATACTGCAAGATCTCAGATAAAACCAGATGCATGGTTGCCCGCAAGTTTTATAGCCATATCGGGATTTTCTTTACCCCAAGATATCAATTGGAATACAGGATATAACTCATCCATAATATTTGTAATCGACGAAATTATGTCCTTTGATCGCAAAGCATTTATTTCTAGGGCATCTGATCCCTTAAATTTGCTGTGAAAAATGATAACTTTTTGTTCATCACAATAGGTGAAAAAACCTTCCCCACATTTTTCATTGGCCAAATTCAGCGTTCTGTATAGGGAATTACTTCTATTCTTAGGCAATCTTAAATCGTACTCACAAGTTATTATTAATTGCTGATCTGATTCTATCCAATGGAAACAATACAAATATTGCCTCCAAATACCTTCGGCATAAAACGCCGTACTATCGCTTGCATCCCCAACGACTTCCCAATCGTTTTTCTTCGCAAACAATTTAAAGAAGGACACTGGATTTGCACTGAAATAATCTTCCAAATCCTGGTGAATATCCATTTTACTAGTCGCCCCTAAATCATTTTCTTGTTCATAAACACAATTTATTGTTGTTTAATTCCACTTTATCACAAAATATAGATATGTTAAGGATTAAAATATGTGCTAAACAGTCTTGCCAAGAAAATCCTAGCTCTCAGGGCCTTCATTTATGAAGATTTATTAGTGCTGGCAGATTTTTTGGAATTATTACTAACAACTTTTGCTCTTGGTTGCTTTTCAAATTTTTCTAAATTCTTCTTTAGCTCAGAAATTTCATTCATCGCTTTTTTAAGCATTAATTGGGATGCATCAAATTCTTCTCGTGTAACCAATCCTCGATCCACCAAATATCTATCTAAAAGGCTTTTGAAAGCATTATCTATCTCGCCACTCGCATTTTGCGCCAATCCTAATGCGTTGGTTACTAAGCGCGCCAAATCATCAAGAACTTGATTTCTACTTTGCATTTTCTATCCCAAGAATTTATTCTAAAGTGTCTTAACACGTAAGCTCTTTTAAAAAAAGAGCTTACCCTCGAAGATATGTAGTAATAAAATCTTAAAACACAAGCGATCGGATTTTAAATGTATGCTAGATTTCCTGACTTCTTAACACCATATTTGTTTTCTTTTGAATTTTTTGGCTTCCATTTTGCCTTAACTTGGTATGCTTTATCATATATTGTTGGAATCATTTGCGCTTGGTATCTTTTAGTTTTAATAACCAAAAAGCACCGCCTCTGGGCTAATGACGAAAGCCCCTTCACCCCTCAAAATGTCGAAGATCTAATGACATACCTTATTTTGGGAATCATTCTTGGAGGAAGATTAGGTTATGTGATTTTTTACAACCCACATTTCTACTTTAACTACCCTATTAAAGTTCTATATCTTTGGGAAGGTGGAATGTCTTTTCATGGTGGTTTCCTTGGGGTAGTTCTTGGGGCATTATATTTTGCCTTAAAGAACAAAAAGCCACTTTTAGCTATGGGCGATATTATTGCTGTAAGCACCCCGCCAGGCCTGTTTTTAGGTCGCCTAGCAAATTTCATTAATCAAGAATTGTGGGGAAGGCCTACGAATTCAGTTCTGGGAATAGAATTCACAAAGCCTCCTGCGAGCATTTGTCCCGAATCCTGGATATATGACATTTGCACAAGACATCCGTCACAATTATATGAGGCTAGTTTGGAAGGCCTCATGCTTGGAATTTCATTATTGCTACTCGTCTTTTTATTTAATGCTTTAAAATCACCGGGAAGAACCATGGGCTTATTTTTCTTTGGATACGGTGCTGCTAGAATTCTTGTTGAGTTATTTAGGGAAGCAGATTTGCAATATGTGTCTATAGAAAATCCGTTAGGTTATATTATTTTCCTACCGGGCGGCACTGGGTTATCAATGGGGCAAAGCCTGTCCCTGCCTATGGTAATAGTAGGGATAATCTTCTTCCTATTGTCCTTCAGAAAAGTTCGAATTAATGACTCATGAATGACAAAGATGATAAAATAGTACAGATACTTAAACAAAATATCCTTAGGCATGGCGCTTTAAGCCTTGCCGATTATATGCAAATTTGTTTAACCCATCCCATACATGGCTATTACATTAAAAATGAGCCTATCGGGACCAAAGGCGATTTCACCACTAGTCCTGAAATATCCCAAATGTTTGGCGAGTTGATTGGCTTGTGGATAGTCCAAGTATGGATGGACCATCAAAAACCAAAAAAATTTTCTCTCGTTGAATTGGGGCCAGGAAAGGGAACCCTAATGGCTGACATATTAAGAGCTACTAGAATGATAACCGACTTCCATAATTCTTTAGAATTGATTTTGATTGAAATTTCACCCTCCCTCAAAAGCATACAAAAAAGAGCTCTGAAAGGTTTCCCAGCACAATGGAAAACCGAAATAAAAGCTTTACCTAACCAACCAACCATCATTATAGCTAACGAGTTCTTTGATGCTTTACCCATTAATCAGTTCCAAAGGAAATCTAATACGTGGATGGAAGTCATGGTTAACTTAAAAGGTTTAAGTGGAGCAGATTCAAATGAGTTTTGTTTTCAACTGATGAATCCCAGTAAAGAAATATTAATTGATTTTGAGAATGAAGTCCCTGAAGAAGGATGCATGATCGAGATTTCAAAAACCATGCAGGACATTATTTGCTGTCTATCTAAACATATTCATCAGAATTCTGGTGCAGCTTTAATTATAGATTACGGCAAAGAAGGTAATGTTGGTAACACTTTGCAGGCAGTTCGCAAACACAGGTATTCAAACCCTCTTAGTTCTCCTGGCCAACAGGATCTCACTAGTTTTGTTGATTTCAAAGCAATTAGAACACATGCCGAAGAATCTGGCCTAATAGTCTCCCACTTAACTAACCAAGGAGATTTCTTAAAGATTTTGGGCATAGAGCAACGATCCAAAATTTTGTCCAAGGGTCTCAGCGGGAATGATCTTGTCTTACATCAAACTGCTCTTGAAAGATTGATTAACAAAAATTTAATGGGAGATTTATTTAAGGTCCTCGGAATCAGGAGCACAAAATCTCCCCCATTGATAGGATTAGAGACTTAATGCCGTATAATCTAAAATCCCAATTGATTAAAGAATTTTCTCATGGTTTTTTCCTCCGTCGAGGAGGTTCATCAAAAAGCGAATTTGAAAGTTTGAATTGTGATCTGAAATCCTCAGATCGTGAATCCACAGTTTTGGGAAATAGGGATTTAGTAGCCAAGACCCTGGGAATTAAACCAAAAAATCTGATTACTCTAAAACAGGTTCATTCTTCAAAAGTAATAAATATTGAAAGGCCAGTACCCTCCAATATAATTGAAGGCGACGCAATGGTAACTTCAAAAGAAGGAATTTGCCTTGGCATATTGACAGCCGACTGTGCACCCATCCTACTTGCTGAAAATAAAAACCGTATTGTAGGGGTAATTCATGCTGGATGGAGGGGAGCGCTTGATTCGATTTTGGAAAATACAGTTAGAGCAATGACTGAACTTGGAGCTGAGAAAGAAAAAATAACTGCTGTTATAGGCCCCTGTATTCAGAGAGAAAATTATGAAGTGGGACCAGAATTTCTGGATCGTTTCTTGAGTA
Source organism: Paracoccaceae bacterium (assembly GCA_029243395.1). Taxonomy (GTDB): domain Bacteria; phylum Pseudomonadota; class Alphaproteobacteria; order Rhodobacterales; family Rhodobacteraceae; genus CACIIZ01. The sequence continues at coordinate 115,397 of JAQWSE010000007.1, read as the reverse complement.
AGGATCCTAAACATCGGAAACACTTCACTATAGATAGTAACATGCAAATATGGTTTGACCTACCTTCGCTAATCTTGGAAAGACTAACAGTAATTGGAATAAAAACGACAGAAAACCTAGCAAAATGTACCTTTGCTTTAAGTAATGATTTTTTTTCCCACCGCCGTAATCAAAAAAATAACTTGGGCGATTGTGGGAGAATGATTTCTGCAATAAAAATATAAATGAAAATAGATATGATTCTCCTCAAGAGTTGTCCAAAGCTAAAATTGATCAGAAAGAAAAAAAATGGAAAATACTAATATGCTTATAATTGGTTCTGGTCCAGCTGGTTATACTGCTGCAGTCTATGGAGCCCGAGCTATGTTGGATCCTATATTAATTCAAGGTATTCAACCTGGCGGTCAACTGACAATAACTACAGAAGTAGAAAACTGGCCAGGTATTAAAGAAATTCAGGGACCTGATCTGATGAAAAATCTTGAAGATCATGCAAAAGCAGCTGGAGCAAAAATAGAGCATGATGTGATTCGAAAACTTGATCTCGACAAATTTCCATTTGTCGCATATGGCGAGAGTGATACTCAGTATGAGGCAAAGTCAGTAGTATTAGCAACCGGAGCTCAAGCAAAATGGCTAGGTCTAGATTCAGAGAATAAATATAAAGGTTTTGGAGTTTCAGCCTGTGCCACTTGTGATGGATTTTTTTTCCGTGGGCAAATTATAGCAGTAATCGGTGGCGGCAATACTGCCGTAGAAGAAGCATTATTCTTGACCAACTTTGCTACAAAGGTAATTCTAATTCACAGAAGAGAAAGTCTTAGAGCTGAAAAAATTTTGCAAGACAGACTCTTCAAGAATCCAAAAATTGAAGTCAAATGGAATTCAAAAGTAAGAGACATCATTGGAACTGAAAACCCTTTAGGTGTCGAGGGAATAGTGATAGAAGACGTCAATACGCAAAAGCTGGAAAACCTTTCATGTAAAGGCGTATTTGTAGCAATTGGCCATTCTCCTTCCAATGAACTAGTGAAAGATCAATTAGAAACCCACCAAGGCGGTTATATTGTGACACAAAATAATTCGACACAAACCTCTATCCCAGGAGTATTTGCAGCCGGGGACATAACAGACTTTAAGTATAGGCAAGCTGTTACTGCTGCTGGCATGGGGTGTATGGCGGCCTTGGAGGCGGAAAGGTTTATCGCGGAAATTGCGAAATAAATATTCTTTAGCATCTTTCAAATCCAATCCTTTAGACTGAGAAGCTAAACCAAATTAAATGAATCCAGGAACTGTACAATAGGATTCTTAGCTGAAAATAAGAGTGGAAAGCCTAGGTAATACCCATCAATAGCCATGGTGCTAGCTTCAGCTAAATAGTACTTTACCTTTTGCACAGCACAAGATTATGCCAATGGATATACTCTTGCGTTAGGCATTCGATATGGGAACTAGGAAATCATTAATTTTTCTCAGTAATCTTAATTGATTTCACTTTTGGTTCTACAATTTTTCTTACAAGAAAAATGTGGAGTAAACCTTTCTCTAACTCCGCTCTTTCAATCTCAACACCATCTGCAAGAACAAAATTTTTCTGAAAATGCCTAGCTGCTATGCCCCTATGAATAAACGTGGCTACATTACCTTTATCCGATTGTTTACCCGTTATTATCAATTGACGCTCTTCCAAAGTTACACCTAGTTCTTCCTCGTTGAATCCAGCTACAGCCAAAGTAATTTTGTAATTGTTTTCATCTGATAGCTCGATATTATATGGAGGAAAACCGTCGTTTCCTGTCTTGATCGTCTTTTCAACCAGTCGATCAATCTGCTCAAAACCTAACAAAAATGGATGCGCTGCAAATGATAACCTAGCCATTTCTTTAATTCCCAACATCCTGAATTTTTCATACAGGATATTGATAAATAAAATAGAAACAAGAGATAAAACATTTTTATTTTCCATGCTTAGTTTTATAGTTTCTAAACGATTAACAATTTAAGGAAAAATGATGAACGAATGTTTAGTGAGCGTTATTATGGGAAGTCAATCTGACTGGCAGACCATGAAATCCTGCTGCAAAACACTTGATGAGCTGAATATTCCAAACGAAAGAAAAATAATTTCTGCTCATAGAACACCTGATAGATTATTTAAATATTCTGAGAAGATTCATCAAAGAGGGATCAAAGTTATTATTGCCGGAGCAGGTGGTGCAGCTCATTTACCTGGTATGGTAGCTTCAAAAACATGTATTCCTGTAATAGGAGTACCTATAATGTCTAAAGCTCTTTCTGGTTTGGATAGTTTATATTCCATCCTCCAAATGCCAAAAGGCTGTCCGGTTGCAACAATGGCTATAGGCACTCCTGGTGCCATAAATGCTGCCTTATTTGCAACTTCCATTTTAGCTTTATCTAATGAGAAGATTGCTACTGATCTTAGATATTTTCATGAAAAACAAACCACAAGAGTGCCTGAGGTACCACAAGATGAGTGAGAATAAAAAGCTCCCCGTTGGTAGCGTAATAGGAATATTAGGAGGAGGGCAGCTTGGGAGAATGCTCTCCATCTCAGCCTCTCAACTGGGTTTTAAAACTCACATTTTTGATCCCGATCCAAAAGCTCCCGCCAAGCAGGTGACGAATCTCTCCAGTACATTCGATTACCAAGATAAGCTAGCGTTAGGAAAATTTGCAAATAGCGTAGATGTAATAACTTTTGAATTCGAAAACATTCCTGTGGAAACTATCCAAATTTGTGAAGAATTCACAAATGTCTTTCCAGATATAAAATCTTTATCAATATGCCAAGACAGATCCACTGAAAAAAAATTCCTGCATGAGATGAATATACCATCATCTCCATTTGCTACTGCAAAATCATTTCATGAGATTTTACAAAGTATAAATACACTTGAACCACCACTTATTCTAAAGACCTGTAGATTTGGTTACGATGGGAAAGGTCAAAAAATCATTTATTCTAAGGAAGGAATCGAAAGTGTGGCGTCTGAGTTTACTGATACCCCAGTAATCTTGGAAAGATTAATAGATTTTAAATTGGAGATATCAATTATTATATGTCGAGACATGTATGGGAAAATATCGGTTTTCGATCCTGCGGAAAACCAACATCAAAATGGCATATTGATCGAATCAAAGGTGCCCGCCAATATACCTTTTGCGTTAGCAAGCGACGCCATTTTAATTGCTAGTAAAATAGTGAATGCTTTAGAATACGTCGGTGTAATGGGGATTGAATTTTTTGTAACAAGGGATAATGAGCTATTAGTCAATGAATTGGCTCCGAGAGTTCATAATTCAGGGCACTGGACCCAAACTGGCTGCCTAATAAACCAATTCGAACAACATATCAGGGCTATCTCCGGGTGGCCCATAGGAAACGGTAAAAGACATTCAAATGTCTTGATGCAAAATGTCTTAGGTAAAAGCGTTAAGGCATTAGGCAAAAACTCAGATAGTTCAGTCAATATATATGGTAAAGATGATCCAAGAGAAGGTAGAAAAATGGGCCATAAGAATTATATAGCATAAAAAAAGGGGCAAAAGCCCCTTTTTCATTTATTTATCTTCCCGTAACTAATGAATTACTGGAGGCAAATTACATCATGCCGCCCATACCGCCCATACCACCCATGTCAGGCATCGGTGGTGCTGCTGCTCCTTTTGGCTCTGGCTTGTCCCCAACCATAGCTTCTGTAGTGACCAGAAGACCGGCAATAGACGCTGCATCTTCTAATGCCGTACGGACAACCTTTGCCGGGTCGATTACACCAAATTTGAACATGTCACCATATTCTTCTGTTTGGGCATTAAATCCATGTGTATCATTCTTACTCTCACGAATTTTACCTGCAACAACTGCACCATCAACACCTGCATTCTCAGCAATTTGCCGTAGTGGCGCTTCCAAAGCTCTCCTCACTATGTTGATACCTGCTTCTTGATCAGCGTTTGCACCTTTAGCCTTTTCTAAACTCTTGGCAGCAACCATCAAGGATACACCACCTCCGACAACAATACCTTCTTGTACCGCTGCTCTAGTTGCATTCAGTGCATCGTCTACTCGGTCTTTTCTTTCCTTGACTTCGACTTCAGTTCCACCTCCAACACGGATAACTGCGACTCCGCCAGCAAGCTTTGCCAACCGCTCTTGTAGCTTTTCCTTGTCATAATCAGAAGTCGTTTCTTCAATTTGGGCCTTTATTTGAGATACTCTAGCTTCAATTTCAGATTTATCACCGGCACCATCAACAATTGTAGTTTCATCCTTAGTTATAGAAACTCTTTTTGCTGTCCCAAGCATGTCCATTGTCACACTTTCAAGCTTCATTCCTAAATCTTCTGAAATAAGCTGTCCACCTGTCAAAATTGCTATATCCTGGAGCATAGCTTTTCTACGATCACCAAAACCAGGTGCCTTCACACCAGCTATTTTAAGTCCCCCACGCAATTTATTAACAACTAGGGTAGCCAAAGCTTCACCTTCAACGTCCTCTGCTATAATAAGTAAGGGTTTTCCAGATTGAATAACTGTTTCTAGTAGTGGAACCATAGGCTGTAAAGAAGACAATTTCTTCTCATGGAGAAGAATGAGACAATCTTCCAAATCAGCAGTCATTTTTTCTGAATTCGTTATGAAGTAAGGAGAAAGATACCCTCTATCAAATTGCATACCCTCTACGACATCGGTTTCTGTCTCGAGGCCTTTATTTTCTTCAACAGTGATAACACCTTCATTTCCCACTTTCTGCATTGCATCGGCTATCTGTTTTCCTATCTCAGACTCACCGTTTGCTGAAATCGTTCCCACCTGTGCAACCTCATCACTATTTGCCACTGGCCTGGCTTGCTTGGCAATTGCACTCACAACAGTAGAAACTGCTAAATCAATCCCACGGCGTAAATCCATTGGATTCATACCTGCAGCAACAGACTTAAAACCTTCACTCACTATAGATTGTGCCAATAGAGTAGCAGTAGTAGTACCATCACCAGCCGTATCATTGGTTCTTGATGCCACTTCTTTTACCATCTGGGCACCCATATTTTCAAACTTATCATCAAGTTCGATTTCCTTAGCGACCGTTACACCATCTTTAGTAATTCGAGGAGCACCAAAGGACTTGTCAAGTACGACGTTTCTACCTTTTGGTCCAAGAGTTACTTTTACCGCGTCAGCTAAAACATTGACGCCATGCATCATTTTGTTTCGCGCGTCAGTACTAAATTTTACAATTTTTGCAGCCATAATTTTTGTTCCTAATACCTTTAATTTCTAAATAGTTCTCTAGGCCATTATACCTAGAATATCACTCTCTTTCATGATCAACATATCTTCACCGTTAATCTTAACTTCGGTTCCAGACCATTTACCGAACAGTATGCGATCTCCGGCCTTAACATCCATCGATATCCGCTTACCGCTTTCATCTCTGGCCCCGTCACCTACAGAGACCACTTCTCCTTCTGCTGGTTTTTCCTGAGCAGAATCCGGTATGATTAGACCCCCGGAAGTTTTTTCGTCGTTCTCAACACGACGAACTACAACGCGATCGTGTAATGGTTTAAAAGTCATAAAATGACGCTCCTTATCTTTATGTTTTAAGGCGACAAAAACAACTTAAGCACTCGTCGCCCTAGAGTGCTAACAGTCTTCATTTAGGGAGCAATTTTAACTAAGTCAATATGTATCTAAAAAAAAATTGAAGCTATTGTTGTTTTTTCTTATATGTCATAAGAAATTCTGATCTTAGAAATCCATTATTCTAGTGTATAGGCTATTTGTTATGACTAATATAATTGAATCAATAAACCAATTCTCTAAAAGATACGATGTATTATTTTGTGACATATGGGGTTGTATCCATGACGGGAAATTTGCTCTACCCAATGCTTTAAATGCCTTATCTGCTTTTAGGAAAAATGGTGGTTATGTTATGCTCTTAACAAATGCACCAAGGCCTAAAGCTGCTGTAAAAAAGCATCTTAAATCAATGGATATTACAGAAGAGTTTTTTGATGACATCACCACCTCGGGAGATGCTGCTCAAGTAAGTATGCTCTCAGGAAAGGTAGGATACAATATTTACCACTTGGGGCCAAAGCGAGACGAAAGTTTCTTTACTGATTTTCCTAAAGATATACACTTCGACCAAGGAATTATCCGAGTATCCCTAGAGAAATCAGAGGGAATTGTGTGCACTGGTCTATTTGATGACACTCGTGAAACTCCTAAGGATTATATGCATATCATTAACTATGGTATAAAGAAGGAACTTAAATTGTTATGCGTCAATCCGGACATATTTGTCGACGTGGGACATCATAGGGTCTGGTGTGCTGGCGGCATAGCTAAAGCTTATTCTACAGCAGGTGGCAGAACTATATTCTGCGGGAAACCTCACGGAGACATTTATAAACTGGCATATGCAAAACTTGAGAAATTTTTTCCTAGAAAAAAAGCTAGAATACTATGTGTAGGAGACGGAATAAATACAGACATCTTAGGCGGGTGTAATCAAAAGCTGGATACTCTTTTTGTTTGTGGTGGTCTCTCTGGTGATGAAACAGGGGTTACACAAGGCAATGAAAAACCTGATCCAAGAAAACTGAACGAATTCATCAGAGTAAATCACCTTAACCCAACCGCTTCTATAGGTTTTTTGCGATGAAAAACAATGATGAGTAAAAGATAATGCTGCTATAACAAATGAAGTACTTATGAAAATTATACGGGACATGAATGAGGCAAAGGCCTTTACGAAAAAATCTTTGGTAGTCATTGGAAACTTTGACGGGTTACATTTGGGCCATAGAAAGATAATTACCGAAGCTCAGAAATTGGCCCATCCAAATAAAATGGGGGTAATTACTTTTGAACCACATCCAAGGGATTATTTTCTCAAAAATAGTGAGTCCTTCAAACTGACAACAACAGAAAAAAAATATGCTTTACTTAAAGAATTGGGCGTGGATTTCGTTATCGAATTGAAATTCGACCAGCACTTAGAATGCTGTTCACCTGAAAAATTCGTATCAATAATACTTGCTAAGAATTTGGAAATTAAGAGCGTAATGGTAGGACAGGATTTTCGCTTTGGTTATAAGCGAAGTGGTGACTTTAGAAAATTAAAAGAACTAAGCAGAGGGCATGGGATTAATGCCTTTGCTATCGAACTCGATAACGTTGGGGAAAATACTATTTCTTCCACTCGAATCAGAAAAGCCCTAGAACGTGGAGAACCCCGGGAAGCTAAAAATATGTTAGGTTATTGGCATCGAATTTACGGGGAAGTAATTCGTGGTGATCGGAGAGGCCGTGAATTAGGTTTTCCTACAGTAAATATTGAGCTTAAAGGAATTCTAATACCACGATGCGGGGTTTATTCTTGTATGATTGAGGTTTTATCAGGTAGATTTGCAAACCTTTATAAAGGTGCTGCATCAATTGGCAAAAAACCCACATTTGGTACTAATGAGACAAACCTTGAAGTACATATATTTGAATTTGCGCATGAAATATATGGTTCTAAAGTGGCTGTTTCATTGGTAAATTTTCAGAGATCTGAAGAGAAGTTTGGAAGCATTGAAAGCCTAGTAAAACAAATGCAACTTGATTGTGAACAAGCAAGCTTGTATTTATCTTCATTTAACTTGGGTAAATGATGAGAAAAAACTTTTGGAAAAATATACCAGTAGAACTATTAACCAAAGAAGAGTGGGAAGCAATTTGCGATGGATGCGGAAAGTGCTGTTTGATTAAGTTACAAAATAATGCCCAATCGGTTCCATTTTACACTAGCCTGGCTTGTCAATTTCTCAATACAAAATCTTGTAAATGTAAAGTCTACAATTCCAGAAAGAAAAAAAAGCATGACTGCCTTATTTTGGCCCCTGATAATCTTGAACAAGTGGCGAAATGGTTGCCAAATTCATGTGCTTATCGTCTCGTAAAGGAAAAAAAGGATTTGCCTAGCTGGCATCACCTTAATAGCAAAGATCACGATAGTGTCCATAGAACTGGAAACTCCATCCAAAATTTGGCTATAAACGAACTGTTTGTGGCAGAAGAGGATTATGAAAATTTTATTGCTGAAAGCTGAGCTTATTTATTCGATATAACTTGCTATAAAGGTATACCTTTAGCTATGATGTTGAAAGTTAAAACTATCCAAAATCAGGGGTACATAGATGAGTGAAGTAGTCCAACCGAAACTTATTTCAGGTAATTCCAATCTTACCCTATCTAAAGGTATAGCAAGCTGGGCAAGTTCACTTAGCAGAACACAAATAAACCTGGTGAAAGGTCGAGTAGAACAATTTAACGACCAGGAAATTTTTGTTGAAGTGTATGAAAATGTGAGAAATGAAGACATGTTTGTAATACAATCTACTTCAAATCCAGCAAATGATAATCTGATGGAACTTTTAATAATCACTGATGCGCTAAGAAGATCCAGTGCAAAAAGAATAACTGCTGTAATTCCATATTTTGGCTACGCTAGACAAGATAGACGAACTAAAGCAAGAACCCCTATAAGCGCCAAACTAATCGCCAACTTGTTGACAGGCGCCGGGATAGAACGCGTGCTAACACTAGATTTACATTCGGCACAAATACAAGGTTTTTTTGATATTCCAGTGGACAACCTATATGCCTCCCCAATCTTTGCATTAGATATATTCCACAATTTTAATGATCCAGATAAGATTACCGTAATCTCACCAGATGTGGGCGGAGTTGCAAGAGCACGAGGCCTGGCAGAAAGAATAAATGCAGAGTTAGCAATAGTGGAAAAAAGACGAAACCAACCAGGGGAAGTAGCTTCGATGAATGTCATTGGAGAAGTAAAGAATAAAATCTGCTTAATTGTAGATGATATTTGTGATACAGCTGGGACCCTCGTTAAAGCAGCAGACCTACTAATAGAAAAAGGAGCTAGTGAAGTGCATGCTTATATCTCTCATGGGGTGTTCTCAGATCCTGCAATAAAGAGAATTGAAAGTTCGAGTCTAAGCTCTCTTGTTGTTTGTGATTCAATAAGCGTAATTTCTAAAATCAAGGATAGTAAAAAAATAAGACTAATACCGACAGCACCCTTATTTGCACAAGCCGTCTTAAATATAGCTCATGGGAATTCAGTTTCTTCCCTATTTGATAGCGAAAGATTGAGTCCCATTTATAAACCGTATTACCCTAAATATCATCATGAGAGAAAAAAGAAGGCATAAATTATATTAATTTCTCTCTCAATTCGGGATCCTTTTCTAGGGATTTCATTGATTTTAATAAAGGATAAATGATTGCTAGTAGCAATATGGCAGCAAATAAAAATGGCACCCCTGGAATATAAAGATTTCCTTCATCAATTGTTCCAAGCTTGAATAATAAGGTCATTATCAATGGGCTAATTACAGAAGTAAGAGCATTGATACTAGAAAGTATCCCTTGTAACAAGCCTTGTTTAGTGTCTGAGACTTGATTGGAAACAAAGCTATCAAGAGTGGGGTTCATTAGTTCTGACATTACCGCTATAGGAATCAATGCAAAAACCATCCAGGCCACATTAGCAAAGCCAAATCCAGTCAAAGCAATAGCACCTATAACTAGAGAGAAAACAACCACTTTCTTAGGTCCCAAATGACTAACAAACCTCATGCGAATTACAAAGCCCTGTACAAAAGCCACACCTAGTCCATAGCAAGCCAAAGAAACTCCTATTAACCCAGGGCCCCAGTTAAAAACCTCCTTACTCCAAAAGCTCCAAATTGCTGGGTATACCCAATGAGCGAGACTTATAACGAAAAAACACAAAAACATTATTCTTAAATCTCGAAAGAGAAAGGCCTTCCTTAATGAAGCGAAAGGGTTCAAGTCACTGAATCGAAATTTTCTTCTTTTCCTAGTATCAAGGGATTCAGGTAAATAAAGAAAACAAAGAAAAAAAGTAAGAAAAGATAGCCCAGCGGAGAAAAAAAATGGTAGACGAAAATCGATCTCACCTAGCATGCCCCCCATGAATGGCCCAAGGACAAAGCCTACCCCAAATGCCGCTCCAACAAGACCAAAATTTTTGGCTTTATTTTCTGAGTTAGATATATCTGCTAAGTAAGCAAAAGCAGTTGGTACCGTTCCACCCGCTATACCACCAACCATTCTTCCGATGACAAAAATCCAAAGCACAGAAGCAAAACCTAAGATAAGATAATCCAAAGCCATTAAAACCAATGCCGCTAGAATGACAGGTCTACGACCAAACGCATCAGACAAATTTCCTATAATTGGAGAAAATAAAAATTGCATCAGGGCATATGAGGCATATAAAATCCCACCCCATACTGCCGCATCAGATATTGTTAGTTTACCCACTAAACGAAGAATATCAGGCATTATCGGAAAAATGATCATTAGACCGCTGATATCTAAAACAACTGTAACGAAAATAAAAAAAACTGCTCTGTTAGCTCCAAACACGCTACTTTTGCAACTGATCTTTAATGGATTTTAAATCATTCAATTTTTTAGCTAGAACACATTTTTGGAGTTCTGAAGCATGTTCCAATGCCTGCTCTGTCTTTTGTATCAAGTCTGTTATTATTTCAACAGAAACATCTGATTCTAGAGCAGCCTTTTCAGCAAGTAAAATGACTTCTTTTTGAGAAATTTCCACGAATCCCCCAGCCAAAAAATAAGTTTCTGACTTACCAGATTCTTCGACTTTTAGATATCCCGGTCTTATAGCTGTCGCGAGAGCTGAATGATTGGCAAGAATGGTCATATCACCTTCCACTCCAGGGATGCAAACGGATTCCACCTCTCTTGAAACTAAGACCTTTTCCGGGGTAACTAATTCAAAATTAAATCTATCTTCACTCATAATAAAATTGCTACGCTACCTTAGTTGCCATTTTTTCAGCCTTGGCAAGAACCTCATCTATTCCTCCAACCATATAGAAAGCAGCCTCAGGCAAATGATCGAATTCACCAGCAACCACTCTCTTAAAGCTATCTATAGTTACGTCTAGAGGCACCTGCGCTCCATCTGATCCAGTGAAAACCTTTGCCACATCAAAGGGTTGGGACAAAAATCTCTGAATCTTTCTTGCCCTAGCAACAGTCAACTTGTCCTCTTCTGAAAGTTCATCCATTCCCAAAATAGCAATAATATCCTGAAGAGACTTATACCTTTGTAGAATACCCTGCACGTCCCTTGCAACTTGATAATGTTCCTCGCCCACGATCAATGGATCCATTAGTCGGCTATTCGAGTCTAAAGGATCGACTGCCGGATATATACCTAACTCTGAAATTGCTCTACTCAAAACAGTGGTAGCATCCAAGTGAGCAAAAGAAGTAGCAGGGGCAGGATCAGTTAGATCATCTGCGGGCACATAGATCGCCTGAACGGACGTAATTGAACCGGCCTTGGTAGAGGTAATTCTTTCTTGAAGTGCTCCCATGTCAGTCGCAAGAGTTGGTTGATAACCCACCGCTGATGGTATTCTTCCAAGAAGGGCAGAAACTTCTGAGCCTGCTTGAGTAAACCGAAAAATATTATCTACAAAAAACAACACATCAGTTCCTGACTGATCCCTAAACTGTTCAGCCAAAGTTAAACCCGTCAGTCCCACTCTAGCACGAGCCCCCGGGGGTTCATTCATTTGGCCATAAACCAACGAAACTTTAGAATCCTCTAATTTATCAGGGTTGATAACGCCAGATTCAATCATTTCATGGTAAAGGTCGTTACCTTCCCGCGTTCTTTCGCCCACTCCAGCAAAGACAGAAAAACCTGAATGCACCTTTGCAATATTATTGATCAATTCCATAATTAAGACTGTTTTACCGACCCCAGCTCCTCCAAAAAGGCCAACTTTTCCACCTTTGGAATAGGGGGCTAAAAGGTCTACAACTTTAATGCCTGTGATTAATATTTCTGTTTCAGTCGATTGCTCCGAAAATTCTGGAGCTGGTTGATGTATAGGCCTTAGTTCATCCGCTTTAATCGCACCCTTTTCGTCAACGGGTTCTCCGACCACATTTAATATCCTCCCTAGCGTTGGATTTCCTACTGGAACTGATATTGGAGATCCTGTATCTTCTACCTCAGATCCCCTAACTAAACCTTCACTACTGTCCATAGCTATAGTTCGAACCGTATTTTCCCCCAAATGTTGCGCTACTTCAAGAATAAGCCTTTGACCTTCATTCTTGGTCTCCAGCGCATTAAGAATTTCTGGTAGATGACTGTCAAACTGTACATCTACTACTGCTCCCATTACCTGCGTAATTTTTCCTTTTGCCCTTGCCATTTTTTTCTCCATTCTTTTCTAAAGTGCTTCCGCACCGGAAATAATTTCTATCAATTCGTTTGTAATTGCTGCTTGTCTAGATCTATTAAACTGGATGGTCAGTTTATCTATCATTTCACCAGCGTTCCTGGTCGCATTATCCATAGCTGACATTCTTGCGCCTTGTTCTGACGCACCATTTTCTAACAAAGCTGTAAAAATCTTGGCGGTAATTGCCTTAGGTAACAGATCTTCCATTATCTCCTGTTCATCAGGCTCATAAAAATAACTCAATTCCTCCACCTCACTGTCAGTATCAGTTTCAGCCTTTCTTTCAAACGGTATTAACTGCTGACATTTGGGCACTTGTGAGATTACTGACTCAAATTGATTGTAGAAAATAATCGCAACATCAAAATCTCGTTTAGAAAATTTTTCTAAGATCTTTCCTGAGATTATAGAAGCTTCTTCATAGGTCATCTTTTTGATTTGTGAAAGATCTACATGGTCTATCATTGAATCACCAAACTCTCGTTTTAATTGCTCTCGACCCTTCTTACCTATAGTCAGTATTTCTATACTTTTACCATCTGATAACAAATTAGATATATGACTCTTGGCTAACCTCACTATAGAAGAATTAAAAGCTCCACAAAGACCCCTTTCAGAAGTTGCAACAATGACAAGATACTTTTCACTTTTACCGGCCCCAATTAATAATGGTGATCCTGTTGTTGTATCCAAATTAGAACTAGTAAGTTTGTCCAATACTTTTGCCATCCGGCTAGCATAAGGTCGAGCTTCTTCTGCGGCCTCTTGTGCTTTACGAAGTTTAGCTGCCGCTACCATCTGCATTGCCTTAGTTATCTTCCGCGTAGATTTAACACTTTCTATTCGGATTTTAAGATCTTTAAGATTAGGCATATTTAAATCTCCAAATGAGAAACCTTACTCCCGTTTAGGAGAATTTATTCTTGAAACCCTCGATTGAGTCCTTGATAGAAGTCTCTAGCTCACCATCAACTTTTCGGTCATTATTAGTAAGGTCTGAAAGTAGGTCCTGGCAATCGCTTCGGAGATGATCAACCAAACCTTTCTCAAATCGAGTGACATCGCTTACATCTATATCATCTAAATAACCCGCCGTACCTGAATAAATTACAACTACTTGCTCTGCACTGGTAAGTGGAGAATATTGCGCCTGTTTTAACACTTCGGTTAACCTAGCGCCCCTATTGAGCAAGGCTTGAGTTGATGCATCAAGATCAGAACCAAATTGAGCAAAAGCCGCCATTTCTCGATACTGTGCCAATTCTAGCTTAATAGATCCTGCCACGGACTTCATAGCCTTTGTTTGAGCTGAAGAACCCACTCTAGAAACTGATAATCCCGTGTTAACAGCCGGTCTAATGCCTTGGTAAAACAATTCTGTTTCCAAAAATATCTGGCCATCAGTAATAGAAATCACATTGGTGGGGATAAATGCTGAAACATCCCCTCCTTGGGTTTCAATTATCGGGAGAGCTGTCAAAGAACCTGCTCCATGATCCTCGTTCAACTTTGCAGAACGCTCTAATAGCCTTGAGTGCAAATAAAAAACATCCCCAGGATAAGCTTCCCGGCCTGGTGGGCGTCTTAATAGTAAGGACATTTGCCGATAAGCTACAGCTTGCTTAGACAAGTCGTCGTATATAATTAATGCATGACGACCGTTGTCTCTAAAATGTTCTGCCATTGATGTCGCTGAATATGGAGCTAAAAACTGCATCGGCGCCGGGTCAGAGGCTGTTGCTGCCACAACAATTGTATATTCTAAGGCACCACTTTCTTCTAATTTTTTAACAAGTTGTGCTACCGTTGATCTTTTTTGTCCTATAGCTACATACACGCAGTATAATTTCTTACTCTCATCTTTTCCGGCTGCCTCATTATAAGATTTTTGGTTTAGAATAGCATCCAGCGCAATTGCCGTTTTTCCTGTTTGCCGGTCACCAATAATTAATTCTCTTTGGCCTCTGCCTATTGGAATCAAAGAATCTACTGACTTCAACCCTGTTGCCATTGGCTCATGAACTGACTTTCGTGGTATAATTCCAGGGGCTTTAACGTCAGCAACCGATCTTTTTGCCGTCTTTATAGGACCTTTCCCATCTAGAGGATTTCCTAAACCGTCTACCACTCTACCCAAAAGTTCGTCTCCGACCGGGACATCGACTATAGCTTCAGTCCTTTTGACCAGATCGCCTTCTTTTATATCTCTATCAGAACCGAAAATAACAACCCCAACATTGTCTATCTCAAGATTGAGAGCCATACCTCTTATGTTTCCCGGAAATTCTACCATCTCTCCAGCTTGTACATTTTCCAGACCAAAAACCCTGGCTATGCCATCTCCCACAGACAATACTCTGCCTACCTCGGCAACTTCAGTTTCTTTTCCAAAATTTTTAATTTGTTCCTTCAATATTGAAGAAATTTCTGCTGCTTGGATGCTCATTATCCAACCTCTTTCAAATTATTTCTAAGTTTAATCATTTTTGCTCTTATCGATGTATCTATCATCTTCGATCCTATTTTTACAACCAGGCCTCCCAGAAGTCCTGGATCACAGTTTGATTTAATAACTACTTTCCTGTCAATATTGGCACTGATAGTATTCTTGATTTTTTTCTGTAAAGCATCAGTCAACTCCGATGTGCTGGAAACCTCAACTATTATCTCATTTCTATGCTGTCTACAAAGTCCTTTGAAGTGTGCTATCATTTCCTTCAAAGCAAATAATCTCCTCTTAGACGCCATCAATAGTACCGTACTAGCAACATCTTCTGACAAACCTAGCCTTTCCCCAATACTCCGCATGACATTTATTTGGATATCCCCAGAATAGAGAGGGGATTTTATGAAATCTGATAAATTTTCAACGTTGTTAACTAGCTCTAATAGCCTATCCAGATCCTTCTCATACTGTTCAACAGATTTGGTTTCTTTGCCTAAATGGAACAAAGCATTTGCATACCTGAACGCAGCGTCCATAGTTAAGGAAGAATCTGTACCCAACTTAATCTCTCCTACCACTAGTCAGATAAATCTAGTTACTCATAATCGGCTAGTCAATAAAAGACTGGCCAGGCCATATCGACGTGATATCAGAGCGATAACCTCCATGCAAGTGCAGTATTTAAAGAAACACGATTATTTTCCGCATGTTAGAAAAACCAAACTATCTACCTGTAATCAAAAGTCTTATTCTATTTTTTATTATCACAACGAATCTGATCATTAGGTACTGGTTTTGGTTTAGGATCAATTAATCCATCAATAAGACCAAGAGGAACCTTTATTGAATCACTTATTTTGATAGTGGTAGGTACATGAATTTGTTTTTTTGCTAACATAATTATCACTCCTCCCATTACCTTAGTTCCATATTTCTTACCAACCCTTTCTAGCAATGGAGAAGCCTTTAAAAAAAACTTTCTCGAAGAAGGAGGCGTAAAGAGGGAGGCTTGAGAAAGAATGATCTGAAATTTATTTGCACCTAGCAATCGAGTTAGCTGGGACCAACTATAAGGTCTTCCATGACCAAAGGGTGTCAAATCAGATCTTGCCCAAAAGCCAGTCCTATTAGAGACTGCCACCAGCAAATAACCTTCCGGGACTAATACTCGCCATGCCTCTTCAAGAAGTTCATTAGGGTTTTCACAAGTTTCCAAACCATGAATCATCATGACAATATTGGCCGTTTCAGACTCTAAAGGCCACTGAGACTGCTCTATCAACATTGTCCTATTGGCAACATTTTCTGGCCATCTGACTGCACCTTGCTTCTCACCCATCAAACACATCGATTGTGATAAAGGTCGGATTAATGTTTTCATATATGGGATTGAATAACCGTAACCAACTAATACTTCTCGTTCTGCGTTATGGACGATAAAATTGTCCATTCCCTTTATCGAATCGTTGATAAACCGGCTAGTGATAGAACCTAACTCTGTTTTTGAGTAGAAAGTCTGAATATCTGAGAAAGCTAAATGCACCTATACCCCATTTCGAATTTATTCAACCCATATTAACTGTTTGGCTTTATCCCATAACAAGTTACAGTAATAACCATCAAATTAATACTTATTCTGAAGGAAAAATAAAGTGACAATAGAGATTGTAACAGTACCTTGTCTGGAAGACAATTATGCCTACCTCATTCACAACCCAGCCCAAAACAAAACCTGTCTAATAGATGTCCCTGAAGCAAAACCCATCATCAAAGTTTTAGATAAAAGGGCCTGGAATTTGGAAAAGATAGTCCTAACCCACCATCATTCCGATCATGTAGCAGGTTTAGGAGAGCTCCTTAGATCATATCAGGCTAGCGTTTATGGCGCAACTGCAGACACAAACAGATTACCAGTCCTGGATGTAGAACTAAAAGAAAACGACAAATTTTACCTAGGTAATATAGAATTCTTGGTGATGGAAGTATACGGGCATACTATTGGTCACATAGCCCTATACTCCAAAGAACTATCTTCTATTTTTTCGGGAGATTCCTTAATGACACTCGGGTGCGGGCGACTTTTTGAAGGTAGTCCCGAAATTATGTGGGACACATTGCAAAAATTTTGCGGACTTCCACCTCAAACTAAGATTTATAGTGGACATGAATACAGTGAAAAAAATGCCCAATTTGCCCTCTCTATAGATCCCAACAATAAAAAACTCCAAGAAAGAGGTTCCCTGATCAGAGAGCTAAGGTCAAATGGTCTTCCTACAGTTCCTAGTACAATTGAATCAGAGTTAGATACCAATCCCTTTGTGAGATCGGGAAATCACAATTTAAAAAGACTTTTGGGAATGAGTCAGCAAAATGATTCCAATGTTCTGGCCGAATTGAGAAGAAGGAGAGACATTTTTTAGTTAGTAAATCCTTGTTAAACTAAAAAATCTATAGCAATTGATGGATTTGATTAATTTTTATTAGAACAGCTTTTTACTTGGCATCCTTTCTGCAGAGGACTTTTGCTCCCCTGAGTTCAGAAATTGAGGTTTTTTCAAATGAAAGATATTAACGAAGTTGAAAGTTAGCAAAGTCTTTACTTGATTACTAAGCGCAAAGGACATAAAAAATGATTGCTAAGTCACATGTTTCAAAAGAATTGAGTTCAATATAGATTTTTGGGTAAAATTTATGGGATTTGTTGATAAGGTGAAAGTTGATAGAATTGTTATAATTATTTAATTGGTGTTAAAATGCCGTCTTTTTCCAAATCGTTAGAAAATTGCATCCACTCAGCTCTAGGGATTGCTAATGAGCATCAGCATGAGCTAACAACACTGGAACATTTACTTTTAGCCCTTTTAGATGAACCTGATGCATCACAAGTCATGAGAGCTTGTAATGTGGAATTAGAAAAGCTCCGTAAATCCGTTTCAGAATTTATTAAAAATGAGCTTGGAAACTTGGTTAGCCAAGTCGAAGGCACGGAATCAGTGCCAACAACTGGGTTCCAAAGGGTAATACAAAGAGCAGCAATACATGTGCAGAGTTCCGGAAGAAATGAAGTTACGGGAGCAAATGTTTTAGTTGCAATATTTGCTGAAAGAGAGAGTAATGCGGCGTTTTTTTTACAAGAACAAGAAATGACAAGATACGACGCTGTTAACTTTATAGCTCATGGAGTAGCAAAAAATCCTAATTTTTCAGAAGACAAGAAAATTTCAGGAGTTAACGACGAAATTGAGAACACAACTGAGGATGAAAAATTAGAGAAAGAGTCTGCTTTAACCAAATATTGCATAAATCTGAACGATAGTGCTAAGGAAGGTAAAATCGATCCTCTAATTGGACGGGATAAGGAAATTGAAAGATGCATCCAAGTTCTTTGTAGACGTAGAAAGAATAATCCCATCCTTGTAGGAGATCCTGGCGTAGGGAAAACTGCTATTGCAGAAGGTCTAGCAAGACAAATTGTCCATGGAGAAACCCCAAAAGTCCTTTCACAAGCAACAATTTTCTCTTTGGATATGGGGGCCCTATTAGCTGGAACAAGATATAGGGGAGATTTTGAGGAAAGGCTGAAAAATGTTCTCAAAGAGTTGGAAGAACACCCACATGCGGTATTTTTCATCGACGAAATCCATACAGTTATTGGCGCTGGTGCCACTACTGGAGGTGCCATGGATGCTTCAAATTTACTCAAACCTTCCCTTCAGTCTGGCAATCTTAAGTGTATGGGTTCAACAACTTACAAGGAATATAGACAACATTTTGAGAAAGACAGGGCTCTTGCGAGAAGATTTCAAAAGATTGACATAGAAGAACCTACACCAGACCAGGCAATTGAAATAGTTAATGGTTTAAAACAATATTTTGAAGAACATCATGATGCTAGATATACTGCTGAAGCTATTAAGGCTTCAATCGATCTATCTATCAAGCACATTCACGATAGAAAACTACCAGACAAAGCGATAGACGTAATTGATGAGGCGGGTGCAGCACAAATGCTACTGCCTGAGAAAAAAAGAAAAAAGACAATTGGAGTTAGGGAAATTGAGACTGTTGTAGCGAAAATTGCACGAATCCCACCAAAGAGCGTTTCAAAAACAGATGCTGAAATGTTATCTAATCTTGATAGCTCTTTAAAACGGGTAGTTTTTGGACAGAATAAGGCAATTGATGCTTTAACATCAGCTATCAAGCTAGCAAGGGCAGGCCTAAGAGAACCAGAAAAACCTATCGGCAACTATCTCTTTTCTGGACCCACAGGTGTAGGAAAAACCGAAGTTGCAAGACAACTAGCAGATTGTCTTGGGGTTGAGCTTATTAGGTTTGATATGTCAGAATATATGGAAAAACATGCCGTTTCCCGACTGATAGGGGCTCCCCCTGGATATGTTGGCTTTGATCAAGGTGGCATACTTACAGATAAAATAGATCAACATCCTCACTCAATTTTACTATTAGACGAAATAGAAAAAGCGCACCCAGATATTTTTAATATCTTACTACAAGTAATGGATCATGGAAAATTGACTGATCATAATGGAAGGTCAGTAGATTTTAGGAATGTAGTTTTGATCATGACTTCAAATGCTGGAGCAATGGAACAAGCTAGCTCCGCCATGGGCTTTGGCAGAGATAGAAGGGAAGGAGAGGATACAAAGGCAATAGAGAAAACCTTCAGTCCAGAATTTCGAAATAGACTTGATGCGGTAATCAGCTTTGCTCCTTTGTCAAAACCAGTCATAATGAGAGTTGTGGAAAAATTTATTCTACAATTAGAAGCTCAACTTATGGATAAAAACGTTACATTCGAATTGAATATAAAAGCCTCGGAATGGTTGGCTAGCAATGGATATGACGAGAAAATGGGGGCTCGCCCACTTTCCAGATTAATCCAAGATTGCATTAAAAAACCGCTCGCTGAAGATTTATTATTTGGGAAACTTACCAAGGGAGGTTTAGTGAAAGTATGTATTAAAAATGGTGCCATCCATTTGGATATTTCCCCACCAGATACACCCAGGCTTTCCTCAAACAAACCTCCCCCGCTTCTAACGGCAAAATAATACAAGGTTTTCAAAAGCTCTAAGCGGACTATCGCTCTGTTAGCTTAATTTCTATTCTTCGGTTTTGGGCTAGAGAATCCTCAGTATCACCCAGATCAATAGGTTGGAATTCACCAAATCCGGCAGCAGCAAAACGCCTTGCAGGCAAGCCTTCCTGATAAACAAAATATCTTACCACAGACAATGCTCTTGCCTGACTTAACTCCCAATTATCTTTGAAATTAACTTCAGATAAAAACTTAGTTTTATCAGTGTGTCCATCTACCCTAAGAATCCAATCTATGTTCTCTGGAATATCTTCCAGAATTTTCTTAATAACAATTGCAATTTGTGCCAACTCACGCATTCCGGTTACTTCAAGTTCATCCGAACCACTGTTGAATAAGATTTCAGATGGAAGCAAAAACCGATCCCCAACAATTTTGACACCTTTATTGGTTCCTAATATCTGTCGCAAATTACCAAAAAATTCAGACCGGTAATTCTTTAGTTCCTGAGCTTCGGCTTCTAATTTTTTAAGCCTCTCTGCCTCTAACTTTGCACTCTTTTTCTGTTCTAAAACAACTTGAGCTAAAGCGGCATTTAAGCGACCCCCCAAATTCTCTACCTGCGCCTTTGTTTCAATATCTTTTTGTTCATAATCTTCCAAAAGATTCTGTAATTCATTTAACTGGTTAGCCAAAGAAATTGTTTCCTCATTTAAGTTTTTGACCCGTTCAAGAGAAAGCTTTTGGCTGCTTTCATTGGACAGCACTTGAGATCGGAGCTTAGAAATTGCGGACTCCCTAATTTTTAAAAGATCTGAAGTTCTTACCAATTGCGATTTAAGTAAATTTTTGTCTCTGACTAAATTAATATTGCTCTCTTCCATCATTTTCTTTGCTGTCTCGGAAGCAGCTATTAATTCTAAGTTATCTAGCGCCCTTCTTCTTTCTTCTTCAAGAGATAGAGTCGCTAACTCAAGTTCTTCTCGTGATTCAGCTAAATTTCTTCGCATTTCTTGCAACGCTAATTTTTCAACTAATATCTGTCTTTCAGATTCATCCAATTTTTCAGTTGATTGCTTCCTTAACTTCTCTTTAGCTATCGTTTCTAATAAAAGTTCTTCCTCCTTATCTGATAATTCCTTCTCTTTACTCTCTAAATCTTTGATCAATTGAGTTCTTGCAAAGTTTGTTTCCTCTAAATTTTCTTCAAGTCGAACTATTTTTCTCGAAGAATCTGCTACTAATTCTGATTTAGCTATCACATGATTTTTCAAATTTTCGATGGCCGCCTGCTTAATCAAGCTTTCTCTTTCTGATGAAGTAAGTCTTTCTTTTGTTTCTTTAAGATTTTCATAAGCTAGCACCAAAGCCAGATCTTTTTGATCTAGAATGCTTTGAAGTTCTTTCTTTTCCTTCCCTAATTCATTTAAATTTAATGTTAAACCTTTAACCATGGCCTCCAAAGCTTCTGTCTTAGCTGCCGCTAACCGAGCTGTTTCTTTTTCTGCATCAATCTCTTCCCTAGCTGAAGCTAGGGCTAACTTGGAGGCTTCCAATCTGGACACTTCCTTTTTTAAGCGATTGTCTCTTTGTTCAATTTGGGTAAGCAATTGAGTTCTTCTAGCTATAAGACTTGCTACTCTGACTTCAAAATCAGATATTTTGACACTTGCCAAATCCAAATTCTTTAGAGCATTCTTAAGTCTTTGAGACCTATCAAGAGTTATTTCCCTTTGCATTTCCAACTCTTGCTTAATTAGTAAGTTGGTGGAGTTTAGTTTCTGATATCGCTCTTTCTGCCCTCCTAGATCTGCAATTAGCTGTGAAACCTCAGCTTCCAGCTTGGTCAATTCTGACTCTTGGCCAGAAATTTTTTCCCTAAACACTGTCTGAATAATCATGAAAATGGATAGTACAAACATAAGTACAAGCAATAATGCTGTCATCGCATCTACAAAACCAGGCCAAATATTTGTTGTAAATCTATTACCAGATCGACGTAATAATGCCATGGCTGCGCTATTCTTTTTGTTTTCTATCGCTGGCATTAGCCAGTTTCAAAATAGCATTCGATAAAAGTGCTAAGTCTTCCCGTAGCTCGGTTAAGTTTTCCTGCCTCCCAGAAGCTAACTCATCAAAAATCTTCGCCAACTGTACATCAATATTCCTAATCCTAGCCCTAAACTCAGTATCAGAATTATTCTCTATCTCTATATAACTTCTAATTAGAGTTACTAGATTTTCTTGATTTTGAATCAAAGAACCCAAATTCACTGACCCATCAATTTGTTGGTCTAGAAATTTACTTCCCTTAGTTCCAAAATTTGAAATTCTCGACTCAATTGTCTTTATTAACTCACCTACTTTAATTTGAGTATTGACTGCATGTGCCTCATGATTTTCCAACAAGTCGACCAGATATCCCATTTTCTTATTGAAAAACATTTCTTGAGATTTTGAGCTTCCTATTTCTTCAATGACTTGGTCAGTTTCATATGAACTTTGTCCTATCTTACTTATCGACGAAAGCCATTCTTCCAGCTCCATATAAAAACGATTCTGCCCATGACCCGCAAACAATTCGAGAAGTCCAACCACCAAACTCCCAGCTAAACCAAGTAAGGAGGAGGCAAATGCAGTTCCCATTCCCCCCAACTGTGATTCTAGTCCGCTCATCAAACCCTCAAAAGCATCTAGGCCAGTTTGTCCTTCTTTTGGAGCAAGAGACTTGATTGTTTCAACCACAGCTGGAACCGTGGTCGCCAACCCATAAAAGGTTCCCAACAAACCCAAGAAGATGAGTAAATTCACTATATATCGAGTTATATCTCTAACTTCATCTAACCGAGTAGCTACAGAGTCCAGTATTGATCTTGCTGACAAAGCATTAATATTTCTTCGAGATTTCTTGTCGCGTAACAAAGCTTCCAATGATGCAAGAATTCGGGGCGGTTTTGCAAACTCGTGACCTGGACGCTCAGAAACAAAACCTTCAATCCAGTAAACTGAACTTACTAAAATATATACCTGCCAAAAACATGCTAAGACGCCTAGAAAGAAAACACTTAGGATGAATCCATTCAAATATGGGGATGATAAGAAAATAGGGGCTACAGCTGGAAATAACAAATAAGCCACAAGCGAAACAGCGACTAGAACAAGAATCATAAGTCCAGTTTGTCTCGTGGGCTGACTGAATTCTAACGGCCTCTGGTTTATCAAACTTCCTCCATTTAAAACGATTAAGATCCCCAAAAAACTATCTTTTTATTTAGATAATTGAAGATTCTAATACATTATATTAAAAAAAATACCTGTATTCACCAAATAATTATTTTCAATTGACACATATATAATCTTTTGACACCCAATATATCTCCAAATTTAAAAACCTAAAGCCATTATGTTAAAATTCTCTATAAGCGTATTCTTGATCCTGACAATCCTTGCGACAATTTTTTGGAGAGAAAAAGTATCCATTCAAGAAAAACTGATAGCGGAGCAGTTACACAGTAGTAGTAAGCTAAATTTTGAAACCAGCTATGCTTTAAGAACTAGCGGGTTCCCAAATAGAACCGATACAGAAATTCAAGAACTTGAAATTACAGAAAGGAATGGCCGAAATGATTTCAAAGTAAATAGAATTCTAGTCATGTCCTTAATCTACAATTCTGACAAATACATTCTTAGTATTAACCCTCCTGTACGACTAAGGATTGGCGATAATATGTTAGAAGTTCCAAACGGCACCTTAGACATAAGTATTTCTATAAAAAGCGGAACATTCACCCTTCATGGGAAAAACCTAATTACTCATATGAATGGAAAAGATTTGCTAACCATCAAAGATCTAATATTTGCCACAAGATTTATAAAGAAAAAATCTCTTAAACATCGTGAGGTTTTTATAAAAATTCAGGAGCTTTACGTTACTAGATTCGACAATGAATCCACAGAAAAACACAAAAATATGACTTTTACTTTTGTTCTTTCAAGAAACCTCACTGAATTATTAGACCTCAATAAAATACCCTTTCTTGGAGAAACAATAACTAGAACTGGCTCTAATACTCAGGTTACCTTGGAGGTAATTAAGACAAACCTTGATATTGAGAAAGATCTTCATACTCTGCCATCAGTATTAAGAGAACTCCTTTATTCCTCTCAAGTTTATCGCTAAATTGGGTGGAAAATCTTAGCAACAAAAGTCAGATTAAAATAATAGAATAATAGAAATAACAAATTATTTTGTCATCCTTCTCGGCCAAAATTTTCCTTAGGTGTATCTTGACCTGCTTCTATTATACTACGTCGGACCTTGCGGGTTCTTTCAAAGTATTCTTGCAAAAATTTACTGTCTTTTCGTCTAATGGCACTCTGCAATGCGAATAGTTCCTCAGTAAATCGACCCAAGATTTCCAAAGCAGCATCTTTATTATTAATGAATATGTCTCGCCACATAACAGGGTCAGAAGCAGCCAACCTAGTAAAATCACGAAATCCTGCTGCAGAATAATTGATTACTTCTGATTTGGTAACCTTTGAAAATTCATCAGCCACGCCTACCATTGTAAAAGCTATCAAATGAGGCGCATGAGAAGTTACAGACAACACCAAATCATGATGATTAGCATCCATTTCCTTAACCTGAGCACCTAATGACTCCCAAAATTTCTTCACCTTCTTAGTTGCCTCAATGGGAGTCTGGGTAGTGGGTGTTAATATGCACCAACGACCATTAAATAAGGTTGAGAAACCTGCTTCTGGACCCGAATTTTCGGTCCCGGCAATAGGATGAGCTGGAACAAAAGGAATTCCTTTTGGGATGATGGTATTTATTGTTTTGATAACACTAGCCTTAACTGAACCTACATCACTAACCACTACCCCTTTAGCCAGATGGGGAACAGCTATCTTCATTGTATCTTTCATTGCTCCAACAGGCACACAAATGATGACTAGATCTGCTTCCGAAACACAGTTCTCCACGATATCATGTACTTGGCAAAAGCCAATTTTCTTAGCCTTTTTACGGGTTTTTTCAGACCTGGAAAAGCCTGTTATTTTTATTTCTGGAAACCTCTCTCTTAATGCTAAAGCAATAGAGGATGCTATTAAACCTAATCCCAGTAAGGCAACGTGTTTAAATGGCATTTTTTATCCCCATGAAATATCTCATCTTATCTATCACCCTCACTCAATCTTCTACTGTGCCAACACTAATCCCTTTTATAAATTGAGGGGTTGCAATACCAAGATTCGATTTTATGTCGAACCTTTTTTATGCATTACTCGCTAGTATTCATTAAAAAAAAGGTGCATAGCTCTATATGACTTTTTAGTAGAAAATGAAATATAAAATTCTTTTACAAGGGTTAGTAGAAGTTTATAGGGTCCACATCAATAGTCAAATATATTGCTCTAGGCGGTTTTCTCTTCTCTAGAATATTCTTTAACAATGGCTGAATTGAAAGCGTCTTGGGAGCCTTAAGTAAAATTCTCACCCGATATTTCTTTCGAATTTTTGATATTCTAGCATCGGCGGGTCCATATATTTCCACATCATATTTCTGCAAAGGAAGAATCTCTTTAGTAAGATCCTTGGCAAAATTCATTGCCGCCTCATGGGTGGAACTTGAAACAATCAATGCTACCATTCTTCCAAAGGGAGGTACCCTTGCATTTTTTCTTAAATTCTTTTGGGATGTCATAAATTTTTCATCATCATCAGAACATAGGGTTTTCATAACTGGATCCTCCGGAAAATAGGTTTGGATACAAGCTTCACCAGAAATCTCAAATCTTCCTGCCCGACCAATCACCTGCCTCAAAAGCTGAAAAGTATTTTCTCCTGCTCGAATATCATCCCCTTTGAGGGCAAGATCAACGTCAATGACTCCTACGAAACTTAAGAATGGAAAGTTGTGACCTTTCGATATTAACTGAGTACCGATTATTATATCAATTTCCCCGCACGTAATTCGCCTAAAACATTCTTTCAAATGTTCCAAAGATCTATAATGATCAGAGGAAAGTAGTTCAATACGCGCATCAGGAAATAATGATCTGGTTTCTTCTTCTATTTTTTCTATACCCGGACCTATTGGCATGTAACTACATTCATTCCGGCATGATGGACATATTTTAGGTGATTGATACCTTGCTCCGCAAAGATGACAAAGAAGGGCTTGAAACAATTTGTGTTCTACAAGTTTTGCATCACAATTATCACATTTTAGCATTTGGAAACAACTCTCACAGACCATTACTGGTGTGTATCCTCGTCGATTCAGAAACAACAACGATTGTTGTTTTTTCTTGATTTTCAAACTAATTTTTTCAACTATTTCTTTTGAGATCCACCTATTTCTTTCACGACCGTTTGTTCTCAAATCCACTAAACTAATTTTTGGTAAGCTTGCATTTCCAAATCTTTCTGGAAGAATGTTACCTTTATATTTTCTTTCAAGCACATTCACCCAGGTTTCCAGACTCGGTGTTGCTGATACTAAAATGACAGTAGCCTCAGAATAAAATCCTTTGAGGACGGCCATATCTCTACCATGATACCTAATACCTTCTTCTTGTTTGTATGAAGAATCATGCTCTTCGTCGACTATCACTAAACCCAAGTCATAAAAAGGCAAAAAAACTGCTGATCGTGCACCAAAAACAAGTTTTAATGAACCATCAAGGACAGAATTAAGGATTCTTTTCTTTTCTTTTTTTGAAATTGAGGAATGCCACTCAGCGAAGCCAGATTTAAATCTCTTTCGTAATCTTTCAACAAATGTCGTCGAAAGACTAATTTCAGGAAAAACTACGAGGACTTGTTGTCCTAATAATATGGCTTCTGCTATTGCATCCATATAGACTTCGGTCTTTCCTGAGCCGGTCACTCCTTTCAGCATCGTAGTTGAATAAGATTTAGATTTTACTTTTGAACGTAATTCGTTAGAAACCTTTTTCTGGAACTTAGACAAAGTAGTGCTAAATGTTACTTGAATTGTAGCGAAATTATTCTTGATAGGAACTAAAGTTTTAGTTAGCAAACTTTTCTTTTCTAAGTCCCTTATTACAGAATCACTTACATTGGATTGAGTTTTCAACTCTAACTTATCTATTGGCTCATCTCTCATAGAAGAAAGAACATCCAATACTCTTTTCCTTTGCGAGGTAAGCCTCACAACTTTTTCGGGGCCAATTTGATAAATGTACTTTGAATAGGATTTCTCTAAATTTAAGTTTGGGTTTAAACAAAGCCTTAAGGCCGTATTTAATGGGAAAAGGTAGTACTCGCTACTCTTTTGAAGAAAGTTTCGAACTTCAATCTTTAAACTAGGCAAATCAAGTACGTTGCTAATTCTTTTCTTTTTGTAAGAAGTCTGCAAAGACTGTCCATTAGACCAAACAACTCCTAAAACAATCTTGCTTTTTACAGGTACATTAACAATTGCTCCTAAGGTTACACCACCCTTGGGAACTAGATAATGAAGGAATTCTGGTCCCCTTTGCGTGGTTACTACAGTTGCTGTATCACCCTCCTCTAAAAACAGTGTACTACTATGTTGGAAAGATTTTTTATCAAGCATAAATATTTATTTCTATAAAACACCATTTTAAGGTAGGTTGATGACAAATAACCAAATCAATTCTCAAAATGTACAACGGAACGAACTTGGACTGAAGGGTAAATAAACAATGGATTTTTTTCTAGATTCGGCTGAAACTCAGGAGATCTCAAAATTTCATGAATTGGGCATAATTGATGGAGTAACCACGAACCCATCATTAATATACAAGTCTAAAAAACCTTTTCGAGAATTAGTTACTGATATATGTGAGATTACAAAAGGCCCAGTAAGTGTAGAAGCCATATCCAATTCAAATGAAAAGATGGTAGAGGAAGGTTTCGAACTAGCAAAGATAGCCAGTAACGTCGTAGTAAAATTGCCAATGACCTGGGAAGGAATCAAAGCTTGTAAAATATTGTCAAAAAATAAGATCCCGGTAAATGTCACTTTATGTTTTTCTTCTACACAAGCAATACTGGCAGCTAAAGCGGGAGCTACATATGTTAGTCCATTTATAGGCCGTTTAGACGATTCAAATATCGATGGAACTGACCTTATTCGTGAAATCCGAACTATTTATACTAATTATGGCTTTACCACAAAAATCTTGGCCGCATCAATTAGAACAAAGAATCACATTACCCGAAGTGCGATGGCAGGTGCCGATATAGCTACAATACCGCCAAATCTATTCCATGGTTTAGCCAACCACCATCTGACAGATAAAGGTCTGGAAACCTTTAATGCTGATTGGGAAAAGTCCGGTCAGAAAATACTTTGATTTTCCCAATTTAAAACTGAAGATTTTGAAAAGCAAATGATGCCTGCTGAAACAAAAATACCTAAAAAATTAAGAAAAGCTATTTTCAATAATCCTAAATGGATTCTACATGATAGCGAGCTACTGAAGCACTTAGTTATCGCAGAAAAAAAATATGATTCTGACAAAGTAGTGGATATACGAGATGTTATTGTGCAAAAAACAAATTTGGATCTTGAAAATCTTTCAAAATCTCATAATTCCGCTATTTCTGCTGCCTATGAAAACTTTTTAGGTGTTTCAAATCTACATAGATGCATAATCAATATCCTTGACCAAAAAACTTTGTTGGGCTTGTTAGATGCCCTCGACACGGACATAGGAAAAATCCTACAGGCTTCCGAAGTTAAATTGTTTATATATGACAATTCATTACCTGAAGTGGAACATCAAAATTGGAAACCTCTTAGCAAACTTGAGATGATAAAATTATTGAGATCAGCAAAACTATCAACAAAAAAGATTGTTTCATTACGTTCAGACAAAAAAAATATTCTGAAGGCTAATGACTCTAAATCACAGGATGCAAAAATTTTTTCTGAGGCTTTACTGTCATTAAAAACTTATCTGAGAAAAGATGATCAAGCCGTTTTATTACTAGGGTCAGAAAATGAACAAACGTTTAATCAAAATAACAAAACAGATTACCTCAACATTCTAGCTAAAGTAATATCTCATCAACTCTACCACTTCTTAATAAAACAGAGATCAATTGATGAATAAGAGAAACCAATATCTTTCAGAGCCAGGCCTATCACTACTCAAAGAATGGAGGAATTTTGCCTATGAATTCAAGAGATATAGTTTAAATACAATCGAATCTTACTCGAGAGATGTAAAATTTTTTTTAATGTTTATTGAATCTCATTTAGGTGACAAGATTTCTCTTCATTCACTCAAAAACCTTACACCAATTGATTTTCGCTCCTGGCTCGCAGATGAAAGAAAGTTTGGTACCAGTACAGAATCTATCACGAGATACATCTCATCTGTAAGAGAATTCTACAATTGGCTTAATGAGAAAAAAGGCCTTGAAAATTCTTCTGTTTTCAGTATCCAAAGTCCACGTAAGGAGAAAAAACTTCCTAGACCAATATCCAAAGTTGACGCTATTAAAATGCTTTCCCTGGCATCAGCCAACACCACCACCCCATGGTTAGCAGCAAGAAACACTGCTGTAATAGCACTCCTTTACGGTTGTGGACTAAGAATTTCAGAAGCTCTTGATCTCAAACGTAAGAATTATCCCTTTCCTGAAATCATAAAGGTTCTAGGGAAAGGAAATAAGGAACGAATCATCCCTATTTTACCAATTATCAATACATATATAGATAAATATATCCAACTATGCCCATTTCGAAAAACGGAAGGTGATCATCTATTTTTGGGAAAACGGGGGAAAAAATTGAACCCTAGAATTATCCAGAAAGAAATATGTAATTTGCGACTACAATTGGGTTTACCTGCAACAGCTACACCTCATGCTCTAAGACATTCTTTTGCGACACATTTGTTGTCTGCAGGAGGAGATCTTCGCACAATACAAGAGTTACTTGGACACACCTCTTTGACTTCAACTCAGATTTATACTGATGTTGATGAAGTGAGGTTGATGAAAGTCTATAAAGAAACCCACCCCAAAGCTTAATTAGTATTTGCTTGCAATTTCTTGCGATCTAAAACAGAGGAACATCTGGGGCAAACTAGTCTACCGGCAAAGTTTTCACAGCAAAGAGAATACTTCCAACAACGGTTACACTTTTCTCCTTTAGCCTGCATGACCTTAATGGTCACAGAATGTTCTAAGGAACTATCCTCCTTTAGTAAATCTTTACATAGATTAATTTCCAAATCGGAAGTTATACAAATTTCACTAAAATCTACTGACTCAATAACTTGCAAAATATTTTTGTCATTCACATTAATAATAACATGAGCCTCTAAACTAGATCGAATTCTCTTCTCTTGTCTCTCAAGTTCTATTGCAGCTGTCACCAATCCTCGTACGTTCCTGATTATATCCCACTTTTTTGCCAGATTCTCATCTAACCAGGTTGAAGGAGTTTCTGGGAAATCTTCCAGGTGAATAGATTTTTCATCATTTGGGAATCGATTTAGCCATACTTCCTCCATTGTGAAAGGAAGGATAGGGGCGAACCAAGTAACAAGTCTTCGAAAAACAAGATCTAACGTGAATATAGAGGCGACTCTTGTAGGAGATTCTACAGGTTCGCAATATAGGGTATCTTTTCGGATATCAAAGTAAAATGAGGAGAGATCAACTGTACAAAACTGAAACAGTTGTTGAAAAACAAGCTGAAATGAATATGTCCCATAACCATTTCTTACCAAGTCATCCAACTGGCTCAATCTATGTAAAACCCATTTTTCAAGGTCTGGAAGATCAAAAAACTCTACTGAAGGCACTTCTGATAATTGTCCTAAAGACCCTAACATGAAACGCATAGTATTTCGTAACCTTCTATAACTATCTGCCACACCTTTCAAAATCTCAGAACCTATCCTTAGGTCACTAGTATAATCTGATTGGGCAACCCATAGCCTCAAAATATCTGCACCATATTGGCGAATTATTTCATCTGGGCTGACGGTATTACCTAGCGACTTGGACATTTTCATCCCATTTTCATCCAAAGTAAAACCATGGGTCAGAACGCTATTATAAGGGGCTCTTCCTTCCGTACCACAAGCCTGAAGCAAAGATGAATGGAACCAACCTCGATGTTGGTCTGTTCCTTCCAAGTATAAATCAGCCGGCCATTTCCCATCCTCACGATCCTTCAGTACGAAAGAATGAGTAGAACCTGAATCAAACCAAACATCTAAAATATCATCCACTTTTATGAAATCCCCTGAATCATATAGTCCACCTAGAAATCTCTCTTTTGCATTAGATTCAAACCATACATCTGCACCTTCCAATTCAAAAGCCTCGATGATGCGTTTGTTTACTTTTTCATCACAAAGTATAAAATCCTGATCAGATGGGTTCCCATTCTTTCTAACAAAACATGTCAAAGGAACTCCCCAAACTCTTTGTCTAGACAGAACCCAATCTGGTCTACTTTCAATCATAGAATAAAGTCTGTTTCTACCACTTTTGGGCACCCACTGCACTAACTCATCGATTGACCTCAAGGCTCGCGTCCTTATTGTATTTCCATATTTGGACTTGGTCTTAGATAACTG
Organism: Paracoccaceae bacterium; assembly: GCA_029243395.1. Taxonomy (GTDB): domain Bacteria; phylum Pseudomonadota; class Alphaproteobacteria; order Rhodobacterales; family Rhodobacteraceae; genus CACIIZ01. The sequence goes on along the minus strand of JAQWSE010000007.1, from coordinate 83,913 downwards.
TTTGTCAATAGAAACAAACCATTGATTTGTATTTCTAAAAATTAATGGTGCCTTGGATCTCCAGCTATGTGGATAGGAATGCTTTAGTCGGCCCCTAGCCATCAACGCATTTAGTTCTACAAGTTTCTGAATTACAGCTTCATTTCCCTTCCCTTCCTTTCCTTTCTTGTTAAAGATTTCTAATCCACCAAAAAATGGTATCTTCTCTGAAAAAGAACTGTCTTCTCCAACATTGTGGGTCAACCTATCAGTCCATCCTCTTTTCACAAATTCCTCATAATCTTCAGCTCCATGGCTAGGAGCCATATGAACAAAACCTGTCCCTGTTTCTTCAGTCACAAAGCTGCTTTCAATTAATGGAATCTCATAATCCCAAAACCCTTGTGCATCAATGTCCACACTGAACGGATGTCTAAGTTTGGTTCCTTTTAACTCTTTAGATTCTACTTTCTCTACCTTATCTGCTACAATAACCCTGGCTTGCTTTAAACTTGCATCTGAGAGTTTATCAGCGAGTACAACTCGCTCACCAATAGACAACCAGCATTCATTTTCTGTTTCCTTAACTTCATACAGGCTATACGAAATACCTTCATTAAAAGACACAGCTTTATTTGACGGCAAAGTCCAAGGCGTGGTAGTCCAAATAACTATTGAACACCCAGTATATCGACCCGATTCTATCGGAAATTTTACCCAGATTGTTTTACTATCATGTTCTTTATATTCTATTTCTGCCTCTGCTAAGGCAGTTTTTTCCACTGGAGACCACATTACTGGCTTAGATCCCTGATAGATCGTACCAGTAGCAATAAACTTCATAAACTCAGCTGCTATTCTTGCTTCTGAACTAAAATCCATTGTCTTATAAGGATTTTCCCAATCACCTGTTATTCCTAATCTTTGAAATTCTTTTCTCTGTATATCAACCCATTCTGAAGCAAAATCCCGACATTTTTTTCTCAACTCATTGACTGGGATCTCATCCTTATTCTTGCCTTCTTTTCTAAATTCTTCCTCAATTTTCCACTCGATTGGTAAACCATGGCAATCCCAACCAGGAACATACCTTGAATCAAATCCTAACATCTGCTGACTCCGAACAATGAAGTCCTTTAGGATCTTATTTAGAGCATGGCCTATGTGCAGATGTCCATTTGCATAAGGAGGTCCGTCATGCAGAACAAAGGACTCTCGATTGATACCAAGATTTCTTAATTTGTTATAAATACCAAGCTTGTTCCAATGTGCTAACCATTCTGGCTCTCTTTTGGGTAACGATGCTCTCATGGGAAATTCTGTACTCGGTAAAAGCAAGGTATTCTTAAAGTCAAATTCTTCTTCAGACATCTCTACTCAATCTTTCACGCTAAAAAATGATATTGAAGGCCTATAAAGCTTTTAATTATTCATGTAAATCAATTATTCAGTTAGCTTACCATCACAAATTGTTTCAAAGCTATATAAGAAACTATATTTGAAAATTTGTTCAACAATATAATCTAAAATATATTGTATAGTTAGCATAAAAAGCATACTTAAAAACGGATTAAAAAACTATTTAAAAAATCATGAAGAGATACGCCCTTAAGATTGAATATGATGGCACCGCTTATCACGGATGGCAGAAACAGTTAGACTGTAAAACAATACAGGGTGAAATAGAATTAGCGTTTTCAAAATTCTTGGGCCACTCCGTTAATGTCTCTGGATCTGGTCGAACTGATACTGGGGTGCATGCATTAGGACAAGTCGCACACGTTGACTTAGAAAAAAAATGGTTGCCAGAAAAAATACAAGGAGCTATGAATTTCTTCTTAAAAAAGACTGCCATTTCAATCTTAGAAGTAGGTATAGTAGATGCAGATTTTCATTCTAGATTCTCAGCAAAATTTCGAATTTATGAATATAAATTACTGATAAGAAGAGCTCCACTAACCCTTCAGAAAAATAGATTCTGGCATCTAAATAGACCTCAGGACCTCAATAGAATGGAAGTTGCTGCTAAGCATTTGATTGGTACTCATGATTTTACTACTTTCAGATCATCTATTTGTCAGGCTAATTCACCTATCCGGACGATCGACAGCATTTCATTCAAGGAAAAAGATTTGCCAAATGGACGACTTATAGTGATCGAATGTAAAGCGAAAAGTTTCTTACATAATCAAGTTCGAAGTATTGTAGGCAGTTTAGAGAAAGTGGGTTCCCACAAATGGGAACCAGAATACATGAAGTTTATTTTAGAATCTATGGACAGAAAAAAGTGTGGGTCTCTAGCTCCACCACAAGGTTTATATTTAAAGAGTATAACATATGAAAATGGAATCTTTAAGCAAAACTAGGCTCCACTATAAGTTAAACAAGACATGGATTATATCACCTTCGTGAACCAAATAAGATTTGCCTTCTATTTTCATCTTTCCTGCCTCCTTTGCACCCTGCTCCCCATCATATTCAATATAATCTTCGTAGGAAATTATTTCAGCCCTAATAAATCCCTTTTCAAAGTCGCTATGTATTCTTCCAGCAGCTTCAGGTGCTAATGCGCCCTTCGGTATGGTCCAAGCACGGGCCTCTTTAGGACCAACAGTAAAAAAAGTTTGCAAATTGAGAAGGTCATACCCTGAGTTTATTATCCTATTCAAACCGGGCTCCTCTAATCCTAAATCCTCAAGAAATAATCTAGCATCATCATAATCTTCTAACTTACTAATTTCTTCTTCAATGACAGCAGAAATAATAACCATCTTGGCATTTCTAAAATTTACAAGTTCTTGAACCTTACTTGAAAACTCATTACCATTTGCAGCTGAATTCTCTGAAACGTTACAAACATACAGAATCGGTTTAAAAGTTAATAATTGAAGGGAATTGACAATGAAAATATCTTCCTCTTCAAATTGGATTGCTCTAGCTGGTACTCCGTCACTAATACCCTTCAAAATCTTTTCAAAAACCCTCAGGGATTTCTTTAGATCTTTGTCCCCACTATTAGCCTTTTTTTCTATAGAAGTAATTTTCTTTTCTACCTTTTCTAGGTCAGCCAACAATAATTCTGTCTCAATTATGGCTGCATCTGCAACAGGATCGACCTTACCTGATACATGAGTTACTTCAGAGTCTTGGAAACAACGTAAAACATGAATGATTGCATCACACTCCCTTATATTAGCCAAAAACTTATTGCCTAACCCTTCTCCTCGAGAAGCTCCTCTTACGATTCCAGCAATGTCAACAAATGTCATTTTAGTAGGGATAACAACTTTTGAAGAAGCAATTTTAGAAAGTTTTTGTAAACGTCCATCTGGCACAGGAACTTCACCAACATTTGGATCTATTGTGCAAAAAGGAAAATTAGCTGTTTGTGCGCTTGAGGTTCTTGTGAGTGCATTAAATAAGGTTGATTTTCCAACGTTTGGAAGACCAACAATTCCAGTTTTGAATCCCATTTTTATACCTCACAAACCGAAAGTTAAAAATTAATTTTCTTCACTATACCCTTTAATACTTTAAAAAATTCCACTAAAGTTGATCCAAATTGAACTCACTAAAGTATGAGAATACTAGCTGTGCTTTAATAAGGAAAGAGATCCAATGTCAAGAATTGAAGCTAAGTTTAAAGAACTTCGGAAAAATAATTCTTCTGCATTTGTAACCTTTCTAATGGCTGGGGATCCTGATTTACCCACATCTCTGAAAATCATGATAGAATTACCTAAACTGGGGGTAGACATCATAGAAATAGGAATGCCTTTTACCGATCCCATGGCCGATGGGCCAGCAATACAAAAAGCTGGGCAAAGAGCCCTTGATTCAGGCACTACACTAACTAAAGTTTTAGATTTGGTGAAAAATATAAGGATGAAAAATGAGCAGATACCAATAGTTCTAATGGGTTATTATAATCCAATTTATTCTATGGGAGTTGAAAAGTTTTTGGCGAACGCCAAAAAGGCTGGAGTAGACGGCTTAATCATCGTTGATTTACCTCCAGAAGAGGATAGCGAACTATGCCTGCCTGCGAAAAAAGCAGGTTTAGATTTTATAAGACTTGCCACCCCAACAACAAGTCCGACTAGACTTCCCACTGTTTTGAAAAATACTTCTGGTTTTATTTATTATGTTTCAGTTGCAGGTATTACTGGAGCCAGCAACTTGAATGTTAAAGAAGTTGAAAGAGAAGTAACGAGAATAAAAGGTAAAACCCATCTACCAATGTGCGTCGGGTTTGGAATAAAAACACCGTCAGATGCCAAAAAGGTAGCGAAAATAGCAGATGGTGTGGTTGTAGGATCTGCAATAATTGATCTTATAGAAAAAGAAAATTCCATAGATGATATTAAGAATTATATTAAGTCTCTAGCCAGAGCCGTGCACTACTAAATTAATTAATCCCATCTTTTGAGGAAATGAGGTCCCTTGTGGTCAATTTCTTTACAAAACAAAAGCATAGAAGAAATTTGAGAGATTTAAATAACAAAAATTGTGATGAGACCTGAAAAATATCATTTTGATGTAGTAGTCATTGGTGCTGGCATTATTGGAATAGCAGTTTCATTAGCACATGCTAAAAAGGGCTTGCAGGTTCTTTTAGTTGAAAAAAACCCAACATTTGGACAAGGCATTAGTTCTCGAAATAGTGAAGTTATACATGCAGGAATTTATTATCCCCCAAATTCTCTAAAAGCAAAGTTTTGTAGGAGAGGCATGACCCTACTATATGAGTATTGTAAAGATAAGATGATCCCACACAAAAAGATTGGGAAACTAATAGTCCAGACAGACCATCATCAGAAGGATAATCTTCAGAAAATCTATAAGAATGGTTTGTCGAATGGGTGCACCGAACTTTGTCTCATAGATGAAAAGGAGTTGAAGAAATTAGAACCCGAGATTAAAGGCATTAATGCAATTTGGTCACCTAATACCGGAATAGTAGACAGCCATGCTTGCATGAATGCAATGCTGATCGACTTACAAAAAGAAGGTGGTACAGTAGTATTTAATCACCAATTTGAGAATTTTTTTCCTACGGATAACGGTATAGAATGCATTTTAAAAAACTCGGTAATAATTTCAGCAAAGAAATTGATAAACTCTGCTGGTCTAGATTCCGTTTCTTTAACAAACTCGATCATAGGCTTTCCCGCAGCTTGTCAAGAAAACACCATTTTTTGCAAAGGTACTTACTTTGGATACAAAACTCGCTTGCCATTTTCACATCTAATCTACCCTCTGCCTAATAATGAAGGCTTAGGTATACATTTTACCCTAGATATGAATTTGGATGGAAGGTTCGGTCCAGATACTGAATGGGTGGAACAAGAAGATTATAGACTGGATGAGAAAAGAACTACCAATGCTTTTAGGGAAATAAAAAAATTTTGGCCCAAATGTGATTGTCATTATCTACGCCCTATTTACGCTGGAATAAGACCAAAATTAGGTTCAAAAAAACATTTTAACAAAGATTTTGTAATCCAAACTACCGAAGTGCACAATATTCCGGGTTTAATAAATTTGTTTGGAATAGAATCTCCTGGTCTTACTTCAGCCTTATCGTTAGCCGAATACATAGCTAATGAATGAGCATCCTCACTGCACTCCTTATCGACACTTACCTAACCATACCTTGAAAGCGTTAACAATGTGAGTTGGAGATATTACAAATATTGATTTTTATATGGACGTAGTTTAATCGTACAGTTCATGGTTTTGTATTAAACAACCTGCCTTGTTTTGTTTTAATTTGCCCTTATAAAAGCTGCACTATTGAACTGACCCTAAAGCAAGCTTTAAAGAAGGGCATGGAAGCTCATGAAATTGGCCAGATACAATAGGCAAATCGCCTTTGCTCAGCAGCCTTAAAAGTACAACCTAAACACCCAGATGCTAATCATACTGTGGGGAATTCACTGTTGGTATTAGTAAAATTCGAGAAGTATTACCGTTCTCTAAAAAGCTTTAGAAGCTAATCCTAGTTCTAGAAAATTCTGTCTCAGCCGGATTGATATGACCCTAATACCATGCATTAATTGTTGCAGTCGCAGTGTTGTAAAGAGTAAACTCCATCAATTGATCCATCCGCCCGAATTAGAGGACAAATCTAAAACTTTAAGATAGAGCGGTCTACCTTCCTAATATCTCTATGACCACACAGCGCCATAGTCATATCTAATTCCTGATGCAGGATATTCAACGCTTTTTTACCACCTTCGGTACCATGCGCACCTATGCCATAGCAAAAAGACCTTCCTACTAACGTATTTTCAGCACCAAGTGCTATGGCCTTTAGAATGTCCTGACCCGATCTAATACCACCATCCATCCAAACTGATACTTTACCTCCCACCTCACTTACAATGGAGGGAAGCATAGAAATAGAACTGGTGGTCTCATCAAGCTGCCGTCCACCATGATTTGAAACTACTATGGCGTCAGCACCAATTTTTATAGCTTCAGAAGCATCTTCTGGTTCCATTATTCCCTTTATAATAAATTTTCCACCCCACCAATCTCTTATCCTAGCTACATCCCCCCAACTTAATTTGGGGTCAAATTGTTCCGAAACCCAAGCAGACAATTTTGATATGTCAGAAATCCCATCCACATGGCCTACAATATTCCGAAAGCTTTTCCGAGGCGTTTTCAACATATTTAAGCACCATTTTGGATGCTCCATTAAATTCAAAATATTCTTGACCGTTAGCCTAGGAGGAGTGCTTAGCCCATTCTTTATGTCCTTATGTCTCTGCCCTAATATTTGCAAATCAACCGTCAACATAAGCGCTGAGCAACCTGCTGCTTTTGCTCTATCAATTAATTTTCTAGAAAATGAATGATCTTTCATAACATATAATTGAAACCAGAATGGTACCCTTGCATGCCGTGCAACATCTTCAATTGAACAAATTGACATTGTAGAAAGCGTGAACGGTATTCCAAAATCTTCAGCAACCTTAGAAGCAATTATTTCTCCATCAGCATGCTGCATACCTAAAAGACCTACAGGCGCAATTGCACAGGGCATTTTGGAACTCACACCGAAAATATCAACAGAAGTGTTTCTATTAGAGATGTCCACCGCAACCCTCTGTCTGAACTTTATTGATTCAAAATCGCTTGTATTGGCACGCAAAGTTGACTCACTCCAAGATCCCGAATCAACGTAGTCATAAAACATTTTTGGCACTCTTCTTCTAGCCAAATTTCGCAAATCGCTAATAGTTGTTAACCTTGTTAAATCAGTCATATTAGCCTCCAGCCTATTGGATTAGCACCCAAAAATATGCTAACATTATATAGTATTAAGCCACAAGAATCTCTCGGCCTAATATTTTTAAACGGTAACAGCAGTTTATGGGAGTCTTCTTTTTTGCAACGAAAGGTCAAACACAAGAATTTAAGTGTCTTTTGTAAGAAAATTTTGAAAAGTATTGGCACTAATCAAGAAACAGTGAAATATACCGTTGATGCTATGATGCATGGATCACAATACGGTATAGATAGTCACGGTGTTCGATTACTTCATCACTATGTAAAAGCTTTTGAAGGAGGTAGAATTAATAAGAACCCAAAAACCAAATTTTATTCCAAAAAAGGTGAATCCACAGGCGTACTAGATGCCGATAATGCTCACGGTGCAGTTGGAACCTATAAAGCTGTTAATGAAGCTGTTAAACTAGCCACAAAGTATGGTATAGGGGCCATAGCAATTACAAACAGTTCGCACTTTGGACCAGCCGGTGCCTATGCAAAAAATGGAGCAGATCAAGACCTAATTACAATTGTCTTTGGCAACTCAGATAGCTTTGTTAGCTTATTTGATGGTTCTGAAAGATTTCATGGAACCAATCCGATAGCTGTCTCCGTCCCAACAGATCAAGAATATCCTTGGTTACTAGACATGGCTACTAGTTCGGTTCCATTTAATAAGATTGAACTACACCGTTCATTGAAGAAATCTCTTACGAAAGGGGTTGCCTTAGATAGTCAAGGAGAAATTACTTCTGATCCAAATATTGCTCACACCTTGACCCCTTTAGGAGGCTCAGATTTTGGATATAAAGGTGCGGGTCTAGCTGGTATAGCAGAAATATTTTCTTCAGTTCTAACAGGTATGAGGCTTAGCCCAGATATTCCTTCTATGTTGGGACCAAATTTCAGTACACCCAGAAAACTAGGTGCATTTGTGATTTGTCTGAGGCCTACAAGTTTTGTAACGAAAGAAATTTTTCTTTCCGCAATTCATAGATATATCCGTTTGATTAGAACCTCGGAATCAATGTCCGAAAGAAAGGTGATGGTTCCTGGCGAAAAAGAATGGCGAGTTTTTGAACAAAGAATGAGTAAAGGAATTCCTCTTGATCCTCAAACAGCGAAAAGTTTACATGAGCTTTCAATCAAGTACGATATTAAACCTCCATGGTTGGATGAATAAAATTGGTATGGTATGAAGCATCAGAAAGACCTTTCAATTCTTAATGTTTTGTACTATATGCATCGTGAATTATGATTGTTTAAATCTTTTGCATCTCAGGAGCACGAAATGGCCGATAATATTACCTTAAATGTGGAAGCTCGAAATGAAACGGGGAAAGGTGCCGCCAGAGCACTTAGAAAGAATAATTTTGTACCTGGAATAATATATGGTGGGGGGAAAACTCCTCAAGCTATTAAGGTAAAATTCAATGAATTACTTAGACTCCTTAAAAAAGGTCGGTTTATGTCTACACTAATAGATCTGGGGATTAATAATCAAAAAGAAAAAGTGATCTGTCGAGACGTTCAAAAAGATATAGTTAAAGATCTTCCGACCCATATTGACTTTATGAGATTGTCAGAAAATGCCTCTATAAATTTGTTTATTCCTATACGTTTTGAAAATCAAAGTATTTGTCCAGGGATCAAGAAGGGTGGAGTTCTAACAGTTGTAAGACCTGAAGTAGAGTTGATTGTAAACGCTAAAGAAATTCCTAGTGAATTAGTTGTTGACCTGATTGAATTTGAAATTGGAGACACTATCAACATTTCTAATATAGAACTTCCAACAGGGGCCACTCCGACTATCACTGGTAGGGATTTTGTTATTGCTAACATTCAAGCCCCATCTGGACTTCGTTCTGCTGAAGATGAGCTGGAAGAAGGTACAGAAGAAGAGGTAACGGAGGAAACTAGTGAAGAAACTGAATCGGAATAGCTTTAATCCAAAATTCACTTGTTAATTAAATTTGAATGAAACTTATTGCAGGTCTTGGAAATCCGGGAATCAAATATGAAAAAACTAGGCATAATTCTGGTTTCATGGCCTTGGATTTAATTACAAATGAGATCAACTCACAAAGTTGGCAAAACAAATTCCAATCCCTGATTAACTTCCAAACTATAGAAGACAAAAAAGTAGTTTTTCTCAAACCTCTAACATACATGAATCTTTCTGGAATTGCTGTTCAAGAAGTTTTGAATTTTTATAAAATAAAGATAGAAGACGTTATTATAGTGCACGATGACATAGATCTCTCCCTGGGAAAAATTAAATTAAAAGAGGGTGGTGGTCATGCGGGCCATAATGGCTTGAGATCCATACATGAGAAAATTGGACCAGATTTTCTAAGGGTTAGAATTGGAGTTAGTAGACCACAAGGATCTGCCGTCTCTAATTATGTTTTAAGTGAATTCTCTAACGATGAAATAATTCTTTTGAAACAAGCTTTATCAAAATTCTCCCTCGGAATTAACTATCTTGTAAAAAACACTAATGAATGCTGTCAAAAACTTTTCTCAACTAGTTGATTATCATGAATCTTGGATTTCAAATCCCAAGGCATCTGCGACAACAAATATGTCTTTGTCACCCCGGCCACACATATTCATGATCATAATATGATCTGAAGGAAGATTGGGTGCAATTTTTTGGACATAAGCTAGCGCATGACTTGGTTCCAATGCAGGTATTATCCCTTCTTTTTCACAGCATAGCTGAAATGCCCTCAAAGCTTCATCATCTTTTATTGAAACATATTCTACTCGACCTAAATCATGTAAATAAGAATGCTCTGGACCAATACCAGGATAATCTAATCCTGCAGAAATGGAATGTCCTTCAATAATCTGACCATCACCATCCTGAAGAAGATAAGTCCTGTTACCGTGGAGTACGCCTGGTTTTCCACCAGTTAAGGATGCAGCATGCTGCATAGTATGATCTACTCCTTTACCTCCTGCTTCAACTCCATACATTTTGACATCTCTGTCTTCCAAAAAAGGATAAAAAAGTCCCATAGCATTCGACCCTCCTCCAATACAAGCGACTAAACTATTAGGTAAACGACCTTCTTTTTCCAAAATTTGCTCTTTGGCCTCTTTTCCAATAATTGATTGAAAATCTCTAACCATAGCTGGATAAGGATGAGGACCTGCCACGGTACCAATACAATAAAAAGTGTCAGCAACATTACTTACCCAGTCTCGCAAAGCTTCATTCATTGCGTCTTTCAAGGTACCTCGTCCAGAAGTCACTGGCACAACCTTTGCTCCCAAAAGTTTCATTCTGAAAACATTGGGAGCTTGTCTCTCTACATCTGTTTTTCCCATAAATACAGTGCAATTCAGGCCAAATCGAGCACACACTGTAGCCGTAGCCACCCCATGTTGCCCGGCTCCAGTCTCCGCTATAATCCTAGTTTTCCCCATCCGCCTAGCTAACAAAATTTGACCTAAAACATTATTTATTTTGTGTGCTCCTGTATGATTGAGTTCATCTCTCTTTAAGTAAATTTTTGCACCACCCAAATGACTTGTTAGCCCTTCGGAAAAATATAATGGGCTTGGTCGACCTACATAATCTTTCAAAAAGCTATGCATTTGATACCAGAAATCTTGGTCAGTTTTAGCTCGGCTATATTCTTTTTCCAGCTCCAGTATCAATGGCATCAATGTTTCAGAAACAAACCTACCACCAAAATTTCCAAAACGACCTTGCTGATCCGGTCCTCCAATAAAAGAATTAATTCTGTTTTCTGACACTATGGAATTCCTCATACTCTTTCACTTTTTGCATGAATTTTACTATTTTATTAATATCTTTTCTACCATCCTTATCTTCTACTCCAGATGAAAGATCAATCTGCCTGGCATCTGTTTTCTTGAGGGCTTCCACTACATTATTTTCGTTCAAGCCTCCAGCCAGAAACCATGGAAAATTCCAGCAGTTATTTTTAATTAGTTCCCAATCAAAACTTAATCCATTTCCACCAGGCAAATTACTATTAGCATTTGGCTTTGCATCAATTAATATCTGGTCAGCAACTTTGGCAAAATGATGGACCTTAGTTAGATCCTCTCTTGCCCCTAAACCGACTGCTTTAATTACAGGTAATCCACTTGCATCTTTAATTTGTTGTACACGCTCCATTGTTTCAGATCCATGCAGCTGGATCATGTTCAAATTAAGGCTACATATTGATCGAATCAGTTCGTCATCCGGATTTACAACTAATCCTACCTTAACTAAACCTTCCGGGGCATATCTCAAAAGAGGTCTTGCATGTTCAATTGTCAGAGATCTCGGAGAATCCTGAAAAAAAACAACTCCCACATACTTTGCTCCCAACTCCCAGGCCGTTTTGATATGACTTGGCTCTCTCAAACCACAGAGCTTAATGTTAACCATATTATCTCTTCAGGAGTGACAATATATCATCGTCCTCCAATTCCAAATTTTTCTCAATTTTCTTTAATTTCATATTACTTTCTTCAAGACTACTATTTCTTTCCCTTAAAGATCTTCTTGTTTTTCCAGCCCTGACATATTCAGTCATACACCCCATTAGAAATCCAACAAAAACAGCACTGATGATAATCAGAAATAATGGAACCGAAAATATCCCTATGTCATTTAAATCCAATAGTTGAGGAACAGTAACGAGGGTAACAGGCTGTGTATTCAACACCCCTAGCCATACAATTATAAGTATTAGCGCCAAGTTACTAAGGAATTTAGCTACTCTAAGCAATAAATAGTCCTATTTATTCAATTTTTCTCTCAAAAGCTTTCCAGGTTTAAAAAAAGGAACAAATTTTTCTTCGACTTCCACACGGCTTCCGGTTCTAGGGTTTCGACCAATGCGTGGTTTTCGTTTCTTTACTGAAAACGCTCCAAAACCTCTCAACTCAATTCTTTTCCCAGAAGACATCGCTGAAGTTATTTCGCTAAAAACTGTCGAAACCAGTCGATCTACATCTCTTTGAAATAGGTGTGGATTCTCTTCTGAAATTTTCTGTACTAGTTGAGACTTAATCATATATTCCTCCAAAATCTTCTTGTTAGTTTATATATATAATTTTCTTTTTTCAACGGGCTATAGAAAACTGTCCTAAATTATTATCAAGTATTTATAAATCATACGTCGTAGCAACCAAACTTAGCTAAAAAAAACAAAGCAGTAAAAATTATCTAAAAATAACCGATATTCTTGAAAAATCTTTTTAGTGTGATTATCCCCAACTATTTTCCTGTATCTTGCTATCAAAGTTATGTGTCAGAACAGTTTAGCTTTTCTCCTCTTTTTCCTCTTTATTTAAGGCAGCTCCTAAAATATCTCCTAAAGACGCTCCCGAATCAGAAGACCCATACTGTTGGACAGCTTCTTTTTCTTCTGCTATCTCCTTTGCCTTTATAGAAAAGTTCACCTTTCGACCTGATTTATCAATATTTGTAATTCTAGCATCCACCTTATCGCCTACTACAAATTTATCTGATCTCTGTTCAGATCGGTCTCTAGACAAATCAGATCTCCTTATGAACGAGTTAACACCATTAAATTCAACCTCTACACCACTGTCCTGGAGATTTGTTATTGTTACAGTCACTATCTGCCCTCGTTTAAGCTCGCCAATGGCATCTGCAAAAGGATCCTTTTCTAAAGCTTTAATAGAAAGTGAAATTCTTTCCTTTTCTATATCAATGTCCGTAACTTGAGCCTTGACTAGTTCACCTTTTTTAAATCCCCCAAGGGCCTCTTCCCCAGATTTATTACTCCAATCTAGATCCGTCAAATGAACCATGCCGTCAATATCTTCATCTAATCCTATAAATAAACCAAACTCAGTGATATTCTTTATTTCTCCCTCAACCTGGCTTCCAACAGGGTGGCCTTCTGCAAAATTTTCCCACGGGTTTCCTTTAGTTTGCTTGAGGCCAAGACTTACACGTCGTTTTGCTGTGTCGATCTCCAAAACCATTACTTCTAACTCTTGACTCGTTGAAACCAACTTGCCTGGATGCACATTCTTTTTAGTCCAAGACATTTCTGAAACATGAACCAATCCTTCTACTCCCGATTCCAACTCCACAAATGCTCCATAATCTGTAATGTTTGTAACGCGACCAGTATGATTTGAACCAAGTGGGTACCTTGCCTCAACATCACTCCAAGGATCTTCTTGTAACTGTTTAATCCCAAGACTGATTCGATGGGTGTCTTTATTAATTTTAATGACCTGAACCTTTATAGTATCACCTATATTCAACAATTCAGATGGATGATTAACCCTGCGCCAAGCCATATCCGTCACATGCAATAACCCATCCACCCCACCTAAATCAATAAAGGCACCATACTCAGTAATATTTTTAACCACACCATCAGCAACACTTCCCTCAGCCAAATTTCCAACTAATTCTGCCCGTTGCTCTGCTCTTGATTCTTCCAAGATTGCCCGTCTGGACACAACAATGTTTCCACGACGCCTATCCATCTTAAGAATTTGGAAAGGCTGAGAAATCTGCATCAAAGAATTTGTATCCCTAATTGGCCTTACATCTACTTGACTACCAGGTAAGAAAGCTATTGCGCCTCCTAAATCCACGGTGAAACCTCCTTTCACTCTTCCGAAGATCACACCGTCTACCTTCTCCTCCTTACCAGAAGCCTTTTCTAACCGATCCCATGCTTCTTCACGGCGTGCCTTTTCCCTGCTAAGAACAGCTTCCCCTCGAGAACCTTCAACCCTCTCTAAGTAAACTTCAACCTGATCTCCTATTACAACTTCATCCTCTTTTCCCGGAGTCGAGAATTCTCTGAGATCCACCCTGCCTTCCATCTTATAACCGATGTCGATAATGGCTTGTCCTGCTTCGATTGCAATTACAGATCCATTCACCACTGCTCCCTCTTTTGGGGTGGCTGACTCCAAACTTTCATTCAGTAATTGTTCAAAAGCTTCCATTGTCGCCGATGCTGACATATAGCTCTCCCTTTCAGTATTGTAGTTGATTCCCATCTTCTTTATTTAACAACAACTTAATAAAGAATAAATCTAACTATTCAATGATATTTTTATTTAATTCTGCATTTATTCTTAAAATAACAATGTCTAAGCTGTCCTGAACAGACATTATAGACGAGTCAAGTAATAGAGCATCTTTTGCTGGAACCATTGGCGAAGCTTTTCTATGTCTATCTTGCTCATCTCTTTTCCTTAAGTCCTCTAGCACTTCGCTATAGGAAATTGCCAATTTTTGTTCCTCAAATTGTTTGACCCTCCTTCTTGCCCTCACACTTTCTATAGCATCAACAAAAATTTTTACATTTGCATCTGGGCAAACTACGGTTCCTATATCTCTCCCATCTAAGACCGCTCCACCATTTTGACCCGCAAAATTCCGCTGATAAATTAATAGCTCCTTTCGGACAAAAGGATTAGTAGCTATGAGACTAGCTTTCTTGCCAAATTCGTTCTCTCTTAATTTCTTTAACTGGAGTATGTCTTCATCTATGGCCTTTATGGCTTTCAGAACTTTTTTTTCCGAAATTGATCTTAAGTCACCAGAAAAAGATCTTAAATTGAAGGCTACAGCTCTATACAAAAGTCCCGTATCCAAATACCTAAAATTATAATGGTGGGAGATAGCCTTTCCTATGGTACCTTTACCTGACCCAGCAGTACCATCGATAGCAACTATAAAATTCACGACTTTTCTTGTCCTAAAAGACAATAGTCTCTATGCATTAGACCAATCATGTTTTTCTTTTAGGAATTATTACAATTGCCCCTATCAACTGCATCAAATCAATAAAATTTGGGAAACTGGTATTGATGGAGCTTGCCCCATTAATCTTGATACCTTTTTTTGATATAAGACCTAAGCAAGCAAAAGACATGGCTATCCTGTGGTCATTAGAAGCATTAATTTGGCTGCCGCCCTCAATATTTTTACTACTTTCACCATTAACAACGAGTAAATCTTCACCTTCAGTGACATCAACCCCGCTATCTATTAGCCCTTTTGCAACAGCATTAATTCTGTCGCTCTCTTTATACCGAAGCTCTCTAATACCTTTCATAATTGTTGGACCATTTGCAATCGCTGCCACCATTGATAAAATCGGGTATTCATCAATCATTTTAGCTGACCTTTGTTTTGGAACTTCAACACCTATAAGATTTGGCGAATAATTTACTCTTAAATCTGCAACCAATTCCCCCGCATCTTGACGTTTGTTCATTATCTTTATGTTGGCGCCCATTTCAACAAGGGTGACCAAAAATCCGTCTCTCAAGGGATTAATTCCTACATTTTTTATAAGAATTTCAGATCCAGGCACCATACAAGCTGCCGCGATAGGAAAAGAAGCGGAAGAAATATCACCTGGGACATTAATCTCAATTGGCTTAAGCTTTGGAAAACCATCAACTGATATTTCCGATAATTGGTCCTTATTTTCGATAATGACGTTCACACCAAATGCCCTTAGCATTTTTTCAGTGTGATCTCTTGATGCATCCCGCTCTATGACGGTAGTCCGACCCCTTACATTTAGTCCTGCCAAAAGTATAGCTGATTTTACTTGTGCTGAAGGAACTAACAGTTCGTATCTAATTGGAATGGATTCTTGATTTCCAGCAACATTGATAGGCAACTTGTTACCAATGTTGGTTGAAAATGTGGCTCCAAATTGCTTGAGTGGCAAAACCACCCGATCCATAGGTCTTTTTCTTAAACTCTGATCTCCAGTAAAAATAGCTTTGATAGGGCATGTCGAAACAGCTCCCAAAAGTAAGCGAACAGATGTGCCGGAATTTCCACAATCAATTACATTTTCTGGTTCTTTAAACCCTCCAACTCCAACCCCTTTGACAGACCAAACGCCTGATTTTTTATGAAGAACTTGAGCACCAAGGGCATCAATAGCACTAGCTGTACTAAGTACATCTTCAGACTCTAAAAGTCCGTGTATTATGGTTTCTCCTATAGTCATACTCCCTAGTATCAAGGCTCGGTGAGAAATAGATTTGTCACCAGGGACAGTAAATTCCCCACTCAAACCAGGAGAAAGATTTGACTGAATTGACTCAAAAAGTTCTTTCATTATGCTACCCTCTTAAATACCATATATCTAGGAACTCTATTGAAAGCATAAGCTTTGCTTTCAAATTTGGTCTGAAATTTGCTCCCTAAAGGGGACTTAAATTCTTTAATCAAGTAATTTTCGACCTTAAAATCAGTCCTTGTTCCCATACTGGAACTAATTTGACCTGCATATTCTTCGATATCAGTTGCAACAAATATGCTTCCTCCTTTTTTCAAAGCGTAACACATTTTGTCAATATTCTCCGTTGTGAAAAATCTCCTCCTATTATGTTTGTTTTTGGGCCAAGGGTCAGGAAAAAGTAGGTGTATAGCGCTTAGTTTAGCACCCCTCAAATTATCTAACAAATCAATGCAATTACCCGGGTGTATAAAGATGTTCTTAATATTCTTGTCTAGAATTCTAGTGAGTAAACTGGCTACTCCATTTTCAAAAACTTCGCACCCTAGAAAACCAGTTGTCTTTTTTACCAAGGCTTTCTGAAACAAATAATCACCCATCCCAAATCCTATTTCTAACTCAAAGTCTTTAAGATTACCAAAAAGCTTGGTCAAATCAATTTTTTGAAGCTCATATGAACCATCTGTACGCGACTTGAAAACAGAATACTTAGTCAAATGAATTTTAATATTCTCTTTTTGTCTACTGCTAAGCCGCTTGCCCTTTCTTCTTCCAAAAACCTTACTGCTGGCTGTGATGTTTGTCATTTCGGCTTATTCTTAGCTGTACCAATTAACGGTGACGACTGATCTTAAATAATTTTTTTCAATAAACTATCAACCAGGTTGGTCTTTTCCCATGAAAAATGTCCATCTTTTGTATATTCCCGACCGAAATGGCCATAGGCGGACGTCTCACTATATATTGGTTTATGTAAATCAAGGTGTGCTATTATTCCCTGTGGGCTCAGATCCATGCATTCTTTAATCACTTTCTCAATATTATCTTCTGGAACAGAATTAGTTCCAAACGTATTAACATAAACTGATAAAGGTTCTGCTATCCCTATAGCGTAAGAAAGTTGCAGCACACATCTTTTTGCAAAACCAGCCGCAACAATATTTTTCGCTAGATACCTTGCCGCATAAGCAGCTGATCTATCTACTTTAGTCGGGTCTTTACCTGAAAAAGCACCTCCTCCATGCGGGGCGGCACCTCCATACGTATCCACTATGATCTTTCTACCAGTGAGTCCTGCATCTCCATCGGGTCCCCCAATCACAAATTTTCCAGTAGGGTTAACATGCCATACTGTCTCTGATCTTAACCACTCAGATGGCACCACTTCTTTAACATAGGGTGAGATTATATGCTTGATCTCTTCAGAGGACAATTTTTCATCAAAATGCTGCGTTGAGACTACAATTGATTTGATGAAACTAGGTTTACCATCTTTATAACTAATGGTTAATTGTGATTTGGCATCAGGTCCGAGCACCCCTTTGAGTTCATTCTTTCTTGCAGTGCTTAAGCATTTTAAAATTGCCTGTGAATACTGGAGTGGAGCGGGCATTAATTCAGCTGTTTCATCCACAGCATATCCAAACATTATACCCTGATCTCCTGCCCCATCTCGATTCACGCCTTGCGCGATATCAGGAGATTGCTCATGAAGAAGGTTAACAATAGCCAAGTTTTTCCAGTGAAACCCTTCTTGTTCATATCCTATGTCTTTCACGGTTAACCGCACAACATCCGAAATCATCTTTGAAAAGTCCGTAATTTTAGTTTTATTAGTGAAGCTAATCTCTCCTCCAATGATGACCTGGTTGGTAGTGGCAAATGTCTCACATGCAACTCTCGCCCTGGGGTCATATCTAATGATCTCATCTAAGATAGAGTCAGAAATTCTATCGCAAACTTTGTCAGGATGCCCCTCTGAAACAGATTCGGAAGTAAAATCAAATTGTCTTCTTATATTATCCACTATTGTGTTCTCCGATTAACGTACCAAGGGTATTAATTTATTATCGATTTTTATAAAGCATAAAATAATTATTAGTACAATTAAAGAAAATAACAAAGTATTCCAGTTTCTTGCTCCCCAACCGGAATAGAGTGTAGTGCCCAGTTTTTTGGAAAGCTTTGCATCAAAATATCCTTCAGTATTAAGGTCTAACTTGTGAACTATACGACCATACTGATCTATTACTGCAGAAATACCCGTGTTAGCAGACCTGAAAATGGTTATTCCTTGTTCGATCGCTCTAGCCTGTGAATGCATGAGATGCTGTTGAGGACCACTATATGATCCAAACCAAGCATCATTTGTCAAATGTATGAGCCAATCCACGTCTAATATATTTTGATCCACTTCATAAGAGAAAATTGACTCATAGCATATCATTATTCCAAAGGCTGGAATATCACCAATTTGCATTTGGCTTGATCGCTTTCCAATAGTAAAGCCTGATATACCATTACTTGCTAACCCTTTGACCCCAAATTTTTTCATAATTTCAGCAAAAGGGATATATTCACCAAAAGGCACCAAGTGTTTTTTGTCATAACTACTATGAATTTGTCCCATCTCGTCTAGAACATATGCTGAATTAAATAGTTCATTCTTCTCCCTTATATATTTCCTTGCACCTAAAATCATGATTTTCCCGACTTTTTCAAAAACTTGATCAGAGAAGTTTTTTTGATACTCTAAAAAGAATTGTACTGCAGTTTCTGGCCAAATAATTAAGTCTACCTCTTCCAAATCATTTTGACTTAGTTCAAATAATTTTTCTATGTGGGACGAAGCTAATTCTGGTTTCCACTTAAGCTTTTGATCAATGTTGGGTTGAACAACTCGAACCTTCACAGCTTGCTCTACGAAGCTAACATCTTTTTTTCGGTTTTCCCCATACAAGAATAAGGAGCTAAAACCTAATACCGCTATTGAAAATCCTTTAAACCCGGTTAAGGTCATGAAACTTAAGATTATCACTATTGAGCTCAACCAATATGGCCCGAAAAGAGCTAAGCTCTGTCCCAAATGCGTTTCAACAAATGCAACTCCTAAGATACCCCATGGAAATCCAGTGAACATAAAGGAACGTAATAACTCAGCCAAGGATAACAATGCACCTAGCTTCAATAAAGATCTGGACCTATATTTGTAGTCATTTTTTTGACTTGCACTCCAAAATGCAAGACCCCAGAAAATTGATAAGCTTGCTGCGAGAAGAACCAAGGCAAAAGGGGCTAATATCCCTGTTTCCTTAGGTGTCACCAAGAATGGTTCAGTAATCCACATGAGCGAGAAAAAGAAATATCCAAATCCAAAAAGCCACCCCAAAAAAAAGGATGATCGGGCATTAGGTTTCATGCTATGCCAATATATGCTAATACTTGCTAAGACAAATATCACAATGTAGGGCATTGAAATAGGAGGATGGGCTGTCGATAACATAGCCCCACCAAGAGCGAAGATAAAATAATTTTTCCCGGTCAATAGAAAAAAACTATTTTTTCTGACTATTAGCATTTTCTCTTTTGCATCTTTTGGATAGCTTTAATCTCAACCGTTTTATTCTTCTTGCATCTGCCTCCACAATGCTGAATTCATTGCCCATCTGGTCCTTAATAACCTCTCCTCTAACAGGAATTCTATTAGTCAAAGAATTTACAAGTCCACCAATTGTCTCATATTCTTCATCTTGCTCAGAATCATTTCTCAGGTTAACACCAGTTTGATTCTTAAACATATCTAATTCTAATCTAGCATTAACCAAAAAAATATTAGGCTTTTCTTCTGCCCAAAGTTGATCTTCATCCTGGTCATGCTCATCAATGATTTCACCAACAATCTCTTCCAGTAAATCTTCGATAGTAACCAACCCTTCCACCCCTCCGTATTCATCAATTACCAAAGCCATATGGATCCTTTCGGCTTGCATCTTTTGCAAAAGAGTACCCAAATTCATTGATGGCGGTATGAAAATCAATGGTCTAAGTTTGGATTTAATTTCAAGGTTATGATCCTTATTAAATCCGTCACCCAAAGCAAAATCTTTTAGATGAAGAAAACCTAACGGATTGTCTAAGGTTTCCTGGAAGATAGGAATTCTGGATATTCGGAATTTTCTAAATATTTCCGAAATTTTTTGCAAAGAAGAATCTTCTGGAGCCGCTATAATATCAGCTTTGGGTACTGCTATATCATCCACTCTAAGATCACTTAAATTTGGGAGGTCAGCTGCCACACTATCTGAAGAATGGGTTCTATCTTCAGTACGAAAAACATTTTCCCAAAAAGAGGGTTTTTTCTTTTTCTTATCGAAATTCTGCATTTAAATACTATACCCTTAATTAGAAGATTTCATGAGATTTATTATATTACCAATGTCTGGTCAGCATTCACAAGGCTTATAAAGCATATGGGTTTTCAATTCCACACGCCTCCAAACATTCAATTTCTAACTCTTTCATTTTTTGGAAATCAGTATCTTTTTGGTGGTTAAATCCTAGCAAATGCAAACAGGCATGGATCAGCAAATGAACTACATGATCTTCAAATTTGAGTTTTAAATTCGCAGATTGTTTTTTACATGTGTCATAAGATATTGCTATATCTCCTAAGTCAAAGGTATCATTTTTAGATTTTTGAACTAGTAAAACCTTATTCCTATGAAAATACAATTGATCTGTTCTCGGCCAGCTTAAAACATCAGTCGTGGTATTTACACCTCTAAACTGATTATTGAGTCTTCTAATTACCTGATCATTGCATGCTAAAATAGAGACTTCCATTTTTTCCAAAAAATCTGCACATGACAGCAGCCTCAGTGTTGCCTCAAAAGCCTTGCTAGCCAAAACTCTAAAATCTTTTTTGAGCCACCTCTTCTCGTCGAAATTAATGTTGATCCTAATCCCCATCAGGACACTTGGGTAATAATGTTTCAAGTTTCGTCATATGCTGTTATTATCTTCTCCACAAGTTTATGTCTCATAACATCTCTTGCAGTAAATTGGGTGAAACCAATCCCTGTTATCTTCTTTAAAATTATTACTGCTTCAGTTAAACCACTTTGAATCCCGTTAGGAAGATCAATCTGAGTCAAGTCACCAGTCACAACGGCTTTAGAATTCTTGCCTAGTCTAGTGAGAAACATCTTCATCTGATTTGAAGTAGCGTTCTGACCCTCATCTAATATTATAAAGGAATCTGATAATGTTCTGCCACGCATGAAAGCCAATGGTAATATTTCGATTCTCTTGTCCTCTATCATTTTGGAGATCTGCCGAGCAGGTAAAAAATCATCGAGCGCATCATACAGTGGCTGCATGTATGGATCTATTTTTTCTTTAATGTCTCCAGGTAAAAAACCTAACCTCTCACCTGCCTCAACTGCTGGACGTGTTAAAACTATTCGATCAATTTGTCCTTTTAAAAACATGGATACGGCTAAAGCTATAGAAATATAAGTCTTTCCCGTTCCGGCAGGTCCAATCCCAAATGCTAGGTCATAATTCAAAATATTGAGGACAAAATCCTTCTGATTAATGTTTCGGGGTTCTACAAGTTTCTTCTTTGTTTTGACTCCAAAAGTTTCAGGGCTCGATCGTGATTCCTTGACTTCTTCATATAAAAGCTCCGATTTTGAAGAATTACCCCTCAACATCACTTCAGTGATAGAATCAAGATCATTAAAATCTATTGAGCGACCTTCTTCCAGATATGCATAAATCTTGTTCAAAATAATTACTGCTTCCACTCTTGATTTATTATGACCGGAAAAACTTAATATATTTCCTCTTCTACTGATTTGAATCCCTAGCTTGTCTTCTAGTTTATGAAGATGCACGTCCCCTATACCGCATAGTTCGGCCAAAATACTGTTGTTTGGAAATTCTACTTCTGACGGTATTTCTAAAAATGAGGACTGTTTTTGTAAGATATTAACTTTAGACAATGTTACCTAAATCTACTTTTTTGTTACCGTTTATATCTACCTAATGCATAAACTAACACTTTTTCAAGACCAATAATTAAATAAAGGTACTAATATTGTAGTTACGTAACAGGCTCCCCGGACAAACTAAGCCCATTGTTACTAATAATTCTTACTTTTATTATTTTCCCGATTATATTCTCCCTAGAAGTAATTACCACTGGATTCATATAAGGAGATCTACCTATGTACTGGTTGCTGAATTTTCCATGTTTTTCTATCAATATTTCCTGCACCGTTTCTACTAAATTTGTCTGAAATTGTGATTGGTGAATTTGTAGTTTTTCTTGCAAGCTCATCAATCTTTTTACTTTTATTTCTTCTGGTAAATCGGCCCTTTCATATGCAGGAGTTCCTGCCCTGGGGGAATATTTAAAACTATATGCCTGTGCATACCGTATTTTGTCACAGATATCTAAAGTTAAGGAAAAATCTTCTTCTGTTTCGCCTGGAAAACCCACAATGAAGTCACTAGAAATGGCTATATCCGATCTTATCTCTCTTAACCTATCAATAGTTTCAATATAAGCTTGAACAGTGTGTCCTCTATTCATTCTCTTCAATATTCTGTCGCTCCCAGATTGAATCGGTAGGTGTAAATAAGGCATCAGCTTTTCCTCTTCACCAAATAACTTTATTAAGTCAATCGTCATATCTCTTGGATGGGAAGTAATGAACCTAAGTCTCTTTAAATCACTGATAGTACAAATTTCCTTGATGAGACCAGCCAAATCTAAAAGGCTCCCTGATCTTCTTGGCGCCTGATAAGCATTAACATTTTGTCCCAAAAGGGTAAGTTCTCTGACACCAGAAGTTACTAATTCTTTTGCCTCTTTAAAGAGAACTTCTGGTGATCTAGACGCTTCAGCCCCCCTAGTATAAGGAACGACACAAAATGAACAAAATTTGTCGCATCCTTCTTGTACAGTTAAAAAAGCTGTAGGCTGTCTTTTAACATGCTTGCTATGTTCTAATTTTTCAAATTTGTCTTCAAGAGGAAAGTCCGTATCCACTACACGTTCTCCATCTTGAATTCTTTTAATAATTTCTGGTAATCTATGATAAACTTGGGGTCCAAGCACCATGTCAACAATCTCAGCCCGCCGCATTATCTCTTGACCTTCAGCCTGAGCTACACACCCTATCACACCGATCTTTATCTCTGGATTTTTTCTCTTTATTTTCTTGAATCTCCCTAGTTCGGAATATACCTTCTCTGCTGCCTTTTCTCTTATATGGCATGTATTTAGAAGTATTAGATCGGAAAATTGGGGTTCCTTTACCTTTCTTATTCCAAAATCGATTAGCGAATCTGTAATTCGATCAGAATCAAATACATTCATCTGACAACCGTATGTCTTAACAAAAATTTTCTCTATTTTTTTGACCATGATCTTACTCTTTAGTAAAAAAATTCGCTCCAATAAGCGAATAATATTAACTAACTGATATTAATTTCTAAGAAGTATTTAACTAATACACATACATCATCGAAATATGAAGTAAAATATAAGAATGAGTATCCTACTAGCCTAGAAATAACTATTGTTCTTGTTAAAATCCTTTCTTATCCGTAATACTAGAATATGTTTTAGGCGGTTATAAGGAGTACTGTATGAGAGTGAATGTCAAAGCACTTGTCATAGGTGGTGGAGTTGTGGGAACAAGTATAGCATATCATCTCAAAAAAGCTGGTTGGAATGACATAACATTGATTGAAAGAGATGAATTAACGGCTGGCTCAACGTGGCATGCAGCAGGTTTGTTACCTCTTTTTAATATGTCCTACGCAACTACGCATATACATGATTACTCCGTAAGATTCTACAAGCGCTTAGAGAAAGATACTGGTTTGGATACCGGATTCAAAGTAGTTGGAAACTTGAGGATGGCCCAAACAAAGGAACGTATGGATGAATTTATGCTCTATAGTTCTACTGCTGATACAGTAGCGATCCCTTACGAGTGGAAAACTCCTGCAGAAATAAAAGAACGATGGCCTTTAGTAAGTACGGAAGACTTAAGAGGAGCAATTTTTCATCCTACTGATGGTTATATAAATCCAGCTGATCTTACTCAGGCTCTCGCAAAAAGTGCTCGATCAGATGGTGTCAGAATAGAAAGAAAATTGCAGGCCAATTCTTATAATTGGAACGGGAAAGAATGGATTGTCTCCTGCTCAAGGATGGTTGAAAAAGGTGGTAATTTAGTTCCTACAGAAGAAAAAATTGATTTTTTTGCTGAACATGTCGTAACAGCGACGGGGAACCATGTTCAAAACACTGCAAAGCTTCTAAAGAGAAAAATAGCAGCCATACCCGTAGAGCATCAATATATAGTAACAGAAGAAGACCCTAAACTTCTTGAATATAGGAAGATTAGTGAAGAACATCCTGTTTTGAGGGATGCCGATGCAAAATGGTATGTAAGAGAGGAACGGGGTGGATGGATCTTAGGACCATATGAACAAAATGCCCCCGCAA
This sequence comes from Paracoccaceae bacterium, assembly GCA_029243395.1. Classification (GTDB taxonomy): domain Bacteria; phylum Pseudomonadota; class Alphaproteobacteria; order Rhodobacterales; family Rhodobacteraceae; genus CACIIZ01. The sequence continues at coordinate 59,109 of JAQWSE010000007.1, read as the reverse complement.
GATTCAAGCATGAAGTACCAGAGGGTTTCAGAGCCGATCTATTTCCTCTGGATTTAGAAAGAATTGAAAACGAATACCTATCCTTTATTAGGCGTATTCCAAGCAGCGAAAAATTGGGGCTAAAGGACGACTTTAATGGTCCAATTTGTTATACTCCAGATGGGAATCCACTGCTGGGACCTGCTCACGGATTAAGAAACTTGTGGTTAGCCGAAGGTTTTTCTTTTGGAATTACTGCAGCTGGCGGGGCCGGTCATTACCTAGCACAAATGATGGTTAATGGTGAAGCCGAGATTGACATGACAAGCTTAGATCCTAAGCGGTATGGTTCATGGATTACTACAGAATATACTGCTCACAAAAATGAAGAATGTTATGAGCATGTCTATATTCTACATCACCCTGATGAAGAAAGACCTGCATGCCGCCCCTTGAGAACTTTCCCAAGTTATGAAAAGCTTAAAGGGCTTGGTGCCCAATTTGGTCAGGTCAATGGGTGGGAAAGACCTAATTATTTTGCCGATAATAATTTCAGTGATAAAGAGGCAAGAAGTTTTAGGCGCGGGAAATGGTGGAGCTATGCAAAATCTGAAGCGGAGGCTATAAGGAAGAATATTGGCCTAATTGATATATCTGCTTTTACCAAACATGTCATAAAAGGTCCTGGAGCTACCCGTTTTTTAGATTGGTTCACATGTAATAAGCTACCTAGCGTTAATAGAATAAATTTAACCTACGCTCTTACCCTCACTGGAACTGTTAGATCCGAATATACGATAGTTCGAAAAAATTCTGAAGAATATTATCTAATTTCTGCAGGAGCGCTGACTGACTATGATCAAGATTATTTGATTAAGAATGCGGAAGATAAAAAGGAAGAATTTGGCTATATCGAAATTCAGGACGTCACTAGCCAATTTGGAGCATTTTCGATTGCCGGACCAAAATCAAGAGAGTTGCTTCAGAAAATCGTGACAGCGTCAGACCCAAAAAAACTATTGTCAAACGAAAGTTTTCCATGGCTTTCATGTAAAAATATAGAGCTGGGTATGATACCAACCCTAGCAATTAGGGTCGCTTATACTGGGGAACTAGGTTGGGAAATACATCATCCTGTAGAGTTTCAAAATAAGCTCTTTGAATTGCTTTTGGATGCAGGAAGAGAATTCAACCTAAAACTTGCCGGAGCAAGAGCACAAAACTGGCTCCGCCAAGAAAAGAGTTATAGAGCATTTGGGAATGAATTGGGAAGAGATGCCACCTTGATCGAGGCTGGCCTGTCTAAATTTATGTATATGGCAAAAGATTTCCTAGGAAAAGATGCCCTTGAAACAAGAAAAATTAAGGTAGGATGTGTGACATTCTTGATTGAAGGTCCAAATGACTGCGATCCATGGGGAAGAGAAGCAGTATTTAAAGATGGTAAAAAGATAGGCCGATTAACATCTGGGGGTTATTCCACTACTCATAAGAAATCTATAGCTATGGGGTATTTAGAAAAAAAATACTGTACCATTGGACAAAACGTTGAAGTCAAAATGCTGAATAAATTGTGGCCAGCTGTGATAACTGAAGATAGTCCCTATGATCCCAAGAATATAAAAATATTAGATAAATGACTGAAACTTATAGGTCAATCGACTCTGTGGATAATGCTCGAGCAAACAAATCACTATCTACATTACCGCCACTAACAACCACGATGACGTTTTCTTTCTTAAGAATTTGCGTAGAAAATAATGCTGCTGCTAAAGCAACGGCGCCTCCTGGCTCTGCAACCAACTTAAAATTTTCATAAAGGCATTTCATAGCGCGTAACACCTGATCATCACTGGCTACAAGCCCTTTTCCTGCAAGTTTCTTAAGAACAGGAAATGTCAGTTCTCCAGGGGTTGGAGTGAGTATAGCATCACAAATAGAATTCTCTGATGCCTGGTTAATTTCCCGCTTACCAGAACATAGTGATCTCGCAGTATCATCAAAAAATTTGGGTTCACAAGTTCTGACAGAAAATGATGGAGCTAATTGTTCGAGAGCTAATGCTATCCCAGCGGAAAGGCCTCCACCACCACAACAAACCAAAACTTCAGCATCTTTTATACCTAATGCTTTAGCTTGAAGCGCTATTTCCCAACCACATGTGCCCTGACCTGCTATAACTAATGGTTCATCATAGGGACGTATTAATCGAAGATTTTTTTCCTTTGCAATTTTTTCACCAATGTCTTCCCTGACCTCCTTCATTCGGTCATAAAAAATGACTTCTGCACCATAATTAAGAGTATTTTCTATTTTAATACGAGGTGCATCCATGGGCATAATGATTACTGCAGGAACTTTGTGAGCTTTGGCTGCTGCCGCGATCCCTTGTGCGTGATTACCTGATGAGTAAGCAACTACACCATTAAACACTTTATCTTCATTTTGGAAATGAGATAAAGCTGACCACGCTCCTCTGAATTTAAAACTACCAGTAACTTGTAAACACTCAGGTTTAATGAAAACCTTCTTGCCAATAATTCGATTCACTTTCTCGTTTGATAAAAGAGGTGTTTCAACCACCCTATTGGTCGATTTATTCTTGGCAGATCTTATTAGTTGGATATTACTCAAATAAATGTCCTCAAACTACTTTGAAAAAGATCATACTACTTCCAAGACAGAATTTAAATCAGTTCCACGCCAAGTCGGACTCCAAAACATTTGCTCCTCGGGTAAACTATTTCTATTAACCCACAAACTATGGAAGCCAAAAGCTGAGCCTCCAACGGCATCCCAACCATTAGAAGAAACAAAAATTACTTCCGTGGGTTTGCAAGAGAAATGCTGCAAGACCTTAGAATAAATTTGATTATGTGGCTTAAAAAAGCCCAAATCCTCTGCTGAAATTATTGCTGTGAGGTATTCAGATATATTGGCCTTTTGTACCGCACTATTTAGCATATCAGTAGTTCCATTTGAAAGAATAGCTAGAGGAAAACCTTGCATTTTTAACTTTTTTAGCACTTCTAAAACTTCGGGGAATAGGTTTAGTTCTTTATAAAGACTTAAAAGGTTATCCCTTAAATTGGGAGAATTACTCAATTGATAATAATCCAATGCATAATCCAGAGCATTTTCCGTAACTTTCCAAAAATTCGTTTTGTGCCCCATACTTGTATAATACCAAGTATAGCTGATTTGTTTTTCCCTCCATAAAGAAGACAGTTTTTCCCAAATGCCAAGAAAATTTTCATCATCATTACTGTTGGCATAAATTCTAGCTGCCGCATTGACATCAAACAAAGTTCCATATGCATCAAATACTATTATTTTTGTCATCTTATTTGCCTCTATCCAAAATCAAGATAAATTTGTACTTAACTACAATAAACATAAAATACATAAACAGTCCGGCAATACTTATAAGTTATCTAACTGAGGCAATCCCATTACGTGATAACCTCCGTCTACATAAATTATTTCCCCAGTAGTCGATGAACTTTTATCACTAAGCAAAAATAATGCTGCATTTCCCACAGCATCCAGATCAGCATTTGTCCTCAAAGGTGCATTTTTTTCAGTATTTCTAAATACTTGCCTTGCTCCACCTATAGCAGCACCTGCCAAGGTTTTCATAGGCCCTGGGCTTATTGCATTGACTCTAATGCCCTCAGGGCCCAAGTCATTTGCAAGGTACCTTACAGAAGATTCAAGGGCAGCTTTGGCAGGGCCCATAACATTGTAGTTAGGAGTAACCCTTTTTCCTCCCATATATGTTACAGTAAGAAGAGATCCTCCTTCAATCATCAACGGCATAGATCTCTTAGCCAAATCTACAAAGCTATAACAGGAAATATCCATCGATTTCAAAAAGTTATTCCGGGTTGAATTGACAAATCTTCCCGTTAATTCTTCTTTGTCTGCATAAGCAAGTGCATGCACCAAAAAATCCAATTTTCCCCACTCTTCAGCAATTTTCTTATAGAGCTCGTCTAGGCTCTTTGCATCTTGCACATCAGCAAGCATACAGATTCTTGAACCAATGGTTTCTGCCAGTGGGCCAACTCTCTTGAGCAGATTTTCGTTTTGATAAGATAATGCAACCTCTGCTCCAGCTTCTGCCAAAACTTTTGCTATCCCCCAAGCAATAGATCTTTCATTAGCCACTCCTAGAACTAACCCACACTTATTTTGCATTGTAATAGCCATTTGATTAATCAATCAGCTTGCTTAGAGCCAAAGTAGCATTCGTTCCTCCAAACCCAAAACTATTTGACAAAACTGTATCAAAGCTAACCTCATCCTGACGCCGAGTAACTATCTCTTCTGAATGCAATGATTCATCCAAATTGAACACATTTGCACTAGCAGCAATGAAACCATCTTTCATCATAAGTATGGAGTAAATGGCTTCATGAACTCCTGCTGCGCCAAGGCTATGGCCCGTAAGTGACTTAGTAGATGAAACCGGTGGTATTTTTGCGCTTCCACATATTTTTCTTATTGCTTCAACTTCGACGACATCTCCAGCTGGGGTCGAAGTCCCATGACTATTTATGTAAGAAATCTTACGATCACTTACAGTTGATAGTGCTAATCGCATTGAACGTTCACCTCCCTCTCCAGAAGGTGCTACCATGTCGTGACCATCCGAAGTAGCACCATATCCAGTTATCTCAGCATATATTCTTGCACCCCTGGCTTTGGCGTGATTGAATTCTTCAAGCACCAATACACCTCCCCCACCCGAAATCACAAATCCATCTCTATCCTTGTCATAAGCTCTGGCAGCAGTTTCTGGTTCATCATTGTATTTGCTGGACATTGCACCCATTGCATCAAATAGGCAAGATAAGGTCCAATCTAATTCCTCACCCCCGCCCGCAAACACAATATCCTGTTTACCCAACTGTATTTGTTCCAAACCATTACCAATACAATGCGCAGATGTAGAACAAGCAGAGGAAATTGAATAATTAACTCCTTTTATTTTGAAGGGTGTGGCAAGACAAGCAGAATTGGTTGATGACATACCACGTGTTACCATAAAAGGCCCCATTCTTTTTGGGCTCTTTTTTTCAAGGACTATTTGATGTGCTGCAAAAAGATTCTTAGTTGAGGGTCCTCCTGAACCCATTATTAACCCTGTTCTTTCATTAGAGACTTCACTCTCAGTCAATCCACTATCCTTAATGGCTTGCTCCATTGCAATGTAATTATAGGCAGCTCCATCACCCATAAAACGCAATTGTCGCTTATCTATAGATTCCTCTAGTTTTATCTTTGGTTTAGCATGAACCTGTGATCTAAAACCATAAAATTCATACTCATCGGCAAATGTGATCCCAGAACTCCCCTTTTTCAATGATTGAATAACCTCATCTGCATTGTTACCTATGGAAGAGACAATACCCAATCCAGTTATGACTACTCTATGCATTAGTTTAATCTCCTGGTTAATAGAAATATAATATTGATCTCTCTTTTGGAGAAATGCTTAGTTTTCAAATAAGCCAACTCTTAGACCTTTTGCGACATAAATTTCTTCACCATCTGCGAAAACTTGGCCGTCAGATATACCTAGTTTAAGCCTTCTATCTAATACTCTAACAAAGTTTAGTTCATAAGTTACTAATTTTGTTTTTGGAGTAACCATTCCTTTAAATTTAACCTCTCCGACTCCTAATGCCCTTCCACGCCCCTTTAAGCCTCTCCAACCCAAATTAAAACCGGTAAGTTGCCATAAGGCATCTAAACCAAGACAACCTGGCATCACCGGATCACCTACAAAATGGCACTCAAAAAACCATAAATCTGGTTTAATTTTTAATTCTGCAATCACATGGCCTTTGCCATGTAAACCAGAGTCATCCGAAATTTCTTTAATACAGTCAAACATCAGCATTGGGGGCATCGGTAACTGTGGATTACCCATGCCAAACATTTCTCCACGTGAACACTTCAGCAAATCCTCAAAGCCTATAGCCATTTGTACAACCAATTCTCATTAACTTATTTCTTTTAACCAAGTCACTCTTATCACTGTTATTAAGTTAGGTGCAACAGTTACCATGATTATTATGATAATTGAAATCTACTAATCAATGAGATTTCTGTGATAGAAATTAGGAAATTAAAATAAGATTTAATATTGATGTTAGAAAAAAATAATAATATAAGTTAAGAATAAATTTTGGTTTCCTGAGGTATATAAACGTGAATGCCCAAGATAATTTTTTTATAACCAATTGGCTTCATGATGTTGGATTAAGACCTACTCAACAAAGAGTTGAGCTCGCAAACCTTCTAATAGGAAACAAGAGGAGCCATCAACACGTTACTGCAGAAGATCTATTTGAAGCAGCAAAGAAAAAAAAAATACCTGTATCTTTAGCTACAGTGTATAACACCCTCCATACTTTTTCAGACGCAGGACTCATCAATAAAATAATCGTGGATGGCGTGCGGTGTTATTTCGATACTAGACTTGATAACCACTCCCATTTTTATTGGGAAGAAACAGAAAAGCTCACCGATGCACCCGGGAACTTCTTGGAGATTAAAAACTTACCTGAACCACCTGTTAATTCTGAAATTACCAATGTTGATATAATAATTAGGCTAAAAGAGACGAATTAGTTTTTTTATTCTTAAAATTTTAATTATAAATTGCTCAACTTAAATAGAACAAAACATGAACAAAAAACACTTCATCGCCATCTGGCTTTCTAATTTAGAAATTGACTTAATTTTGATGGAAAATCCCCATTTAAGATATAAACCAGTTTGTATATTAAGAACATACCGGCAACAAAAATTTATTTTTAAAGTAAACTATAATTGTAAGTCGTCAAACTTAATTGCAGGAAAGCAACTAACCGATGCTATAGCAATAGAACCAAATTTAATTGTAAAAAAAGCTTTGCCATTAGAGAAAAAAAAGCTTTATCTCAACAAAATAATATTTTGGCTTTCAAGTATTGCGCCTAGAATATCTGTAGCTAAAAATTCCACCCTAATACTGGATCTATCCCACACATTTAAAGGCTCTTACGTTGACAAAATAAAAAAAATTTTTAAAAATTCTCTTATAACAGCCCAGGTTAGCATAGCAGATACTGTTGGGGCAGCATGGGCCAAATCACATTTTTTGAAAAAAGATATGGTTGGGGATTTGATTGAAGATTCAATTTTTAATCTACCAATTAAATCTTTACGCATTAGTTATAGTTCAGTTAAAAAATTAACTGATGTTGGGATTGAAACCATTTCCCAGCTGGAGAAAATACCAAAAAATGATTTGTACCTGCGGTTTGATAATGAAGTACCTAATCTCTTTGATAAAGCTACTGGTAAAGAAGATGAATACCTTCCAATTGTAAAAACTAAGTCAAAATTTCAAGCAAAAATAGATCTTTTTGTGTATCCAAGTTTTAAACACCAAGTTATCTGTTTGACCAAAAAATTGATAATGGCCTTATGTATTAAATTGAAAAACTCGCATGTGAATGCCCAGAATATAAATATAATATTCAATAGTGAAAAGAAACTTCAAAAAATAATAAACATAAATTTAACTAAACCCACTAATTCTCATACACCTATCGTAACTATATTTGTCAAAAAGCTCCTTGAGCAAAAAAATATACCTGAAATACAAAATATCAAAGTAGAAACCCCAAAAACTTACCCCGTACTTTATAAGCAAAAAGAACTACTTGATTCTAATGCATTAAAAGAAAAAAAAATTACTCCTTTGAAAATAGATGATAATGATATTTCCCAATTAATTGAGAAGTTAGGAAGTAGATTAGGGAAAGATTCAGTGAAAATTTTTTCTCCAGGAGAAAGTCATGTACCTGAAAAAAGCTACATTTTTAAATTACCATCGCACAATTTACAAACAATCAATTGGCCAATGCAGAATAAACCAAGACCGAAAATACTCTTTGAACCCCAACCAATAATAATGTTAAAACAAATACCAAAATCGAACAATTATAAACTACCAAAGTTATTTTATTGGGGTGGTCAAAAATATAAGATTTTAAAAGCAATAGGTCCTGAAAGGATTTCATCAGATTGGTGGTTAACTAAAAGAGATAATGAAAATTCAGAACGTGATTATTGGCAAGTTAAATCAACTTGTGGATCCCACCTTTGGTTATTCAATTCAAAGAAAAAACTTGGAATAAACTCTCCTAGCGATAAGTGGTTAATACAAGGCCAGTTCAGCTAATCAAATATTACTATTAAAAATTTAATACAATAGTGTGAAAGGATTTAAAGTTAGTATGACGGCATATCGTAAGAGTAAAAAATCTCAAGAAAATTCTCGAGCAGTAGGCTTGGATATAGCTCTCAAAGTCGTTAGTTTTGTAACTGGTAAAGAACATTTACATTATGGATATTGGGAGGGATTGGACGTAAATTTAGAAAACTTAGGGAAAGCTCAAGAAGCCTATACACAGCATTTATTCAAGTATTTACCCAAGCAAAAACCAAATAAAAGACTAAAAATATTGGATATTGGTGGCGGCTCAGGCCAGATAGCCAAGTACTTAATAGACTTAGGTCATCAGGTAACAATAGTAATCCCTAGTTCTATATTGGCAGAGCATGCGAAAAAAAATACTGAGGGAAAAGCTGAGATCCAACCTACTACATTTGAAGAGTATACCCCGAAGGAAAATATTAAATTCGATTTATGCCTTTATGCAGAAAGTTTCCAATATATCCCAGTGAAAATTGCCCTGCAAAAAGCAACACAATTATTAAACAAAAATGGAGAAATATTAATTGTAGACTGCTTCCGATCAGCACAAGAGCACACTGGTATATTCCGCAAACCAGGAGGAGGACCGTCCCTGGCGAGTATGGAATCTGAAATCAAGAGACAAAAACTTGAGATTATCAATAAGGAAGAAATAACCAAGGCTGTTTCTCCATCAATTGAATTAGAGCAACAGTTTTATAATACTATTGGTTTTTCTATAAATAGAATAATTCGTAGTTTAAAAATTACCCGACCCATAGGTTTGAGATTTCTAAATATACTTTATAAACTATTGCTTAGTAAGCGAAAAAGACTACGCCTAGAAAATAGGCTGTTTGAGAAAACACGCTCCAAAGATTTATTCCTCCAATATAATCACTATATGATTTTCAGGTTAAAACCCCTTCAAAAATAATTTTCATTTCATACGGAACCACAGATTATACATTGAGTAAATTAGAACATATAGTGAACAAAAAGTTTCTGGCAGAACTTGGAGCTATGTCAAACTTCAGTTTTTTAAAAGGTGGAAGTCACCCAGAAGAATACATAGCAAAAGCTATAAAATTGAATCTTAAAGGTTTAGCAATAACTGATGAAAATTCAGTGGCCGGTTTGATAAGAGCGTACTCCTATATTAGTAACTTGCCCGAAGATCAATCTTTATCGCTTAAATTAATTGCTGGAGCGCGGATTATTACAAAAGATAACTTCTCCATTACTGCTCTAGTAAGAACCCTTGAAGGTTGGAAAAATTTGTGTCGTATACTAACTAAAATTACACCCAAAGACACAAAAAATCCTTCTTTACAGAAAGTAATTTCTCTAAAGAATGGTTTGGTTTTTTTAATACATCCTCCGGATGAATCTCAAGAGAATGCAATTCTAAAAAACTGGATGAGAAACACTCAAAAATTATCTAAAAATCTTCTAAATTCGTATATAATATTATCTCCTAAATATGATGGCTTAGACAATATTAGATTTCAAAATATTGCCAAGTTATCATCTACTTTAAGGTTAGAACTTGTAGCCTCATGTATGCCAATGATGCATGATAAATCACGTCAGAATCTACTCGATGTACTAAGTGCGATTAGAAATAAATGTGCCGTAAAAGAACTTGGTAATAAAGCCACATTGAATGGAGAACAGTACCTAAGAAAACCCGTAGAATTAGAAAAAATTTTTTGGGAATATCAATCAGCCTTAGAAAATAACCAAAAAATCTTCCTTGCATGTAAATTTTCTTTGAGCGAATTGAAATACAAATACCCTCGTGAAACCAAAGCAAATCAATCACAACAAAGACAACTGGCCAACCTTACATTAGATGGGTTGAAATCACATTATCCCAAAGGGATACCTTCAAAAATTCAAACACAAGTTAACCATGAACTGCAACTGATAAAAAAATTAAACTATGCTCCATATTTTTTAACTGTCAATGATATCGTATCGTTTGCAAAATCCAAAAATATTTTATGCCAAGGTCGTGGCTCAGCAGCGAATTCAATAGTTTGTTATGCTCTAGGAATCACCTCTGTGAGTCCTGAAATCGGGACTATGGTTTTTGAAAGATTTATATCTGAAGTTAGAAATGAGCCTCCTGATATTGATGTCGATTTTGAGCACGAAAGGCGCGAAGAAATAATTCAGTATATATATAAAAAGTTTGGTCGGTATCGAGCTGGGATTTGCGCAACCGTTATTCATTATAGAAATCGTCAAGCGCTTCGTGAGGTTAGCAAGGCAATGGGCCTTTCAAAGGATCTTATTAATTCAATCGTTAATCAATATTCTCTGGAAAATATTAAAGGGAAATATCAACAAAAACCTCTGATAAAAAATTTCTCTCCTCAAATAAATAAAATTTTAAATTTGGCCACCGAAATCTATGGCTTTCCTCGCCATTTAGGACAACACACAGGCGGTTTTGTAATAACGGACCAACGATTGGATGAACTTGTACCTATTCAAGCTGCAAGTATGAAAAATAGAACAATGATTTGTTGGGATAAGGAAGATATCGCCGTACTTGGAATACTAAAAATTGATATTCTAGGCCTTGGTATACTAACCTGTATTCGAAAAGCTTTTAACTTGATTAAAGATACTTATGGTATTCAATATTCTCTATCCAATCTCCCAAAAGAAAAGCCTAGGGTTTATGAAATGTTATGCAGGGCGGATAGCATTGGTATATTTCAAGTCGAAAGTCGTGCTCAAATGAATTTTCTTCCAAGAATACTTCCAAGATGCTTCTATGATTTAGTTATCCAAATTGCAATTGTTAGGCCAGGACCAATACAAGGAGACATGATACATCCTTATTTAAGAAGAAGACAAGGAATCGAAAAACCCGATTTACCACCTAATGAACTAGGAGCAATCTTGAAAAAAACACTAGGTGTTCCGTTATTCCAGGAACAGGCTATGAAAATTGCTATAGTGGCTGCAGGCTTTTCTGCTGGAGAAGCCGATCAATTGAGAAGAGCTTTTAATAAATTTAGGAAAGAAGGAGAAATCCAAAAATTTAAAGCAAGGTTCATTTCAGGAATGTTAGATAATGGGTACACTAATGAATTTGCTGAACGTTGCTTCTCTCAAATAGAAGGATTTGGAGAATATGGATTTCCAGAAAGTCATGCTGCAAGCTTTGCTTTATTAGTCTATGCTTCAGCATGGATAAAATCCTATTACCCAGAAGTTTTCACATGCGCATTGCTGAACTCTCAACCAATGGGTTTTTACAAACCTTACCAAATTATCCAAGATGCAAAAAAGCATAGTGTGGAGATCTATCCAATTTCAGTAAACCATAGTGACTGGAATCATAAAATAGAAAAAAACTCCTCACAAAAATTGGGGCTACGCCTAGGCTTTCGCCTCATAAAAGGATTATTAAGAAAAGATGCAATAATAATTGAAAAAAAAAGGAAAAAAAATTACCCAACAATTAAAACATTTTGGAGTAAAATGAATGTGCACTACAAAACTATGGTGCTTTTAGCCGAATCTGACTGCTTTGCATGCATGAATATAAACCGATATCAAGCTTTATGGGAAATATATGCGCTCAACTCTAATAAAAAAATGCCATTAATTGACAAACACAAAGAATCCAGCAAAGCAACCAAACTCCCAGATATATTATTAGGTAAGCAAGTCAATAAAGATTTACAAACATTTGGACTAACCTTGAGAGATCATCCACTAAAACTACTGAGGCATATACTTAATGAAATATGATTATAAAGTATACAAAACCAAGCAACTAGCCACAAAAAACATTTACTATCTTTCGCTCAGCGCCAATAACCAAATTCAATCTAGAAAGATCTCCGTTCTCTAAATTAACTTCTTGTCCTTCAGAAAAAACACGTGTACTGGCAGGATACTCCATGGCAGCAAGGGCTGTTTCTGGCTGCCCAACAAGAAAGCTAAGAGTATCTGCTAAGCACTCACCTTTTTCAGTACTTTTACTTGGCTCAACTTCAACTTTTAATTGCACTGGTGCCCCATACCCAGTGTATTCCCCCTGATACGCCGTATTGCAAGCGACCAAAAAGTAACACACTAATATGAACCAATTAAATCTAGTAATATACATCTTTTTACCTTCTTAAATTTTTCTTGAAAAAGATAACCAAACAACATCATCTGTTCAACCTATTTTCCACTAAATTATCTACTACGCCAGGATCAGCTAAAGTAGAGGTATCGCCCAGGTCACTAAAATTATTTTCTGCAATTTTGCGTAAAATTCTTCTCATTATCTTACCAGAACGTGTCTTAGGAAGACCTGGAGCCCACTGGATAAAATCTGGTTTAGCAATCGGCCCAATTTCTTTTCTAACCCAACTCTCTAGTTCCTCACTCAAACCACTTGATGGCACATGTCCGACCATCAATGTCACAAAAGCATAAACTCCTTGACCCTTAATTTCATGTGGGTATCCAACCACGGCACTTTCAGCCACTAATGGATGTGCTACTAAAGCACTTTCAATCTCTGCTGTTCCCATACGATGGCCAGAAATATTCAAAACATCGTCAAATCTTCCAGTGATCCAATAATAACCATCCTTATCTCTCCTACACCCGTCACCCGAAAAGTAATAACCCTGGAATTCGCTGAAATAAGTTTTTATGAAGCGTTCATGATCTCCAAAAATAGTTCTCATTTGACCAGGCCAACTGTCTTCAATTGCTAACAAACCTTCTACTTCATTACCATTCAATTTTTCACCTGAATTTGGATCTAAAACTACAGGCTTAACACCAAAAAATGGTCTTGTTGCAGATCCTGGTTTTGTCGCTGTTGCTCCCGGTAATGGTGTTATCAATATTCCTCCTGTTTCAGTCTGCCACCATGTATCGACTATAGGACAGAGACCTTTGCCAACAACTCTATTATACCATTCCCAAGCTTCAGGGTTTATAGGTTCTCCAACTGTACCTAATATCCTCAAGTTAGATAAATTACACTGATTGACATAACTCTCCCCTTGCGCCATCAATGCCCTAATAGCTGTTGGCGCAGTGTAAAATTGGTTCACTTTATGCTTTTCGCAAACTTGCCAAAAACGTGAACTATCTGGATAAGTGGGGATCCCCTCAAACATTAAAGTTGTAGCGCCATTGGCAAGAGGACCATAAACAATATAGCTATGTCCTGTTATCCATCCAACGTCAGCCGTACACCAATATATGTCATCATCCTTATAATCAAAAACATATTGGTGAGTTAAAGAAGCATATACAATATAACCGCCACTTGAATGTTGGACTCCTTTTGGCTTACCTGTCGACCCTGACGTATACAAGATAAATAAGGGTTCTTCTGCCCCCATTTCTTCTGGCAAGCATGTTTCGGTGGCTTTTTTAGTTAAGTCCTCATAAAAATTGTCTCTACCTTCTTTCATGAAAACCTTTGAACCTGTACGCTTTACCACCAAAGTTTGCCTGTCTCCAGCTATATCCAGAGCTTGATTTACGTTTTCTTTTAAAGGAACAAGTTTACCACCCCTTGGTGCCTCATCAGCTGTCACTACTAATTTTGCACCACAATCAGTTATCCTATTAGCGAGAGCTTCAGGAGAAAAGCCACCAAAAACTACTGAATGAATAGCTCCAATCCTAGCACAAGCTAACATAGCATAGGCAGCTTCTGGGATCATAGGCATGTAAAGAATAACCCTATCCCCTTTGCTTATCCCCAACTCTTTATAAACATTGGCTAACCTACACACATTTGAATAGAGCTCCCTATAAGTAATTTTTTTTGAAATCCCTGGCTCATCTGCCTCCCAAATAATGGCAACCTTATCACCACGTTTTTCCAAATGTCTGTCAACGCAATTAGCGCATACATTGAGTTCCCCGTCTTCATACCATTTGATCGAGACGTTATCAGGAGAAAAGGACGTATTTTTTACTTTGTTATAGGGTTTAATCCAGTCAATTGACTTTCCGATTTTCCCCCAAAATTCCTCTGGTTCTGATAAAGATTTTTGATACATATCTTTGTATTCCTGATCAGTTAAACCACCTTTTTCAATAATGCTTTTCCTGGGTTGATAAATTTTTTCTTCCATGTTCACAACTTTCTTATATCCATTTCAATGATTTTTAATCCGAAATCACACATTGTTAGAAATATTTCTCAGCAAGTATAAATGGATAACCCCAAAAGAATCAAATCACCGCAGCTATAGCCATAGAAAAATCATCCAGTTGAGTATTATTTAAGCCTGCCAAGTTAATTCTAGAATCCCCAACCATGTAAATTCCATGTTCTTTTCTAAGCCGTAACACCTCATCCGGGCTCAAACCTAAAAGGGAAAACATTCCACGATGTTTAGAAACAAAATCAAATCTGCTAGAATTTGTGCTACGTCTGAGTGAGTCAGCTAAAGACAGGCGAAGGTCTAACATTCGAGATCGCATTTCTGTTAACTCTGTTCGCCATAACTTAACCAACGGGGTATCATCAGTGTCGCATTCAGACAAAACCAAGTCCACTACTGAAGCTCCAAAATCAGGGGGAAAAGAAAATGTAAGCCTATTAAAAGATTTGAGATTATCTTCTACTATTTTGTGTCCTTTTTTATCAGAAACTACTGCGATAGCTGCCCCCACTCTTTCCCTATACAAACCAAAATTCTTGGAACCAGATACCGCGACACATATCTCAGGTAAGTTTGTGGCCATATGCCGCAAACCGGCTACATCTTCTTCAATTCCATCTCCAAAACCTTGGTAAGCCAAATCTACCAACGGTAAAACATTTTTTTGTAAACAAAATTTCGTTAAATCAACCCAGTTCTCATACGATAAATTAGCACCAGTCGGGTTGTGACAACAGCCATGTAAAAGAATTACATCACCGGACTTAACACTGACTAAATCACTCATCATATGCTCAAAATCGACCTCACATGTCTCCGTATCAAAATAGGAATATTTAAGACAGCGAATGCCCAAATGATCTAGAATTGCTTCATGGTTTGGCCAGGAAGGTGACGAAATCCATACTCTAGGCTTTAGTTTAACTGAGCGGATTAAAAGTAGCAACTGGTGCAAAGCACCAGTACCACCAGGAGCTTGCCCACCTACAATTCTATCTCTTGGCACTGCGTCTTCAAGTACTAATCGAATGATTTGATCAATGAAACTCATATTCCCTAAGAGACCAACATAACTTTTAGACTTCTGTTTCATATTTAAGAAAGAAATTGCTCGAGATACGGCTTTCATTATGGGAGTTATGCCTTGATCATTTTTATAAACGCCAACCCCAAGATCAATTTTTTTATCTCGCTGATCTTGAGCAAACAAAGCCATTAAAGCCATAATCTTGTCTTCGGGCTGATCCTTCAATGTCTCAAACATTTTTGTTCTACCTTGTTTCAATTTTTCTTTAGACAAACTTTATAACTTTGGCCTGCCTTTAGGTTAATGGTTTTTCATAATCTACACTACCCCATTCACACCACGAGCCATCATAAACCGAGACTCTTTTAGCACCCAGCCCTTTGAAGACAATATATAGAATTGCAGCTGTTACACCAGAACCACAGGACGTAATTAGACGCTTTTCCAGATTAATTCCAGCCCTCTGAACAATTTTCCTTAGCACAGTATTTGACTTCAAAGTATAATCTGAATCAATTAAATCTCCATAGAACAGATTTATCGAACTAGGTATGTTTCCTCGTCGCACCCCAGCTCTTGGTTCTGCAACTGAACCCAAAAACCTATTTGTAGGCCTAGCATCCACTATTTGTACATCACTTGATTCTATAGAACCTCTCACTTGATTTAAATCTACAACTAATTCGTCCTTATAAGAAATTGGGAAATGGAAATTTTCAAATGTCTTTATTTTAGAATCCGTAGATCTATTTTCCGATAACCATTTTGGAAATCCACCATCTAATATGAAAGCATTACCAAACCCATACAAATGGAATAGCCACAACAATCTGGCGGCTGAAAAAATCCCTAGGCCGTCGTATACTACCACGGTACAATTTGTACTTATGCCAAAAACTTCTATTTTCTTTGCAAAACTCTTTGGATCTAGAGCCATATGTGGAAGTGAAGAATTCTGGTCTGAAAATTCATCCAGATCAAAAAATGATGCTCCTGTTATATGATTCTTCCGGTATTCCTTACTCCCGGACCTACTCAAATCTGGTAAATACCAACTGGCATCAATAATTCTTAACTCCGGATTACCTAATTGGCGTTCTAACCAATCGGTCGAAACCAAGTACTTATTCCTATCTTTTGTCATTCAATAGCCACAAATCTTTTAATATAAATTCAGATTTCACAACCGTAATGTAACTTGCATTTCTATCAGGCTTCGACTAACTCTTCAGCTCGATCTAAGTCTACACTAACTAACTGACTCACTCCTTTTTCTTCCATCGTTACACCAAATAAACGATTCATCCTAGCCATCGTGATTGGATTATGTGTTATTATCAAGAATCTAGTTTCTGTTTTGGAATTCATTTCATCTAACAATCTACAAAATCTCACTACGTTCGCATCATCTAGTGGAGCATCAACTTCATCTAAAACACAAATTGGACTTGGCCGAGCAAGAAAAACAGCAAAAATTAAGGAAATTGCTGCCAAAGTTTGTTCTCCTCCAGACAACAAAGACAAACTTGACAGCTTCTTTCCTGGGGGTTGACACATTATTTCCAAACCTGCCTCAAGTGGATCTTGACTTTCTACAAACATCAAGTTACTCGATCCACCGCCAAACAAAGTTTTGAAGAGTTCCTTGAAATTCTGATTTACCTGATTAAAAGCACTCAAGAGTTTTCCGCGCCCCTCCTTATTTAAATCTGAAATAGCGCTCCGAAGTTTTCTTATCGCTGCCTCGAGATCATCCCTCTGAGAATTTAGAGCCGTAAACTCATCATTAATTTCCTTTTCATCTTCCTCTGCTCGCAAATTCACTGGACCAATAATGTCGCGTCTTCTCTTAAGTTTCTCTAATTTTTCTTGGATTGAGATAATTGACAAGTTTTTAAAATCTTCCTTTTTGAACTTAACCTCAAATTCATTCACACTTAATCCTGTATTATCAGCCAAAGACGTTTCCATTTCCTCCATGCTCTGCTTCATAGTCTCTAAACTAACCTCTGCTCTTACGTATTTCTCTTTCAAATCCTCTGTAAGTTTCTGAGATTCTCTTTCTGCCAAGAAAGCCTGTCTGAGATTTTTTTCTGCCTCAATCAGTGTATTCGTTGAATCAGCACACTTCCTCTCTGCTTGAACAATTCTTTCAGCTAAAGCCTCAACTTCCTTTTTGATATTCTCAGGTTCTAAGACCGCCACATCCAAAAGAACCTGAAATTTGTCTTTTCTGGCCAAAATATTTGCCTGTTGATCTAAAGATCTTTTTTGCCGAGACTCCCATTCTTTTATATCATCTAATATTTGACCCAATCTAGCCTGACCATGCTGATCCTTCGATAGGATCTCCTCTAGTTTTAAGCGATCTTCTAAATTCTTAGCTCTAAAATTTTCTAATTCATGTTTTTGGTCATTGAGACTATTTTCCTTGGCAAGTAAATCCCGATCAGATTCCTCATCAATTTCATTTGTGCTCATGAACGATGAAAATTCTTCTAGTTCTTTTTGCAGTTGATCAGCTTTGTCATTAAATCCTTCCAATTGTGCTCCATTTATTTCATATTCAGCATCCAACTTACTAAGACTTAATTTTAGGCTTGTGAGTTTCTTTTCAAGATTTATGTAATCGTATTTTTTACTATCTCTTACATCCACAATTTCCTTAAATTTTTCCTCCAATACCTGATATTTGTCTTGTTCAACAATTACCAACTTTCCCATATTTTCCTTTATTTGATGTAATTTTTTTAGACGATTTACGTTCTTTAACTTAAGTACCGTTTCTGAACTAATATCTGCAGATTTTCGAACAAAACCATCCCATCGCCATAAATCACCTTCTTTAGATACTAATGTCTGGCCATCAGAGAGTTTTAACTGAAGTCTAGCTCCATCCTTTGAATCAACAATACCTATACTCTTTAATCGCCTAGATAACTCCTTTGGATGCTCTACAAAGTGGGTTAAATTTTTGATATTCTCAGGCAGGTCTTCAGCATGAAATGCTTTCTGAAAAGCCACCCAACCAGATTCTTCTCCTGTAGCCTGCCTTGGAAAATTCATTTCATCAGACATTGCTGCTCCCAATGCTAACTCGTATCCAATTTTGGCGGAAACTTCATTTAGGAGAGGTTCAGAAACTGAGTGTCTATCCTCAGCCAATTCTTGTAAAGCTTCAATCTCTGACATTATGGCTGCCAGCTTACTCTTGCTCTCTATCAACTTTTCACTTCCTTCGACCTCAGCACCCATAGCTTTTTGGCACTCTTCTTCTAATTCTTCTAAAGAATTGGTACGCGTAATTACTAATTTCTCAGTTTCTGTCAAAGATTCTGAGGCTTTCTTTCTTCCTTTCTCTATCTCTTTACGCCTCAAATCTACTCTTGCCTGATCTCCTTTTACCTGTGAAATTTTCCCCTCAATAGCAAGAAGATTCTTCTTACACTCCTCTCGACTCTTTTCTGCTGTATTCTTCTCAGCTACCAGGCTTGCATAATCTTTAGCTTGGTTATCATAATCTATTTCCCGTTTCTTGAATTCCGTTTCAGAATTGTCTGATTCACTTCTAGCACTTATGAGTCTTTCCTCTAGAGTTAACTTTTCTTCCCCAAGCTCCTTGCTTTCTTTAATTAATTTTTGAAGAACTGATTCTGCATCTGCACTGAGTTCGGTTTCTCTAAAATATTCTAAATCAAGATCAGAAATCCTCTTCTCCATTTCATCAATTCTCAAAACTGCAAGCCTATGTTTTTCATCAAAACTATCCTTCATAGACTGTAATTGACGAAATCCAATTTGATCTGTTGCTTGTTTCTCTCTTATGCTGGGGAGAAGCTCTTCTTTGGTTTCCCTTTCTCTACTTAAGGTTAAGGATATTTGCTGCTTGATGCTCCTGGCTTTCACTATCTCTCCTATTTCCTGCTCAGCTGCTTCAACTTCCTGTTTCTTATTTTTCCATTGCGAATAAAGTAAAAATGCTTCTTCTTTTCTAATTGCCACACCCAAAGATCTGTATTCCCCGGCTTGACTAGCTTGCTTTGCTAATACTTTAAGTTGCTCCCGAAGTTTGGAAAGAATGTCATTTACGCGCGAAAGATTGTTTTCTGAAGCGTTTAGTCTTAATTCTGATTCATGCCTACGCTGGTAAATACCAGCAATGCCAGCTGCTTCTTCAAGAATTTTTCGACGTGACTTTGGGTGTTCATTAATAAGACTTGCAATTTGTCCCTGTCGCACCAAAGACGGGGAATTAGAACCTATAGAAGAATCCGCAAAAAGCATCCTGACTTCTCTTGCCAGCACTTCCTTACCCTCAATGCGGTATACTGAACCCGATTCCAGATTGATCTTTCTTACTATTTCAACAGTATCATCAATTGCTTGGACTGGCATAGTTGCTGACTCAAGATCTCCCACTTCTAAAACAACTTCTGCAAAAGCTCTAGCTGGCCTCAAATCAGTGCCGCCAAAGATGACATCATCCATTCCATCCCCTCTCATTGAGGTGGGCCGATTCTCACCCATTACCCATCTTAAGGCATCTAACAGATTTGATTTTCCACATCCGTTGGGACCAACGATACCTGTAAGACCAGGAAGGATTTGTAAATCGGTTGGGTCAACAAAGCTTTTAAAGCCATTAAGACGTAATCTATTGAAATTCAATGCAATTTCCTAATCACTGAAATGAAAAGAGAAAGAAATGTTGGGAAACACCATATCTTGATAAAATACAATTTTCAATCATATATATAGGCTTTTTACCTAAATGTGCAGTTTTTTAAAATGTGTGACCGAAATTTTTCCTGGCTCGATCGAGCTTTAAAGGAACTTTCTCTATCAGCGACCTGTAAATTAACTCGTTTCCTAAAACACGCGCAACATAATTTCTTGTCTCACTGTATGGAATCATTTCAATCCAAACTAATGGATCAATACCTTTACCTCGCGGATCACCATACCTTTTGATCCATTTTTTCACACTACCTGGTCCCGCATTGTAGGCAGCAACACTAAGCACGGTTGAACCTTGGAACAATCGTAAAAGTTCCCTAACATACTGAGTCCCTAATCTTACATTGTAAAGCTCGTCCCTCAACATGCGCTCCTTATCGTAAATAAGTCCCAATTTTTTAGCTAAATACTTAGCAGTTTTGGGCATTACTTGCATTAAGCCCAAGGCACCAGCACCAGACCTAGCACCCGAATAAAATTCACTTTCTTGTCTAATAATTGCGTAAATAAGAGATGAATAAGTTTCAGAATCATCTTGAATTATATCTGGAACCGGATAGGAGTACTTAAACATAAAATTGTCATCTACATTAAATTTTTTTGCGACCCCTATGGCACCTGACCAGTTCTTTACGTCATGCAAAAGTTTCAAAAGACAATTTCTCTTATCCATTTGCAATGTTTCGGCAGCATGCTTAAAGAAACGAACCCCAAGAACAATTCTATTTGCATTAAGTAACAAGAATCCAACCTTCACAATCTCATTCTGCAAAATTTCTTCTGTATTGCAATTTAATTCTCGACCTGGAAGACCATCTAAACTTACCTCTTTCTTATTGATCCTCTCGGCAGACAATTGTCCATAAAAAGTGCTCAAATATTGGGAAGCAATCGTGAAAGCAGCTCTAGCTTCTTTCAATCGATTTAGTTCTGCAAGGCTGCGCCCGTACCAATAGTAAAGCTTGCTCAAGTTTGCTTTCTTTTTTGTTAACTTAATTGCCTTCCCAAAATGTCCTTCAGCTATTTCTGGTTTTTTTTGAAAATTCAATGAAATAAACCCAGCCAAAAACTCCAATTCTACATAATCTTTACTTGCTTTCTTAAAGTTAACATTGGTTAGATGGTTTAGTTTTATATGATGTCTACTTGCTAACTCATAAGCTATTTTGATTTTTCCTAGTCTAAGCGCCCTTCTAGCATGATAAACCCTTAATTTTTTCCACTTACTCGGTATCCCCAAAAAATCAGCAGAATGGGATATTTCCTCAATGATTTTAGAAACCTTCATATACTTTTTTTGGTGTTGAAGGGCATTACTATAATCTAGTAAAGCTCCAGGATCTTGCCCATACTCCTTAGGAAATTTAAATACTTTCTGAGACCCATTAAATAAATCCTGAAGCTCCAACCTTTTTTTTGCCAATAAAAATTTTTCTTCTGAAATAACCCTTGCCATCTGCAAAACAGATTTTCTTGCTTTACTCCATAACAAATTTTCCAAACGAATATGATGAGTTTGTGAAAGTAATTTATCAAAATTTTCTAACATTAATGAAAAATCATTATCTGAAAATTCTTGATCCAACCAACTAATCTTCGCAACTTTCTCTGCATCTTGAGTTTGCTCCAACTGCCTTAGCGCTCTAGCTAAAACTAATGAGCCATGACCAGTTTTAGGGAATGTATCCCCAAAATAATTTAGAGCAATGTTTGGATTTCCTCCGTATTTTAATTTTTGTTCTCCCTTTTCTATTAATAATGGCATTCCTGGCCAATCTTCTTTTTGTTCTATGAAATCTATATACTCGTTTATCTTTCCATCCCCCGCTCTTAGCCTAAGCCAATCCAATAAATCAGGAAGAAGGAGATTATTTGAATTCTTGCTTATACTATATGCTTTATCCCATATTCGTGCATCGGCATGCTCTAGAGAATCCTTTACTGCAAGTTCATTGATCTGTTTTGCATTACATATTTGAGTTGCTGAGAAACTATTGAAATAGAAAAAAGTTAGGAAAAGACATTGTGCTAGGAATAAACTAAAGTTTATTCCATTCTTCAAATGGCAGAATCCAAACAATATAAAAAATAAGTTTTTATGTGATTTATGAATTAACCGTCTCCCATAAAAATGTATCCACCACTTCTATTATAGGATTTAATATGACAATACTTTGTGATAAACAATATTACCTATTAAGGTAGTACATATTTTTTTGAGGTTTTAAATGATGATACGTGGATCAATTCCAGCTCTTGTTACTCCATTTTTGAATGGTGAAATCGACCACCAAGCTCTTGAAGACCTAGTGGAGTGGCAGATTCAAGAAGGAAGCCATGGCCTAGTGGGAGTAGGAACTACTGGAGAGAGCCCCACCTTAAGCCACGAGGAGCATCAAGAGGTAATCGAGACAATAGTTAAAAAAACCAGGGGTAGAGTTCCAGTGATAGCAGGAGCAGGATCAAATAACACTAAAGAATCCATAAATCTGATGAAATTTGCTAAAAAAGTAGGTGCTGACGCAGTCCTTATTGTAGCACCTTACTATAATAAGCCAAATCAAGAAGGTCTCTTATTACATTTCAAAATGCTGAATGACTGCTGTGATTTACCTATTATAGTGTATAACATTCCTGGTAGGGCTGTCATTGATATTGAAGTTTCGACCATGGCAAAGTTATCTAAACTAAAAAATATCATTGGAGTTAAAGATGCCACTGGAGACGTAACTAGGGTCTCAGACACTAGGCAAAACTGTGGCAATGAATTTATTCAAGTTTCAGGGGAAGATGCTTCGGCTTTGGGATTTAACGCGCATGGTGGGACAGGATGCATTTCTGTTATTGCTAACGTAGCACCCAGACTTTCTGCAGACTTTCAAAATGCTATGCTAAAGGGCGACTACAATAAAGCTCTCAGCTTGCAAGACAAACTATTGCCTCTTCATAGAGCAACGTTTTTGGAACCTAGTCCATGTCCAATCAAATATGCCTTAAGCAAACTAAAAAAATGCGAAAACGAAGTTCGTGCACCTTTGGTACCCATAAGTCAAGCAACTCGTAGTATAATGGATAAAGCTCTAACATATGCTAATCTAATCAGCTGATTTGATGAACAAAAAAAACACCTTAGAACGAAATCTCAAGTTAATAGCTGAGAATAGAAAAGCCCGTTACAATTACTTTATAGAAGAAGAACTTGAATGTGGTATTGTCCTTGAAGGTTCCGAAGTCAAAAGTATGCGAGCGAGTAAAACCAGCGTCGTAGAAAGTTATGCATCTATTGAAGAAAACCAGCTATGGTTAATTAATTGTTATATCCCTAACTATAAAAATGCTAAAACTTTTACTCATGATGAGAGAAGAAGGAGAAAACTACTAGTAAAAAAAAGGGAGCTTCTGAAACTGATCAAGAATAAAGGGAGATTGGGTATGACTCTTATTCCACTAAAGCTTTATTTTAATGAAGCAGGAATAGCAAAAGTACTATTGGGAGTAGGTAAAGGTAAAAAGCTTGTTGATAAAAGACAAACTGAAAAGAAACGAGATTGGGAAAAACAGCAAGGTCGCCTCCTAAGAGAAAAAAATTGAAAACCTCTAATTAACTATTAGTTTTCAAGGATTTAAAAATCGTAAGAATCCTAAAGGGTATAAGAGAAAAAATTATTAAGGCCATTTTCAATAAAAAATCGGCCAAGGCTAGTGATATCCATAACGGGGCAACCCCAAACAAACCTAAGACAGGAACTTTTTGTAAGGCCCATGAGATGTCATTAGATGGTTCGAGAAAAGCTAAACTGGCTGAAAAAGCAATGAAGAAGAAAATAGTGGTATCTATAGCAGATCCTAATAAAGAGGAAATTAAAGGCGCCTTCCACCACTTTTTATTTCTTAATAAATTAAAAATTGAGATATCCAATAACTGCGCCACTAGAAAACCTGCAGCAGAACCAATGGCAATCCTAGAAGTGACTAAAGGACCAAATTCTCCACTTATTTGTGTTCCCATGAATGAACAAAAAACTCCTATAAAAAATCCCCACAAAACCACCTTTGCTGCTGCATGTTTCCCATAAAATCTATTAGTCAAATCTGTAATCAGGAATGCAAACGGATAGGTTAGAGCACCCCAAGTTAACCAATTTCCTAGTAAGAATTGTACTAGAATATTGGAGATGAGCACTATAAAAGCCATTGCTACTATTGGTAGTACTAATTCTCTTGGGTGCCTTACTTTATCCACTTTGATTGTCTGTTATCATCTTATTTAATTAATTTTGATTCTATCAATTCCCACACCTTAGATGTTAGATTTGTATTCTCAAATTTTTCTAATTCCTGTAATCCAGTTGGTGAGGTAACATTTATTTCAGTCAATTTGTTACCGATTACGTCAATCCCAACAAATATTTGGCCATGATCTTTCAAAGCCTGACTCAATTTTTCACATATCAAAATTTCCTCACTCGATAACTTAGTTTTGATAGCTTGTCCCCCGACATGCAGATTTGATCTTATTTCCCCACTCTTAGGTACTCTATTAATTCCGCCTAAAACTTCCCCATTCAAAAGGATGATTCGTTTATCTCCCTCACAGACCTCAGGTAAGAATTCTTGCACTATTAAAGGCTCTGGAGAAACTTTTTGAAACAGTTCAAAGAGTGCTGCAAGGTTTTGGTCTTCATAGTTCAGCTTGAAAACTCCGATCCCACCATTGCCATAAAGTGGCTTTAGAATAATGTCTCCAAATTTATCTCTAAACCTCTGAATTGCATCGATGCTACTGCAAATTATAGTAGCCGGCATAAGTTCAGGATAATTTAGGACAAAAAGCTTCTCAGGAAAATTTCTAACCCAGAACGGCTTATTTATGACTAAGGTTTCCTTACATACAAAATCCAAAAGGTAAGTTGTAGTCAAATAATTCATATCGAATGGAGGATCCTGCCGCAACCATAACACATCTAAGTCCTTCCCCAAATCAATAATTTTTTCATCATAAAATGTAGTAACAGGATTATTTTCCCTGCCGACCTTAAAATCATGACCTTTAGCAAAAACTCTGCCTTCAGAAAAAATTAATGCATTGGGAAGATAATGAAATAATAGGTGCCCTCTTTCTTGAGCTTCTTCCGCAAGGCGAAACGTTGTGTCTGTATTAGGATCCACATATTGGATAGGATCCATCTGAAAACCTACCCTTAAAACCATATTTTTTTCTTCTTCAAATACTTCAATTTGATTAAATCTATCATGCTACTTTCTTAAAATTTTCAATCCCAACTTATAGGTGTCTTTCTTTGATATAGAGTATTTCTCCGCAACTGCCACTGCTGCATCCCTTAAACTGGATCTCTGAAGTTCAAAGGTAAGGTCTGATACAATTTGATTTGTGTCAGGTGCAACAGATTTTTTTCTGTCAACCAAAAGTGTAAATTCACCTCGTAAATTTCTGTTCCTCTTAATTTCAGAAATTAACTCTATTATTGTTCCACGTTTATTGTCTTCATATTGCTTAGTCAACTCTCGACAGATAACAACAAAATGATCTTCACCAAAAATTTCTTGTAAATCTTCTAGTGTTGCTACTATCCTCCTCGGACTTTCAAAGAAAATTAGCGTAGCTGGTATTTGTGAAAATGTTCTAAAAAATTCTCGCCTCTGACTCCTACGTGAAGGTGGAAATCCGCCGAAACAAAAGCGATCTGATGGCAAACCTGACTGACACAAAGCAACTAAAACAGAAGAAGCACCAGGAATAGATCTTACTTCATAACCGCTTTTAATAACCGCTTTCACTAGTTTGTAACCAGGATCGGAAATTAAAGGTGTCCCAGCATCACAACAGTAAGCAATGGATTTTTTATTTTTTAAATCATCTAAGCACTTTGAACGAACAAGAGAGTCACTATTGTCATTGTATATTCGAACAGGCCTTTCATTTAAATTTATTTCAAAAATTCTTAACAATTTCTTTAAGAATCGAGTATCTTCAGCCAATAAAATGTCTGCATTAGTTAGCACATTGACACCTCTGTATGAAAAATCAGCGGCTGTCCCAATAGGTGTTGAAACCAAATACAAAGCAGGTTCAAGCTTTGGAAACTTTATTTGCAAATCCTTTTTCAAATTTCTAAACAGTATTCTTGATGTGAATTGTGTTATTCATAAGCCTCACATTGCATCATAGATTTAAATAATGAAATACTAATTAGGAAAAAATTATTAATGCTGGCATGATATCTGAGATGAAAAATTATCCTACTAGATTTATAAATTATGTTCTGAGAATTTTACTTATCATTATTCTTCTAAACGCTTGCTCAACAAATTTGGTATCAACAACCAATAATGTCATTCAGCCTGATGAAACTATAAAAATCGCTGTATTGACACCCTTTGGAGCACAAGAAAAAAAACTTTCCTATATTGGTAAAAGTCTGAGAGATGCCGCTTTGTTAGCAAAACAAGATCTAGGTAATCTGAATCTTCAATTAAAAATTTATGATACAGAAGGTCGGAAAGATATTAGTATTGATTCGGTTCATTCTGCGATAAATGATGGTGCACATATAATTGTGGGTCCATTTCTTCCTGAAACAACTAAAGCAATTTCTACCATTTCCAAATCAAAGGGAATAAAAGTGATAAGTTTTTCTAATGACTTAACATTGGCAGGAAATAATATTTTTGTCATTGGGGACACTTCTGTTAACAGAGCTGAAAAACTTATTAAATATTCCCTTGAGCAAAAAAAATATAGGTTTGGGATCATTTCATCTATTAATAACAAATATAATGAATTGGAAAATTCGATCCGAGACAAAGTATCGAGAAATGGTGGGATAGAGACTTTCTCCATTAATTATACACAGGAATTAGAAAACTTGTCAGAAATAGCCAGAGAAGCAAGAAAAAAGGCAATAAATACAAATACGGATGCTATCATATTTACTGACGATCCAAATAAAAAGATTTCACTTTTAGCAGCTGAATTACAAGATATAACGAACTCAACCGAAAAAGGGAAGATTCAGATAATTGGGTTATCACGATGGGATTTGTCCTCATCAATCCTGTCAGAGTCATCTTTACAAGGCTCTTGGATTGCCATTCCTGATACCAGATTCAGAGCGATATATGAAAAAAGATTCGTTAAAAAATTTGGCTATAGACCACATGTGAAATCCAGTCTAGCCTATGATGCCATTGCCGTAGTGGGTGCTCTAATAAGAAAAAGGGATGTTGAACAAAATTATAATCTATTTGACACAAATGAAATAGTAAATTCTAATGGTTTTATAGGAATCGATGGCATTTTTCGATTCAAATCGGATCAAACTACAGAAAAAGAGCTAGCCATCGCCACGATTGAACGCAACCAACCAAATATCCTAAAATTATCTCCAAATAAATTCCCTTAGAGGTTTTATTTCCGTGTCCGATGCATTGAACCCAATAATACTTAGTAAACCTTTTATCGGTTTAGAAAAGATTCTAAATGAAAAAGATCTAGTAAAGAAAATTAATAAAGAAGATACCAAAAAAAATGGTGGAGGATTTCACGCCATAGCTCTATCTGAACTAAAAAATGTAAAACAGCAGGCCACCGAATTGGTGGCTGAAAAGTTGAGAAAGCGACCTCATTTAGCACCTTCATCGCTATCCGCATACACTCTTGTCAATGATCGAATTCTTAGATCTATAGCCAAATTAGTTTTGGAGAAAATGTTTCCATTAGTCAGTCCAACAAAAGGTGAAAGCATTTCTGTTATAGCAGTTGGTGGTTATGGTAGAGCCGAGATGGCACCCTATTCAGACGTGGATTTACTATTTCTTACCCCATATAAACAAACGGCCTGGGGAGAAAATGTTATCGAAAGCATATTGTATCTTTTGTGGGATCTAGGCCTAAAGGTAGGATATTCCGTTAGGAATGTGGAAGAAAGCATTAGATTAGCCAAAAGCGACATTACCATAAGAACTACTTTACTAGAAAATCGTTTTATTTTTGGAGAATCTAGACTAGCAAGAGAGCTTGATACAAGATTGTGGTCAGAAGTCTTCAAAAACACAGCCTCTGAATTCATCTCAGAAAAATTAAAAGAAAGAGACCTCAGACACAAAAAACAAGGATCTGAAAGATATCTGTTAGAACCAAATGTTAAAGAGGGAAAGGGAGGCCTTAGAGATTTACAGAACCTCTACTGGATCTCAAAATATGTATATAAAATCGAACGCAAGGAAGACCTCATCGGTTTCAATATATTCTCTGCCAATGATTTAAATATCTTCTCCAAAGCTGAAAATTTCTTGTGGACTGTCAGATGTGCCCTCCATCTTTTGTCAGATCGAGCCAATGAAAACCTAAGTTTTGATGTCCAAGTCCCCATAGCAAAGTCCTTAGGATTTAAGAACACTGGTGGCCTCTTAGGCGTGGAAAAATTCATGCAAAACTATTTTTTACATGCCAAAAATGTGGGGGAACTAACCCGTATTTTACTAGCGAGAATGGAATCCCAACACGTAAAAGAAACACCAAATATTCTAAAAAAAATTAAAAAAAAGTTTGAGAACGCTGATACTAATATAGAAAAAGGTTTCTCCCTAACCCATGGTAGACTAAATGTTGAAAATTCAGAAACATTTGTCAAAGACCCGATAAACCTTATTAAACTATTTCAAAATGGACTCAAAAGCAGTCGGTTAATTCATCCCAATGCCCTCCATTTGGTCACCAGAAACATAGATTTAGTTGATGAAAATTTTATAAAAAGTAAGGAAGCAACAACAATTTTTCTAGACCTGTTTTTGAATTATGGTGATCCTGAAAGAGCTCTCAGGAGAATGAATGAGGTAGGCTTTCTTGGAAAGTTTATTCCGGAGTTTGAAAGAATCGTGGGCATGATGCAATTCAATATGTATCATAAATATACGGTGGACGAGCACACCATTCAATGCATAAAAACGCTAGCTCAAATAGAACAGGGATCATTGAGAGAAGATTTACCTCTAGCCTCAAAAATCTTAGCAGATGGTGTTAATCGGAAGGTTTTGTACATTGCTTTACTATTGCATGATATTGGGAAAGGATTGCCCGAAGATCACAGCTTGGCTGGATCACAAATAGCCAAACTAGTCACCTCACGTTTAAGCTTTGATAAAGAAGAGCGTGAATTGACAAGCTGGTTAATAAGAAATCACTTACTCATGTCTGACATCGCTCAGAAAAGAGACCTTTCTGATCCTAAGACCATTAAAGACTTTGCAAGCACAGTAAAATCCGCTAACCGGTTAAGGTTGCTAACAGTACTTACTGTTTGTGATATTAGAGGCGTTGGACCGGATGTTTGGAACAATTGGAAAGCAGTAATGCTGCGCACACTATTTGCAAAAACAATCAATGTCTTAAAGGAAAACTTTGAAGCCATATCGCGACCTGAACAAGTAAATCATGCAAAATTTGCTTTAAGAAAAGCCTTAACAGGATGGTCAGAAGATAAAATTCTTGAAGAGATCAATCGCCATTATACAGGCTTCTATCTTGGTCTAAATTGTGAAACCCAATCAGTCTTTGCTACATTAGGCAGGACAAAGGCAACTGAAGAAATAATCTCCAAAATAGAAAAAGACGCGAGTAGGGATGCTACCCGAGCCTGCTTTCTCATGGAAGATCATCCTGGCCTTTTTTCACGACTAGCCGGTGCTATAGCCTTGGCTGGTGCCAATGTGATAGATGCCAGAACGTATACCACTGCGGATGGATATGCTACTGCAGTGTTTTGGCTGCAGAGTAAGAATTCAACGCCATTCGAAGAAAACCGTCTTCATCACCTCAATCAAACCATTAGAAATGCGTTAAAAGGCGAAATAATACCACGAGATGCTTTAAAGGAAAGAGGTAAGATTAGAAAAAAGGAAAAAGACTTTAAAGTTCCTACAAATATTACTTTCGACAATGAAGGTTCTGAAATTTATACCATCATTGAGATTGATACTAGAGATCGTCTTGGCCTTTTACATGATTTAGCTAGAACTTTGACTAATAATTATATCACTATTGCTTCTGCCATTATTGCTACCTATGGAGAGCAAGCTGTTGACACCTTTTATGTTAAAGATCTCTTTGGATTAAAATTATATTCAGAAAATAAACGGATAAAACTTGCTGAGAAACTTAAAGACGCCGTTGAAGCTGGAACCCTAATAGGATCCTAGTAGAAAGATTCGTGAGAAAAGAATGAAGTTTAGATCAAAGATTATTAAAAACTTCTTCACAGTGAGTATTTGGACATTTGTAAGTCGAATATTCGGATTTGTTAGAGATATCATGTTGGCCGCATTTTTGGGATCCGGTCCAGTAGGTGAAGCCTTTATAATAGCCTTCTCATTACCAAATATTTTTCGTAGATTCTTTGCTGAGGGAGCCTTTAATGCTGCCTTCATCCCACTCTTCAAGAAGCAAATGCACAATAAGGATGAAGCTCTAAAGTTCACCTTAAATACACTTTCAATATTGATTTTAACTTTAATAACATTTTGTTCACTAGCAATAATCTTTATGCCATTTCTGGTTTTGGCAATGGCGGGAGGGTTTGGTTCTGACGACAGGTTTGATCTTGCAGTTTATTACGGCCGCATCACATTTCCATATATCTTCATGGTTTCTCTGTCATCACTTTTCGGAGGCATCTTAAACTCATATGGTAAATTTAGCGCCACTTCTGCTGCCCCTATAGTCCTAAACATATTCTTAATTTTTGCTATGTTAATCTCGTATGGATTAGACTTTGATATGGGATTGTTGATTTGTATCTCTGTTCCATTATCTGGCTTGATACAGTTACTGATTCTGATCCAATCAGCTAGTAAACTAGGTTTTTTCCCAAAAATTGTATGGCCAAAGTTTGACCAGAAGTTGAAACGACTTACCATAATTGCATTTCCTGCCGTTTTATCTGGTGGCATAATACATATTAACTTGCTCATAGGTAGACAAATCGCCTCCTATTTTGATGGTGCTATAGCATGGTTAAACTATGCTGATAGATTGTACCAACTTCCATTAGGGGTGATTGGCATTGCACTAGGTAGTGTCTTGCTTCCAAGACTTTCGGAAAAAACTGTGTTGAACAACCCAATAAAGATGAATGAAGCTGTTCAGGAATGCCTAAAAATCGCTGCTATGTTAACGGTTCCAGCGACTGCAGCACTCTTGATAATCCCTTTACCTCTAATCTCAGTTTTATTTGAAAGGGGGGCTTTTTCAAATGTTGACAGCCAATTTACGGCAAGAGCCTTAGCTATTTATGGCTTTGGCCTCCCAGCTTATGTACTTCACAAAATCTTCACACCTATTTTCTTTTCAAATGGTGACACCACTACACCATTCAAAATAGCAGTGATTGCCATGTTAACCAATGTGTTAATAGCCTTTTCTCTTATCAAATTCTTCGGCTACCTGGCTCCAGTTATAAGTACAACTGTATCCAGTTGGATAATGGCTATACTTTTGTACAAAAAATCTAGATCTTTAGGTTTTAAGATGAGCTTGGCCTTACTTAACCCATTTATCAAGATATTGGTCGCCACAGCTATACTATCTGCAATTTTAATAGTAGTATCATTTGAATACTTTGATTTATTAACAACTAGTCATCTCAGAACACTTTACCTCTTTTTGTTGATTTTATTTAGTTCATCTACCTACTTTTGCGTCCTATGGTTTTTAGGAATAACAAATAAGAACGGTAATTGATTGCAAAACAATTTATTGTCCTAGATAAAATTTCCCTGTATTGAAACGCACAAGCTGAGCAATTTAAGGAAGTGGTTAACTGATGATTGGTCAAAAACACAAAAAGAGAATTTTTTCTGGGGTACAACCCACTGGAAATATTCATTTAGGTAATTATTTGGGAGCTGTGAAAAACTTTGTCAAACTTCAATCCAGGGGAAATGAGGCTTTATTTTGCATCGTAGACCTTCATGCGATCACTGTTTGGCAAGACCCAAAGGTCTTGCGAAATTCTATTAGAGAACTAGCCGCAACATTTGTTGCTTGTGGCCTAGAGTCAAATAAATCAATTCTTTTTAGTCAAAGCCAAGTTAGTGGTCACGCCGAACTCGCCTGGATTTTTAATTGCATTGCTAGAATGGGTTGGTTAAATAGAATGACCCAATTTAAGGATAAAGCAGGAAAAAATAAAGAAAATGCATCTGTAGGTCTTTTTGCTTATCCTGCTCTTATGGCTGCTGACATTCTAGCTTATCATGCCACCCACGTTCCAGTAGGTGAGGATCAAAAACAGCACTTAGAATTGACCAGAGATATAGCAACCAAATTTAATAACGACTTCAAAGTTGTCAATTTTTTTCCTATCCCTGAACCTATTATTGAAGAAACTGCACCCAGAATTATGAGTTTAAGAGATGGATCAAAAAAAATGTCTAAATCAGATTCCTCAGACATGAGTCGAATTAATGTGCAAGATGATAATGATCTGATAGCTCTCAAGATCCGTAAAGCAAGAACAGACCAGGAACCCATACCTGAAGATATTTCATTCCTAGAAAAAAGGCCAGAAGCCCATAACCTTGTTAACATTTATGCGTCTCTAATAAATTGTTCACCAGAAGATGTTTTGACAGATTTTAGCGGTAAGCCTTTTAGTTACTTCAAGCCCAAACTTGTTGAATTACTTGTTAGCGAATTAGAGCCCATTTCGAAAAAGATAAAGGAACTACTAAAGCAGCCAGAAGAAATCGATAAAATATTGAATGATGGTGCCACCAGTGCTAGGAAAATTTCTGATCCAATAATTAGATCAACCTACGAAATTCTAGGTTTGACCAAAAACATGGAATTATAGGTGCGCATCCTATCTCTAAAGTAAACGGCATAGCATATTAGGTCCCTCATTATTGTTAATACATGGGTTATGAAGTAAACTAAGGTTGTGTAACGCATACAAAACTATTCTTTAATATAATTTCAATCATATAAAGGTTTCCTCTCCAATGCGAAAATTTTTGGTTGTCATGGACAATAGTCCTGAATTTGTTAATGCACTTAGATTTGCAGCCATACGTGCTTCAAAAACTGGTGGACAGGTAGAAATATTGGGTATTATAGCTCCGG
This sequence comes from Paracoccaceae bacterium, assembly GCA_029243395.1. Lineage (GTDB taxonomy): Bacteria > Pseudomonadota > Alphaproteobacteria > Rhodobacterales > Rhodobacteraceae > CACIIZ01. The sequence goes on along the minus strand of JAQWSE010000007.1, from coordinate 25,813 downwards.
AAGAATTCCAACATTGGCTTGGGGTTGCTGAGCAGATGAAATTTGAAGCCAAAGAACGCATCCAAGAACATTTCAAGATTTTCTCCAAGATCATAGAAAAGGAAGAGGGTATCATTCCAGAATTGATTATAAGAGAGGGAGACAAAGTTACTGAAGTGTTAGCACAGGTACAAGAAGATCCAGAGGTAGGAATAATTGTATTGGGTGCGGGAATTTCGAGTGAAGGCCCAGGCCCCCTAGTCACGCAACTAGTAGCTCGACAAGGCGGTACTTTACCAGTACCTGTAACAATTGTTCCAGGTTCTTTGACAAAAGAATCAATCATATCCGTTTCTTAATTTATGGTTTAGTTTAGAAAGATTCTAAGTTTTGGTTGATTTGATAACAAAACTAATGCATTCTCATTCTGGATAGGAGGTCCATCATGTTTATTCAAACCGAATCCACCCCAAATCCAGCAACTCTTAAGTTTCTTCCTGGTCGTACTGTCCTTCAGACGGGAACGGCAGATTTTCCTTCAATTAAAAATTCAGAACAATCCCCTTTGGCAAAAAGAATCTTTGAAGTGGAAGGAATATCTGGGGTATTTTTTGGTTCAGACTTCATAACTGTTACTAAAGATAATGATATAGATTGGGAACATGTTAAGCCTGCTATTCTGGGTGTCATTATGGAACACTTCCAATCTGGTTTACCTGTCATGCTTGAAGAAAATATTACCCCAAGTCATGCCGAACACCATGGTCCAGACAGTGTAATTGTAGATCAAATAAAAGAATTGCTTGATACAAGGGTCAGGCCTGCAGTTGCCCAAGATGGTGGAGACATTACATTTCACGGTTATGAAGAAGGTATAGTCTACCTACACATGCAAGGAGCCTGTGCAGGCTGCCCATCTTCAACTATGACCCTAAAAATGGGTATTGAAAACCTACTTAAACATTTCATCCCTGAGGTAAAAGAAGTCCGACCTATAGCTGCCTGATCATGGCTAAGAAAAATGTTGCTAGAAATATTATCCTTGCGCTAGATACTTCCGTAAGTCACTGTTCTGTATCACTTTTACAAGATGATGTTCTGCTTGCAGAAAAATCTAGCCTAATGCAAAAAGGTCAATCTGAAAAGTTGTTTACTTTCATTCAACGCATCTTCAGTGAGGCTAACCTCACTCTAAAAAACGTGAAAGCTATTGGTGTAGGTGTTGGCCCAGGGAATTTTACGGGTCTACGTATCGGTATTTCGGCAGCTAAAGGACTAGCGATGGCTCTAAAGATAAAGGTGTATGGAGTGAATAGGTTTGAGACCCTAATTGAGAGCAACCAACCAACACTTGCATTGGTCGCAAACACTGAGAAGTCATTTTATACCCAGTTGTTCATAAATAAAAAACCCACAAAACCACCTACTGAAACTACCATATCCGAAATATTAAAGAAAAATTATGTGCCAAACACAATTATTTCGGGTGATAGCGCAATACAAATAGCAAAAAATCTTAACTTACAACATGGAGTAAATAACAGTGTACCAACAACAAAAAAAATTGGGTTAATAGCACTAAAATACCTCGGAACTGGTGGGCCTAGTCCAGTACCACTCTATATTAAAGGTCCAGATGCTAAATTGCCTAAAGAACCAATTCCCCTTATCTTAGGATCCAATGTGTAATAAAAAAAATTTGGAAATGTTAGCCCAAAGCTTCGCAGTTATCCACAAAGCTTGCTTTGGTAATCCTGGTACAAAATTTTCCTCCTCTCTCATATTATCTTTGATCCAAAATCCTAATGTAAAATTTATTGAGCAAGAACAAAAAGGTTTTTGTTTGGCAAGGTTATCAGATGTGGAGGCCGAAATAATTACCATGGGCATCAAACCTGAATTTCAACAACAAGGCATTGGATATTCAATATTAATAAGAATAATTCAGCTCATAAAAAAAACTAGTTGCGAGAAAATATTTTTAGAAGTTGCGTCTGATAATATAGCTGGAATCAAACTTTATTCGAAAGCAGGATTTAATAGATGTGGGATTAGAAAGAATTATTATCAAATCTCCAGTGACAAAAAAGCTGATGCACTAATTATGAAAAAAATCTTAGTGAATGAACGATGACCTATGATCTCTGAATAAAGCCTACAGTATTTTGAGATCTCAAGTTTAAGAATGAATATTCTGGCCATTCACTACGATCCTAGATTTTAAAATTATAATGGCATCCTATAAATCTAATAGCTAATTTACATCCAAAAATAACTGAATTTGCCATTGCGGGTATTGCACCTATCCAACAAAAGTTTCATACTCACAGCTTAAGCCAAAGATATGTGAGGAATGAATATGAAATTAAATACAATTTTAAGGCTAACAAGTGGGGCATTTGCTGGCTTACTTTTAGCAACAGTACAGTCTGCTAATGCATTTACTGCTTGCCAAGTAACTGACCTTGGTGGAGTTGATGATAAGAGTTTCAATGAAACCGCTTGGAAAGGTGTACAAGATGCCGTGGCCAAACATGGTATTGACTCAAAAATATTGGAGTCAAAAGATGGCACAGACTATGAACCGCACCTGAATTCTATGGTTGGAGCGGGCTGTGATATCATAGTTGCTGTCGGATTTTTAATGGGAGAAGCCACACAAAAAGCAGCCGAAGCAAATCCTGATTCTAAGTTTACAATTATTGATTTTGCTTATAAACCAACTATTCCTAATGTTTTGGGGCAGGTCTTTGAAACTGATCAGGCTGCATTCTTAGCAGGGTATGTATCTGCAGGGGTGAGCAAAACTGGTATAGTAGGCACTTTTGGAGGCATAAACATTCCTCCAGTGACCGGGTTCATGGATGGTTTTGCATGGGGTGTTGCCCACTACAACAAAGTCAAAGGGAAAAATATACAAGTTCTCGGTTGGGATCCTGCAGCAAAAGAAGGCTTGTTTACTAACAACTTTGATTCCTTAGATGATGGAAGAGCTTTCGCTCAAAATCTTTATGATGAAGGCGCCGACATAGTTATGCCTGTGGCAGGGCCAGTAGGTTTAGGCTCAGCTTCCCTAGCAAACGAGCTAGGAAGTGATAAACTAAAAATCATCGGGGTAGATGGTGATTGGACAGTCACGGATCCAACAAGGAAAGGCGTTTACCTTACTTCTGTAATGAAGAATATGGATGCAACTACATTAAGTGTTATAGAGATGGCAAAGTCAGGTAATTTTTCTGGCGGCGTTACAGCTGGCACTTTAGAAAATGGTGGCGTTGGGATAGCTCCTTATCACGAACTATCCAGCTCCGTACCTAGCGATTTAGCTGCTGAAGTTGAGGCTCTTCGCAAGGGGATAATTTCAGGTTCAATTAAAATGAACTGATACACAGGATTCATCCGGGGCGAAACAAAACTTTGAAAATTGAATTAAAAGAAATAAGTAAAAGTTTCGGCCCGGTTGCTGCAAATACTAAGATAAATTTGTCAGTTTCTAGTGGCGAGACTCTAGGACTTCTAGGTGAAAATGGAGCAGGCAAAACTACCCTAATGAATGTCCTAACTGGTTTATATAAACCAGATTCAGGTCAGGTGCTAATTAAGGGTCAACAAAGAGAATTCTCTAATCCACGAGATGCTATCAAAAATGGAATAGGCATGGTTCACCAGCACTTCATGCTTGTACCTGTGTTTTCAGTTACAGAAAATGTGATTCTAGGCAATGAACCAACCACAGCCGTAAATAGAATAAATTTGAAAGAGGCAAGGGAAAAAGTTCAAAATATAAGTTCAAAATATAACTTAAATGTTGATCCGGATGAGTTAGTAGAAAGGCTGCCTGTTGGAGTTCAGCAAAGGGTGGAAATAATCAAGATATTGTTTAGAAAGGCAGAGCTTTTAATTTTTGATGAACCCACAGCTGTCTTAACACCACAAGAAGTTTCAGATTTTTTCATGATAGTGAATAGTCTGAAGAACTCGGGTAAAGCCATTATTTTCATAACTCACAAATTGCATGAAGTAATACAAATTTGTGACAGAATTAATGTCTTACGCAGAGGAGAAGTGGTTGGGGAAGTCAATCCCAAGAAAACTTCTAACTCGGAACTTGCAGAGCTTATGGTAGGCAGATCAGTGAACCTTAATACAAAGCGAAAAAAGATAGATCCAGGTAATGTGTTGCTTAAAGTAAAAAATTTGCAAGTCATCTCTGATAAAAAAGAAAAAGTCGTTTCAGATGTAAATCTAAAATTACATGAGAAAGAAATACTTGGCATCGCCGGAGTGCAAGGGAATGGTCAAACAGAGTTCATAGAAGCTTTGACAGGACTAAGAAAAATATCCTCAGGAGAAATATCCTACTTTGACACGAATTGCACAAATTTTACCCCAAGAAAAATTCATCAAATGGGAATTAAACACATACCCGAAGATCGTCAGAAGCAAGGATTAATAAATGAATTTTCACTGACAGAAAACATCATTTTAAATACTTACTATGAGGCTGATTTTTCAAAAAATATATCCCTTAATTGGAATAATGCTAGATCTGAGGCAGCAAGGGTAATGAAACAATTTGATGTTCGAGCAAACTCAGAATCTAGTCCTGCTGGCAATCTTTCTGGAGGCAATCAGCAAAAGCTAGTTATAGGGAGGGAAATGTCTCGCAAGATTAATTTGTTGATCGCATCTCAACCAACAAGGGGGGTAGATGTAGGTTCCATCGAATACATACACAGCCAGATAATTGCTGCTAGAAATGCTGGCATTGGTGTCTTATTAAACTCTACCGAATTAGAAGAAATTATAACTTTATCAGATCGAATTGTCGTTTTTTTTGAAGGTAAAATTGTTGCGGAACTTCCTTCTAATACGGATCCCAAAATCATTGGGTTGGCCATGGCTGGAGTAGTAACCTAATGAAAATCTTCCTCAAAATTAGACAAACATTTTCAATTGATAAAGCAACCTTCTTAGACATATTTATTATACCAATTTTAGCTACATCCTTAGCAATCACAATAGGATTACTCTTACTCTTATTATCAGGTGAAAGTTACCAGACCGCATTAAGGGCATTGATCTCCTTATTTGTCGGCTCTTTTGGCTCAGTATCAGCTTTATCAGAAACCCTAACTGCTTCTACACCGCTTATTTTTGCTGCTTTAGGGATCGCTATTGGCTTTAGGGCAGGTCTCTTTAATATAGGAGCGGAAGGTCAAATTATTATTGGTGGCTTAGCTGCAGTCATTGTTGGTTTTTCAGTTGAATTACCGTTACTGCTACACCTTACAATAGTGCTGGCCATTGGCGCTGCATTTGGCGCTGGTTACGCCTTCATATCAGGATGGCTCAAAGCATTTACGGGAGCACATGAAGTTATAACCACCATCATGCTGAACTTAATTGCATTTAGACTGCTTGATTTCTTTCTCCGCCTTCCTTTTATACAAAAAGAAGGAAGAAATGACCCTATATCAAAGTCTGTATTAGAGACTGCTGAACTACCCCGATTACTTGGTTTTATCGATCCTAATCTTCGGATCCATGCTGGTTTCTTACTAGCTGTCCTTGCTGTAGTTCTAGTTTACTGGATAATCTTTCATACAACCATTGGCTTTGAGTTCCGAACAGTTGGAACTAACATACATGCGGCAAAATACGCTGGAGTCAATTCATCACTAGCTGTTATTTTAGCCATGAGTGCTGCTGGCTTGTGTGCTGGATTGGCCGGTGCTTCTCAAATATCCGGAGTTTTAGGTCGTGCTACAAGTGGTTTTTCCGCAGGTATAGGATTTGATGCCATTGCCGTTGCGTTGCTTGGGCGAGCACACCCTATTGGGGTACTCTTTTCTGGCATATTGTTTGGAGCCCTCGTTGCAGGAGGCCGGGAAATGCAAGTATCTGCCGGGGTCAGCCTTGATTTAATTACTGTGATTCAAGCATTAATTATCATTTTTATTGCCGCCCCGATTTTAATAAAATCAATTTTCCCATGGTTTTTCCCAAAAACATGATTTGAAAAACAATGAAAAAATTAGTTCGATCACAACAGCCAATTAATATGACCAAAGCTCATGGTCCTCTGATTGCTGGCTCTTTTCTCATTCTGCTCGCTATATTTGTCTTTATTCTTTTTGGATTTGGGGTGGAAGGTGAAGCAACATTTCGCCTTTCACGACCATCAGATCCCTATGCCTTACCGAATTTAGTACTCCCAGCAGAAAATTTTATTGGGATAGCGTCATTGATTATTGCCTTTTTTGGAGCACGTTTAATAGTGAAAACACCTAAAGAATACACAGTATTTTTTGCGATAAGCTTTTTCCTAGCAGTAGCAGCTTTTTTAGTTTGGGCCACCGCTGGTAAATCTTTTTCTCTAACTGGAATGCTCCAGGCGACCGTTGTGAGAGCTGTTCCAATAGCTTTAGCCGCTATGGCGGGAATTATGTGCGAACGAGTCGCCGTGATTAATATCGGAATTGAAGGAATGATGTTAGCCGGTGCATTTGCTGGAGCACTTTTTGGATCCATCTTTGGTAGCGTATTAGGACTTTTAATAGCCATAACTGTTGGTGGCGTTTTCGGACTAATTTTAGCACTCTTGGTCGTAACATTCCGTGTTGATCAAATAATAGCTGGGGTAGCTATCAATATCCTTGTTCTGGGCCTAACCAGTTTTTTTACCAGCCACCTTCTCAAGAAAAACCCGCACTTAAATGACGCAACTGTCTTTAAAGCCATTCAAATTCCAATCTTAGCTGAGCTGCCAATAATTGGACCAATGTTGTTCAGACACAACATATTTGTTTACCTAGCTATCCTAATAGTCTTTTCTACTACTTTTTATTTATTTAAGACAGCTTACGGCCTGAGAGCTAGAGCTGTAGGGGAACATCCAAAAGCTGCTGAAACGCTTGGAATAAGCGTAATAAAAACGAGATTTGTGAATGTAATTATTGGAGGCATGATAGCTGGATTTGGGGGAGCATGGTTTACGCTTGGTAGTGTTGGTCGTTTTGACGAAGGAATGACAGGGGGTAGAGGATTCATAGGATTGGCAGCAATGATCTTTGGAAGGTGGCATCCCGTTGGTGCCTTACTAGCAGCACTAGTTTTTGGATTTGCAGATTCTCTTCAGCAAAAGCTAGCAATATTGCGAACCCCCATACCTAGCGAATTCTTGGCAATGTCTCCATATATAGTTACTATCATAGTCGTGGCAGGTATTGTGGGTAGTGCACGGCCTCCTCAAGCAATTGGGAAAGCCTACGTGAAGGAAAGTTAATGAAAAGAAAGTTAAATTCAAAAGATATTAGTCAACTGATTGGAAATGCTCCAGTTAGAGTAGGACTTGTACTCGGATCCGGATTAGGGGGAATCCTACCACTAAAAGAAGTTAGTGAATTTGACTACGAGGAGTTGGCAGATTTTGATGAAACATCTGTGACTGGTCATCAAGGTAAATTGATGATTGGATCAATTAATGAAACAAAGGTTGCCATCTTAAGTGGCCGAACTCATTATTATGAAAATGGAAAGTCCGATACTATGCGGGAACCAATTGAATTCTTAACCAAACTAGGCATTTCCCATCTTTTCTTAACCAATGCAGCAGGTTCCTTAAAACAAAATATTCCCACTGGATCCCTAATGGTTATTAAAGATCACATTAACTTCTCGGGCTTAAACCCCTTGATTGGAGAGAAATCAGAAGAACGATTTGTGAACCTTACAAAAGCTTATAATAATGGTATGATAGAGGCGATTTTTACCGCAGCAAAAGAAAATAATCTCAAAATCAGTCAGGGCGTGTATGCTTGGTTTTCTGGTCCATCATTTGAAACGCCCGCTGAAATTAAAGCCTTGAACATGTTAGGAGCAGATGCAGTCGGTATGTCTACTGTACCCGAAACAATTCTTGCTAATTTTTTTGGTTTAAAAGTAGCAGCTATTTCTATAATAACAAATATGGCTGCAGGCCTTAGTGAAGAAAAAATAAGCCATGATCAAACTAAACACATAGCCAAATCATGTGAAAAAAAACTTCAAAAATTATTGATATCTTTGTTGCGTAATTTTAAATAAAGGCGTAATAGCCCTTCTTAACTGACAACCCTACCAGGATTAAAATCACGCGTTAAGAGTTGAAAATGCAGATATATTTACCAATAGCTGAGATGTCAGTAAACTTATTCCTGCTCGTTGGCCTAGGTGGTATTGTTGGGGTCTTATCCGGTATGTTTGGCGTGGGAGGTGGTTTCTTAATGACACCTCTTCTTTTCTTTATTGGAATACCTCCCGCAATTGCTGTTGCCAGTGAGGCCAATCAAATATTAGGCGCTTCGACTTCGGGAGCAATCGCCCATTTCAAGCGAAGGACTGTCGATGTAAAAATGGGTTTACTACTCGTTCTTGGCGGCGTTGTTGGCTCCGCTTTTGGTGTAGAGCTATTTGGGATTTTAAAAAACCTAGGTCAATTAGAATTAATAATAAAAATTTGTTACGTTTTCTTTCTTGGCATTATAGGTCTGCTTATGTTTGTGGAAAGCATAAGGGCTTTAAGAGATATTAAAAAAAACAAAAAAAGACTTAAGAAACGCCATCACTCATGGATGCAGGGTCTTCCCTTAAAAATGAGATTCCGAGCATCTAATTTATATATTAGCTCAATACCTGCCTTGGTTATTGGTTTCTTTGTAGGAATCCTAGCCGCAATAATGGGTGTAGGTGGTGGTTTTATCATGGTACCTGCTATGATATATATTTTAGGGATGCCAACGAAGGTAGTAGTAGGAACCTCTCTCTTCCAAATAATTTTTGTAACTGGAACAACAACTTTCCTACATGCAAGTAAGAATTTCAGCGTCGATATTGTCCTAGCCACCTTATTATTGATTGGTGGTGTCGTGGGAGCACAAATTGGGACTAGGTTGGGCTTAAGATTACAATCTGAGCAACTTAGAATTTTGTTAGCTATATTAGTTTTATCAATGTGCTTTAAAATTGCGCTAGAGCTTTTTGTTGCACCTCAAGAAATTTATTTGCTTCTACGAAGGATATAAAATTATGAGAGGATTGATGCTTTTTCTGTCATTTCTTTTTTATCAAATTGGATTTTATCCAGCCTTAGGAACCAATGTGCCCCCTACTTTGGTTACGGATCTGAGTAAAAAAATTATTTCCATTAACGTGAATTTCTCAGGAAGTAAATTCCACATATTTGGTGCCGTAAAAAGAGGTTTCAGCCAAAATGCTTCCATAGATCAACCGCCATTTGATATTATGATAGAAGTGATTGGACCTCCAGTTTCACTAGATTTTTTTAAGAAAGAAAGACTTTATGGTTTTTGGATAAATAAAAAAATCCAATCCTTTAATTCCATACCAAGTTTTTATTCAATTTCAGGAACAAAACCGCTTGAAAAAATTGTTGAAAAAAAAGCAAAAAAAGAAAACAAAATTGGTCTCTTTGAGCAAATAAAAGCATCCGAAAATCTTGCTATTGATGATAACATACTTTCAAAAATAGCATTGACGGGAAAATCGAAAACTACATATAAGCAGGAATCTAAACCCATTATATTCCTTGAAAACACTCTTTTTTCTACGGAAATTGATCTCCCCACAGATCTTGTGGAAGGAAACTATTTGGTAAGAATTCATCTAATAAGGTTCAAAGAAGTCCTAGCTACCCAAGAGGATATAATCTTCGTTAAAAAAGTTGGACTTGAGCAATGGATTAATTATTTAGCACATAAAAACCCGGCAGTGTATGGCTTGCTTGCCATATTTTTAGCTATAGGCTTTGGCTGGGCCGCGTCTATTATTTTTAGCAGAAAAGCTTACTAAATTTCTTTAGTAATTTATGACAAATCTTTTTAAGTTATCTTACCGGATCTTTTTTTAACCATCATTTTTTTGATCTCAGCAATCGCCTTTGCCGGATTAAGGTTTTTTGGACATGTTCGAGTACAATTCATAATCGTGTGACATCTGTACAATTTAAAAGAATCTTCCAGTTGATCCAATCTCTCATTTCGATTTTCATCTCGACTATCAACTAACCACCTGTAAGCATGGAGTAGTGCAGCCGGGCCTAAATATTTTTCACTATTCCACCAATAGCTGGGGCATGAGGTTGAACAGCATGCACACATTACACACTCGTATAAATCATCAAGTTTCTTCCTGTCTTCAATCGATTGCTTCCATTCCTTGACGGGCGCCATGGTTTTTGTTTCCAACCAAGGCATGATACTGGCATGCTGAGCATAGAAGTTTGTCAAATCGGGGATTAGATCTTTAATCACTGGCATATGGGGAAGGGGATATATGCGGACGTCACCTTTTATTTCACTCAAACCACGTGTGCAGGCTAAGGTATTCACCCCATCGATGTTCATTGCACATGAACCACATATACCTTCTCTACAAGATCTCCTGAAAGTCAGAGTCGGATCAATATGATCCTTTATGAAAATTAAAGCATCTAAAATCATGGGTCCACATGCCTCAACATCCACATGATAGGTATCAATCCTTGGATTATTCTGCGTGTCAGGATCATAACGATAAATTCTAAAAGGTCTGGTAATTTTGGATTTACCAATTGCTTCCCACTCTTTACCGCTTGAGGAGATTCTTGAATTTTTAGGTAACCTTAACTCAACCATATAATAACCTCTGCGTTACTTACACATTCTACACTATTTAAATTAGCTTAAAGATAACTTGCAATCCTTGTAAACTTCTTCCTGGTCTCTTCCTGCAATAAAGTCACTGCTCACCGTGATGCCTATCTCATACTTTGGTCCTTCACTTCCCGTCGCTAAGGAGACATTTGTCATTGGTTTTGAAGCTTCCAACTTTTTCTTTTTGCAAATGCTGTCTATTTCCGCTTCAGATAAGGGTTTAGCATCATTTGTTGCACATCCTCCTAAGAGCACTAAAAATAGAAAAAAACTTAAACAAACCTTCTGTATTTCCATCTCTAATAGACCCGGGCTTTTGGAGCAATCTTGTTAGTATTTATCCCGCCTTCAGATTCCTTGGAAAGAGGCTTAGTATGAACACTTCTATAACTTAGCGAAACCTTACATTCTTCATCTACCGAAGCAAGAGTATGCTTGCGCCATTTCACATCATCTCTATCCGGGAAATCCTCATGGGCATGTGCTCCTCTACTCTCTTGCCTTGCCTCCGCTGAAAAGATAGTCGTCATTGCATTTGGCATAAGATTGGTAAGCTCCAGTGTCTCCATCAAATCGGAATTCCAAATCAATGAACGATCTTTAACGGACAAATCATCCAACCCCATAGCTACATCTTCCATTTTTTTACAACCCTCAGCTAGAGTCTGCTTAGACCTAAATACCGCTGCATCTTCTTGCATCACTCTCTGCATTTTTTGTCGCAATTCTGCAGTTGTTGTTCCTCCATGAGCATGGCGAAGTTTATCAAACCTATCCATCGCTTGATCACAGGAATTCAAGTTCAATTGCCTATTAGAGTTTTTTGTTTCGATGACAGCCTTAGCTCGAATTGCAGCTGCTCGTCCAAAAACAACTAAATCAATTAAACTGTTGGAACCAAGCCTATTGGCACCATGTACAGAAGCACAACCTGCTTCCCCAACCGCCATCAGACCAGGTTGCACCAGATCTTCATCTTCAGATGTAGGATTTAAAACTTCTCCCCAATAATTGGTCGGAACGCCTCCCATATTATAGTGTACCGTTGGTAAAACTGGTATTGGTTCCTTTGTCAAATCTACTCCTGCAAATATTCTGGCACTTTCAGAAATTCCTGGAAGTCTTTCAGCAAGGGTGTCTACAGGTAAGTGATCCAAATGCAAATGAATATGATCACGTCGATCTCCAACTCCCCTACCTTCTCTAATCTCAATTGTCATGCATCTAGAAACTACATCCCTACTTGCAAGATCTTTATATGTTGGAGCATAACGTTCCATGAAACGCTCTCCTTCGGAGTTAGTTAGGTAACCTCCCTCACCACGAGCACCCTCAGTAATCAAACAACCGGCTCCATAAATACCTGTAGGATGAAATTGAACAAACTCCATATCTTGTAAAGGTAAGTTCTGCCTCGCCACCATCCCATTTCCATCACCTGTACAAGTGTGTGCAGAAGTGGCTGAAAAATAAGCCCTTCCGTATCCTCCTGTGGCTAATACAACCATTTTTGCATTAAAGCGATGTATTGTACCATCGTCTAATTTCCAAGCCATTATCCCTTGGCAAACCCCATCTTCGGTCATAATTAAATCTATCGCGTAATATTCTATAAAAAATTCAGCATTGTTCTTTAAAGATTGTCCATAAAGAGTGTGCAAAATAGCATGTCCTGTACGATCTGCTGCTGCACAAGTTCGCTGAACTGGAGGGCCCTCTCCAAATTCAGTAGTGTGGCCCCCAAATGGTCGCTGATAAATCTTTCCATCTTCAGTTCTGGAAAAAGGTACCCCATAATGTTCTAGCTCATAGACCGCCTTTGGAGCCTCCCTGGCCAAATATTCCATAGCATCCACGTCACCTAGCCAGTCAGAACCCTTTACAGTGTCATACATGTGCCAATGCCAATGATCAGGACCCATGTTCGATAACGAAGCTGCTATTCCTCCCTGAGCAGCAACCGTATGGCTTCTAGTTGGAAATACTTTGGTGACACAAGCTGTCTTAAATCCCTGTTCAGCCATTCCAAGGGTTGCCCTAAGGCCTGATCCGCCAGATCCGACCACTACAACGTCATAAGTATGGTCTACATAGTTATAGGAACCCATTTTCTTCTCCTAAATTTCCATTCTGTATATACTTACAAAAGAAAATATTACTACTATAACAAGAAACCAACACATAATCCCTATAAGTCTTAAGGTGAGTTTCCTTATTCCCAAGTCATGCACATAATCTTCGATGACAACTTCTATGCCCTGGCGATAATGCCACAAGCTTATTAGAATAAATAGTAACGCTACAAGATTATTAACCGGATGTTGAAATGTTTTAAGCACCTCTGTGAAGGGCTTATCAAAAACCGTAACAAAATTGACTACAAAAAGAATGGATAAAGGGATCAACAATATGGAAGTAAATCTTTGGCTTATCCAGTGATTAGTACTCTCCACTCCTTTATGGGATTGCCCCCTAAGTCCTCTTAAGGATCTGAACATCATCCTATAAACACTCCGATTAGGAGAGTAAGAATTATTAAACATATTGTAGCTATAAGAACGGCATACGAAGACCTCTGAACCCATTCCAAACCAAAGCCTATTCCAACATCCCAGAAAAGGTGTCTTACTCCTGAAAAGAAATGATACCAAAGAGCACATAAAGAGCCTAATAAAATCAATCTCCCAATCAGAGAATTAATCAGTGCACTAAACAAATCAAAACTAGCCTGACCCACTGACATTGAGAAAAACCAAAAAATTAGTAATAATAATCCAAAGAAGAGAACTATTCCTGCGATACGGTGCATTATGGATAGTACCGAATTCAACTGTGGTCTATATATTGTTAAGTGTGGAGAAAGGGGGCGATTTTGTGGATCTTTTGTCATTTATATTTTAACTCTTTAATCTTGCTTAAAAGTCGTTAGCTAGAACTTGATTTTTGGTCAAGAGATAATTTTGATAAAGCCTAACGATAATGTGCGTGATTGTCACCCAAGAACTTAACAGCTTTGAGTAGTGACTCTGTGAAACTAATTTCTTAAGCAATCACAAATTCTTGAATATCTTAAAAAAATGGATGAACTCCCAAATAAAGATGGACCATAGAAATCATAAAGTAAGCTAAAATAGCAATTATTATAAACCTTATATCCCCTTTTAAAGTTCCATTAGTAAATGGTTGGTAATTACTGTTGACCTTATTTATTAATATTATCTCTGATAACGCCCACAAGCCAAAACTCAGAAAAAGGATAACCGAAGTTAAATCTCCGTTTGCTAATAAATGGCTTGCCGACCAAAAAATTATACTAAGAAGCATAGGATGTCTTACAAGTCTCCTAACCCGACTCTTAGAGTGCCCTAACCCCAATAATGCTACCGCCATCATCATTAAAATATTATTCAATAATAATCCTAATGATCCTAAATCATAAAGAGGGATTGAATTGGATAACCTGAATCCTAGAATGATAAAAGCCATGCCTATAACGGACATTAAGGCAATAAGCCCCTTTACTCTATTTTCACCTAATTGATTATTGAGTCTTATCCTTATTTCGGGAAGTAATCTTCTCTGCAAATGAGCCCCAAAAAAAAATATTAATCCTATGATTAGCCAGATCATGTTCAAAACCTTATATGAGAATAGAACCTAAATTATGTCATTCACAACCTTTACCAAGTTCACTGAGACATCAATTTGACGATAGTCATAATATAGCAAAATCATTTGTGGATCAATATGGTTGACCTTTCTACTACATTAGATACTAGATTATGGAGAAGTAACATTTTTAATAGGATATAATAGATGAAAAGAAATAAAATAGCTTTGATTGGGTCTGGTCAAATTGGTGGAACACTAGCACATCTGGCTGGTCTTAGAGAGTTGGGGGACATTGTTTTGTTCGATATTGCAGATGGTATCCCGCAGGGTAAGGCCTTAGACATTGCTGAAAGTTCATCAGTTAGCAGCTTTGATAGTCTTATCACTGGCGCAAATTCCTATGAGGAAATTTCTAAATCTGATGTCTGCATAGTAACAGCTGGCATACCAAGAAAGCCTGGGATGAGCCGAGATGACTTGTTGAGCATAAACTTAAAAGTTATGAAATCCGTTGGAGAAGGCATTAAGAAATATGCACCTGATGCTTTTGTCATTTGTATCACTAATCCATTAGATGCAATGGTTTGGGCACTCCAAAAATTTTCCAATCTACCTACATCTAAAGTTGTAGGAATGGCCGGAGTCTTAGACAGTGCACGATTTACCTATTTTTTGTCTGAAGAGTTGAATGTCTCTGTCAAAGACATCCAAACATTTGTATTAGGAGGACACGGAGATACGATGGTTCCATTAGTACGCTATTCAACCGTGGGCGGCATACCAATCCCTGATCTGATCAAGATGGGCCTCACTTCGCATACCAAAATTAATGAAATTGTTCAGAGAACTCGAGATGGTGGAGCTGAAATCGTTGCCCTTTTGAAAACTGGTTCAGCATTCTACGCTCCTGCCGCATCCGCCATCAGAATGGCCGAATCATATTTGAAAGATCAAAAAAGGGTTATTCCATGCGCAGCATATCTTAACGGACAATATAGTTTGAAAGATATTTATGTTGGAGTACCAACAATTATCGGAAAAAAGGGAATAGAGAAAGTACTAGAAATAGAACTCAGTCAAAATGAGCGAAACCATTTTGATGTTTCAGTAAATTCTGTGCAAAAACTTATAGAAGACTGCATAAAGATAGACCCTGAGTTAAATTAAGAGATAAAAGTCACTAGTACGCCTATTTGTGATCACAATATTATTTTTTGTGATCACAAAAGCTATTAATTTCTTAATTATAGCTTCCTAGGAAAAAAAGTGCTTCAATATTTCTCTGAACGTGCCAATCTCATTCTGACTAAAAGATTCTAAAGTTGTTGAATTTCAAAACATTAGTGGAACAAGATATAATGAATATTCATGAATACCAAGCTAAACAATTTCTAAGAGACTATGGTGCACCCGTTTTAGACGGAAGAATTGTCTTAAGGGCTGAAGAAGCCAAAACTGCTGCTGGCGAACTGGATGGTCCTTTATGGGTGATTAAGGCGCAAATACACGCTGGTGGGCGAGGGAAGGGTACCTTTATAGAAGAAAGTGCTGGAAAAAAAGGAGGCGTTAGATTAGCCGCATCAGCTTCTGATGCCGCCGAACAAGCCCAAAAAATACTTGGACGAACGCTTGTAACTAAACAAACAGGGCCCGCAGGGAAACAGGTTGGTAGGGTTTATATAGAAGAGGGATGTGAAATAGAAAGTGAGTTTTACTTAGCAATTTTAATTGATAGAGCAACTTCACGGATTGCATTTGTAGCTTCAAAAGATGGCGGCATGGATATTGAAGAGGTGGCCGCCAAGACACCTGAACGTATACTATCTTTCGCTGTCGATCCTGCATCGGGCCTTTCTGGTTTTCATGGCCGTCGGATCGCCTTCGCCCTAGGTCTTAAAGGCAAGCAAATCAAAGAATGTGTTAAACTAGTTCAAACCCTCTTTCAATTATTTACAGAAAAAGATTGTGAAATGTTAGAAATTAATCCTCTAATTTTAACGAAAGAAGGGACGCTTCTATGTTTGGACTGCAAGATGGGGTTTGATAGCAATGCTATGTATAGGCAACCAGCGGTTTTAGCATTTCATGATGAAACAGAAGAAGATCCAAAGGAATTAGCGGCTTCAAAATTTGACCTTAACTATATTGCCTTAGATGGGGAAATCGGCTGTATGGTTAATGGGGCCGGTCTGGCCATGGCTACAATGGATATTATAAAATTATTTGGATCAGAGCCTGCTAACTTCCTCGATGTTGGAGGTGGAGCAACCAAAGAAAAAGTTACTGAAGCCTTTAAGATCATAACTTCTGACAAGAATGTTAAAGGAATACTTGTCAACATTTTTGGGGGTATTATGCGGTGTGACGTAATAGCTGAAGGAGTTGTGGAGGCCGTAAAAAATATAGGCCTAAAAGTTCCACTTGTGGTAAGACTCGAAGGTACAAACGTAGATAGTGGCAAGAAAATTATTAATGATAGTGAGTTAAATGTTATTGCTGCAGATAATCTTTCAGATGCCGCCAGAAAAATCGTTGCAGCAGTGAAAGGTTAAAGAAATGTCCATCCTGATTGATAAGAATACACGAGTAATATGCCAAGGATTCACAGGATCTCAGGGCACCTTTCACTCAGAACAGGCTATAGATTACGGGACTAAAATGGTCGGAGGGGTGACCCCCGGAAAAGGAGGCGAAACCCACTTAAACCTTCCAGTATTTGATACCGTCTTTGACGCAAAAACCAAAACCAAGGCCGATGCAACAGTAATCTATGTGCCCCCTCCTTTTGCCGCCGATGCAATCCTAGAAGCTATTGATTCAGAAATAGGACTTATAGTCTGCATTACAGAGGGTATTCCAGTCCTAGATATGCTTAAAGTGAAAAGGGCCCTACAAGGATCCAAGTCCCGTTTAGTAGGGCCAAATTGCCCAGGGGTGATTACTCCAGGTGGCTGTAAAATTGGCATTATGCCTGGTCATATACATAAAGAAGGAAATGTTGGTGTGGTTTCTAGGTCAGGGACCCTAACATATGAAGCAGTAGCTCAGACAACCGAAATAGGTTTTGGACAATCAACGTGTGTGGGTATTGGAGGTGATCCAATTAAAGGAACCGAACATATAGATGTACTAGAATTATTCTTGGCTGATCCATGTACTGAAAGCATTATACTAATAGGAGAAATTGGTGGAACAGCTGAAGAAGAAGCTGCACAATTTATAACGGATGAAAGAAAACGAGGGAGATCAAAACCCATTGCCGGGTTTATAGCCGGTGTAACTGCACCGCCAGGGAGAAGGATGGGTCACGCCGGAGCAA
This sequence comes from Paracoccaceae bacterium, assembly GCA_029243395.1. Lineage (GTDB taxonomy): Bacteria > Pseudomonadota > Alphaproteobacteria > Rhodobacterales > Rhodobacteraceae > CACIIZ01. The sequence goes on along the minus strand of JAQWSE010000007.1, from coordinate 8,209 downwards.
TCGTCGCAGGAGGTAAAGGCGGTGCTGCAGACAAAATTGAAGCTATGCGATCTGCTGGCATCGTTGTAACCGAAAGCCCTGGGGAGCTTGGTGAGGCAGTAAAGTCTGCAATAGAAAATGTTAAGTCTTAGCATAGTCTTATAGAATCTAGGTTAATAAAAAATGGACAAGATAGTTAGCAAAGAAATTGATCTAGAGTCTTTACCCGACTCAAATAGCATCCAATTTATTGAACATATGTATGAAACTTTCTTGGTAAATCCAAGTTCTTTAGACCCTTATTGGGCTTCATATTTTGAAATGTTTTCTGATCATCTTACAAAAAAAGGAGATCAAAATACTCAAATGCGTCCCACATGGTCAAGAGAGGATTGGCCACCACCGAATACAGAAGAAGAAATTGCTGCCTTCGATGGTCAATGGAGTAGAGTGCAAGCCAGTGAGATAGAGAAAAAACCAGCGAAAAATCAAGGAATCCAAAGCACTTCAGTTAAGAGGACGGTATTGGATAGCATTAGAGCATTGATGTTTATCCGAGCTTATCGTGTAAGGGGACACTTAGCTGCTAATTTGGACCCCTTGTCAACTCAGGGTTCTGAAACATTAGAACCCGCTCTGGATCCAAAAACCTATGGATTCACTGAACAAGACATGGACCGACCAATATTTCTCGATAACGTCCTAGGCCTTCAAGAAGCTACTATGAATGAGATTTCTGCCATAGTTAAAAGAACTTACTGCGGTACTTTCGCACTCCAATATATGCACTTATCTGATCCCGAGCAATCTGCATGGTTGAAGGAGCGTATCGAAGGTTTAGGGAAAGAAATTGAATTTACTAAAAAAGGAAGAAAAGCAATCCTTAACAAGTTGATAGAGGCTGAAGGTTTCGAGAAATTTCTGCATATCAAATATATGGGAACGAAAAGATTTGGTTTGGACGGTGGGGAGTCTGTAATACCGGCCATGGAGCAAATTATCAAGAGAGGTGGGATGCTTGGCGTAAGGGACATTGTGATAGGTATGCCCCATAGAGGTAGGCTATCAGTTCTAGCTAATGTAATGGGAAAACCTCTTCGAGCTATTTTTAATGAATTCCAAGGAGGAAGCTATAAACCCGAGGAAGTAGAAGGTTCAGGTGATGTCAAATACCATCTTGGAGCATCTTCCGATCGAGAATTTGATGGAAATAAAGTGCATTTGTCACTTACTGCAAATCCAAGCCACCTAGAGGCAGTTAACCCCGTTGTTTTAGGAAAGGTGCGGGCAAAGCAATTTCAAATCGGTGATGAAGAAAGAACCAAAGTGTTACCTATTCTTCTGCATGGAGATGCTGCATTTGCAGGTCAAGGCATTATTTCTGAATGTTTTGGACTTTCAGGACTTAAAGGGCATAAAACTGGTGGAACTATACATCTTGTTGTGAATAATCAGATTGGTTTTACAACTGCTCCACACAATTCTAGATCTTCTCCATATCCAACTGACATAGCATTAATGGTTGAAGCTCCTATATTTCACGTGAATGGAGATGATCCTGAAGCGGTAGTTCATGCGGCTAAAGTAGCAACAGAATTCCGTCAAAAGTTCCATAAAGATGTTGTGATTGATGTGTTTTGCTATAGACGTTTCGGCCACAATGAAGGCGATGAGCCTATGTTTACTCAACCAAAAATGTACTCAAAAATAAAAAAACATAAAACAACACTACAGCTATATTCAGATAAATTAATTTCTGAAGACTTAATTCCAAAGGGTGAGATAGAGGATCTGAAAATGGGTTTTCAAGAATTCTTAACAGCAGAATTTGATAATTCAAAAAGTTACAAACCCAATAAAGCCGATTGGTTAGATGGTCGGTGGTCTGGCTTAGGAAAATATTCAAAAGAAGCAGTTGTTAAGAATGGCCAATATCAAAGAGGTCAAACTTCCATATCAGAGAAAAAGTTTGATACTGTTGGAAAGGCTCTAACAAAAATTCCAAAGAATCTTGCTGCGCACAAAACTGTACGAAGAATGCTTGACAATAAAAAAATTCATTTAGAGTCAGGTAAAAATATTGACTGGGCTACTGGTGAAGCTTTGGCTTTTGGATCATTATTACTTGAAGGTTATCCAGTACGTTTGTCTGGTCAAGATTGCACCAGAGGAACCTTTAGTCATCGTCACAGTGCTGTTATAGACCAATCTACTGAGGAAAGATTTTACCCTTTAAACAATATTTCTAGTAGCCAAGCTAAATATGAAGTCATAGATTCTATGCTATCAGAATATGCAGTTTTAGGTTACGAATATGGTTACTCACTTGCTGAACCAAATTCCTTAACTATTTGGGAAGCCCAATTTGGAGATTTTACAAACGGGGCCCAAATTATGATAGACCAATTTATTGCTTCTGGGGAAAAGAAATGGCTGCGAATGTCAGGGCTTGTTATGCTACTTCCCCATGGTTACGAAGGACAGGGGCCTGAACATTCTTCGGCAAGACTAGAAAGATTTCTACAAGCCTGTGCTGAAGACAACTGGATAGTTGCTAACTGTACCACACCAGCCAATTATTTTCACCTTCTCAGAAGACAAATGTATCGAAGTTTTCGGAAACCTTTGGTAATAATGAGTCCAAAGTCTTTACTCAGACATAAAAAAGCGGTTTCCAAAAAGGAAGAGTTTGTAAACGGATCGACCTTCCACAGAGTTCTATGGGACGATGCTGAAAGTGGGAACTCTACCATCAAATTACAATCTGATTCAAAAATTAAACGAGTGGTTATTTGTTCAGGGAAAATATATTTTGATCTTCTTGAAGAAAGAGACAATAGAAATTTGTCCGATTTGTATTTATTGCGGATGGAACAGTTTTACCCTTTTCCAGCCATGTCTTTCATAAAGGAATTATCCAGATTCAAAAATGCTGAGTTTGTATGGTGTCAGGAGGAACCCAAAAATCAAGGGGGTTGGTCTTTCATCGAACCCAATTTAGAATGGTCCTTAAATAGAGTCAAAGCTAAATACAAGAGGGCAAAATATGTTGGAAGATCTGCGGCAGCCTCTCCAGCTACTGGCTTAGCAACCCAACATAAAAAGCAGCAAAGTATGATTATTAATGAAGCTCTAAGTATTGATTGAGGTAAAAAATGACTGAAATCCGTGTACCCACTTTAGGAGAAAGCGTTACTGAAGCAACTGTGGCAACTTGGTTTAAAAGCCCCGGTGATACAATTGCTATGGACGAAATGCTCTGCGAATTAGAAACTGATAAAGTTACAGTTGAAGTTCCTGCAACGGCTGAAGGAGTACTTTCTGAAATAATTGCAAAAGAAGGTGATACAGTTGGGCTAGATGCAATTTTAGCTATAATTTCTGAGGAAGGAAAGCAAAACTCTAAGGGAATAAAAGTTGAAGAAAAAGTTAATGCTCCCAGTAAAAAACCAAACGATAAGCCTGCCACCCCAGCAGATATAGAACATGCTCCTTCTGCTAAAAAACTCATGAAAGAAAATGATATCGATGCTTCTAGTATTTCAGGTACGGGCAGGGATGGAAGGGTCATGAAAGAAGATGTTCAGGCAAATCTAAGCATTACCAGCGCTGAGCCTAAATCCCCAAACCAAAGTCAAACAAATATTCCTAGTTCAAAAGTGGATTCTGTCATTGAGGAAGAGCAACAGGAAAGAATAAAAATGACAAGGCTCCGCCAAACCATTGCAAAACGACTAAAAGAAGCGCAGAACACCGCGGCGATGCTTACCACTTATAATGAAGTTGATATGTCTAGTGTCATGGAGATAAGAAATAAGTACAAAATTGATTTTGAAAAGAAGCATTCTGTGAAATTGGGTTTTATGTCATTTTTTGTTAAGGCTTGTTGCCATGCCTTGTACGAGGTTCCCGAAGTAAACGCCCAAATTGAAGGTGATGAACTAGTTTTCAACAAGTTTGTAAATATGGGAGTGGCTGTTGGAACCCCTACTGGACTTGTAGTTCCTATTCTAAAGCATGCTGAAAAAATGGGCTTTGCCAAAGTAGAAAAATCAATAAGCGCCTTGGGACAAAAGGCCCGAGATGGAAAACTTTCAATGGCTGACATGCAAGGAGGAACATTTACAATTTCTAATGGTGGCGTCTATGGCTCACTAATGTCCTCCCCCATCTTAAACTATCCTCAATCAGGAATTTTAGGAATGCATAAGATACAAGAAAGGCCTATAGCGATAAAGGGAGAAGTAATAATCAAGCCAATGATGTATTTAGCCTTAAGCTATGATCATCGCATAGTTGATGGTAAAGGAGCTGTGACTTTTCTGGTTAGAGTAAAAGATGCCTTAGAAGATCCTCACAGACTTCTTATGGATATTTAAACTTTCAATTAATTAAAGGATTAAATATGGCTGACTACGATGTGATTATTATCGGTACTGGACCAGGAGGTTATGTATGTGCCATTAGATGTGCACAACTTGGCCTTAAAACTGCCTGCATTGAAGGAAGAGAAACCTTAGGGGGAACCTGTCTGAACGTTGGGTGTATCCCTTCAAAGGCCTTGTTACACGCCTCGGAGCTTTTTCATGAAAGCAATCACAACTTCAAAAAAATGGGAATTGAAGTAAAAAATCAAACTATAAATTGGGGAAAAATGTTAGCTTACAAAGATGATATTGTTTTCCAAAATACTAAGGGCATTGAATTTCTATTCAAAAAAAACAAAATCGACGTAATTAAGGGATGGGGTAAAATTCAAGGCTCAGGAAAAATCACCGTTGATTCTAAAACCTATCAGTGTAATTCAATAATCATAGCAACCGGTTCAGAGCCTTCCTCTTTAGGTGATTTGAAAATTGATGAAAAGAAAATTGTTACATCTACAGGGGCTTTGACATTAAATAAAATACCTGAAAAACTCACTATTGTTGGAGCCGGGGTCATTGGCCTCGAGTTAGGATCCGTTTATGCACGACTTGGTTCTGATGTAACCGTGATTGAATATTTAGACGAAATTACACCCGGACTAGATATGGAGACAGCAAAAATATTTAGAAAAATATTAGTGAAACAAGGAATAAAATTCATACTTGGGGCGGCTGTAAAAAATGCTAAGAAATCTGGTTCTAAACATATAGTTGATTATCAATTAATCAAAAGCAAAACTAATGAGAGATTAGAAACCGATGTGATATTAGTTGCAACAGGTAGGAAACCATTTACAGAAGGTTTGAACTTAAGTGGAGCCGGAATCGAGTTAAACCACTATGGGCAAATCAAAACTGATGAAAATCTGAAAACAAACATTGAAGGAATTTATGCTATAGGAGATGTTATTTCAGGGCCAATGTTAGCCCATAAAGCTGAGGATGAAGGAATAGCCATAGCAGAAATGCTTGCTGGGCAAGCAGGTCATGTTAACTATGATCTAATCCCTGGTGTCATATATACCTCTCCTGAAGTCGCTAGTGTTGGCAAAACAGAAGAACAATTAAAAGAAGAAAAGCGTGCCTACAAGGTGGGGAAATTTTCTTTCATTGGTAATGGCAGAGCCAAAGCAGCTATTGCGACAGATGGTTATGCAAAAATACTAGCCGATGCAAACACTGATCGAGTACTTGGAGGACACATTATAGGTCCATCTGCAGGCGATTTAATTCATGAAATTTGTGTAGCTATGGAATTTGGAGCAAGCGCCGAAGATATAGCTAGAACCTGCCACGCCCACCCAACATTTTCTGAGGCTGTAAAAGAAGCTGCCCTCGCTTGCGGAAATGGTCCAATACACTCCTAACCAGTTTTTTAGGATGGCCTGTTCTTTTAAAAGAAACTAAACCACCAGGAGCATTCTTAATCCGTTAGTCACGTCTGCCCTAACTGCAAGACGCAAACCAGGCTCATCTCCTACTCTTAGTGTTGACAATATTTTTCTGTGTGAGCTAGGAGCCTGACTTCGGGGTATTTTCTCATATAAAGCTCTCATAGTAGGAACAAACTGAAGCCATATAGTTTCAACCAAGGCTAAAGTACTTGGTGCCTGTGCTCTCAGGTATAAAGTTCTATGAAATTCGAGGTTACTCCGGACATAGCCACTTGCATCTTTTTTCACGATCATTTGGTCTATGGTGCTATTAATAAGAACTAATCTATCAATGAGAGCATTATGTACTCTTGGTAAAGCCTTAGATGCTAATTCCGGTTCTAACAATGCCCTTAAACTGGCTAATTCTTCAATTCTCTCATTTGTAAGCTCTGGGATCAAAATCCTACCTGATGGAGAGATCGACAAACCTCCCTCGGCAGCCAATCTTCTCACCGCCTCCCGTACAGGCATGACTGATACATTATAACCTTTTGCCAAACCTCTTAGAGTAAGAACTTGGCCTGGGTTCATCGATCCTACCAGGATTTCTGATCTTAAATTTCTATAAATGATCTCATGAGCTGGAACCAAAAATTCTCTATTTTTATTCGAGTTCAGCATACTTTTTGTGATCACATAAAAAATGATCTGTCAAGCTTAAGAGCAATCAAATGTTTTGAAAACGAAGCTCTTAAGCTTCCTTCCGTGATTTCTTAGCCATGCTCGATCTTCCAAATAAGATGGGTGCAAAGTTTTCACTAATTTCCAAAATTCCACTCCATGATTCATATATTTAAGGTGTGAAACCTCATGGACCACAACATAGCGGTATACCGAAGGAGGGGCCATGATCAGTCGCCAGTTAATCATTAATGATCCTTCTGAAGAGCATGAACCCCACCGGGATTTTGTATCTTTAAATCGAACGTTTTTTATCTTTTTTGTGACATGTTCGGCATTCTGTTTGATAATAGGAACTAAGACCTCCGCGGCATGACTCAATAAAAATTCTTTTGTCATGACCCCGACTTCCAATTCAGTGCAATCTAAGAATAATTTTTTTCCTCCCAAAGAATGTCCTTCCTGACGAGGCTTTTTTAGAGAAATTTCCCTTTCAATTCCCTCAACAGGTACACGCGTGCCGATAGACATGTAGGTCTTTGGGATTACCTGATTAAGCTGCTTATTGACCCAGTTTTGATTGTCTTCCAAAAACTTTTTTGCAGCACTGATCGAACTCCTGAAAGGAATTGTCAATGATATCTTTCCAGTAACCTGGCAAACCCTCAGCGTAAAACGTCGAGCTCTTTTTCGACGATTTATAATTACTGAATTTTGAAAGTCTTCCATGAAGAAAAACATCTCTCTAACGCTACTATTTTTTAATTTTCTCATGCGCTATATGCTACATAGATTTATAAGTAACATATCTCTTAAGTTGCAACCAAAAACAATTTAAGCTTTTGACAAACCTATACTAGTTGTGGCAGATGATTGCAGAAATGAATATTTAAAGGAAAATTAATGGCTAAAAAATCTTGGGGAAAAAAACTTACCTGTCCAAAATGTGAAATACGGTTTTATGATTTAAACAAAGATCCTCTACTTTGTCCAAATTGTGAAAACAGCTTTAGTTTGGAATCGATAAATGAGGTGTTCAAAAAAGCACCAAAGGAGACCACTACAAAGAAGGCAAAAACCGAAGAGGTTTCAACTGAAATTCAAGGGATCGAACCTGAAGACATAATCTTGGATGAAGATTTAGATGAAGAAAGTACGTCGGACTTAGACGAGGATGAGCTTTTGGAGGAAGAAGAAGACTCAACGCCTATGGCAGTGATAGCAGATGTGGCTAAAGACGAAGATGAAAATTGACAAATTTTATTTCGACCTGTAACGATATTCATTTCTTAGACTTTCAGTGAAATTTGTTAATTCATTACGTAAAATATAACAAAAAGGGGCCATAGCTCAGCTGGGAGAGCGCTTGCATGGCATGCAAGAGGTCAGGGGTTCGATCCCCCTTGGCTCCACCAAACCCCCTTTTCAGGCTGTCGCAATTCGTAGCGAATCTCCTGTAAAATAAGGTCTTCGTGAAGATTTTCCCTCTTACGTTGTCTCACCCCATACTGTACAATCTCATGCATAAATGTGGGTACAAATGTGGGAACGGATTGAGAGCGATGTCAGGGTTAAACGCACGTAGAGTTGCCTGCCTGAAAACGCCGGGCCGGTACGGTGACGGGCAGGGTCTCCATCTTTTTGTCAAGCCCTCCGGGGCCAAGAGCTGGATCCTGAGGACTGTCATACAGGGCAGGCGGCGGGACATTGGACTGGGTTCGTGCCGTGTCGTGTCTCTGGTCGAGG
>JAQWSE010000002.1 GCA_029243395.1 Paracoccaceae bacterium | reverse complement strand
ATGAACCAGACAATCCTATCGGTATCGTTCCTGCAAATGACGGGTGGGTTTATGCAACTATGCGTGAGGTTGCAAAACTTCCCAGAGGTGTCGTCAGTGTTCACTGTGAGAACACATCCATCGCTAGGTGGGTAAAACAGGAGTTAATGGAAACAGGACGTACTGATCTTGCAGCCTACTCTGAATCTAGACCGGTACTATGTGAAGTCGAGACCATAAAGAGAATGATTTTTCTTGCTGGGAAAACGGGGGCACGATTACAAGTAGTCCATACTACCGCTGGTCAGGGCGCCGATCTTGCAGCAGCAGCAAGAGCCGAGGGTGTTGATGTCCAAATTGAAACCTGTCCACATTATTTGGTTCGAACAGCCTATGACAAAGATATTGGTGTTGAAGCCAAAATTTCACCACCTTTACGAGATGATGAACAGAAAGAATGGTTGTGGAGAGGCATGAAAAATGGAAGAATATTTTCTTTAGGCAGTGATCATGTACCATTTTTCCCTAAAAAGGGTGAAAGCGTATGGACAGAAAAACCTGGTGTGGTTTCATTCCCATGGGAATTGGCATTGATGCTCCATCATGGAGTGCACGAAAGAGGTTTACCACTTCAGCGGCTAGTGCAGCTTAATTCTGCGAATCCGGCTCGACGTTTTGGGATTTATCCAAACAAAGGATCTCTTAATGTCGGTACCGACGCAGATTTGGTGCTAGTTGACCTCGATTTAGAGAAAGAAGTAATCCATGAAGGCAAAGGAACCTGTATTTACTCGGGGATGAAACTTAGGGGTTGGCCCGTTTTGACAATCAGCCGTGGAGAAGTTGTTTTCGAAAATAATCAAGTTGATGAAAGTCTCTACGGTCGAGGCAAGTGCCTCATATTTCCTGGAATGGATAAATAAGACATGTCATCACAACAAAATAACGATTTTAGTGTGAAAAAAATTGCTAACAAAACATGAGACTATTTTTTATTTCTAGTTCACTTAGAAGAACTAAATTGACAAAAGTCAAATCTAGACACTACCCGCTAACTTTATTATATCCTTTAGAGCAAGGACTAAATATATTACATGCACTGTAAAGGTTGATTAACATGCGATTTCCCCCCATACCAGAGGATGATGATTTTATTTGGCCTAAGGCTAAAGAGCAGGAAACAGTTCAGGACAAGGTTTATCGTCAGTTAGCATATTTATTGATTTGTGGATTTTTCCGCCCCGGAGAAACTATTTCTCTGCGGCAATTGTCATCTGAACTGAATGTATCAGAAACTCCTGTTCGAAATGCCCTAAATCGCCTTGTCGCCGAAGCAGCCATGGATGTTTTACCAAACAGACATGTCAGCATTCCTGCCCTTTCTCGTGCACAATTTGATGAATTGATGGAATTACGTACGCAGTTGGAAACAAACATAACTATGCATGCATATAGGCGAGTACAGAGAGAAGATATTGAGCAACTTGAAAAAATAAATGAAGATCTTTTAACTGCAATGGCTGAGCACAAACTTCATAAATGCATTGAACAGAACCAAAAATTTCACTTAACATTTTATGAAATAGCTAAGCGTCCTTTAACCTTTGCATCTATTACTAATTTGTGGTTACGCGCTGGTACTTTTATGTCAGTAGCATTGCGTTCAGACGGAGTCCGATGGCGCGCAGAAGAACACAAGAATTTAATCAATGGACTCAAGATTAAAAATTCAGATGAATGCGTTGAATCGATTGCTAGGGATATTGATGAAACTTACAAGGAAATTATCAAGCTAAAAAATGGGATGATTTTTAGTAATGACAATTGAGTAATAAAGTTTTTCTCGAATGGAGAGAGGATTGCCTAAAAAGCTCCTGGAAATCTGTTTACTTACTGGTGCGCTTGGTAGCGGAAAAACTACCTTACTAAATAACCTTTTGAGTAATACCAAACTTCAAGGTTCGATGGTTCTTGTAAACGAGTTTGGAGATATTGGTTTGGATCATGAAATTGTGCGGGAGGTCGCAGAAGATGTTGTTTTGCTATCATCTGGATGCCTATGCTGTTCGCTTAAAGGCGATTTGAGAGATGAACTCACTGTCATTGTAGAAGATCTCGGTTCAGGAAAATTACCACCAGTATCAGGACCAATAATCATTGAAACTACAGGTCTTGCGGATCCCATTCCAATTCTCAAGCTGATAAATTCTGATGAAGTTCTCCAACACCATATGGTTATCAAAAATGTAATAACTGTTGTGGATGCAATAAGTATCCAAGCTCAGGTAAAAGAATTTCCTGAAGTAGAAAATCAGGTTGCTTTTGCAGATATACTTGTAGTTAGTAAAACAGACCTCGCTAGCATAGCAGATCAATCAATTAGCAATACAATTATGGATAAACTGAACCCTTTGGCTAGACGTTTTGAAGTCAGAACAGAAGACGCCATAGCAGATTTGATTAATTCAATTACGAGCCTAAACAAAACCGCAAATAGTATACCAACCCCCAAGAGAAAAAATAATTTGAATCATGAGGAAGAAATATCAAGTTTTGTATTCGAAATAGAAAGAACTATTAAACTTGATGATTTTTTTCTATGGATTCAATTATTAGTACAATCACAAGGAGAACGATTACTTCGGATGAAAGGAATAATACCCTTTAAGGATGGGACATATTATGTGCATTCTACAGGATATCTTTTTTACCCGCGGGAACCAGTCCGTAGTTTTTCCAAAAGAAAGCGAGGTAAATTGATTTTCATTTCACGAGGCTTGAACAAGGAATCCATTGAGACAAGTTTTCGGTCTATATGTGAGAACCAGACTGTAACAACTGAATCGGTGATAAAGTCTGATGAAAAATTAATGCCTGCCATGTTTAAGCACATCGATATTGAACCTACAATAATAAAAAAACTAAATATAATTTTTCCCAAAAACAAAATTAACCATATGTGCCCATATCTCTTCTGGGGAGTCCACAATCCATGGTCATTATCTTCAAATTACTTTGACTCCTGGGCTGTATTAGAAATTTGCGAGGATGAAAATATCCTGGCAGAAGTCCGCAAAATTCTCGGTACTAATATAAACTTGATAGGTAGTGAAATTATTACAGAAAAAACTCCCTGGCTCTCCCATGAAGGGGATATTGTAGTAGCGAAAGAGGCTTCTTATATTCCTGTAGACGCTAAAAGATCCTTGGCATGCAGAATACCTTTAACTGATTGTCCGGGTTCTCTGTTTAATTCAAAAATAATTTTACACAAACTTTCGCAAACTTGGTTCTGCAAGAAAAACTCTGGAAAGTGGGCACATCTAGTCTTGTATTTTTCAGATAGTAATATGCTTTTTAACCGATCAAATTCGCATCCTTCGAATATTTATAGCTCCAGCCAGCGCCCCTTAGCCAATATTGCTGCAATGCCAATATGGTTGGTAAGTGGTGAAGATGGGGCCAACAGTAATTACGTAACTGGTTACGATAGACCAAAGGCTGAATGGTTTACCAATTCAGCCTAGTAGGTGAGCGCAACTTTTAATGATCTCTTTCATATATTGGTGACTATCCCTCATCCAAAGACTTTTCCCAATTAATTCAACCTCAAACATACCAGAGTATCCGAGTTCATTTAAGAAGCAGACAAAGTCCTCTATGTTAAAAACCCCTTTGCCCATTATGACGCGTTCTTGAGACCCATCATTTGAAACATCACTCAATTGAACGCCACAAATTAAGTTCTTATTAGCTGCAACTCTCATCTGCTTATATAACCACGGATCCCACCAAAGATTATTTACGTCCAATTCAATACCAACCCCAGGTCCTAACTTTTCACACCACTCAATAGCCTGATCTAAAGTATTAAGACATGAAACGGAGTTTAGTAATTTTGGATGAACAGGCTCAATCACAAGTTTTACTTGGCATTCCCTGGCAGTATCTAATAGTAATGCGGTTTGCTCAAAACTTACCTTGCGACAATCCTCAAGCGACCCCTCAAAACCATCCAAACAAGGAGCTAAAATAGTTACAGTCGGAGAATTCAGCTCAGCAGCAATTTCTATACTTCGCTTTTTCTCTTGAAGAGTTATGGATGATTTCGGCCGATCGTACCAACCACATATTCCAGTTACACTAATACCATAATTCTCCAGTAAACGCTTAGTATGATTAACTCCAATAGGATCTATCTTCTCACGCCATAAAGTTGCATTTGAGATTCCAAAATTATGATAAAGTTTTAAGACGGATTCCATGTCTAAGTAATAATTCGTTATTGTGTTAAAGCTAATTCTATCCATTTTAGAACTCATATAAATTTTAACAAAACTTATCCATTTTTGTTTATTTTACCCAAAATTTAAAGCTCTAATATGAGTAAACGTTACAAATTCCTTGACACAATCATAATATGTGATCACAATCTTCGGTAAAGTACGGCAAGTTAGCGTGTTGAGTGTATAGAGGAAGATGTTTATGAAGCAAGACATTGTTAACAAAGTAATTACTACTTTGAAAAAAGAAAAGCTAGATGCATTTGTGGTCGCCAGCCCAGAAAATTTTGCATATCTTTCAGGATTTGTAGTTCCTTCACATCATGTGCTGCGCTGGCGACATAGTATGCTAATAGTAACTACTAGCGGTAATGTTTTCGCCTTTACGGTGGATATGGAAGAAAGCACTGTGAAACGCAATCTACCTGATGTTTCATTAAGGAGTTGGCGAGAATTTGCCGATGATCCTATGGAAATATTGTCAGATTATTTATTAGAGATAGGCTTAAAAAATGCAAGCTTAGGTATTGAATTGGATTATCTCCCAGCTAGAGATTTAAAACGTCTCGAACATTATCTACCCAATGCATCTTTCACCTGTTCTGCCAATAATTTTAACCAAATGCGATGCTTGAAAACGCCAGACGAAATTGCACTACTACGAAAACTATCGCGTATAGCTGATCACAGTATTCACCACGCCTACCAATCCGTGAGGCAAGGTTCAACAGAGATGGATATTGCAGGAGCACTAACAAGAAAAATTTATGAACAGGGCGCACAAGATTTCAAATTTATGATTATTGCTACAGGCGAAAGAAGTCAGCTACCTAACGTGGGACCAAGTCTTCGCAAGATTAAAAATGGTGACATTTGCCGTGTTGAAATCTTTCCTATCATTAATGGATATCATGCTGGAGTATGCAGGACAGCAAGCGTTGGTGAACCAACTAGTCAGGCTACCGAGATATGGTCTATATTATCCGATGCTACAAAGGAACTCCTAGAATTAATCAAACCAGGTGTTGCCGTCAGTGAAATTTATAAATCCTATCTTAGGATGGTTAAACCGCTTGACATGCCCCCAATTGATTTCGCTGGTCACGGCATTGGGCTTCATTTGCATGAAGATCCTTATTTGGCGGAAGATGACCATACTCTAATTGAAGAGGGCATGGTATTCGGTATAGAACCTCTTATCTATGAAACAGGGCATGGATTTGGTATGCAAAATAAAGACATGATACTGGTGACTGACACGGGTTCCGAATTACTTTCGGATTATACTGATACCACAAATTTGATTCACATTTCTTGATTTTCATTGCAGGATCATATTAATGGGAAAAAAAATTATTATCGAGAATCTACAATTCCTTTTCACAGTAGATGAAAATGATACTGTAATACGCGATGCTAGCATTGTTGTCGAAGACTCGTTTATTAGTGATATTGGCCCTACTATTGAAGTTTATGCTCGCCACGAACGATCATCGTTCGATTTGGTCAAGGACGGCAGTATGCTTGGAATGTGTCCTGGATTCATAGACAGCCATGTTCATTTATCTGAAACTCTGTCCCGAGGTGTTTTTCCAGATAACTTGAATACTAGGGCCTGGGTGTTTCATTGGGCCAAACCATTTTATGCATTCATCACCCCAGAGGACGAATACTACGGCGCATTATTGGGAACAACGGAAATGCTTCGCGCTGGCACGACGTGTTTTCTTGACATGGGATCACAGTATGATCCTGGTATAACGGTTAAAGCCATGAGGAAAACTGGTATCCGAGGAATAACAGGCCGTCATGCAGCAGACAACAAACCTGAAGAGATTCCTCGTGGGTGGTCTCAAGAAATGGTTAAACATCATTTTTACCCAAATGCTGAAACCGCGCTAGCAGATCTCGAAAAATGTGTGAAAAAATATAATGGGGCATTGGATGGGCGGGTGCGCTGCTGGGTAAATATTGAGGGGAAAGAACCCTGTTCATTAGCCCTGCATGTTGGCGCCCGCGAACTATCAGAAAAACTAGGCGTTGGTACTACCTATCATTTAGCAACTTCCATAGAAGAAGCTGAAGTTTGCGAAAGCAAACACAGCTGCTGGCCCATATCTCGCATAAATAATGCTGGGGGGCTCGGATCCAATCTAGTGATTGCACACTGCGCGGCAGCAAAAGATGAAGAAATTTCTCTAATGGCAGCAAAACAGGTAAAGGTAGCTTTCTGTCCTTCTTCCTCTTTTAAGTTAGCCAAAGGTGCAACATCAATAGGAAAATACCCTCAAATGGTTGAAGCGGGAGTGACCGTTGGTTTAGGCACTGATGGCGTCTCAGCGGCAGGAAATCTTAATCTAATGCGACAGATGTTTCTCGTTGCTGGAATGTTTAAAGATTCTCATTTGGATCCAACGGTGTTTGACGCGAGGCGAGCTCTTCGAGCAGCCACAATAGAAGGTGCCAAGACATTGCAGTGGGATGATCAAATTGGTTCACTTGAAATAGGGAAAAAGGCTGACTTTATTTTGTTCGATCTTAATCATATTGAGTGGTCTCCTTATTACGACCCTCTTCAAACACTCGTTTTTTCTGCATCTACTTCAACTATTTCAGAAACTTGGGTAGACGGAGTTCCATGTTTCACAAAGGGAAAAGTTATTGGCATAAATGAACATCAACTCCGAACCAAAGCACGGACACTTGCTGCCCAGGCCGTAATTCGTGCGGGGTTGCATGAAAAAGATGTTCCCACAGAATCAACCCTATACAATGAGGGAAACTAAGCCTTAGCAAAGCAATTGATCTCTAGAGAGAGAAATTTTTTACTATCTAAAGATACAATCAAAGAACTTGAGTATCGGATACAAATTGCAAAAAAAGCCAATGTACGTTAGCTATAAACTGTATGTATCTAGTAATAATTTTCCAGCTAATTGTTCAATTGGATGCTGCGAACCTGATTTTAGGTAAATCACTTATCCACTTTATCCAGTAGCTCTTATTTAAAGGGAAAATTCGAAATTCTCCACCTTTTAGTCCGCCTTTCCCACACTTTCCGCTTGCACAGTTTTACACCATTCAGTAAAAAAAGGGGCGTTGGGGTGTAGCCAAGTGGTAAGGCAACGGTTTTTGGTATCGTGTACCGCTGGTTCGAATCCAGCCACCCCAGCCATATAAACAAGGACCTTCAAAAGTTACGACTTATGTATTTCTCTGAAAAGGGGGCCAAATAACAATCTGAATTGGGGATATAACACATATAACAGGTATAACAATCACCCCTAAGACTATCCAGAGCGAAGAAAAAAACTTCAAAAGGAATAAAAACTCATTATTATCTAAATCCAGGAAATCTCTAGACATATTCATAAAAGGTTTTTTTTATTGTCATGTCTCTCTTATTTGTCTTAGTGTAAATTTTAGAGATAAACTTTCAAAAATGGAAAGTCTAAGACTTTTATAACAAAGTTGATTATAACTATTTCATGGGAATATTAGAAAACAAACTAGCATTAGTTACTGGAGCTGGCCAAGGAATTGGTAAAGATATAGCCAAAAAATTTTCTAGCGAAGGTGCAACGGTTGTAATTCTAGACTCAGATCAGCAACGTGCTCTTGAAGTAGCAGACGAGATTGGAGGGACTGCTAGAGCTTTTTTTGCTCAAATTGAAGATGAACCATCTGTCAGAATAGTTATTCAAAAAGTCTTAAACAACTATAGAAAGATTGACATTCTTGTAAATAATGCTGCAACACTCGGATTAAAAGATAAAATAGTCAATGTTTCGTTAGAAGAATGGGAAAGAGTAATAAGAGTAAATCTAACTGGTACTTTTATAGTTAGTAAGGCGGTTCTTCCAAATATGATTGAGAATAGGCAAGGAGCAATCATTAATATTGCGTCTCAGTTAGGGTCTGTAGCTATTCCAAATAGTGCTGCATATTGTAGTTCAAAGGGGGGCATACTGCAGCTCACTCGTGCTCTATCACTGGATCATGCTAAAGATGGTATAAGGGTTAATAGTATATCTCCAGGGGCAGTAATTACCGAAAAATTAACCACTATTTATGGTTCTGAAGAGAATGCAAGTAAGGTTTTGGCGCCGAAGCATCCTTTAGGAAGGCTAGCCTATCCAAGTGAAATATCCGGAGCGGCACTATTTCTAGCATCAGAAGAATCTTCCTTCATGACTGGTTCCGATCTTGTAATAGATGGAGGCTATTTATCACAGTGATGTAAAAGGCCTAGAACATTTACTCTTAGATTTTTGTTGTGTTTACTTTTTTTAAATCTTTAGAGTAACCTGTTTTTTGAAAAAAACTATCTGTCCAAGGCTCACCAGAAATCCATTTTCTTAAATTGTTTAAGGAGGGGGCTTCATTTTTTACTATTAGCGATGCTCTCCACATTAGACACAAATTTGCTGAAATTAAAATCCTTCTCCTTCCTAATTTCAATAATGTGCGTAAAGTTGGTAGGCCAGTTCCCAAAATAACAACAGTTTCAACTTTGGCTTCATCAAAATTCCTAAAGTAAGTTTCTGAAAATATTGACTCGAGGGAATAAATTGGATGAAACTGATTTCTTGACTGTTCAAGACGTTCGATAGATATGATCTCGAAATCATTGGCTCTCCAATAGGACATTGCTTTTTCGTGTAAATCATCTGCGTAAGGGGAAACAATTCCAATTCTTTTTACAGATAATACAGCCAAAGCATCCGATATGGCCGTTGTTGCAGAAATAATTGGGTAAGAACGTTTCTTTGATATTTTTTCAAAGTAAATCTTTTCGTTATTTTTTTCGAGAAAATAAGATGCACCTGTGCAAGCAAAAATTAAAGCTTTAATAGGTGCGTTAGCAAAATTTTCACAATTTTTGTCAATCTGGTCAATATATTCTATTAGTCTATCATTCATTGATGATTTGGTGCTTATTAGTCGGGAAGTCAAAAGTCCCATACCAGGCGGTAATAAAATTGAAAGCTCTGCCTCTGCTGTCGTATTAGCCTGAGGGGTTAAAAGTCCTAAGAGACCATTATAGGCATATTCAAGCATTAACTTTTACTCCAAATCTTGAGGAATTACCTATTTTCTATTATCTCAAGTGCCTCAATACATTTTTTGACATTTGCGATTGTTGACAAATCGGATATCGATTGTTGGTGGACGCTAGGTGAAAACGCTGCACACCCATCTGAAAGCACCGTCACTTTAAAATCTCTTACATGCGCATCTCTGACTGTAGATGCTACTCCCCCATTTGTGACTATGCCACACACGAACAGGTGCTCTATCTCTGCTTTTTTTAAGACCCACTCTAATCTAGTCATATAGAATGCTGAGTAGGCAACCTTCTCAATAGTCAGATCTGCAGGTTTTAGTTCGTCGACAAGATCATGCCCCCAAGCTCCTGGCAAAAAATCACCTTTAGATAAAAAAGGCCGTAGCTTAATCAGATGATCAGAAATAAAAGGATTGTTTTCCTTGCCGGGAATAAGGGTAAATTGAGTTGACACAACCCAACCGCCCCTCATTTTTAGTTTTTTTGCAATTGGGGCGATTCGACTAGGTAAAGCGCCAATATCTGAGTTTTTTAATCCGGCACGGCCATAAGCTCCTTGCGAATGAAGAAAGTCATTTTGTAGATCTACTATCAATAAACCGACTGAGTTAATATTTATCATAATTGGACCTCCAAGCTTTCAGCTTTCAATAATATCATTAATAATAAGGTTTCCATATTGGTCTATTATTGCCTTCAAACCTGGATTCAGGAATATGGTAGTATCCGATTGTTCAAGTATAGCGGGACCTATAATTTTTTCACCGACCTCCAAAGCTAATCTATCATAAACCTTAACTAGCCAGGTTTTCCCATTAGCATAAATTTCTCTCTTTTCCAAAATACATTCAGATGCAGTTTTCCCATCTTTAGGAGCAAATAAGCTCATATCAAAAGAGGGCCGACGCCCAACTACAATGACTCTAAAATTGACAACTTTTACTGGTATATTTTCTAAAAGCCGTCCGTATGTGTCTAAATATGCCTTGTCAAATGATTTTTGTATCTCATTTTCATCCAGAGATGCGTCATTCATATCAATGGGAACAACGACAGTATGGGTTTGCCCAGCATAGAGCATGTCAAATTCATAAAAATGTTCTAGCTTCAGTATATCAGTATTAGATGAAGTTATATAAGTTTCTAATTCAAGGCTTGCAGTTCTAATCTCTTGCCTTAAAGACCTTGAATCAAGGTCAGTTAATAATTTATTCACAGTTTGCACACGATCGTAAAGTAAATCAGCAACCACACAGCCCAAAGCAGAAGTTACTCCGGGAAATCTTGGAATAATGGCAGATCTTAAACCAACTTCTTTAATCAGAGCTCCGGTATGAAGCGCACCCCCACCACCGAAAGGCATGGCAGAGAATTTGTTTGGGTCATTTCCTTTTTCAATTGAAACGAGCCTAATTGCCCCAGCCATTTTAGCATTTGCCACCTTTAAAATAGCCTCTGCTCCATCTTCAACTGAGATTTTTAGTTTGTCAGAAATATGTTCCTTTATAGCAATTTTTGACTTTTCAATATCTAAACTATCTAATTTACCACCAATTGGCCTTTCGCAACTTATTAAACCGAGTACGAGGTTAGCGTCTGTAACCGTTGGTCTAGTATTACCGAGCCCATAACAAACGGGGCCAGGATCTGAGCCAGCAGACTCTGGGCCTACTTTAAGCAATCCGCTATTATCCAGAGACGCAATAGAACCGCCTCCAGCCCCTATGGTAGTAACTTCAATCATGGGCGTCCGAACGACCATTCCAAAGTCAATTGAAGTTTGAGATGCTAATGAAACCTTACCGTTGTTTATCAAGGATACATCAAAGGATGTGCCCCCCATGTCGCAAGTAATAATATTTGTAAAACCTGATGCAATACCAATAGATCTTCCAGCCATTACTCCCGCAGCAGGACCAGACAGCGTTGTCCTTATTGGATATTTTTTAGCTATATCAAGGGACATAGTTCCACCATTTGATTGAACAATTAAGATCTCTTTATCAAAGCCTTTAAGACTTAGTCTACTTTTCAATTGGTCAAGATAAGAAGATACAACTGGTTGCAAATAGGCGTTTAACACCGTTGTAGAAAGCCTCTCAAACTCACGCATTTCAGGTAAAATTTCTGTAGAGACTGAGACAAAGCTGTTGGGCCAGAGTTCTCTGATTTTTTTTGCTGCAAGTTTTTCATTTCTATTATTTGCGTACGAATTCACAAAAAATAAGCATATAGAGTCTCTACCTGAGGCTAACAATTTTTTAACTTGGTCTTGAAGTTTTTCAAGGCACACTTTTTCTAAAATTTTACCATTAGCCAGACCCCTCTCAGGGACCTCTAGTCTATATTTTCTCTCTACGACAGGCTTAAAATCACCTTTAAGTCCCCAAGTCTTAGGCCTGTCTCGGCGTCGCATTTCTAATATATCAGCAAAACCCAACGTAGTTATTATTCCAGTTTTTGCGCCCCTTTTTTCTAGCAAAGCATTAGTTCCCACGGTTGAGCCATGGACAATATTCAGAATTACAGAAAAGTCGGGAACTATTTTTTCCACCCCTTCAATAAAACCAAGTGATTGATCTTTTACAGTAGATGGAACTTTGGTAGTAAAAAATTTTCCCTTAACTGTGTCAAAAACGAACACATCTGTAAAAGTTCCTCCAACATCAACCCCAACCAATAAATCAGCTTTTTTCATTTAAAGTTTTCTCCAACTCCAACCGTAATTTTATTGTTTTTTTTCTATCAATGTTACCATCCTTGTCCATTCTCACCCTGTAAACATTTATCGCTGTCTGAATGCTTATATAACCCTTCTCCAAATCACTAAAAACTTGGTCTAACGGCCTTTTAAAGGGGCTTCCGAATCCTCCTCCACCTGGTGTCTGAAGCCGGACTCTTTCACCATATTTCAATTTTACACCAACACCTTTCGAAATAAGGGGTAAATCGGTATAGCCATCTTGTTCCTGATAAGTAAAGGCATTTTTCAGTGCAGAAAATCCTCCTGAAATACCACGAGGTGGGAATTTTCCCCTTTCGCCAAAAAGGGAAACTGTAGCATTTTTCTCAAGTAACTCGATTTCATAAATTGCACCAAGTCCTCCTCTGAATTCACCTGCCCCTCCTGAATCTGGCCTTAATGCCCATCGTACAAATTTTACAGGGTAGGCGGCTTCGAGTATTTCCAAAGGAGGTATCGTAGCTGTGGAGATTGGTGCATTACCGTGATTTAATCCATCGCCTCCATGGTAAGCCCCATGCCCTCCGCCAAAAAATGAAAACATTACCCATCTTGAACCGTCTGATCGATATCCAGACAAAGATAGTGCATTTATAGTCCCATAAGCACAAGCCATTGATTTTAATGGAGAAATTTCAGCCATTGCTAAAAAAATAACATCAATAAGGCGTAGAATTGTTTCAGTATATCCTCCAACAGGCTTTGGCGCTTTCACACTTAAGATACTATCTTTCTCAATTTTAAAGACTATTGGCGTAAGAACTCCAGCATTAGCAGGAACATCTTCAAAGAGATGTTTTAACGCAACATAGCAAGCTGCGACGGTTGTAGAATACGAAATATTAACTGGACCAGAACAAGCCTTCGATGAACGACCAAAGTCTAAAACCATTTGATCGTTATCAATAGTAAGGTCTAATGCAATCTTTAAAGGAACATCTGAAATACCGTCATTATCTAGCCAATCTTCTGCTGAGTATTTCCCATTTGGTAAATTCGAAATTTGATTTCTCATCATTGTTTCTGCTCTCTGTTTTAGTGCATCAAGAGCATTCAAACTCAAGCTGTATCCATATTCATTCAAAAGCGAATGTAATCGATTTTCTCCTAAATCTAGAGCATTAATCTGTCCGTTTAAATCACCATAAAGCGAATTTGGAAGTCTTGAATTTGCTAGAAGTATATCAGCTATATCCTGTTTAAAAATTCCAGTTTCAAACAATTTTACTGGGGGAATTAAAATTCCTTCCTGAAAGCATTCAGTAGCAACTGGATTGTAGTTTCCAGGAACATTACCTCCAACATCATGCCAATGACCAACGGAAGCGAGATAACAGAATACTTTACCATCGTGAAAAATAGGTTTTACTAATCTGAAATCCGAAAGATGGGTTCCTCCATCGTAAGGATCATTAAATATCCAAACATCCCCTTCCTGAGGTTTTTGATTTAAGGCTTCCAGTTTCTTAATCACTGCTTTAACAGCAAATGACATAACACCAACAAAAATTGGTAGCCCCGAACTTCCTTGGACCAAGGTATCTCCAGAATTAGCATCATAAAGTCCATGAGATGCGTCATGTGCCTCTGCAATTATTGGATTAAAAGCTGATCTAAATAATGTTACATCCATTTCATCCGCTATTTGTTCAAACCTGCCTTTTAGAACGGCTAAGGTCACTGGATCAATTTTTACCTTACTCTTGGTCATACTCTTTTCCCTTATTTAGCAAATTCGAGGTTCCAAGTATTTCATTTAGGCTAGAAAAATCATGCATTCGATGTAGGAATTTCGTATTGCTTCCTTCTTTTATTAGATTGCTGAAATAATCTTCACAGGTTTTGGCCAAAGCTCTTACTAAACCTCCGGGAAAAATCACTAAGCTAAACCCCATTTTATGTAATTCATCTGAATTTAATGAGGGGCTCTTCCCGCCTTCAACCATATTTGCCATTAAGGGTACTCTGTTCCTAAAGGTATTTGAAATTATCTCCATTTCGGCAATCGATTGGGGGGCTTCTATAAAGAGTATATCAGCGCCTGCAGTTAAGTAAGCATCTGATCGATCTACTGCAGAATCAAAGCCCTCCACAGCTATAGAGTCAGTTCTTGCAATTATCAAAGTATCTTTAGACAAACGCGCATCGCAAGCTGCCCTAATTTTTCCAACCATTTCTGCCTTCTTAATTACACTTTTACCCTGCAAATGTCCGCATCTTTTAGGAATTGATTGATCTTCTAGCTGCAAACAGTTAGCCCCAGATCTTTCAAAAACACGGACTGTTCTTTGAACATTAAGAGCGTTACCAAAGCCATTATCAGCATCAACAATTATGGGTAAAGAAATTCTATCTCTGATAAGGGCGATATTTTCGGCTACCTCAGACATAGTTACAAGACCAACATCGGGACGACCAAATCTTGTGTAGGCAAAAGAAGCTCCTGAGAGGTACACTACTTCTGCTCCTGACTTTTCGGCAATTAAGGCAGATAACCCATCAAAAACACCCGGTGCCAAAAGGATTTTATTTGAGGCTAAACGTTTTTTTAAAGTCATGTTCATATCTCTCAATTATTTGGGTTAAGACGGTTTTTTAAGTGTGGAATTAACCCTCCACTATTCAAAATTTCAGCCAAATTTGGTGGTATGGGTTCTAAATCTAAAGAAAGATTCCTACTTGGCACATCTAATTTGTTCTTTGGAATGCGCAGTTTAACAAAATCACCATCCTGGATACCGGAAACGTCTTTGCAAACTATTGCTGGCAAGCCAAGATTAATTGCATTTCGATAAAAAATACCAGCAAAGGATCTGGCTATTACTGTCGATATTTTTAAAAATTTCAAAGCTTCTACGGCTTGCTCTCGCGAAGATCCTGCTCCAAAATTATCACCGGCAATAATCACATCACCAGGTGATGATAAATGAGAGAACCTAGGATAAGTTGCTTCCAAGCAATGGACTGCTAACTTCTCTATTCCTGCTGCCATATAGCGACCTGGAGCTAATTGGTCGGTATCAATATTATTTCCTAAGACAAAAGCTTTAGTAGCCATTTTTGTTTTACCTAACTTTTTAAAAATTCCCTCGGGTCAGTAATCACTCCAGTTATTGCTGATGCAGCCACTGTCATTGGAGATCCTAACCATACCTCTGAAGAGTCAGCTCCCATTCTACCTCTGAAATTCCTGGCAGTGGAGGAAATGCAGGTAATTCCTGAAGCCAATCTATCGGTTCCATACCCTGCACAAATCCCACATGCATTAGGTAGAAATGTAGCTCCAGCATCTTCTAAAATTTTCATTATTCCATTAGCATTGGCTTTATTTTGATCTCTAAGGGATGCTGGTGCAACCCTGAGTTTAGTTGTAGATACAACAGTCCTATCTTTTAATATCGTTGCAGCGGCTTTTAGATCAGTGTATTTCGCGCCGGTACACGCTCCTATGTAGGCAACGTCACAGTTAACTTTCTCTATGTCACCAATTGAGCTGGAATTTGATGGAGAGTGTGGCGCTGCCACCTGTGGCTCAAGTCCTGATGCATCAAAATCATGATGTTCGATACCATCTGCTTTTATTTCGGTAAAGAGTGTTTGCCAATTACCTGGGTCGTTGCCCAGCGATTGCAGGTAATCCTCGGTTTTTTTGTCAGGCGCTATAAGACCAACTTGTGCACCAAGTTCAGCCGTCATATTGGACAAGGTCATTCTTTCTTGCATTGTTAATTGTTCAATTGCATCACCAGAAAATTCAATCGCTTGATATCGTCCACCGTCCATACCGAGTTTTCTGCACAAAAACAACATCATATCTTTGGCCATCACAGCAGGTTTTAATTGGCCAGACCAATTCAAAAAGATGGTCTCGGGAACCTTTATCCAAATTTCCCCGGTGGCAAGAACGCCAGCCATTTCTGTTGCCCCAATACCAAACATATAGGTTCCAAAAGCTCCTCCTGTGGGCGAATGACTGTCACCACCCACTACTAGCATTCCAGGATTGAGATGTCCTCTCTCGGGTAAAACAACATGACAAATACCCTCTCCATCATAGAATGGAACTTTTTCATGTTTTGCCCATTTTCTTGTAAATTTTAAGATATCATTGCCTTCAGAAGTTCCGCTGGAGACAAAATGGTCAGAGATTAGCACTACTTTTGAAGGGTCGAATATTTTACTTTTGAGCTCCTTTAATATTGGAGCGACCCTCCGAGGTCCTCCGGAGTCGTGTATCATAGCTAAGTCTACTTTTGCGACTATTATATCTCCCACATTGACATATTTGTGGTCAGCTGCCCTTGATAATATTTTTTGCGCCAAACTCATGTACAAAATAAAAACTCCAATAAACATTTAAAGCTTTGTAGTTGATACTTGACTCAAAGCAAGATCTTTCGTTAGCTTTTAAATAAGTATGATATAAAGCTAAGTAACATGACCGAATTTAGCAAACAGTAATTTGTGTGATGTGTGGGAAAAGGCTTTTTGAGCTTAGTTTTAGCAAGTAATATGTTTTTTGTTACTTAGGTAGTGTGGATTAGGTTTAGAATTTGATGACTAACCAATTTAAAAAATTACATCAACTAGACAAATTAATTGAACAGATTCTCTATTACACATCCGGAGTTCTCTTGTTAATAATGGCCATAGCAATATTTTACTCAGTAAGCACACGATATATTTTAAATGACCCACCTCTCTGGTCTGATGAAGCGCCAAGGGCATTTTTTCTATGGCTCACTTATATAGGAATTATAGTTGCCACTAAGCGCGGACAAAATATCCGTGTTACCCATTTTATTGATAAAGTGCCACCTTTCCCTAGGGTGGTTATTGAAACAATCATGCATGTGCTGGTATTAATCATGCTTCTTAGCCTCGTTTGGTATAACTTCCCAGTCATACAACTTCAGTTGGGTGGAAAAATGCTTTCCACTGGTTGGAGCTTTGTATGGGTTTATCTACCTGTATCTGTAGGATGTACTTTGATGATCTTTTATCAAAGCAGATTAATGATCAAAACAATACAAATCTATATAAGTTCAAGGGATGGAGAAACATAATGCTTCTGTCCTTTATGATCTTAATTCTGATCTTTTTCTCTTTAATGGGTATGGAGATTGCTTGGGCGATTGGCCTTGCTGCTTTTGGGTATTTGACGTTGTCACAATTTTCAGCGAATGCCACACCAATGGTTTTATTTGCTCAACAAATGACCTCAGGGGTGAATTCATTTGTTTTGATAGCCATACCATTGTTTGTTTTTGCAGGGGAACTGATGAATGTTACGGGAGTTACCCAAAGAATAATTAAGTTTGCAGCCTCACTGGTCGGGCATAGAAATGGTGGCCTCGCAAATGTAGGGGTAACAGCAAACTTTATTATGTCAGGTTGCTCAGGCTCAGCTTTGGCAGATGCAGCGGCTACGGGAACAGTTCTTCTGCCTGAAATGAAAAAAAGAGGATTTGATCCAGCCTTTTCTAGCGCTGTTATAGCCTCAGCTGCAACGGTTGGACCGATAGTTCCACCTTCAATTTCCTTTGTATTACTGGGAGCCATTGTGAACATATCTGTAGGGCAATTATTTCTTGGTGGTGTAATCCCTGGAATTTTAATGTTCATAGCTATGTTTGGCGTAACATGGTGGATATGTAAGAAACGAGGTTATCCTTTAGAGAGAAGAGCAACTGGACCTGAGCGTGGCGTTGCTTTTTTTGAGGGAATAAGTGCGCTAATAGCACCATTTATTATAGTAGGTGCCATAATTTTTGGGGTAGCTACGCCAACAGAATCTGCAGCAATTGCAGCATTTTATGTACTTTTCTTGGGTCTTTTTGTTTACCGAAATTTGTCGTTAAGACAAATTTTAGAAGCAGCTTCACATGCTGCAGTAATTACCTCTGTGATAATGCTCACGGTCGCAACGTCAAAGATTTTTGCCTGGCTGGCTGTAAAAGAAAACCTGGGGGAATTCTTGATAGCAGGATTGCTTTGGGTAACAGACGAGTTGTGGGTTTTGTTATTGATGATAAATGCATTGCTCCTGATGTTAGGAATGATAATGGAAATACTACCCATTATGCTAATATTGGCCCCAATTTTGTTTCCGCTATTAACTGGTCTGGGAGTCGACGAAGTCCATTTTGGTGTTGTTATGGTGTTAAACCTAATGATTGGCATGATAACCCCACCAATAGGACTCAACCTCTTTATAATATCATCGATTGGTGGAGTTGGTGTAATTGATATTTTCAAGCAGGCGGTTCCTTATTTTTTAATACTTGTTGGGGTGTTGCTTATCATTACTTTCATACCATCATTGACCTTGTTTTTACCTGAACTAATTTTTAGAGATTAAAAAAACTAAATTAACCAAAGGAGAAAATAAATGACTATTAATAGAAGAAACTTTAATACTGGAGTGGGGGCTATTGGATTGGCAGCTGCTTTGACTGGAGTGGGAGCTCCTGCTTTTGCAGCAAAAACTCTGATTTACGGAAATGCTGGGAATATAGATAGTGCCTCTAACAGATTTGCGAAGAAATGGCTTGACTTAGTCACAGAAAGGACTGGTGGAGATCTTAATTTTGATATTAAAGCAGGTACCATAGGTGGCGGAAAAGATGTTCTTGATGGAACCGCGCTGGGGACAGTGAACTTATATAACGGTGCATATACAGGTTTGCGAGAGTTTGATGTATTTTATGCTCCTTATTTCGCACGAGACTCAAATCATGCCCAAGCAATAGCAAATAATCTTCTTTTTGAGGAGTTAAACTCTGCAGTTCAAAAGCGTTATCCGTCACTCAGATATCTAAGTGTAGCACGCGCTGGGCCCTGGAAGCTTTTCACAAATCAAAAATTAGAAACCTTTGATGACTTAAAAGGACTTAAGATCAGAGCTCCCTCAATTGAAGGGGTTATAGCTGGTTTAGAGCAGGTAGGAGCTAAGCCCACAGTTATACCATTCAATGAATTATATGGGGCTCTTCAACAGGGAGTGGTAGATGGCATGGCTACTCTTGGTAATCTTATGATCAGTCAGAAGTTTTACGAAGTTGTAAAGCATTGCTACCAAAATGACTGGGGAATCGGTCTTGATAAACAAATGATTAACATGGGAACTTGGAATAGCTTGGGAGAGAAGAACCAAAAGATCTTGACAGAAACCTTTAATGAATTAGAACCGCAGGATTTTTTTAGAGCAACAGAGGAAGCCGAAATTTCAAACTTTAAGAAATGGCGTGAACTAAACGGTGAAGATAGTACTCCACTTCTAGATGCTTCTGCTGCTCAAAAGACGCTCGCTCCTGCGATTAAGGGTCTTGCAGATGATATATTTGGTGCTGGTACTTATGACCGGATACAATCAATCTAGCTAGGTCTCATTTAGTGGCTACAGCTTTACTGAGAAAAGCTGTAGCCCTTTAATGAACTATCAATATTTTTTGGAGCTATTTGGTCGACTGTAGATCTCTAACCAGATATAAAATCAACTGCCCTTTCGGCAACCATTATAGTAGGAGCTGCCGTGTTAGCAGAAGTAATTGACGGGAATATAGACGCATCTACGACCCTTAAGCCCGTTATGCCTCTTACACGAAGTTCAGGGTCTGTCACAGATTCCTCATCTACGCCCATCCTGCAAGACCCTGACAAGTGATGAACAGTGTTTGCTTCTCTTTTAACCCACTCCCTTAAGCCAGACTTACTTTTAATACTGATTCCTGGTCCAATTTCTTCTCCTCGATAAGGATCGAATGGTTTTTGACTAAATACATCTCTCAGAAGTTCTACCCCGTCTACCAATGTTTCCAAGTCTTGGGGCTCCGAAAGGTAATTAAGTCTTATCTCAACTTTATTGCTTAGACTGTTTCCGGTAAGTTGCACGCTGCCTCTACTCAAGGGCCTCATTACTGACGCATTCGCCATAAATCCTGCGCTACTATTTTGTAACTTAGAAAAAGGGTTAAACCTTATAGTTGCGGTGGTTAAGGCTGGTAAAAAAGCACTTTGAATATTGGGTATATCAGCACCAGGCCCGCGCATGTATGCTCCTGCCTCTAATGGAAAGACATTCATAGGGCCAGTACCAAAAACCAAGGCACGCAGGAATGAAATTGATGCTAAATCAATACGCGTTAATTTATGAAGGGAAACACTTGAGGAAGTTTTATGGGAGACTCTTACTAAGACATGATCTTGCAAGTTCTTCCCAACATTAGGGGAGTCTAATTTTGGTTTTATTCCAATTCTGATTAGGTCATTTGCTGGTCCAATACCAGACCTTAGTAAAATAGTTGGGGATCCTATTGCCCCTCCTGCCAGTATAACCTCAGCTTCAGCCCTTATTTGACTTATTTTAGAGCCCTTGGAAACTTCTACACCTACTGCCTTATTCTTGGAGAAGATTATTCTTGAAACTTCTAATCCAGTTTTTACTGTTAAATTTTTCCGACTTTCGACACCTTTTAGAAAAGCTGTATAAGAACTCTCACGTTGACCGTTTCTAATATTAAAATGATAATAGCCGAATCCTTCTGGATTTGGTGAATTAAAGTCATTAACTCGATTATGACCAGCTGCTATACCTGCCTCTACAAATGCATCGGTTAAAGGGCTTACGGGCATCACCCGTTTAGAAACAGCTAACTCTCCCCCGATATTATGATTCTCCAAAAACTCTTCATCTAGGAAATCTTCTGACTTTAGAAAATATGGCTGTACAGATTCCCATGACCAACCGGGCATCCCATTTTGCGCCCAAAAATCATAGTCTAATGATAGCCCCCTGGCGTAAACCATGCCATTTACAGAAGTTGAGCCTCCTAATACTTTTCCTCTCGGTAAATCAACAGTTCTATCGTTCAATCCATTCTCAGGCATTGTTTTAAAATTCCATAATCTTCGCCTTCCTCTTAACAGAATAGCTGTCATAAGTGGTACCTTTAAAGTTGGATCAAATCGACCCTTCCCACCTGCCTCTATAAGGAGAATTCTAAAATCTTTATTTTCGGAAAGCCTAGCAGCCAAAACACAACCGGCTGCTCCTCCACCCACGATAATATGACTGTAACTAATAGAAGCTTTCACTGCTTTTTACTCGCTCTCACTACTTCATCAAATCCCCCTTGACCACTCATAAGTGCCCAGGCTTTATATGGCTCAGATGCTGCCACAGCATCTTCAGCAATCAGCTTTTTCCAAATATCACATGCATCAACAAAGTTTGGTACGCCACCAGGAAACATTGCCAAACTCAAACCTTCAGCTAGTGCATTTTCATCTACACTATGTTTGTAGGCTCCCAAAATATGTTCTCGAACCCAAAACCATCTTCGATGACATTGGTGACAGGCTGCTAAAGATACTTCCAAAAGCCAAGGTTCAATTCCAAAATCTTTAGTTAATTTACGCAGCCCCTTTCTGTAAACTTTTATTGCCTCAAATTCATCCAAATGCTCTCCCCAATGCGCCTCCACAAAATTATGCTGGTTAGCTCCTTCTGCCCATGCTGCGATAAGAAGAGTATTTTCAACATCAACTTTACTTCCACCACTTCTTTTTAAGCGATCAAGATGATGGGTAGCTATAGCCTCTCCTGTTGAAATCAATATAACGAGCCATACAATTTCCTTTTCCCATTCGCTTAAAACTCTTTGCTCTAACGTCAAGGCTGTATAAGTCGAGTCATAAGCCTCCAATAATTTTGGTGAGGAAATAGCTAAAAGCCCGTGATGAGGTAGGAGGTACCCCCGTTTTTTTCTAAGCTTTTTAAGATTATTTTTTACCTTATTAAAAGATGAATTCCTTGGAACAGTATTTTTTTCACTCATTGAAAGCAGCCTTTCAATCCATCAAATGATTTACATCAAAAATATTATAGAATTATTTTACCCATATATTCAATACAGCGATAAAAAATTAACATCTAAAGATTCACATAAATCCATATCATTAATTTTGAAATAGGGACCTAATCGTAAGGACCAGGCTAGCTGTGGCCACGGCCATCCCAAAGAATCATACACTACTCCCAGGATGTAGTTCCGCTGATAATACACTTCCAATCTGATCGATAAAGAGATTTATCCATTAGCTATCAGCAGAAGATTAGGACATTCAACAATTGCCATCACAATGGATATTTACTCTCACTTCTTCAATAGAAAGAAAAAGAAGATGGTTAGTATATTGGAGAGTATTCAAGGGGGACAAAAGGGGGAGAATTTTGGATAAACCACAGATAAACTATGATGAGCATGAGAAAGATAATAACAGATTGTCCCATATTTTATTGAATATCTGAGAAGCATGATACTAGAGAGTATACTTTCCACAGTATTTTGGTATCGTGTACCGCTGGTTCGAATCCAGCCACCCCAGCCACTATAAAAAAATTAAAAGATAGTCCCAAATTAACTATTAAAAGTTGGTGAGCCAGCAACAACTGGTGCAACTGGCTCGATCGATAGGAGACGTGAAGTCTATGACGATTAAATCTTCCACCTCTTTATCACTGAAAATATTGCAATAATTAAGCCATTCGTGACATTGATCATCTAATTACTATTATATTCTTTTCCGACTAAAAACTCAAATACAGAAACTCAACTAAAAAATGCATAAGGAGTCATTTTAAAAAACCGTGGAAGAGTAAAAAAATAAAAATTTAAAGATAGCTTGGTCCAATTCTTGCAGTTATCCATCTGGGTGGCTCCTCAAAAAGCCCGTCCAGACAGAATGTTAGTCTGGGTAGTAAACCCTCTAGAGCCAGTGACGCAAGTACCCCTGCGAAACTGGCTCCTCAAAATTAATAAGTAGGCTTGGATCAATTATCCTATTTACTGCACTTTCTTTATTTTAAAAAGATGTCCAAGAATAATCGATATAATGGCGGCACCAAAACTTAGTAGAGCCCCCATCTTTGCCGCATCCTGCACATCACCAGGGCTAAAAGCCACGGATGCCACAAACAAAGCTACTGTGAACCCAATAGCTGCTACCGCTCCCAGAACAAAAAGATCAGCATAAGTCATTCCTTGTGGTAACCCAAAATTCATAGGTTTTGCAGCAACCCAGCCAAAGATAAAAATCCCAACAGGTTTTCCTATAAACAAACCAGCAAGCACCAGCCAGGTAGCGTCCCCAACGGCAGAAAATGCCACTCCCGCATTCATAAGCCCAAAAAATAACAGTATGAATTCGACTGGCGTCTTTAATCCATGCTCTATCTCATTTAATAAATCAGTTTGATGTTTCTCTTCTCTAGCAAAAATACCGAAATCAACTTCGGCATGAGGAATAGTTGGTACCATAAATAACAAACCTAAAGCAGGATGAATTCCTGATTCTTGGAAACACAACCACGTAATAATTCCACCTGCTGCATACGGCCAAAAAGATAATTTTCTCCTAACTAATACCGACACAGGTTTACTTGGATTGTCTCCATCAAGTTTTCTGGGTAGCCAATTTGCTAGTAAATATACCAAAAAGGCTGCAATCCCAGCATATAGAATGAACATTGGTTGAAGTTCACCAGACGGATAAAAAATTGCCAAGATTATCAACCCACATGCATCATCAGCAATAGCAAGGAGCAACAAAAACCTTACGGCCGGATGCCCAGCTCCAAAGATTAGTCGCCCGATTAGATATGAAAAAGCAATATCTGTTGCAGTTGGGATTGCCCAGCCATTTGCTACGGCAGAATATGTCTCTGACCCCATAAAATATGCTAAACAGAGATATACTCCAATTGGCCCAAACATTCCTCCTGCAGTAGCTACTAAAGGAGTGAGAGCCTTTTTTCCTCTTAAAGGACCAGACTTTAATGCAACAGCTTCCCAAACTTCCTTTCCTGCAACTGCAAAGAAAAAAGCCATGAGCAAATCATTGACAAGATAATGAAGTGTTAGGGTCCGATGCATGTGACCATGTTCATCCAAATGAGCATGCCCAATGAACCCACCTTCCCAGAGCGGAAATTCTACAAAATGGTGGTAACTTTTGTAATCAATATTTGCCCATATCAAGGCTACTACAGCACCAATAATCAATAGAAGAGAATATTCAGAAAGAAACCTTAACGTCCTATTCATTATGCCTCCTTAAACAGTAATCCCATTAATTGTTAAACCATGTTATAGGGCAGTATAAAGAAATTGGCAATTGTTTGAAGCCAAGAATATATGATCGTTCCTATAAATCAGCATTCATTAACTGGCCCATCAAATCAATAACCTCTTTTGACATCTACCAAACCTAAGGGTTCCTTACCCTGTAGTATTAATTTTATATTTCTGGCAATTGCCTTAGAAGAAGATTCAATCGGGGTATCTGCCGCAATATGTGGTGTCACAGTAACCTTGGGATGAACCCAATAAGGATGCGTTGACGGTAATGGTTCGATGGAAAAAACGTCTAGTACTGCATTGGAAATATGGCCTGATTTTAAATTTTGGAGAAGGGCACCATCATCTATTAAATCGCCTCTTCCAGCATTAATGATTGTTGAATTTCTGGACATGAATGACAGAGTTTCACTATTTATGATATGAAATGTTTCTTTTGTTAGCGGCAACAAAACAATAAGAATTTCAGTAAAATTCAATATGTCTCTTAAGCCATCATTCCCATGAAAGCATCTGATACCCTTAATATTTTTTGCTTTTTTACTCCAGCCACCAACATCAAAATTCAAATATTGGAGGGCTTTAGCAGTAGGTTCTCCTAAAGTACCCAACCCCAGAATACCCACCCTTCGCTCACATGCTAAGGGCGGTTTTATATTATGCCGCCAAAAACCGTCTTGTCCCAAAATATGCCTATCAATCCCAAGATGATACCTAAGTGTATGGGCAACACACCACTCAACCATACCACTAGTCAAACCATCATCTACCATCTTAACCAAAGGGCGATCTAAGCTTGGGTTGTTTATGATATGCTCTACCCCAGCATATAAGCTAAACACAGCTTTATTATTCTCATAAATAGAGAAATCTTGAACAATTAACTGATCATCGACCTTTACAGGGGAATAAATAATAAATTCAACCTCATGCATTCTTTCGTGTAGTTTATCTGACATATCAAATGTAGCCACATTTAATTCGAACAAAGCCTTTCTTAGGGGACTTTCATAAGAAGAAAATAGGTTGGACATGAATAAGATTCGCATTCTTAGTCTCTTTTCAAAAGACGGTGGATGTGAGCACTTTGGATTAAACCAAAAGTTCCTAAGACGACCAACATTGCAGATCCCCCGTATGAGATTAATGGTAGAGGTACACCAGTCACAGGTACCATTCCTGTAACTGCAGCAATATTTATAAAAAAATATGTGAAAAACACAGTCGTTAATCCTATTGTCAGTAAACTTCCAAACTTATTTTTATTTGTAGTGGCTGACACAATACAAAAGATGATTATTACGGAGTACATGAGTAACAAACCAACACCACCAAAAAACCCAAATTCTTCTGCTATTGTGGTAAAGATAAAATCTGTATGCTTTTGCGGCAAGAAATCAAGTTGACTTTGGCTTCCTTGCATAAACCCTTTACCTTCCAGCCCACCCGACCCTAAAGCTATTTTTGACTGGGTTATCTGATAACCTTCTCCTAGTGGATCATGAGTTGGATTTAAGAAAGTATCTATTCTTCCAAATTGGTAATCAGTTACAAGCTGCCAAGAAGTTCCACGACTGTAAAATATCAAACCAAGTAACCCAGGTAAAAGAAGTAATCCTCCTAAAAAATAGAGGTAATGCACCCCTGCCACAAACATAATTGTAAGTCCTGTGATCGCGATAAGGGTACCAGTTCCTAAATCTGGTTGAGGAATAACTAAAGCTGTTGGCAACAAAATTATTGTTGCTGGAATGCAAACCCAAAAGATCTTTGATACCTTTGCGGGTTGCAACCAATCATAATAAATAGCCAAGAACATGACTAAACCTACCTTGATTATCTCTGATGGTTGGAACCGAAATGAACCAAATTCAAGCCATCTTCTAGCACCTCCTCCATAATCACCAAAAAAAAGAACGAAAATTAATAGAAAAATGCCGAAAAAATATACAAATGGAGAACAAACCCGCCAAAAGTCAATGTGTATGAGGCCAATTATTATCATGAAGACAAAACCAATGACAAATCTTTCAATTTGTGGCCTTGCCCATTTTTCAAAATCACCTTCAGCGACAGAGTAAAGCATAATAAAACCAAATGTCCCTATAACCAAAACTAAAATAACAAGCGGCCAGTGCATGAAAAAAAGCTTCTGAACTCCCTTAGGCAGTTCCTTATATTCCTGAGTATAATGAACTGATATGATACTACCCTCTTTTTGTTTTCTTTAAAGCAGACTTTTCTCTAATCTTGTCTAACGTTAATCTAACTTCATTTCTTTGATCAATGGGATATGCATTTAGAGCTGGTATAGCTCCCGAAAGAGCAAATAGAAGAACATCTCTAGCTATTGGAGCGGCAACCTTAGATCCACCCCCACCATGCTCTACCACAACACTAATGGCATATTTGGGATTAATGAATGGGGCATAGCCTGCAAATAAGGCATGGTCCCTTTGAGCCCTTGGAAGTTCTTCATTTTTCTTAATACCTGTTAACCTCTCCTCTTCAGATATTTTCCTAATTTGGGAGGTACCAGTTTTCCCTGCAAGGATTTTGCTTTTATCAACTACCCTGGATTTATAAGCTGTTCCAGTTTTCTCATTTACAACATTAAACATAGCTTTTTGAATTATTGAAAAAGTAGTTTTTTTAATACCTATCATTCTTTTGTTCTGATTCTTGACAGGCTTACCATCTATGGCTTTTACGAGTTGTGGCTTTACTTCCAGGCCAGTAGCTAATCGTGCAATCATAACAGCTATTTGTAAAGGAGTTGAAAGCAGAAAACCCTGCCCTATTCCTGAATTAAGGGTATGACCTTTAACCCACTGTTTTTTATAATTAGTCTTTAACCAACTTTTTGAGGGAAGTAGGCCTTTAGAAACTCCCGGTAAAGGTAATGGGACAGCCATACCAATTCCAAATTTTTTGGCAGTCTCAGTAATCCTATCAATTCCCACTCTCAGTGCTAACGTATAAAAATAAACGTCACAAGACTCTTGAATACCTTCAACAAGATTCTTATCTCCATGACCTAAGGCTTTCCAGCAATGAAATTTTCTATCACTGATTTCATAGAAACCAGAACAATTAATCAGTTCCTCAGGATCAATTAAGCCAGCCTCAATACCGGCAATGGCTACGAGCATCTTAAAGGTTGACCCTGGAGGGTAATTCCCAGAAATTGCCCTATTTGCCAGTGGTTGATTCTCACTATTTCTGAGGGAATCCCAATCTTTCTGGGACATACCTTCAACAAACTGGTTGGGATCAAAACTTGGGCTTGAAGCCAAACAGAGAATACCTCCAGTCTCAAGATCT
This sequence comes from Paracoccaceae bacterium, assembly GCA_029243395.1. Taxonomy (GTDB): domain Bacteria; phylum Pseudomonadota; class Alphaproteobacteria; order Rhodobacterales; family Rhodobacteraceae; genus CACIIZ01. Next base: position 303,279 of record JAQWSE010000002.1, on the reverse strand, counting down.
ATGACTACTACAGAAGCACTAAATTCCTCAATCCTATACATAGCAAATTCTTGTAATAGAGTGTTTATAGTTAAATGTATGTCTTTACCGGAAGAACTTGGATCCTCATTTAACTTTCTTATGACCCTACCAGAGGCATTTACTTCATGCCTAATTAGACCTACCTTCCCCCTTAAAAGTGAATCCAGGCCCTTCTCCACTCCCACTTTGCCAATTTGGAAGTCTGGTATTTGTAGTATGGGATCTACGGTTGAAATAGTTTTTAAATCAGACTGGGAAATTGAACCAACATAACCAATGACGTGGGCTAGAAAGTTATCTTCCAAATAAAATCTTTTGAAGACTACTTCAGGCACTATACCTGGTAACGAAGGAAGGTTTACAGTAACTCGAATAAAATCTTTCCAGCTTATATTTTCAATTACAGTGACCGGAATATAGGGTTTTTTCCTTTCTATTTCTGATAATATATCTGCTTTTCTTTCATCTCTTAATAAGATCAAACTAGAAACATTTTTGAGTACTGCTCTAGGGTCCTTGGCCTTCTCTTTAATAATTCTTAAGCGATAATTTTCACGGTTTTTAGCCAAAGGCCTGCCATCTCCATCAAAAATTATACCACGCATAGGTGGTAGAATACGAATGTCTATTCTATTTTCTTCAGCCAAAAGCTGATATTTTTCACTTTCCTGTAATTGTAATTCCCGCATCCTACGGATTAGAAAACCCACAAGAACAAGTTGACTAGCCCCTAGTATGAAAGCTCTCCGGCCCAATTTCTTGTTGAGCAAGTCCTTACGAAATGAAATTCTTTCCATATTAGTCTATCAACTTTGCTTGAGGGTCTGCTTACGCCTGAAAATAGTGTATTCTAGGCAGAGATTAACAATGGGAAATAAAAGGACGGTAAATAAGAAATATTTTAGCCACATCATGAAATCTAGCGGTTTTAAGGCCACAACAAGAGATAATAGTTTTACACCAACATTGATAATGGAGAAAAAAAGTAAAAAACAAAAAAATTTAAATAAGGTACTTTGATTAACTATCCTTAAACGATAATGTCTCACTAATTCAGAAGTTAAAAGAATAAACATAGGCCAAAGGCCAATTGGTCTCATCCACAAAATGTCGGCCAAAAGGCATAAAAATAAAATTGATAAAAGGGGTGCACTTTTTTGATCTAAAACCAACCACGAGAATATTAAACAGATTAGAGTGTCTGGTATTTCAATTATTGTAGGTGTGCTAGAAATTGGGGCCATGGGAATGATGATTACTATTACTCCTAGTAAAAGAAAGTACAAACCTTTGATAAGAATTTCACCCATATTGTAATTGTCTCTTCAACGAGCCAAATTGTAGCATATGTCTTGTCTTTGACCATTGCCAAATATGTAAAATCGTGGTCATTTTTCTATTTCAGTGATTTTATTATACCACCCGCATCTAGAGGTATTTTTAATCCGTTATTAATTATTATCTTTACATAATCTAACTGATTTAAATTAGCTGCTAATTTAATTCTCATTTTTTTGTCAGCTGACAAAACTGCTTTGCCTATTAATATACTAGCAGGATAGACTCCCCCTTTTCCACTGGTATAAACTCTTGCACCCGGTTGTATCCTTGTTGTCCCCCTTACAAAATCAATCAACGGGAAAGGCGTATTGTCCCCTCTTACTATGGCTTCCTGATTATTAGATTCGATTATTGCAGGAACAAAAGATTTAACATCAGACAAAAGAATTACACGAGAAAGTTTTCTCTCAACCCCAGAAACTCTTCCAATCAGTCCTAATCCATCCGCTACAGCTGCACCATCGATTATGCCATCTTTACTCCCCAAATTTACCAAAATAGATGAACTAAAGGGACTGCCACTGTCTGATAATACCTCACCTGTCACCCACGAAAGTGCCGAGTTTAATTTCAGATTATTAAGCACTCGAAGTTTTGCATTCTTTTGTTCAAGCTGTAAAGCTGCTTCTCTCCATTTCTTCATTCGATCAAGCTCAAGCTTTAATGACTTATTTTGCTCATGAACATTGGCATATGAAGCAAGGTCAGAAACCATTCTTCCTACTGACTTAATGGGATTTGTCAGGAAAGTCACATTGGGAACTATCACATTCAAAAGTGCCAATCGAAATCTTTCAACCCGCATATTGTCGATCCTCCAAAGCAAAAAAACTACTAAGAGAAAAAGAAAAATTACGGCTAATCCTATGTAGCGAAAAACCAATGTGGATTCGCCTTGACTTTGCAGTGTCATCTTTGTCACTTAACTTCCCAAATTATGCTATTAGATTAAGTATTAGTTTCCATAATCGATCACATGCGCGAGCTGTTTTTCAAACTCAAGGGATTTTCCTGTTCCTAGGGCAACGCAATTCATGGAATCATCTGCCACAGAAATTGCGAGACCAGTCTGTTCCCTCAAAGCTAAGTCTAAGTCACCAAGTAAGGCACCCCCTCCGGTAAGCATCACTCCCCTATCAACTATATCGGCTGCAAGATCTGGAGGAGTCTGCTCAAGGGCAGTCATTACAGCTTCACATATCTGCTGCACAGTTTCCGCCAATGCCTCAGTTACTTGCGCTTGAGTTATCTGTGTTTCCTTAGGAACACCATTTAAAAGGTCTCTTCCTCTTATATCTGAATGGCTACCTCTACCATCTTTGGGCATCAATGCTGTACCAATTGTAGTTTTGATCCTTTCAGCTGTTGCCTCTCCAATGAGCAAGTTTTGCTGTCGCCTAAGATAGGAGATAATAGCTTCGTCCATTCTGTCGCCTCCAACTCTAACGGATCTTGCATAAACAATGTCGGCAAGCGATAACACAGCTACCTCCGTTGTTCCTCCACCTATATCAACAACCATTGAACCTGTTGGGTCTGTAATTGGCATGCCAGCACCTATGGCCGCAGCTATTGGCTCCGCAATCAGCCCTGCTTTTCTAGCTCCAGCTGAAAGAACAGACTCTCTGATTGCTCTTTTTTCAACCGGGGTAGCTCCATGAGGAACACACACTACGATTTTTGGTTTAGCAAAACTTCCACGACGGTGAACTTTTCTTATGAAATGTTTTATCATTTCCTCAGCTACATCAAAATCTGCAATTACCCCATCTCTCATTGGTCGTATAGCTTCAATAGACCCAGGGGTTCTACCTAACATCAGTTTAGCATCTTCTCCTACTGCCAAAACTTGCTTATTCCCATCTCTAATATGATAGGCAACAACGGAAGGCTCATTCAGAATAATTCCCCTTCCCTTAACATAAACCAGGGTATTGGCTGTTCCAAGGTCTATAGCCATATCTGCAGAGAACAAACTACTTATTAAACCAATCATACTAAAAAATCCAAACCCTAATTAATTTTCAATTTTGAGAAAAGTCATCTATTTACCTTTTAATTAATCTAATACATTTGTATTGGGACACAAGAGACGATTTTTTTGTCAATTTGCAACAGCCTCTGGAGCTTTTTTTCTTCTTCTAAGCACAAGCTTATTTAAAGAATTGATATATGCTTTAGCACTAGCAACTACAGTATCAGTATCTGATGACTGCCCTGTAACCATTTTACCTGCCTCCTCTAAGCGTACTGAAACAGTTGCCTGAGCATCAGTACCCTCAGTAACTGCATGTATTTGAAAATGTTGCAAATGGGCTGAATGTGGAAAAACTTTCTTTATGGCATTAAAAGTTGCATCCACAGGACCATCACCAGTGGATTCAACAATGTGATTTTTGCCTTCAATGGAGATCTTTGCTCTTGCAGTTTGGGGAGCCTTAGTACCGCATGTTACTTCCAAATCTACCAACTGTAGCAATTCATCACTTCTAGTCATTGAATTTTCAGAAAGCAAAGCTAAAAGATCATCATCATATACTTCTTTTTTTCTATCAGCCAAAGCTTTAAATTTGATAAAAAGATCTTGTAACTGATTATCACCCAAATTAAACCCAAGGTCAGAAATTTTCTTCCTAAGAGCTGCCCTTCCCGAGTGCTTCCCCATGACTAAGTTTGTTTCAGTTAGTCCAATATCTTCGGGTTTCATGATTTCAAAAGTTCCAGCATGTTTCAACATACCATCCTGATGAATACCCGATTCATGGGCAAACGCATTTTTTCCCACTATCGCCTTGTTAAATTGAACCGGGAATCCCGAAACGGTTGAGACAAGACGGCTAGCCCGCATTAATTTCTTGGTATCCAAATTTGTAGTAAAAGGCATGATATCTTGCCTAACCCTGAGAGCCATTGCTATTTCCTCAAGAGCTGTGTTACCTGCTCTTTCACCCAGTCCATTTATGGTACACTCTACCTGGCGAGCTCCTGCCTCTACTGCTGCAAGAGAATTGGCAGTTGCCATACCCAAATCATTATGGCAGTGCGTAGACACAATAATTTCTTTTAGTTCGGGGATTGCAGAGATCAATTCTCTTATTATTTCTGCACTTTCCTTTGGGGCAGTATACCCTACTGTATCTGGAATATTGATTGTTGAAGCCCCCGCCTCTATTGCTAACCTTACAACTTTAATAAGAAAATCCATTTCGGTCCTAGTAGCATCCATAGGGGACCATTGAACGTCTTCACAAAAAGTCTTGGCATACTGCACCGTCTCGAATACTTTATCCAAAACTTCCTCTTTAGATAATCTTACCTGAAATTCTCTGTGCAAAGGTGACGTTCCAATAAAGGTATGTATTCTTGGTTTATCTGCTCTATCTATTGCTCGCCAACACCGCTCGATGTCTATTTTGTTTGCTCGTGCTAAACCACACACCCTAGCGTTTTCAATGACCTTTGAAATTTCTGAAACTGCCTCAAAATCCCCCTCGGAAGCAATTGGAAATCCTGCCTCTATAATATCAACCCCCATCTCGTCTAGGAGACTAGCAATCTCAATTTTTTCAGATAGCGACATTGTCGCCCCAGGGCTTTGTTCTCCATCACGAAGCGTAGTATCAAATATCAGTACTTGCTCCTTATCTACCTTAGCCATGTCTATCTCCAAGAAAGCTTATATTTGCATTCATATTTGTTCTTAATTCTTCCAATATGTTAGCGCGGTATAATGCTTTATTATACATCAAAATTTTCTTAATCCCTAAACAAAAATATACTCAAGAAAAAGCCTATCCCAACCACACAGATAAATAATTGTTAAGTCTTCCTACAAATAAATTATTAAAGACTATTACTCTCCCGAAAGTCTTTTATTCTCTTTCCAATTACCCTCATAAGTATGCCCCGACTTATAAGTGATTTTTCCTTCCCCCTCTCTTTTACCATTTTTGAAATCTCCCTCATACCTGTCACCATTTGGGTAAAGCGCTATTCCTTGACCATTGATCTGTCCTTTTTCAAAATTACCTTCAAATACAGCTCCATCGGCCATCATGATTTTTCCTGACCCATGCCGCTTGCCTTGTTTAAAATTTCCTTCATAAATAGACCCATCAGTATATTCTGCTTTTCCAAAACCATCAAATAAACCATTGGACCAAAGACCTTCATAAATATATCCATCTCCAAATGTCATTTTGCCTTTACCATGGTTCTTACCATTTTTGAAATTACCAGCATATATTTGACCATTTGAATACTTGGCTGTTCCAAAACCATTGATCTTTCCGTCGACCCACTGTCCTATGTAATTGCTTTCATCTGAGAAAGTTATAGTACCTGTGCCATGAGGGATGCCATCTTTTAAATCTCCCACATAAGTGGATAGATTTGGATATGTCAGTTTCCCACTTCCCTGCAATTGTCCATTTAACCAATTACCTTCCGCAACATATCCTTTAGTGGTTCTATAAAGACCCTGACCGTGATGCTGATTATTCAGAAACCCCCCCTGATAATAATCTCCTGACGAGTAATATTTTCTACCCTCGCCCTCAATCTTACCTTCTGATATTTGGCCTGAATAGTGGTCGCCATTAATGAATTTTACTATCCCATGACCCGTTAAGGTTCCAGACTGATAAATCCCCTCCATAATAGTACCATCTTTTAGCCTTAATTTTCCCTCGCCTTCTCTTATTCCGTTGAGAACTTGTCCGACATAAGTTCCTCCTCCTGCATAGTTAATGGTAGCATGACCAACCTTTTTTCCATCTAACCAATCCCCCTCGTAAGAATAACCGTCCGAACTAGTTTGCTTACCCAATCCCTCAAGTTTTCCATTAATGAAATTTCCTTCAAGAATTACTCCATTTGCATACTGCAATTTCCCTATTCCATCGAAATTTCCATCTTTCCATTCCCCCTTATATTGAGTTCCATCCGGGAAACTGAGAATACCATCACCAAAGTGTTTGCCGTCTTTAAATCTCCCTACATAAACTGAACCATCAGGATACTTAGCATTTCCTTTTCCTTCTATTTTTCCATTGACCCAATTGCCTTCATAAACGTACCCATTCGGCAAACTATATTTACCTTTACCGTGCTGTCTACCTTCCAAAAATTCTCCTTCATATATGCCACCAGTTTCATACTGCTTTATATGTGTAGCCTCATCAGCAAAAGTGAACTGACAAATAGATGACAGTAAAAACAAAAACATTGTGACAAATAATTTCAATTCAAAATTTTTCAATTTAACTCCTTAATAGTCTGCTAGAAAGACCATTATCTTTAATTAGTATTTGCAAAGTACCCGCATAAGAGCGCTGAATACTTGGAGAACAAATGTAACCTATAAAACAGTACTATCTGCTACATATTTAGTTCATAAGCTGCAAACAAATCAACTAGTAAATAAAGTTAGCACCTAGATAACTTTTTATAGTAAAAGAAAACATAATCTGTTAATGGGAATTTTTTAGGAATATTATTAACTGATGACCAAAGACCTCCAAATACTTTTAGCCCAGCTGAATCCTACTGTAGGTGATTTAGAGAAAAATACAGAATTGGTATTAAGAACATATCAAGAAGCTAATAAAAAGAACGTGGATCTTGTTGTTTTCCCGGAAATGTTCATAACTGGCTACCAAATTCAAGATTTAATTTTAAAGCCTTCTTTTCAAAAAGATGTTTCTAGATTTTTGACCCTACTAATTAGCAAATGTTCAGGAAACTCATGTCTTTTATTTGGAGCCCCTATATCAGAAGGTAATAAATTGTTTAATGGTTATTTCCTCTTAAGAAATGGTAAGATTAGCATAGTTACAAAAAAAAAGCATCTTCCCAACTCTGGTATATTTGATGAAAAAAGGTATTTTAGTTCAGGGAACCTCTCAACAGTTTTTAGAATAAAGGACACAAATATTGGCTGTCCTATTTGCGAGGATATTTGGTACAGCGATGTCATAAAAAAACTAAAAAATAAAGGTGCAGATCTCCTAATTTCACCCAATGGATCGCCTTATGAGCGAGGCAAAATGGCTTTGAGACATAATATAGTGAAGCAAAGATGCTTGGAAAGTAATTTACCCATAATTTATCTTAATCTCTTGGGGGGACAAGATGATCAAGTTTTTGATGGCGGTTCGTTTATGATGAATCAGGTAGGGAAAGTGATGGTACAATTACCTCAATTTGAAGAAAGGAAGCTATTGTTAGAATTGGACATCGAGAAAAAATGTTTAACTCGAACTATCAAATCAAAAATAGCAATCGGCAATGAAAAAGCCCAAGACTATCGAGCTATAGTAACAGGAACCAAAGATTATGTTCTTAAATCTGGATTTGATAAAGTAATTTTGGGTTTGTCTGGAGGAATAGACAGCGCTTTGGTCGCAACTATTGCCGTAGATGCATTTGGTCCAGATGGGGTAACCTGCGTGAGGTTGCCTTCTCAATTTTCAAGCGAAGGATCTTTAAACCATGCTGAAGAATTAACTGAAAAGCTAAAGTGCAAAATCAAAACTATCCCTATAAGCAAACCTTATAAGATGTTACTAGATTTACTTTCGCCAGAATTTAAGAATAAACCACAAGATTTGACTGAAGAAAACCTTCAATCAAGAATAAGAGGTCTACTATTAATGGCAATGTCAAATAAATTTGGGAGTATGCTTCTCACTACAGGTAATAAATCAGAGGTTGCGGTTGGTTATTCTACTATCTACGGAGACATGTGTGGCGGCTATAATCCAATCAAAGACCTTTACAAAACTAGGTTATATGAAATTTGCCAATGGAGAAATACCCACAAAGAATCTTGGATGAAAGGGCCTAATGGAAAAGTAATTCCTGAAAAAATCATTGAAAAGCCCCCTTCAGCTGAATTGAAGCCAAACCAAAAAGATGAAGATAGTCTTCCACCCTATCACCTTTTGGATTTAATCTTGGAAAGCTTGATTGAAAAAAATATGTCGATCAAAGAAATATCTGCATTAGGAATAGATAAAACAATGATCCAAAAAATTGAAAAGCTAGTTTATAACTCCGAATATAAGAGGTTTCAGTCTGCACCAGGGGTTCATCTAACCAAAGGATCATTTTGGTTAAGCCGAAGATATCCCCTAGTTCAGAAATGGACGGAACCATTATGACAATACAAACTCGTTTCGCACCTTCACCGACTGGATATTTACACGTTGGTAACATCCGAACAGCACTGTTCAACTATTTGATAGCAAGAAAAAATGGTGGGAAGTTTTTGCTTCGAATAGATGATACTGATTTGGAAAGATCCAGCCAACTCTTTGAAGATTCAATAAAAAAGGATTTGGAATGGTTGGGAATAGAATGGGACAGTACTGAAAAGCAATCTCTAAGATTTGACCGTTATCATGAAGTCCTGAATAAGTTAAAGAGCGATGAAAGATTATATCCATGCTTTGAAACAACCAATGAGCTGGAATTGAGAAGAAAAAAGCTTCTAAATATGGGTAAACCGCCCGTATATGACCGTTCAGCGCTTAATCTATCAGATGAGATGAAAGAAAAATTTAGAAGTGAAGGGAAAGAACCGTATTGGAGATTTCTACTTCAGCAACATAAAGTCCAATGGAATGACCAAATAATTGGAAATATTTCAGTTGATCTTGCTTCGGTATCAGATCCAGTCTTTGTAAAGGAAGATGGCCAATTCCTTTATACTATTGCATCAGTCTGTGATGACATTGATTTTGGAATAACACATGTCATAAGGGGATCCGATCATGTGACAAATACTGCGACCCAAATTCAACTTTTAGAAACCATGAAATCTACTATACCTACTTATGGGCATCACTCATTGCTGACTGGCCTTACTGGTAACAATTTGTCAAAGAGATTTGGCTCCTTAGCGCTTCGAGACTTGAGATTTTCTGGCGTTGAACCAATGGCTATCGTTAGTATGTTGTCAGCTCTTGGATCATCCAAAGCTATCAGAATCTTCCACTCATTTGAAGAAATTTATGATAACTTCGAATTGAGCTCTTTTAGTTCTGCCCCCACGAAATTCGATCCTGATCTTTTGCATAATATTTCTACTAAGGTGTTACACTCTATTTCCTTGCCAACCATCAAAGATGACCTGAAAGAAATTGGCATTCCTGAGAATAAATTTATCCCTTTCTGGGAGATGGCTCGGGATAGCATAACTAAACGACAAGATATCATGGAGATATGGAATCTGTGCAAAAATGGTCCAAGTGTAGTAGAGCTTAACGAAGATACCCCGTATGTCAAAATTGCTTTTGAATTATTACCAGTTCCACCACATGATGAAAAAACATGGAAAATATGGACAGACAAGGTATCAGAGGCAACTGGAAGGAAGGGTAAAGCCCTGTTTAAGCCCCTCCGCCAAGCTCTTACAGGTAAAAATGTCGGGCCAGACATGTCAAAATTAATGCCTCTACTACAAAAAATACCTTCTCTTTAAAGAGGTTATCCACTTATTAAAAGAAAAATCACACCTCAAATTTCTTATACTTGGTGCGCTTAGGGCTCACACTATCTTCTCCCAAACGCCTTCGCTTATCATCAATATAATCTTCAAAATTTCCTTCAAACCACTCAACATGACTATTCCCTTCAAAGGCTAGAATATGGGTGCAAATTCTGTTTAAGAAAAAGCGATCATGACTAATCACCATAGCACAACCCGCAAAGTTTGTTATTGCATGTTCTAGTGCACTTAAAGTCTCCACATCCAAATCATTGGTTGGTTCATCAAGCAATAACACGTTACCACCGGTCTTAAGCATCTTTGCTATATGTACTCTGTTTCTTTCACCCCCTGATAATTTTCCCATAGGTTTCTGTTGATCTGTTCCCTTGAAATTAAAAGAACTGCAATATGCTCTAGAATTGATCTCTGCATCTCCAAGTTTCACTATTTCCTGACCATCTGAAATTTCCTCCCAAACCGTCTTCTTAGAATCTAATTCATCTCTAGTTTGGTCCACATAAGACAACTGAACCGTATCTCCCAAACTGATTTCCCCACTTGTGGGTAATTCAGATCCTATTATCAATTTGAAAAGACTAGTCTTACCAGCACCATTAGGGCCGATAATCCCTACAATGCCTCCCGCTGGCAATGAAAAAGATAAATTTTCGAACAAAACCTTATTTTCAAAATGCTTAGTCAAGCCGCTAACCTCCAAAACCTTAGAACCTAACCTAGGGCCGTTAGGAATTACTATCTGGGCGCTAGAGAGTTGTAACTTTTCAGAACTCTCGGCCAGTTCTTCATATGCCTTTATTCTAGCCTTCTGTTTTGCTTGTCGCGCCTTGGCTCCCTGTCTAATCCATTCTAACTCCTTTTCCAGAATTTTTTGTTTTCTTTTATCCTCTTTCCCCTCTAGTTTTACTCTCTCAGCCTTTTTTTCAAGCCAATTTGTATAATTACCTTCATAAGGAACCCCTCTACCTCGATCGAGCTCAAGGATCCATCCTGTTATTTGATCCAAAAAATATCTATCATGAGTAACAATTAAGCATGTTCCTTTGTATTCAATTAGATACCTTTGCAGCCAATCCACTGTTTCGGCATCTAAATGATTGGTTGGTTCATCAAGAAGCAATAATTCAGGAGATCTCAAAAGTAATTGACAAAGCGCCACCCTTCTCTTCTCTCCTCCTGACAACTGATGCACAGAAGTTATATCACTAGGGCACCTCAACGCTTCCATGGCCACATTTATTTGATTATCAAGTTCCCAAAGGTTTTCTGAATCAATTCTATCTTGTAAATTAGTCATCTCTTCCATAATTTCTTCAGAATAGTTCTCCGCCAGCTTATTTGCTATCTGATTGAAATCATCCAAAAGCTTTTTCTTGTCTGCTACAGCTGTTAAAATATTTTCCCTAACTGTAAGACTGGCATCTAAGAGCGGTTCCTGAGGTAAGTACCCAACATCTATACCTTCAGCTGACCAAGCTTCGCCAGTATATTCCTCATCAAGACCAGCCATAATTTTCATAAGGCTACTTTTCCCAGCTCCGTTAACACCTACGACACCAATTTTCACCCCAGGTAAAAAGGATAGGTGGATATTTTCAAAACACTTCTTTCCACCTGGAAATGCCTTGGAAACATCATTCATGTGGTAAATATATTTTACAGATGCCATAATTTATCCTTTACAAGAATTTGTACTTCTGCTGAATGTATATTAAATAACTTATAGGTATTGCAACAACGAGTTTACAACTTCGATTATCTTTATTTACTCAAAAAGAATGAGCTAAAATACCTTTTAATTTTACAGGAGAAAAATTTGGTAGTTCACCCATTAGGAGTACCAGGCTTAACAATCGGCTTATTAGGCGGTTCCTTTGACCCCCCGCATGAAGGTCATGTTCATATAACTAAACAAGCCATTAAAGCCTTCAACTTATCAAGAATCTGGTGGTTGGTAAGCCCCGGTAATCCTTTGAAGGATTGGGAACCTGAAAAGATTTCCAAAAGGTTTAAAGCATGCAAAAAAATAATGAAACACCCCGCCGTTACAATAACAAATATTGAGAGCAGCTTAGGATCACGATTCACAGCCGAAACAATTTATAAACTTCAGCGTATTTATCCACAAGTAAGATTTGTGTGGCTGATGGGAGCAGACAATCTAGTAAATTTTCATCACTGGGACAAATGGAATTGGATAGTCAAGAACGTTCCTATCGGAGTTCTTGCTAGACCAGGCGAACAAATCAAAGCTGGATTATCTCCCGCCGCAACTCGCTATAGACGATTCAGAATCCCCCCAGATCAAGCATTTAAGCTTTCTACACTTACCCCACCTGTATGGACTTTACTCATCGGTCCAATGAGAAACGTATCCTCTACAGAACTTCGGGCAAAAGGAGTGTGGCCTTAATATCTTCATCGCTTATACTTTACATGTTGTAAAATGACTTTCAGTTCATCATTCTAACAACATATGTCTTGCCCTAGCTCCTCTTTCAATTGCTGCTCCATGCAAGCGATCAATATTGAGTTCATGCCTAATTTCTTCCAAAAAGCGTAATTGTACTTCAGGTAGTTTCCCATCTGATGCAGCAACATCACAAGCCAAGGCGTAGGCTGTTTCATATAGTTTTTCTGGTAAAGCTGCTTTTATCAAACCAAATAAGGCATCTAAACCATCTTCCTCTTCAAATAAATCGAAAACTGTTTCAGCAATGATTTTGATCTTTTCTGGATCATAGTTCTTAAAGATGGGAAGATGGTCCACTATACGACTTATAGATACTAATTCCCGATTTGATATATTTTCATCAGATGCTCCACCAGCTATCATTATCGCAACTAAGGCATCCTGCCCTGTCATTAATGGGGTACCATCAATATTCTTAACCATTAGACCCTCCTTATAACAAGGTAGCATAATGTTTTTGATTTGACGACATTAGAAATCCTAGTTTATAGGTACGTAAATCTACCAAACAATAATACAAGTCAGAAGAATCATAAAAACTGAATTTAGAACATAACTATGGCAAAAAAAAACTACCGAAGTTTTGATCAAGACATCTTGAACAATACCGATTCATGGCCTTTCACTGAGGCAAAGCGAGTCTTAAAGCGTTTTCTTAATGGTAATCCTCCTGAAAAAGGATTTGTTGCTTTCCAGACTGGTTATGGTCCATCTGGGCTGCCACATATTGGGACTTTTGGAGAAGTAGTGCGGACTACTATGGTAAAAAAAGCATTCGAGCATTTAAGTGATATTCCAACAAAATTAATATGCTTCTCTGATGATATGGATGGGCTAAGAAAAGTTCCAACAAATATTCCTAATGCTGAAAATTTAATGGAAGATCTAGATCTGCCATTAACCTGCGTAAGAGATCCTTTTGGTAAATATAAAAGCTTTGGTGATCACAATAATGCTAAGTTACGAGAATTTCTAGACCAATATAAATTTGATTATGAATTCGAATCTGCCACCACAAAATATCAGGGAGGAATGTTTGACCATGCCTTAATGGTCGTTCTGGAAAATTATGAAAAAATCATGGATGTCATGCTTCCTTCTTTAAGATCAGAAAGAAGGCAAACTTATTCACTGTTTCTGCCAATTAGTCCCAAAAGCGGTAAAGTACTGCAAGTTCCTATTGATCACATTGACAAATCCTCTGGAACTATAACCTACAAAGAACCCGATGGAGAAATCGTTGAACTTTCCGTGAAGGCTGGAAATGTAAAATTACAATGGAAACCTGACTGGGCAATGCGATGGTTTGTATTGGGGGTCGATTATGAAATGTTTGGGAAAGATTTAATACCATCAGCTGAGTTGGCATCGAGAATTTGTAAAATTATGGGAGCGAACCCACCAGAACTCCTTAACTATGAACTCTTTTTAGATGAGCATGGTCAGAAAATTTCAAAATCCAAAGGTAATGGTTTGTCTATAGAGGACTGGTTACGTTACGCTGGTCAAGAATCTTTGAGCTATTTCATGTTTCAAAAACCAAAAACCGCAAAAAGATTATTCTTTGATGTCATACCGAAAATGATGGATGAATATCACCAAAACCTGGAAAAATATCAGACACAAAGTGATATCGAAAGGTTACATAACCCAGTATGGCATGTGCACTCAGGGTCACCTCCAAAATCTGATATGGTTGTTTCTTTTTCAATGCTTTTGAATCTTGTTTCTGCCTGTGGTTCAGAAGAGGAAACAACCTTGTGGGGGTTCATTAATCGCTATGCGCCTAATATAAAAAGGAATGAACATCCAGGACTCGATAAAGCAGTGAAATACGCAGTGCGTTACTATAAGGACTTCGTGAAACCAAAGAAAAAATTCCGAGCTGCTAACGAGAAGGAAAGACGAGCATTGATTGATCTTCATGAAAGGTTAGAAAAAATAAGTAATTCCACAGAAAGAGATGAGCTACAATCTTTAGTGTATGCCGTTGGCAAAGAAAACAATTTTGAACAACTGAAAGATTGGTTCACAGCAATTTATGAAATTCTATTAGGAACGAAAACTGGTCCACGTCTAGGTGGTTTTATTTCTTTATATGGGATTGAAGAAACCAGAAATCTCATTGCTGATAAAATTGGTCTTTAATTCCCTTAAATAATAAGTAAATATATGGTAATAATGCATGTGAATATTTACTTTTCCAGACTGGGGATCTTTGTAGTATCTGGGGTTTAAGCACAAAACCTTTAAGTAATATCCCTCCGAAAATAGGTAATGAATTGGTGCCATACAATAGAAAACTAAATAAATTGCTGAAATTGTTGACACTATCAGTGGCTATTGTTGCCATTACTTCAATCAATCTTGGTCTAGCCGAATTACCAACCAAAACGTCAGAAAAAGCTGATTTAATTACCCTTGAAGCAAAAGCACATAAGGTTATTTCATCGCAAATAGGTGCATTCCAAAAATTGGATATAAATGCTGCTTATGCTTTTGCATCTCCTTTTATTAAATCCAAATTTGCAAATGCTGAAATCTTTGGAAAAATGGTTCGATCTGGATATCCTATGATTTGGGCACCTAAAGACTATAAATTTCTTGATTTTAATTTGTTTAATGGTTCTTTAATACAAAGAGTACTCTTTGTTGACTCACAAGAACGAATATTTGTTTTTGATTACGAACTAAAAAAATACTCTCCTGATAAATGGCTTATCAATGGCGTTTTCCCAGTTCAGTCATCAATCTCTGGGGCCTGATAGTTTACAAACTCTCAGGGTCTCACCTACAGCATTCTAGCTTTGCTCCTTAAAGTACGGGTTCCGGCCAAACCTCCTTTTGACCTTCCACTTACTTTCTGAATATTACTTTTCTGATTTAATTCAGATTGTCTGATCAGTGGTTTTTCACCTATAGCGAGCTCTGCTTTCTCCAATCGATTTATTTCATCTCGCAGGCTTGCAGCTTGTTCAAACTCTAAGTTTTCAGCTGCCAAAAACATTTCTTTTCTCAGATTTTTTAAATGAGACTGCAAATTATTTCCTAACTTGGCAGGTTTTTCTAGATTAGCAGTGACTCTTTCCATATCAACTGACCCGCCATAAATTCCCTCAAGAACATCTGCCACATTTTTTCTAATACTTTCGGGTGTTATACCTTTCTCTTTATTGTATTCTGTTTGTTTTTTCCTTCGACGCTCAGTCTCTTCTAATGCTCTTTTAATGCTCCCTGTAATTTTGTCGGCGTACATGATTACCTTACCATCAACATTTCTAGCTGCACGTCCAATTGTTTGGATTAATGAAGTTTGCGACCTTAAGAATCCCTCTTTGTCTGCATCAAGAATAGCAACTAATCCACATTCAGGTATATCCAAACCTTCTCGCAAAAGATTAATACCAACAAGAACGTCAAAAGTCCCAACGCGTAAATCTCTTAAAATTTCAATTCGTTCCAAAGTATCAATGTCAGAATGCAAATAACGAACCCTGATACCTTTTTCATGTAAGAAATCTGTTAAATCTTCTGCCATTCTTTTTGTCAAAACAGTACAAAGGGTTCTCAAATTCTTGTTAGAAGCTAATCTCACCTCATGGAGCAAATCATCCACCTGGGCACCTACTGGCCTTATCTCTACTAATGGATCAATTAGACCAGTTGGTCTAATGATCTGTTCTACAAATACTCCCTGTGCTTCTGACATCTCCCATTGGCCAGGTGTAGCTGAAACAAAAATAGATTGTGGCCTCATAGCATCCCTTTCTTCAAATTTTAAAGGACGGTTATCCATGCAAGAAGGTTATCGGAAACCATGGTCCGAAAGAGTCGTTTTTCTACGATGGTCTCCTCTAAACATTCCTCCTAACTGAGGAATTGCTACATGACTCTCATCTGCAAAAACAATTGCATTTTCAGGTATATATTCAAATAAAGTTGGAGGAGGCTCGCCCGGTTTTCTTCCAGTTAAATAGCGAGAATAATTCTCTATACCACTACACGCCCCTGTAGCCTCCATCATCTCCAGATCAAAATTTGTTCTCTGCTCTAGTCTCTGAGCCTCAAGTAGCATTTCATTTGCAGTGAGTTCCCGTAACCTTTTCGCTAAATCTACTTTAATATTCTTAATTGCCTGCTTAATAGTGGGCTTCGGAGTTACATAGTGAGAATTTGCATAAATCTTAATAGCTCCAAGGGAACTACTTTTTTCACCGGTCAAGGGATCAAATTCATCCAATTTCTCTAATTCTTCACCAAAAAATGAAAGACGCCACGCCCGATTTTCTAAATGTGCAGGCCATATTTCTAAGGCATCACCTCTAACACGAAATGTTCCCCGCTTGAAAGCTTGATCATTTCGACGATACTGTTGGACTACTAAAGTTTGAATTATAGTTCGCAGATCATAAGTACTATTAGCTTTGAGTTCTTGTGTCATCGCGCTATAAGTCTCGACTGAACCAATACCATAAATGCAGGAAACAGATGCCACAATGATAACATCGTCACGCTCTAAAAGTGCTCTGGTTGCAGAATGGCGCATTCTATCAATTTGTTCATTTATTTGAGCATCTTTTTCAATATAGGTGTCAGATCTTGGAACATAGGCCTCCGGTTGATAATAATCATAAAATGAAACAAAATACTCTACAGCATTATCGGGGAAAAATGTTTTGAATTCTCCATATAATTGTGCTGCAAGTGTTTTGTTGGGCGCCAAAATAAGGGCTGGCCTCTGAGTTCTTTCAATAATGTGAGCCATGGTAAAAGTTTTACCGGTGCCAGTAGCACCTAATAAGACCTGATTTCGCTCTGATTGCTGAAGCCCGGAAACCAGACTGTCAATAGCCTTAGGTTGATCTCCAGAGGGTAAAAAATTGGATCTTAGGTTAAAACTCTTACTAGTCTCTAATTTCTTTTTCTTCACTCTGACATTTTCTCTAATGAACTCAACATTCTAAAAGTATTATAAAAAATTATAAAAAAAAATTGTTTTTAAAATTCTTATACTTATAAAGACACAATCAGGTTAAAACAACACCTATACACTACTATTGCAAATTCTATTTTTGTTGTTAAAAAATAGGATTGTAACATGATCATTAAAATGTGAGTATTTTATACTCCTACTCGAAAAATATAGAAAGTTCTTATGGTAGCTAGAATATTTAAACCCTCTAAATCTGCTATGCAATCTGGGATGGCACAAACTAAGTCATGGGTAATGGAATTGGAGCACAGCTTGGCTAAAACCATTGATCCCTTAATGGGTTGGACAGGCACCAAAGAAACCAAAGGGCAAATTCAAATACGGTTTCCTAGTGAGCAGGCGGCCATTAAATTTGCAAAAGACAACAGTATACCATTCATAGTGCAGAAATCTAATGCAAGAAAGCATATTGTGAGGGAGAATGGTTACGGTGATAATTTTAAATTCGAAAAGAAAATACCGTGGACTCATTAATTTAAGACCCCGTAGCCCAACTGGATAGAGCAACTGACTTCTAATAGACTTTTCCACAGAATCACTTGAAAACAATTGAGTATTACAAGGACTTATGAACCACATTTTACGGTAAAGCTGCTGAAAAATAACGCCCAGCCTCTTATAAAATTTCCACTTAAAGCTGTTGTTTATCCGACCAGATTAGGTAGCCAGATTGCAATGCCGGGAACAGCAATGATGACCGCAATACCGATTAGAAACAGGATCACAAATGGCCACGTAGACTTGTAAACGTCGCTGATACTCATATCTGGTACCACAGCTTTGAATCCAAGCACTCTATCATTCATTCCCATCCGACTCAGTAACCCCAGAACCGTGGTTCATGGACCTTGGGCAGTCCCCTGTCAGCTAGAAAAGTACTACTCCATTGGGATGGAACCACACAGTTACAAGTTTAGATACGACGATGGTTCTGAGGCGTCTATGAGCACACAAATAGGGCCTGATCACGCTAACGGTGAAACCTAAGTGGAAACCTTTTGGGCGCAAAATCTCTAGTTATTATAACCATATACTAGTTCAGGTATTGTTTTTCTTGGTGATCGCGGCAGGATTCGAACCTGCGACCTACTGATTAGAAGTCAGTTGCTCTATCCAGCTGAGCTACGCGACCATGCGACACCAAGACATTCGTTAGTACCACGTTTAACGAGGTTCTAAACCTTGTTATGAATTCAAGGAATATGATC
The DNA here is from genome assembly GCA_029243395.1 of Paracoccaceae bacterium. GTDB lineage: Bacteria > Pseudomonadota > Alphaproteobacteria > Rhodobacterales > Rhodobacteraceae > CACIIZ01. The sequence continues at coordinate 284,731 of JAQWSE010000002.1, read as the reverse complement.
GGTTTAATATAAAAAGAACCCTCTCACAAGGTTTTTATGAGAGGGTTAAGCTCCATAATAAATTTGGAAGCCAGCGGATTTATGGTTTACCCTTTTACCCTTTTGTACCTCTAGAAACTCATTGATAACGCGAGCTAAAAGCAGATGTCAAATAGTGGATGGTTTCAAGTTCCCACCTTAAGAAAGTCTAATATCATAAACTCTTCAGGTTAATGTCATTTTTCTAACCAACTTCCAGGTCTTTAAAATCCTTGTGACTCAACCAAGCTTGCAATGGATCTCTTAACTGCATGAACTAGCAATTACCACTCAATCCACGCTAAGTTGTAACTTCGTCACTCTGAAAGTCAGCACTATAAACTATCACCTTATTCCTAGTTGATTAACATCAACTGCAGATCCTGCATGATTTCATCAAAAACAAGATTCCAATTATTTGATACCTTTTGTCTATATAAAAAAACTGATTCATACCATGGACAATTAAACCCACTTTCCATCCAACGCCAGTCTGGTACGTGTTTTAAGATCACCCAGGTAGGACGGCCTAAGGCACCTGCTAAGTGGGCTATGGAAGTGTCAGAAGTAATAATCAAATCACAATTCTTCATAACAGCTGCCGTATCCAAGAAACTACTTTTACCTCTATCAAAATTTTGCCCCAAGGTTGTGACCTGAAAATCAATACTTGCGAGCTGTTCCTCACCATGTCCTCGATGCAGGCTAATTAACTCAACATCAGGAATATTTGCAATGTCCCTGAATAAAGAAACTGGGAAAGAACGATTGCGATCAATTTTTCTATTGCTTCCCTGCCAACAGATTCCAATTTTAAATTTGTTTCCCTTCAATTTCTTTTGCCATTTTTTTATAAGATTATCATTGGCATTAAGATAAGAAAGAGCTGGAGCCATATCGGTAAATCTTGTTTTTAAAAGATAGGGTAGACTCATGAGTGGTGCTTCAAAATCTATACTATTTTCCTCTGGCTCTTGTGTAGTCAAAATTACATTAGAATTCATCGTCCTAATTAATTTGTGAAGGCTTTCTCTAACTGAAAAAGTAACTCGAGCTCCATTCTTTTCCAGAGCTGGTAGATAACGGCAAAATTGGATCACATCACCCAATCCCCCCTCTTCATAAACGTAGAAATGCTTGTCTTTTAGATTTTCTTTTCTATCCCAAATTAAGTTCCGACGAGGTTCTCTGGTTGGACAATTTTCCGTCTGCTTATATCTCCATTCGTAAAGTTCAAATCCTTTTTTAAAATCACCTTTCAAAAAATATACATATGCTGAATTCAAAAGGGCATTAGGGTAATTGGAGTCAAGTTTTAGTGCTTGGCGGTATTTTAATAAGGCTTTGTCAAACTCACCCTTTGCCAACATAATTACACCCAAATTATTGTGGCTTTTTGCACAACTAGGATTAATGCTGAGAGCTTGCTCATAACTCCGGGTCGCTAAATCAAATTGCCCATTTGCTTGAAATGCATTACCCATATTATTGTAAGTTTTCTCGCAGTTAGGATTTATCTCAAGAGCACGACGGTAGTTTTGTGTAGCTAAATCAAAGTTACCTTTTTCTAGACATGTATTACCAATGTTGTTGTAGATCTCAACATTAGTAGATCCAATCTTCAGAGCCTGTTGGTAACTATCTATGGCTAAATCAAAATCACCCCTATCATGCAAAGTGCTCCCCAAATTATTATAAGCTTTTGCATAGTTGGGATTGATCTTTACTGCTCTCTTAAAAGATTCGATGGCTAGATCTAATTCTCCCTTTTCTTTTAAAGCATTACCCATATTAAAGTACGCCTCTGAAAAGTCGGCCTCAATTCTTGTGGCCTCCTTGTAGCTTTTGATGGCCTCGTCTAATTCACCATTTAACTTCAGAGCATTACCCATGTTGTTAAAAGCCTCTGCATAGTCAGGTTTGAGTTCGACAGCATGCTTATAATTAGTAATGGCTATGGAAAATTGCTGCAAAGCAGAATAAATAGCGCCAAGAATATTATAAAGACCAGCCTGTTCCGGGAAAAGTTTGAGTAGTTTGTTTGCCTCAGTTAAAGCCTGATCCAATTTTCTTTCATCATATAAATCAAGTATACGTTGTGCATTTTTCATGAAAGAATTTTCCTCACGGTCAGAGCTCATCACATTTATTGAGGCAATTCCTAAAACAGCATTATCATTGTTGGGAAAAATCTTTAGTATGTCTTCATATATATCTCTCGCTTGGTCTATAAGCCCTAACTGGATACGTTGATCTGCAAGTAATAATGCTTGATCAAGCTTGAGAGTGTCTAAGATATTTTGTTGCTGTGTTTTAGATGATGTCTTTAGCATACTACTACGAAGTCTCTGATATCCAAAATAGTCAGTGACAAGCAAATCCTGTTCCAGCTTCTAACATTTTTTGAAAAAAATGGCGTTCCCAATCCAAAAATTGTTCAACCGTCATTTAATACTAGTTGTAGTTTTCTTATTAGCAAATCTCTTTATGAGTTACTTCACCTCATAGATGAAAGCAATATCACTACTTTTGTTTACCGTTCATATCATAAATTGATTTTAAAAAAAATAAATTGATTTTAAAAAAAGGAAAGCTAATTTCTTGGAAATAGTCTAGCATAACCACTTAAGTCAGTGTTAAATCCAAAACTTTGATGCCAGGGACAACAATCAAAATCTTGAATTGAATCAACGAATTTCATTAAGTTTTCCCATGAAAACAGGCAAAGTAATTGTCCTCTTACCTTCCGAATATATTTGATTTAAAAAGAACTGTTATCTCTTATTAAAACATTAAAGTTTCTATCAAAAGGATTTCTTTATCTCATCTAATTTAGCATTTAAATCTTCTATTGCTTTCTGATCAATCAGTTTTGTATTGATTTTTATGTCAAATCCCCGGCCATTCATCTGCACTATGTCGTCTCTTGACTTATTGATTTCTTTAATTTCAAAACATTTGATTTTCCTCAAAAAGCCTTTAACTTCCACCTCTACTGGTTTCTTAAACGTAAATAAAGATTTTACTAAAGAATGCGTATCTTCTGAAATTAAAATAGTTCCTGGATTAGCTAAGCCTTCCAGCCTAGAAGCCAAATTTACAGTGCTACCTATAGCGGTATAGTCAACGCGCTCCAGACTACCAAAATTACCCACCGTACAAAAACCAGTATTTATTCCTATCCTAATTTGCAGATCATCCTTTAAACTGTAATTCTTTCCCCAATGACCTTTTAACTCTTCCATAAGATGCTGCATTTCTGAAGCCATTTCCAAACATTTTCTTGCATCTTTTTCAGGACCCTCACTTTCAGGATCACCAAAAAAAATCATCAAAGCATCTCCTATATATTTGTCAATTGTACCTCCAAATTTCAAAGCAATTTGGGACATCTCATTAAGATAAAAATTTAGTAAATTTGTCATCTCCTCAGATTCCAGTTCGTCTGAAATATCCGTAAATCCAACTATGTCGGAGAAAAATACTGTTAATTTTTTTCTATTGCTTCTTACTTCAGCATCCTGCTTGCCACTGAATATTTGCTCATGTATTTGAGGTGAAAGGTATTTGGCAAGTTTATTAGATATAGCTTCAAGTTCCTTCGACTTAACTTCTGCCTCGGCTTTGGCATCATCAGCAATCTTCTTTTGAATAGTAAGTTGATTAGATAAGGATTTCCGCAAGTTTCCCTCTAAACGGAGTTTAGCCACTTCTCTTTTAAGGTTCTTTATTTCCCTAATTTCCTCAGTTTCTTCCATATTTTATCCACTGACTTGTTGTGCATCTATTAGGTACTTCTGCACAAAAAAATTTCGAATCAAAATTTCTGCTTTGATTACAATAGAACAATAAATTTTATTTAATTAGCTAAATTTATGTTGGCTATTCGATTATCCCTCATTACTGTACTGTCATAGAATGACTAATGTGTAACCTGTGATTATAAAATGAGGGGAAAATGTCTTACTCAGGAAATTGTCACTGCAAAAAGATAACATTCGATTTGGACCATGACCCGATGATGCAGTTCCAGTGTCATTGTTCAACATGCCAACAACGATTAGGAACCTCGTTGTCTGCACTGGCGTGGCCAGAACATGAGATCAAAATAAATGGAGATATGAAGACATATACTATTGTAGGAGGTAGCGGTTTAAACATGCATTATTTTCACTGCCCTGATTGTTCCACATTAATATATAATAAACCAGAATTACTAGAGGGAATGGCCTATATCCCTGCGGGCTTATTAGATGGTCAGATTGAATTCAAACCAACTGTTGAATTATGGAGTCCTAATAGACCAAAATGGATGCAAAAGGCTTCCTCAATAATTGTTTCCCTTGAAGACAATGGGACCTTAGAACGGTTACAAGAGCTCTTGGAAAATTTAGACCAAAGAGAGTAGAATAGATCTCTTAGAAACATTTTATTTCAACTGCTTCGAAATACTAAAAATTAATGCATGATGTAAAGATAGACAAATATAATAAACCCTTTTTTGAGTACAAATGCAGGAAGTAGGTTCTACAATTAGAAATCTTGAAAGATTTGTCTTAATCTTCTGAAAGAATTAATCTTACCTTAATGAAGAAAAGCTTTAAGATTGACCTATATTAAGAAACTTCGTTACTTATGTATCCGAGCTATGACTTTTTCGATAGTCAATCCCTGTATCAAGATAGAAAAAACCACCACAGCATAAGCAGCAGTGACAATTATAGGTTTACTTTCTATATCAGGTAGTGAAAGAGCCAACGCTATTGAAATACCACCTTTAAGCCCAGCCCAGGTGAGAATAACAATTTCACCCCGCTCCTTAGAAATCAAGGTACTAAGAAATGTCAATGGGATGGAGACTGCAATAAATCTCGCTAAAACAGCTACTATGACAGCTACACCACTAATAAGCCAGACTGAACTTTCACTGGACAAAGCTACCACTTCAAACCCGATTAGAATAAATAATGCCGCATTCAAAATTTCATCTATTAGATGCCAGAAATCTGTCACATGTTGCCTAGTTTTTTCACTCATAGCAAATTCCTTACCCGTGTTACCTATAAAAACACCCGCTACAACCATGGCAATTGGGCCCGAAAGATGTAGGTTTAGGGCTATGGAATACGCCCCAGTGACTAAGGCTAGAGTGGCTATCACTTCAATAATGTAATCATCAATGCTCTTCATTAGAAGGAATGTTAAATATCCCCCAATCAATCCCAACAATGCACCGCCAAATGCTTCTTTTACGAATAACCCAACAATAGCATTGGCATCCATATTGGGAGCATGACCATGGCCTGTAGCACTACCAAAAGCAATTGCTAGCAGTACAGAAAAAACCACTACCGCAACCCCATCATTAAATAAGCTCTCGCCACCTATCATAGATTCTAAGCGTTTAGGAACTTTCAATCTCTTTAACAGAGCCAAAACAGCAACTGGGTCAGTGGGAGATACTATCACACCAAAAATGAGACAATAAATATACTCAATATTGAAACTAAGCGCCTTACTAAGAAAATAAAAACAGGTACCGTTTATAAATGTTGAAATCAGCACCCCAACGGTAGCCAATAAAGAAACTTGAAATTTTGCTTTCATTAAACCTGCCAAGTCAACATGAAGTGCCCCAGCAAAAAGAAGAAAACTCAGCATACCATTCATTAAGGTTCGGTTAAAATCGATTTCGTCAAGCCAACCATTTAAAGCTAACGAAACTTTCATACTGGGGAAAAGTACATCTAGCAGAATGACAGCCAGCCCTGAAACTAAAGCAATAATGACAAGTCCAACCGTTAAGGGTAATTTGAGGTATTTGTGATTCACATAGCCAAAGACTGTTACACATATAAGAACTATCGCTGGTAATTCTAACATTCTCTATATCCTGTTATTGTTTCTAACAAATATCTGACACTCAGTACATTTTGCAGAGTAATAGCGAATTTTTCTCAATTCTACAATCTTAATTAATCATCTTAGATTTAGGCTTGATGGAAGGCAATCAAAACATACACTAAATAAGTGAAAACAAAAATTGCGCCCATTCGTCTCCCTATCCTCTTAGCATATAAGAAAATCACTCCCAAGATTAAAGTTGATGCAAACATTACTAGAATATCAAATCTTACAAAGTTTTCAGGAGCCGCAAATTTTTGTGCTCCCGAGGCTATCGCCGCTGCACCAATAATTCCCAGGCTGTTAAAAATGTTGGATCCTATCACATTACCTATAGCTATGTCTGAATGCCCCCTTTGAACTGCAACAATCGAAGCGGCCACTTCGGGCAAGGATGTACCTAGTGCAATTATGGTTAAACCAATGAAAGCCTCTGGAATCACAAGAATCTCAGCAATTTTTTTTGCTGAGAAAACTACTAATTCTGCCGATCCTATTAATAGTAATGCACCAAAACAAATAGTTAGTAATGAAATCCAAATCTTAGAATTCTTCCAGCTATCATCAATATCACTTTGAGTCTTATTTTTTTGGGTTTTCAGTGCAGTAATACTTACATGAAATATTATCACCAACAACAATACGAGTAGTAACGCTCCACCCAAAACACTTATACTCGAAAACATTCGAGCAGAGAAAACAAGAACCCCGCAAGAGAAAAATACCCAAAAAACCTCGACTTTTAACGACTTGGATGAAATTAATAATGGTGAGACAATCGCTGCAACCCCCAATACACAGAACAAATTTGAAATGTTGCTGCCAACAACATTACCCCATGCTATATCCTGCGCTCCTTGATTAACCGCGTTTACTGACACAAACAATTCAGGAAGAGAGGTACCAAGCGCCACTATTGTTATGGCGACTAGTTGTGGCCTTATGTTTAACTTGTTTGCCGTGGTGACTGCGCCAGTTACCAGTTTTTCCCCACCAAAATAAAGACCAGCAAGACCTGCGAGACAAAAGATAATATTGATTAGTATAGTGTCCATTTTCTATTCTTTTCTATTCGAATTCATGGATTCGTATCCACGTAATAGGTGTGATTCAATGAGTTCAATGCCCTCAAATAAAGGATAGCTTTGAAACTCTGAATTCAAGTCAATGTTTTTGCTAGTTTATCTATTTTTGGTAAAACCCTATGTATGCGATCAAACATCTCATTAAGCTCTTTTTTCTCAATAATTAAAGGAGGACAAAAAGCAATGGCGTCTATTGGTAGCGCCCTAATAATTACTCCATTTTCCTGAATGACTTTCACCGCCCTGGTAGAAAATTTGTGCTTTATATCTAGTTTTGTTCTTTTGGTTCCTGGTTTGATAAATTCTGCTGCTCCAATTAGTCCGATCGCTCGAGTATCTCCAATGCAGCTAAATTCATTTAAACCTGAAACACGTTCTAGGAAAAGATCCTCCAACCCTTTCACATGATCTATAATGCTTCTCTCTTCCATGATTTCAAGAGTTTTCAAAGCAACTGCAGCAGCTACAGGATGTCCAGAATATGTATAACCATGTCCAAACTGACCTAATCTTACAGCCTGTTTTTCAACCTCATCAGCAATATCTTTTGACATTAAAACAGCTGATATGGGGATATATGCTGAAGATAGGCCTTTTGCGCAGGTTATTATGTCAGGGCAAACATTAAAGGTTTCACTGCCCCACATATTACCAGTTCTTCCAAAGCCACAAATTACCTCATCAGCTATCATGAGAATATCATATTTTTTTAGTATTGGTTGAATTAATTCAAAATATTCTTTTGGCGGTAGTATTACACCACCTGCACCCATAAGTGGTTCTGCTATAAAAGCACCTATGTTTTCAGCACCTTCTAATGTGATAAGGTTTTCGAGATCAGACGCTAATCTTTTTGAGAAATCTTCCTCACTCTCATTGTCATGGGAATTCTGAAAATAATGCGGCCATGTCGTATGAAGAGCAAAATCCAAAGGTAAGCTGAAACCCTCTTGCGCATAAGATAATGCTGTTAAGCTCGCAGCTGCCAAGGTCACGCCATGATAACTACCTTTGCGACTGATGATCTTCCGCTTCTGCGCTTGCCCTCTCGCGGCCTGATAATACCAAACAATCTTGATAGCAGTATCATTCGCTTCAGATCCAGAATTACAGAAGAAAACCTGCTGCAAATTATTAGGTGATATCTCAACAAGTTTTTCAGCTAATCGGATGGTAGGCTCCGAAGTCTTCCCAGTAAAAGAGTGGTAAAAAGGTAATTCCCTCATTTGTGACACTGCTGCTTCTACCAGCTCAGGCTCCTTAAAGCCCAATGAGGCGCACCATAGCCCGCTCATACCTTCAATATATGAATTACCTTCAAGATCAGTTACCCTAACACCATCACCAGATTGGATTATCTGTGGCCCAATATCAGCAACAAGTTCGGGATTCGTGTAAGGATGCAGGTGATGCTCCAAAGATTTCGACTCAAGCGAATTTTTCAGTCCTTTGATAAATTGACCCATATCCAGAAAATAACCATGCAATTAAACTAATAGTACAATACCATAGTCTGAATATCGTCTAAATTTCAACTTTTTTTCAACCAAAATATTTCTCATAGCAATATCAAAAACATTTATATGGATTTACTCACAAACTTCATCAGCAATCAGTCACTATCTGCTAAATCATACCTACCGCCACGCTGAGGTATATCTCCTAGTTCCTTTGGGGTGCTTTTAATTATTGTTCAGGATGATATTTGATCATTTTTTCAGAGGAACCAAATTTATTCACCAGATTTGATACTATAATAATAGTAGGTCCAAGTATCTACCTCTGGTATGGTAGCATAGAGTAGTAATAGGCATTTAATTAAGAAGTAGAATAACACCAGTTCATACAGAACTCAATTTAACACATGATTTAACAACTTTTGGGGTTGAATATGGATGAAAAAACTATCAATTTTTATGACCACAATGCAGAAAAATATTCAAAATGGAGGTCTGATCAGAGTCCAGACCAAGCCCAAAAAGTTTTCCTCCAATATACGAAGCCAGGTGGTTATATCTTAGATCTGGGTTGCGGTACGGGGGAGAAAAGTCTGTGGTTTAGGGATAATGGATTAAATGTCAAAGCCGTCGACGCATCAGAAGAGATGCTAAAATTTCTAAATGATGCTCAAGGAGTATTTTGTTCTCAAATGGACATAACCAGGCTAAAACATGAAGAAAAATTTGATGGCATATGGGCTTCATTTTCTATACAACATTTGAAAATTAATGAACAAAACAAACTCTTAAAAAAGATTCCAAAAACTCTCAATAAAGGAGGGGTTTTCTACCTTGGAATGCACGAAGGCAGTCAAAGTTACAGAGATCAGTTAGGCAGACTTTATGTACCCAGATCTGAAAAGGATTTGAGAGCTATCTTTTCCTTTAACAGATTATCCATATTTAAATTTTTCAGAGAAAAAAGCTCTAGTTTTGACGGAAAACCTATCGAAGTCCTGCATCTTTTTGCTCGACAGAATACTTAAACTCTCTTTTTCTCTTTAAAAAATGGTAAGATACATGAAAAATCCTTGCCAAGGCCTCCATTTTTGACCAGATCTTGATAAATGTTGCTGGCATGCTTTCCAAGCGGCGTATGGGCATGAACTTGTTCTGCGGCTTCTTGAGCTAGCAATAAGTCTTTTAACATTAACTCAGTAGCAAAACCTGGTTCATACTCGTTATCAGACGGTGACTTTGGTCCCACCCCAGGGGCTGGACAGTATGTGTTTAAAGACCAACATTGACCGGATGAATTAGAGGAAACTTCAAACATTTTCTGCCTATCCAAGCCTATCTTGTCAGCTAATGAAAAAGCCTCACACACCCCTATCATTGAAACACCTAGGATCATGTTATTGCAAATCTTAGCCGCCTGGCCACTACCGGAATGGCCACAATACACTGACTTTTTTCCCATAACCTCAAAAAGTGGTTTGATGTCATCAAAGCCTTTCTGATCACCTCCGATCATGAATGTGAGAGTTCCCTGTTCAGCCCCTATAACACCACCTGAAACTGGAGCATCTAAAGTCAGCAATTGGGAGTCCTTTGCTAAGTTCCCTACAAAATGAGCACTCTTTACGTCAATGGTCGAACAATCAACCATAACCGTCCCAGGAGCACATAATGGCACTATTTGTCGATAAACATCCATGACCTCTCTACCACTTGGTAGCATGGTGAAAATAACTTGTTTATCCTTAACAACATGTTCAATTTCATTGAGAACAGAAAACTTTGCTTTAATTTCTGTTTTTAAATCGAATCCTATAATTTCATATCCAGCTTCATACAAATTTTCTGCCATTGGCAGACCCATATTACCTAAACCAATAAAACCTACTTTCACAATATCCTCCTAATAAAATTACAGTCTTAATTCTAAGTGACTACCGAGAGGTTTTAATAAACATAAAGCCTCCTCTTTAGTTACAGCCTCAAGAGAAGAATGCTTCCAAATTGGATTCCTATCTTTGTCTACTACCATGGCCCTTATCCCTTCTTGAAAATCAGTGAATTCCTGGGCTCTAGCTGTATAGCGATACTCAATTTTCAACGCAGCTTTAACTGATTGAGAAATCTCAGGAATTCTAAGCATGTATGAAGTAACTAAAACCGAAAGAGGCGAAGCTTTTCTAAGTCTTGCCAAACTGCTTTCCAGTTCAGGATAGTGGATCATTCTATTAATGATAGATATAGGGTCACTTTCTGAAAAAACTTTTACAATAGTATCAAAGTTCTTTGATAAATGAGACGGTGGAAGATCTTCTTCTATGTCTTCGATAAAATGTGGATCACCTGTTTGTATAAGTTTACGCTTAACTATATCCCACTTAGTCTCAGGTATAAAATGGTCTGCAAAACCAGCAAAAATTGCATCACTAGCGTCCATTTGGCTACCCGTAATTCCAAGATAAATCCCTAAGTTGGTTGACCTCTGAGTCAAAAGGAAGGAACCTCCAACATCAGGAACCAATCCAATTCCACATTCTGGCATGGCAATGCGGCTACTTTCACCTACAATTCGATGACTGCCATGGCAAGAAATTCCAACTCCACCACCCATGGTAAAACCCTGCATAAAGACCACATAAGGCTTGGGGTAAATGTCTATAAGTGCATTCAACCGATACTCATCGGCCCAGAATTTCTGCCCAAATTCATAATTTTTTCTCTCGCCCTGTTTATAAAGTTCTGAAATGTCTCCCCCAGCACAAAATGCACGAGGGCCTTCTGCATCAACTAGAATGGCTTGTACAGATATGTCATTTTCCCATTCTATTAGAGCCTTTTCTATTGAAGTGATCATTTCATAAGTTAAAGCGTTCAAGGCATTGGGTCTACTAAGAGTGATTTGGCCTACTTTACCCTTTTTTTGAATTACTATGTCAGCCATAAATGCAGCCCATTATCTCAGAAAATGTCTAGCTATAATGACTTGCATGATCTCGTTGGTGCCTTCCAGTATCTGATGTACTCTCAAATCTCGGACAATTTTCTCCATCCCATAATCTGCCAGATAACCATAACCCCCAAGTAATTGGAGTGCATCATTTGCCACCGTAAAGGCATGGTCAGTGACAAACTTTTTGGCCATGGCACAGTAGATGCTGGCATCTGTACTACCGTTATCAAGCTTCCACGCAGCTTCTCTTAAAAACGTCCTTGAGGCATTAATTGCAATCTCCATATCAGCTATTTTAAACTGGAGACCTTGAAAATCTCTTAATTTCTTTCCAAAAGCAGGTCTTTCTTTCATGTACTGCTTTGCCTTATTGAGAGAAGTTTGCGCGCCCCCTAAAGCAGCAGCAGCAATATTCAACCGACCACCATCCAACCCTTGCATTGCATAAGTGAATCCCTCATCTTCTTTCCCCAAAAGATTCCTTGCTGGTATACTACAATCCGCAAATATTACCTCAGCAGTTGGTTGAGATTTCCACCCCATCTTCTGCTCAGGTTTTCCAAAACTCAGGCCTTTAGTCCCCTGCTTGACCAGGACAGCAGATATTCCTTTTGGACCTATCCCTCCTGTCCGAACCATACTTAGATAGAAATCTGAAAAATTCCCTCCAGAAATAAAAGCCTTAGAACCATTGAGTTTAAATCCATCGTTAGTCTTTTCAGCGCTGGTTTGGAGTGCAGCACTATCAGAACCTGAATTTGGCTCTGTCAGACAATATGAACATATCTTGTCCATTTTTATCATAGGTGCTAAGAATTCATCTTTAACATGGCTGTTTCCATATCGTGAAATCATCCACGCACACATATTGTGAATCGAAATAAATGAAGAAACTGAAGGACAAGCCATGGCTAAGGCCTCAAATACTAAAATCGAGTCCAATCTTGATAACCCAGATCCGCCATCTTTTTCATCAACATAAAGAGCTGCAAATCCTAATTCACCAGCCTCCTTTAAGATATCTCTTGGAATAAAACTATCTTCCCACTCCAAGGCATGCGGTTCTATAGTTTTTTGACCAAATTCAAATGCAGTATCAAAAATTAAATTTTGCTCTGGTGAAAGGGAGAAATCCATTTTGATCCTAAATCAAAAAATTATTCCATAGTAGGAATAGAAAATTTTGCTCCCTCTTTTATTCCTGTAGGCCAACGAGAAGTAATTGTTTTAGTTCTGGTATAAAATCGAAACGCATCTGGACCATGCTGATTTAAATCGCCAAAAGCTGATTTTTTCCAACCACCAAACGTATGGTAGGCCAAAGGAACAGGTATTGGCACATTTATGCCAACCATGCCAATATTGATCCTATTTGCAAAATCTCTTGCTGTGTCACCATCTCTGGTAAATATCGCTGTTCCATTTCCATACTCATTATTGATAGCAATGGAAAGTGCCTCTTCATAGCTGTCAGTCCGAACAGTGGACAAAACTGGTCCAAAAATTTCCTGCTTATAGATTTCCATATCAGTTTTGACATTGTCAAAAAGGCATGCGCCCACAAAGAAACCTTCCTCATAGCCTTGCATTCTAAAATCCCTGCCATCAACCACAAGCTTCGCGCCATCTTTTACACCTGAATCAACCAGAGCAAAAATCCTCTGTTGAGCCTCCTTAGTCACGACCGGTCCAAAATCTACCTCATGGTCTGAAGTATAGGGGCCAATCTTTAAGGACTCTATCTTTGGTATCAATTTTTCTACTAATTTATCACCAGTTTCTTTACCTACTGGCAATGCCACAGAAATTGCCATACATCTTTCTCCGGCTGCGCCATAACCTGCCCCTACAAGGGCATCCGCCGCCTGATCTAAGTCTGCATCTGGCATCACAATCATATGATTTTTTGCTCCACCAAAGCACTGCACTCTTTTTCCATTAGCGCATCCTTTAGAATAAATATACTCAGCAATTGGTGTGGAGCCTACAAAACCTATTGCTGATATATCAGGATTGACCAGGATAGCATCAACCACTTCTTTATCTCCATTAACAACCTGCAGTATGCCTTCTGGCAAACCTGCTTCAAGCATCAGATTAGCCAACATCATTGGAACCGAGGGGTCTCTTTCAGATGGTTTTAATATGAAAGCATTTCCCGCTACAATTGCGGGGCAAAATTTCCACATTGGGATCATAGCTGGAAAATTAAATGGTGTTATTCCAGCCACCACACCCAATGGTTGGCGCATTGAATACATATCAATACCTGGACCTGCACTATCCGTGAACTCTCCTTTTAGGAGATGCGGAGCACCAATACAAAATTCTGCAACCTCGAGTCCCCTGATGATATCACCTTTAGCATCTGGTAGAGTTTTTCCATGTTCAGATGAAAGAACCCGTGCTAGTTCATCCATGTCCCTATGAAGAAGATCAATAAATTTTATTATAACTCTAGCTCTTCTCTGTGGGTTAGTAGCTGCCCATTCAACCTGAGCTTTCCTTGCTTTTTCGACAGCATCATCTAATTCAGAGGCTAACCCTAGTGCTACCTTATTTTGAACCTCCCCAGTGGCTGGGTTAAAAATATTTGTCGTTCTCTGGGAATTACTAGCCACTTCTCGACCGTTTATAAAATGTCCAATTACTTTCATTTAATTCTCCCAAGTTATTTTTTTTAGCTTAGTTTACACGTGTAATACTGACTTAAACTACCAACAAAGATCCGGGTAATTGCATTGGATTTTTTTTGAATTTCAAATTTTTTCCCAAGTCAGCCCCCAGTCAGAATTATATTAAAGACTGATATCAGCGTGTGACCTAGTCAAACAATAGCATTCAATATGGCTCAGCATTCAATTGATCGAACCAAACTATTTTGCGTAATAAGCTACGGCCTTAGAATGACTACCTGTCCTCACTAGCACCTAAAGACCACTAGATCCCTAGTTATATCACGCTCAAATCTGCTCCAAGAACCGATTCCAACTTGTTACCATCCTTAATGAACATGCCCCAAAATCTTCAATTATTCAGGGCCTAGAACAGTCCGATTACTTATAAAGACAATTCTTAAGTCCTAGAACCAAGGTACCAATGGAACATCAAAGGTTGAGCATCCAGACAAGATCACTAAAGAAACTAGAATTACCAAATTTTTCATATTTATTCCCTTACTTCAATATTTAACTATCATCAGACAAAGACAATCTTTCTGCTATGTATGTAGAACATTTTCATAAAGAGGTAAATGTAAAACTAACTATTTTTGCAATAATTCTTTAATTTTTGTTCTAATTTTTTTGGAGTTTGGATTAGTAAATGCTCCAAAGCTACCAACAAAATCTCCTGCGCCATTAAAAAGAATCTTGTTAAAATTCCATGCAGGTCGAAAATTGTGCTCAGACGCCAACCATTTATATAGTGGATGAGCTGTTCTGCCCTTCACACTTGTTATTGTAGTCATGGGAATTGTTAGCGAAAAATTTACCTCACAAAACTCTTTTACCTTTTGGTTTTCACTAAATTCTTGAAAAAAATCTTCTGAGGGGACCGCAAGCACCACGAGGCCAGCATCGGAAAAATCATCATGTAATTTCTGTAAGTCATTATATTGCTTAGTAAACCCACAATTGGAAGCAGTATTGGTGATCAGTATAGGATTACCACCAAATTCTCCTAAGTTTATCCTACCTCCATCTATCGAATCAAATTCAAATTGCTTCATTATTCCCAATCCATTTACACTTCCGTGAGCAGATCCCGAAAACAACGACAACGTGACCAATAGGCAAGCACAAAACCTCACATATACGTTATGCATTATTCAAAATACCTTTCGAAGAATACGCCCTGAGTTTCAAATCTATGCTCTAACCAAATTTTTTCAAGTTGATACAAGGTTCAAAAGGGTTACCAGATTAAAATTAACTATTTTTACATGAATCAAGAAAATATGAATGGTTCCTTTGTTTTAGCTTTAACTTTTTTGCCTAATTTTTCAGATAAACTAGAAATTCCCGTTCTTTGCTCTCAAACATCTAATACTTCAGCAAATGACATGCCCCTAATCTCCAACAATACCAAATAATGACCAAATAATGAAACAAGACATCCGCTGCCTCCTATTTCGTGCCTTCTTGCCCTGTCCTAAAAGACCACAATTACCATTGATAAGATCAAAACCTGGATAGAAAATAATCCTAAACTCCCTCATATCCACTCTTATATTCTTGTCTTTGGAGTAGCAATGCTTTATAGCTTTTGCCAGGTCATTTTATGGAGATCAATATGAAATTTTTTTTAACACTAACAACAGTTTTTTCTCTTCTATCTTCAGTAGTAAGCGCGGGTGTATTAACTGGAACTTACAAAACTGAGCCAAATGATGAAGGTGCGTATCTTCAAGTAAGATTTGGGGCTTGTTCTAATGACAAGAAATTAACCTGTGGCAATATAAAAGGATCCTATAAGAAAAATGGATCAAAGAATAAAAATTCTAAAGTTGTAGGAGAAAATATTGTCTGGGATATGGTAGACGAAGGCAATGGAAAGTATGGCGGTGGGAAAATTTGGGATCCCAGTGACCCAAAGGACGACGGTTCTAAAAAAATATATAAATCGAAAATGGAACTTAAAGGAAACATGTTGAGTGTTAGCGGATGCATCCTTTGGATCTGTAAAGCCCAAAACTGGAACAAAGTTAATTAAGTATCCCCGAATAGAAAATTTATAATGAGCTTTTGACCTGAAACCTGACTTTCTCAGGATGAAAGCTGTTACCCGAAGTATGATCCGTCACGACTATGGCGGTCAGCGGGCCAAAATTATCAACGTGAGCCATTCGATGGTCCTCATCTTGAAGGTCATAATAGTGAGTTAATGATTACTTAAAGCTTGTTCCCCATCAGTCCAATTAACTAGCCTGACTCTTATTTGGTGTAAGACTTTTTTTAGAAAGCTCTGGCTCTAAGGTCTTAAATGCATCGTATTGGCTCAGGAAAACCTGGCCACTTAATTCTGCTAAGAGGTGAGTTCTCTGAAGCTGGTCCATTACAGGCCCTTTCACTTCACTAAAATGTAAATTGACCTCTGCATCTGCTAATCTTCTATTAATAGCTTCCAAGCTCTCCAGTGCGCTGGCGTCTAAATAATTAATAGCTGAAAACACAAGTATCATATCCTTAATTTCAGGTTCCCTCCCTATATAAGCATATACACTGTCTTCCAAGAATCTTGCATTCGGAAAATATAAGCTTTCATCAATTCTGAGTGATATGACTTTCTCACTAGTAATCACTAAATGCCTATTCACATTTCTAAAATGTTGAGTTCCTGGAACTTGACCAACTCTAGCAATATGAGGTCTTGATGTCCTATATAGGTACATTAGTAAGGAAATAACGACACCAGAGATAATACCAATCTCTACCCCCATTAAAAGTGTGCTGAGGATAGTACATAACATTGCCACTCCATCTGATTTCGAATATGAAAAGATTCTTAAAACAGATTTGAAGTCTACAAGTGATAAAACAGCAACTATTATAGTAGCCGCAAGCGTTGCTTTGGGTAGATAAAAAAGAAAGGGTGTAAGAAATAGTGTTGCAAACGCTATTCCAATTGCTGTGAAAGCACCTGCTGCTGGTGTCTTGGCACCAGCATCAAAGTTAACTACCGATCTAGCAAATCCTCCAGTCACAGGAAATCCTCCAGATGTGCCAGAGCCTAAATTTGAGAAACCTAGGGCTATTAGTTCTTGATTGGGATCAATTCTTTGCCTTCTTTTAGAAGCCAATGTTTGAGCAACAGAGACGGTTTCAACATACCCGACCAGCGAAATTAAAAGTGCAGGAGCAAGTAATTCAACCCATATTGAAAAACTAAAGTAAGGGATGCCTAATGAAGGTAATCCATCTGGGATTCTTCCTACTATAGCCACTTCATTAATACCCAAACCAAATAACCAAACAGCCAGAGTAGTTAAAACTACTGCTATTACTGGGCCAGTCCTTGAAACAATATCTGACACTAGAGGACTAGATCCTTTATCCAGCATGAATTTTTTTAGTTTCTTCTTGCACCAAAACAAAATTATCAACGCAACTGTACCAATTACCAATGTATGAAAGTTTAAATCAGTAAAATTTTGTGCAAGGTTCAGCAGTATATCAAAAAGATTGCTCCCCCGTCCTTCTATGCCGAAGATGTGGTTTAGCTGACTAGCGGCTATTATTAGACCAGATGCCGTTATAAAACCTGAAATAACAGGATGTGAAAGAAAATTAGCTATGAAACCTAATTTCAGTAATCCCATGATGATAAGCATCATTCCAGACATTACTGCTAAGATAATTGCCAATATCGCATAATCTGTACTGCCCGGGTTTGCAAATTGACTACAAGAAGCAGAAGTCATCAAAGCAATCACGGCTACAGGTCCAACAGCCAAAGTTTTTGATGTCCCAAATATAGCATACAGAATTAAAGGTATGATTGAGGCATACAAACCCATTTCAGGTGGTAAGCCCGCTAACATGGCATATGCCAAGGACTGCGGGATGAGCATTATGGTAACTATTATCGCTGCCAAAGAATCATCAGCAAAGTCTTTATAAGTATAGGACTTTGACCATTCTAATATGGGAAAATATTTTGAATACAAATTTACACCTGCATAACCTATACTATAGCTACTCTTTAAGATCAGCAGAAATGTTTTTTTTCGTCAAAGCATTATTAAACATCATCTTCATGCACCAGAAATGAGGCCCTGACATTCTTGGTTTCGGCTTTTTCAAAATTAACTTTCAAATTAATCCCATCCATACTTTCTATTATTCCATAACCAAATTTCTGATTAAAAACTCTATCCCCCACATTGAAATCATGAGTCTGGTCTACTGATTGAAAATGTCTTGATACCTTCGGCTTAAAAATATGCTGTTTTAAGTTTTTTTCCATCC
This sequence comes from Paracoccaceae bacterium, assembly GCA_029243395.1. Taxonomy (GTDB): domain Bacteria; phylum Pseudomonadota; class Alphaproteobacteria; order Rhodobacterales; family Rhodobacteraceae; genus CACIIZ01. Next base: position 266,349 of record JAQWSE010000002.1, on the reverse strand, counting down.
TTTGCCAACCAGGAGAATCATACTTTCCTCCATCGTTTATCTGTTTATCTGTGCCTAAATTATCAAATCTCCATGACTCCGGAAAAGCTTCTGCTAAATTAGCTCCATAACCCCCACTGCTATTTAATATTTCAATGTCTTTTTCTGACAATTCATCAATAAAGCGGGAAGGAATTGCGTTCTGCCATTGGTTGAATATTCTGCGATTGGAAACAAAACTTATTATGCAATAACTTTCTGCCCTTGTGATACCTACGTGAGCTAATCTCCTCTCTTCTTCTAATCCTTTTAATCCCTTTTGATCCATAGATCGCTGCGAGGGAAACAACCCGTCCTCCCAACCAGGTAGTAAAACAACGGGAAACTCTAATCCTTTAGCTGCATGTAAGGTCATTATGGAAACTTTGGGAACATTGTTGTCAGACTCCATTTCCATAATTAAGGATATATGTTCTAAAAACCCCTGAATGTTCTCAAACTCGCCCATGGCTTTTATTAGTTCTTTTAGATTTTCGAGTCGACCTGGGGCATCAGGAGATTTTTCCAATTGCCACATTTCAGTATACCCCGATTCATCTAAGATGGCTTCAGCAACCTCAGTGTGCTGTTTCAATCCATTTAGAAAATCTTCGTTCCAACGTTTAAAGTTATTAAGGAGCCCATCCAAATCACTAGATACTTTTTGTGGAAGCATACCATCATCAACAGCAATTCTAGCTGCAGCCATCAAACTTATACCCCGTTCCCGGGCTATAAGATTCATCACCTGTAAGGACTTTTCCCCAAAACCGCGCTTGGGTGTATTTATAATTCTTTCTAACGCTAAACCATCGTCAAAACTTAAGCTGGCCCTAAAGTAAGCTATAGCATCCCTTATTTCTTTCCTTTCATAAAATCTAGGTCCCCCAATTACCCTGTAGGGCAACCCCATTTGAACAAACCGATCTTCAAAAACACGCATTTGAAAGGAAGCTCTCACTAATAAAGCAATCTCATCATATTTAAAAGGCTTCATCCCTCTAGTACCAAGGCATAGGCTTTCTATTTCATCCCCTAACCATCTAGCCTCTTCCTCGCCGTTCCAATGACTGATTAGTTTGACCTTTTCTCCTGATTTGGTATCCGTCCATAGGGTTTTCCCCAGTCGCTTAGTGTTTGTAGCTATCAGTGAAGATGCTGCAGCCAAAATGTGAGGTGTAGATCTGTAATTTTGTTCCAACCTGACTATTTTTGCTCCTGGAAAGTCTTTTTCAAATGATAAGATATTTCTTACTTCTGCACCTCGCCAACCATATATTGATTGATCGTCATCTCCTACACAGCAAATGTTCTTATGCCCTTCGGCTAATAATCTAAGCCACAGATACTGAGCAACATTTGTGTCCTGATACTCATCAACTAATATAAACCTTAAGGTTCCCTGATATTTTTCTAGCAAATCAGGATTACCTTGCATTAAACGAATAGGCAGTAAAATAAGATCACCAAAGTCAACAGAATTTAATATGCTCAACCTTTCCTGGTATAATTTGTACAGTTTAGGACCTTTCCCGTCGTAAGCATTTGTCTCACTTGATGGCAGATTATCGGGAAGCCAGGCGTGATTCTTCCAGTGATCAATGAGACCTGCAAGGTTTCTTGCTGGCCAACGCTTTTCATCAATATTTTCAAGAGATATGAGCTGTTTAAGAAGACGTAACTGATCATCAACATCTAAGATAGTGAAATTTGTCTTGAGCTTAATGAGCTCTGCATGCCTTCTCAATAATTTAGCACCAATAGAGTGAAATGTGCCTAACCAGGGCATACCTTCAACAGCAGCTCCCAAAAACTTACCAATACGCTGTTTCATCTCCTGGGCTGCCTTGTTAGTAAACGTCACACCTAAAATTTCATTAGGCCTAGCGTGACCTCTATCTATAAGATAAGCAATGCGCGCCGTTAGCGCTCGTGTTTTACCGGTTCCAGCTCCAGCTAACACCAAAAGTGGGCCAGAAATTTTTTCGACCGCTTCCCTCTGTTTCTCATTTAAATCATTTAGATAATTGCAGGAGCGGTTCAATAAAGCTTTTTCCGCCAAGCTTTTGGGTTTCTTCAAATTGTGTTCATCCATTTGAAAAATCCCTGTATATTTCACTGAAAACCAATACCATCTTTTCGTTGCTTTTTCTCATGGATGAAACTTACCTAAGCCTTGAATAAATTGAAAGGCTTGTAATTATATAAAATGAATTCTTAATAGGGATGAATCATTTCAACCTGCTTTTGAGAGGATGTTTTACAAATTATCGTGTTACAAAATGGTTGTTGTCCGGATATACTGATATACTATAAACCGCGACTCAAATGCATTTATTCAAGGAACATTAATTGATGCAAAAGTTCAAGAAAATCTTGATCGCCAATAGGGGTGAAATCGCCATAAGAGTTATGCGAGCCGCAAATGAAATGGGTAAATCTACCGTGGCTATCTTTGCAGAAGAAGATAAACTTTCTCTACATAGATTCAAAGCAGACGAAGCCTATAAAATAGGGCAAGGAATGGGACCTGTTGCCGCCTATCTAAATATTCAAGAAATTATCCAAGTAGCAAAAATGGCTGATGCAGATGCAATTCACCCCGGTTACGGGCTTTTATCGGAAAAACCTGAATTTGCAGAAGCCTGTATAGAAGCTGGGCTAGCTTTCATTGGCCCATCTCCCAAAACAATGCGACAATTAGGTAACAAAGCCACAGCCAGGAAAATGGCCGTTAAGGCAGGAGTACCAGTCATACCAGCTAGTGATATATTACCTGAAAGTACTGACAAGCTAGAAAAGATGGCAAAAGACGTCGGGTTACCCTTAATGTTGAAAGCCTCTTGGGGTGGAGGTGGTCGCGGTATGAGGCTCATCAAAAGCTTCAAAGATTTAAAAAAAAATGTTCTAGAAGGAAAACGAGAAGCTAAGAATGCCTTTGGAAATTCAGAATCATTTTTGGAAAAATATATTGAAAATGCCAGGCATGTAGAGGTTCAAATTCTAGGGGATAAAGATGGGAATATTTACCATTTGTGGGAAAGGGACTGTTCAATTCAAAGAAGAAATCAGAAAGTCATTGAAAGAGCACCTGCCCCATATCTAACTAAACCTCAAAGAAATGAGGTATGTAAAATGGCAGGAAAAATCTGCCAAATGGTTGGTTATCAATGTGCTGGAACAGTTGAATTCTTAATGGATGTATCGAATGGAAATTTCTTTTTCATAGAGGTAAACCCACGAATTCAAGTTGAACATACCGTTACCGAGGAAGTTACAGGAATTGACATTGTCAGAGCCCAGATAATGCTTGCTGAAGGTTCCTCAATAAAAGAAGCCACGGGCAAAAACAATCAAGAAGAAATACAATGCCACGGTCACGCTTTACAATGTAGAATCACGACGGAAGACCCTCTAAATAATTTCATTCCGGACTATGGAAGGATAACTGCCTATAGAGGAGCAACTGGCATGGGAATCCGGTTAGATGGAGGGACTGCTTACTCTGGTGCTATCATTACGAGGTTTTATGATAGCTTACTGGAGAAAGTAACTGCTTGGGCTCCAACAGCGGAAGATGCGATAGCAAGAATGGACAGAGCTCTTCGTGAATTTCGTATCCGTGGCGTTTCGACAAACATTTCATTTGTAGAAAATTTGTTAAAGAATGAAATCTTTCTCAATAATTCTTATACCACCAAGTTTATTGATTCCACGCCGCAGTTATTTAAATTCTCAGAGCGTCAAGATAGAGCCACTAAACTACTTACCTACATAGCATCAATCAGTATTGAAGGTCATCCGGAAACAAAAAATAAAAAAAGACCTGACAGCAATACATTTTCTTTCCGAAACACTAAGAAGACTAGGAAAGAAAATTCTTCAAAAAACTTAAAGAAAATTCTTGATAAAAAAGGAGCGGATGCAGTTGCTTCCTGGACTCTAAATCAAAGGCAATTGCTTATCACGGACACCACGATGCGTGATGGGCATCAAAGCCTGCTGGCTACCAGAATGAGATCTATTGATATGCTCAAAGTTGCGGATCGCTATGATGGTAATCTTGCAGAATTGTTTTCCGTTGAGTGTTGGGGGGGTGCAACCTTTGACGTTGCCTATCGATTTCTTCAGGAATGCCCCTGGCAAAGGCTCAGGGATTTAAGAAATAAGATGCCCAATACCCTTTTACAAATGCTTTTGAGGGGATCCAATGGAGTGGGCTATACCAATTATCCTGACAATTACGTAAAATATTTTGTAACCTTAGCAGCCCAGTCTGGAATAGACCTTTTCAGAGTATTTGACAGCCTCAATTGGGTAGAAAACATGCGATTATCTATGGACGCAGTCCTCGAAACAGGGAAAATTCTTGAAGCGTCAATATGTTATACTGGAGACATATTAGATCCTACCAGATCAAAATATGATTTAAAATATTATGTAAAAATGGCCAAAGAATTACAAAAGGCTGGTACTCATTTACTGGGATTAAAAGACATGGCTGGCTTGCTAAAACCATCTGCTGCTAAACTTTTAATTAAGACACTAAAAGATGAAACAGGGCTACCAGTTCACCTACACACGCACGACACCAGTGGAGCAGGAATAGCAACCTTGCTTGCTGCTTCTGAAGCAGGAGTAGATGTTGTTGATTGTGCAATGGATGCTTTTTCTGGAAGCACATCCCAACCCTGTCTTGGCTCAATTCTAGAAACTCTACAAAATACTGAAAGAGCGTCATCTGTTAGAATTGATGAAGTCAGGGATATATCAAATTATTGGCTAACCGTTAGAAAGCAATATAGCGCTTTCGACCAAGGTGTAACCTTTCCAGCCTCTGAAGTATATCTCCACGAAATGCCCGGGGGGCAATTTACCAATCTGCTATCCCAAGCCAAAAGCTTGGGATTAACCAATAAATGGCCAGAAATTGCAAAAACCTATTCTGATGTAAACCAATTGTTTGGAGATATTGTCAAAGTCACTCCCTCTTCAAAAGTGGTTGGAGATATGGCCTTGTTGATGATCTCTCAAGGGTTAACCAAAGAACAAGTGCAAGATCCCAAAATAGAAGTTGCTTTCCCCGAATCGGTTCTTGACATGCTTAGAGGTAACTTAGGTCAACCACCAGGTGGTTTTCCTAAATCAATAGTCAAAAAAGCTCTTGGAAAGGGTGAAATTTTTACTAGCAGACCAGGATCAAGAATAAAGCAAGAAAGTTTGGATAAAATTCGAGATAAGGCTTGTTCTGATCTTTCTCTAAGTGAAATAGATGAAGAAGACTTCTGTAGCTATCTAATGTATCCAAAGATTTTTGCTGAGTATCTAAAACACCATTCTATCTACGGGCCTGTAAGAACTCTACCAAGTGACATATATTTTTATGGAATGAAAAATGGTGAAGAATTAAGTGTCGAAATTGATCCTGGAAAAACCCTAGAAATTCGTCTTCAAGCCATAAGTGAAATAAATGAGGAAGGAGAAATTAAGGCCTTTTTTGAGTTAAACGGGCAACCAAGAATTATCAGAATTACTGACCAGGGTATTATGAAAAATAAAGTTAAAGAAAAACCAAAAGCAGAATTAAAGAACCCCAAACATATATCTGCCCCGATGCCTGGAGCGATCACATTAGTGGCGGTAAAGGAAGGGCAACCGATCAAAAAAGGTGACGTTTTGCTGACCATTGAAGCTATGAAAATGGAAACTGCACTTAATGCCGAACGAGAAGGAAAAATAAGAAAAATTTATGTAAAAACTGGTACCCAAATTGATGCGAAAGATCTCCTAATTGAGTTAGAATAAAGGTGCTTTCGGTTGCCATTCAAATATAATTCTTCTTGGCTAAAAAGACTCTGAATACGGCCGAAGCTCGGTTTCAAAAGTCCAAGCACTCTTAGGTTGCCGATACAGCTGCCAGTATACCTCAGCTATTTCAGCCGGCTGTAAGATGCCATCTTTGGGTCTAGAGTCAAAATCTTCTGGGAACAATGATCTCGTATTATCGTTTTCTATCAATCCATCGATGATAACATGCGAGATATGAATACCCTTAGGACCCACTTCTCTAGCCATGCTTTGAGCCAGCGCACGTAAAGCTTGTTTGCCTCCTGAAAAAGCAGAATAACCGCTTTTTCCTCTTATACTGGCTGATGCTCCTGTAAATAAAATGGTACCCCTTTTTCTAGGAAGCATATATCGGAGGACCTCTTTCCCGACAAGAAACCCTCCCAAAGCACACATTTCCCAAACTTTACGATAAACCCGACTAGTCGTTTCGAGAATGGGAAATTTCACATTTCCTCCTACATTATAAATACATACATCTATAGGGCCTAATTGGGTTTCAACATTCTTTATCAGGTCCCTGACTTCCTTTTCACTTCTGGCATCAGAATGAAAACCAATAGCTTCTCCGCCAGAACCCCGTATTGATTCAATCAGGTTTGTCAAATTTCCTCTTCTTCGAGAGGCGGCTATTTTTAATTCACCTTTTGAAAATCTTTTTGCAATCGCAGAACCTAAATAATCTCCCGCTCCGACAACAAGCGTAACAGGCTTCTTTGCACTCATGTCCCCTTCATCCATTCTTCGATTATAACTATTTGTCTCATTAATTCGATGATTGAAGACAGTCCCAACAAATGCAGTCTTTTAAATTTTTTTCCAAGCACTGTTTTGATAGGCTTTGGCCTTTTTCTAGTTCTGCAGAAGTAAGTTCTCCTACCATCACGTCCCTATTTTCGATAGCAGTTTCATGCCCATTCATAGCAGCAATATTAAACATCATATAAGCTTGGACCTTATCAATTAACCCGTTTAATTCGCCAAAATAAAGTATAGTACCTAGTCTAAATTGAGCTTCAACATTGCCTCCTTCAGCGGCCTTTTCAAAAAGTGAAGGAACTAAAAAAGGATTATCGCTAGTAAGGGACCCGTTCTCGAATAAAAACCCCAGCCTAAAGCAAGAGCTAGGCTCATTACTATTGTCGCACGCAGTACTATACCAACTACCGGCTTCTTCAAAATTCTGAGCTATACCTTCTCCAAATTCGTACATAGTGCCGAGATAGTACTGACCTAAAGGCTGGTTTTGGTTTGCAGCCAGCGTAAACCATTTGAATGCCTCTTCATCATTTAATGGAACTCCATCACCGTTATCATATAAGATTCCCAAATTAACTTGGGAGCCTGCATAACCTTGTTCCGCTGCTCGCCGATACCATTGCGCAGCAATTGATTTGTCTTGTTTAACTCCGAGTTGTCCATCCGCATAATATAGCCCCAGATCATGTTGAGCCTCCGGCAAATTTAATTCGGCGGCTTTGGTAATTAGCTCTAAGCCTTTATTATCATCTTGTGTAACACCCTCGCCATGAATATACATGAGCGCTAACCTAAACATACCATTTGGAAATCCTTGATTTGCTGCAAGAGTAAACAGCCTGACAGCCTCCTTATCATCTTGAATTACTCCTAATCCATCATCATACAAAATTCCTAAATTAACTTGTGAGTCTGCATTCCCCCCCTCTGCAGCAAACTTATACCTGCGAGCTGCTTCAGCATAATCACTTTTCCCGGTTAATCTTCCTGTCTCATAGATAAAACCTAAGTTGTGATGAGAGATTAAAACTCCTTTTTCCGCAGCTTTTTCATACCATTTTACCGCTTCCTGAACATTGACTTCTCTACCAATGCCATCATCAAAATAATAACCTATTTGATGGAAAGCCATAGGAAATTCTTTTTCAGCTGCTTGCTCATAAAATTTAAAAGCCTCATTAAAGTTTTGTTCAAGACCGGCGCCATAAAAATACATATAACCAATATTGTATAACGACCTAGGATGGCCGCGTTCAGCCAAAGGCATTAATTCATTGTAAGCGGTCTCATAATCGCCATCCAAAAGTGCTTGCACACCTTTGTCGTCGATATCAGCCTTAGCTAGAAATGCTGTAGACATAAATAAAATGAAAAAAAATAGTAATCTACTCATGAATTTTCTCCAAAAAATAGCAATCAAAGAAACAGCTTTGACTAAAAAAGCCCTATTTACTCTAAAGCGTAAGTCATTTTATCTTTAGAGTCACTAATCCAGTACCAAAAAAGATATCTTGTCATATTCAGCACCTGTAAAAATGGCATTTCTCCTCAAAGAGACCAAAATTTTGCCACTTCAATTCCCTGACCAGTTTGTTTTTTTTAAATACATCATAATATTTTGGATTGAAATAAATAATAAGACAATTGGAATTCGTTTCTTCCAGTTTTGAAACTAGATTCTCTAATCGGTTCCTATCAAAAGGATTAAAAAGAAAAACAGTTAAAGACCCGATCGGAAAACAGTAATCTTCTACGTCACAGCATGTCAATTTCACGTTGTCTTGCCCCTTAGGGATATTTTTCTTGCATAAATCTATTAGTTTATCAGATATATCAATACCAATGACGTTTGGAAAACCCAATTCTAAGGCAAGAATAATGGGTCTTCCCAGACCACACCCGATGTCAACAAACGTTGATTGCGGGTTCATGCGCCTTGCTAACCTTAAAACCTGCCTAAGCCTTCTGTAACCAACAGGCTGATATTTATTACCAAGATGACTAGAAACACCCAAATCACCTAACTCAAAGTTTTGTTGAGTACTGACACCCCTTCTACGATCTTCAAGCAAATCAAAGAAATGTAAGATCGGAACATAAAACTCTTGCTGGATAAATTTTGACAAACCCATCTCTCTAGCTGAATTAACAGCCTTCAAACAGAAAAAAACCCAAGTTTAATTGATAATTCTTATTTCTTTTCCTTATAATCTTCAGCATACTCTTTCTCAAATGCATCTTGGATCTGTTTTAACTCTTCAAGAGCGGCTCTTATGTCAGAACTATCAATAACGTTTATTTCTACCCTTTTACCTGCTCGGGAAAGTTTTCTATTTAACTTTCTATGCTCTATTTTCTTAAAACGTTCCACTTTGAATGTATTTATTGGCCTAACAAAGCCTTTAGGGGTAAAGGTTTTGTGTTTAATAACATCCAATTCATCCCCTACAAGATTCTGGGTAGTTTCATCTATGACAATTTCTCCAGGCTCTGCCATGCCTTGTAATCTAGCCGCCAAGTTAACTGGGCTACCCAATACTGTGTAATCCAATCTTAGATCTGAACCAAAATTTCCTACGGTGCAAAAACCGGTGGAGACACCCATTCTTACCGTCAGTCCATCGGTCAAGCCCAATTTTTTCCAGTTTTTTTGCAGTTCCATTACTCGTTTTTGCATTCTTATCGACATCTCAATAGCGCTTAGGGCGTCTTCCACATCCCCTTTAGTTTCAGGATCGCCAAAAAAGATAAGAATGGCATCACCAATAAATTTATCTATTGTGCCTCCATATTCCAGTGCTATAGCAGACATTTCAGACAAATAAGAATTAACAATAGTAGCTAGTCTCTCTGGCTCAGTAGAATCTGTAATATCAGTAAATTTTACAATATCAGAAAAGAAAATGGTGAGATTTTTTCTAGAATGTTTTGACTCTACCATTTCCTTATCCTCAAAAATACTTTGATAGATTTGAGGAGACAGGTATTTTGCCAACCGCGTCGCTAAATTTTCTAGTTGAAGACTTTTCTCTTTAATTAAATCACTGTCACGTTCCTTTTGTGCGATTAATTCTTCTCTTTCTTTTCTAAGAACCCACTCGTTCGTTCTATCAACGAATTGTCCCTGTACCCCGTTAAGAAAAGAGAAATCGTCATTCCTCGTCTTGGCAGAAAGTAATGAGAACATCCGTTCTTCACCATCAATAATTATTTTAATCTGTGGTATTAAGACCGATCCCTTCTCTTCAATTTGTGATTCAAACTGTAAAATCTGTTCTTCAGGAATTCCAAGTTGCTTCAACACATTTGGAAAATAAGCATTGGTAACATTTCCTAATATAGGAAAAAATTTTGCAAAATTCTTATTTGTCTTCTGTATTTCTAGCTTTTCATTGGCATAATAGGCAGCAGTTACGGCATTTTCAAAATTAAAGAAACTTAGATCGACTATTCGCTCTCGGTTGATAAACTCTTCTATATCCAATCCATTGCCTCAATTCATATTGTCATATTGTGACACAGCTAACTTGGTTTTTTTTCTCAAGATTGAACCCTAGGTTGTAACTAAATAGGGCATTAAATAAGTAAGAATTATTTTTTTGCATGGGGGAAATTACCCACTAGATTTGAATCTCCGTGATATATCATATAAGAATCGTCCCATCAACAAGAGCCGTCAGAAATGCTTTTCTTGAGGTTCCATGACCAAAAGAAAGTTGCATAGATGTTAAGCACTTCTAAAAAATCTTTCTACAATTTGAACCAAGGCAAAAAATAATCATGGCAAACCTTTTAAAATTTTTCATTTTCATATAATATTTGTCTTACCAAACGGAAAACTAGATAAACAAGTTGGCTCATAAGACGTTTTATCTTAAAGCCAATAATTTTAATATATAACCATTTAATAATTAAATCCTCAAGCAAGTTCAAATAAATGAATTATTTAATGTTAACACTTTTTGGTATTTCTATGGCATCGGGGCAACCACATGAGGTGCGCGGTACGATGGTTGATATGGACACAGGAGAGGTTTTATTAATTTTCCCGGGGAAAAAACAACTTAAGAACCTTAATATAGGTAAATTAAATGTATGGGGAAAAGAAAAGGGTTTTAGTAGTGGCTTAACCTTAAATACTGGTTCGAACACGGAAAACCTTAAAACATTTGGTGGGGTAGCTAACCAGTCAAAAAGTGATTCCATCTCTTGTAGTTCTGGTGGGTCTTGTGACGGTGGTGTTTCTTTGGAAAAGAGCACTAACAATAATTATTAAATATTTTCAAGACGCTTGAAATTGAGTAGATAGCACCCATATCAAAACTGTGGTCGCTTACATAGGGCCACAAACAAACCAAGGTTGAGTTGCTTTAAGGACTGAATCTTATCTTGCTTAAAAAAGGAGAAAATCATGACTTTTATAACTAGTCCATTAATAAAATCTTTTGTCGGCTTCGATAATTTATTTGATGAATTTGACCGAATAGCGAATTTTAAGGACCAATCCTACCCAGCTTATGACATAGAGAAAGTGAGTGATACGGATTATAAAATCTCACTAGCGCTTGCTGGATTCTCAGAAAGAGATATTAGTGCTGAGATGAAGGATAGCATATTGACAGTAACGGCATCCTCAACGGAAGATGAATGCGAACCCACTTCTTTCATTCACCGTGGGATAGCAAAGCGACCGTTCAACAGACAATTTCGACTGGCTGAAAACATCGACGTTTTAGATGCAGAGTTGGTAAATGGCATGCTAGTCATTTCTCTACACAAAAATGTTCCTGAAGCTGAGCAACCCAAGCAGATTGCCATTAGGAGCTCTGCAAAATCTTTATCTAAAAAAGCTGCCTGACTGAAAAAGGCTTTTGTAAAATTAAAGGATCAATTTAATAATTGGTTTTTAAAAGAGGGTAGTTCTATACCCTCTTTTAATAATTCTTTTAACAAATTTGAATTTAAATAACCGAATTGTCCTTGCTTATAAGAGTTTTTCTAATACTGATTCTTTTCATTAATGACAAAATTAGTTTAAATAATTTTATGGATTTTATGCGATAAGACCAGCCCTCTAATGGTAAGCCATCTGTTAAGGCAACTAATTTAGCTCGGTGGCAAAATCCTTGACTTTTTTCCAGTCTGTGAACTCATAAGTTCCTTTCATGTCAGTAGGTCCTCTTGTAATATACATTATTAACCGAATGACATGTTTATCGAAAAACCCATATTTGGGATAATCTATTTTGCCTGCAAATACTCCTAAAACATCAGGATTCCAAGAAGTGGTATTAAGAAATTTCTTCAAATATGGGTTTGTTGCAGGACTGTTTTTATTTTGTTTTCTAGCTACAACATTAACTGTAAAAAAAGCTGTTCTTTTTTCTTCCAAGATTTTCCTATTCAGTTCTACAAACTTGTGAACTGCTGGTTTATGTTTGCCATATCTAATGCTGGCACCAAGTATTATATGATCAACTTTTTTTAAATCATTTTCTGAACATTCAGGTAATGCTAACAGTGAAACTTCTGCTTTTTCATTTAAAATTTCCTTGATTCTTTGGCAAATTAACAAAGTCTGCCCATCAGTAGTAGAATATATTATTAGTTTTTTTTTCATGTAATTTTAAGTTTTATTTAGAAAACTAAATAACCTTGTTCCAGTCTTTTTCCAATTGAAATCAATTTCCTTTGATGAAATTATCTTGCATTGACTCAATCTTCAATTTTGAAAAATACTTACTTATTCTTCTGTAATGCCCTGACCCGAGAAGACAAGATTCTTATCAGTCCTCTTATGAACGGATCAGAACTTTCTATTTTTTTTTCAAATTGATCCTTTGAAATTGCCATAATCGTGGCTGATGACAAACATCTCGCATCAGCCATACGAAGTTTTCCTTCTATAACACCCATTTCTCCAAATATCTCATTTATTTCTATCTTGTGGTTTGGTTGCTGTGTTTCATTGGTTGGTAAAAAAATTCCTACCTCGCCTTCCATTAAGAGAAACACTTTATCGGACTTATCACCGGCCTTAAAAACATATTGCCCAGTATTGTAGGTAATTTTCTCCATTTATGCCTCTTTAGTTTTACGTTCTATCATGAAATTTCAAACTTTGTATTTTCCTTAGCGAATTTAACTCTACCTGGCAATAAATCACGAGCTAATTGATTAAGTTCCTGATCTTTCCTTTGTGGAGAATGATGAGTGATACAAAGTAAATTTGGATTACAAGTAGATGAAAATGCAATTGCCTGTTCGATGGTACTATGCCCCCAACCTTGCTTATCCTTGAGTTCTGAATTGGTAAACATACCATCCCAAATAACTAAATTGGAATTATCTGATGCACCTTGAAAATGAGCATCGAGTTTTTTGTCCAATCCATACTCGTGGTCTAAACCGCAAACTATAGACCTATTCCCTGCGGTTATCTTGTAGCCGGCCGCTCCGCCAGGATGAGAAAGTGGGAATGTTTTTATAGAAAAAAAATCAATTGCCGCCGCCTGAAAAGTTTCAAAATTCATAAGGTTAAAAGCAAAATTACCTCCAATTAAATCCAGCGGGAATAAAGGCGGAGTAAAGGCCGTCGATAAGGCCTCCTCGAGTCCTTCTTTTCCTACCAGACCAGATCCAATATGAATCTGATGTTTCGTAGAAAAGAGTGCCTCATTGAAAGGTAATCCTTGTAAGTGATCGTGGTGAAAGTGAGAAAAAATCAAAAAAGTTGGCCTCTCATCACTAATTCTGACATTCTTAAATCCTGAGCCAGCATCAATTATTAACTGAAAGTCTTTAGAACTTATTTCTATGCAAGTAGTGTTGCCCCCATACTCCAAAAAATTTTCTGATGGAATCGGGATTGAGCCTCTAACCCCGTGAAATTCTATTTCCATAAAAACCTCGCATTTAACCAAATCACATGAGAGAATTACTTCATTCCCTCCATGATTATTTAGCTACTCTATAACATTGTAGCAACAAAAGTGAAAAGGATAATTTGTACCAGCCATTTGGAATTACATATCTTTATTTGGCAAATAATCTTATACTAAAACTAATGCCAAATACCCATGGTATCAGATTGATGAGTAAGAACCTCCCCTTCAAAAAGAAAACCAGACTGGTGAATGCAGTCAAATGGATGATAAGGATATTAATCACCATAATAGGGGCATTCTTGATACTTATCATACTTCTAAGATGGGTTAACCCCACCACTACATCTGTAATTATTTCAGAAAAAATGACCCTACAAGAAAGTGTAGAGTTGGAGTGGACACCTTTAGATCACTTAGGAGAGAATATTTTATTGTCAGTAGTGGCCTCAGAAGACTCAAATTTTTGTGCCCACCATGGTTTCGATCTCTCTGAAATCTTTAAAGTCAGGAAACAAGGCACCCTGAGAGGAGCCTCAACCATTAGCCAACAGGTTGCAAAAAATCTTTTCTTGTGGCGTGATAGATCCTGGCTGAGAAAGGGGCTGGAAGCATTCATGACAGTTCTAATTGAAACCTTGTGGCCAAAGAAAAGAATTCTAGAGGTTTATTTAAATATTGCTGAAACTGGGAAAGGTTATTTTGGAATGTCATCAATTGCAATGAAACGCTTTGGTAAGAAAACTAATGAATTATCTTTGAGACAAGCCTCCCACATAGCTGTAACACTTCCGAGTCCCAAGAAAAGAAATGCTGTAAACCTAAGTCAAAAACTAAAAAATCAAGCTAAAAGAGTACGAATAGGCGCTACTACCCTCAAAATGGAAGGAAGAGCTTCTTGCTTTCTGAATAAATAAAAATTGATATAAATCTGTTGGGTGAATTCCTCTAGAAAAAAAATATACAAGAATGAGCCAATGACTAGTGAAATAAGTAAAACTGTTTTTAAGTGGGTCAATGCAAATGCTGAGAACCTGTCTAGGTGGAATCAAATCATCTGGGAGCTAGCTGAACCTGCCTGGAGAGAATATGAATCAGTAAATTTTTATATAGATATCTTGAAGAAAAATGGTTTTAAGGTAGAAAGAAATTCGGCTGGAATGCCAACTGCATTTCATGCAGAATGGGGCAATGGTAATGGACCTAATCTAGCAACCTACGCCGAGTATGATGCTGTTCCAGGACAGTGCCAGGCAGCCACAACATATCAGTCACCTAGAGAGAATTTGTCCCAACATGCTAGTGGACACACCGATCCTCACTCAGCCCTTGGGATTAGTGCACTTGGCGGTCTATTGGCTACGAAGGCAACAATGGAAAAACACAATATTAAAGGCACACTTTGTTTTACCGGAGAACCTGCAGAAAAATTGAGAGGATCTAAACCAATACATGCCGCCCACGGTTATTATGATGGTTTAGATGCCATGATAAGCTTTCACCCATGCTATATGATACCATGGTGCAACACAGTCCGCTGGAATATACATTGTGGTGCAGCCTTTGCAATGATTTATCGCTTTGAAAGCCTTGAACCAGAGAACTGGCTAAACCGACAAATTGACCAAAATGCACCAATCCCGCAATCACACTCAGAAGCAAGGACACCTGGTGCCAATGATGCACTTTTTCTAATGTATTCGAGCTCTCGTAGCCTTAGAGACTCAATGCTACCCCATAACGGTAGCTGGTCCATGAATGAAATCATTTTAACTTCCGGTCAAGCAACTGCCGACAACTTAGCTCCTCAAATATCAGAATTACAATACATGATTAGGGTCCCAACTATTGAGCAGGCTCAGAAAGTGACGACTTTCCTTGATAACAATGCATCAGCAGCGGCAAAAATGACTAATTGCAAATTTAGCAAGCACTGGATTTCGAAATCACGCCCCGGTCTGCCCAATCATGCTATTTCTAATTTGGTTTTCGAGGCTTTAAAGGAAGTTGGTACTCCTGTCTGGGGAGTGAAAGCTAAGCAAATAGCCAACGATATAAGAAGTAATCTTGGATTATCCAAAACCAAAAACCCCTTTTTGGAGGAATCCGAAAAAATTATAGATCCCAAAGTGGCTGAAGAAATTGTTCGCAAAGATCTACCACCCTCACAGTTGAACTTTACATCAGACGATTATACAGAAATGTGCTGGCACGTGCCCACTGCCAGATTATACATAGCAAGACCAATGTTAGCTCCAGTCAAAGGTTTTTCATTTCCTAATTGGGTTATGAATGCCCTGGGTGGCATTCCAGAAACAATTGATCCAATGATTATGACTGCTGCAAAGACCATAGGTTTATCATTTACAACCATGCTGACAAACCCTGATAAACTAAAAAAAGCCAAAAATGAATTCACGAAGAGAACTGGCGGAGGTATTCATGGATCCAAATGGATTCCACCTCTATGCGATTATGACCCACCAATCCATTTCGCATGGCCAGATTATATTCAAACCAAAACTGGAAAAGAATGGTGGTTGTCCAATGTAGGTTATTGATTACCTCAATAATTTTATAAAAATTGAATAGGAATGGGAAATAATGTATTGATGTGTAGATGTCCTTAACTCCAAAGATTATAAACTGGAAGCCCTATGAAGTAATTTATTCAGCTGGCGATGAACCAGATGCTGTTTATTTAATCAAAGAAGGGACAGTTATTCTTTACACCCCTGATGGGCTGAAATTAAATGAAATTGGTGATAGCGAGATCTTTGGTGAGTCGTCGATTATATTAAATACAAAAAGAACAGTCACAGCAAAAACCGGTAAATTTCCAGTCTTCGCCAGTTATATACCTAAGATAAGTTTCTTACAGCTTATGGAAAAGGACACAGCGCTAGCCGCCATAATACGAAAAACGCAACTGAGGCTAATGGACTCAAATACTCAAAGCCAAGATTTTTCTAATGAAATAGAAAAATTGGCCACATTAATTGAGAAAACAAAGTCAGACACTACCAAAATTGATAAGATAATCGAAGGAATACGAACTAAATTGAATGCGAACAAGTATATGGATTAGCATTGATTACTATTAGGCTCTGTATATAAGAAAGACGATTAATACTTAGAATAATGTTAAGAATCTCAAATTTTAGAATTAATGGTTATAATACCTTTGGCGAATACCGTGAAGGAAAAGTTTATCCCGTTTCAAAAAAATTTAGACTGGAGCATCAGTGTATTAGATCTGTAATAGAAAAAAATGCCGTTGATGATTTAAGACACAGTATAAAAAAAAATGAGCAAGGATACTGGGTTCAGCATGTAGAAATGTTACCTCCGATTTGTCGAAGCAGTCGAATTATCTGCGTTGGGTTAAATTATCCTAAAAAATATGTACTGGATTCCTCATTAAGCGAAAACACTGAAATGATTCTTTTCTCTAAAGGACCAGATTGTTTTGTTGGTTCTGATTCCCCCATTATTGTTCCAAAGGGACGTGCAGGACAATCACTTGATTATGAAGGAGAATTAGGCCTCATTATTGGAGAATCAGGTAAGAATATAAGACGTGAAGACGCTCACAAGCATATTTTTGGATTTACTATCGTAAATGATGGTTCCATTCGTGATTGGCAGAAACATAGCATTTTTGCTGGAAAGAATTTTGAATATATTAGCTCCTGTGGGCCATGTGTCCTCGTTAATCAAAAGGAACTTCAACAAGAAAATTTTCTACTTACTACAAAACTAAATAATCAACTGGTCCAAAAAACAAAAATTGGAAAAATGATATTTAAGTCTGCGGAAATAATTGCTTATATTTCCACAATTTTTACTTTAAAAGCAGGCGACATTATTGCCACTGGGTCTCCAGAAGGCTCTGGAATGAGCCAAGACCCTCATCAATTTCTACAAAATGGGGATTTTTTAGAAATTGAAATTTCAAATATTGGTGTGTTAAGAAATAATATTTTAAGCCTTGAATAAAATGATTTCTGAATGTTCGTGAAAAACACCCGTTTTTATATTGATAGACCTCACCTAAATAAATTTATACATATGGTCTAAATTTATTTCTCCTGTTTCATGAGCAATTTTATTTTGCAACCTTTGCATTCCGATTATCCATTGATCGTAATCTTTGCGTTTTCGTTCAAAGAATTTTATTAAATCGGAATCTGTAAGGATTAAGAACTTTTCTTGGAGCACCCCATCAATAATTCGTAGTGCTGCTTCATCGGCAGAAATTAAGTTCTTAGCATCTCTCGGTAGCTTGGTGTCTTCAAAACCAAGCATGGGTGTTGCCACGTACTGGGGACATGCTGCAGAAACTTTAATCCCCTTATGACCATAACTAATTGCTAATGACTCTGCAAAACTCAATGCAGCGCTTTTGGTAGCAGAATAAGCTGGTGCTCCTATCTGTGATAGCAAAGCTGCAGCTGATATTATCTGAAGGAAATAACCTGATTGCCTTTGTATCATTTGAGGTAAAACATACCGAGCTGCATAAACATGTGACATAACATTAACACACCAAGATTTCATCCAATATTGCTCATCTAACGCTAGAGGGGCTGCTTCACCCTTAAAAAGGATTCCGGCATTAGAACAAAATAGGTCTATTTGGCCTAATTCAGTATCTGCCTGATTCACTAGCGCAAGGATATTCTCCTCATTTGCTACGTCACATACATAATAGGAGCAGCTCAATGTCTCCGCAACAAGACTTAATCTCGGTTGGTCTATGTCAGCTAAAAAACGTTTGCCTTCAACTTGACAAAATGCCTAGCCAATGCCTCACCTATTCCACTAGCGGCTCCGGTGACCACAATGTTTTTTCTTGCTAAATTCACACATGCTCCAATATTTTTTGATGCTATACCCAGTTAAAGACTTTTCCTTAAACACGATCCTACGCTTTACGGAAAAATTCGATAATCCTAACGGCCCTAGACCAACTTTTGATAACGCTCGTAAGAAATATTCGAGCCACATGCTATTATAGAAATGGCCTTCTCCCCAACCATTTCTTTCAATGGCCCTAAAAGCCCAGCTAAAGATGCTGCGCAAGCAGGTTCAACCATAAAGTTCAAATTGTCCCGCATAAGTTTCATTGCTGAAACAAGTTCTTCATCCCTAACCCGGACAATAGCATCAACAAAATTTTGGGCTATTCCAAAAGAATAACTCATAGCCATAGGAGCACCAAGACTATCAGCAATTGTATCCACTGTGTCCAGTTTGAGTGCTTTTTGGCTTTGAAAACTCCTATACATAGAATCAGCTCCTTCAGGTTCTACCCCATAAATAATTGTTGAGGGTTTTGACTGCTTGATTGCTGCCGCAATTCCTGAAATTAAACCTCCGCCACCAACCGGTATTATTGCCACTTCAAGTTCTGGGAAATTTTCAATGATTTCGAGGCCGCACGAAGCTGAACCGAGGATCATTTCTTTGGAATCGAAAGGTTGCAAAATGACCCTACCTTCTGAATTGGCGATGCCTTCCATCGTAGAAAAAGCTTCTCTTACGTCGGAACATAAAATTACCTCAGCTCCAAAGTTCCTACACCCCTGTATACGAATGGGATCTGATTTTTCAAGCATCACAACTTTTGCATGTAAGTTAGCACAATTTGCAGCCCAGGATACAGCCAACGCATGGTTTCCTGCACTGACAGCAACTACTCCAATTTTTTTTTGTTTTGTTGAAAGTTTGTTCACAGCTAGGAGTGCCCCTCTGCTTTTAAAGGATCCAGTATGCTGAAATAACTCTAGCTTCATCCTGACATCAGTGTTCTTTGGCATAAAATTTTTAATTTTGGTGCCAGAAAGCTCTAACATAGGTGTGTTCACTATTTTGCCTACAAGAAAATTCCTCGACTCTTGCATTGCCTTTAAATCCAGATCTTTACTCAAAACTACCTACCACCATATATGCTACCCTTGACAATAGTCTTATACATCATCAAGTAGTAACTGACAAACTGAAAAAATCTAAGGCTAAATCTATGATTATTAAAATCACACTATTTATTTAGTTTAACGTTAAACTAAATACCTGAATCCTCCCATTTTTACTCAAAACCTACCCATACTTATAAAACTCACTTCCACTATTAATATTCCTAAAAATACCCTAAGATTTCGTATGAGCTTTTCTAATATTAATTTTTCTAGTCTATTATATTTAGTGGTAATATTAGTAATCTTGCTAGTGCTATTTCTCTTATCTAACAGAAGACACTTGAATAAAAACCTACAAAATTTATCAATTTGGTTTCTGATATTTTTTGGAGCGATAGCCTGCTACTATATTTGGGCTGATATTCGCTTAAATATTCTCCATAAGCAATACGAATTACAAGCATCCTCTAATGGCAACTTGATCATTCAAAAAGCCCCTGATGGTCATTTTTATTTGACCCTAGAATTAAATAAAAAACCAATAACATTCCTCGTCGATACGGGAGCAACACGCACTCTACTTTCTAAAGAGGATCTAACCTACCTGGGTCAGAATATCAAAGTTGAACCCGAAATAACACAGCTTGATACAGCAAATGGTTCTATTTTTGCAAAACAGGTAACCATTGAAGATGTGAAAGTATATAATCACCAACTCGGTCCATCAGAATTGTTGGTCGTTTCCGAGAATTTTGAGGGTCCCAATAAATCCTTGCTCGGTATGGATTTATTGAATAAGTTTAAAAATTTTGAATTCTCTAAAACTCTCTTGAAAATTCACCTGAAATAACACTATTTAAAATAAGGTTAGTTTACGGCAAAAAATTAGATTTCTTTTTTCAACTTCCCAAATATTGTCTAAACCTCAAATCAGAAGATCCCAGGAATTCAGCTATGTCCATGGGACCAATAACTTGGCCATCATGTGTAAAGATGATTTTCTGGTTTAATTTGATGGCATCATTAATGTCATGAGTAACCATCAAAAGTGTCATATTCTCTTCGTGCACAAAATCCATTATCAAAGCCAACATTTCTAAACGTAATGCCGGACCTAAACCTAAAAAAGCTTCATCCAATAACAGTAATGGTTTGCATCGAAGCATAACTCTAGCCAGCGCTATCCGAGTTCTTTGTCCACCTGATAGTTCAGAAGGCTTTTTAGTGATATATTTCTCTAATCCCACTTTTCTAATAGTTTCAAATACTTTCTCCTTTTCGCTAGGATCTAATTTTAGGTTGGCCTTCAATCCTATTGAAACATTTCTTTCAACATTAAGATGCGGGAATAAATTGTGATCCTGAAATAATACACTAACAGGTCTCCTTCCAGGAGATAAACTAGTGATACTTCCTTCTTTCCATTCCACATCACCAATATTAACAGGTAAGAAACCCGCAATAGTATTTATTAAAGTTGTTTTTCCTGACCCAGAAGGACCAACAATGGCTACTAGCGAACGCTCCTGGACTGCAAAATTTGCGGAAAGTTGAAAGTCTTTATAACCTGTTCGTAAGTTTCTAACGCGAAGCATAATATTTCCCCAACAGGTCAAAGCAATGGAAAAGGAGGAAACAAATCATAACAAGCAATAAGGCAGCACTAAATGCATGTTCAATGCGGTAGGACAGCATCAATCTATATATTGCTAGAGGCAATGTCTGGAATTCACCAAATGAGAAAAATGTTATCACCCCTAAATCTCCCATAGATAAAGCTGAACCTATCCCAAAAGAGAGCCCCATAGCTGAAGACACCCTCGGAAAAATGATATTTCTAATCCTATCAACTCCCACGATGTTTAAGCTATCAGCCAATCTACCTAGATCTTGTTCAACTGCACTTACTGCAGGGATTAATGCGCGTAGCATGAAAGGTAAGCTCATAGTCACATTCACGCAGATAACTAGTAATGGGGTAAGATATTCATAAGAAATGATTGGTTTTAACATAAGAAAGATACCAGTTCCCATTACTATAGGGGAAGAGGCCAAAATGAAGATACTAAGAATTTCTATGTATTTGCTGTAAGAATTAGATACTGGAGTAGCAACCCATAACGAAATAGAAAATGCTATGAGAACTCCAAAAAACCCTGATAGAAGAGATAGAACCAGTGAATTTAATGCAGCCAAATAAACGGTAGTTTGGAGCTCAAAAAAACCACCTAAGCCATGGTAAAATAGTAGCAAGAGTGGAACTAACAAAAAACAAAAGATTAGAAAAATCCACACGTAGTCAAATATTCCTTGGTTAAAGAATGAAGCATTATTGATCTTAACTTTTAAATCCAAAGCCTTGAATGACGAATTTCTTTTACCTACCATCAACAAAAGAAAAGCGACTGAGCCGCACATCATAAACTGAAAACAAGCTAAAGAGGCAGCTTTAGAAAAATCTAACTGAAAACGTACTGCCTGATAAATTGCAACCTCCAATGTCGTTGAGCTCGGGCCACCACCCAAAGTCAGAGCTATAGAAAAGCTCGTGACACAAATCAAAAATATTAAAAGAAATAACCTAGGAAGAGCAGATTTTAACATGGGTAATTCAATGTGACGGAAAAAATCAGTTCTTGTAAAATCTAGAGAAGCTGCAAGTTTGAATTGCTCGTTTGGAATTTCATTCCAGGCAAGTAACAATATTCTAACAGCTAGAGGTAAATTAAAAAAAACATGCGCTATGAGAATTCCTGGTAACCCATAAATTGTTAGTTTGGGTAGGCCTAGGAAAACTAGTAAGGAGTTTAAGAGACCATTATTGCCAAAAACTAAGATGAGACCAAAAATTGCAGCAATGGTCGGCAAAATAAAAGGAATTCCTAAAAAACTGACTAAATATTCTTTTAATAAAAAATCTTTTCTGAATAACGCCCTAGAAATGGGGATTGCCAAACAGCAACTTAAAGTTGAAGACAATATGGCTTGTTTCAGGGTAAAAATAAGAACAGTAAGTTCATAACTGGATAATAAAACTAGTCTTTCCCCAGACCATACAAGTGTAACGGCCATGGCACCTATTGTCATGAATGTGAGAAATAGGAGCGATAGTGTAAAAACTATATTATTAGCGTTTATCTTGACATTATGGTGAGCCATTCATCTAACGCAATTTCAATGAGTTTACTGGCTTCATCCTCATTCAAGAACAAAGCTTTGGTGGGATAGGGTAAATCTTGAAACTCTGGTGGCCAGCTGCTTTCCTGAAGCTTGACTGGATATGACCAATTTGTAAGTGGAATTATGCTTTGAAAATCCGGTGATAAAATGAATTTCATAAATTTATCTGCTAAATCAGAGTTTTTGGATCCTTTAACCTTAGCTGCAAGCTCGAGATAAACATAATGACCTTCCTCCAAAATCAGAGCGGACTTTGTATTATCATTTTCTATGATTTGATGATATGCTGGTGATGTAGAGAAAGATAGTACCATCTCAGATTCACCAGCTGTGAACATTCCATAAGCTTCAGACCAACCTTTTGTTACTGTCAAAATCTTTTCTGATAAATTAGACCAAATCTCAGAAGCCTTATTACCATAAATTGTCTTAATCCATAAAATTAGTGCTAATCCAGCTGGTGATGTTCTAGGGTCTTGTATTATGATTTTATAATCTCGAGGATCATTGGCAAGATCAACAAATGTTTTTGGCGGGTCAACAATTTTAGTGTTGTCAAAGACAAATGAAACATAGCTCCAATTGAAAGGTAAGAACAGATTGTCCTCCCAATTAATTGGAAGCTCTGGCATTGGATCTAAAATATTGTGGGGGGCTAGCAATTCTAAATTTCTGGCTTTCAAAGTAATGTCAGAATTCAAACCAATCAGAATATCTGCTTTGGTTTTACTTCCTTCTAACCCAAGGCGTGACAGTGGATCACCTGGAACAAATTGTAATTCACAACTACAAACATTTTCAAAAGCTTTTTTAATCTTGGGCCCTGGACCCCATTCGGAAGTAAAGTAATCAGGTGCATAAACAGTCAAAATTGATGAAGCCTGGGCGGTAAAATTAAATACAAATAGAAAAATTATTGACAGTAATATTTTGTTTTTGTGCATTACAAAACCCCTAACAATAAAATTACTCAGTATGGACGGAAGCTAGGGTTTGAAACCTTTCCTACGCCGATACTACTCGGTTCAGGTTCAACGGGTTTGAAATTTTCATCTCAGCCAGTATAGAGGCACCCCGAGGTTAGTTGTCACATAATCTACTTGAACAAAATTTTCAACTACTTTTTATCATCAAATAATTGCTTGTTTACTATTAAAAGAATAACCTCCTGTGTCGTTCATTCAGTGGTATACTGTGTTGAAAGTGTAGAAATGACATTTAAAAAATTGATTCTTAGTACGCTACTGCTCTTCAACCCTTTGTTTCTCGGGGCAGCTAAATCGGAGCCTTGTTCCGAGTGGACAGAGGGCAATCCAATCCTTCAAATTAAGCCCTATTGGGAAACAGTAAGGTCAGAAAAAATTATTGCCTGTCTTAGCGAAGGAAAGAGCCTAAAAACAAGAGATTCTATGGGAAGAACACCACTCCATTTAGCAGCTCAATACAATCAAAATCCAAAGGTGATCAAATTATTAATTCAGGCTGGGGCTAATTTGGATGCCAGAAATGCTTCGGGAGGTACCCCTCTTCACGATGCGGCTATGAGAAATCCAAATCCCTTAGTCTTAGAGACCCTTATAAGAGCAGGGGCCAATATCAATGCCAAGAATAAGAATGATTGGTCTCCTCTACATAGTACCAAGTTCAACAAAAATGACAATGTAGTCAAATTGCTCATACAATCTGGAGCTACGATAAATGCTGTAGATGACATGAATAGAACTCCTCTACATTTGGCTGCCCCATTTGGTTCTTTACAGAAAATTATGCTCCTATTGAATGCAGGTGCTGATGCTAATGCAAAAACCACCTATGGAATTACGCCTCTTCATGGAGCAGCCGGCTGGAATACAAATCCTCAAGTTATTGAATCTATAATAAATGCAGGTGGCGAAGTTAATGCCGGAGCAGATATGGGGAGAACTCCCCTTCACGAGGCTGCAAAATGGAACAAACATTCTTCAATAATTTTTACTCTTATCGATAATGGAGCTGATATTTTTGCCTTCGATCATAAAGGTTCTGATATATTTGAAATCATTGAGTCAAATATCAGACTTAAAGCGACAGACGGTTATTGGGATGTAAGAGAACTCCAGTTTAAATAAATTAATTAATAGCCTACTAATTAAGAATTAATAAAAGTCGGTTTGCACCTTCGCTATCTTTAGTTTAATAACTGTTGTTGCAAATTAGCTCTAATCGGGTTGCAAAATTTCATGCGAGTGTCTCAAGCAATTGAAAAAAGAATAAGTTGTCGAGCTTTTTCATCAAAATGCGTAAGCCTAAGTCAAATAAAAACCATTCTGGAAAAAGCTACAAGATCTCCGTCGGGAGGTAATTTACAACCTTGGCATTTATTTGCTGTAAGTGGAAATGCATTAAAAAATTTGTTGATAGAAGTTGAACAAGAACTAAAGTTATTTCCTAAAGGCCATACAGCTGAATATCCTGTTTATCCAAAAGAATTAGCAGAGCCCTACAAGGGAAGACGATTTAAATGCGGAGAGGATCTGTACTCAATTCTTAATATTGGCCGGGAACAAAAAGAAAAGCGCAAGGAACAATTTGCCAAAAATTTTAAATTATTTGACGCCCCAGTTGGTTTGTTTGTTTTCATTGATAGAAACATGGGGCCACCTCAATGGTCAGACGTAGGAATGTATTTACAAAACATTTTTCTGCTTGCAAAAGAATATGGTTTGGATACCTGTGCACTAGAATCTTGGGCTGTATTTCATGAATTGGTGCAGAAACATGTGAGTGCACCAAGAAACCTAATGTTATTTTGCGGAATTGCGATGGGTTATATGGACAATAATAACCGGATAAATACTCTAAGGACCGAACGGGCTTCTATAGCGGAAATAGCTGATTTTATAGGGTTTTGATACTTCCTTTCCTAGGAAAATGCTTCGTTAAAATTGAACACCAGGTCTAGTTTTTTAGAACAGTCTGGAGCTCACTACAATAAGTGGTCCAACCTAACTATCAACAAAATCAGAATGAAACTTTTGGTGTAACACTGCAGCGTGCACCATTGCTCGTGGATTAGCTTGCACAGCAGCTTGACTCAACAAACCCAAGACCGCTTCTTCTCTTGAAAGGCCAAGGGCAACTAGTTCTGAAACTGCGACAGCAAAAACTTCTACTATTAAATTTGAGGGTTCTCTTGTTTTCATCGGTGATATCTCCTGTAGTATTGAGCAGATTTTGCAAGAAAGATACCAATCTTCTAAGCAAAAGAAAATTTCTTCATTAATTTTTATTTTGTTTTATCCTAAGGATGTATTCCGCTAGAAAAGACCAGAAAAACTCCTCTCCTGGATACCCTTCAATTCTAAAACGTTCTTTATTGTTTTCCAGCAATATAAAGGTCGGGGTAACAACTGGTTCTGACAGCAATTCTATGTTTTGCGGTAATTTTTCGCCATAATGATGTCTGATCAATGGGGCCAATTTACCTTCTTGGGTTTTAAAGTACATATAACCAATTTCCTCATCCCAAAGCTCACAATAAGGGCAAGCCGTGTCATCAATCATCAATAAACCTAAGTTAGGACTTTCGGCACGCATAGCCTCTATTAAGCTTAACGCCATCAAGAAAGATAAAAATAAAGTCCTAACCCTAGAAACATTTGAAATCATAATTAGGAGACCTATTGTTTATCACTTTAAAGATATTATATATCAGCCACTATAGACCAGCGAAATAAAAAATCTGAGGGAACAATGGATTTCAGTATTAGCTATGGTGGTGCAGCCTTAGCAGGACTACTCTCCTTTTTTTCCCCCTGTGTGTTACCGCTAGTGCCATTTTACCTTTGCTATCTTGCAGGAATCACTATGGAGGAATTCAGGAATGAGGGGGCCCTTCCCAATACCATTAGGAAAAAACTCCTATTAAACACAGTATTTTTTTCCCTCGGGATAGTTACGATATTCATGATGATGGGACTCGCTGCCTCAACTATCGGACAAATTTTCAGAGAATTCAGATCTGAGCTCAGCATTCTAGCTGCCACAATATTGGCTATTTTTGCGATACATTTCCTTGGTTTGCTAAAGTTTTCATTCCTCCACAGGGAGTTTCGTTTCTCTAGCAGTCTAGCCCCTTCTCGGTTTTTGGGAAGTTATGTCATGGGTTTAGTTTTTGGGTTTGGGTGGACTCCATGTGTCGGTCCGGCCCTCGCCGCTGTTTTGTTCATCGCTGCTGACAAAGATAGCCTCTTGCACGGTGCTTTATTACTAGCAACTTATGGAATTTTTATGACTTTCCCTTTCGTTTTAGCTTCGCTATTTTCTCAGCCTTTTCTGTCACTTGTTCAACGAAACCGATCTTCGTTAGCATATCTGGAAAAAAGTATGGGGGTCTTTCTATTAGTCTTTGCAGCATTGATTGCTAGCAATAACGTGTCAATTATTTCCATATGGTTAATGGAATCATTTCCTATTTTCGCTAAGATAGGTTAAATTTACAGGAAATTCTAGATTTACTTCAATAAGAAAAAATGTTTCGATTCTTAAAACTAACTATTCTAATTTCTTTCTTAGCCTGGACTGCTCATGGTGCAAAACTTGGAGAAGATGGACTCTATGAAGAGCCTTGGATAACTACTACCTTCATGGATCTTCGCGAAGATTTAGAGGAAGCTAGCGATAATCAAAAAAGGTTGCTCATTTTATTTGAACAAAAGGGCTGCGGGTACTGCAAGCGAATGCATGAGAAAGTATATTCGGTGCCTGAAATAGCAAGCAAGCTTCAACAAGATTTTTTTGTTATAAGAATCAATATCTTTGGAGACCTAGAGGTCACTGACTTTGATGGCCAAACGCTACCAGAAAAAGAAATTGTTCAGAAATGGGGTGTTATGTTCACTCCAACAATGATGTTTTTTCCAAAAAATGTTCCAGTGAACTTGACAGCTCCTAAGGCAGCCGTAGTTACTATGCCCGGTGCCTTTGCAAAAGGAACGACAAACCTGCTTCTTGATTGGGTTTTATTGGAAGGCTACAACGGCGATGAACATTTACAAAAATTCATTGCAAGAAATCTTAATGTTGACTAGAATTGCATTCTTAAGAGTAAGATGGAAGCAACTGTTGTAAATTTCTAGGTAGCCGAGGTTCTAAGCATGATTAATTCTATAAAAAATGTCATAATAATTCTTTTTGGGTTACTATACGTGCAAACTGCTCATGCTGAAATAGCCCCTTCAAAAATTATAGCCGATGAATATGGTGCCGTGACTGCATCATTAACCGGAGTACCTGGTGATCCTACGAACGGAAGAAAGGTTTTCATGAATAGGAAGCAAGGTAATTGCCTAGCTTGTCATGTTAACTCTGAAATGTCTGAACAGACATTTCATGGAGAAGTTGGTCCTGTTCTGGATGGTGTGGCTGACCGATGGACCCAAGCCGAGATACGCGGTATGATTATAAACTCAAAAAACGTGTTTGAAGGCACTATTATGCCAGCTTTCTATAGAGATAGTGGTTTCACGAGAATATTGAAAAAATTTCAGGGTAAAACAATCCTCAAGGCCCAACAAGTCGAGGACGTTGTTGCCTATCTTCTCACATTAAAACAATAATATACTAGTTTAGGAGAGTCGAAAAATGAAAATCGATAGACGTGGTTTGTTGGCAGTTGGTGGGAGCTTGGCGTGTACTACTCTGATTCCTTTTAAGGCTATAGCATCAGAAACAGATGAAGCCATAGCTAAGTTCACCGGAGGAGCAAATATTGGGACTGGTGGAATAACTCTAACAACACCTGAAATTGCAGAAAATGGTAATACCGTGCCCATTAGTGTGGAATCAGGCAAAGCTTCATCGATTCTTTTACTGGCTTTAGGGAATCCAAATCCAAACGTAGCAACAATCAATTTTGGTCCTCTTTCTGGTAGTAGAATGACCTCAACGAGAATACGTTTGAGAAAAACTCAAGAAGTCGTTGCGATTGCAAAGTTGGAAGACGGAAGCTTCACGAAAGATGTTAAAACAGTCAAGGTAACTATTGGCGGCTGTGGCGGATAATATTTAGAATTTTGGGAGAAGGATAATGGCTAAAGGCGTAAAACCAAGAATAAAAGTTCCTAAGCAAGCTAGCGCCGGGGATATGATAACCATTAAAACACTTATAAGCCACAAAATGGAAACTGGCCTTAGAAAAGACTCTGATGGGAATAAGATACCAAGATCGATCATTAACCGTTTCACATGTGACTTCAATGGAGAAAATGTTGTGGATGTAGGGCTAGACCCAGCAATCTCGGTGAATCCCTACTTTCAATTTAACGCAATTGTTCCAGAAAGTGGAGAATTTAATTTCACATGGTATGACGACGATGGATCTGTGTATGAGAAAGCAAAAAAAATTACTGTAACTTGATAAGGTGTTGTTATGAGTTTTTTCAATAAGATATTTGTTGGTTCATTGTTATTAATGTTAGGATTTTCTACAGTGTCCTTAGCTGATGAGAGTGCAAAATTAGTGGTTGAGGGCCAACCCATGATCACGAGAGTGAAAGCTCCCAGCCATATGGAAAATGTGGATGAAATTAGATCAGGATGGACTTTTCGTATAAAAGAGACCCAATCATTACAGATGGATGACTTTGAAAACCCAGGTATGATTTTTGTAGATAAAGGCCTGGATCTATGGAATAAGGTAGAAGGTTCAAAGAACAAGGCTTGTGCTTCATGTCATGATGATGCCTCTGAATTCAAGGGGCTGAGAACGGTGATGCCAAGGTGGAATGAATCTGCAAATGCTCTTTGGTCATTGGAAGATCACGTTAATAATTGCCGTACTGAGCAAATGGGTGCTGAACCATTAAAATGGGGGGCAGCTCCGATGGACTCTCTAATAGCGGTGATCAGCCTTCAATCGAGAGGCATGCCAATGAATGTAAAAATTAATGGTGCCGTAGCGCCACTATGGGAGATCGGAAAAGAATTATTTTACACTCGGGTAGGACAATTGGATATGGCATGTTCGAACTGCCATGAGGACAATTATGGTATAATGATTAGAGCTGATCATCTTAGCCAAGGCCAAATCAATGGATTCCCTGCCTATAGGCTAAAAAATGCAAAACTAAATTCAATCCATGCACGGTTTAAAGGATGCATGAAAAATATTAGAGCAACTCCATACGAAGTGGGTGGGGATGAATTTAGAGCCTTAGAGTTATACGTAGCTTCGAGAGGAAATGGTCTTTCTTCAGAAGCTCCTTCCGTCAGAAACTAGGCTAAGAATTGAGGACCAAGTCCTTAATATAAAGTGAAAAAGGCTTAAAATCCCAATATCGGAAAATTTCTGGTGTTGGGTTTTTGTTTAGTAGGAGCAAATTTTCTTATGATTTCTAGAAGGCATTTCGTACAAGCTTCAATAGCAGCCTCTTTTATTTTTGGTTCATCCGGATTGCAAAATTCAACTCGTCTACTAGCTCAACAGAAATTATCCCAGCAACATTTGCTTGATTTTGATGATTTTGGAAACCTCACTCTTATACATATTACTGACGTTCACGGTCAGCTAAAACCGATTTACTTTCGAGAACCAGATATGAATATTGGAGTTGGCAATGTCAAAGGACTCCCGCCACATATTACTGGTAGAAAGTTTCTCAAACACTTCAATATTGAGTCTGGCACCCCCGATGCTTATTCACTGTCCTCAGAAGGCTTTAATTCTCTAGCTAAATCTTACGGGAAAATGGGCGGCTTGGATCGATTGGCAACGGTGATCAATGCCATAAGAGCTGACAGGCCTGATGCCATTCTTTTAGATGGAGGAGATACATGGCAAGGGAGTTACACGGCTCTAAAGACAGACGGGATGGATATGGTCAAAGCATTTAACATGCTTGGAACAGATGCCATGACAAGCCACTGGGAATTTACACTTGGCATTGAACGCGTAATGGATTTAGTTGAAAACCACATTAAATTTCCGTTCCTTGGTGCTAATGTTTTCGACACAGAATGGGATGAGAGAGCCTTTGAGCCCTACACTTTTATCGAAAAAGGTGGGAAGCTCATAGCAATCATTGGACAAGCTTTTCCATATATGCCAATAGCAAACCCATCTTGGATGTTTCCTGGTCTTTCATTTGGAATTCGAGAGAAGAACATTTCAGAACTTGTTACAGAAATTCGAGAAAAGGGAGCTGATCTAGTAGTTCTACTTTCTCACAATGGCTTTGATGTTGACAGACAACTAGCCTCACGAGTGAATGGCATTGATATTATCCTTTGTGGTCATACTCACGACGCTCTACCTTCGCCAACCATCATTAACAATACTATATTGATTGCATCAGGTAGCAATGGGAAATTTATAAGTAGAATAGATCTAGATGTGGATAAGGGTGTGAAAGGTTTTAAACACAAGTTAATTCCCATATTTTCAGATGTAATTTCACCAGATCCTGCTATGCGTGCGCTGATAAATCAGGAAAGAGAACCTTATCTAACTGATCTTGAAGAAACCATAGGTGAAACCAAATCATTATTATATCGCCGAGGCAATTTCAATGGCACTTGGGATGATTTGATCTGTCAGGCAATAATAGAAGAAAGGGGGGCAGATATAGCCTTATCCCCTGGGTTTAGATGGGGGCCTACCTTACCTGCAGGTAGCAGAATAACAAGAGAGGACATTTTTAATGCTACTGCAATGAGTTATCCTGAAGTGTATCTCACTGAAATGACTGGTGAAACATTAAAAATAATTCTCGAAGATGTTGCAGATAACCTCTTCAATCCAGACCCATACTATCAACAAGGTGGTGATATGGTACGAGTAGGAGGAATGAGCTATAGGATCGAAGTAAACAAGCCTCAAGGGAAAAGAATTTCAGAAATGACTATTCTAAAAACTGGGAAAAAACTTGAATCTGGAAAAAAATATAAAGTTGGGGGATGGGCATCAGTTAATGAAAATACTGAGGGGCCACCAGTTTGGGAAATTGTCGAAAGATACATAAAAAGAAAAAAACTTATTGAATTAGATCCCAACAATTCGGTAAAAGTGATCACTACTTAGTCGAAAAAATATTTGTTGAGATAAGGTATCCAGAATGTCAAAAAAATTTGCTAGTGCGAGAAGAAATTTTGTCATAGGATCGTTAGCAGCCGGAAGTACGGTTTTTGCAGGAAATGCTACTAAAGCAACTGCACATGACGACCCTGCTATTACAGAATTGCAACCTTGGGCAAGCGAACTTGGGGACGGAGTTGATGCTAGCCCTTATGGTAAACCCAGTGACTTTGAAAAGCATGTAATCAGGAGAAATGTTTCATGGCTAACAGCTGATCCAACAAGTTCAGTAAATTTTACTCCACTACATGCATTAGATGGAACAATAACGCCAAATGGCCTCTGTTTTGAAAGGCATCATGGCGGGGTTGCAATAGTAAATCCAGGTAAATACCGTCTAATGGTAAATGGATTGATCAATCAGAATACTGTATTCGATTTATCTGATTTGATGCGATTTCCTCGAACAAACCGACTTTATTTTCTGGAATGCGCTGCCAATTCTGGAATGGAGTGGCGAGGGGCACAGCTAAATGGGTGTCAATTTACACATGGAATGATCCACAACGTGCTGTACACTGGAATTAAGCTAAAGGATATTTTAAGAGAGGTAGGCCTAAAGCAATCAGCCAAATGGATTTTGGCTGAAGGAGCCGATTCTTCGGCAATGACACGTTCCATCCCCATTGAAAAAGCCATGGACGATTGTTTGATAGCATTTAAAATGAATGGTGAGTCTCTGAGACCAGAACAAGGCTACCCCGTAAGATTAGTCGTTCCAGGCTGGGAAGGAAATATGTGGATCAAGTGGATTCGTAGAATTGAAGTTGGAGACAAGCCCTGGCACCACAGAGAAGAAACCTCTAAATATACAGATTTGTTTGAAGACGGAAATGCTAGAAAATTTACCTGGGAAATGGATGCAAAGTCAGTTATTACGAACCCAAGTCCTCAAGCTCCAGTGCTGCATGGGCGAGGTCCTATGGTATTAACAGGGGTTGCCTGGTCTGGACGCGGAAAGATTTCACGCGTTGACGTTAGTATTGATGGTGGAATAAGTTGGAATGAAGCAAGAATAAACGGCCCAGCTAATTCAAAATCAATGCACCGATTCTACTATGAATTTGATTGGAATGGTCAACAGTTACTTTTGCAGAGTCGAGCACAAGATGACACCGGATATGTTCAGCCAACTAAAGATCAGCTGAGATCTATCCGTGGAGAAAATTCTATCTATCATAATAATGGTATTCAAACCTGGGCAGTTGACAGAAATGGTATAACAGAAAATGTTGAAGTATCTTAACTTAGCTCTGATCCAGTTTTCTCTAATATTGTTTGCTCATACTGGCCAGTCTGAGACCCTAGGCCTGGGAAGAGTGGCAACTGAAAATGAATTAAAAGCATGGGATATTGATATTCGTCCAGATGGAGCAGGGCTACCAGCTGGCTCAGGTTCGGTATTGTCAGGGGAAGAAACTTACACAGAGAATTGTGCAAGTTGCCATGGTGATTTTGGTGAAGGTATTGATCGCTGGCCAGAACTGGCAGGTGGTTTTGATACATTAGATAGTGAGGATCCCGTAAAAACTATAGGGTCATATTGGCCTTATCTATCAACTGTGTGGGATTACGTGCACCGGGCCATGCCTTTTGGCAATGCACAATCACTTACAGACAATGATGTTTACTCAATTACTGCCTATATATTATACTTAAATGATTTAGTAGAAGAAGATTTCGAACTTTCCAACAAAAACTTTTCTTCAATTTCTTTACCCAATGAAAACAACTTCTTTCATGACAATAGAAATACTCTAGAAAACAAGCAGTTTGTAAAAAGGTGCATGCAAAACTGTAAACCAGACGTTAAAATTACAAAAAGAGCTGTGGTACTCGACGTTACCCCAGACACTGAAATTGAAACGGAGCAATCAGTCCCTAAAGTGGAAATCCAAGAAGAAACAGCCAGTCTAAATCTACAATTAGTCAAAGACGGCGAAAAAGTGTTCAAAAAATGTAAAGCTTGTCATAAAATTGGAGCTAAAGCAAAACATGGAACAGGTCCGCATCTCAATAATATTTATGGAAGAATAGCCGGTAGCCTAAGCGATTATAAAAAATACTCAAAAAATATCATAAATGCAGGAAATAATGGCCTCATTTGGGATTCGGAAACTCTCTCTAGTTTCATAGAAAACCCAAAAAAGTATCTTGCTGGCACAAAAATGAATTTTAAAGGAATTAAAAAGAGTACTGATAGAAATGCATTACTAGAGTATATTAAATCTATAGCGTCGTCAGGAAATTAGTTCTTATTCACAAAAGTAAAGGTTAAGGAATGTCTCCGCATTTTCTGTCATTATCCCGCCGAACTAGGAAAACTCATTTCACCAAAAAAGTGATAGCTGCTGGGGTCAAAGCCTTTACTGTATATAATCACATGCTATTACCCACCGTTTTCAAGAGTGTAGAAGAGGATTATCACCACCTTAAGAAAGAAGTTCAAATTTGGGATGTTTCATGTGAACGACAAGTTGAGATCAGTGGCCCAGATGCAAAAAAACTAATTCAAAAAATCACACCCAGGGACCTTGTTCCACTAACTAAAACAAAGTGCTGTTATGCTCCATTAGTAAATTCAAACGGGGGAATGATTAATGATCCCATAATTCTCATGCTAGCAGAAGATAGATACTGGATATCTATTTCTGATAGTGATGCCTTACTTTGGATTATGGGGATATCCACTGGTCTCCAGTTAAACGTGTCCCTTTTTGAACCTGATGTTTCACCTCTGGCTATTCAAGGACCCAAGTCAAAAACTCTTATGAAAAGATTATTTGGAAGTGAAATTGAAAAATTGAAATTCTTTGGGGTGGCTGAATTCCAATTTTTAGGTTCTAACTTTATAATTTCCCGTTCAGGTTGGTCAAAGCAGGGTGGTTATGAAATTTATGTAAATGGACCAAAATTAGCAGAAACCTTGTGGGATAAACTTTTTGAGACAGGCTATGATTTAAATGTCAGAGCAGGATGTCCTAATCTTATAGAAAGAATTGAAGGTGGTTTGTTATCATATGGAAATGATATGACCCTTGCTAACACCCCCTTTGAATGCGGATTTGGAAAGTTCATGCCAAAAGTGGTGGCAAATCATTGCATCGGAGCTCAAACACTAAATTCGAACAAGGTACGATCACCTAGTAAGATCATCAAATCGTTGAGTATTGACCATAAGCAAAGAATATACTGTGAAGAGCCCTGGGAAATTTATGATATAAAAAATGAGAAAATTGGACAAATCACATCAGCTGCCTACTCACCTGATTTTCAAAAAGTTGTGGCACTAGGTATGATTAACACCCAATCTATAGAAGAAGAACAAACTATGTACACAATCATCAATAATAAGAAATATACAATTCAAATCGAGGAAAAACCTTTTATCTAAACAATATAAAGACCTTCATGACTTTATTTAATCTAAGGTAAATGGTTACAATTAATACCATATTTTAATTTATTAATATAACAGCAGTTGAATGACACAAGAACCTGAAATAGGGCTCATTAGCCTTGGTTGCCCCAAAGCTCTCGTTGACAGCGAGAGAATACTGACTTCGCTGAAAAATCATGGTTACAAAATAAAAAGAGATCACAATAATGCAGACTTAGTAATTGTTAATACCTGCGGCTTCCTCGACTCTGCAAAGAAAGAGAGTTTGAATACGATAAGTGAAGCATTAAAGAAAAATGGTAAAGTAATTGTCACTGGTTGCTTGGGAGTTGATAGAAAAACGATTTTCAAGGCATGCCCAAAAGTTCTAGGTATTACAGGACCTAATGAACCTAACCAAGTGTTAAGACTGGTTCAAAAAAAATTCCCTACAAGTACAACACATTTGAGAAACTTTCTTTCCCCTATAGGAATAAAACTAACGCCCCAGCATTATAGTTACCTGAAGATAGCTGAAGGATGCAACCACAAGTGCCAATTTTGCATCATTCCCGACCTAAGAGGTAACCTAAAGTCTCAGCGGATAGACAAAATTTTGATAGAGGCAAGAAATCTGGTAGCAGCGGGAACAAAGGAATTGCTAGTTATTTCGCAAGACACATCAGCATATGGATTAGATTTAAAGTCTGATCATCACCTTGAAAAAGAATCCAATATTTTTAATCTTTGTGATGAACTGGGAAAGTTAGGTGTTTGGATCCGTTTGCACTACCTTTATCCTTATCCACACGTCTCAAGAATTATACCCTTAATGGCAAGCAAGAAGATTTTACCTTATCTAGACATTCCTTTTCAACATAGCCATCCTGATGTATTAAAG
Source organism: Paracoccaceae bacterium (assembly GCA_029243395.1). Taxonomy (GTDB): domain Bacteria; phylum Pseudomonadota; class Alphaproteobacteria; order Rhodobacterales; family Rhodobacteraceae; genus CACIIZ01. The sequence continues at coordinate 230,348 of JAQWSE010000002.1, read as the reverse complement.
CGAATGAAACGGCCTGCACACAATAGTAATGGCAGAAAACTTATAGAATCATGGAGAAGCGAAGAGCCAGGTATTGCTATTCGTTCAACGTTCATAGTTGGATACCCAGGAGAAACTGAGGTAGAGTTCCAACATCTGCTCGATTGGATGGAAGAAGTTAAATTAGATAGGGTTGGATGTTTTAAATATGAGAATGTTAGAGGAGCCAAATCAAATAACCTTCCAGGTCATATCGATGAAAAAACTAAACAAGACAGATGGAATAGATTTATGATTAAGGCTCAACAAATTTCTAAAGCAAAACTTGAAACTAAATTAGGAACGACACAGGAAGTCATAATAGACAAGGTAGATACCGAGGGAGCAATTTGTAGAACAGTGGCGGATGCTCCTGAGATAGATGGAAATTTATTCATCGATCAGAATTTTTCGAATCTTAAGCAGGGTCAAATAGTGAAAGTTAAAGTCGATGAGTCTAACGAATACGACTTATGGGGTAAACTAGTTTATTAAGTTTTAAAAAGGTCAAGTATCTTCAGAAGACCATTAATTCTGTGGCTGAGGCTTGAGCCCGCCCCCTCTTTTATTATTAGGCTTGTCACCGCCCGACTTGGGAACTGCAGCGAGACTAGGGCCCTGATCGTCGCCATCTAAGTCATCTAGCCCGTCGTCTTCCCTATTCAGATTTTCTCCTTTCATGACCTTGGCAATTTCATCACCTGTCAGCGTTTCATATTCCAAAAGGCCTAAAGCCAAATTATCTAATTTTTTCTTATTTTTAGTCAGAATTTTTTTGGCTGTCTCATAACCTTCATCTACTATTTTCCTGATCTCAAAATCTATCTTCTCTTGGGTTTCTGGGCCAGCCTGTATATTGTTCGACGCTGGACCCAAAAATGACTGTTGCTCATTAATGTAATCTATATTACCTAATTCATCTGACATGCCAAATTGAGTGACCATGGCTCGGGCAATTTTGGTTATTTGCTGAATGTCGGAGGAAGCCCCAGACGTAACGTTCTCAGGTCCAAAAATTAATTCTTCTGCAACTTTTCCACCCATTGCCATAGCTATTTTCGATTTATACTTCATCTTAGTCACTGAAAGTTGGTCTCTTTCTGGCAAACTAAGTACTAACCCTAGAGCTCTCCCTCTGGGAATAATCGTGGCCTTATGTATCGGATCATGATGAGGCAAATGCAGTCCTACTACTGCATGTCCAGCCTCATGGTACGCTGTTAGCTTTTTTTCATCCTCAGTCATAACCATGGATCTACGTTCTGCACCCATCATAACCTTATCTTTTGCATTTTCAAAATCTTCCATACCCACAAATCTTTTACCAATTCTGGCAGCCATTAATGCTGCTTCGTTAACGAGGTTAGCAAGATCAGCTCCTGAAAAACCTGGCGTTCCCCTGGCAATGATCCTTAAGTCCACATCCGGGCCAAGAACTGTCTTCTTTGCATGCACATGCAGTATCTTCTGTCTACCTGTTATATCTGGATTGGGAACTTGAACCTGCCTATCAAACCTTCCCGGTCGGAGCAGCGCTGGATCAAGAACATCAGGTCTATTAGTCGCTGCTATGAGAATAACTCCCTCATTAGTTTCAAACCCATCCATCTCAACAAGCAACTGGTTCAAAGTTTGTTCTCTTTCATCATTACCGCCACCATATCCAGCACCCCGATGACGCCCTACAGCATCGATCTCATCTATAAAAACGATACAGGGTGCATTCTTCTTTGCTTGATCAAACATGTCTCTGACCCTACTAGCTCCAACTCCAACAAACATTTCCACAAAATCTGATCCGGATATTGTAAAAAACGGCACACCGGCTTCACCGGCTATTGCTCTCGCCAACAAAGTCTTACCAGTACCAGGAGGGCCAACCAAAAGAGCACCCTTAGGTATCTTCCCCCCCAGCCTACCAAATTTCTGAGGATCCTTAAGAAATTCAACAATTTCCTCAAGCTCATCCTTTGCCTCATCGATACCTGCAACATCATTGAACGTCACTTTGCCATGTTTCTCAGTCAGTAATTTGGCTTTTGATTTTCCAAATCCCATGGCTCCACCACGTCCCCCTCCTTGCATTCTATTCATTAGGAAAATCCAAATTCCTATAATTAAAATGAAAGGAAGCCATAGACTCAAAGATGAAATCAGTCCTGATTTCTCCTGTTTAACTGCCTGAATTTCTACCCCTGAAGCTTGCAACTGACCCACTATGGATGCTCCCGCAGGTTGAATAACTTGATAAGTAGTACCATTAGTCTCCTTGACAGTGATTTTTTCACCGTCAAGTCGGACGAAGGAAACGCTGCCTTTCTCTACCGCTTTCAAGAACTCAGAGAATGATACCTCCTTTGTAGAAGACAAGTTTTTACCTGAGCCAAAAACATTAAACAGTGCTACTATTAATAAAAATAGAACAATCCAAAATGCAATATTTCTGGTGTTTCCCAATTTAATGCCCTCTAGTTTAACTTTTTTCAGTGGACTCTATAGATAATTACTCTCTTAGGCAAATTCAATCTGTGGCCAAACTATTAATTAGATCACATTTGGTGTAAGCTAACCTACAAGTCAATCCTTTGCCAAAATTAAGAATAGGGGAAGCAAGAACTTCTTCTTTATAAAACAGAGTTGGTACACTTTTAAGACTTTCTTTCGGTAGTAAAGTAGAAGATTTTTTTTGAATTTGAATTAGTCCAACCTCGCCTAATGGTCCAATTTTTTCCAAATTACCTAACCGATCAGCCCCAACCGTTATCTCCCAACGACCATCCCAAATGAATTGTTTTGAAGGTATGTCAGTTATAAAACTCGGAACGCTTGGTTCTCTCCTTAGAACCAATATGTCTTCACTTAATGAACGGGCTATAACACCACCAATAGTTCTAGCTTTGAAAGAAGGAAGAGTTAATGCTGAAGCAAATCTTATCAATTCCTGATACCTGGGTCTATAACTACTACCAGATATAAATTTTATTAAATGCGCTATTAAGCGTAGATATGTCTCGTCTCTAGTGAGTTTGAATAACTTTCTATCAACTTCAATATCTCCCCACTCTCTTAACTTCAGATATTTTTCTCCTGCCTGAACTGCAACATCGTTTAAAACCTTTGCAGCTTTCTCCATACGCTTTGAAGTTTCCACAAGTACCATAGGATTGATATCTAATGCTTGTAATTCTCTTAAAACTCTCCTTGCCTTCACACGTGTATACTTTGTGTCTTCATTTGAAGGATCATCAATCCAGTTAACTTCTCCATGACTTAGATAATCTCTCAAATCCTTACGATAGAAACTTAACATAGGTCTATACCAGTTTATCCCATAAAGCCTTTTAATGCTCTTCATACCAGCCAGCCCATCAACTCCCGATCCTCTTGCCAATCTCATCAGAAAGTTTTCCGCTTGATCATCTAGGGTATGACCTAAAAGAACTGTCTTAATAGACCTTTCTTTAGCCCATTGACTGATCAACTTTTTTCTTGCTAATGCTGCCTCAGCCTGTAAATTTCCCTTTCTACGATCAAAGTTCCAGTCTAATATTTGATGAGGATGTCCTAGTTTATTTGCTATAAGTCCAACATGGATAGCTTCACCTCTAGATTCTAGCCTGAGATGATGATCAACGGTCACAACATTCAAAGACCTATTTGAAGATTTTGCCCATTTTGATGCCATCAATAAAAGTGCCAAAGAATCTCCTCCTCCAGAAACAGCTAAACCAATTTCGGTTGCAGAAATTGTTTCCATTTCGTTGCAGTATCTTTTTTCCATTTCTACTATTTTCTGTGAATTACACGTCATAGAAATTTTTCTTGTTATCAATGATGACAGTTCAAGAGTACCTTTGCCTCTACGATTTCCTGTTCGGCAATCACATCTTGACTGGGAAACCTCAGTTGCACTTCTTCCAAAGTAAGACATGCTTGTTCAAATTCTTTGAGTGCTCCGAGACTTATTGCTAGACCAAACAAAGCTGGTGGTGCGAAGATCCCATTTGGGCTCAGACTAAATCCTTCCAAATAAGAATTTGCTGCATTTTTCCATTCTGACATTTTGTATTGAGACTCTGCCAACAAAAAAAATGCTTCTGGCAAGAATGAGCTATTTGGATAATTTTCTGTAAAATTTTTATAATGGTTCCTTGCATCTGCAACATCACCATTTTCCAACAATGTCTTACCGAGTTGCATTGCCTCCAATTCTGAAAAACTTTCATCTTGTTCAAACAATACTTGGCCTGATAAACTATTATGACTTTCCTGGTCAACCATCACTTTCTTTTCTTTCACCGCTAAACCAGTAATACTCCCTTCCTCCCCAATTACACTTGACAACTCTTGATTCAATTTATTTATGGCGCTTAATTTCAAACGCATTTGGTATTCCATATTTTCAATTCGACCCTCTAGCTTTTTGATAAGAACCTGGATTTTTTCCAACTCCACAAGAGCATAAGAGGCATCACCATTCTCAATATGCATGTTATCAGGCACTAAGAATATGGACTCCAAGTCCTGTACTTTTGCACTTAATTCTAACAAAAACTTTCTAATTTTCTTTTCCCTTACGAAATGCCCATCCTGGGCAAGGACCCCTGAACAGAAAATGCAGAATATGCAAATGATTGAAAAACAAGTTTTCATTTTATCATTTCTCAGGGAGCAATACCTTTTATAATGGTGATCGCTCTTCTATTTTTTGACCAACACGACTCTTCTGAGCAAATTCTGAGCGGTCGCTCTTTTCCATAAGTGACAACACTTAAGACAGACTCAGAAATTCCGTTACTTACCAGATAATTCCTTACAGCTGTTGCTCGCCGTGCGCCTAATGCCAAATTATATTCTCTTGTCCCTTGTTCATCAGCATGCCCTTCAATAGTCACTGAAGCAATGGAATTTTCTTTTATCCACTTAGCTTGAGAATCCAATAAAGTACGATATTCTGGCTCAATCACGCTTTGATTAACTTTGAATAAAGTAGTGTCCCCAACATTTGACGAGAAATAATCAAGAGAACTTTTAGAAATCTCTGCAAATGGATCATTGCCTTCACCTGGCTTACCAAATAATCCTGAGGTCTCAGAGCAACCAGTGATAGTAGATAACATTGCAAGAATTATTATAACCTTAAATTTATTCATCTTTTCACCTCTCTTTAAGTTACGTTCTCTAGCATACATTCCATTAAAATTATACCGCCTAATAATTTAATCTAATAATGGAGACCAAGAAGGATCAGAAGCAAAGGAGCTTAACGCGATTTTCTTTAAATTCCTTCCTGTAACTTCCACCGTATATAGAGCAGGAGCACCGTTGACTCCAGCTGTTTCCCTGAAAAACATAAGGACTCTCCCATTAGGGGACCAGGTGGGACCTTCATCGATAAATGCCTTAGTTAGTAACCTTTCTTGGGAGCCATCCTGTCTCATAACTCCAATATGAAAATTACCCTGATACATTTTTGTAAAAGCTACCATGTCACCTCTAGGAGACCAAACTGGTGTTCCATATCTACCCTTACCAAAACTAATTCTCCTAACTTTTCCTCCTTTTGAAGGCATAACATAAATCTGCTGACTCCCCCCCCTGTCACTTTCAAAAACCACAGATTTCCCATCAGGAGAAAAACTTGGAGCCGTATCAATGGCTTTGTTTTTCGTAAGCCTCTGCTTAGTATTTCTCTCAAGATCCACAATATAGATATCTGTATTACCTTTATCAGTTATCGATAATATCACACTATCTCCGTCTGGAGAAAATCTTGGTGCAAAGGTCATCCCAGGTAGATTAGGAAAAGTCCGTACCTCTTTGCTGATCAGATTTAATAGATAAACTCTTGGCCTACCCGTTTCGTAACTAGTATACAATATCTGTTTTGCATCTGGTGAAAATCTTGGTGCTAATACTATGGACTTGGCATCTGTTAAAAAAGTTAAATTAGCCCCATCTTGATCCATTACAGCAAGCCTTTTTGTTCGATCATTTTTTGCTCCCCTTTCCGAGATAAAAGCAATTCTGGTATCAAAGTAAGGTCCCTCACCAGTAATACCTGAGTAAATTAAGTCCGATACTTTATGGGCTATTCTTCTTAAACTACTGGTGGGGCCAGTAAATTGAACGCCTTTAAAAATCTCATTCTGTCCAACAACATCCCAAAGTCTAAATTTTACGGTAGTCATGTTTCCATTTACTTCTACATGACCCGTAATCAATAAATCTGAATTTATTGCTCGCCAATCCGCAAAACGAACTGGCGCATCAATACTTGTTAAATTGGAGATATAAGCATCATCAGGGATAATACGAAAGAGCGCAGTTTGAATTAAATTATCTCTAATAATTTGTCCAATTTCTCTTGCCACTGATGAACTAGAATAATTTTCAATCACAAATTTTGGCATAGCAACCGGTATTGGATCTACAACACCATCAGTTACCTCTATATCTATTTCAGGCACCACCTGCTCTGAATAAAGTGGCTTATAGACAACCAAAAAAATGGCTATAATTAGTGGTGAAAATTTACTCATAATCATGAGATATTTTTTTTCCTTCTTATCATGTGATGGTTAACTTTCTGAATCAATCAATCAAATCTAATTCCTGATGCGGGGTCAAAAGTTAATTTTAATCTTAAACCGTTAGTATACTTCTCAGAAGGAATTGGTATCCTGCCAACTGCTTTAATCGCATTACTTGCTTCCCTAAATGCTATAAGATATCGTCCAGATGGATCGGCTGGTTTAATTGGACGGACATCACCTATTATATTTCCCTTGCTGTCAAGTAGTATTTCTATTCTTATCACTAGGTTCTCAAAATCTGAACCTCCAATAAGGATTCCTTTGTTCCAGTACCTTCCAATTAATTGGTTTATATTCCTTCGTAGCTTGAGCTTCTCCATAGTGGATATTTCTATACTCTTTGGAGTTTGACTTGGCACCTGATCCTCATTAAGAGCAGCTACCAGCTTATCAATGTGAAGTTGTTCATTTTCTTTTTCATCCGATTGATTTTCTTCAGCACTTCTGACTATTTCCCTAGATGGAGGAATCACAGTATTTTCTAATGCGCCTGAAACAACTATAGGCGCATCTTTAACACCGTCTGGAGTGATTTCGGTTGTAGCTGCCTTGTTCTCTGATGCAGTCAGAGTATCCGTATTTTTATCCGGCACCTCATCAATTGGATCAGTAGTATCAGGGGTATTTGCATCACTGATGCTATCAGCACTCTTATTATCTGAAGCAATTCGATCAATTCTATCTTCATTCCTCGCGATAGGTACTGAAAGCGACGGGTTTTGCACCGATTTAACCTCGTTTCCTAAGGCACTAGAATTTGGTATAATTTTCTCTTCCAGTTTTTTTATATCATTATTAACCAAGATCAGGTCAGGTTCTAATTTGTTCTCATTTTCGTCATCTTTTGGTGGTTCAACCATCAAAAGATTTAAGGACTTGGTATCCATAGCTTTTGATTCCAGTCCTTTATCTACTTCATGTTGTTCAATTTCATCGATTTTATTGTCTGCTAGTACTTCAAGAGAATTTACTATTGAGGAGTCTAACTTTTGATCATCAACCTTGTGGTCAGTATTGATAGTAGGTGGAATTGAAATTTCAGCATCAAATTCAGCTTCTGAAATGATATAAACATCCATATTCTTTGCAGACAACTTTGGATTGTCGGACAATAAGAATATTCCTTTAGTAAAAATTACAATAAGCAATAGGCTGTGTGCAGATCCCGATATGACTAACCCACTTTTCATAGCGATTTTCTCTCCCTAATCTAATGAAGGTCCGCCACTTTCTGTAACCAGCGATATATTATTGAATCCTGCTTTATTCAAAGCCCCCATAATCTGCATGACAATCGAATAATTATTCTCACCATCAGCTCTCAGAAAAATCCGGTCATCTGTCCGTTGTTTGGCAATTTGTTTGAGTTTCGGAATCAATTCAGTGAATTCTATTTCACTTTCCTGAAGTATTAATTCTTTCTCCCTAGTTAAATTTAACGTTAAGGGCTGCTCTTTCTCTGATGGTAATGCTTTAGCAGCTGTCTTTGGCAATCTTATTTCAACCCCCACTGTCAATAAAGGCGCTGCGACCATAAATATTATTAAAAGTACCAACATTACATCCACAAAAGGAGTAACATTGATCTCTGATATTAATCGATGCCCATTTCTTTTGGAGGATCTTCTCCCTCTCGTTCTTTGAATATTTTTTTGTGCAGCGCCTCCAGCCATAATCAGTCCCTACGGCCATTACTTTCTAACTGGCGAGATAATATCAGAAGAAATTCGTCTGCAAAACTCTCTTGCTCCGCAATAATCCTATCAGAGTCTCCCGACAACTTATTATAAAATATTACTGCCGGAATTGCAGCCAACAAGCCCAAAGCCGTTGCCAACAGTGCCTCAGCAATCCCTGGGGCTACGACAGCTAAATTTGTACTTTGTTGAAGGGCGATTTCTTCGAAAGCATTCTTTATACCCCAAACAGTTCCAAATAAACCAACAAAAGGTGCTGTTGAACCCACAGTAGCCAAAAAATAAAGTCCTGAATTTAATTTATCGCTAGCCCTAGTCAATGCAACGTTCATTGCTCTATCAATCCTAGCCTGTGCTCCAGTAATTAGCTCTCCATCAGGTCTATAAGATCTTCTCCATTCGGTCATCCCTGCCACAAAAACCCTCTCACTATCACCTTTAGGTTCAAAACCTAAGCGTTCAGACAATTCTTCAAGTGGCTCACCAGACCAAAAAGCATCTTGGAAATACTTTGTTTCTCTTTTAGCCTTAGAGTAATCAAAAAATTTTTGAATTATAATGGACCAAGACCACACAGAAGATAACAATAAAATTAACATCACTAGCTTAACAGTTAATGTAGCCCTAATAAATAGTGCCATTAAAGAAAAATCCAATTGCTGGACTGTTGATGCAGCCTCCGAAACCATGCTCTTACCTCAATATCATTTTTTTATTTTTGGCAAGTATACATTTAATTGGAGATTTTAATACACTTATTTGCCTAAAAGGCCTATTTTATCCTTAATACTAACAGGTATTTGTTTTGGTTTACCTTGGGAATCAATGACTCCTAGTTTGACTTCCGCCTTAAAAGTCGTTTTTTCCCCTATAAATATTTCCTGTTCAACTTGAAAACTTACCTTTCCTATTTTGCGTGACACTGTTTTTATCTTTAAAAAGTCATCTAGCTTTGCAGGCATACAATACTCAGCAAAAATTTTCTTCACCACAAAAACTAATCCATATTCTTTTTGAACAAAACTTTGAGAAACACCCAAATCCCTTAAAGCCTCAGTCCTAGCTCTCTCAATGAACTTTAGATAATTTGCATAATAAACGATACCAGCCGCATCAGTATCTTCATAATAAACCCTACAATTAAAGATATTCATATCTCCCTCATCCCCAATGGATTATAGCCCTATTATTACCCAAGACTTTATTTTGAAAAAAGATCTTCATTACTCACCTCTGTGGACTTGGGATTTTCTAGTCCAAGATGAGACCAAGCAGATGGACCTAAAGCTCTACCACGAGGAGTCCTCTGCAATAGACCCTCTTGGATCAAAAATGGTTCAATAACCTCTTCTATAGCATCTCTAGGTTCTGAAAGTGCGGCTGCTATAGTTTCTACTCCTACAGGTCCGCCATTGTAATGCTCACTTAGGAAAAGCAAATACCTTCGATCAGCAGCATCTAATCCTAAGGTATCTACTCCTAACCTACTCAGCGCTAAATCTGCGATATCTCGAGTTACTTCTCCATTACCTTCAACAATAGCAAAATCGACCACTCGTCTCAATAATCGGCCAGCTATCCTAGGAGTGCCTCTGGCACGTTTTGCAATCTCTAAGGCTCCCGTTTCTGTGATCTGGCATTCTAATAGACTTGCTAGCCGCCTTATGATCAGCATCAATTCATCTGCCTGATAAAATTGTAATCTGGTAGGTATACCAAATCTATCCCTCAGAGGTGTAGTCAAAAGTCCTAATCTTGTAGTAGCACCTATTAGGGTGAATGGTTGTAAGTTAATTCTGACAGATCTAGCTGCAGGGCCTTCTCCAATCATCAAGTCCAGTGCAAAATCTTCCAAAGCAGGATAAAGAATTTCTTCAACTATTGGGTTAAGTCGATGGATTTCATCAATAAACAAAACATCCCTAGGTTCTAGGTTAGTCAACAAAGCAGCAAGATCTCCAGATTTAGTTAATATTGGCCCAGAAGATGTTTTAAAATTCACCCCTAATTCATGAGCAATAATCTGAGCTAAAGTTGTCTTACCTAATCCCGGAGGACCATAAAATAGCACATGGTCCATTGCACTATCACGTTGTTTAGCAGACTCTGCAAAGACAGAAAGATTCCGCTTAATGTCATTTTGCCCAATGAAGTCACTAAAACTCTTGGGCCTGGTCGAAGAAAGCTTTTCCTCTCTTTCATGAATGTCTTTAAGTAACGGATCACTATTGACCATATTTATCCCTTTGTTGCCAAGATTTTGAGGGCCAATCTAATTAACTCTTCAACCTTAATAGTACTGTTAGACTGATTCAAAATTTCAGCAACGACTTTTGCTGCATCAATCTGAGAATATCCTAGATTAGCAAGACCTGAAATAGCATCCAACTCTGCATTTCCGAGTTCGCCTATTTCTGATTGGTCAATTTGATTGACACTTAATACAGATGTGTTCCCTACACCTTGTGTCTCCAGGATTGCCTGCTCATTGGTTGACATGGTAGTTGATTGCCCGGCTAATGTTAACATGCTTGGAACTTTTCCCTTTAGCTCGAGAACCAGCCTCTTAGCTATCTTTGGACCAATTCCCTGGGCTGCTTTAATTGTTTCCGAATCTTCAAGCAAAATTGCTCTTGAAAGTGTTTTTATTGGTATATGCCCTAATAACGCTAGGGCAGCTTTAGATCCCACCCCTTGTACTGAAGTCAATAGTTTGTACCATTCGCGTTCAATAGGGGTAACAAAGCCTATCAACTGCAATAGATCTTCTCGCACGACTAGTTCTGTGAATAGGGATATTTTCTGACCAACCACTGGAAGTTTATTAAGGGTAGTGCCTGTTACAAATATAACATAGCCAATGCCAGAAACATCAACCAAAATGTGGTCTGTAGAGACATGATCAATTACTCCCGTAATCTTACCTATCATTTGCTTCGCTCACAGAAATCAACTTCCTCTGCATCTGCATTGAATATCTGACATGACTAGCATGACAAATAGCCACAGCTAAGGCATCGGTCGCATCAGCTCCATAGAGTTTCGTATTAGGAAATTGCAAATTTATCATATATTCTATCTGATCTTTTGTGGCATGACCAATCCCTACCACCGCTTTCTTTATTGCATTTGGGGCATATTCTTTAACCGTCAAACCGGCAAGTGCGGGGACAACCATGCATATTCCTCTAGCCTGACCCAATTTCAAAGTATTTGCTGCATCTTTATTTACAAAAGTTTTCTCTACAGCAGCCTGGTCAGGATAATGCAGGTCAACTACTTTAGTCAACTTTTCGAAAATTGTCTTTAATCTATAGGCCAGATCATCTGAGGCTTTGGTTTCACAAATCCCATTTGCTATTTGGCAAATATCATCACCATTTGCCTCAATTATTCCCCACCCAGTCTTCCTTAAGCCGGGATCAATTCCAATGATCCTCATTCTGCCTCGATAACCGTCTGTTTTGTTATATAGCTAGCATAATAAAAAGAAAGTATAAAGAATAGAATAATCGTTGACTGCTATACTATTTGTGAAGTGCGTTATTTATTCTTTGTGAAATACCTTAATGCCAAGGATGTCCAAGGTCCTTCTTTAACTATCTTAACTCGTCTGAAGTTATGATTAGCATAAACCTTTTCGACTAGGATTGATTGCTTATGCGACATACCCGACAATATGATCACACCACCAGCTCTTAAATTCCTACTAACGCTTTTAACCATATTTTTTAGTGGTAAGAATAGAATATTTGCAAAAATTAAATCAAATTTTCCCCTTGAAAAAATTAGAGGGTTTCTTAATTCGTTTGATCTCAAAACCAAATTCCCTATAGAAATCTTATTCTTAGAAAAATTGGTCCTGGTAGTTTCAACAGCTATTAAATCATTATCAATTGCAGTAACAACTGTCTTCTTAGTTCTGGCAGCTACCATTGAAAGAATCCCAGTACCAGACCCTATATCTAACACATTTCTAAATTCCCATCTTTTTCTTAAGAGGTGCACATACAAATCAATGCAAGACCGTGTAGTTGCATGATGCCCTGTACCAAAGGCCATCGCAGCCTGAATTTCTATATTCTTCTTATTAAGATCGAGTTTATCCCTGTGATGTACCCCATGTATATAAATGTTACCTATAGCTATCGGGGTTAGATTTCTCTGAACTTCAGAAACCCAATCAACCTTTTCCACAGCAGAGATTCTTAACTCAGTACTATAAATTCCCTCCAACAAGGCTATATCACCCAATTTAGGCTTCTGTTGAAAGTATGCCTCTATTTCCCAGGTAGAGTTTCTCTCATCAAGTTCAAAAAACCCTGTTCCCAAAGGACATGGGTAAATGTTCTCAATTAGTGAGCAGATTTTGCGGGCAGAGTCTTCACTGTTAACCAATCCAGTCAAAACATAAGTAGTCAAATAATATATCCCTTAATTAAAGAACTATAATAACTTTTTTTAATTATATCTTTGTATCAAAAATTTACGCCCGTACCTTGCAAAGCACAATAACCCATAGGATTTTTTGCCAAATACTGCTGATGATATTCTTCAGCATAATAGAACTTGGTAGCAGGTAAAATTTCTGTTGTTATAGAGCTAAATCTTGCTGACTTTAGTTTACCAGAATACTGTTCTTTAGTTTCCAAAGCCATAGATAGATCGTTTTCAGAAAACGTGTAAATTCCGCTTCTGTATTGTAAACCTATATCATTTCCCTGTCTCATTCCTTGCGTTGGATCATGTGACTCCCAAAACATTGTCAATAATTCACCAAAAGAAATTGTACCAGGCCTATAATGAACTAAGACAACCTCGCTATGACCTGTTGTCTGAGAGCACACAGACTTGTAGTTTGGAAATTCAGATGAACCAGCCGAGTAACCAACAGCAGTCATCAATACTCCATCAATATTCCAGAATAATTTTTCAACTCCCCAGAAACATCCCATCCCAAACATTATCATTTTCGAGTGTAAACTTTCTTGCACTGCCAAAGGTTTTCCAAAAACATAATGCTTTAGGTGGCTATCAATCAGATCAAAAACCATTAAGTTTTTTGCTTGTACAAAGGTGTTACTATTTTTTGGAAGTCTCTGTGTTTCCAGCATTTGTTCTCCAACATATATAAAAGATTTAATCTTACAATAAGTGATGACTCAGGTCACCTAAAATAACTCACCTAGATGCTTTTAAAAAATTGTAGTCTTATTTGGTTTAGGATTTGATGGTACAACAAAGGAAAAAATTAATGAAAAAAATGCTAGTCCAGCAGCCACTAAAAAGACTACCTCAGGATTTAATACCCATATGTATCCCAAAAAGAGGGGGAGGAAGACTGCAGCTATATGATTAATTGTAAAAGCCACTGCCGTAGTCGGAGAAATGTCTTCAGGATCTGAAATCTTTTGGAAGTAAGTTTTCTTTGCTATTCCCATTGAAAAAAACAAATGGTCTAAAACATATAAACAACAAGCCACAGCTACGCTAAAGTCAAAAAGATAAATTCCAGCATATGCCAAAAAAATTAGAATCAAACCAGAATACTCTATAATTAAAGCTATTCTTTCACCAGAACTCTTCACAAAAAGACCAATGACTGGACCAAAGAAGATATTCAAAACAAAATTAATAAGGAATAATGCAGTCAACTCATTTACTTCTAATCCAAATTTTTCGACCATCATGAAAACAGCAAATACAATAAAGATTTGCCTGCGAGCACCCGCTAAAAATTCAAGCACATAATAAAGCCAATATTTTTTTCGTAATACAAATTTGGGCTTTGACTTTTTTGGAACTTCGAACTGTTTAAAACCTAACAAAGCAATAATTGAAATGATGAAAGTCACAATACCTGCAGTGCTAAAAATGAAAGCAAAAGAAAAATTCAAAGGCTTCCAACCAAAAACTATTACTGAATAAATTACGAGAGAGGTCAAAGAACCTACAGAAATTAATACACCCAGAATAACGGGCGCTTTTTTCTTATTTAACCAATGCAATTGCAAACTCTGATTGACCGTTTCAAAATAATGGAAACCTATAGAGCCCAATAAAGTAGTTAACAAAAGTCCTTGAAAACTAGGCAGAAGGGTCGTAATAGCAGTGGCAAAACCAAGGAGAAGCAGTGTCAGACAAGCAACAGTCTGTTCATGCCAAAAGAGGAGGACCAATATAACACCTACTGCTAAAAATCCTGGAATTTCTCTTATGCTGTGCAGCCATCCAAACTCTATTCCGGAAAAATTAGCTGTTTCAACAACAAAATTATTAATTAAAACTGACCAAGTTGCATATGAAATTGGCATTGCTATAGCCATAAGTGTCAGAAAGATTATGGGCCCATTAAAAGAGGTGGTCCTCAATTTTCCTAAAATTTCAAACCTAAAGGCCAAAATTCTCCCTTACTTTGCCAAAATTCTGCTACCAATAAAGTTTAGAAAATATAACCTAGAACGACCAGGCCAATTCAGCTTTGACATCAAATGAGGATAGACAAATTTGATGTCAATTCTACCGTAGTCTTTCTTAGTTTAATTCTTAGCGTAAAATTCAACTACCAAGTTTGGTTCCATCACCACAGCATATGGAATTTCATCTAACGAAGGAACCCTCACAAACTTGGCCTGAAGTTTTCCATGATTAACATCCAAATAATCTGGAACATCTCTTTCTGGTAGAGAAACTGCCTCGATGACTAGTGGCAACTGCTTTGATTTTTCAATTATTTCAATTGTGTCACCTTCATTCACCCTATACGATGGTATGTTCACACTTTTACCATTCACTAGGATATGACCATGATTGACAAACTGTCTTGATGCAAAGATTGTCGGTACTAATTTAGCACGATATACTACTGCATCCAACCTTCTCTCCAATAGACCTACTAGGTTTTCTCCCGTATCACCCCTCTGTCTCTCAGCATCAGAAAAAATTCTCCTAAACTGCTTTTCGGTCAAATCTCCATAATAACCCTTAAGTTTTTGCTTAGCACGTAACTGAATTCCAAAATCAGAAAGCTTAGCCTTCCTCCTCTGGCCATGCTCACCTGGTCCATATTCTCTCCTATTCACAGGAGATTTTGGCCTACCCCAAAGGTTTTCGCCCATTCGTCTATCTATTTTATGCTTGGCAGCGGTGCGTTTGCTCACGGCTGGTTCCTTTCAACGTTTATGAAAGATGCTTTCCTTTCCTGGCTTTATATCCCAGGCGACAGGCTTCCTCTCACGAGGGCCACAAACACCAAACAAGAAGGAAGTATTTATATACTGCGAGAAAGTCAAGACAAATTTTAAAGGCGTTTTTTTTTAATAGTAATATTAGATTTTCTTCCGCAAGATTTTACAGTATTCTTGGTACATTTAATTTAGCATTTGAGTTCAAGATATGAAGGAGAAGCATATTAATTTGATAAAGATGTGTGTTGGAGCCCACACTGTATCAGATCTATATGATTGGCAATCAACAAGGTTAGTGAAAGGTATTAATTCCAATGGACCTTTTGCTAGGCATGTTACAAGGATGCGCCCAAAACGTGCAGAGGAAATCCTGAATGGAGGCTCGCTGTATTGGGTGTTCAAAGGTTTTACTCTTGCAAGGCAACAAATATTAGGCCTAGAAGAAACTGTAGGAACTGATGGCATTATGCGCTGTTCAATAATGTTGAGCCGCCAGATAGTCCTAACAGAACCTTACAGAAAAAGACCCTTTCAAGGATGGCGATATCTAAAAATTAATGAAGCACCTAGAGATCTAGGACTTTTTTCTGAGGGAGATATTCAACTCCCAGCAAGCTTAGAAAGAGACCTTCATGAGATTGGGATTTTCTAATTTTTAGCAAAAAAACTAATAGAAATTTTATGACAAAACTGTTTCAGGACATCTAACAAGATTACGCCCCATTCATCCTACGAAAGAAATAGTTTCAACCTAGTGATAAGTAGTTCTAAACTTTCCAAACTTACCTCAAAGTACTATGAGGTTATAATTAACTTTTTAATATGCTCAACTAGATCACTTCGTGATACTTCTGTTTGAGCAGGCTGACCTTTCCATTCCTGATTAGTCTTTATAGTGCTGGATATTCTAGATCCTAATTCCAAATCCTTAATCTGAACATTTCCCTTCGCAAATTCTTGTGAGCCTGCAATTATTGCAAACTTGCTATTTCTTTGATCAGCATACTTGAGTTGTTTTCCCAAATCTTTGGGATTTCCCAGAAAAAGCTCTGCTCTGATCCCAGAAGATCTCAACTCAATAACAATTTTCTGATACTCCAATATGTTTTCCATATCCATTATTGTTACTATAACAGGACCATTCCTTTTCATTTCTTGTTTTTTATCCAATTGGTTAAGTGCAAATCCCAACCGATCAATTCCAATTGATAATCCAGTTGCTGGAATTTCCTGCCCAGTGAAACGTTTCACTAGATCATCATATCTTCCCCCACCAGCTACTGAGCCAATTTCTGTATTTGTAGAGTCTGAATTAAGAACTCTCATATTGAGATCAGCCTCAAATACGGGTCCCGTGTAATAACCAAGACCCCTTACAATTCCAGGGTTAATTCTTATTCTATCTTCAAGATATCCAGCAGCTTCAGTCAACTCTACAATGAGCTCTAGCTCTTTTATTCCTAATAAGCCTATTGCTGATTTGCTAACCAAATATTGCAATTCTTCAAGAGTTTTCTTATTACTACTTTCATGAAGGGAAATAAATTTCATGATAACATCTATCTGATTCTCTGACAGCATCGCTCCTTCAGTAACATCTCCGCTATCATCTAATCTTCCTGAACCAAGCAAGTCCCTGACCCCTCGATGTCCTAATCGGTCAATTTTGTCTATAGATCTCAGAACTATTCCACGAGTTTCCTTGTGTCGATCTGACTCTGAATTATTCAGAATTCCTATTTCCTCTAACACGCCATCGAGTATCTTTCTATTATTCAGGTGGATAGTGTATTGATCTTTGGAAAACCCAATTGTCTCAAAGATACTTGCCAACATCGTACACATCTCTGAATCAGAAATAGTAGAATGAGCCCCAATGGTGTCTGCATCACACTGGTAAAACTGCTTAAACCTTCCTGGCCCCGGTTTTTCATTCCTCCAAACTGGTCCAAAGGAATACCTTTTATAAGGTAATGGTAAATCATTTCTATGCTGAGCATAAACCCTGGCTAATGGAGCCGTCAAATCATACCTGAGAGCCAACCACTCATTTTCCTCATCTTGCCAAGAAAATATTCCTTGGTTGGGGCGATCCACATCTGGTAAAAACTTACCCAGAGCTCCAACTGTCTCTACAGCCGAACTTTCTAATATTTCAAATCCATACAGTTTATAAATTTCACAAATAGATTCTATCAAAGCCTGGCGTTTGACAACATCCTCATCAAAATAGTCTCTAAATCCTTTCGGGGTAATAGCCTTAGGCCGCTTCATTTTCGATTTCTTCTTTGGCACAGTCTGGACCTAGCATGGTTTGTTAGCTAAATAAATTAAAGGAATTCCCTCAAAGAGAACCAGAAGATATCTTAGTTTCAAATCTTTCGACTTGTACCACTCCTGGGATATGATTAATAGAATTTACTACGTCTTGGTTTATTCTATAAGAGTTTGGGAGTTCTAACTCAACATCAAATTCATTATCTATCACGACCAACTTAACAGGGCCCTTTTTAATATTACTACCTTGGAGTATTTCGAGTTGATCCTTTATTCTGGTAACAGCTTTCTCATTATCCATAAAAATTTTTGTCCCCAGATCCTCGGCCAAAAGAAGAACTTCCTCAATCTTTTCAACCTTTCTTATTAAAATTCTCGGCTGATTATCTTCTAAAGAGGCCTCACAAGTTAGCAACAAGTTCTGACCAGGTTGAAAATTCTCTCTAAATTCCTGTAAAATCTCTGAAAACACCGTCACTTCAAAAATGCCTGTCGGATCAGAGAATTGGACAAAAGCAAATTTGTTCCCCCTACTAGAAATTCTTTCTTGCTTGTTAAGTACTGATCCTGAAATCTTAATCAGTTTGGGTTGTGAACTCAATACAACCCTCAACTCAGAAGCTTTAATAATATTCTGCGAACTAAAAAGTTC
Organism: Paracoccaceae bacterium; assembly: GCA_029243395.1. Classification (GTDB taxonomy): domain Bacteria; phylum Pseudomonadota; class Alphaproteobacteria; order Rhodobacterales; family Rhodobacteraceae; genus CACIIZ01. Next base: position 211,921 of record JAQWSE010000002.1, on the reverse strand, counting down.
CGCATATTCTGTCAAAGGGTGTGAAGACAAATAAAAACCAATAGACTCATACTCTTTTCGCAATTTTTCACTCTTTGTCCAATCATCGACATTTTGAAGTTCCGGCAGGGGTAATCCATCATTCCCGTCCCCAAAAAGATTATCTTGGCCCGTTTCTCTTTCAATAAGACATGCCGTAGAAAATTCAACTAATCTTTCAATGGACACGAAAACTTGCTTACGGTTACTTATGAGTTCATCAAAAGCTCCAGCCGAAACTAACATCTCTAAAGAACGTTTTCCTATCTTCCGTAAATCAATACGGCTCGAAAAATCAAAAATGTCTTGAAATCCACCATTCGATTGTCTTTCCGTAATGATCACTCTCATAGCTTCCGTTCCCACATTCCTTAAAGCCCCAAGTGCATAATTTATCATTCCTTTGCTGACACTGAAAACGTTATTGGAATGATTAATAGATGGAGGTAAAACCTGAATTTTTAAGTCATCCACTTCTTGTTTGTACAGACTTAACTTGTCAGTAGAATTGAGATCATTATTCATAACTGCAGCCATAAATTCGACAGGATGGTTGGCTTTTAACCAACATGTCTGATAACTTACCAAGGCGTAAGCAGCGGCATGGGATTTGTTAAAGCCATAATTAGCAAATCGTTCTAATAACAACCAAACTCTGCTAGCTAGAGACTGATCAACACCTTTCTCTATCGATCCTGAAATGAATCTTGGTCTCTCTGCATCCATATCTTTCTTTATTTTCTTTCCCATAGCACGCCTTAATAAATCAGCCTGCCCTAAAGTATAACCTGCCATCTTTCTGGCTATTTCCATTACTTGTTCTTGATAGACAATTATTCCCTGAGTCTCATCCAGAATACTATCAATTGAAGAATGAATTAACTCTCGCTCTTGAAGATTATTCTTCACTCTACAAAACTTAGGAATGTTCTCCATTGGCCCAGGGCGATATAAGGCCAGAAGAGCAATTATATCTTCTAAACAGTTAGGTTTAAGCTGAACCAATGCTGAACGCATCCCTGAACTTTCAACTTGAAACACAGCCATAGTTTGGGCGCTGGAATATAACTCATATGTCTTTAAATCATCTAAAGGAATTTTATTGATGTCAACAATCACATCCCGTTCTTTCAGTAAATTCAACGTATTTTGTATAATTGTTAGTGTTTTCAATCCTAGAAAATCAAACTTTACTAGACCAGCAGCCTCTGCCCATTTCATACTAAATTGAGTTGCTGGCATGCTCGACCTTGGATCTTGATATAGAGGAACCAATTCCTCTAATGGTCTGTCACCAATAACTATGCCAGCTGCATGCGTGGACGCATTCCTTAATAATCCCTCTACCTTTATTGAATAATCTAGCATGCGACTTACTGTTTCACTGGAGTTTTTTTCTTCAAGTAAACGTGGTTCATCTTTAAGTGCTTTTGCAATAGGAACAGGTTTATTAGCTTCAACCGGAACCAGTTTTGCTATTCTATCTACCTGAGGATAAGGAATCTGTAGAACTCGTCCAACATCCCTAATGGCCGCTCTAGATAATAGGGCTCCAAAAGTGATAATTTGTGCTACCCGATCCGATCCATATTTCCTTTGCACATAGTTAATCACCTCTTCTCGCCTGTCCTGACAAAAATCGATATCAAAATCTGGCATTGAAACCCTTTCGGGGTTTAGAAATCGTTCGAAAAGCAACCCATATTTAATAGGGTCCAAATCTGTAATCGTTAAGCTATATGCTACCAAACTACCCGCCCCAGAACCTCTACCAGGCCCGACTGGTATGTAATTCTTTTTTGCCCATTGAACAAAGTCAGCAACTATCAAAAAATAGCCTGGGAACCCCATTTTTTCTATTATGTCTAATTCTTGCTCCAAGCGTTTTTCATAATTAGCAACAGAAGTGGCTAAAGAGCCACTTTCAATTCTGTTTTTCAGCCCCTCAGATGCTTGCTTCCTAAGTTCTTCTCTTTCGTTATCTGCGAATTTAGGCAATATTGGTGATCTTTTTTCAGGTCTAAAAATACACCTCATAGCTATTTCCAGGGTATTATCGAATGCTTCAGGTAAATCCTCAAAAAGATCTCTCATCTCCTCACTTGATTTCAAATAATGCTCAGGAGTTAATTTCTCCCGCTCAGTTTCCTGATCTACATAAGCATTTTGGGCTATGCATAATAATACATCCTGTGCCTCAAAAGTATCCCTGTCCCTAAAATGAACATCATTTGTCGCTACAATTGGTATTTCATTCTTGTAGGCTAATTCCAGTAGAGCATTCTCAGTTAGCTCTTGCTCTTTAGTTCTTACACTTTTACCAGAACCATGCCTCTGTATTTCAATATAAAATCTGTCACCAAAAATTTTCTTAAACCAATTCGCTGCAACATTCGCAGCGTTTATATTTTTTTTAAGAATATTTAAACCTAATGAGCCCTTTGTTCCTCCACACAAAGCTATTAAACCTCCTGCATGGTTCGCCACTTGGACAGAGTCTAATGCCAAAACTGAATTGTTAGATCTTAAAAAATAATGGCTGGATAATTTCAATAGGTTCAGATAACCCTGCTCACTCTGAGCCAACAAGACCAACGTAGAATAATCTGATCCCCTTGCCTGATCTTCACTATCGATATTGAATTTGAATTTGAATTCACACCCTATCAAGGGTTGAACACCATTTTTTATTAATAATTCCGAAATTTCTAAAGCACCAAATAGGTTACCGCTGTCAGTAATTCCAACAGCCGGCATCGACGCTTCTTTACATAGGGCCGGCAATTCTTCTGGGCGAATAGCTCCCTTAAGAAGCGAATAAGATGAATGTAATCTTAAATGGATGAAAGGATTAGGCTTTTTCATTTTATGCATTCTTATTTATTAAATTTTTGAGTTTCAAATAGAAGCAGTTAGAAAACCAGTAAATGCTTAACCTAAAAAGCTTCTAATCTGTAGATGCATTCCAGTACTTACTTCTTATAGCAAAGATCTTAGCCTTAAGATTTATATCAATTATGTGGTCACCGTATTCCTCCTCCAGAATCTCCACCGATGAGCTTGATAAAATGGTTTCAACTTCTTTAATAAAAGCACTATCTGCCAAAGCATGATCATTTAATGAAAAAACAAAAATACCTGGTGATTGTAGTAGAGAAAGAGCTACATTGATGGTTTCTGGATTTGCATGTCCTGGGCTGATTACACCTGCTGCAATCATTCCATTATATTTTTGATCAAGCTTAACTAAAGTATTTAGGTCATCATTAATTAACCTTGAATATATGGCCTTATCTTTTGCCAAAGTAAGCATTTCTGAGGAGAGATCTAACCCATCTATTTGGTGAAAGCCACGAGCATGGAGAGCCTCTCCTGATAACCCAGTTCCACACCCTAAATCTAGCACCTTAATCCTAGGATTTGAACAATACTTCATTAACATATCAGCACACCTTCTTGGCGTTACATACTTATTACCATTGAGTTCATCCTCATAGGACGAAGCCCATTCTTTATAAAGTTGGTTAATAGATAAATCCAAATCTGATTTGTAGATCCTATCCAAAAATTTCTTATTCATATTTATTTTTCTACCTCACCTCAGGTCTAAAAAATTATCATCCTAAGGATACATTATTTCACATTATTCATGACTACAGTTCTTGTAACATGGTCACTAGATCAAATTAGTTCTCCCAAAGACAAAATTACCAATGTTTAATTATGACGTAACGAAACTTATCTTACCTAGGACAAGAAAATAGAATATGCAGGCACCTACTAACAGAATCAAACCGAACGAATATATCTTGCGACGCATCGCTAAAGAATTAATTTTAACTTCCTCAGGATCACTACCTAGTACAGAGGAATAAAAATCTTGCAGTTTTTTTCTCTCAGTTTCCTTAACTGAATCCTCTGTATATTTCATCCCATCTAATTGATGTTTATGCCCCACGCCCTTTTTCTTGTTCTCCATTAGATTCATACCTCATTATCTTTATTTGCTTGGGTTCCAACAAACACACCCGTCAATAGAAGGCCTGTCTTTAGAACAATAATACGTAGTTAATCCTTCATTAGCTTTCTTATTGCAGAAGTAAATAGACCATCATCGGCCTTATGGGTCACTTTAATTGCCGTTAATTTATCTTCGAATTTTCTTGAATTAGTAGCAAAAAAAGATTTTAGTTGATCACTTTGCTTAGACTTTGCTTTTTGTTCAGCCTTAAACTTACTTAGTTGGCGTTTTACTTGGTCATCATCCATTAATATTTCATTTCATCATTAGGAATATTATCTTCTCACAACTATATAAATCATATAAAACTCTATTATTGAAGCAGTTATATTTGATACGCCATTTCATGTCTTTTAATCATATTGATTTTATTATGTTATTATTTAAGCATATCTAAAGCTATTTTTCTTTTCAATCTTACATCAATCTATCTTGGTTGTTAATAACGATAACAAAGAGAAAAAAATCTACCAGGAAATCACATCTGACTTTCTATATTAAAGTTTTGGATCGATTAGCTTAATTCTGATTAAATAATGTTTTTACTGATTGGCTCTCAATTTCTCGGTAAAGAAAATCCGTGAGTATCCAACCGCAACAGAAATTAACAAGAAATAAAAACCAACTTTTAATTCCATCGCAAAGACGTTAGAGATTTTGCTTGAGTATACCAAAAAACTGAGAAGAAATATGTCTAACATACTGAATTTATGCAAATTCATACGATAAAAGCTAGGTAAATCAAAATGTGTCAAAAGTATTTTTATAATTGGAATGAAAAATCCAAACAAAATCAAAATAGTCCCAAGCAAAATCTCTCCTGATGAAAATAAAATCAGGGTTAAGCTTAATAGCGAAAATTCATTCTCAAAAATCCAAAACTCACTGGTTTTGGCGATTGGTAAAGTTGCGCCCAAGAACAAAGTTAATGCCTCAATAACGCTCAGTATGAACCAAGCTCCAGAGCGACTGTCCTTTCTTTCAATCATCGGGAATAAGTCTTTTCCCAAAAACTGAGACATCATCTTGTTTTTTATAATTCATACCTTCGTAAAAATGACTAACTTCAACATTATCTGACCTAACTAACAGATTAACTTTAGGACAGCCTAATTGTCTAAGTTTATTCTCAACTTCTACTACCAACATTTTCCCAAAACCATTTCCCCGAAATTTGGGACTCACTGCCAAATAATTCATAACGCCACGATGACCGTCATATCCGCCCATAACAGTACCAATGATTTTATCTTCATATTCAAGAACTATAAATAGCTCTTCCCCAGTTCTCTTTTTCCTATCAAAATCTTTGTTTGGGTCATTCCATGGACGAGTTAAATTACAAGTTTTCCATAACTCAATAACTTGCTCTCTATCTCTTTCGTTATATTGGCGAATGACTGTCATCTAATTCTCCAATGGCAATGCCATTTAAATTCTAATAACAGAGAACACTGTCTGATTGTAACGACGCTTCAATTAATTTGTCTGGCATAGCAAATTCTGCATGATACCCATCTAAAAGTGACGCGTCGTACCCTCTTGCCTTTGCAGACATACCCGAAACAAGTATGGTGGCATTTGTTTCCTTCAAATTAAGAAGATGCTCATATAAATCTCCCGTACCCTGTCCAACTATTTCACCAGTGCTTTTACAATTTAATATATGGACCCCATCTGCTGCCAAGAAGAGAGTAACTTCATGATTGTTTTTTATCGCAGCAAGGGCAACCATTAACCCTAATGTTACTTTGTTTTTAAATTCTAGATCACTATGAATGTGAACCAATACTTTAGACATCTTATCCTCCTGCAGTTTAATTACTTCGCATTTAGTCTCATTCTTGAACTAAATCAATTGTCAAATTTATGAAAATGTTTTTGGCCAAATATTGAAAGTTTACTCATTCATTCTCTATTTTAGGTCCTAATATAGAACTTAATATTTCAATTTAAAAAATTTTCGAAATAAATGAAGTAATTAATGTTTATAATTCCCAGCCCTAAAAGTGTCTAAATAATTTTAAGTTTGTTTTTGATCGTGAGAATAACGATCATTCTGATTAAACATTAATTTATTGGTTCGTTGGGTAATGGTAAAACATAGGTGATAAGAATACCCATTTGTTAAATCACTTTTTGATAGATTGGTGAAAGTTAAATCACCACTAGAGCTCACTCCACAGTCACAGATTGGATTGAACTGATGAAACAAGTTGTTCTCATTTTCACTTACGCAATCCTCTGCTTTTTTTTACTCTTTTTCTTTCAGAAACAAACTTCATAACTTCATTAGTTGTATCAGTTTTTCTACCTTCTATCACCTTGTATTTTCTGGAATTGTTAATTCTCGTTAAATTTCTTCAGTATTCATTGTAATTTATTCTATTTTAATGCAGTTCTAGTTTTAATACTGATCTTATTAAATAGGATTAAAATTACAATTAAAAATATAAATGAATAACCAAATAAAGTGTGACTCATTTGAATGCCTAAATAATCACTAACCAAACCAAATATAATAGATCCTAATGCTGCAGATCCCATATTAATCATTATCCATATACTCATTACTCTTCCTCTAAAAATATCTTTTAGCTCAAGTTGTATTTTGGACTGTATAGAGATACCAATAGTTGTTGCTAAAAAACCTAAAATAAAAATTAAAAATAATGAAATTAAAAAGTTGTTTACATGTCCTATTGATAAAACAACGAGAGGAATTGCTAAAGCTACAAAAAGGGTATTATTTGAAATATTTGTACCTGAAGTTTCTGCTTTTCCGAGAACTTTTGCTATAGAAGAAAAAAGTGCACCCGCTCCAGCAGTTGCAGTTATTAATCCTAATCCTGATGGACCTTGATTAAATACTCCTTCAGATATTAAAGGCAAAGTTTCTAAAACACCCCTACCCACAAAAGCTGTTAATCCACTGAGAACTATTGAAAATTTAATAACAGAGTTAGAGAAAATAAGTTTTATTCCTTCTAAAAAATCAAAAATTAGAGATCTATTTTTATCATCAGAAACCAAATCTCTAGGTTTGATAAACATGATAAAAACCATTACTGGCAAGTAAGCAAAAATCGAAATGAGAATAGTGCCACTAGCTCCCAAATATTGTATTAAAAAACCTCCAATTGCTGGTCCAATTAGCCTTGATGTATTAAAATTAACAGCGGTTAGTGCAACAAGTGAAGGAACTTGAGATTCATCAATTAGTCTAGGTGCTAGAGACATTCGTATTGGGTGGGTTGCTGAGGCAATAATTCCAATAAATAAACAAATTAACAGTAACGATTTTATAGTTAGAAAATCAGTTAAAATGAGAAAAAATAATGTTGAAGAACATAAAATCATTGCACTATATGATAAAAAGAAAGCAAATCTTATATTTGCTCTATCAATAAGAACTCCAAAAATTGGTCCGCTAAAAATAGTTGGAACTAGACTAAGAAAGGCTGCAATTCCAACATATAATGGTGAATTGGTAATCTCCCAAGCAAGCCAACCTATAATAATCCTTTGAACCCATAGACCATTAAGAGCTATAAAACTTCCAAATAAATATAATCTAAAGTTTGGGGAATTTAATGCAGTAAGATTCATATATGTAAAAAATATATAGATATTTTATAATTCGGTATATACATTTTTAATAAAAACGAATTTTGAAAAGAATTGATGAATTAAATAAAGTAAGATATATTGTTTTTGGATAAAATGACAAACCAATTGGACAATTTGACAAAAATTTGTAGGGGGACACTCCGAAAATTACTGGTTCTGAATGAACAAGTTAGACGGGTTATTTCTTCTTACTCTTCCAAGTGCCACCGTATTGCTAGGTATCCTCAAACATTGTTTTTACCTCGATCAGACACTTTCCGCAGAGAACCACCCAATCCTTGAAATCTTGGTAGGGTTATTCAGTTAAAAAAGGCAACATGGATTTAGAGGAAAAACTCCCATCTGTTAAGAAGGGAAGACCCTCAAAAAATACCCACCTACACCATCATTCGACTGTGACGGATTTCGCCAAATTTCTTGGTTGATCCACATCAGTCCCCTTTATAACTGCGGTGTGATAAGCTATCAATTGGGAAGGTAAAGCATAAATTATGGGTTCGATAAAGCTATGACATTTGGGCATTATGATCTTAGGTAAATGATTTTGCGGTGAACGATCTCCTCCTTCTTGATCAGTAATTAGTAAAACATTACCAGAACGAGCTAATACTTCTTCAACATTAGAAATAGCCTTTTCGAATAAGTCATTATAGGGAGCAAAGCAAACTATAGGCATATTTGAGTCAACTAATGCAATCGGTCCATGCTTTAATTCGCCACTTGGATAACCCTCCGCGTGTATATAACTAATTTCCTTAAGTTTTAGTGCAGCTTCAAGAGCCAACGGGTACAAACTACCACGACCAAGAAATAAAGCACTAGTAGCATTCTCAAGCTTCAAAGCAAAGTTCTTGAATTCTTCCTCTTTAGCCAAGACATCTGCAATTAAACGAGGAGCACTCATCAAAGCATCAATGAGTTCGGAAATTTCCTTATTAGACAAAATTTGTCTAATACTAGCAAAATAAATTACCACCGAAGCCAAAACTGCCAACTGAGATGTGAAAGCCTTTGTAGAGGCAACACCTATCTCAGGTCCAGCCTTTATGGGGAGAACAAAATCAGACTCCCTAGCTATAGAGCTTTCCATCACATTAATTATGGAAATTATTTTCTTTACTTTGCCTTTAACCTTTCGCAAAGCTGCCAAAGTATCAGCTGTTTCTCCAGATTGACTAACCAATATCACTAGATCTTTATCTTCAAATGGTGAATCCCGATATCTGAATTCCGAAGCTACATCAATTTCTACTGGTATCTTGGCATATTTTTCAAACCAGTACTTTGCTACTGCACACGCATAGTAAGCGGTTCCACATGCTATCAAGATTAACCTGCTTATGGACTTGATTTCATTAAAGCCATGTAGCATTTCCACTCTTGACGATTTGTGATCAATAAAACTTGCTGTAGCGTAGCTGAGAACTTCAGACTGTTCGTTAATCTCCTTCAACATGAAATGTTGGTAATTACCTTTTCCTATTTCCCCAAAATTTCTTTCTATTCGTTTCTTCTCCCTGTTTGTTATTACACCAGACTTATTAAATATATTAAGACTTTTGCTTTCAACTATTGCCCAATCATCTTCTTCAAGAAAAATAACATCATCTATTAAATGAGAAAGGCTAACTGCATCTGAACCAACAAACACTGCTGAATTCCCATATCCAACTACTAAAGGGGCTCCACGCCTAGCAATAAGGAGCTTGTCAGCATTGACTTGAAACATGAAACACAAGGCAAAGGCACCTTCTAGGCGGGATAATGTACTCTCAAATGCCTTCTCAATAGTGTACCCCAAATCCAAATAAGAAGCACACAGCTGGACTACTACTTCTGTATCGGTTTCAGAAGTAAATTGGTACCCTTTACTTTCTAATTCGGCTTTAATTTCTCTAAAATTCTCTATTATACCATTATGAACTCCTATCACATCTCCTTTCTGATGAGGGTGAGCATTACTTTCGCTAGGCACACCATGAGTAGCCCAGCGGGTATGTCCTATCCCAATATGACCTGACAAGGGTTTTTCTTTGATCAACAATTCTAAGTTTTCAATTTTTCCCTGAGCCCTGCGGCGTTCAATTTTGGAATTCTGAATTGTAGCAAGCCCCGCACTGTCATAACCTCGATATTCAAGCTTTTTGAGGACTTCCAACATAGTCGGTGTAACTTCTTCTTGAGCAATCATTCCGATTATTCCGCACATGTCCTGAAACCAATTTGTTACTCCTAGCGCCTGTTTAACAGAAAATTCCAATATTCAAACTAGTTTCTGATATGTGTTTAGCCTATTTCTTAAATTTGTGTGGAATAGATTTTGTGTTTACATTGATCCCCAATCTTGGCTTAATCATAAGAATTACACGACTCTCAATATATTCTATTTGAGTAAAATGATTAGCATACACTAAAATGACTGATTTATTGAAAAAGCTTTTGAATGGAGACCGGCAAGGACTTGCAAAAGCAATTACTTTGATCGAGTCGTCTCGTGAAGATCACCAGAAAGAAGCAAATGACTTAATTCTTAAAATATTAGCCAAAAAAAGAAAGTCCACTATCAGAATAGGTCTATCTGGAACACCTGGTGCAGGAAAATCAACCTTCATCGAGGCATTAGGTAACAAATTAATAGCAAAAGGTCACAAAATAGGGGTGCTAGCAGTAGATCCTTCATCAAAAAAAACTGGAGGTTCTATACTTGGCGACAAAACTAGAATGGAAAAACTTAGCAAAGAACCAAATGCATTTATTCGACCATCTCCAAGTAAACTCGCATTAGGAGGAGTCACATCTAAAACAAGGGAAGTAATATTGCTTTGTGAAATGGCCGGATACGATGTTGTCATAGTTGAAACTGTCGGAGTTGGCCAATCTGAGATAGCAGCGAGTGAAATGACCGATATTTTCTGCCTGGTTATAACTCCTGCTGGAGGTGATGAACTACAAGGTTTGAAAAGAGGCATTACTGAAAATGCTGATTTGATAATAGTGAATAAAGCCGATGGTGAACTAGTTAATGCCGCAAACATGGCAGTGGCTCAATATTCAGCTGCACTTAGGTTATTGGGCAAAAAAGAGCATACCCACATAGATTATCCAAAAGCTACAATGGTATCTTCCACTAGGGGTAATGGGTTAAATGAAATCTGCCATGAAATCTTTGAGTTTGTTAAGTTACAAAGAACATCTGGTTTATTTGAAAAAAGAAGAAAATCTCAGGAACTGGCTTGGTTTAAGGAAAGAACCCAAACAGCTTTATTTAACGTACTGACAAAAAACACAAACCTAGTTGGTATCCAGGCAAAATTAGAAAGTAGAATAATCAACGAAGATTTGTCGGTATTAGAGGCTATTGAGACTCTAAATTCATACCTATCCCAAAACCTTTGGGAACATTAACCTAGCTAATTTCTTTTTTCAATGCTCAGAGCTCTTGACGGTTTTGTCTATAGCCGTTACAAACCAGCTCGAACAGTTAGGTAAATTTTGGCTTAGGAAAAAAAATGACCAGACGATGCGAATTAACAGGAAAGATGGCTCTTAGTGGTAATAATGTTAGTCATGCTAAGAATAAAACAAAGAGACGATTTCTTCCTAACTTAGGTATGGTATCATTAACCTCTGAGAAGCTAGAAAAAACTTTCAAATTCAGAGCCTCAGCAGCTGCACTGCGAACAGTGGATAAAAAAGGTGGTTTAGATTTGTTTTTGTTGAAAGCTGACGAAAAAAAACTGTCGCGATCTGCACTTAAGGTAAAGAAAGACCTTGAAAGTTTCCAAACTACTCCTCAATAATCCATTAGCTAATGATTTTGAGAGAAAGCAAATCCTATCAAGTTCTTTGATTTTTAAATTTTATACTCTTGTTTGTTTCTGGAATCTAAAATTTCTTTCAGGAAATTCTCAAATTTTTACTTCCTATGCTTGACATAAAGAAAATAAGAAATTTCTCAATTATCGCTCATATTGACCATGGTAAATCCACCTTAGCCGATAGATTGATTCAGTCTACTAATACTGTAGCTGAAAGAGATATGAAGGAGCAAATACTAGATTCAATGGATATAGAACGTGAGAGAGGTATCACGATCAAGGCTAATACCGTTAGACTAACATACACCGATAGCAAAAACGAAGAATACATATTAAATCTGATTGATACCCCTGGCCATGTTGATTTTGCCTATGAGGTTTCTAGATCAATGCATGCGGTTGAAGGATCTTTACTCGTAGTTGATGCTTCCCAAGGGGTTGAAGCCCAAACATTAGCCAATGTCTATACGGCAATTGAAGCAGATCATGAAATAATACCAATTCTAAACAAGATAGATTTACCAGCTGCTGATGTGGCTAGGGTCAAAACCCAGATTGAAGATGTAATTGGGATCGATGCATCAGAAGCTATTAATATCTCAGCAAAAACTGGTGAAGGTATAAGTAAGGTTTTTGAAGAAATAGTAAGCAAACTTCCCTGTCCGGAAGGATCCTCCAAGTCACCTCTGAAAGCGAGTCTTGTCGATAGTTGGTATGATGCTTATCTGGGTGTTGTTGTATTAGTAAGAATCCATGATGGCATTCTTCAAAAGGGAGACAAAATTAAGCTCATGCAAACCAATGCAAACTATTCTGTAGATAAGCTAGCAGTACTTAAACCAGACATGGTGGATATAAATCAATTAGGCCCCGGAGAAATTGGCGTATTTACCGCTTCTATAAAGCAAGTACGAGATACACGGGTTGGTGATACCATAACACATTTGCATAAAGGATGCACAGAACCACTTGAAGGCTATGAACCCTCTCAGCCAGTGGTCTTTTGTGGACTATTCCCAGTGGATAGTTCTGAATTTGAAGCACTAAGGGAAGCAATTGATAAGTTAGCCGTAAATGATTCTTCATTCAGCTATGAAATGGAAAGCTCCGCTGCCTTGGGATTTGGGTTTCGATGCGGGTTCCTAGGCCTACTCCACCTAGAAGTAATACGTGATCGAATTGAAAGAGAATATAATATCAATTTAATAACAACCGCACCATCAGTTATTTACCAAGTTTCAAAGACAGACAACGAAATATTGGAGATCCATAACCCCGCAGACTTGCCGGAAGCTGTCAAAATTAATCACATCAAGGAACCGAGAATTAAGGCTACTATACTGGTTCCAGATAATTTTCTGGGAGAGGTATTAAAGTTGTGTCAGGATCGTCGAGGTATCCAACTAGATCTTACCTATGTAGGATCCAGGGCTATGGTGGTTTATGACCTACCCTTAAATGAAGTTGTTTTTGATTTTTATGATCGTCTAAAATCCGTTACAAAAGGTTATGCTAGTTTCGATTATGAGATCTCTAAATATGTTCAAGATAATTTGGTAAAAATGCAAATATTAGTAAACGATGAACCTGTAGATGCGCTATCAATAATCGTTCATAGAGATCGAGCAGAAATGCGCGGCAGAAGTATGTGCGAAAAGTTAAAGGAGCTTATTCCTCAACATCTATTTAAAATACCTATCCAGGCATCTCTGGGGGGGAGGATAATTGCTAGAGAAACAATCTCTGCTCTTAGAAAGGATGTCACAGCAAAATGTTATGGTGGAGATATTACAAGAAAAAGAAAGTTACTGGATAAACAAAAAGCCGGAAAAAAAAGAATGAGACAATTTGGGCGAGTGGAAATTCCACAGGAGGCCTTTATTAATGCCCTCAAAATAAAAGAATAATGAGCTTTTGTGAGTTTTACAAACTAAATCCCTATTGGATGTGGATGCAGATGAAAAGGCTTTGTCTGGCACAGATAAATTTTTCCCACTAAGTAAGTTGAATTAGTCGTTTCTTTCCATTTAGAAAGGGATACCGCGTTACCACCAATTATTAGAGCACGATTTTTCAATTCTACGATAGTTTCAGCATAGTTTTTTGCTTGTACAATTTCAATTCGCATAGACAAGTCACAACTAGTTCGCATTTTGAGCACTTTATCTGGATGAACAGATACTTTACTAAAGCCTCTGAGTGGGTAAGAACTTTCAGGCACAGACCCCTGTACCGAAGTATTATTGACGATACTGTTACAAGAAATCAATATAGCTACAATAGAAAAGCAAAATAATTTTTTTACCATGATCGAAAGAATCAGCCTAATTTTAGGGAATCCAACGCTAATCTAATTCGACTAGGCATTCAACTTAAATAATCTAAGTTTTTAACTTTCCGGTTGTTACATACCTTAATATACCTAAAAGTTGCTCATTATTTTCCACCACGGCAAGAGCCGAAGCATCAACTTCCTTCAATGCATGCTGAAATTCGATATCGTGCATAACAATAAGTGCTTTGCCCGCCGCTACTGCATAGCCAGCATCAAATGCAGCATTCCACTGTCGATATTGATTCCCAAATCTAACTACTACAATATCAGATTCCTGAATGCCCTTTCTTGATCGAATAGCATTAATTTTTGCACCCTTGTGATCATGCCAAAACTTTTGTTCCTCCTTCCCTAAGATGTTTACACCACAATCATCAGATGCACCATGATCCGTGACAGGTTCCATGAAGGTCACTGGCAACTTTTCACTCTTGACAGAGCTTGCAATGTCCTGGCGCCAGGAGGAGTGTATTTCTCCAGATAAATAAACTTTCCATTCCATTCGATAAACACCTCACCACATATAATCAATTTGCTTGCTATCGATAGTTTTGTTCTGGTATACACCTTTGCTTGAGTTATAGAAAGATTTATTCAAAAGGATACATAATATGTTAACACGTCGCCCAGGAAAATATTGGCCAGCTATTTCTGCATTAGGAATTGGAGCAATGTCTTTCACCGATTTTTATGGTCCAACTGATGCAAAAGATGCTTTTAAAATACTTGGTTGCGCGATGGACCATGGCCTCAATCATATTGATACGGCCAATATGTATGGGATGGGTCTTTCTGAAAGTCGCATAGGTGAATTCATTTCCTCCTTAGATAAAAAAGATAGACAGTTCTTCAATATAGCGTCAAAGGGGGGCATTAAAACTCTGCCTGGTGGACCACCAACTTTTGATAATAGTGAAGAATATCTTAGTAAAGAATTAGATGAATCTCTCAAGCGACTGGGCTTAGAAAATATTGATTTATATTATGTCCACCGGTGGGATGAAAATATACCGATCGAAGAAGTTGTTGAAACGCTCCTAAAGTTTAAAAAAGCAGGGAAGATCAATCAATTTGGATTCTCGGAAATTTCTCCAGTCTCTCTTACTAAAGCAAATAAAATTCATCACGTTGGCGCCGTACAGTCAGAATATTCCTTGTCGACAAGGTATCCTGAACTTGGTCTTTTACAAAAAACTAAAGAACTAGAAACTGCCCTAATTGCTTTTTCGCCAGTGGGTCGAGGGCTTCTAACCGATACACCCCCAACGAAGGAAAGAGTGCTTGCTAGCCCATTCCTAAAAGTAAACCCCAGATTCATAGGAGAAAACTTAGCAGAGAATATTAAGATAATTGAAAAATTCCAAAAACTTGCCAGAGACTATAGCCTCAGTACCGCAGGCTTGGCAATTGCATGGCTTTTAGCCAAAGACAAGCACATTATCCCAATACCGGGAACAAGATCAGTTAGCCACTTAAAGGAAATGATAAAAGGCGCCGAATTCAAACTCTCCAAAGAAGATATGATTGCGATTGAACAGATACTGCCCGTCGGTTGGGCTCATGGGGACAGGTATTCGACAAACCAATGGATTGGACCTGAAAAATACTGTTAGCTTTCATCTGCTGGCGGCTGATATGTCCTCGTATTACCCCTTAATAAGAGAAAAATAACCAGACCTATATTAAACATATTCCAAATGATTCCATTCCAAAAGGCCAACTGGTATGATCCAGTCTGGTCATAAATATATCCCGAGATCCAACCACCGAATGCCATACCAAAAATGGTTGCCATCAATACTAACCCAACCTTTGAGGCTACATTCTTAGGTGGCAAATATTCTCTGATAATAACTGCATAACTTGGAACGATTCCACCTTGAGCTAATCCAAAAATTAAGCTGACCGCATATAGTGGGTTCAATCCCTCAAAGGGTAAATATAAAAATAATGCTAAGCATTGCAAACTTGATCCCACAAATAAAACTTTTAGTCCACCAAAATAATCTACGGCAATTCCTGACAAAACCCGCGAGATCACACCACCAAAAAGCATAATTGATAGCATGTTTGTTCCCACTAGAAGGCCGAATCCAAGATCTACACACAAGGCGACTATATGAATCTGGGGCATAGACATGGCAACACAACAGGAAACACTGGCTAGCACTAAAATAAAAATTAAAATTCTAGGGGAGATGAGTTTCCCCGACAAATTCTGTGCCGCCTCTTGTGCATCTTTTTTAATAAATTTCTCGTCTATCTTTTTACGCAAGAGTATTGCTAGAGGAATACTAAGGCTCACTGCAATTATGCCAAAAAAAATGTACTGTGACCGCCAATTCACTGTCATTTCAAAAGCAACTAATGAAGCTAATGAAGGCCAAATTATTCCTGAAAAATAATTTCCTGAAGCTGCTATTGCGACTGCTATTCCGCGATTTCTAGAAAACCAAAATGATATATCTGACATTAAAGGCCCAAAACCAGCTGCCGTACCGAAGCCGATCAGAATATGGCAAAAGCCTAATACAAAAAATGAATCTGTTTTTGCTGAAATAAAAAAACCCAGCGATACCATGAGTGCAGAAAATATTAAGGTAAAAACTATGCCATGACGATCTACTAACTTACCTAAGAAAAAATTACCTAATGCAAAACCTAACATTGTGAAGGCTACCAGTATTGAAGCTTCTGCCCGAGTAAAATTAAACTCATTCTGGATCTCCGGTAACACTATGACTATAGCCCACATACCAATATTAAGAGAAGTTCCGACTAACAAGGTGATCAAGAGTCTAAACCATGCATAAAAACTGTCCTGGGAAAAATTCCTAAACAATACTCATGCCTTGAAAAAAAATTTTCTTTGAAATGATGGGAACAAATCATTGCCACTATTAGTAGCATGATATACTCCTCTTGCTATAGCTCTCGAAACACATAGAGAAGCGGCATGATTAATCATCAATATTTCATTTGGATCATCAGACAAATCTTTATTCCCAGTTGAAACAGAAAAAATAAGATCACCATCAAAACTTGTATGTGATGGGAAAACTGCCCTCGCTATACCATCATGGGCAGTTGTTGCCAAAAACTTACACTGTGATTTTGAAAGTTTGGCATCTGTAGCTATAATTCCTATTACGGTGTTTTTTGAAAAATCTTCCTGAGATGCCTTTCTGATTTTCTGAATAGAATTGAATTTACTTGCTGGTCCAAGCCCTCCGAATTCATTCCCAATTTCAAATGGAGCAGCCCAAAAATGGGGTTCGTCTTCAACAACAGTACTGCCAAAAGAATTCACAACAATGAGCGCACCAACAGTAAATTTATTTACTACTACAATCGAGGCAGAACCCAGACCCCCTTTTATATTGCCTGAAACGGCACCCTTTCCAGCACCATAGGATCCTATTTTAAAGTCATCTGAAATATTAGAATAAGCCTTCTTAGCGAGATCAACATATGGATTTTTTACCCAATTCTTTTTACCTCCATTGGTTAGATCAAAAATTATGGCCCCAGGCACAATCGGCACTCTATGTTCTCCTACAGGGTAACCCCTATCATGTGACCTTAGTTGGTTAGTCACTTCCGAAGCTGCTTCTAATCCAAAAGCTGATCCTCCAGATAAAACAATAGCATCTATTTTCTCAACTAACTTTTCTGGCTCAAGTAAATCAGTTTCTCTGGTTCCTGGAGCTCCACCTAAAACTTTATAACTTGCTACAAATGGTTTCTTGCTAGTTAGTACTGTAGTTCCCGTATTAACTAACTGATCTTCAGCGTTCCCAACAAGGATGCCTTCAACGTCAGATATTAGGTTTTTTGGTCCCGGTTTGAAAAATTCCACTAAATACAACGTCCCCCGTCAACTTCTAAGATAGTTCCTGTGATCATAGAAGCCTCATTAGAACAGAGAAAACAAGCAGCATTACCCATATCCTCTGGGGTAGAAAACCGTCCAATGGGAATAGTCGCCAAGAATTTCTTTCTTCTTTCAGGAGTATCTTCGCCAAGAAAACTTTTTAACAGCGGAGTCTCTCCTGCAACGGGAGCTATAGCATTAACCCGAATTCCCTTTGGGGCAAGTTCTACAGCCATAGACTTAGTTGCACTGATCATCCAACCCTTTGAAGCGTTATACCAGCTAAGATGTGGTCTTGGTGAAATTCCTGCAGTCGAAGCTACATTTAAAATAACACCTCCTTCGCCTGCAGTCATGAGTGGTACTAAGTACTTTGCACTAAAATAAACTGATTTAGAATTTACGGCAAAGATCCTATCGAACTCTGATTCCTGAACCTCTTCCATATTTTTTGGTAAGTGGGTGATACCAGCATTATTTACTATGATATCAATTCTTTCAAAATGCCCTAATGTCTTATTAATCATATTCTTAAAGCTCTCAGATTTTGAAACATCCACCTCAATTGGAAAGCTTTTAAAAGAATTTGCAATTTCTTCAGCAGCAGTAATATTAATATCTGCTACAACGACTTTAGCTCCTTCTTCGGAAAACTTCTTGACTATTCCAGCGCCAAAGCCTGATCCACCACCAGTTACAATCGCTACCTTATTCTCTAACCTCATACCAAACCCTTTATTTCTTATTAACCATGAAAAGCCGCCACTGTCTTAAGTGTTGAAAACCCATACAAGGCTTCAAAACCTTTTTCTCTTCCGTGCCCAGAATGTCCAGTCCCACCGAAAGGAAGTTCTACACCTCCCCCAGCCCCATAATTATTGATAAATACCTGGCCAGATTTTATAGCCTTGGCTACCCGCATCTGCCTTGCACCATCTTTGGTCCAAACCGACGCTACTAAACCATATTTAGTATCGTTTGCTATATTAATTGCCTCTTCTTCATCGTCAAAAGGGATAATAACCTGAACTGGACCAAAAATCTCTTCTTGAGCTAATTTATGTGAATTAGGAACATTACCAAAAAGTCTTGGTAGTACATAATTACCTTTTTCGGGTAAACCGTCCATGGCATTTCCTATAGAAAGCTCCTCCAAATCCCTGGCGTTTTTAATATACTTCTCAATGACATCCTTCTGCCTCTGAGAAATGACTGGACCTAATTCCAAATCATCTAATGCCTGGCTTACTCTCAAATTTTTATAAATTTCTGCCATTCTTGCCGCCAACTCTGGGTAGATTTTCTTAGATACCAGAATACGAGAAGAGGCTGAACATGTTTGACCAGCATTCTGTATTCCAGCGTTTACCAAAAAAGGCATAGCCTTATCTAGATCTGCATCTTCGAATACTATTTGAGGAGACTTGCCACCTAGTTCTAATGTGACAGGTACTAAGTTTTTTGCCGCTTCAGTTTGAATAGCCTGTCCAACCTCAACAGAACCAGTAAATGATAGGTGCCTTACCTCAGGATGTTGGGATAAATTCCGTCCAGCCTCAGTCCCTAGCCCAGGCACAATATTAATTGCGCCATCTGGAAAACCCGCCTCCCTTGCTAGTTCTCCTATAGCTAGAGCAGTCAAGCAAGCTTCTTCTGACGGTTTTAGAATACAAGCATTGCCCATAGCTAGAGCTGCTCCTAAAGTTCTTCCAATAATTTGCATAGGATAATTCCAAGGAACAATGTGGCCAGTGACACCATGAGGTTCTCTAAGGGTATAGACTGTATAACCATTTAAATATGGTATTGTTTCCCCGGTTATCTTGTCGCTAGCACCACCATAGAATTCAAAATAACGTGCCAAAGCAATAGCATCATTTTTTGACTGTGTAAGCGGTTTACCAACGTCAACAGACTCAATATAAGCTAAATTATTCAAACGCTTTTTCACCAAATCTGATAACCTTAGCAAAAGACGACCTCTCTGAACTGCTGTTGATTTTCCCCATGGACCTTTCAGTGCATTCAGCGCCGCTGAAACAGAACTCTCAATATCTCGGCTATTACCTTGGGCAATATTAGCTATGGTCTCTCCATTCGATGGATTTACTAACTCTACATGATTACCTGAGTCAGGTTCTTTCCAATGACCATTGACAAAAATTTTCTCAGTAGGGTACCAAAGATGATCAGTAAGCATTCTATCCTCCCGAAAGCCAGCTAACCGGTATCTTTGGTATAGCCTTTACCAGTTTCTTAGTATAATCAGCCTTAGGAAAAGATAAAATTTCAGACGCTGTACCTTCTTCAACCACAGTACCCTTTTGCATGACTATAACCCTATTGGAGACATTTTGTACCACAGAAAGATCATGACTAACAAACAAATAAGACAGGGCGTGCCTTTGTGCTAGTTCTGCTAATAAATCCAGTATTTGAGCCTTTATTGAAACATCCAAGGCTGATACAGCTTCATCTAGAATGATCAGCTTTGGTTTAATAATCAAAGCTCTAGCTATAGCTATTCTTTGACGTTGGCCACCTGAAAATTCATGAATATACCTTTTCGCATCGTCTGGTGACAAACCGACCTCGCGGAGGGCTATATCAACTCGGTCATTTATGTCCTTTTTTGTAAATACCCCTTTAACAAGATGAAAAGGTTCTGCGACCAAACGTCTTATCTTATGACGCGGATTAAATGAACCGTAAGGATCCTGAAAAACCACCTGCATTAAAGAGCGGGTTTCTGAGTCTATGTATTTACCAGCATCTATCTTTTTGTTATTAAGAATAATTGAGCCATTTTCATATTTGTGAACACCCAATATTGTCTTTACGAGCGTAGATTTTCCTGAACCTGACTCACCTACTACTCCAAGAATTTCTCTTTCAAAAATCTTTAGGGTCACATTATTCAGGACCTTAAACTTAGCTTGTTTGCTGGCAAACAAACTTTCACTACTGCCATAGCTGGAGCTAATTTTATCAACCGACAATAATAGCTTTCCAGATGCTTTACTTTTCTTTGCTGGAGCATAATTTACGGAATCTAGTAATTTCCTTGTATACTGACTTTTCCTCTGCCGAAAGACTTCCTCAGTTTCTCCTTCCTCAACAATTTCTCCAGACTTCATAATGGCAACTCTATGCGCACATTGTGATAATACTGCCAAATCATGTGTTATTAACAAAAGGGACACACCCTCACTTTTAACTAGGTCTTCCAACAATTTAAGAATACCGGCTTGGGTCGTAACATCCAATGAAGTAGTGGGTTCATCAGCGATTATAAGGTTTGGTTTTGCGACAAAGCCTTTAGCTATTAAAACTCTCTGCTGTTGGCCTCCCGAAATTTCATGAGGGTAAACATCTCGATGAAGGAGATGCTTAGGCAATCCAACTCTATGCAATGTGTCAGCAGCTACCTGATTTGCCTCCCTTTTGGTGTAGTTTTTATGAATTAGTAAAGGTTCGGCTACCTGTGATTGAATAGTTTTTAAGGGGTTCAAAGCCGTTAAAGGCTCCTGAAAGATCAAACTAATTTTATCACCTCTTATTCTGCACATTTCTTTATCAGAGAAGTCACTTATACATGAATCCTTAAAGAAAATTTTCCCAGTTTTTTTGCTATAGCTTGGCAAGAGGTTCAGTATGGAGAGTGCTGTCATACTTTTACCTGATCCGGATTCACCTGCTAAACCAACTATTTGACCAGGGGCAACTTTCAAATGAACATTTTTTAGAATGTTCTTATTTTTAAACGTTAGGCTAAAATCGGATACTGACAGGATATTCATCGTATCTTGTCCTGCAACCTAGGATCAAGTAGATCTCTAGCCCCGTCGCCCAAAAGATTGAGTCCCAAAACTGCCAAAATGATCGTAATGCCTGGAAATAATGCTAAGTTAGGAGCAAACGAAATCATAGTCTGACTATCGGCTAACATTCTACCCCAAGATGGTGTTGGAGGTTGAACCCCCAAGCCTACATACGATAAACCTGCTTCTGCCAATATTCCCAAACTGAATTGGATACTACCCTGAACAATAAGTAAGCTAAGTATGTTCGGTAAAATGTGTTCTACCGAAATCCTGAGAGAACCCTTACCTGCTATTCTTGCGGATAAAATAAAATCTAATGTCCAGATAGACAAAGCGGCCCCTCTTGTTACTCGAGCAAAAACTGGGACGTTGAATATGCCTATAGCTATAATAGCATTAATAGCCGAGGGACCAAAGACCGCTGTAATTAATATAGCGATGACCAAAGAAGGAAATGCAAAAATCAAATCATTGCTTCGCATTATTAAGTCATCCCAAATTGATTGTCTTGATGCAGCAGCTAATAATCCAAGAGGTATACCAAAAATCATACCCACAGAGACCGCTATAAGGGCTACTGTAATAGAGGTCTGTCCTCCTACCATTAACATTGAGAAAATATCTCTACCAAAATGGTCAGTACCTAGGAAATATTGATAACTAGGGCCTTTTAATCTTTCTAAAATATTAAGCTTTTCTACTTCATGAGGAATCCAAAAAAGTGATACGATCGTCATTACGAAAAATAAAAAAGATAAAATGCAGCCAATAATAAATGCGAGAGGAATTTTCATTTGTTCCCCCTCAGCCTAGGATCCACCACAAGATAGGCCATATCAACAAGAAAATTAACTAAGACAACAGCAAACACTAACAACATGACAACGCTTTCAACCACTATCAAATCTCTTTGAACAATGCCTTGAAAAATTAAACGCCCAAGGCCTGGCAGAAAAAATACGTTCTCTATTATTATGGCGCCAGCTATTAAGAAAGAAAATTGTAATCCAATAATTGTTAGGACAGGAATTAAAGCATTTCTAAAGGCATGTCTAAAAATAGCTTGGCCATAAGTAAGTCCACTTGCCCTAGCAGTCCGAAAATAATCTTGACTCAAAGTATCAATGATTGCCGATCGCATCACCCTAGCCAATATAGATGCTTGCGGTAGAGCTAAAGCAAATGCTGGCAAAGTTAGTGCTTTAAGGTTTAGTAAAATTCCCTTTTCCCAACCAGGAACCCCTCCAGCAGAAAACCACTTTAGATAAATGGAGAAGATTAATACTAATACCATAGCAAACCAAAAATTAGGAATGGCTATGCCAAGTTGAGTAAACCCCATGACAGACCAGTCTCGGAATCCTCCGTGATTTGCGGCAGCAAAAAGTCCCACAGGTAAAGCAATGATTGTGGAAAGCAATATTGCATATAAGGCTAAAGGGATAGAAACCCCCAGCCTGGATAGAACTAATTCCGATACAGGAACACGATATGTGTAAGATACTCCGAAGTCACCAGCAAGCATACCGGTTATCCAGTCTAGATATCTCTGAAACTTGGAAACATCCAAGCCTAACTCTTTTTTAAGTGCCTGAATAGTCTCTGGTTCAGCGTTAATTCCAAGCATAAAAGATGCCGGGTCTCCTGGAATGATTTCAATCATCAAAAAAATGATAAAAGAAGCAAAAAGAAGACTTAGAATTAATACTCTCATTCTAGAAAAGACGTAAGAAAACATGGTATCTTTAAATGGGTAATAATATCAGAGAATTACTATAAACTTTCAATTTATATTTGCCGAGGTTTTTCAAGCTAACCTTATACTAGAAAGATTAGCCTGAAAAATTGTTATAATTACTCAAGAATAACTCTTTTTCTTATTCTTTCCAACTAACACCAGTTAAATCATTTGCCTGGGTCGGTGAGTTTTTCCACAAACCAACAAGCTTTGCATTTGCAACTCCAGTTTTAGCTAATTGAAAGAGATACCCATTAACATAATCTTTCGAAATAAGTTTTTGAGCATTCTTCAAAATACTAGATCTTTTATTTGCATCAGTTTCTAGATTAAGTTGAGTCATCAGGTCTCTGAATTCCTGGCTATCATACTGGAAATAATATTTTGGATTACCATAAATTCCAATATCCATAGGTTCGGTATGACTGACAATTGTTAAATCATAATCTTTCCCTTTAAAGACTTGTTCAAGCCATTGTGACCATTCTAAATTTTCCATCTTAGTTTCTATGCCAACCGCTCTTAATTGAGATGCTATAATTTCTCCGCCTCTCCTCGCATAGGAAGGGGGTGGCAGCTTCAGCGAAAGGGTTAATCCTCCTGCATGTCCTGCCTCTGCAAGTAATGCCATAGATCGATCTGGATCATAATTTGATTGCCCAGTCAAATCTACATAATCAGGATGATGAGGAGCAAAATGAGTTCCTATAGGTGTTCCAAATCCAAACATCGCACCATCAACTATCTCTTGTCTATTAATAGCATGAGCGATTGCTTTCCTAACTCTGACATCCTTTAGATTCTCGGCCTGATTATTTGTTGAAAGTATAGTTTCTCCCTCGGTAGAACCAACTATGACATTAAAGTTAGGATCTGCATCAAATTGCGCTAGGGTCTCTGGAGCAGGATAAACTGGAAAAGCATCTACATCACCTGCCATCAATGCAGCAAAAGCAGCAGTAGGATCAGAGATAAATTTAAAAGATGCCTTTTCTAGTGCTACAGAATTTCCCCAGTAATCTTCGTTTCTAACTAAATCAACCCGATCACCTTTAACCCACTGAGAAAATTTGAATGGTCCCGTCCCAACGGGCGCAGTAGCTGCTTTCCCAGCCGTTTCTTGGTCAAGAATAATCGCATCACCCCAAGCTAAATTCCTTAAGAAACTCCCATTGGGATTAGATAGTTTTATTTCAACAACTAATGGGTTAATCACACTGACAGCTTCTATTCCTTTGAAGAGACCTTTTTGTGCGTTAGTTGAATTTTCAGCTCGAGCTCTATCTAAAGAAAATTTCACATCAGACGCATCAAAAATACTACCATCATGAAACTTTACGCCATCGTTAAGCTCGAAGGTATAAACCAAACCATCTCCAGAAATACTCCAAGATTTGGCTAAACCAGAAGAAACAGATCCATCAGCCTGAAATCGAGTAAGTCCTTCAAATATATTAGAGTAAACTACTTCATCAATAGCGGCAGCAGCTCCTCCTGTTGGATCGAGGTTCGGTGGTTCTAACTGCATTCCAACCACTACTGAGTTTCTAGCTGCGTGAACAGCATTTAAAGTACCAAATAATACGGATGCAGCACAAAATATGTTTATTAAAAATCTCATGGTAATCTCCCTTTTTTGTTTTTTTTACTAACTTCCACCGTTTAACAAATCATTGGTCGTCATAGCCATCACCTTTGAAGCATCAATCATATCAGAAATACAGATGTATTCATCTGGTTGATGAGCTAACTCTAAGATACCTGGGCCATAAGCGATACAGTTTTTTAACTTTCCAATCCTATCAATATGTTTTTGATCATATGATCCAGGTGATACCACATATTCGGGTGATACCCCAAGAACATGATTTATAGACTCCCCAACAGTTTGAACGATACTAGAGGTTGGGTCAGTATAAGAGGGTTTAACTTCAAACAAATCCTTTATCTCATAAACTAAGCTTGGACGTGTCAATTTTACTTTATCTAATATCTCATACACTTCAGACTTAACCTGTTCTAACGATTCTTCCATTAAATATCTTCTATCTAAGATCATTCGACAACTATCTGGAACTAGTGGAGAAGGGTAGCCGTTATAACTCTCACTTGCTTCAGCTAATCCACCATGGATAGAATTAATATTTAGGGTAGATTTTCTAGCTTGCTCAGGAACAACAGGCATTCTTGTAATTTTTTTCTCCAATTGTGGCAAAAGCGATTGTTCAATTTCATCGAGAACTGCTCCCATATGCCTAATGGCGCAATCACCAAGAAAAGGCATAGAACCATGGGCTACTCGACCCTTAGTCTCTATTTCAGACCACCACACTCCTCGATGCCCAAGGCAAATCCTATCTTTGTTGAGAGGTTCAGGGATAACCACATGTTGAACCCTTTCCGGACTAAAATAGCCCTTTTCTGCAAGCCAAGCCACCCCACCAAAGCCACCTGTCTCCTCATCAGCGGTAGCAGAGATTTCTATTGCACCAGAGTAACTTGGACAAACGGAAATAAAAGCCTCGACAGCAATGATACTTGATGCCAAACCTCCCTTCATATCGCAAGTTCCGCGACCAAAAATCCTATCTTTTTCGACAACAGCTGCGAATGGATCCTTTGTCCATCCGTATCCAGGCTCTACAACATCAATATGGGAATTGAAATGTATGCATTCCCCTGGTCGCGTGCCTTCATGGCGTGCAATCAAATTGTATCTAGGATACAAATTAGAGTCAGCTAGAGCTCCCTCAGCTCTTATTATCTGACACTCAAAACCAGATTGGATCAATCGCTTTGATAAAAATTCACAAATTTCTCTATAATTATTGCCGGGTGGATTAACCGTGGGGATCTTAACCAAATCACATGTGAGTTGAACAAGGTCAGATCTTCTTGCCTCTATCTCATTCAATAACCCTTTCAGTTCCATATCTGCAAGCCTTTTGAATATATCTTTTCTCGCTATGGTAACAGAATTTTCATTCTAAATAACGATTTTTTTCTGACCAAGAAACGTATTGAATGAATTGATCTAATTTACACTATAATAAAACTTGATGGCCAGTGCCGAATAACATATAGCATTTTCAAAATCCTAGCATGTTTGGAGTTTCTTATGAAACTATTAAGTTACGCCTTTTTTGTCCTTCTAAGCCAAACCACTTTTCTGCATGGACATGAAATAACGTTTAAACACATTTTGATTAAGCACCCCGTCATCCCGGTTTTTGGAGCCCATATGAAAACAGCCGCCGGATATATGACAGTTACTAACTCCAGCAATGTTCAAGAGAGAATTATTAGTGTTGAGGCTAATTTTGCTACTGCTATGATTCATAAATCATCGGTAGATATCAATGGAGTGGCACGAATGGAACACATTAAAGAAGTCACAATCCCAGCTAATAGTAATGTGAAATTTGAACATGGTGGGCTTCACATAATGTTTGTTAATCTTGAGAAAAAATTAGAGCCTTTTAAAGATCAAGAAGTCACACTCATTTTTGAAAAAGCTGGTAAGTTTGACATAACATTTATGGTAGAAGAAGCTAAGCATGGATTCAAAATGGATATGAATCATAGTAAGGATGATTAGTATTAAAAGATTTCATTCTTATTTTTTGTCTGCTCCTATACTATCTCGAATAGATGCAAAAAAAACAAACCAATACAGACGAACAAGGTTTAAAATTCCAGGTTTACTCCTTAAATATTCGTACTTTTCCAACCCACACTGAGTTTTTATAAACTTTTTCAACTTTGTTTCCTGATCCTGGTTTTTAGCAGCCTTCACCTAACAATATAATCTGTCTTAAATGATTTTAAAGCTACTCTGGAAGAGATAAACCCTTATAGATTCTAAGTAGCCATAAATCTATATTTTGAACAAAAGCATGGGAATGAAACTAAAGAACATGTTCTTGTATAGGATTATGATATCAGATTAATTGCGAGTCCTAGAATTATTTATAAAAACATTATGTTTCCAATTTTTTTGACATAAGATAAACTGAAGTTCTTCTCCCAGAAGACACCACAAAAAAAAGGAAAGCATTTTATTGAGTAATCAGCCAAACATCTTATTCATTATGGCTGATGATCATGCAGCAAAAGCCATAAGTGCCTATAAAGCAGGAATCAATGAAACCCCTAATATTGATCGGATAGCACAAGAGGGTATGAGATTTGATCATTGCTATGTAACCAATTCAATTTGCACTCCTAGCAGGGCGGCTATTCTTACCGGCACTTACAACCATGTGAATGGTGTTACAACCCTTAATACGCCTCTCAATAATCGCTTACCCAACGTTGCAAAACACCTTCAAACTGGTGGATATGAAACGGCCATAGTAGGCAAATGGCATTTGGGAGAAGGGAAGGATCATGAACCAACTGGCTTTGATTATTGGTCCGTTCTTCCTGGGCAGGGAGAATATTTTGATCCTTTTATGATTGAGATGGAACGCGACGTAGAAGTCTCAGGCTACGTGACTGATATAGTCACAGACAAAAGTCTTAACTGGCTAGAAAAACGCAATAAAAATAAGCCATTTTTCCTTATGTGTCACCACAAGGCTCCCCACAGGGAATGGGAACCTCATCCAAAATATCGAGACATATATAAAGATAACATTAAAGTTCCTGAAACTTTCCATGATGACTACAAAAACCGTGCTAAGGCTGCAGCTGAAGCCAAAATGCGTATCAAAGATGATATGACCTATGCGGACCTTGGGCTCGTACAACCTGAGGGAGGTCTAGAGGTTGGGCAACGCAGTACGGCTACTAGCACGAGGCGTAAAATTCCTAATCCTGAAGATGTGACAAATCTCCGGCTAATTGATAAGGAGACCGGTGAAGCTTTTACTTTTGAGACAAAAGATGAATTAAGCCATTTCAAATATCAAAGGTACTTGAAACGTTACCTGCGAACTATTGCCTCAATTGATGAAGGTATCGGACGTCTCTTGGATTATCTTGATGAAAATCAATTGTCTGAAAATACAGTTGTTATTTATACCTCAGACCAAGGCTTCTTCCTTGGAGAGCACGGCTGGTTTGATAAGAGATTCATCTACGAGCAGTCTCTTCAGATGCCATTTCTAATTCGCTACCCAGAAAAAATAATGCCCGCACAAATTTGCTCTAGCATTTGTTGTAACGTAGACTTTGCTCCTACATTTCTTGATTTGGCAGGATTAAGGATTCCAAGCTATATGCAAGGGATTAGTCTTATGCCTCTATTAAAAGGATCAGAGCCCGATAATTGGCCACAGATTGCGTATCATCGTTACTGGATGCATCGCGACCCTGACCATAATGCATATGCTCATTACGGCATTCGAACTCAATCCTACAAGCTAATTTATTGGTATAATGAAGGTTACAGTCTACCTGGGACTAACCAAGGTGGCCAAGATAGAGAATGGGAACTCTTTGATTGCAAAAAAGATCCATTGGAATTATTTAATGTTTTTTCTGATCCTAACTATCAAGAGGTGGTTGCGATGATGAAGACTGCACTTCAAAAAAAGATGATGGAAATAGGTGACGAGCCAGAACACTAGGTAAGATTAAGTCTTACCAAACAGTATAATAATAAAGTAAGGCAGTGCAGCTATTATGGACAGAATAAAACGGATTATCTTCAATAACTAGAACGCAAAAAACCAATTTCCAATGGGAAGCATTTGTTTTTTTGATGTTGCATCAGGATTAAACCTTATATTATACAAACTTCTAAGCACCGATAGCTCAGCTGGATAGAGTACCTGACTACGAATCAGGGGGTCGGGGGTTCGAATCCTCCTCGGTGCGCCATAATCATTCAGACTAAGCCAGTCTATAGGAGAAGCTAATGCCAGAAAGCCAAGGTCATAAATTTGGGATACTAGAAAGCAATAAATTCCAGCATAGAAGAGATGCTTTTTATGAATACATAGAGTCTTTAAAAAAATCTAATCCCACCGTAGAGGACTTAATATTTCATTCGACTTCCTATATTGGCCATATGTCTCTTAACCGAATATTAACACTTTCTGAACTATATAAGCAGTCTCTTAAAATAGGTGGGCACATTGCGGATGTTGGAGTGTATAAGGGTGGTTCCGCATTCTTATTTGCTAAGTTAATTAAAATTTTTGAATCTGAGTCCCTCACGCTATGCCATGGTTTCGACTGGTTTAAAGGCCAAATAGTCGAAGAATATGACTCCGCCTTGACAGAAACTGGTGGATATAAATCGAACCATGATGATTTAATTAGATTATCTCAAGGACAACAACTAGATAATATTTTAAAGATACATGATATTGATCTTCGGTCGGACGTCGGTAATTTTTTCGAAAACAACCCTCACATTCGTTTTAAATTGATCAATATGGACTGCGGAAAATATGATGTTGTTAAGTCTTGTCTCCCGTATTTTTGGAAGAAATTAAATAAAGGCGGAATTATGATTTTTGATCAATATTCCCACGAGCACGCACCAGGTGAAACGCTTGCGATACATGAATTTATGCCTGATATTGAAATCAGAGCAATACAAAACTCCTGGACACCGACCGCGTATACAATTAAGTAAATCCATCTGCCTCAAAGCAACTATTTTAAAATTTGAAAGATTAATTTCTGACCTTCAAGCAAAATATCCTAAAGTAAAGTTGATGAGATTCGATTGGCGTACATATTTTGAAGACCTCTGCCAAGATCATAATAATTCTCGCCTAAAGCAAGTTGGTAAAACTATTGATGGAAAAGAGGTATCTTGGGCCCAAATTGATCTCATTGTTGTGCATTTAAAAAACTCGCTGAAATTTGAAAAAACGCATCGTGTCGTCGACCTTGGTTGTGGAAATGGATTAATATGCGAGGCTTTATCACCAATGGTCCATTCAATTGATGGATATGACTTCAGTCCATCACTCATAAAAAAAGCCAATAGCGCCAAACGACAATCAAATATTCAATATAATGTGGTAGACTTGTGCAAAATACCTTCAGAATGCTTCAAAAGTAAGGATATTTATTTACTTTATGAAGTAATTCAACATTTGACTGTGGATGAATTACACAACCTTTTTCTAAGCATTTCTTCCAGCGCAAGCACTGGAGCAAGAATTTTTATGGGAGGAATACCAGAAAAAAAACGACTTTTAAATTTCTATAACACTCGCGAGAAGTATAATTACTTTTTAGAATGCGAAAAAAGTCAACAACCGCATATTGGCAAATGGTGGTCACAAAATGAATTGTTAGATATGTCTGTTCAGTTTGGATGGAATTGTAAATTTATTAGTCAACCAAAGTTACTTTACACTGCACATTACAGATTTGACTGTATAATGACCAAGATGTATTGAAAACCTACTGGCTAAGGATGGTTTGGTTATGCCGAAATAAAAAACAATTTAAAATACTTTAATGACAGGCTCTCTTAGTTTTGAAATTCTCTAAAATAAATTCCCTATGAGGATCTAAATACACGAGCTGTGTGAATCGAAAGTTTTGACAATCCTTACAACCATCTAATTCATCGCGTCTATTATTTAAAAATTTAAGTTGAATTTCTTTTAAAAGATCAGAATCCCAAATTTCTTTTATAGACTGTTTATTCAAATCACCGATTGGTCTCAAATGATCCCAATCGGCGGAGCACAATAATGCTTTACCATCTGAAGTTATTCTCATCTTGTAGAAGGGAAAAGGGCAAACCTCAGCGTTTGCATGCACTTCTTCGTCTAACATTGTTCTATCAGGCTCTGGCCCAACATAATCAATAGCGTCATTCCAGTAAGGGACTAGATGTTCGAGAAAAATTTGGTCAGTTATCGGTTCAAATGTATTGAAGAAAGCTTCTTTTTGATCAGCATTCAAGCTCTCAGCCATCATTTTTATAGTGATTTTTGTATTTTTCTTATTGTTGTACAGATACTCTAGATTTTTGACAAAATTCTCAAATTTAACTTTAGTTTGTGTAATTTCACGGAAATGCTCATCTGAAGTACCGTTAAGAGAAATATCAATTTGGTCAATACCAGCTTCAACAACTGGTATCGCGCGCTTTGGTGAAAGCAAAGATCCATTTGTTACGACCCCAATTCTTTCAAAAAACCCGCTTTGCTTCGCATAAGCTACATTTTTCGCTAATTTTGGATTAGCAAATGGCTCACCATGCATGCCTAATTCCAGCATTTTAATTGGCGTTTTAAACTCGCCTATATCGTCAACAATTTTTTGAAATAGCGCTTGATTAATATGACCCTGTACACGTTTGGTAATATGCTTGTTTTTATCTGAACTCATAGGGCAGTAAAAGCATTTAAAGTTACAAATGCTGCTAGAATCAATAAGTATTGAGAAAGGCGCACTCAATGGAAGTTGTTCATGCAGTGGAACATAATTTTCTTCCTTTTTACGAGATTTAAAAACAGCCATAAATATTCTCCTTAGACTCAGCGAGCACTCTCTCACTAAGGATTTGCAATAATAATACCACAGAAAGCGTTTAGGCCAATTCCTTTTGCATTTTTGGCTGTCACCTACAAGAAATAATGCTTTGGAATCATTCTAAAATATACCCTGTTTTGCAGAACCTTATTAATTTTGATGTATCATTAAACATTAAAGGATCGATGATAGAAAGGTTTGGTACGAAGTGATTTTCGTATTGAACATATTCAAGTCGTTCTGGATTAATGAAACTCAGATGAATACCATGAAACCTAAACCTTTCTTTAGAATATAAATTTTTACCATTTGCAGAATTAATGTATTCTGTAGCGCCCTTTTTCTGACATATAGTAATTACACGATCCTCTCCCTTCAGGTGACTACCCAAGTGTAAGGAGGAGGATCTTAAAATATTTGTGTTTATTTCCAGAAGCTTACAGATTTTGAAAATCGAGTGTTCTATGTACTGAAAAAGAAAATTATTTTCAAACAGTACTATTTCTTCAATAATTGGAAAATGCTTTTTAAAATAAGGTGCTTTTTTGTAAGCGGAAAAAAATTTCCTCAAGAGTGCTATCCTACAAAACTGCTCACTCACTTTTTTTTCACCAACAAGATATGTATGCGCATTTTTCTCCGTAGCGACGGTAAAAATATTACTATGGTTATTAAGAAGGAAGCGATTGCGGTTTATCCAACCCTTTTTTGTATATTGCAAGTCGTCATGTAATAAAAAATGGTTCGTTTCAGAAATTAGTTGGAAATAACCAAAATAAGGAAGAAAATATGGTTGCATTATACCAAGTTTCACTAACGCCCTCCAAAGTATAAAAATTGCCCTTCAGAAACATGCAGCGCCGCGCTTGTTGTACTATGTATTTCCAACAACAGAGGCCTCCGCCTAGTAGATTAATTGAATAATACATTTTGAAATGATTGCATAGAAAACTTTAGACCAAAAACTAATTACTATCATTTTTTTAAATGTGTTTTAGTTAAGGGTTAAAATGGAGAAACCTTCAAAAAGTACAATTTGAATGTAGAATGAGTGTTCAATGTTCATATATTTCAATACGCTATCTAATGCATCATATTGTGTATGAATTTAATCGATATACTGTATACTTAAGTTCTTATTATAAATCTTTGATCATAAATGCTTATGGTCGCCACGATATGCTTTTTTTTCTTAACAATTTATAAGTGGAGAATTAAAACCTGTGATAGTATACCTCTGAGAATGAACTATATCTTTGGGAACGGGCGTTACGCTGAATTAGTGCGAACTTCTATTAAGTTTTATGGCCAACAAAATATTGAAGCATTTATTGTCGACCATGAATATATATTGGATGATGTTTTAAGTCGTCCACAAATCACACTAGAAAAAATTTCCAAAAAGAACTCATCTGTATTCCTAGGCTTCACTTTTGAAAATAATAAAGGGCCTGATTTTTTAGAGCGTATTGCTGTAAGGCTATTGTCCTTGGGCCTGAATTTACCGGGTTTTGATTTTTCTGAACGTCCTGACCACTTAAAAAATGGGCAAGGAACCCAGATTTTTCAAAATACTTATATCGATTTTTCTTGCTCTATAGGTCAATTCGTTCAAATACGACCAGGCGCTTTGATTGGGCATGATACTAAGATCGGAGATCTTACCTATATAGCTCCAGGCGCAAAATTAGGAAGTTACGTGAAAATTGAAGAAAAATGTTTTTTAGGTTTTGGATGTACCGTTGCTCCTTATACAAGAATCGGAAACAATTGCCTGATTGGGGCAGGAGCTGTGGTAAGCGGGGTAATACCGGATTTTTCTGTTGTCAAAGCAGACAAGCCTACTATGCAAAAAATAAAGAATCCTTATAAATTACTCTAACATTTATTAAAGTATGACCTTTGAAATTCGGCTTATTGATTGAAATGAATTTTAGATGTGCATGAATTAATTAGGCCTAGGTACATTAAAACTACATACCCCCAGTCGAGTGCCACGACCATTACTTACCAAAATACTCCTTATTGTAGTGAACTGGGTTATGCTGTATCCAATGAAATTAGGATGTTAGACGTTATTCTGCTCAGGGTAAGGGAACACAATCCATCCCTGGTGCTCCAAAAAGGATACAGACCTATGAATGTCTCAACTAAGTTGGAACTACAAGGCGGCCGAATAGAAGTTGTAGTCGATCAGGTGTTCAAAATCATCAAAGATATTTTTGACCGTTTAGGTTGCCCCACCAATACCAGTAGGATGATTGCTAACCATCTAATTGATGCCAACCTTTGTGGAATTGAAAGCCATGGCGTAATGCGAGTAATGCAATACGCTGAGCGAATGCGTGAAGGAACTATGCAAGTAGATGTACAACCCAAAGTACGGACAACTAAAACCGGCACTACAGTGATAGATGGGCAAATGGGGAATGGTATTCCAGCCATGACCCTTGCATATAAGACTTCTATGGAATTAGCGAAAAAAACTGGCCTAGCGGCAGTATCTATCCTTAATACTGGGCACACGGGTCGTCATGGTGCCTTTGCAGACGATGCCGCTGCAGAGGGCTTTTTAACCATTTGCACAGGTGGAGGGAACCACCGAGTCCATAGCCAGGTAGTTCCCCATGGAGGAGCACGTGGTATGTTACCTACTAATCCCTGGTGCATCGGAATTCCAGGGGGAAACCTAGGGCCCGTTGTTATGGACTTTGCCACTGGCAAAATTGCTGGTGGCTGGATCTATGCAGCGCAGTCTGCAGGTGCACTACTCCCAAAGAACTGTGTCATCGACAGAGAAGGAAACCCTACACGTAACCCGGAAGATTACTTTAATGGCGGAGCAATACTACCCATGGGTGAGCACAAAGGCTTCGCGCTAGCACTTATGGCCGAACTGATCGCTGAAGCCATGCTTGGCCCATCTTCACCAGAATGTAACTGGTTTCTAATCACGATCGATACTAAGCGCTTCCGACAACCGAAGGCATTAAAAGCTGCCGCTGAAGAAGTTTTAGCCGACCTCCGCAATTGCCCACCGGCACCCGGTTTCAAGAGAGTTGAAATTCCCGGGGAAAGGGAGCGAAAGCAGCGCCAACAGAGTAACGGTATTATTGCCGTTCCAGAGGAAACATGGAAACAGATTATAGAACTATCCGAAGAACTTAAACTAGGTAGGCAAACATGAGAATTACAGATATCAAAAGTTATCTAGTTGAAGCCCACCGGCGGAACTGGGTTTTCATTGAAGTTGAAACCGATGAGGGCGTGACTGGCGTCGGGGAAGCAACCATCGAACCCTTTGAACGCACCATGGTTGCGCTAATTGAGGATTATAAGCGCACAGTAATCGGTAAAGATCCGAGGGCAATTGAATACCTGTGGGAAGACCGCTATCGAGGTCAATTTCTACGATCGGACCTACTGGTTAATGTTGCCCTAAGCGCTATTGAAATCGCCTGCTGGGATATCAAGGGTAAGGCCCTTGGGATTCCATGCTATGAGCTTTTTGGCGGACCCTATCGAGAAACCGTACCCTGCTACGGCAACTATTGGTTTATGAAAACCCGCATGGGTAGTACGAGCGTAGGTGAATACGCAGAAAGTGCTGCACGCGCTGTTGAGAATGGATTCAGCGCGCTAAAATGGAGTCCTTTTGGCTATACTGCCCACTCCATGTCTCCCCAGCAAGAAAATATTGCTATAGAGTGCGTGCGTCAAGTACGTGAAGCTGTCGGTCCCGACGTTCACCTCATGGTAGATGCACACGGTCGATTTGATCTGCCACAGGCCCGTCGACTAGCCCAAAGATTTGAAGAATTCGATCTTTACTTCATGGAGGAGCCTCTTCCACCAGAAAACTTAAATGCATATGTAGAACTTAAGCATAGTACGCGGACACCAATAGCTGCTGGGGAGCGCTATGTTGCCCGCCACCAGTTCAGGGAACTTTTAGAAAAATATTGCTGCGATTATATACAACCAGATGCGATTTATACCGGTGGTATGAATGAGCTTCGTAAAATTGCAGCAATGGCAGAAGCATACTATTGCCCGGTTGTCCCGCACAACTGCAATGGTCCCGTATGCACCGCTGCTTCTATTCATGCTTCGCCTGCATGCCCAACTTTAGAATTCTTGAATATATCCCAGTGCCAGAGAGAGAGGACGTGCTGATCGAGCCATTGGAGATGAAGAACGGCGCTTTTTCATTGCCTACCAAGCCAGGACTTGGAGTCGAGCTTAACAAGAAGGTTTTCGACCAATACATCTACAAACCTCGAGACCTTGATCATTTCGACCCAGTAAGAGAAATAGTGCTTTAAGTGTACGATTAACTCCTAAGACAGATCCAACTTAGTTCTTACCCAGCGATTTCAAGTATCTCCAGAAACATAACCAGTTAAGGAAACTAATCCTTAATTGCTTTCAAACTGCTAATTTCTCAAGAAGTCGACAATAGGCTTTTTGACCACGATCAAAATTTCTAAGCCGAAAAAATTCATTGGGTGCATGCAAGTTTTCATCTCCGATTGAAAATCCAAACATTGTCGTATGAACACCAATTTCCTGCAGAAACGTAGAAATAATTGGAATGCTTCCTCCCAAACGAGTGACATAAGGTGCCATCCCGTAAACTTCTTCTAAAACCTGACGAACCATTTCTGAAGCATTGTGATTTCGAGGCACCCGGAAAGGTGTTCCTGAACCAACAAGACGCTCAGCAGAAAATTTCACCCCCGCCGGGCATATTTTTTTTGCGTGAGAAACAATGGCTTCAAAGACTTCCTGCGGCTCCTGACCATCAACCAAACGGCAAGTGATTTTCGCGCGTGCTTCATTTGGTAAAACAGTCTTACTGCCTTCACCCTGATACCCTCCCCAAATACCATTAACATCCATTGTTGGTCGAGCCCAAGCGCGCTCTCTCGTACTATACCCTGGTTCTCCGTGAAGCGCATCGACACCGAGTTCGGCCATATAGTTGGCCTCGTTATACGGAACACTAGCAATTTCTGCACGGTCTTCATCAGTAAGCTCTTGAACCCCCTTATAAAATCCCTCAACAAGGATATCCCCCTCGGCGTTCTTTAAGCCTGCTAGTATCTGTGACAAAGCTAAGAGCGGGTTAGCCACAGCGCCACCATGAAGTCCCGAATGAAGATCAGACTTTGCACCAGTAACCTTAATTTCCATACTAGACAAACCTTTTAAACCAACCACGATGTTTGGTTCGTCTGCCGTCCACTGCAATCCATCAGAACTGAAAATCATATCTGCTGCTAATAAAGTCCTGTTTTCTGCCACGAAATCGGGCATATTAGGGCTGCCAATTTCTTCCTGGCCTTCAAAAATAAATTTTATATTCACAGGCAGTTTACCATCCGTTTTCATCATAGCTTCAAAAGATAAAATAGGAATTAACATGCCACCTTTATCATCAGATGCCCCGCGTCCAAAAACTTTTTCATCACGGATATCTGGATCAAATGGAGGCGTTGTCCAAAGCTCAAGAGGAACGGCTGGTTGCACATCAAAATGCCCATAAATTAAAATTGTAGGTTGGCTAACACCAGCATGTAGCCAATCGCCATAAACACAGGGATGCCCTCCTGTTGGCATGACTGAAACATTTTCAGCTCCAGCCGCTTTTAACCTTGAGGCAACCCAGTCAGCCGCAGCCACTACATCATCTTTATGGGTAGGATCTGCTGATACGCTAGGAATGCGAACGAAATCGCACAATTCAGTGATAAACCGTAATCGATGCTTGGTTAGGTAATCTTGCCACAGTGCCATGTAAAATTATTATCATGTGATTTTTTCTCTGGCAAATTTTTAAAAGCATTTGCTAGCATCCCTTTAGATCATTAAATTGTTTTAAACTATGAAATACTTTGGAGAAGTTTTATGAAGATAGCCCCCTTCCGAAAAATGATATTGCTCTTTTCGCTGCTTCTCCCTCTTTCGACCCAGACCCTGGCAGCAGAAGTCAGTCAAGTTGAGCAGTTCATTAATACTAACAAGGAATTGCAATGGGCGTGTGCTCCTCCGGATCGTGCTCCCTTCCAAATAAGAGTTTCTGAAGGGCAATTGGAAATGTTTCTTTTGGATGGGGAAAGTTATGCAATTACTTATGAAATTGATCCCAATTCAGGTCTTTTAATTGAACCTGGAAACTCCGAAGAGGGGGGCTTTGACGTTCTTTCCGGAAAACTAGGGAATGAGGAAGAATTTCTACAGTGCGAGCCAAATTTATTTAATTTGGATGAGATTAAAGAAGTCTTAAATAGTGACAAAGAATTACAATGGGTTTGTAACCCTCCCGGCCAAGATCCTGTAAAGTTGAGTATCTCTGAAGGTAGCATACAAATCACCAATAATATAGCCAAAGAGCTTTATGAATACGGTTATGTACTTGATCCCATTTCCGGGTGGCTAGTGAATCCAGAACAACGAGAGGGTGGTATCGACATTTTGTCTGGGAAAGTGTGGACAAAAGAAGGGGTCGTAGAATGCAAGGCAAATGCAGCATGGGCTCAAGCATGTACGGATTTATGTGATGGCAATTGGTGGTATAGTAAACCAGAAATTTCCATTAGTGATATAAAAGCGCAACTGGACGAAGGTGAACCCATAAACGGCGAAGCAAGCGAATACAAAAACCCGCCATTGTGGATTGCAGCAGAGCTTGACCTAGTGGAAATCGCAGAATTTCTAATCGATCAAGGAGCTGATTTGAATGTTCGCGATCTGGTGCAGGGAAATACGCCTTTGCATTTAGCTGTATCGAATAATTCAGTAGAAATGATCAAGGCTCTTGTTACCAATGGAGCCGATATTTTGATTGTAGATGCTAATGGCGATAAACCTTTTGAGCGATTAGATTTTGATAAATTCCCGGAAGGATCTGAAATAAATAATCTTCTAACGCCAGTTACTAAAGTCAAAGAACTCTTAAATAATCAAGAAGAATTACAATGGGTCTGTAACACAAAGGCTGATGGCAAATCACCATCCATTCAACTGATTGTTTCCGAAGGCAAAATGAAACTTTCCAATAAGGAAGGCGAGAGTTATGAATATGCTTACGAAATAAATCCTTACGGTGAACTAATTGATCCGGAATACCCAGAAGAAGGTTTTGATATTATTTTGGGAAGAATGGGTAAGGGGGAATCCGCTGTACAGTGTCAGGCCAATGTTGAATGGATCCTAGCCTGTTCGAATTTATGTGACTCTGATTGGTGGGAGGGTGGTGGAAATGGTGTATCCATCGATGAAGTTAAAGCCCAAGTTGCTGCTGGTGATCCAGTCAAGGGGACGAATGATGAATTAATGACCCCATTGCATTATGCAGTAATGTTTGGCCTTCCAGAGAGCGTAGAATTTCTAATCAGTGAAGGATCCGATTTGGAGGCTCGAGATATTGATGGGCTTACTCCTTTATTCTATACTGACCTTTACCTGCCCTCATTTTTGAAGATCATAAACCTATTGATTGACAGCGGAGCCGACATCAACGCAAGAAATAATGATGGAGAAACATATTTGCATTTAGCTTCCTGGTCTCCATTGGCAATCAAAACATTAGTTAACCTTGGTATTGATTTGCACATTAAAAATGCTGAAGGAAACACGCCACTTCATGCAGCAGTAAGTTATTATTCCGAGCCTGATGCTATAAAAACCCTAGTTTCATTAGGAGCTAATATCGCAGCTGAAAACAATACTGGGTATATACCATTTGGGCTATTAAATATTGATAAATTCCCAGAAGGTTCAGAGATTTATAATCTTTTATCTCCCGTTGTTAAAGTAAAAGAAGTGTTAGTGAATAATGCGGGCTTACAATGGGTTT
Source organism: Paracoccaceae bacterium (assembly GCA_029243395.1). Classification (GTDB taxonomy): domain Bacteria; phylum Pseudomonadota; class Alphaproteobacteria; order Rhodobacterales; family Rhodobacteraceae; genus CACIIZ01. The sequence continues at coordinate 172,348 of JAQWSE010000002.1, read as the reverse complement.
GTTCTCCTCCAGACGAAACCCCTTTCAAGTTGATTGTGTCTGACGGACAAATAACCATGACTAGTACGGATAGTACGGACGGGAGAGAGAGCTTTTCATTTCCTTTTAAAATTGACCCTTATTTAGGATGGCTTCTTAATTCAGAATCAGAAGAATTATCAGGCTTTGATATTCTTTCTGGAAAACTATGGAATGAGGAAGAATTTCTACAGTGTGAGACCGATATTAAGAATACTACTGCAACAGCCTCAGCGTCAAATGAAACGCTAGAAAATTCTGATGAGTGCCCATCATTATGTGACTGGGACTGGTGGTCAAATTCTCCTAGCTATGAAGATGTAAAAGCCAAAATCCTAGAGGGCGAGAATATTATGGGATCTGCCTCTGATACTTTTGGAGGTCATACCCCATTACATCTTGCTGCAGCTTTTGGCGCTCCATATATGGTAGAATTTTTTCTTTCTAAAGGCATTGATGTTGAAGTTTCTGATAGTGTGGGAAGAACCCCGCTGCTTTATGCATCTAATTGGGGCACGGCAGATATCATGAGACTATTAATAGAAAATGGTGCCAATGTGAACAATCAATCAAATGAATATAAGCAAACCCCATTACATTGGTCCATTGAATCAAAGGAAAAAATTGAGTTATTACTGGCCAATGGTGCGGATGTCATGGCTCGCACTGTGGATGGTGAAACACCTTTGCATTCCGCTGCTATGTTGGGAAGTCCAGAGGTGGTTGAAATACTCCTGGCCAACGGTGCAGATATTTTAGCTGAAGATAAAGACGGTAATTTACCCTTTTATCAAGTAACGGAGAACTTCAAAATTGATGAGGGAACCCCGGCATATGAGGCATTAAAATCTGAGCCACAGATAAGAAAACTGATTGGAACAGCCCTTGAAGGCCAGTGTAAAATTAATGAGGATGCAAATATGGGAGGACCTCAAAAATTCAATTTAACGGTGACACAAGAAAAAATGATAATGGCGCCGGAGGGTAGTGATGAAGTCATGGAAGTTGACTACATCGTTGATCAAAGCACGGGCCGTTTGGCAAATCCTGAGAGCCGAGGTAACCAACTGAGCATAACTTCTGGCTTTATGTTTGATGATAGTGAAGTGGTTGGGAAATGTGATTTCACAAAAACATCCTCTAATGAAACATCTTGCCAAGATGATCCCAGAGCTTGTTCGGACAAAGATCTTTGCTCTTACGGAACCAAAATGGATACTGGAGAAAAAGTTTGGGACATGTGGGGCGATGGTAAAAATCATTCAAAAGAAGCCAAGGAAAGAGGATTAAGCTGTGAGGTAGGTACGCTTGTCGAAAGTAAAGATGAGCAAGCTAAATTACTGAAGAATGCAGACGATGCCTATGAAAAAGGTGATTTTGGCCTCGCATTACAAATCTATAAAGACCTTGCCGAAAAAGGAAATGCATCAGCCGCATATACTTTAGGAAAAATGCATTATGAAGGGTCGGGCACGCTTCAAAACTATCAGGAAGCTGCAAAATGGATGCAGTTATCAGCAGAACAAGGTTTTGGTGCTGCCTCAAACAAGTTAGGAGAAATGTTTGAATTTGGGGAAGGGGTTCTCCAAGATTTTCAGGAAGCGGTAAAATGGTATCGGCTCGGTGCCGAGCAAGGGAATGCTTCAGCCCAATATAATTTAGGAACAATGTACGATAGAGGAGACGGAGTTGCACAAAATGATCAAGAAGCTGCCTGGTGGTACCAATTATCGGCAACAAAAGGTTTTGCCCCTGCTCAAAATGAACTTGGCAACATTTATTATTATGGAAAAGCGACTCCCCAAAACTATCAGGAAGCATTGGAATGGTATCTTCTCGGTGCTGAACAAGGGAATGCTTTAGCCCAATATAATGCAGGATGGATGTATGACGAGGGAGAGGGCACCCCCGAAAATGATCAGGAAGCAGCCAAATGGTATCAATTATCTTCAGAACAAGGTTATGCCCCTGCTCAAAACGAGCTTGGGGATATGTTTTTTAATGGAGAGGGCGTAAACGAAAATGACGAAGAAGCCCTGAAATGGTATCAGTTAGCAGCTGATCAAGGCAGTGCCCCGGCACAATTCAGTGTGGGTCTCATGTATGACATGGGTATGGGGGGCATCACAGAAGATGACAAAGAAGCTGCTCGGTGGTATCGATTATCTGCAGAACAAGGTTTTTCTCCTTCCCAACACCGTTTGGGTGAACTGTATTATCATGGATGGGGAGTTCCTCAAAATTACCAGGAAGCTTTCAAATGGTACCTATCTGCAGCAAAGCAAGGTCACGATACCGCTCAAAATGAGTTGGCTAAAATGTTTTACGATGGAATAGGCGTTGAACAGGATTACCAACAAGCCTTGCAATGGTATAAGGCCGCTGCTGATCAAGGACTGGCTGAAGCTCAATATGGTGTGGGACAAATTTATGACCTTGGTAAAGAAGTGGCGGAAGACAATTCTGAAGCCGTCAAATGGTATAAGCTGTCAGCAGATCAAGGCTATGCCGAGGCTCAAAATGCTCTTGGTAACAAATATTATTGGGGTAAAGGTATAGAGAAAAATCACTCCCTAGCCGTAAATTTCTATCAGATGAGTGCTGAACAAGGCAATGACAAAGCCCAAAGAAATTTAGGATATATGTACGAAAAAGGCAAAGGTGTTCCTAAAGACGAAAAGAAGGCATTTGAGTGGTACTTGCTTTCAGCAGAACAAGGAAATGCGGCAGCTCAGAATTCTGTTGGCAACAAATATTACTGGGGTAAAGGTATAGAGAAAAACCACCAGGAAGCAGTAAAATGGTATCGCCTCAGTGCTGATCAAGGAAATAACAAAGCTCAAAGAAACCTTGGTTACATGTATGCCAAAGGAAAAGGGGTCAATAAAGATGAAAAAGAAGCCCTCAGGTGGTACTTACTCTCCGCAGAGCAAGGAAATGCGAAAGCTCAAAATACTGTTGGAAACAAATATTATAATGGCAAAGGGACTGAAAAGGATTATGAAGAGGCCGTACGCTGGTACCGGTTAGCAGCTAACCAAGGAAATGCATGGGGACAATACAATCTAGCCAGGATGTATGCCAACGGTAAAGGTGTTACAGAAAATGATCAAGAAGCATTAAAGTGGTACAAACTATCTGCTGATAAAGGGAATTCTTGGGCCCAAAATAATCTTGGCAATATGTATTATCGAGGTGAAGGTGTTGATAAGAATTTCCAAGAGGCCATCAGATGGTATAGGTTGGCAGCCGAAAAGAAATATTCATGGGGTCAATACAATCTTGCAAACATGTACGATAATGGCCATGGAGTAACTGAAGATAATACAGAAGCTGTCAAGTGGTACACGTTGGCCGCAAAGCGAGGCAATTCAAAGGCTCAGTATCGATTGGGACTCAAGTATAAAGAAGGTTCTGGCATTGAACAAAATGATATTTATGCCCATATGTGGCTAAATATTTCTTCGACAAAAGGATATAAGGAAGCTCCCAAGGCTTTAAATGAACAAGAAAATATTATGTCAGCACCTGCTATCATAAATAGTCTTAAGCTTTCGGGAATCTGTAAGAAGAGCAAATACAAGAAGTGTAGCGTTCAAGATTTATAGTAATTTAAACATGCTTGATTAGTTGGTTTGTCAGATAATAAGATTCATGCCTGCTGTGTCATCCAAACACCAAGACCCATAAGACCTAGTCCGAGAGTACGAGTTAGTGTCAAGGGTGATCCAGTTGAACCAAATAAAGCAAAATGATCCACAAGTGCAGCACTTATCAACTGTCCTAGTAAAACAAAGAATATAGCATTCCCCACACCAAATTGGGGCGCAATTGCTGTGACCGACAGCATATAAAATACCACCAATAACCCGGCTAAAAAAAGGTGTCGAGGTGCTTCTGCAATTCTTCCTACTGGGAAGTTAGAAGTAAAGACTAAAATAAGGCAGATGGTGAAGAAGGCCACAAAGAGAAGGATCGTCACAGCGGCCACTGGAGAACCAATGAACTGACCCAAGGTGGCATTTAACGATGCCAGGACGGGGATACCTAGGCCGGCAGTTAGCATGATTAATGCGGAAATACTATAAGACATGATTTCACCTCATTCGATAAATTTCATTTAATTCATTTCTAAAATCTCTTTTATTAGTCTAATATCTTGAGTCATGCTGGTTTCTCTCCCCCAACAGTTTTAATAAATTGAAAACTAATAAAGAAAAAATGACAATTGCACCGCCCAGCAATGCCCATTCGCCAGGAAATTCACCTACTACAAGCCAAACCAAGAGTGGCGCAAGAACTGACTCCAATAATATCAGTAGGGATACCTCGGGTGAACTGAGATATCTTGGACCGAGTGTTAACAACCAAGTCGCAATTCCAATGAAAAAACCATGACCTACGAAGAAAAGACCATATCTGTCAAAGGCTTCAAATGGAAAGTGAAATAAACTAATGATGAAAGCCGTCCCTATGTATGCTATAGGAATAGCGGGCACCATTGATATTTCTTTCAGCTTACGAAGTGCAGTCAAAGCACCCGCATAAGCCGCTGAAACGTAAACTGCTAATAAATCACCTTTCCAAGAAGAAATTTCGGATGAACCCGAGCCATAGCCAATGATAGCAAGGCCCAAAAAAACAACAATAGTAGTCAGCACTGTAGATAATTGAATAGCCTCACCCAAGAAAAAATAACTAAAGAATAGAGCAAAAATGGGAATGGTAGCAAAAATAAAAACCACATTCGCTACACTTGTGTACGCCACAGCAAAAACAAAAGCTGGTGTGGTCGATCCAATGAGAATGATATACAAAACACCTGGAAAACCTGATTTAAATATTGGTTTAAAAACTGAAATGCCATTAGATACCAATAAAGCCACAAGGATAAGGCTACCAGCAACAGCACCACGCCAGAAAGCTATGATCATAGGATCACTATCAATTAACCTAACAAAAAGAGAATCTGGTACTACAAACAGCACCCCTAATGCAGTAATAATTAAACCCTTTTTGCGATTGGTCATTTTGTGCTCAACATTTCCACGCAGTGCTTACTTAATTTTTCGTATGAAAAAACGATGAGAATTCGCAAAAGAACTTGTTTAAAAGCTCCCATCGATAAAGAGCATAATAAATAATCTTAAATGGAATACAATCAAATTTATGAAGGCAAATTTCTAAACTGCTTAGTTAAATATGACCAAATAGTTTGTTTTAGAATGCACGCCCATTATTAAAAAATCTATATCTTCTTGACACCAAATTATCTTTAAATTTTACTATAGCCATAAATGTTTTCCTAATCGCTAATTAGAGGTATCGATATGAAGTCACACTACAGAGTTGTTGTCATTGGTGGTGGGGTTGTCGGAGCCTCAGTGATCTATCATTTATCAAAATTAGGATGGAAAGATGTCTGCCTTTTAGAGCGTTCAGTTTTAAGCGCTGGCTCTTCTTGGCACGCAGCAGGCGGTATACACGCACTCAACGCAGATCCTAATATGTCAGCTCTTCAAGCTTATACAATTGACTTACTACCTCAAGTAGAAAAAGAAAGTGGCCAAGACATAGGGCTTCACATGACCGGTGGTCTCACCATGGCTGGTACCCCGGAAAGGTGGGAATGGTTGCAATCTGCATATAGAGTGTACCAATCTATCGGAATAGAAGACTGTCGTTTGGTGACTCCTGAAGAAGCCGGTCAACTTAATCCTATTATGTCCACTGATGGTTTGCTTGGAGGAATGTGGGCTGACCGTGAAGGTTATCTTGACACAACTGGCACCGTTAAAGCTTATGCAACAGCAGCTAGATTAAGAGGTGCAGAATATCATGAAAATACCAAGGTTGAATCCCTAGATCAAACGAAAGAAGGATGGAAGGTTGTCACAGAGAAAGGCACCATCACCTGTGAACACGTAGTAAATGCTGCTGGTCTGTGGGCCAAACAAGTAGGACGTATGGCAGGAATAGAACTCCCCGTATCCCCATTAAAGCATCACTATTTAATTTCCGACAATATTCCTGCAATAGAAAAATTAGATTTTGAAGTACCAATGACCGTAGATCTAGAAGGATTTACCTACCTAAGACAAGATCAGAAAGGCGTCCTCTTAGGCATTTATGAAATTAATCATGAACACTGGGCGATGGATGGGGCACCTTGGGATTATGGTATGGAACTTTTCCAAGAGCAGGTGGATCGTATTGAAAACGAAATAACTTTGGGCTTTCAACGTTATCCATGTTTACAGGAAGTTGGAGTTAAAACCTGGGTTAATGGGGCATTTACTTTTTCACCCGATGGCAACCCACTTATGGGACCAGTACCTGGAAAACCAGGGTACTGGTGTGCCTGTGCAGTTATGGCAGGATTTCTTCAAGGTGGAGGTGTTGGTAAATCTCTAGCTGAATGGATGATAAATGGAGAACCTGAGGCAGATGTTTACGGGATGGATGTTGCTCGATATGGGAAATTTGCCGAAAATAAAGAGTATATCCGCCAGACAACCGGTCAATTTTACTCTAGACGGTTTGTCATGACCTATCCTAATGAACAATTGCCTGCAGGAAGACCCTTAAGAATGCCCCCAGCACATGATGCAATGACAGAAGCAGGTTGTAAATGGGGGGTTAGCTGGGATCTAGAAGTACCACTATATTTTGCGAACAAAGGATTTGAAGAAACTCCTTCTCTTAAGCGTTCAAATGCTTTTGAGATTGTTGAAAGAGAGTGTCTTAAGGTGAGAGACGGGGTTGGACTTTTAGATATTTCTGGCTTTTCACGTTTTGAGGTCATAGGACCAAATGCTGAAAAATGGCTCAACAGAATTTTTGCCTCAAAGCTTCCCAAGCCTGGGAAATCGGCTTTGGCCCCTATGTTAAGCAAAACAGGCAGGCTAAAAGGTGACCTGAGTATTTTTAATTGGGGAGATGGCACATGGTGGATAATGGGTTCTTATTATTTAAGAGCCTGGCATATGAGATGGTTCTCAGACCACATTTCAGAAGGTGTCAGTATTAGAGATCTAGGAGAGGATTATTGTGGATTTTCTCTTGCCGGACCCAAGTCAAAGGAAATGATTAGTCAACTTTGCGACGGTGGAATTGAAACATTACCTTTTATGGGGTGTGGAAATTTTGATATCGGATTAATACGTTCCAAAGTGGGTAGGATATCTGTTGCCGGAGAACTTGGTTATGAAATCAACTGTAAGATGGGAGATCATATTGCCCTGCGCCGAACCTTAATTGAAAAAGGAACTGAATTTGGCATTCATGAATACGGCTTTAATGCTCTTCTTTCTATGAGACTTGAGAAAAGTTTTGGAATTTGGTCTGCTGAGTTCACACAAGGTTATACTCCAGGAATGACTGGTCTTGACCGTTGGATTGATTGGGAAAAGGGAGATTTTATTGGACGAAAACCAGCTCATGCTGAAAAAACTATAGCTGGACCTAATCAAAGACTAATCACTCTTCAAGTCGAAGCTACCGATGCAGATGCCAGCGGTTTTGAACCAATTTGGGTAAAAGGAAAAAAGGTTGGGTTTGTGACATCTGGTGGCTATGGACATAGAGTGAAGAAATCTCTTGCAATGGGTTTAGTTAATAGTGAACTTGCGAATGAAGGTCAGGAACTTGACGTACATGTTGTGGGAAAAGAGCATAGGGCGAAGATCATTCCTTCCTCTCCATATGACCCCAAAGGCAGCGTAATGCGCTCATAAAGTTGAGAGTTAATCCAGTTGTTGAGACTGAATTCAACAATACCAATGGGTTGGGTGTATTTTTTGGACCGCTAAGTCATTTTCAACCTCAAGCAGTCAGGAAGGAACAGTTTTAAGGATAGCCCAAGATTTACCCACAGAGGAAGAGACTGGTGGCTTTCGTATTTTGGAGAGTAACATTAAAATACCAATAAAATTTCTTGGATGCGGCAGCAGGACTTTTTTTGCGCCTTTATTTTAGAAGTAATCTCTTAGCCTGTTTCTGATAGAGCTGAAGCTACTTTCACCATAGCATGTTTTGTTTGCTCAAGGTCGGCATTGCTCAATGTCAAGCTGGGGTAGATTTTTCCAGGCGCCTTAAAAATCCCTTCTGAACGCAGACAGTGATCCCATATTTTGCTGTGTTTTCCATTACCTGCCCGTACCTCCCTATAGTTTAAAGGTTGGTGGTCACAAAACACGACTTCAAACAGAGTAGGATCCCCTATGATTTGATAACCAATGCCTGTTGGGCCAAGCGCATCATGGATCATTTTCATGACTGCGTTACCTTTTTCACGAAGCGTTTCATATGCACCAGCTCGACGTAGAATTTCCAAGCTCTTTAAGCCAGCACAAGCAGCAATGGGATTCCCTGAAAGCGTCCCCAGTTGCATAAGCCATCTTTCTGCACCAACTTTACTTTTATCAAAATATGTCATGATATCTTGTCGTCCTGTAATCGCAGCCAAAGGAAAGCCCCCGCCAATCAGTTTACCCAATGTGCAAACGTCAGGCGTCACCCCATAAAGTTCTTGTGCCCCACCGTAAGCCAAGCGAAACCCGGTGACAACTTCATCAAATATCAACACAATACCGTAACGGGTACATTCCTCTCGCAGCAATTTCAAAAATCCAGGAATCGGTGGGATGATGCGTTGCAAAGGTTCAACAATAAGGCCTGCCACTTGGCCTTCGTATTCCGCCAGAATAGATCGAATGTAATCTACATCATTGAAGGGAGCGATCAGCATGTTGTCGGCGACACCCTGCGGAATACCTGCACTATCCGGTATGGGTAAAGGAAAGTTTGCCAATTGTTCTGGTGCAAGGCTCATCTGTGCTTCGGCTGACATCCCATGATAACCACCTTCAAACTTTACAATCTTGTCACGTCCAGTAAAAGCACGGGCGAGGCGCATAGCATACATGTCTGCTTCTCCACCCGAGCAAACGTAGCGCAATTGCTCTGCACATGGCACGGCTTCACAAATAACTTCAGCGAGTTCAACGCCCAATGTATTGTTCGCAAAAAAGGTTTGACCTTTTGGAATCATATTGCACACCGCTTCCATAACCTCAGGATGGCTATGACCAAGCATCATCGGGCCGGAACCAATTAAATAATCAATGTACTCATTTCCATCTTCGTCCCAAACGCGCGATCCGCGGCCTTCGCGAATGAAAATACTAGGGTCAAAATTGCCAAAACCACCGGCGGGTAGAACCGCTTGGGCGCGGGCAATCCACTCTGATTGAGAGGTTAGTTTTTGCATATGTTACTCCAGTTCAAAAACTTTCGCCGCGAAACAATGTAATTTATTGCGTTTGTAAATGCAACAGTCGCTTGTATCATGGTACCTGGACCTTATTTATTTGATCGTGCCGCGAACTAGAGGAGAGAAACCTTGCACGAAATCAATTTAAATACAACAAGCGCCAGCTATGTAACGCCAAACACACGTGAAAGTGATTGCTCAATATCATAGATTAAGTCGTCAGCATCTTCGATGCCGATTGATAGCCGGAGTAATCCCGGGTGTACAGGGAAGCCTTCTCCCGAAACTGTCTTACGATGTTCGATTAAACTTTCGACTCCACCCAAGGACGTGGCTGGATAGAACAGTTCACAAAATCGGATCACGTCAATCGCGTTCTGTTCAGTCCCCCTAACAATTAATGACATCATTCCGCCAAATTGCCCTCCTGTTTGGTGCTTGGCAATTTCGTGACCGGGATCTGATGGAAGGCCCGGATAAAGCACAGTCTCAATGTTCTGGTGTCCTTCAAAATGTTTTGCGATCGCCATGGCATTGCTGCAGGATTTTTCAACACGCAAAAACAATGTTCGCATCCCACGGATCAATAACCATGCATCCTGGGAGTGCAGTACGGTGCCCTGCAACTTTCGCACCCAGAAGATATTTTCCCAGAATTGACCTACTTTTTTAACGGATAACACTCCAGCAGTAATGTCAGAATGGCCATTCAGATATTTGGTTGCCGAATGGAAAGAAATATCAGCGCCAAGATCAAGTGCTTTGGTCATGCAAGGGGGTGTCCCCGTACAATCAGTAAGCAACTTAGCACCTGCAGCGTGCGCTATTTCAGCTGCCGCTGCAATGTCAGTAACGTCCCAGTTCGGATTATTGGGAGTTTCCACCCACACAAGCTGTGTCTGTCCATCACGAACAACAGCGGCTAAATCTGCAAGATTACCAGCCTCATATGAGCTGACAACTATCCGTTTGTTCGACTCATACTTTTGGATTTGCTGCAATACCCCATGATACATCACTTTAGGTGCAACCACATGTGCGCCTGTTGGTAGATGTTCGATTACGGCTGTACAGGCTGACATGCCTGACGAAAAAAGTAATGAAGCTTCTGCATTTTCAAGTTCGGCAATGATTGCTTCGGCATGTACCGTCGTTTGACTACCATCGCGGCGGTACCAATACGGTTTTCGAATTTCATAGTTGTTATCCCGGGCATAAGTTGCGGAGGGTTGTATGGATGGAATCACAGCACCCGTTTCAGCTTCAACAAAATGTAAAGCCTGTGCAACACGAGTTACAATCGACTGTTTGCGGTTTCTTTGATCAACCATCTATACAATGTTTCCTGTTTTTAGTATGTATCTTTTCGTTTGTAATAGTATATCGAAGACCTTCCTCATACCATTTCTACCAAACTCGTGTTCCAAAACATTAATCCTTTGAAAAAGTGACTTGAATCATGGATCGAGGACCTTGCTCCCTGGATGTGGCGCACCGGGAGGGATTCGAACCCCCGACCACCTGATTCGAAGTCAGGTGCTCTATCCAGCTGAGCTACCGGTGCATTGCGCTACAACTACATTTTGAATAATGGAGAGGCAAGAAGAAATTGATTGGTTGGCTAGTAAATTACGTCTTATATCTTAATAGACCCATACACAACACTATTGCTCTCTCTTAAATTTCTTATAAATGACTGGAAAGATTGAAATGAAACTTAATGCACATAAAACCAACATAAATCCTGCATAAGTAAAAAGATCCAAACCATCTCTGAGATGATTATCAAGAATGTCATCTATTCCTGACCCAAGAATTGTAATGAATAAAGTGGCCGGCATGATTCCAAAAAAAGTAGTTATCAAATATGGGAATAACCGTAAGCCTAGTAGTGCCGGTACTACGTTAACAAGCCAAAATGGAAAGATTGGGAAAAATCTAATAAAAAATAAATAACCCCAAAGATCCTTTTCTATGCCTGTTTTTATTCTCAAAAAAATTTTAGATTTTTCATATTTTCTGTGGGACGTTTTCATTAATCCCGAACGAACAATCAGAAAAAGAGCTAAAGCTCCGAGGGTAGCTCCAGTAATCACAGCAATAAATCCATAAAAAATGTTGAAAAGATACCCTCCTATTAAGGTTAATACTGTCCCTAACGGAAAAGAAAAAGCAGTTGAAAAGAAATAAAATATAGTAAAAATTATTATAGAAATGAGAAACGATTCTTCTACAACTGATCGCAATACCTCATGGAAATTAAGAAACAAATCAAATGTGAACCCAAAATAATCAAAGAAAATCCCAGATATTATAATTGTCCCAATCAATAAAAAGAAAAAATAAAATTTCATAATTTATATTCTGTCTAAGGCATGACTTCAGTTCTGCACTGCAGTTTTTTCAATAGTCTCACACTTTGGTTGGTTTTACAAAAATTGTAACCACTTAGCAATTGACTTGAGTACATTTGCGTAATACAACAGCCGGACTTTAAAAGATTAGATAAAGGTGCATTATGAAAAGAACATTTCAACCTAGTAATCTTGTAAGAAAAAGGCGTCACGGTTTTCGTTCAAGAATGTCCACTTCGAATGGAAGAAGAATTCTTAACAGAAGAAGGGCTCAAGGGCGGAAAAATCTGTCTGCTTAGCTTTGTTAAACTAAGCCCCAATAAGTTAATAAACCATCTTTTTGGATTTCAATGAGCATATTTTGGACATAGTCCTGGTATCCTAGTACGAAATGATAAGAATGGGGATACTGTGGATAAGAAGAATTTTTTACTAGAAAAAATAACTAAACATGCTGACTACGTGGAAATGAAAAAAGGATATAAGATTTCCACGCCAGGTTTCATTCTTCAAGGAAAACCAAGAACTGATGATAACCTAATAAACCCTAACGTTGCTAGGTACGGTATTACATGTTCCAAGAGAATTGGAAATGCTGTTAGACGAAATCGCGCCAAACGCAGGTTAAGGTCCTTAGTAGCAAATATCTTGCCTAGTTCTGGTCTAAAGGGATGGGATTATGTTTTAATAGGGAAAATTAATTTAACAGAAAATCTACCTTTTCACATCTTGAAAGAAGATCTGACGGCAGCATTAACCAAAATGTATCATCGAACTGATAAAGAAATTGAAAAATATTAGAAAAATTTTTGTTCTGCCAATTTACTTATACCAGGTCTGTATTAGCCCATTTATGGGAAGAAATTGTAGATTTGAACCTACTTGTTCTCAATATTTCAGGGATGCCATAATCGTACACGGTTTAATATTTGGCTCGTTTTTGGGATTTAAAAGGATCTTCCGATGCCATCCTTTTGGAAGTTTTGGGTATGATCCAGTGCCTAAAAAAAAAATTAAAAAATGATAAAAGACGAACAAGAAATTCATAAAATATTTGAGAATTGTCCTGATAATCTTGAATTTAGAAAACTCAGAAAGCGAATTATTCGTCTCACCAGAGAAGTAATTCAAGACTATGGAATGATAGAAAATAGTGGGAAATGGCTTGTCTGCCTTTCTGGAGGGAAGGATAGTTTTACACTGTTGGCCTCCCTAATAGAACTAAAATGGCGTGGCCTTTTGCCATTAGATTTTATGGCATGCAATCTCGATCAAGGTCAGCCAAATTTTCCAAAAACTATATTACCTTACTTTTTGGAGAGTATGGAAATTCCTTTCCGCGTGGAATACCAGGATACCTACTCTATAGTGAAATCTAAGATACCATCTCATAAAACTTACTGTTCTTTATGCTCTCGATTAAGGAGAGCCCATCTTTATCGAATAGCCAGAGAAGAGCGCTGTACTGCTGTTGTTTTAGGTCACCACCAAGATGATATTTTGGAAACTTTCTTCATGAATCTTTTTCATGGCGGAAAACTATCTTCTATGCCTCCCAAGTTACTAAATGATGAAGGGGATTTGCTTCTCTTGAGACCTTTAGCAAAAGTATCCGAGAGTGATTGTATAAAGTTTTCAGATTGTTTAAAATTTCCTATTATTCCCTGTGATCTTTGTGGGAGCCAAGACGGATTAGAAAGACAAAAAATTAAAAACATGTTAGCGAAGTGGGAGAAGGAATTTCCAGGTAGAAAGCAAATTATGTTTAAGGCTCTGTCAAATAGTAACCCTAGCCACCTCCTGGATAAATCGCTTTTTAATTTTAAAAATCTTGTCAGAAAGTAGTTGTAAAATCTAATGAAAGCTTTATCCGTAGGTAATATAAAAAGAGCGTTTAAGAAAATTCATGGATGAACAAACTAAAAATCTTATACTAGCTACCGGACTGAGTTTTCTTGTCTTGCTTTCTTGGATGTTTTTCTTTCCTCCGGAACCAATCCCAGAAAATTTTGACTCCCTTGCAACGGATACCACACAAGGGCCCAACGATAGAAACACCAAGCTTACTGACAAAGAAATTCAGAATTATAGTGAAAATATTCAAGAAGATTCTATTGGACAGTTTGCGCCTAGAGTTGAAATCCTGACAAAAAATTTGAAGGGCTCTATTTGGTTAAAGGGAGGCAGGATTGACGACCTTAGTTTGGTTAATTACAGGGAAACTCTTGATAGTACTTCAAATAATGTTTCTTTATTGGCTCCCAGTGACAGTGACAAACCTTATTATGCTTCTCATGGTTGGGCTGCGATAGAAGGTTTGAAACAAAAAGATACACCAGACTCAAATACTGTTTGGACATTGAAGTCAGGAACCGTTTTGACAGAGAAGAGCCCTGTGGTCTTAACTTGGAAAAACAATCATGGAATTATTTTTGAGAAAACTATTTCTGTGGATGAAAACTACATGTTTGAAGTTACCCAGTCGGTCATTAATGGTAGTAACTCGACTGTAAAGCTTTATCCATATGGCAACCTAACAAGAAATGGACAACCCGATACTATTGGATTTTATATCCTGCACGAAGGTGTCGTTGGCATGCAGGATGGAGAGCTTATCGAAACCAATTATGATGATATAATTGAACTCCCCAAAGAGAAGCGGACACGGGAGATTCAAGAAAATGGTTGGATTGGGTTTACAGACAAATACTGGATGTCAACACTCCTGCCTAAATCTGGACAAACATTTAAAATGGATCAGAGGTACTTCCCTTCCTCTGAAAATTTTGAGGTTTGGATGCGGTTACCTCCCGTTACGATAGGCTCAAATGAGAGTAGATCGGTTACCACAAATCTTTTCATTGGCGCCAAAGAAGTAACTACCATTAAATCATATCAAAAGCTTATGAATATTGAAAACTTTGTAGATTCCGTTGACTGGGGATGGTTCTTTTATCTTACCAAACCAATATTCTTTTTGTTGGATTGGTTCAATGGATTCACCCATAATATGGGTTGGTCTATAATCCTTTTGACACTCTTTATTAAAACACTTTTATTTCCTCTTTCGTATAAGTCCTTTGTTTCCATGTCTAGGATGAAGAAACTGCAACCCCAAATGGAAAAAATAAAACAAAATGCTGGCGATGACAGAGCGAAATTGCAGCAAGAATTAATGGCCCTTTATAAAAAGGAAAAGGTAAACCCCGTGGCTGGATGCCTTCCAATACTATTACAAATTCCAGTTTTTTTCTCGCTCTATAAGGTTCTTTTTGTCACTATAGAAATGCGGCACGCGCCCTTCATTGGATGGATAAAAGATCTATCAGCTCCAGACCCTACTTCTTTTCTAAACCTATTTGGACTACTACCCTTTTCACCACCTGACCCGACAAGTATCTTGTCTATATTTTCTATTGGGGTTTATCCTATTTTGATGGGTGTTACGATGTGGTTACAGCAAAAGTTAAATCCTGCACCCACAGATAAAACGCAAGCTATGATCTTTGCTTGGATGCCCTGGGTGTTCATGTTCATGTTGGGTCAATTCTCGGCTGGCCTTGTTATTTACTGGGTAGCAAACAATTTAATCCAGTTTGGGCAACAGTATATTATCATGTACTCCCAAGGAGTGAAGCCTGACATTTTTGGCAATATCACGAAATCTTTCAAGCGATCAGAATAATTTGACTAAAGAGAAACAACAGGCCCCATTTTATCTAGCTAATCATATTGATCCAGATCAGCTTAAAGCTGGTCAAAAGCTTTTTGCTAAACAGACGGAATTCATCAAAGGGATAACCTCTATAACTGCCATGCCTTCAGAAGGTCATCCTGAAGTATGTTTCTCAGGTAGATCCAATGTTGGAAAATCTAGTCTGATAAACAATCTAACGGGCAGAAATTCAATAGCAAGAACATCAAAAACTCCTGGGAGAACTCGCGAAATCAATTTTTTTCTTCTCGATCAAAATAAGTTCTTGGTTGATTTGCCTGGCTATGGTTTTGCCAAAGCCCCTTTGAAGGAAAGAGAACGATGGCAAAAACTAGTAAGTGATTATTTCTTCCAAAGCCAAAATTTAAGAAGAGTCTTCCTCCTAATTGATAGTAGACATGGGATTAAATCAAGTGATATCAACTTAATGAAGATGTTAGGGGAAGCTGGTGTGATTTTTCAGGTAGTATTTACAAAACACGATAAAGTGAAGGATCTTCAATTTAAAGAGGTATTAGAAGCAAGTTTTGAGAAAATGGCTGCCCATGCAAATGCATTTTCAGAAGTACTACTTACTTCCTCAAGAAAGGGGCATGGGATAGCAATACTCCGGGCCACCATTAGTAAATTGTTTCACCTTAATTAAGTTTAAGCTCAGTGGTTGGGGAAAATATGAATAAAAAAACAGAAAAACAGATTGACTGGGTCACTACAGCTAAAACTCTCTCGGAAGCACTGCCATATCTTAAGAGGTATGAGTCTGCCACCATTGTAATAAAATTAGGTGGAGCTGCTATGGCTAATATTGAAAATCTATCCTCCTTTGCAAGAGACGTTGTCTTGATGAAACAATGTAAAGTGAATCCAATAATTGTCCACGGAGGAGGTCCCATGATCAATGCAGCCTTGGACAAATGGAAGATAGATTTTGACTTTGTTGATGGGAAACGTGTTACGGATGCTAAAGCTATTAAAGTAGTAGAAATGGTACTGTCAGGTGATGTTAATAGGACGATTGTTTCAGCTCTTAACTGCCAAGGAGGTAAGGGTATAGGTTTGTCTGGAAAAGATGCATCTCTGGTAATCTGCGAAAAGGAAAAAGAAGATTTAGGCTTTGTCGGGAAACCCGTCAAAACTAATGTAGAGATTCTTTCCAATTTGGTAAAGAATGATTTTATTCCAGTCATTGCACCAATTGGAACAGATGAATCCGGGCAAACCTTCAACATTAATGCAGATACCATGGCAGGTGTAATTTCTGCTGGCATGAATGCAGACAGGTTATTGTTGCTAACTGATGTTAATGGAGTTCATGATATTGAAGGGGAACTAGTCCTAAAAGCTTGCCCAACGGAAATAAGAAAATTGCTTGCCTGTGAAGCCATCTCAGGAGGTATGATACCAAAAGTAAAAACAGCACTAGACGCAATTGAGAACGGTGTGAGAGCAGTTGTAATACTTGATGGTAGAGTTCAAAATGCTTGCTTATTGGAGCTCTTTACTGAGCATGGCGTTGGTACTTTAATTCGAAATCCGTAAATCAATGTCCTAATATCTGACTTAAGAATAATTTTGTCCTATCTGATTTGGGATCATTAAAAAAGCTCTCTGGCTCATTTTGTTCCACTATCTGACCATCATCCATGAAAATCACTCTATCTGCCACTTGCCTCGCGAAACCCATTTCATGGCTAACCACTATCATTGTCATCCCTTCTTGAGCAAGTTCTATCATTGTATCCAAAACCTCTTTAATCATCTCAGGATCCAAAGCAGAAGTTGGTTCATCAAATAGCATTATTTTAGGCTGCATGCAGAGAGATCTAGCTATTGCAACCCTTTGCTGTTGGCCGCCTGACAACTGTCCAGGATACTTTGATGCCTGCTCAGGTATCTTGACCTTCTCAAGAAATTGCATAGCCAATGCTTCGGCCTCTTTCTTAGGGGTCTTACGGACCCAGATTTGAGCCAAAGTGCAATTCTCTAAGATAGTCAAATGAGGGAAAAGGTTAAAATGTTGAAAGACCATACCGACTTCTGACCTAATTCTATCAATTTTCTTTAGATCTTCTGTTAATTCAATTCCATCAACCCGAATGATCCCATCCTGATGTTGTTCCAACCTGTTGATACACCTAATGAGAGTGGACTTACCAGACCCAGATGGGCCACAAACCACAATACGCTCACCCTCCCGGACAGACAAATTTATATCTCTTAAAACATGAAAAGATCCAAACCATTTGTTCATGCTAACTATTTCTATAACATGATCGCCATTTTTCCCTTTGGGAGAAGCATCTGTTCTTATCATTTCCTTTTCCATAACTATCTTTCCTTTAATTAATGCTCGTACCTCAGTTTTTTCTCCATAAACATGGAATAACGTGACATGCTAAATAAAATCACCCAGAATATAGTTGCCACAGCCAAATAGCCAGTTAATGACTGAACAGGTGTAGACCAATTTGGATCGGCAAAAGACGATTGAATCATACCTAAAAGATCAAACAAACTGATAATCAAAACAAGTGTTGTATCTTTAAACAGCCCAATGAATGTGTTCACGATTCCTGGAATTACCAGGACCAATGCTTGTGGTAAAATAATCAGCCTGGAAGTTTGATAATATGATAACCCTAACCCAGAGGCAGCTTCAAACTGACCTTTTGGAATAGCTTGTAATCCTCCCCTTATTACTTCCGCCATATAAGCCGCAGAAAACAAAGTCACCCCAATCAAGGCCCTCAACAGCTTATTGAAGTCGGTTCCTTCAGGAAGGAATAAGGGTAACATAAAGGAGGCCATAAATAAAACTGTTATCAGGGGAACCCCTCTCCAGAATTCAATGAATAAAACACATAAAAGTCTGATCACTGGCATTGATGACCGCCTGCCTAGCGCTAATAAAATTCCTAATGGCAAAGATGCCACAATGCCTGTAATAGCTACCACTAATGTAACTAATAAACCTCCCCATTTATCAGTTTCTACAGTCACCAAACCAAAATCACTAGTGAAGATAATTGTTACCATAGTAATATAAATCGAAAGGTATCTAATTGCATTGAAAACCGTATATGCTGCTAGAAAACCTTCCCCAAGAAAGCCTCTGTATATTAAAAAGCAAAAAACGCTGATTAATAAACTTACCAAAATCATAATGATCAAAGTCGAATTTGCGATTTCCAAATTGCCACCTGTTAGTAAGACAAAAGCTACAATAGGATAAATAACAAGGAGAAAAATTCCCACATGGAAACGATATGGCATTTTTTCAATGACTACCCATCCTATACCCACTAATAAGATAAGATATGTCAGATTTACTCTCCAGATCTCGTCAATATCATATACACCATAAATGAGAAGTTTGCTTTTTGCTGCTATGAAAGGCCAACAGGCACCAAACCATTCTTCTGGCAGGCTACCTCCTTGCAGGGTCGTAGCGCACGCTAACCTCTTTAATTCATCTGCATCAGACCAAATAGCTTGAATAAAAGCAAAATCAACTAAGGTCCAAATACCGTTCAACCCAAGGTATAAAACAACTACAGTAAGCAGTATCATTAAAACAGACTGTATAGATCCTGTGATAGTTGAAAAATTAATCATAGATGAAATGCCGTTTCTCCAAAGCCATCCTATTAAGCCAACTTGATTGATGGGTGGCGGCAAGACTGGTGCGTCTTCTTTTCTTACAAATTCTACGTTAGACTCTATCTTACTCATCTTTCCACCAGTTTTATTTTGGAGTTGAACCAATTCATAAATATCGACGTAATAATAGAGAATGATAGGTAAACTAACATTAGCATGAAAATCATCTCGACCTCTTTTCCCACTTGATTTAGGGCCGTGCCTCCAAAGACTGAAACTAATTCGGGGTAGGCAATAGCTACTGCTAAAGAAGAATTTTTTAGCAAATTTAAATACTGTGAGGTAAGAGGAGGAACTATTACTCTCATCGCTTGAGGTATGATAACAAGTCGGAGAGTTGTACCTGGACGTAACCCGAGAGCAAATGAAGCTTCCGTTTGGCCGTAACTAATCGCAAGAATGCCACTTCTGACTATCTCTGCTATGAATGCAGCTGTGTAAAGGGAAAGAGCTGCCCAGACAGCAATCATCTCAGGGACAATCATCATGCCCATACCCGCTTGATATCCTCTTCGGAAGACCGGTCCATCAGATTTAAAGATTGGATCTTCCCAATTTAACGGTTGCCCCAAAATATAATAGATAGCTAATGGCAAGCAAATTAATAAAATTAAACCCAACCATCCTCCAGGAAATTTCTTCCCTGTTATCAGAAATCTCCTAGTAGACCACTTAATGAAAAAAATGCAGCCAACCATACCAACTATCAGCGCAATTAAAACGTATAAAAAACCTTCAAGTGGCTGTGGCGCTGGAGCATATAGCCCCGTAATATTTATTCCGATGTTTTCGGTAAAAAATAATGCTTCCCTTTTTGCTGGAAGGTTTCGCAAAACCGCAAAGTACACAATAAAGAGCCATAAAAGTAAGGGAATATTTCTAAATATTTCAACAAAAGTTGCTGCAAAGCTCCTCAGTATAAAATTGTTAGATAAACGAAATATTCCTATTGTAAAACCCAGTAAAGTCGCTGCTATAATACCAAAAAGTCCAACTGCTAAAGTGTTTAGGATACCAATAATAAATACATCAACATAGGTAGAAACACCCACCTCGTACCCCACAACCCAAGTACCAAATGTCGGGAGAATTGAAAATCCTGACGTCTCACCTAAAAAATGGAATCCCAGCGATTTACCACGATCCTCTAAATTCACTAAAGTGTTATGTCTTAGGAGTATTAGACTGCCAAATACTATAACTAATGCTAAAATCTGAAAGAAAATACTCCGGATCTTAGGGTTATAAATTAGTGATTCTTTCTCATCACTCAATTTGACTCCTGAGCTATTCATCAAGTAAATGCCTTCTGAGTCCTAGATTTCTGATAACAATAGCTTGAAAAGCACTAGCCCTCATGAAGGACCAGTGCAGTTCATATTTTGTCTTATCTTATTGGTGGAGCATACATAAGACCACCATTTGTCCAAAGAGCATTAGCACCACGTGCTAATTTCAGAGGAGTGTTAGGTCCTACATTTCTTTCATAAGATTCCCCATAATTACCAATATGTTTGATAATGTTATAGGCCCAATCATTTGAAATACCTAGTTCGTCACCAAAAGAACCCTCAGTTCCAAGCAATCGCTTCACAGCAGGGTTATCTGAACCCTTCTTGCTATCAACATTGGCAGATGTTATTCCCATCTCTTCGGCGTTAACCATTGCATTGTGTACCCACTTAACAATATTGAACCACTGGTCATCACCTTGTCTTACCACTGGACCCAAAGGCTCCTTAGAAATAATTTCTGGTAAAACAACATGGGAGTCAGGATTTGATAGTTTTAGACGCTGAGCAGCTAATCCCGAACGATCAGTCGTATAAACATCACATCTTCCTGCATCATACGCAGCTACAACTTCGTCAGCTTTTTCAAAAGCTACAAGATTAAAGCCCATGTTATTAAACCTAAAGTAATCAGTGATATTTAATTCCGTAGTAGTACCAGTATTTGTACAAATATTAGCCCCATCAAGCTCAGTACCTGAAGAAACACCCATGCCAGCCGGAACCATCATGCCCTGACCGTCATAATAATTTACACCAGCAAAGTTTAGACCGAGTTGTGTATCTCGAGTCATAGTCCATGTTGTATTTCTGGACAAAATGTCAATTTCACCAGAACTCAATGCTGTGAATCTTTGCTTAGATGACAGTGGTGAAAATTTAACAGCATTAGTGTCACCAAAAACGGCAACAGCTACTGCTCTACACAATTCCACATCCAGACCAGTCCACTTGCCAGAATCGTCTTGATTAGAAAAACCTGGTAATCCCTGGCTAACTCCACACTGAACAAATCCCTTGCTTTTTATGTCGTCCAAAGTACCAGCAAAAGCTCCCGTGGAAATCAATCCTAAGGCAGCAATTGCTCCAAAAATAAATGATTTTTTCATTTTTCCCTCTTCATAAGTTGTGACCCCCCCAAAAATATCTCCAACCTGAAAGTTTTCTGGGGCCTAAATATGTTCTGAAAACCTTCAGCAGTGTACACTTTTGCGATTTGTGAGCTCTTTGGTCAAGTCTTCATTCAAATTTTCTGACTGGCATATACATAAAACGAAATCCTATAGAGAACTGCCAATGTCACTCTCTGATAAGAAGTTTCACCTAACTTTCTGCTAAGTTTATGTTTTAATTAAGTTTTATTCAATCGTATTAGATTTCTACATTTATTCCTTACAATATCCTAAATATAAATTAAAAGTGCCTAGAATAGGCTTAAGTTTGTTTAGCCCAATTAAATTAAGAAAAATCATCATAAATTTTCTTTTTCTTGTGATGAAAAACAAGTGATTCTTTTTTTCATCTATGATGATTTCCGATATTCATACTTTCTGGACCATTTGCAATATTTCACAAGCGTGCATAAACAGGAATCTTTTTATCTTATCTTCAGCCTTTTGTTCAGCCAACGTTCCCCATATAGTACGCTGCCACTCTTCTTCAATTCTCATGATTTTCCATGCTTTTTCTGGTGAAATCTTCCCCTTTAATAGGGCCAACCCAATGATTAAAGAATTTGATAAGGTGACTAATTCATTCATGGCTGTTAAGGATAATGGTTCGATTGGTAGTAATAACTTAGACAGCCCTTTCTCCAAGTCGCTACTCTGCTCAACCGGCACAAGGCTGTGAGAAATCAATAAAGTAGTATTAAGTTGATTTTGCAGCCAATCTACTAATGGATCCCAACTCTTTGACTGAATTTCAACTAAATCAGATCCTTTGTCCGCCCTATAGCATAAGAGATCTGACATCCCATAACCCACTAATTTATCTTTTAACTTCAAGCTTTCTCTTTCAGAACGATCCGCTGAAAGAAAACAAGCTTTGGTATAGGGCATATGTGTATAATTAATTTCTTTCTTCACCTCGGACCACTCCTTTTTAACTTTATGAGCAATCGATCTATTCCCTATAATAAGCACATTTCCCGAAAGAGTTCTTAAGGTAACTTCATCTAACAATATTATATATCCCGAAGGATGGCTCTTCAGCTTAACAGACTTCCAATTCTTTATTTTCTTCAAAATCAATTTACTATGATTACTCTTGATATAGGTTTACACTTCTTTTGATCGAAATAATTCCAAATACTGGGACATGTGAAAGGGCGGATCGGCTTTGACTGTTATCTTTTTTCCTGTAAATGGATGTTCAAATTCGACTAGGCGAGCATGAAGTTGTAATTTCTGATTACCAAAATCAATTTTCGCATCATCATTTTCAATAAACTTAAGTTTCGGATTATTTCCATATTTTTTATCACCCACTATGGAGCAACCTATGCTCGCCATATGTTTTCTAAGTTGGTGCTTTCTTCCAGTTATCGCAAGAAGTTCAATCCAAGAACCTTCTTTCCCGATTTGGTCTAAAACCTTATAGATGGATAAGGCTTCCTTTTCCTCTCTATCTAAGATCAATAATTGAAACCCTCTGTAAGCTTCACTTTTTGCTAAAAGCCCTAACTCCCTGCTTTCTTGATTGCTGTTTGAAACTGTTGGACTAAAAATTATACCCCTTTGCTTCTTAGGAAATTTGTGGACTATTGCCCAATATATTTTTTTTACTTTCCTATCCTTAATCATCTCGGATATGATGCGCGCACTTTTTGGAGTTCTGGCTACTATTAAAACCCCTGATGTCTCCTTATCCAATCTATGCACAAGCTTGGGCACTGGGTCACCAGGAAGACTGAATTGAGGCAAAGCATTAACAAGGTGATAGTGACCTAATTTGGATCCACCCTGTACTGCCATTCCAGCTGGTTTATTAAAAATTATAAAGTGTTCATCATTAAAAATTAGAGATTCTTTCAAACCCTCCACCAATTTTAACGAAACCCTAGTGGGTATGGGATCCATCCTTGAATTTTTTGAACGAATGAAATCTGGAACACGAATTTTTTGATTTTCCAACACGCGAACATTTGGTCTCACTCTCAAACTGTCGACACGCAATTGACCTGTTCTACATAACTTTTCTATCATCACTTTTGATATGTTAATGAAATGAGCTCTGAGCCATTTGTCTAATCGTTGGCCGTCTTCTGCTGCACTTACCTCAATTGGTTTCAATTTTTCCATTTCATTCTTTTCAGTGCTGTCTTTAGACATTTAATCACCAGACTTTTTTATTAAATTATCTCTAAGCTTAGTAAAATAAGTTAAACGTTTCTTAAGTTCCCTCTCTAGACCCCGATCAACTGGATGATAAAAAAGTTGTCGCTTCATGCCCTCCGGGAAATAGTTTTGGCCTGAAAAGCCAGCTTTTGTATCATGGTCATATTCATAACCTTGTCCGTAGCCAAATTCACTCATTAAGCTAGTGGTAGCATTGGTTATGTGCTTTGGTGGTAACTCTGAAGGATGCTTCTTAGCATATTTTACCGAACTGTGCTCCGCTTTGTATACAGCATTAGACTTTGGAGAAAGTGATAAAAATAGTACCGTCATTACTAATGAAATATCTCCTTCAGGGGACCCTAATCTTTCGTAGGCGGACCAGCTATCTAAAACTATTCTTTGGGCATTGCTCGCAGCCAAACCAATATCTTCAAAAGATATCCGAAGTAATCTGCGAAAAAGATAATTCGGATCCTCGCCCGCAATCATGGCTCGGGCCAACCAATAAAGTGCTGCATCTGGATCTGAACCACGTATTGATTTATGAATGGCAGAAATAATAGCATAATGGCTATCACCAGCCCTGTCATGTTTAGGAATAGTTGTGGACAATTTTTTTTCAAGTTCATCTACTGAAATTTTCTTTTTTGATAGGAATACTTGTTCTAACAAGTTGATCAAAACTCTTGCATCACCACCTGATTTCTTGATTAAAGCAGCTCTACTGTCTTTATCTAGCGGCAAGGTTTTTTTCATAAAAATCTCTGCTCGCTTAATTATGCCTCCAAGTGCAGTATTTGTTAATTTTCTAACTTCAAAAACTGATGATCTAGATAGTAAGGCTGCATTCAACTGAAAGCTTGGGTTTTGTGAGGTGGCGCCAATTAAAGCCAAAATACCATTCTCAATTATAGGTAGAAACATGTCCTGTTGCATCTTGTTAAAATAATGTATTTCGTCCACAAACAGCAGGAACTTTTCGCCTTGAGATGAAAATTCCTGAGCTGACTTAAAGATACTTTTTAAATCTGCCGTTCCAGAAGAAACCGCACTTATTTCATGGAACCTAACCTGTTTCATAGTTTTTGGTATCAACCTAGCCAGTGTTGTTTTACCAACGCCAGGTGGCCCCCATAATATTACTGAAGATAAAATCTGATTTGTGCACATTGCACGAAAAGGTCCATCTTCACTTGTCAAATGGTCCTGTCCACAAATGTCCCTGAAAGACTTTGGTCGTAATCGATCAGCTAATGGCTTTGAAGAATCGTCAACCAGTTCCGTCGTAATCATTGATCCAAAAAGGTCATTCATTACCACTTGTTAACCATAATTTCTTTCAAATAAAAGAAAAAATATTGGAACCTATCATTGTAGGTGAAAATATTCCTTAACTATTCAGCAGATTCTTCATCTTCAGCTTCTATCCGGGCTTTATCACGAGCTCCCTTTGCCGAAACATCTCTTTCTATAAATTCTATCACCGCCATTGGTGCCATGTCGCCATATCTAAAACCAGCCTTTATTACTCGCGTATAACCACCATTACGGTCTTTATATCTTGGTGCCAGTGTTTCAAAGAGCTTCTTTACAGCGTTATCCTGCTTCAATCTAGAATAAGCTATTCTCCTGGAATGGAGATCACCTTTTTTTCCAATAGACACACACTTGTCAGCAATTCTCTTTAGTTCTTTCGCCTTCGGGAGGGTAGTCTTTATCTGCTCGTGCTCAATCAATGAGCATATCATATTAGAGAACATGGCTTTTCGATGCTCATGAGTTCGGTTCAATTTGCGATGACTATTCCCATGTCTCATAATAATTTACCACATTTTCTAATTCTTATTTACTACGCACAGTTCACGTCACTCAGTCTGTTAAACCCTAAACTACAAAGAATCAACCCTCAAAAATGATCCTCATATTTCTTCGACAATTCCTCAATATTCTCAGGAGGCCATTCGGAAACATCCATTCCCAAATGCAATTGCATACCAGTCAAGACTTCCTTTATCTCATTCAAAGATTTTCTTCCGAAGTTAGGTGTTCTAAGCATTTCTGCCTCAGTTTTTTGTATTAAATCACCAATATAAACAATGTTGTCGTTTTTCAGACAATTGGCTGATCTAACAGAAAGCTCTAATTCGTCTACTTTCTTCAAAAGAAGCGGGTTAAATTCTAATTCATCTTCATCTTCATCCCGAGAATCAGTCTCAGGCTCATCAAAGTTTACAAAAACTGTTAGCTGATCCTGAAGTATCCTTGAAGCAAATGCTAATGAATCTTCAGGGGTTATTGATCCATCAGTTTCAATTTCCATAGTCAACTTGTCATAATCCAACACCTGCCCTGCCCTGGTTGGAACAACATCATAGGAAACCCTTTTTACTGGAGAAAAAAGTGCATCAATAGCTATCAAACCAATTGGAGCATCTTCAGTGTTCTGCTTATCAGCAGCCACATAGCCTTTTCCGGTATCCACAGTTAATTCCACTGAAAAAGACACTCCTTCATCCAAGTGACATATTATATGATCTTTGTTTAATATCTCAATTCCATTTGATTCATTTATGTCTCCAGCTGTGATAACCCCCGGCCCTTTCACATTAATAGTTAGCCTCTTTGGTCCTTCTACTTCCATAGAAACTGACACACCTTTTAGATTTAGTATAATATCAGTCACATCCTCTCTTACACCGGCCAAGGATGAGAACTCATGCAATACATTATCTATTTGCACTGAAACAATTGCCGCTCCCTGTAATGAAGAAAGCAATATCCTTCTTAACGCGTTTCCTAGCGTCAACCCATAGCCCCTCTCAAGCGGCTCTGTAGTAATCGTTGCAGTACGACTAGGATCGTCTCCAGGCTTGATCTTTATGCCTGTGGGTCTTATCAATTCTTGCCAATTTTTCTGGATCATAATTTCCTCCATTCCAGTAGACAACCTAATCCAAAAGCCACCTACGCCCGAGGGTTTCACATATATAAATTTTATAGATTAAAAGTTACTCGGTACCAACATAAATAATTACTAAACTCTTCGACGCTTAGGTGGTCGACAACCATTGTGAGCCATGGGTGTTACATCACGTATTGAGGTTACAGTCATTCCAACGGTAGACAAAGCTCTCAAGGCGGACTCTCTCCCAGAACCAGGTCCTTGAATTTCAACTTCTAAGGTCTTCACACCATGTTCTTGGGCCTTTTTCCCTGCATCTTCAGCCGCCATTTGAGCAGCATAAGGGGTTGACTTCCTGGATCCCTTAAAACCCATGGTGCCAGCCGAAGACCACGCAATAGCATTTCCTTGAGCATCTGAAATCAGGATTTTCGTGTTATTAAAGCTTGAGTTAATATGCGCAATTCCAGTAGAAATATTTTTTTTCTCTTTCTTCTTTGCCTTTGATTTCTCCACAGCCATATTCAATAATCCCTACTTTTTCTTTCCTGCAATTGCTCTTGATGGTCCTTTTCTCGTTCTAGCGTTTGTGTGTGTTCTCTGCCCTCTTACAGGCAACCCGCGCCTATGTCTTAATCCACGATAGCAACCTAAATCCATAAGCCGTTTTATGTTCATTGACTTTTCTCGACGAAGATCACCTTCAACCATCGTGTTTGCAGCTATATATTCTCTAATTGCGGATAACTGCACATCGTCTAACTCATTCAACTTACTCAAAAGCGGGATTCTTAACTCTTGGCAAATCTTGTGAGCCGTTCCACTACCAATGCCATGGACATAGGTAAGCGCAATTGGTACCCGCTTCCCAGTTGGAAGATTTACACCAGCTATTCTAGCCACTTTTCACTCCATTAATCTCTTAAGACTGCACATTTATCATATTATAGATGCCAGTGAAATTCTTTGTCGTTTCTTTCCTACCGGGTCAATCATCTCACAGGTTCGCCGGAGTATAGTCATACATTCTAATTCGTCAAGTTCGTAAATCATTAAAAGGACTAATTAAATTTTCCAATTACATTCTTAATATTTTTCTGAATTTCATCAATACTACCAAGGCCATCAATTTTCCGAAGAATCTTCTTTGCATGATAGAAACCTATGAGAGGAGACGTATCACGGTAATAAGCCAGTAATCTAGTTTTGAGGGAATCCTCATTATCATCCTGTCGAAATTTAAAACTTCCAGCAGCACCACAAATATCACATAAACCTTTTTCTTTTGGAGGCTTAGTTGCTTTGTGATAAAGCTCTCCACACGAAGAACAGGTAAAACGTCCAGTAATACGCTCTATTAGTTTGTTATCGTCTACGAATAATTCGATCACGTGATCAAGGTTCTGTCCTGTTTTCATAAGTAATTCTTCTAAAGCATCAGCCTGACCTAAGGTCCTTGGAAATCCATCAAATATAAAGCCCTCGACATTACCTCCTTCAGCAATTTTATCTTCGATCAAACCTATTACCACATCATCTGTAACAAGTTCTCCTTTTGCCATAATCGCAGCTGCTCTTTTTCCTATTTCCGAATCAGCTTTCTTAGCCTCTCGCAACATGTCCCCTGTTGATAATTGAACCAAACTGTATTTTTCGCACAAAACCCTAGCCTGTGTTCCCTTTCCAGCGCCTGGAGGACCGAGGAGAATTATATTCATCTTTTTGCCTTCCTTTTTCTTTTGCTAGAACCTCGGATTTTAGACCTTTCAATCAAACCCTCATATTGATAGGCAAGCATATGAGATTGGATCTGAGTAATAGTATCCATAGTAACTGAAACAACAATTAGCAAAGAGGTTCCACCAAAATAAAATGGGATCGCAAACTGTGATCTGAGAACTTCAGGGAGCAAACAAACCGCTGCTAGATAGCCTGATCCCAACACAAGTGTCCTCATGACCACGTACTCTAGATATTGAGCAGTTCTTTCTCCTGGTCTAATCCCAGGGACAAATCCTCCCTGTTTCTTTAGATTGTCTGCTACCTCGTCAGGTTTAAAAGCTACATTTAGGGTATAAAAATATGTAAAGAAAATAATCATACCACCAAAAAACATATAATACATTGGCTGGCCAGGACCAAGATACGCCGCCGCTGTTGCAAGTATTCCAGTGCTGTCATCCTGAGCAAAAGTTACCACTGTTGTCGGTAAAAGCAGAAGAGATGAAGCAAATATAGCAGGGATAACTCCTGAGGGATTTAATTTAACTGGTAGGCTAGAACTATCACCACCGTACATCTTCATCCCAATTTGCCGTCTAGGGTACTGTATATGAATCTTCCTCAGTGCGCGCTCTAGATAGACTACTAGACCAATGACCACAACTACCATTGCTATTACAGCTAGGATTACCAATGGACTAATGACACCAGATCTGCCAGAAGCAAAAAATTGTGCCAGGGCGGCAGGTAATTCAGCTACAATGCCCACAAAAATTATCAAAGATATACCGTTTCCAATTCCCCTAGCAGTTATTTGTTCCCCTAACCACATTAGGAACATTGTGCCTCCCACTAGGGTAATTATGCAAGAAGCACGAAAATACCAGCCTGGATCTGAGGCCAAACCCTGACTTTCTAATCCTACTGAAATCCCATAAGCCTGAAAAAAGGCTAGTAACACTGTACCGTATCTCGTGTATTGATTTATTTTCTTTCTTCCTTGCTCCCCTTCTTTTTTTAATTGTTCTAGCTGCGGTACCATAGATGCAAGCAGCTGCATAATTATGGACGATGTTATATAAGGCATTATTCCAAGTGCAAAGATAGCCATCCTCCCCACCGCACCACCAGTGAACATGTTTAGCATCCCACCTATTCCAGTATTTGCCTGTTCAAAAAAAGATCTTAACTGACCCGCATCAATACCTGGCACAGGAATATAAGTACCAATTCGGTATACAATTAATAACCCTAGAGCATAAAAGATTCGCCGCTGAAGGTCTTTAGCTTTCCCAAAAGATCCCCAACTTAAATTGGCCGCCATTTGTTCTGCAGCAGAAGGCATGTTTTACCCCTTGTCCCCTTAACTGAAAAAGCCTAAAGATCTAAACTCGTTAAGAAATTGAGCAAGACCCCCCTTGCTTTTCGATGGCTGACATTGCACCTTTAGATACACCTGTCACCTTAATCATAACTTTTGAGGTAAGTGTACCCTTTCCCAAAATCCTCACGCCATCAAGCTTTCGCGTTACCAGCCCAGAATCTTGGAGCACATCCTCATTTATTTCTTTCTTCGGGTCAATTTTCTTTCGGTCAATAAAATCTTGTAAAGTACCTAGGTTTACCAGCACATATCTCTTTGGATTGGGAACATTGAAGCCTCTTTTAGGCAATCGCATGTAAATTGGCATTTGTCCACCTTCAAACCCATTAAGAGACACACCAGAACGTGACTTCTGCCCATTCAATCCTCGTCCACAAGTTTTACCAATGCCTGAGCCAGGTCCTCTACCTACACGCTTTTTTCTGTGCTTGGCGCCTGGTTTTTCTCCTAACTCATGTAACTTCATAACAGCCTCTCTTACCTACTTTATCTAGAATGCAAAAAAAAGCTTTTTGCAAAATTAGAAATGGTCCTATAAATCATACCTCAGACTCATCCAGCACTCGCACTAAATGAGGTATTTTATTTATCATTCCCCTCACTGAAGGAGTATCGTTTAGTTCAGAAATTTTGTGCATCTTATTCAGACCTAAGCCCTTCAAAGTTGCTCTCTGATCTTTGGGTCTTCTTATTGGCGATCCTATTTGCTTCACATATATCTTTTTTTCTACCATATTGATTCCTCGAGCTCTGTTAGGTAGGCATTTCTTTCATTTCTTCATCTTTAAACACTATTTCTGAAAGCTTTTTACCTCTCCGTCGGGCCACAATTCTTGGACTGACTTCCTTTTTTAAACCATCAATAGTAGCTCGTACCATGTTATATGGATTTTGTGATCCAATAGACTTGGCGACAACATCTTGAATACCAAGCATTTCGAAAACAGCTCGCATAGGCCCCCCTGCAATTATTCCGGTTCCAGCGGGAGCAGTCCGCATCACCACTAATCCAGCCCCATGTCGACCATTTATGTCATGATGTAAGGTTCTACCTTCTTTAAGTGGCACCTTTACTGTTTGCGTTTTGGCCTGTTCCGTTGCTTTACGTATCGCCTCAGGAACTTCCTTAGCCTTACCCTTACCAAAGCCCACTCGTCCATGCTGATCACCAACTACCACAAGTGCTGCAAAGCCAAAACGCTTTCCGCCTTTCACAGTTTTTGATACCCTATTAATCGCTACCAATCTGTCAGAAAATTCTGAGGATTCCTCACGTTCCCTTTTGTCTCTACGGTTTATATTTCTTGCCATATACCATTTCTCCTAAAACTTGAGGCCTTCTTCCCGAGCAGCATCAGCTAAAGCTCTAACTCTACCATGGAACAAAAACCCACCTCTATCGAAATATACTTCAGTTATTCCAGTCTTCTTTGCCCTGATAGCTATCTCTTTACCAACAAGTGCTGCAGTTTTAACATTATTCCTAAGAGCCTTTCCTAGAGAACTCTCTCTAGTCGAAGCCGAAGCAATTGTCTTACCAACAGAATCATCAATAAGCTGAACGTACATATTCTTGGATGACCTATGCACACTCATTCTAACTCGTGACTTTGAGTACTGCTTAATTCTATTACGAACCCGCAATCGTCTCCTTAAAAATAAATTTTGTTTCTTATTACTCATAGTCAAATTCCTACTTTTTCTTACCTTCCTTGGCAAAAACGTACTCGTCTTTATATCTTATACCTTTGCCTTTATATGGTTCTGGCTTTCGCTTTGCCCTTATGTTTGCTGCAATTTGCCCTACAACTTGTTGATCTATTCCATTTATTGTAATTTCGGTTGGTTTTGGCACACTAATCTTCACAGTGTCGGGAATATCAAACTCAATCTCATGCGAATAACCAAGAGAAAGTTTTAACGCCTTCCCCTGAAGCGCTGCCCTATATCCCACACCATTCAACTCTAAATGTTTTGAAAAACCGTTTGTGACCCCTTCTATTAGATTTGCAATCTGTGTCCTGTTCATACCCCAGTGTTGTCTAGCTTTCTTCGATAAATTTATTGGTTTAACAAAAATTTGATTTTCACTCAATTCAACCAAAACTTCTTTGGAAGCACGAAACTCCCTATTACCATTTGGTCCTTTCACTTCAACTTTACCACCAACTACACTAGCAGTAACATTTTCAGGAATATTAATAGGTTTTTTTCCAATTCGAGACATTTTTTTCCTCAGAATACAGTGCATAGGACTTCGCCACCAACATTGGTAGCTCTGGCCTTACTATCAGACATAACTCCTTTTGGAGTCGATATAATAGCTATACCAAGACCCTGCCTTACCCGAGGAATATCTTTAACACCTGTGTAAACTCTTCGCCCTGGAGTTGAAATACGCTTAAGTTCCTTAATGACTGGCTGGCCATCAAAATACTTCAAATCTATTTGGAGGTTATTTTTACCTTCATCATCCTGAACAACTTCATACCCCCTTATAAAACCTTCGGATTTTAAAACATCAAGAACCCAACTTCTCAATTTGGATGCCGGTGTCATTACCACAGTTCTATTCCTCATCTGTGCATTCCTAATTCTTGCTAGTAAATCACCGATTGGATCGTTCATAACCATAAGCCTCTCCTCACCTACCAGCTCGACTTTACCATGCCCGGAATTTCTCCGCGGGAAGCCAAGTCCCTTAATGCTATCCGAGACATTTTTAGCTTTCTATAAAACGCCTTTGGTCTACCTGTAACCTTGCAGCGACTATGTAATCTAGTTGGAGACGAATTTGGTGGTAATTTTGCTAAACCAATTTGAGCCTTAAAACGTTCTTCCATAGATAACTCTCTGTTTTTCACTATCTCCTTAAGTGCTGAACGGCGCTTAGAAAATTTCTTAACAAGCTTTTGCCTTTTCAACTCACGATTTATCATCGAGACTTTAGCCATTTCAATCTCCCCAATTAATTCATAAAAGGCATGTTGAGCTGCTTCAACAATGCCTGAGCCTCATCATCACTAGACGCGCTCGTACAGATAACTACATCTAAACCCCAGATCATATCAACTTTATCAAAATCGATTTCCGGAAAAACAATATGCTCCTTTATTCCAAGAGCATAATTACCCCGACCATCAAAACTTTTTGGAGATACCCCTCTAAAATCCCGTATCCTCGGCATAGCGATAGTAATCAGCCTATCTAGGAATTCATACATCATATTCCGCCGTAAAGTAACCTTGACTCCAAGAGGCATATCTTCTCTTACTTTGAAACCAGCAATAGATTTTTTTGCTTTCGTAATGATGGGAAGTTGTCCTGCTATCTTTTTTAAATCCTCTTTAGCACTATTTATTTTCTTGCTATCACCTACTGCCTCACCAACACCCATGTTCAAAACTATCTTCTCTAGACAAGGAATCATCATAGCGTTTTTATAAGAAAACTTGTTTTTTAAATCATTCCGTATCTCACGTTGATATTTGTCTTTTAATCTTGGTACATAATCAGCCATTGATCAGCTCCCCAGACTTTTTTGAAAACCGTACTTTTTTACCATCAACAGTTTTAAATCCCACTCTAGCTGCTTGCTTACTTTTGGGATCTGGTATCGCAAGATTAGAAAGATGAATTGACGCTTCCTTTGGAATTCGCCCTCCAGCATTTTTCTCTGATTGTTTTAAATGCCTAATAACCATATTAACACCAGAAACCAGCGCCCTACCAGTCTTGGGAAATACCTGGAGCACCTCTCCTGTTTTACCCTTATCCTTGCCTACTAAGACTATAACTTTATCCCCTTTGACAATCTTAGCTGCCATCACAAAACCTCCGGTGCTAAAGAAACGATTCTCATAAAGTTCTTTGATCTTAATTCTCTTACGACAGGACCAAATATCCTGGTACCAATCAATTCACCAGAATTGCTAAGGATAACTGCAGCATTCTTATCAAATTTTATCGTGGTACCATCAGCACGGCGAATTTCTTTTGCTGTCCTAACTATAACAGCTCTCCTCACATCACCCTTCTTGACTCTACCTCGCGGGATAGCATCCTTGACTGAAACTACGATTACATCCCCTACTGATGCATACTTTCGCTTTGCTCCACCCAAAACTTTGATGCACTGTACTCTTTTGGCCCCTGAATTATCAGCTACATCCAAATTAGTTTGCATCTGGATCATTTTTTTTCTCCCGACCTGCGGGGCTCTTCCCCACGGTTTCGCTTAATTTACATTATAGTGTCACACAATATTTAGGTTGTGATCACTTCCCATCTCTTTGTTTTTGAAACAGGAGGGCACTCCTGAATCTTTACCATATCGCCTACCTTAAAATCATTACCCTTATCGTGAGCCCTATATTTTTTTGACTTACGGATAGTCTTTTTTAACACTGGGTGTGTAAAGCGGCGTTCTACCAAAACAGTAACTGTCTGGTCATTCTTGTCACTAGTAACCTGACCTGTCAATATTCTCTTAGGCATACCTAACGCTCCATAACCTTCTCGGATTTTTGTTTAATTAGAGTCATTACTCTAGCAACACTCCGTCTAACAATTCTGACACGCGACGTATTTTCCAGTTGACCATTAGCTTTCTGAAATCTTAAATTGAAGGCTTCTTTCTTAAGTTCCTTAAAAGAGCTCTCCAATTGCTCAATGTTTTTGTCTTTTAATTCCTCAACCTTCATTTACATGCCCTCACAAAATTCTAAAACCCTACACATTTCTACCAATCCTCGCGCTTAATATATCTACATTTGACCGATAGTTTCATAGCTGCTAATCTGAGAGCCTCCATTGCCACATCTTCTGCCACTCCGTCAACCTCAAACATCACACGACCAGGTTTTATTTTTGCAACCCATCGGTCTACAGAGCCTTTACCCTTACCCATTCTCACTTCTATCGGCTTTGCTGTAACCGGAACATCAGGAAATATTCTTATCCAAACTCTACCTTGACGTTTCATATGCCTTGTCAAGGCTCTTCTAGCAGCCTCTATTTGTCTAGCATTCACACGATCAGGTTCAATTGCCTTAAGAGCATAGCTACCAAAATTGATATCAAAACCTCCTTTGGCTTTCCCGTGTATCCTGCCCTTATGTTGCTTACGAAACTTTGTTCGCTTCGGTTGAAGCATTCTATTCTCCTATAATTAACTTATTGTTTTCCGCGCATTCCCGAAGGATTTTCCTGTGAATCGTTAAGCCTTTTGTCCCTTCCAGCCGGGTCATGTTCAAGAATTTCACCTTTAAATATCCAAACCTTGACACCTATAATGCCATACGCTGTCAAACCCTCCGCCAATGAATAATCAATATCTGCTCTTAAAGTATGTCTCGGAACTCTTCCTTCTGAGTACCACTCTGTTCTAGCTATTTCAGCTCCTCCAAGTCTCCCAGCGATATCAACCCTAATACCTAAAGCACCCATTCTCATAGCATTTTGCACGGCCCTTTTCATAGCTCTTCTAAATGAAACTCTTCTTTCCATTTGTTGGGCTATGCTCTCAGCAACAAGTGCCGCATCTATCTCTGGTTTTCTCACCTCCACAATATTCAAGTGTAATTCGCTATTTGTTAACTTAGCGACCTGATTCTTAAGAGTTTCGATATCCGCGCCTTTTTTACCAATAATGACACCTGGTCGAGCCGCATAAATAGTAACCCTGCACTTCTTATGAGGCCGTTCAATTACCACCCTACTAATGCCCGACTGCGCACATTTCTTCTTAATAAAACTTCTAATTTCAAGATCTTCATGTAGCAATTCACCATACTCTTTTGTACTAGCAAACCACCGGCTTTCCCAAGTTCTATTGACTTGCAAACGAAGTCCCACTGGATTAATTTTTTGACCCACTAACCCTTCTCCCCTTTATCATCCTCATTTGGTTTTTGCTTGACCTTAATAGTTAATTGGCTGAAAGGTTTTAAAATTTTTCCATACCGCCCCCTCGCTCTAGGACGCCCTCTTTTAAGTACTAAATTTTTACCGACATAGGCCTCTGCCACTACGAGTTCTTCTATATCCAAGCCATGATTATTCTCTGCATTAGCAATTGCGGACTCCAAGCATTTTCTTACATCAACCGCTATCCTTTTCTTAGAAAATCTCAACTGAGCCAACGCATCATTGACAGGCTTATTCCTTATAAGTTTAGACACTAAATTCAACTTCTGAGGGCTCACTCTCAACATCCTAGCCTTTGCCATAGCTTCAGCTTCACTATTTTGGTTTTTATCATTAACAGATTTTTCTGACATCATTATTTTCTCTTTACCTTCTTATCTGCAGCATGTCCGTAATAAGTCCTGGTGGGACTATACTCTCCAAATTTCTGGCCTATCATCTCTTCACTAACTAACACTGGTATATGCTTCTTACCGTTATAAACGCCAAAAGTTAAGCCGACAAATTGTGGTAAGATGGTTGACTTCCTGGACCAGATCTTTATTACCTCGTTTCTTCCAGATTCTCTTGCTTTTTCTGCTTTCTTTAATACATAGCCTTCAACAAAAGGGCCTTTCCATATTGATCTTCCCATCTATCTAGCGTCCCTTCTTGTAATGTCTTGATCTCAGTATATACTTGTCAGTTGATTTGTTAGATCTAGTTTTTGCCCCTTTAGTGGGTTTACCCCATGGAGTCACAGGATGACGACCTCCAGAGGTTCTCCCTTCGCCCCCTCCATGAGGATGGTCAATCGGATTCATTACGACACCTCTAACAGAAGGTCTTATTCCTTTGTTACGATTTCTTCCAGCTTTTCCAAAATTCTGATTGGAATTGTCAGGATTCGATACTGCACCAACTGTAGCCCGACATTCCTGTCTTACTAACCTCATCTCTCCTGAGGAAAGTCTTAACTGGGCATAACTTCCGTCTCTTCCAACAAATTGAGCGTATGACCCGGCTGCCCTTGCTATCTGACCACCCTTACCAATCTTCAATTCCACATTATGAACAATTGTCCCAATTGGCATCCCAGTAAAAGGCATTGTGTTTCCAGGCTTTATATCTGAACTGTCAGAGGATATTACTTGATCATTTATCTTTAGTCGTTGTGGTGCCAATATATAGGACTTTTCACCGTCTTCATACTTTATTAGTGCAATAAAAGCCGTTCTATTAGGATCATATTCAATTCTTTCTACAATACCTATTATATCCATTTTATTTCGTTTAAAGTCTAAGATCCTATATAACCTTTTAGCTCCGCCACCTTTCCGCCTCATAGTTATTCTGCCGGTATTATTTCTCCCACCCATTTTGGACAACCCAACGCATAGCGCTTTTTCAGGGCCACCCTTCCATAACTCACTCTTATCTACAAGCACCAAGCCTCTTTGACCTGGGGAAGTAGGTTTATACGATTTCAACGGCATAGTTTTTCACCATCTGACATTTATAATCCACTATTTACATCAATTGTGTTACCCTCTTTTAGGGTAATGTATGCTTTTTTCATATTACGTCGCCGACCTATTTGACCACGAAATCTCTTAACTTTACCCTTAACAATTAGGGTGTTTACGGCTTTCACTTTCACGTTAAATAATTCTTCTATTGCGACTTTAATATCCCTTTTTGAACTCCCCATTGCCACTTCAAACGCCACAGTTCCTGATTCTGAAGCCATAGTCGCTTTTTCCGTTATTATAGGCCGTCTGATAATATCGAATTTGTCAGTCGCTTTTGTCATTTAAATCTTTCCTCCAAAGCCACCACAGCTGCTTTAGTCAAAACTAAAGTATCTTTCTTCAAAACATCATATACATTTATTCCCTCAACAGGAAGAACATCAAATGCTGGAATATTCTTACTTGCCTTAATAAAATTGGCACTTGAGGAGGATCCATCCTGACCAACAACCAAAGTGCGTCCCCAACCCAATTTCTTTAAGTTTTTGGCAAAAGTCCCGGTTTTCTGATCTTTCAGCTCTGCCTTTTCAAGAATTACTAACTGGCCACTGGAATATTTAGCTGACAGAGCATGCCGCAAGCCTAATGCCCTGAATTTTTTGTTTAGGCTAAATGCATGACTTCTAGGAGTAGGACCCTTGTACACTCCTCCCTTACGAAAAATTGGTGCTCTTCTTGATCCATGACGGGCACTACCCGCCCCCTTTTGACGAACCACCTTCTTTGTAGAGTAACTGACCTCAGATCGTGTTAAAACCGAATGGGTGCCTTGCTGTTTCTTAGCCCGTTGCCAACGCACTACTTTATTAAGAATGTCTGGCCTGGGATCTAGCCCAAACAAAAAACCACTCAACTCAATTGTACCAGATTTTTTAGCATCAATGCTAATGACATCAACTTTCATCTTTGATCTCCAAATCTGGTTGATTTTTTCCTTCCGTGATAGGTTTATCCTCACTCTTCTTAACATCATCTAGTTTTTGTGAATCGTCACCTAACTCTCCAGATTTCATTTCAATTTCTGCTTTGGGTTCACTGATTGCTGCTGTGGGATACGGTACGCTGACAATAGCTTTTTTCTTCACTGCATCCTTGAGAGTGACCCATCCCCCCTTTGCTCCTGGCACAGCTCCTTTTATCATTATAAGACCTTTATCTGGATCGGTCCTAACAACCTGCAAGTTCTGGATTGTCACACTAGCGTCACCAAGATGACCAGCCATTTTCTTGCCCTTAAAAACCCTCCCAGGATCTTGGCATTGACCTGTAGAGCCATGAGAACGGTGAGAAACAGATACCCCATGAGAAGCTCTAAGACCTGAGAAGTTATGTCGCTTCATTGCTCCTGCAAAACCCTTACCTATACTCATACCTGATACATCAACATATTGTCCCTCAACATAGTGACCCACACCAATTTCTTGGCCTACGTCAATAAGATTATCAGATGATACTCTGAATTCCTTCAATCTCTTCTTTGGTTCGACATTTGCTATAGAAAACTGACCTCTAAGGGCCTTATTACAATTCTTAGCCTTAACGGTGCCCGCCCCTAGCTTCAAAGCACAATAACCATCTTTCTCTAAAGTTCTCTGAGCAACAACTTGCAACTTTTCTAGTTTCAGAACTGTCACAGGCACCTGTCTACCATCTTCTCTGAAGATCCTTGTCATACCAATTTTCTTCGCAATTACACCAGATCGCATAATCTCTTCCTCAAAGCTTAATCTCCACATCAACACCTGCTGCCAAATCTAGCTTCATTAAGGCGTCAACCGTTTGTGGTGTTGGATCTATTATATCCAACAACCTTTTATGAGTCCTGATCTCAAACTGTTCTCTGCTTTTCTTGTCAACATGAGGTCCCCGAAGTACAGTAAATTTTTCAATCTTATTAGGAAGAGGTATAGGACCTCTCACCTGTGCTCCCGTTCTTTTAGCAGTTGAAACAATCTCGGCCGTACTGACATCCAGCACCCGATAGTCAAAGGCCTGCAGCCTAATCCTAATATTTTGACTTTGCATTTTGAACTCGCCTAAATTGTGATCATTGGGTCATTTACTATTTTAAGATTTTGGAAACGACCCCTGCACCAACGGTCCTCCCACCTTCTCTGATAGCAAAACGTAACTTTTCTTCCATTGCTATCGGAGCAATTAATTCAACTTCAAACTTCAAATTATCACCAGGCATTACCATCTCAGTTCCTGAAGGCAGTTGTACCGTTCCTGTTACATCTGTCGTTCGAAAATAAAACTGGGGTCTGTAATTACCAAAAAAAGGTGTATGTCTTCCGCCTTCCTCTTTTGTCAGGATATATGCCTCTGCCTCAAACTTTGTGTGAGGGGTTACAGATCCCGGTTTTACTAGACATTGGCCTCGCTCAACACCGTCACGCTCAACACCTCTTAATAAGGCCCCTATATTGTCGCCAGCCTCACCTCTATCTAGAAGTTTGCGGAACATTTCCACTCCAGTGCATGTAGATTTACTTGTTTCTCTTATCCCTATTATTTCTATCTCATCTCCTACGTTTATCACTCCACGCTCTACTCTCCCCGTCACCACAGTTCCACGCCCTGAAATTGAGAACACATCCTCAATTGGCATTAGGAATGGTTGATCTATAGGCCTATCGGGAGTGGGTATAGATTCATCCACAGCAGCCATTAATTCCGATATCTTGTTTGCTCCAATTTCCGCATCCCTGTCTTCAAGTGCAGCCAATGCTGATCCTGATACGATTGGAATGTCATCACCAGGATATTCATACTTTGATAGTAACTCCCTTACTTCCATTTCAACAAGCTCTAAAAGTTCTGCATCGTCAACTTGATCCACTTTATTCAAGAATACCACAAGTGATGGCACTCCCACTTGTCTGGCCAATAATATATGCTCTCTGGTCTGTGGCATCGGTCCATCAGCTGCATTCACCACTAATATAGCTCCATCCATCTGGGCAGCCCCTGTGATCATATTTTTGACATAATCTGCGTGTCCAGGGCAATCAACGTGTGCATAATGTCTTTTCTCCGTCTCATACTCCACATGAGCTGTCGAAATTGTTATTCCTCTAGCTTTTTCCTCTGGAGCTCCATCAATTTCATCATAAGCTTTAAAATCCCCATAATGTTTTGTTATTGCAGCCGTCAGAGTCGTCTTACCATGATCAACATGACCTATAGTGCCAACATTTACATGCGGTTTATTACGTTCAAATTTTTCTTTTGCCATTTTTTGTCTCCACTTTCCAACTAAACTAAATTAATAAATAAATTCATATTTTAAGCGTACTTAGCTTGTATCTCTTCAGATATATTTGAAGGTACCGTCTCATAGTGATCAAAAATCATCGTAAATTGGGCACGGCCAGAAGACATTGACCTCAAATTGTTGATATAACCAAACATATTTGCTAACGGTACGAATGCGTTAACAACAATAGCATTTCCACGAGTCTCTTGACCAGTAACCATACCCCTGCGCGAAGTAAGATCGCCAATGATATTGCCTGTATAATCTTCCGGCGTCACTACCTCAACTTTCATCACTGGCTCCAAGAGCTTTGCCCCTGCTTTTTTCAAACCATCTCTTAGTGCTGCCCTTCCGGCAATCTCAAATGCCAGCACA
Source organism: Paracoccaceae bacterium (assembly GCA_029243395.1). Lineage (GTDB taxonomy): Bacteria > Pseudomonadota > Alphaproteobacteria > Rhodobacterales > Rhodobacteraceae > CACIIZ01. Next base: position 131,613 of record JAQWSE010000002.1, on the reverse strand, counting down.
CTAGAATCAACATCGTGATAAGCACCATCTATCAAAGATACTTTGAAATCTATCACTGGAAACCCAGCTAAGGGTCCACTATCCATGACTGATTGAATACCTTTTTCTACCCCTGGTATGTATTCTTTTGGGATAACTCCACCTACTATCTTACTTTCAAAGCTATAACCTTCTCCAACCTCTGTAGGGGATATTATCATCTTTACTCTCGCAAACTGACCTGCTCCACCAGACTGTTTTTTATGGGTATAATCCACCTCAGCCGCTACAGATATGGTTTCCCTGTATGCTACCTGAGGTGCTCCTATATTGGCTTCTACTTTAAATTCCCGTTTCAAGCGATCTACCAATATATCTAAGTGTAGTTCTCCCATGCCCTTCATTATTGTTTGGCCCGATTCCAAATCTGTTTCGATTCTGAAAGAAGGATCCTCTGCAGCCAGGCGTTGTAAACCAGCAGACATTTTTTCTTGATCATTCTTTGTCTTAGGTACAACTGCAATTTCCATTACTGGGTCAGGAAAAGTCATTGTTTCCAATACCACAGGCTGACCTATATCACAGAGTGTGTCTCCAGTTGTAGTATCTTTAAGACCCGCTAACGCTATTATATCTCCCGCAAAGGCCTCCTCTATTTCTTCTCTATTGATGGAATGCATCATCATCATCCTACCAATCCGTTCCTTTTTCCCCTTTGTGGAATTCAGAAAGCTATCCCCTTTCTTAACTGTTCCAGAGTATATCCTCAAGAATGTCAAAGATCCTACAAAAGGATCATTCATTATCTTAAAAGCCAAACCTGAGAAGGGTAAAGCATCATCAGCTGAGCGCTCAATATTTCTCTCCTCACTTGAATCACCAGGGGTAAATCCAAGATAAGCTGGCACATCCAAAGGCGAGGGAAGGTAATCTATTACAGCATTCAGAAGAGGCTGAACACCTTTATTCTTAAATGCTGATCCACATAAAACTGGGATGAATGTCATGCTTAAAGTTCCCGCCCTAATCAACCTTCTCAGTTCTTCAGGGGTTGGTTCTTCTCCTTCTAGATAGGCCTCCATCACGTTGTCATCCATCTCAACCGCGATCTCAATCATATTTGATCTCATCTGCTGAGCTTTTTCCATGTAATCCTCGCGTATGGCGCTTTTGGTCCATGTCGCCCCCAGATCTTCCCCTTGCCAGATCCACTCTTCCATCGTAACCAAGTCAATCATTCCCTCGAATGCATTCTCAGAACCGATGGGTATTTGAACAGGACAAGGTCTAGCTCCAGTTCGATCAGCTATCATTTCTACACAATTATCGAAACTTGCTCCTATCTTATCCATCTTATTCACAAAAACTATCCTTGGAACCTTGTACCGGTCTGCTTGCCTCCAAACTGTCTCAGTTTGAGGCTCCACTCCTGCATTTGCATCCAAAACACATACCGCACCATCAAGAACAGCCAATGATCTTTCCACTTCTATGGTAAAGTCCACATGACCGGGGGTATCAATTATATTCAAACGATGCTTTGAGCTATCAGCTTTTTCTCCATCTTCAGTGCGCTCCCAAAACGTTGTGGTTGCAGCTGAAGTGATTGTAATTCCTCGCTCTTGCTCTTGCTCCATCCAATCCATAGTTGCAGCCCCATCATGAACCTCTCCAATCTTGTGAGACTTACCGGTATAATAGAGTATCCTTTCGGTACAAGTGGTCTTGCCAGCATCAATATGAGCCATAATACCGAAATTCCGATAAAAATCTAACGTATATTCTCGAGCCATCACCTAGTCCTCATCCAATACCTTGTCACGGAGTTCCTTACCACCGATAGTGACTAAAAGCCTTATTCGCCTCAGCCATTTTATGCGTGTCCTCACGCTTTTTCACTGCAGCCCCTCTTGACGAGACTGCATCTATTATCTCACCGGCCAATCTTTCTTCCATCGTATTTTCGTTTCTATCTCTTGAAGCTTTAATTAACCACCTGATTGCAAGTGCCTGTCGTCTCTCTGGCCTAACCTCAACAGGTACTTGATATGTAGCTCCACCAACTCGCCTAGATCTAACTTCAATTGAAGGCTTTATGTTCTCTAAAGCTTCATGAAATAAATCAACCGCAGCTTTCTTTAACTTATCTTCAGCTTTCTCTAAGGCACCATAAACAATACCTTCTGCTATCGATTTCTTGCCATTGAGCATCAGACTGTTCATAAATTTTGTAAGCACTACATCACCAAATTTGGCATCAGGTAATACTAGTCTTTTTTCTGCACTATGACGTCTGGACATACCAAATTTCCTATCTTATTTCGGTCTCTTAGAACCATACTTCGAGCGTCTTTGTCGACGATCTTTAACACCTTGGGTATCTAAAACCCCTCTCAAAATATGGTAACGCACCCCTGGCAAATCTTTTACCCTACCACCACGGATTAATACCACTGAATGCTCCTGCAAATTATGGGACTCACCTGGTATATAAGAAATGACCTCATAGCCATTTGTTAACCTCACCTTTGCTACCTTTCGCATTGCTGAGTTAGGTTTCTTTGGCGTAGTTGTATAGACCCTAGTACAAACTCCTCTTTTTTGCGGACAGGCCTGCATATGCATGGACTTTTGTCTCGCCACCTTTGGTTTTCGAGGTTTCCTAATCAATTGTTGTATAGTTGGCATTACAACTCACTCCGATTCTAATTTCAGGGCCTTACCCCAAATTTCCCACGCGACACAACCCGGTAATAATCTCATTCACCGGAAGACCTTACAGAGGATCTCGGGAACCTACCCAGATCGTGCTCTACTTCTAACAAAAACTCCTTGAACTAACAAGGTCGGCGGAAGGTATTCTGAGAACAATCAAATGTCAACAGGGGTGTTCCATTATTAGTTAAAAATCATTATTTATATACAGAAAGTCAATAAAAACCCTTACGGATCATATGGATCACCAAAATTATTAGTGAATTTTCCACTAAATCACCAACTCAATTGTCACTAATGACTACTTGGCACTGAATTTACAATACCTGCATGAACCCGGAAATCGGCTGATAGCGTCCTAATCGATCTCACTTACCCCAGCTAACTCCTCCTCACCCGCAGATTCCTTCAATTTTTCTAATTTTTCTTCTTCTAATCTTTTTTGCTCAACGATTTTGGCATCTCTATCAGAAGCGATTTTTCGAATATCTCTTGCCGCACCACCAGTCCCTGCTGGAATCAAACGTCCGACAATTACATTTTCTTTAAGACCAATCAGTTTATCTCTTTTTCCCTGAGTTGAAGCTTCCGTTAGGACACGGGTGGTCTCCTGAAAGGATGCTGCAGATATAAAACTTCTCGTTTGTAAACTTGCTTTTGTTATACCAAGCAAGACCGGTCCACCTTTAGCTGGTTCGTAGCCTTTTTCTAGAGCTTTTCTATTAATATCCTCAAACTCTACACGATCAACCTGTTCTCCTTTTAATAATACAGTTCCCCCACTATCGGAAATCTCCCATTTCTGTAACATTTGGCGAACAATAACCTCAATGTGTTTATCATTTATCTTAACTCCTTGAAGTCTATAAACATCTTGCACCTCAGAAATCATATAGTCAGCTAAAGCCTCGACCCCTAAAATTGCAAGAATATCGTGGGGGGCTGGATTTCCATCCACAAGATTCTCTCCTTTTTTTATGAAATCCCCCTCATTCACTGGAATGTGCTTTCCTTTTGGCACTAGGTATTCGATGGGGTCTCCATCACCTTCTGGAGGTTCAATAGACAGTCTTAATTTATTCTTATAGTCTTTACCAAATCTTACATGACCATCTATTTGAGCAATAATTGCATGATCCTTTGGCCGTCTCGCTTCAAATAGTTCGGCGACCCTTGGTAGACCACCAGTGATATCCTTTGTCTTAGCTCCCTCTCTTGGGATCCTTGCTATTACATCTCCTGCACTAACTACATCACCATCTTCTAACGACAAAATTGCATCCACAGACATAGAATGTCTCTCAGGATTTCCATTTTCTCTTTTCACAGGCTCACCTGTTTTGGAATCTGCAACCACTATTTCAGGCTTTAGTTCATTACCTTTTTGAGCAGACCTCCAATCCGATACAATGCGCTGAGCAATTCCAGTTGCATCATCCGTGTCTTCCCGTAAAGATACTCCAGCAATAAGATCGATAAACTTCGCAACACCATTATTTTCTGCGATGATAGGCAGTGTATAAGGATCCCATTCGAATAACTTTCGTCCTGCCTCGATTTCATCTCCTTCTTTAACATACAATTTTGAACCAAATGCCACCTTATGAGTTGCTCTCTGGACACCTTGTCCATCCTCAATCAAAATTTCCAAGTTCCTACCCATTACAATTTTCTCTTTAGCTGAGTTTTCGATGAGGTTGGCATTTACTAATTTGATATGACCTCCATGACTTGCTTCAATAAAAGATTGAGAGCCTCCTTGAGCAATACCGCCAATATGAAACGTTCTCATAGTAAGTTGTGTACCAGGTTCTCCAATCGACTGGGCCGCAATTATACCCACTGCTTCACCAGGATTCACTCTAGTACCCCTGGCTAAATCACGGCCATAACATTGAGCACAAATTCCATCATCAGCAGAACAAGTCAAAGCAGATCTAATTTTCACACTCTGCAAATTAAGGTTATCCATAATTTCTGACATTTTTTCATCAATTATAACCCCTTCTTTTACGAGAACTGATTGATCTATAGGAGATATTATATCAGCTGCAGCCACTCTTCCCAATACTCTTTCAGAAAGTGGAGCCACTACATCTCCGTCATTAATAACAGCTGAAACTTGGATAAATGAATCTGTGCCACAGTCTTCCTGTCTAATAATGCAGTCTTGAGCTACATCAACTAGGCGACGAGTGAGATAACCGGAATTCGCTGTCTTCAAAGCCGTATCAGCTAAACCTTTTCTGGCACCGTGGGTAGAATTGAAGTACTCTAAAACAGTCAAACCTTCCTTAAAATTTGAAATAATAGGTGTTTCAATTATTTCACCAGAAGGCTTTGCCATTAAACCACGCATGCCACCTAACTGCTTCATTTGAGCTGGAGAACCTCTAGCACCAGAATGGGACATCATATAAACTGAATTCAACTGTTTTTCCGCATCTAACTGATCAGGTTGTACGGATGAAATTTCCTTCATCATAGCATTAGCAACCGAGTCTGAGCAATTTGACCATGCATCAACAACTTTATTATATTTTTCTCCTTGAGTGATTAAACCATCCATATATTGTCTTTCAAACTCTTTTACCTGGTTTCTGGTATCTTCAACAAGCTTCCATTTTTTTTCTGGTATAACAATATCATCCTTACCAAATGATATACCTGCTCTGAAAGCTTCCCTAAAGCCAAGTTGCATTATTTGATCGCAAAATATGACAGATTCCTTTTGTCCACAATGTCTATACACAGTGTCAATTACTTCCCCAACCTCCTTCTTTCTCAACAACCTATTAACGATTTCGAAGGGGGCTTTATGATTTTTTGGTAACAAGGCTCCTATTCTTAACCGACCTGGCGTCGTTTCAAACCTCTTATAAAATGTTAGACCCTGTTCATCAATCTGGGGGAACCTAGCAAGAATTTTTGTGTGAAGGGTCACAACCCCAAGCTCCATAGCATGTTCCACTTCTTCAACCGAAGCAAAAATCTTACCTTGTCCAACTTGCCCCTCGCTCTCCAAAGAAAGGTAATATAATCCTAAAACCATATCCTGAGAGGGAACAATTATAGGTTTCCCGTTGGCTGGTGATAAGACATTGTTAGTAGACATCATTAACACTCTAGCCTCCAACTGCGCTTCTAAACTTAACGGTATGTGAACAGCCATCTGGTCTCCATCAAAATCCGCATTAAAAGCCGAACATACGAGAGGATGTAGTTGAATAGCCTTGCCTTCTACCAAGATTGGTTCGAATGCTTGTATCCCTAATCTGTGCAAAGTAGGTGCACGATTCAGCAAAACTGGGTGCTCTCTAATGACCTCTTCTAGAATATCCCAGACCTCGGGTCTTTCCTTTTCAACAAGTTTTTTAGCTTGTTTCACTGTTGAAGAAAGGCCTTTAGCCTCTAAGCGTGAATAGATGAATGGTTTAAATAATTCCAGAGCCATTTTTTTTGGTAAGCCACACTGGTGCAACTTCAACTCTGGCCCTGTAACAATCACTGAGCGACCAGAAAAATCAACCCTTTTTCCTAAAAGGTTTTGTCTAAATCTTCCTTGCTTACCCTTCAACATATCAGACAGTGATTTTAAGGGTCTTTTATTCCCACCAGTAATAACCCTGCCTCTCCTACCATTGTCAAATAAGGCATCAACTGACTCCTGTAACATTCTCTTTTCGTTTCGGATTATTATATCAGGAGCTCTAAGTTCAATGAGACGCTTTAAACGATTATTTCTATTTATAACTCTCCTGTATAAATCATTTAAATCTGAAGTCGCAAAACGTCCGCCATCTAACGGTACCAGTGGTCTTAGTTCCGGCGGAATGACTGGTATTACAGTGAGTACCATCCACTCTGGTCTATTGCCACCCTCTATAAAGTTTTCCACTAGCTTAAGACGCTTAATTATTTTCTTTGGTTTCAACTCACCTGTGGCTACTGCAAGTTCTGCTCTCAGTTTTTCAGCTTCTGCTTCAAGATCAATAGATGTGAGAATTTCCCTGACGGCTTCAGCTCCAATACCCGCTGTAAAAGAATCGGAACCGAATTGATCCTGACAATCTACAAATTCTTCTTCCGTCAACATCTGCCCATGTTTAAGGTCCGTCAATCCGGGTTCAATCACGATATATTGCTCAAAATATAAAACTCTTTCTAGGTCTCTAAGAGTCATATCCAACATTAAACCTATCCGCGACGGTAATGACTTAAGAAACCAAATGTGTGCTACGGGGGAAGCTAAATCTATATGACCCATCCGCTCCCTACGAACCTTTTGAAGGGTTACCTCAACACCACATTTTTCACAAGTTACGCCCCTATACTTCATTCTTTTGTATTTGCCACATAAACACTCATAATCTTTGATTGGGCCAAAAATTCTTGCACAAAATAAGCCGTCTCTTTCTGGCTTGAATGTTCGATAATTTATTGTTTCGGGCTTTCGAATTTCACCAAAAGACCAACTGACTATCTTTTCAGGCGATGCCAATGAAATCTTTATTTGATCAAAAGATCTAACTTGCTGATTTGGATTAAATGGATTTGTAATTTCTTTGTTCATTTACTGATCCTAATTGATTAAATATTTACTGAAGTGCCATTTTTTTGTAACGATTGATGCTGATTACCCATCCACCTCTCGATCAAGTAAATCAACACTTAAGCCAAGTGATCGAATCTCCTTTACAAGAACATTAAAAGACTCTGGGACACCAGCTTCAAAATCATCTTCACCCTTAACGATACTTTCATAGACTTTAGTACGTCCTGCTACATCATCGGATTTAACCGTCAACATTTCCTGTAATGTATATGCAGCACCATAAGCTTCCAGCGCCCAGACTTCCATTTCACCAAATCTTTGACCACCGAATTGGGCTTTTCCTCCAAGAGGCTGTTGAGTCACCAAACTATAAGGACCAGTGGATCTTGCATGTATCTTTTCATCCACTAGATGATGTAGCTTTAATATATATTTCATTCCTATGGTTACAGGTCTAGCAAATTTTTCTCCCGTACGCCCATCATAAACAGTAGATTGACCTGATGCGTCTAATCCCGCCCTAAGTAATGCATCATTAACATTTACCTCCTTAGCACCATCAAAAACAGGTGTTGCTACTGGCACTCCTCCGACTACATTACTAGCTGCTTCTAAAATCTGATCTTCTTTCATATTTGAAAATGTCTGTTTGTAGAAGTCTGTTCCATAAGCAGTTTCCATAGCTCCCTTTAAATTCAATAATTCGCCAGATTTCTTATATTCATCAAGCGCATTACCCACTATCTTGCCTAAATTATGGGATGCCCACCCCATGTGAGTTTCCAAAATCTGACCTACATTCATTCGACTAGGCACACCCAAAGGATTAAGGACCACATCAACAGCCGTTCCATCTTCTAGAAACGGCATGTCTTCAATAGGAACCACCCTCGAAATCACACCTTTGTTGCCATGCCTTCCTGCCATTTTATCACCTGGCTGTAATTTACGCTTAACAGCAACGAAGACCTTTACCATCTTCATAACACCAGGAAGGAGATCGTCACCCCGCCTCACTTTATCCACTTTATCACTAAATCTGTTTTCAAGAGCCTTTTTTTGTATTTCAAACTGTTCGTTCAAAGCTGCAATCTGAGAAATTTTATTCTCATCTTCAATAACAATTTGCCACCATTGACCTCTTGACAGATCTCCTAGGACTTCCTCAGACAATTGTGTTCCAGCCTTGACTGATCCTGGTCCTTTTATAACTGATTGGTCCAGCAAAAGATTTTTTAGCCTTGCATAAATGTTTCTCTCTAAAATGACGAGTTCATCATCTCTATCCCTGCTTAACCGCTCTATTTCTTCTCTTTCGATCTGTATAGCTCTTTCATCTTTCTCGATACCATGCCTATTGAAAACACGCACCTCTACTACAGTACCGTGATCGCCCGGACTCATTCTCAAAGATGTATCCCTCACATCAGACGCTTTTTCACCAAAAATTGCTCTCAGCAGTTTTTCCTCTGGAGTCATTGGGCTTTCACCCTTTGGAGTAATTTTACCTACTAGAATAGCATTTGGCCCAACTTCAGCACCTATATATACAATCCCAGCTTCATCAAGATTTCGAAGAGCTTCTTCACCAACATTAGGAATGTCTCTTGTTATCTCCTCTGGACCAAGCTTAGTATCTCTTGCAGAGATCTCATATTCTTCAATATGGATAGAAGTAAAAACATCATCCCTGACAATTCTCTCAGAGATTAGAATGCTATCTTCGTAGTTGTAACCATTCCATGGCATGAATGCCACCAAAACGTTCTTACCAAGAGCTAATTCACCCATGTCAGTGCACGGGCCATCAGCTATCACTTCACCCTCGGCAATTACATCCCCCACTTTGACCAGAGGTTTCTGATTGATGCACGTATTTTGATTCGACCTCTGAAATTTCCTAAGTCTGTAAATATCGACACCTGGATCACCCGGAGCTAAAGCTCCACTAACTCTAATTACTATTCTCATGGCATCTATCTGGTCTATAACTCCACCTCTTCTAGCCATAATTGAAGCTCCAGAATCTCTTGCAACAACGCTTTCCATTCCAGTACCAACAAATGGTGCTTCTGCTTTCAATAAAGGAACTGCCTGTCTTTGCATATTAGAACCCATTAAAGCTCTATTCGCATCATCATTTTCAAGGAATGGAATGAGTGATGCTGCCACCGAAACAAGCTGTTTTGGACTTACATCTATTAATTCAACTGATTCTCGCGGATTCAGCATATATTCGCCAGACTTACGAGTGGAAACTAAATCATTGATAAATTTTCCGTTTTCGTCCAGACGAGCATTAGCCTGCGCAATCGTATATTTCATTTCCTCCGTTGCTGACATATATATAACCTCATCAGTCACCTTGGCTTCCTTCACCTTTCTATAAGGTGTTTCTATAAAACCGTACTTATTTACTCTCGCAAACGATGCTAATGAGTTGATTAAGCCTATGTTTGGACCTTCCGGAGTCTCTATTGGACAAACTCTACCATAATGGGTGGGGTGTACATCACGCACTTCAAATCCAGCCCTATCGCGAGTTAACCCCCCTGGACCAAGGGCCGAAAGCCTCCTTTTATGTGTAACTTCTGACAACGGATTAGTCTGGTCCATAAATTGCGATAGTTGACTTGATCCAAAAAACTCCCTCACAGACGCTGCTACCGGTTTTGCATTGATGAGATCTTGTGGCATCACCGTGTCAATTTCAACTGAGGTCATTCTCTCTCTAATAGCTCTTTCCATTCTGAGGAGCCCTAATCTGTATTGATTTTCCATTAGTTCACCAACAGATCTCACTCTTCTGTTACCTAAGTGATCAATATCGTCAGTCTCACCTCTACCATCTCTTAGCTCGACTAAACCTCTAATTACAGCAATTATATCTTCTTTTCTTAGTGTTCTTTGCGTATCTACAGCATCTAAATCCAACCGCATATTTAATTTCACACGACCAACTGCTGACAAATCATATCTCTCAGAATCAAAAAATAAGGAATCAAACAAATTAATAGCAGCATCCAAAGTAGGTGGTTCTCCCGGTCTCATTACTCTATAGATATCTACCAACGCCATTTCACTATTAAAGTTCTTATCAGAGGCCATAGTGTTTCTTATGTATGGCCCAATATTAACATTATCTATATCCAAAGTAGGTATTTCATTCACACCATTCTCCACTAACTTGAAAAGTGTTCCTCCTACGATCTCACCAGTTTTTTCATTTATTTCCCATGTCAGCTCTTCGCCAGCCTCGACCCAAATTTCTCCAGTTTTTTCATTGATCATGTCCACGGCAGCATACCGACCAATCAGATTTTCGAATGGTACACATATTTGAATAGCATCTGCCTGATCCAACAATTTTTTGACTAATCGGGGAGTAACTTTCTTACCCGCTTCGGCTATAATTTCCCCTGAATTAGCTTCAACGATATCAAATGCCGGCTTAATTCCTCTAATCCGTTCTGGAAAAAAAGGACAGGTCCATCCCTTCTTTGGGACATTTTTATAAATTACTTTATTATAGTAAGACTCACATATATCCTCCTGGGTCATGCCCAAAGCATATAACATGGTTGTCACAGGTAATTTTCTTCTTCTATCTATTCTGACAAAAACCAGATCTTTGGCATCAAATTCGAAATCAAGCCAAGAACCTCGATATGGAATTATCCTACTGGTAAATAATATTTTCCCAGAAGAATGTGTTTTTCCTCTATCATTGTCAAAAAACACACCAGGTGATCGATGCATCTGGGAGACCACCACTCTTTCTGTTCCATTGACCACAAAGGTGCCGTTCGGAGTCATAAGTGGTATATCTCCCATATAAACATCCTGCTCCTTGATCCCTTTAACAGACTTAGCACCTGTACTTTCATCTATATCAAAAACAACTAATCTGAGTGTTACCTTTAAAGGAGCACTGAAGGTCATATCTCTCTGTTGACATTCTTCAACATCGTATTTTGGTGGTTCGAGCTCATAACTAACAAACTCAAGAATAGATGTCTCATTAAAATCTTTTATTGGAAAAACGGATTGAAAAACACCCCTTATACCTTCACTATCAAGGGGTGAATTATCAACGCCAGATTTTAGAAAAACATCATAAGAAGAACGCTGTACTTCTATAAGATTGGGCATATCCGCAACTTCCCGTATCTTGCCATAATATTTTCTGATTCGCTTTTGGTTGATTTGAGCGCTGATCATTCTCACCTCTGCTTGTCCCGAACCTAAATGCATAATTGCTTTAGGCTCTATAGTTAAATTATGATGACTTAGATAACCAATTTACTTGTTATCAATTTAAATCATTAACTTATGCTATTTGCTCCCGGTACTACAGTGCAGCACCGGCTAGCAAAACATAAATAGCTAAATATTACTTGAGTTCAACCTCTGCTCCTGCCTCTTCTAACTGAGCTTTGATTTTTTCAGCTTCATCCTTTGAGACAGCTTCTTTAACTGCTTTTCCACCCGCTTCTACCAAATCTTTTGCCTCCTTCAAACCTAATCCCGTAATTGTACGAACTTCTTTGATTACATTAATCTTCTTCTCCCCAGCTGATTTTAGAATGACATCAAACTCTGTCTTTTCATCTGAATTACCCTCGCTATCACCCGCACCTCCAGCTGGGCCAGCCATCATCACTGTTCCACCCGTAGCGGCCTCAATACCATATTCATCTTTCAGCACTTTCTTTAATTCAACTGCTTCAAGTAGAGTTAATCCAACAATTTCTTCCGCTAATTTTTTTACATCCGCCATAATAATTTCCATTCATCTTAATTAATCAGTTTCAATTTTATTTGTTTACAAGTTCTTCTTTGATCAAATCCCGCTAAACTTAGATCCTCAGGCTGCCTTTTTTTCCTCTATAGCAGAAACTATGCCTGCAATAGAATTGCCTGGAGATACTATATATTGGGTCAACTCAGAAGCTGGAACTCCAATGCAACCAGCAATAGTGTCAATAAGTTCTTCCCTAGAAGGCATCTTAGACAGGTTCTTAATACCTTCAAGATTCAATATTTCCTCACCCATTGAACCCCCAAGAATACTTAACTTCTCATTCTCCTCAGAAAACTTTACTGCTACCTTAATGGCTGCTAAAGGATCTTCAGAAAATAAAAGAACTGTCTGACCTTGCAAGAAATCTATTAGTCCAGCATTTGGTTTACCGTCCAAAGCAATCTTTGATAATCTGTTCTTAGCTACCTTCACGCCCGAACCAGAATTCCTCATTTGAATTCTTAGTTGAGACATGTCAGATACCGTCAAACCAGAATAGTGCGCAACTACCACAACTCCTGATTCTGAAAAGATTTGACCCAATTCTTTCACAACTATTTCTTTTTGTTCTCTATTCAAGCTCCTACTCCAAATATTGAAGGGTTTAACCCTATTGATTTCAGGTCAAAAGCTATTGACCCACTACTATGTCCGGGACCCCAACAAGATCGGTCAAATTTAAAATAAAACCAACTTTCTAGTGCTCCTATCTAAGGCAGGTCTTAATCTCAAAGAGAGCCCACCATCTCGGACAGTCTGTGCTCAACTCCATAAAGCCAAGCATTTCCCCTCAAGCAAGGGAACCTCAAATTCACTAAGCTTCGTTTTGAATCACCATTGATTTACCCATAGTTGAAGATATTGAAACTTTCTTAACAAATATTCCCTTGGCACCAGATGGTCTTGCCTTATTTAGTGCATTCATAAAAGCGTTGTAATTTTCTACTAGCTTTTCTTTTTCAAAAGATACTTTGCCAATACCAGCATGTATAACACCAGCCTTCTCAGCCTTGAACTGAACTTCTCCACCTTTTGCAGCTGCTACAGCTTGAGCTACTTCAGGCGTCACAGTACCCAATTTGGGATTCGGCATCAAATTTCTTGGTCCCAAAATTTTCCCTAGGCGACCTACTAACGGCATCATGTCTGGAGTAGCTATGCACCTATCAAAATTCAGATTACCTGCTTGTATACTTTCCATCAAATCTTCTGCTCCAACAATCTCAGCACCAGCTTCTTTTGCAGCCTCCGCCTTCTCTCCTCTAGCAAAGACAGCTACTCGTATTGACTTACCAGTACCATTGGGCAAAGAACACACACCTCTGACAACTTGATCTGCATGCCTAGGGTCAACGCCCAAATTAACTGCCACATCGACTGTTTCGTCAAATTTGGCACTGGCAGAAGACTTTACCAAGTCTATAGCATCTTCAGCGGGCAAAGAAACCTTATCTCCAAACACTTTCTCTTGCTCAGTCCTTTTTTTACTTTGCTTTGGCACCACGTTAATCCTTTACTTCTATCCCCATTGACCTAGCAGATCCCATTATCACTTTCATGGCACCATCCAAATCGTTTGCATTCAAATCCTGCATTTTTGCTTCAGCAATCTCTCTTATTTGTCGAGAAGATACGCTAGCTACAGTTTCCTTTCCAGTCATTTGCGCTCCTGATTTAATCTTTGCTGCCTTTTTTAGAAAAAAAGATGCAGGCGGAGTTTTTATGTCCATAGAAAAAGATTTGTCAACATAATAGGTTATTATTGTAGGACAAGGTGCTCCTGGTTCTACCTCTTGCGTCTTTGCATTAAAGGCCTTGCAAAACTCCATAATATTTAAACCACGCTGCCCGAGTGCTGGCCCAACAGGTGGCGATGGATTTGCTTTCCCTGCAGGTATTTGTAATTTCAGCTCCCCTGCTACTTTTTTTGCCATGTTTTATTCCTAAATTCTAATTCCTATTAATGCTGCAATTCCTAATCAGATATCAAGTTTGCTTTTGAACCTGAGAATACTCCAACTCTACTGGTGTTGCCCTACCAAAGATTGAAACTGACACCTTCAGCCTATTATTTACTTCATCGACTTCTTCCACTAAACCAGTAAACCCCTCAAAAGGTCCGTCGACCACGTTAACTCGTTCACCCGTCTCGTAGGTGATCAAAGCACGTGGTTTCTCTGTTCCTTCCTCCACTTGATTCAAAATTCTTGCCACTTCTGAATCATTCAACGGCATAGGTTTTCCTTGTTGTCCAAGGAATCCAGTTACCCTATTAGTATCCTTAATCAAATGGTAACTCTTATCAGTCATGTTCATCCTAACTAATACATATCCCGGCATGAAACGTCTCTCCGATTGGACCTTTTTTCCCCTCCGCACCTCAAGCACCTCTTCAGTGGGAACAAGCACCTGCTCTATCTCATTTTCAAGAGAATTCTGCACTATGGCCTCTTTTATATTTTCGGCTACTCTCTTCTCAAAGTTAGAAAGCACACTGATGGAATACCAACGCATTGCCATTACCCAAATACCTCACAGCCACAACCCCACATGACCTATCTGATTTCTATTTAAATAAGTCATGTTACCAAACAAGACTTCTGGTACCTAAACCCAGGAGCGAATCGAATATTATAATAGGCTAGGCTATACAACCGCTACTTTGATTTTTCAAGAGGCTAACTTTAAAATAATGTCTAAAATATTACTGGTTATAGTATCAATTAAAAAGAAAAACAAAGCCACTATAGCTGACATCACAAAAACCATCAAAGTTGTGGTCATTGTCTCTTTCCTGGTAGGCCAGACTATTTTCGATACTTCGTTACGAACTTGCTGAACGTATTTTAGTGGATTGGCCATAGTAAAACTCCAAAAATATTGCCAGATTTGTACAGACATCTTATAGTTAATTTGGCAGGGGCTGAGGGACTCGAACCCACGACCCTCGGTTTTGGAGACCGATGCTCTACCAACTGAGCTAAACCCCTTTAATTCCAAGCTTGTTTAATGAGTTTAGAGAGAATTTGCAAGTTAATAGAATGTGAGTGCTATTGGTAGGTGAAAATATATCAAATTTGAACATCAAGGATTACATTATTGCAAAGAAAGACACCAAGGAAATTGCCTAAGCGGACGAAAATGCTTGCAAAATTTTAGATTTGAAAGATAACAAGGACTATTCTTAAATAATACAAATCCCCAAGATTGTAGCGGAAATTAGATAGGAGTTTGAGATGAAAAGAATACTAATTACCTCAGCTCTACCATATATTAATGGCGTCAAACACCTAGGGAATTTGATTGGTAGCCAGCTTCCTAGTGATGTCTATGCTAGATTCATGAGAGCCTTAGGTTTTGAAGTGCTATTCATTTGTGCAACGGATGAGCATGGAACTCCTGCTGAACTAGCTGCCATAGAGAAAAATATTCCTGTTGATGATTTTTGTAAAGAAATGTGGTCATTACAAAAAGAAATTGCTGACCATTTTCATATTTCATTTGACCATTTTGGTCGATCTTCTAGTCAACAAAACCACAATTTGACACAACACTTCGCTTCACGGTTATGGGAAAATGGTTTCATTGAGGAAATAGAAGAAGAACAAGTTTACTCATTAGATGATAACCGATTTCTTCCGGATAGGTATATTACTGGAACCTGTCCAGCTTGCGCGTATGAAAAAGCTCGTGGTGATCAATGTGAAAATTGTACTAAGCAGCTAAATCCAACTGACTTAATAAATCCAAAATCGACGATTTCAGGTTCAAAATCGCTTGAAATTCGTACCACCAAACATCTTTTCCTAAAACAAAGCATGCTTAAAGATAGACTTACGAAATGGCTTGATACAAAAGAAAAATGGCCCTTACTAGCAAAATCTATAGCAAAAAAATGGCTAAATGCCAAAGAGGGTCTTAAAGATCGAGCTATTACCAGGGATCTTTCGTGGGGGATTCCTGTGAAAAAATATGGCTCTATTTGGCCAGGTTTTGAAAACAAAGTTTTTTATGTCTGGTTCGATGCCCCTATTGCTTATATAGCTGCCACCAAAGAATGGTCTGATGAACACAAATTGAAAGAATCTTCCTGGAAACGTTGGTGGCTAACTGACCAAGGAGCTGGAGAAGTTTCTTATGTTCAATTCATGGCTAAGGACAACATCCCGTTCCACACAATTTCATTTCCAGCTACTATTTTCGGATCTGGAGAAAATTGGAAGCAAGTAGACTTCATAAAAGGATTCAACTGGTTACTTTATGAGGGAGGAAAGTTCTCTACAAGTGAGAAACGAGGAATATTTATGGATAAGGCATTAGATCTATATCCAGCTGATTACTGGCGCTGGTGGCTACTAGCAAATGCTCCGGAAAACTCAGATACTGATTTTACTTGGGAGAGTTTTCAGTCCACAATCAATAAAGATCTAGCAGATATTTTAGGAAATTTTATATCTAGGGTTTCTAGTTTTTCTGTATCAAAATTTGGACATAGAATTCCAGACAACAATCAATACGGAAAATTAGAGAAAACAACTATAAGAAAAATAGAAATCCATTATGGGCACTTGATAGAACTTATGAAGGGGATAGAAATAAGGAAATCGTGTAATGAACTTCGAAGTATTTGGGTAATAGGGAATGAATATCTCCAGGAAGCTGCTCCCTGGTCAGTGTTTAAGGAAAACCCTGAAAAATCTAAAATGATTATTAGGTTCGCATTAAATCTAATCAACCTTTATGCACTAATCTCTGAACCATTCATTCCTGGGACATGTAAAAAGATTCAGGATCATTTCCAGTTTACTAAATTGAAGAAATTCCCTGAAAACCTCGGTCTTTTCCTTCATAATCTTAGTAATAAACATGAAATTTCTGTTCCAAAAATTTTATTTCCAAAGATAACTGATGAAGAACGATCAAAGTATCAACAAGATTTTTCCGGATGCTAACGTTAGAACCTTAATTTAAAAATTTTTCCCCTTTGAAAAAGGTTATTCTAACCATTTATAAACTTGATAACCAAAGGCCGCCATCACTCCCGAAATTAGCATTCCCCAAAAGATATCCACAATTACTAGAATTGCTTTCCAATCCTTCAACACTAAGTAATTGGTAAGTTCGTATGTTCCAAAAGCTATCAGCCCGAGGAAACTTCCAGAAAAAATGGCAACTATTAATGAATCTGATCTTAGACCCGCTTTTGTGGCAAACCAATAAACTCCCATAACATAAAACAAATAAAAAAGTGCTGCGAGAACAAAATTCGTATTCTCTCTCATCAAATGGCCAATATGCTTAAAAAACAATGGTTGAATAATATTTGTCAGAACAATTACTTCTCCACAAATGAAAAATATAAGCATAGCCAGATAAGTGATCCCAAACTGTAACATATGTACCTCCCAACATAATAATAAATCTTTTAAAGGTATAGAATTAATAGCTTAACAAATTGACAAGGAAATTAAAGATCCAACAAAGCCAGAAACTTAATTAGCTTGCAGATGCCTCCCCCAAAAAAACTTTTCTATGCAATAAAATTGATCCTTAAGTTGGTATTAAGCAAATGGTTGCCACTCCAAAAGTAAAGCAACATTCTTATTTGGAAAGCAAATGCACATTCATGATATGAGCTAAATCGCTAAGCTGAGTAGGATCAATTTAGGAAACTTTATGAAAATATCATTTCTATATCAGCAAAATTGTAAATGTACAAGCACTGCATTTATTAGAAACATTCTTGACCTTAATGATGACGTTTGGCATACACTCACACATACCTGTACGAGTCGCTTGGCACAGGATGGTATTGGATTAGCTGAGGTTAAATTTTGGTTAGGTTATGAGACCATCGCAACCACACAGAAGTACGCTGATCTGAACCCAGTAATGTTACAAGGGATCTGCAATAGCATGTCAGCTAGAGTTGACGCAATCGGTGGCGCAAATGTGACGCAGTAGTAAAAAGTAGAAGAAGTAAAAATCATAAATAATCGATTAATAACAAGGATTTAATGATATGCCCGCTTGGTGGAATTGGTAGACACAAGGGACTTAAAATCCCTCGACCTAAAAGTCGTGCCGGTTCGAGTCCGGCAGCGGGCACCACAATCTGGACAAACCCCAAAATAATTAATTTTCTTTTTCTAGTTAGGATTCTTTTTTCTATCGATGGTCTCTTTTTGCAAACCAAAGATACCTGATCGGCTCATTCTAGGGAAAATAGTAAAGCTTTCCATTAACTTCACTGGAAGATCGAAATCTTGAAAAGTATCAAATAACTTTCTTTGCTCTTCTAATCGCCACATAGCCTTTTTATTACTTTTGCGTAATTTATAACTATAACCGGGTGCCAACCTGTTCCCCAACCTCATGTCGTTGATTGAAGCGTATTTTATGAGTTTTGATCGTACCGTTCTCAAAACTTGCTCTAAGCAAAGTCTAGATGCAGTTTCCAAAAAAAGACTAGCCAAAGGTTCATTTACATCTTTTGAATAGGAAGCTATTTTTTTGTCTATTTCATTACCTAAAGTTATAACAAATGATATGATGTGGGTGCTTTCAGCCAACATGCAGTCAAAAACTGGGCACTTGAATTCTATTCCTGACACAAGAACCAGTTTATCTGCCTCAAGGTCTTGTATCTCTTGAAGGCAAAAAACTCCCTGGGCTGCACAATTCACCTTAAGTCTATTAATCGCTCTAAAAGCCGCATCTTCAATAATAGGTTTTATATTGTGATCTTCCCTATAACCATGGATTCTAAGTAAATGGGAAATCTTCACTTCTGGTACTGAAAACCAAATTCTTTCAAATTTTGAAGCTTTAAACACAACTGACCTGAAAATCACTCTAGAGAGGTTAGAGCATCATTTTTAATTTTTTCATATCGTTCCTCAAATTCTTGCACCAGATCATGTACACTTTGACTTGCTGAAAAATCAGAATCTGGAAGTCTTTTCCTTTTCCAATTTTGTAGATACTGATCTGTTCCAACCAACCCTTTTTGCATAGCGATCATATCCACAAGCTCACTAAAACGCTTTGAGAGCTCCACTTTCTTAACTCCATCATTGTCTCTCCCCTCTACAAGAGTTGGAATGTCTCGCCAGTAAAGAACAGATAATTTAGCCACGTTCACTCCTAGAAATCAGAAACTTTTTTCTTAATAAACACCTATAGATATCGATTAAATACATTATTAAATAAATTAATGCTGGTCAAAACTTATTTTAGAAAAGTCAAAATCAAGAAATTAATTTGTTGACCAAAAGTATTACTTCGATAATCATAAATTTCGAAATTAAACCACAAAGAAATCTCTTATAGAAAGAAAATAACAAATCACGCAATCTAATGACAAGATCGCTAGATTTGGTTCGGAATCAAAGGAAACATAATGAATGCAACCAAAGCCACTTCGGTGATTTCAGATGATTCTGAAATTAAATACATCACTAAAATGCTCCGAAATTTTTCTTTGGAAACAACTCCCTCTGGGGCATCAAAAATTACTAACTTTTCAGAATTCATCAGACCCGCAGCAACTGTTTTCATTACATTTCTTCCTGGCACTGAATATAATCAAACTGTAATAACAGCACGAAAACTTCGCCAAGAAGGATTAAACCCAGCACCACATTTTGCTGCTCGCTCAATAGTTTCAAAAACAATGCTTGAAGATTATGTACAAAGGGTTACCGGAGAAGCTGACATAAAGAAAATCTTAATAGTTGCAGGTGCTGGAAAGGACCAGCTCGGTCCCTACCCTGATTCTGCAAGCTTATTAGAGACTGGGATCTTTGACAAATATGGTATCACTGAAATTGGGGTCGCAGGTCATCCTGAGGGCAGTCCAGATATATCAAACCAGAAAATTAGTAAGGCTCTGATATTTAAAAACCAATTTGCTGAAAGAACGGATGCGAACCTTTTTATCATCAGTCAATTTTGCTTTGATTCAAAAACCATACTGAATTGGGCAAAAAATATCAATTCAGAAGGAAACAAGTTGCCTATTATTATTGGGGTTCCTGGTATAGCTAAACTGTCCACGCTACTTAAATATTCACTTTCTTGTGGTATTGGCAACTCCATGAATTTCCTTAAAAAACAAGGGAGCAAAATGGTTAATCTTATTAAGACTCAGGCTCCTGACCGTCTTGTAAGGGATTTAGCAAGATCCAACTTAGATGGTATTGAGACTGGCATTGAAGGGCTACACATTTATCCTCTCGGTGGATTGAAAAAAAGTTCTGACTGGGCATATCAAGCTTTGGATGGTAATTTTCAACTGGGAAAAGATGGATTCAATGTCGATGGAAAGTAAAATACAATAGTGCAAAGACTAGTTAACTTAATCCATTTTATGAAAAAGACTTTATGAAAAACACCATTTCATAATTGATTTTTGTACATGCAATCTATTCTCGGCTTGAGAAAGAAAAACTTTGAAAAATTGGTCCACGACTTGGGTGCTAATTTCTTTTTCTCGATAGATGGGCATGCAATGAAAGATTAGGCATTCCGACTTCGCACTCCTTAATAATCCTTCAGTAATGCAATAATCCTTCATTAGGGTCGCCCTTTTACTTCTCTCCACCTCCGTCTGATGCATTGAAAACCAGGTGTCAGTAACGAGTAAATCCGCACTTTCTACAGCATTTTCTGGATCCTTTTCGTAACCATAGTAAGGAGATCCCTGGACGTTGTAAGGTTCAAATGTTTTTGGACCAGAATATACAAATTCAAAATCAAATTTTTCTGCGGCTTGTACATAGCTATTGCAAACATTGTTTCCATCTCCCAGCCATGCAACCTTTTTACCCTTGATTGAACCTACAAGTTCTTCAAAAGTAAAAATATCTGCCAAAACTTGGCATGGATGAGAGAAATTGCTTAGCCCATTTATCACTGGTACTGCAGAATTTTCTGTTAAGTCCAGCAAGTCATGGTGATTATCAGTTCTCAAAACAACCATATCAACATATTGAGATAAAACCTGAGCAGTATCAGTCATTTTTTCTGCATTTGATAACTGCATTTCACTGCTAGAAATAGAGATGGATTTCCCACCCATTTGGGTTATACCTACATCAAAAGAAAATCTTGTCCTAGTTGATGGTTTCTTGAAAAGAAGTGCAACTATTCGACCACTTAGTGCTGGTTCAGTGTCTAACTCTCCCCGAAGCAATTTAGTTCTAGACTTCTTAAGACAAGCTGAATCATCAAGAATGTTTCTCAACTGACTTAAACCAATTTCTTTAATGTCTATAAAATTTTTCAAGATTGAATACCTTCAGCAGTTTTTTTCAACAATTCTATAGCCAAATCCACTTCTGATTCAGTTATATTAAGTGGTGGCAAAATTCTGACCACATTTTCTGATGCAGGGATCACTAACAAGCCATTTTTAAAAGCTTCATCAACTATTAATTGATTTTTTGATCTTGTTTTTAAACCTAACATTAAGCCCGTACCCCGAACTTCTTGAAAAACCGAAGGATGCTCATTTACTAAGCCACACAATTTCTGGCTAAAGTAACCCGATATTTTCCTTACATTTGGCAAAAAATCTTTCGATAACACCTGATTAAGTACCTCACAACCAACCGCACATGCCAAAGGGTTTCCACCATAGGTTGAACCGTGAGAGCCAATTTCCATTCCCTCTGCTGCTTTGTGACTTGCTAAACAAGCTCCTAATGGGAAACCACCACCTATTCCTTTAGCTATCGTCATGATATCAGGATAAATTCCATTCCACTCATGAGCAAATAACCTGCCAGTTCTACCTATTCCACTCTGCACTTCATCAAATATCAATAAAACCCCGAGTTCGTCACAAATATTCCTTAATAATTGAAGTTTATCATCAGGGACAACTTTTATACCTCCTTCTCCTTGAATAGGCTCTATTATTACTGCAGCAGTATTTGCTGTAATCGCATCGATAATTAAACCTTCATCTTTTAGGTCTACAGACTTACATCCAGGTAAAAGAGGACCAAAGCCCTCTATCATTTTTTGGGCATTAGAGGTTGAGATCGCACCAAAGGTCCTGCCATGGAATGACCCATCGAAAGAAATTATCTCATGCCTATTATCTTGATTATGCGAGTGAAATTTTCTTGCCATCTTTATCGCACATTCAATTGCCTCAGTTCCAGAGTTTGTAAAGAATGCCTTGTCAGCAAACGTATTGAGAATAAGAGTTTCTGCCAATTTTTCTTGCTTGGTTACTCTGTATAAATTAGATGTGTGCCACAATTCCTGGGCTTGATCTGTCAAGGCTGAAACCAATTCCTTATTGCAATGCCCTAAAATATTAACTGCTATACCCGAACCAATATCTAGGTATTTTGAACCGTCTTCTGCCTCTAGCCATATTCCATTTCCCTTCACAAAAGATACTGAAGTTCTATTATATGTCGGAAGTAAATATTTTTCCATGAAAAGACCATACTAGTGGTTGATTAAAATTTCAATAAAGCAACAAAAGAAACCATCTAAAATATATGCTAGTATAACTAGAGCTAAAAACAAATTCTTGAATGGCCGATTTGGGGTCAAATCTTCGTTGAGCTCTACTTTCAATCTACAAAGTTATTCTAAAACAGGGCAAGTATACAGCCTTTTATTGCCCTCTAAGTATTCGAAACTATTTACAAAAAATGTTCTAACCTCAATTGATTAGAATATCATGTTTGATACTAGTTTATTTGCATATATGAATTATATGAAGTAAAGATTATTATGAATAAATTGAAGGAACAATAATATGGCCTGGACCTCTGACAGAGTACAGTTACTTACCATTCTTTGGCAAAAGGGTAATAGTGCAAGTCAAATAGCTACAGAGTTAGGTGAGGGCGTTTCTCGAAACGCTGTCATTGGCAAGATTCATAGATTAGGTTTATCTCACAGAAGTGAAGGTAATAATGATAAAAACAATATACGAAATTCAATAAGAACTTCAAATAAATCTACTTTGGGAGAAACAATCTCTCCAGATATTTCGGATCACACAAGCCTGAACGCCAAGATCGAAAAGAAAAAAGGAAGAAAAAAGGTTGAAAAGACGTCAAATAAAAGCCTAAAAGATCCTGAAAATTTAAACAAAAATGAGAAAATTTCTGACATTCAGTTAACGAAATCCCCTGAACATATTGAAACATCTGAATTAGATAAAAAAGCCTTAGCTGATATGATTGAATTAGAGAAAAGAGCCAAAAAATTAAATCTTATGGAACTTACTGAAAGAACTTGTAAATGGCCGATTGGAGATCCAGCAACTGATAAATTTTGGTTTTGTGGACATCAAGCGGAGAATGGCAAACCTTATTGCAGCACGCATGTTGCTATTGCATTCCAACCAGTTTCCACTAGGCGAGAAAGAAGGCCACGATAAGGGTCATTTTTGAAATCGAAGAAACCCAAAAAAATGATAAAGTACAGTCTAAAATGCAATAACTTGCACCAATCTGAAAGCTGGTTTGCTTCATCCGAAGCATTTGAGAAGCTCAAAATTTCAAGGCTATTATCTTGTGAAGTTTGTGGAAGTACCTCAATTACTAAATCGTTAATGGCACCTAGCGTGAAATCAAAGAAAGAGCCAAAAGTTAATGGAGCCCTACTGCAAGAGTCTCCAAGAAAAAAATCTTTAATTGAAGAATTGAAGAAAAAAATAGAAAGTACTTGTGAATATGTAGGTGACAATTTTGCTGAAGAAGCTCGTGCTATCCACGAAGGAGAATCTCACGAGAGATCTATTTATGGTAAAACTACTCTACAAAAAGCGAAATCATTATTGGAAGACGAAATTCCTATTACTCCTCTGCCATGGCATGATAGAAAAAGTAATTAGTTTTTGAATTCTCAATTCTTAGAAGAGAATACCTGAAATTCTGAAAAGGGGGAGAAAGAATTTGTCTAGGTTAGTTATGAAATTTGGCGGGACTTCAGTTGCTGACTTATCAAAAATGAGAAATGCCGCTTCAAGAATTCAATCAGAAGTTGAAGATGGGAATAACGTAATCGTCACTGTTTCAGCAATGGCTGGAACCACTAACAAATTGATTGATAAGGTCAAAGAAATCTCCTCATTGTATGATGCCAGAGAATATGACGCCATTGTCTCTTCCGGGGAAAATGTATCTGCAGGATTAATGGCTCTCCAATTACAAAGCATGGGAATAAATGCGCGGAGTTGGCAGGGCTGGCAAATTCCAATGAAAACTACCGACCATCACTCTAATTCGAGAATTGAAGAAATTGATATTGAAAATTTAATTAAAAAATTTAACAGTGGAATGCAAGTAGCAGTGGTTGCAGGCTTTCAGGGCATTAGTTCTAATTCCAGAATAACTACTCTTGGCCGTGGAGGTTCCGACACCACAGCGGTTGCTTTGGCTGCAGCCTTTAAAGCTGACCTCTGTGATATTTATACAGATGTTGATGGGGTTTTTACCACTGACCCTAGGATAACCGAAAACGCTAAGAAATTAGCTCAGATATCATACGAAGAAATGCTAGAGCTCGCTTCTCTGGGTGCAAAAGTGTTGCAAACAAGATCAGTTGAGCTGGCCATGCGATATAAAGTAAAACTTAGGGTACTCAACAGTTTTGTAGAAGGCTCTGGAACCCTTGTATGTGATGAGGAGGATATTATGGAAAAAAGAATAGTTTCAGGAATAACTTGTTCTAAAGATGAAGCAAAACTTACACTAATGGGAATCAAGGATAAACCCGGTATGGCTGGGATGGTGTTTGATTGCCTCTCTAAAGCAAATATTAACGTAGACATGATTATACAAAATATATCAGACGATGGGTTAACCGATGTAACTTTTTCATGCCCTACCTCCCAAGTAGATGTAGCGAGCCAAGCTCTTGAGCAAGGGAAGTCAAACGAGAATTTCAATTATTCCAAGTTGGTCGTAGATAAGTACGTTGCTAAAATTTCAATAGTTGGAATTGGGATGCGCAGTCATTCAGGGGTTGCTCAAACCATGTTCAAAGCACTAGGACAAGAAAATATAAATATTAAGGTTATATCAACTTCTGAAATCAAAATTTCCGTGTTAATTGATCGAAAATATCTTGAATTGGCAGTTCAAATACTCCACGACGCATTTGAACTTGAAAAGGCACAAAATTGATGATCACCGAAGAAAAGAATGCTAATTCCAGGATACTCTTAAAAAGATTAAAACAAACATTATCAGAGCAGGGTGAGGCACAAGCTAGGCTTGATGGAATTGTAAAATTAATTGCTTCTTCAATGAAGTCAGAAGTGTGTTCAATTTATCTCCGAAGATATGATGATGTAATGGAGCTTTATGCTACAGAAGGACTCTTGACCTCAGCTGTACATTATTCTCAATTAGAAATTGGACAAGGGTTGGTAGGCCGAATTGCTGCTAGCTCAGAGCCTATCAAAACTTCGAATGTTAACAAAACAAAAGGCTTTAGATATCTTCCCGAAACGGGAGAAGAAAAGTATAAATCCTTCCTTGGTGTACCAATACAACGTCTAGGTAAGATGCTCGGAGTTCTAGTCATTCAAAACTTGCTGGAGCGAGAGTACAGCGATGATGAAGTTTACGGTCTAGAAATTGTGGCAATGGTCATAGCTGAAATGGCAGAACTTGGCGTTTTTACAGGATCAGATGATAAATCTAAGTTGAGTCAAGAAAAAAAAACAACATTTTCAACGACTGGTCTGATAGGGAAAGAGGGTGTTGCTTTAGGCACAACAGTGCTTCTAGAGCCTCGAATCAAAATCACTGATCCTGTTGCAGACAATCCAATTCGGGAAAAAACAAAACTTAGTGTAGCCCTAACCAGATTAAAGAAAGAGTTATCTGATAGCACAGGTAAAAAATATTTTAAGCAAAAGGGCGAATTTCTAGAGGTTTTGGAGACTCATAAGCTTCTAATTGAAGACAAAAGTTGGCTCAACAGGATAGAAGCATCTATAGACAATGGTCTTTCTGCAACTGTCGCAGTTGAAAAAGAACAAACAGCTACCAAAGCACGAATAGCTAAAGTGAAAAATCACTATTTTCGGGAGCGTCTATATGAATTTTATGAAATTTCCAATACTTTACTTAAAATTCTAACAAAGCAAAAATCGAAGTTGAATTTAGGTAAGATTGATTGTCCAATCTTGATTGCAAGAAATATTAGTCCCCTAGAACTAATTTCTATGCGCGAATATTTAAATGGAATAATTCTAGAAGAAGGTTCAGTTGGTAGCCACACTACCATTGTTTGTAGAGCCTTAAATATTCCTTTAATTATACAAGCTAAATCTATCACAGAAAATACCACCTATAAAGATAGAGTTATCCTAGATGGCGACCAAGGTATAGTTCATATAAGACCTGAAAAAGAAATTATCCAAGCCTATACTAGTAAATTAGCGATGCGAAATAAGGCCCAGGAATCTTTTTTGGCACTCAGAAAACTCAGTGCTGTTAGTATCGATGGTATCAAGATTTCGCTTATGATTAATGCTGGCCTAATGGAAAATTTACCTTCTCTGGTGGAATCAGGAGCGGAAGGTGTTGGTCTTTATAGAACTGAATTGCAATTTTTGGTAAGTAATACAGTACCTAAGAGAGCACAGCAGGCACAGATTTACTCAAAGGTATTAGACTCTGCCAGAGGTCTGCCTGTTTTCTTTAGAACGTTAGATATTGGTTCCGACAAAGTGCTGCCAAGCATTACTCCTGAAATAGAACCAAATCCAGCTTTAGGATGGAGAGCCATAAGACTTTCATTGGAAAAATCTGGCGTGCTTAAGATGCAGGCACAAGCTCTCATCAGAGGGGCAAATGGTAGAAAGTTAAACATTGTAATCCCGCTTGTTACAAAGCCATCTGAATTTGATCAAGCTAAGTCAATAATACTAACAGAAATTGCTAAAGAAAACCGCCGTAAACGTCCTATTCCAAAATCAATAAAGGTTGGAGCAATGCTTGAAGTTCCAAGCCTAGCTTTTGCGCCAAATTCATTCTTTGAGAGTGTTGATTTCATTATGGTTGGAGGCAATGATTTGAAACAATTTTTTTTTGCTGCTGACCGAGAAAATGAAAAAGTTAGAAGAAGATATGATGTCCTAAGCACCAGTTTTTTATCTTTCCTAACCCTAATTTGTAGAAAATGTGAAAAGTTTAATATACCGCTAAGTTTTTGCGGAGAGGATGCAGGTAAACCAATCGAAGCACTAGTTCTCTCAGCCATCGGATTCAATACGCTTTCTATGCAACCTGATTGCATTGGACCGATCAAAGCTTTGTTGAGAAGTGTTTCACTTTCTGAGGTCAGATCGCTTATAGACAAATGTATGAAAAAAAATACCGAAACCGTTAGACCCCAAATAACAACTTATCTGGCGAGTATAAATGAATAACTGCAGCGCATGAATTCCACTACCAAAGACAAAATGTTGTTTAGTAATGGCTCCGAACATAACCACCCAATCCTTTGAATGAATCTTTTTGAAGTTCTAAAAGTAAAACTCTCTTGGGGTCAGTTGGAGGAGGGAAGATAATATTTTGCTCTAACTGTTGCCTAAAACCAAAGCTTTTATAGTATTCATAATCTCCAATCAATAAAGCCCTTTTCCAACCCTCCTCCCTAGACTTTTTTAAAGATAGATTAATTAGAAAAGATCCCAGTCCTTCGCCCTGTACGATCGGATGAACCGCTATCGGGCCAGTGAGAAGAGAAATGTGATCATAATCATCGCCAATCAATACAGGCCACTGACGGATTACACCCATTACTTCCCCAACTGCATTTTTTGCTATGAAACAAAGAGAGTCTATCTTTTCTACACCTTGCCTTAAGGAATAAGAACTTAGATGGATTCTGCTGGGCGAAAAAGCAATATCTAATAGATTCTCAACCGCATCTTCATCATTTTGGCTTTCTTTTTCAATTTCAATCATAATTTATTTGTTTCAATTTCCAGGACCAATTGCTTTTACAATTTAATTCGTTTTATGATATAATGTATAGTTGTTGACTTAACAAAATACATTTATTCTATGTGCCATCTTTTAATAACAATTTAATTTTGAACAAAGCCAAATAAATGTTCTATACTCCTAGAGAAGTAAAGGTTCTTCCTTATAACCCATTTAATCAATAGTATCACCACGCCCAATAGGATGGATTTCATCTGTAGATGAGAATCAGAATATTAACGTTGCACCCTATAGTTTTTTAACGCTATAGCAGATGATCCTCCAATGGTAATGTTCTCAACAAATGGAAAGAAATCTGACCAGAAAAATATTAAAGACAGCGCAGCAAACATAATTGAAACTGAAGAATTCGTAGTGAGCATGGTCAGCAAAGCTCTATTAAAAAGCATGAATACAAGTTCTGGGAACTATTCCAAAAATGTGGATGAGTTTGAAATTTGTGATCTCCAAAAAGCTAACTGCAATTTAGTCTCTGTTCCTCGAATTTCTAAATCGCCAGCCTCACTAGAATGTAAATTATTTCAAGTGCTCAAACTCCCCGGTAAAGATAACAATATGATCATTGGTGAAGTTGTTGGCATCCATTTATCTGATTATTTTCTGAAAAATGGTATATTTAATATACTAGATTTTATGCCTATTGCCCGTTTGGGTTATAAGGATTACACCACCATATCTAAAAAGTTCACCTTGGAAAGGCCTGATTAAAAATTGATTAGCCTACAAAGTATCTTTACTAAAAATCACTCCTGGGTTTAATATACCCTTGGGATCGATAGCCGTTTTTATCGTAGTCATAATACTTAATTTTCCTGGATCTTCATATCTCTTTAATTCTTTGGACTTTGACCTTCCTATCCCATGCTCAGCACTTATTGAACCTGAAAATTCACTGACAAGATCATTAACCATTTTGACCATTACAGATCGATTTTTTTCTAATCGTTCTATTGCCTCATTTGCAATAGGAAAAACATTGTAATGTAGATTGCCGTCACCAATATGGCCAAAGCAATTGACAACGATTTCATTAGAAATAGATAATAACTTTTTATCTGCTTCTTCAATGAATACAGGTATACTTTCTAAAGGAAGAGAAATATCATTTGAGAATAAAGAACCTATCCTTCTATTGGCTAGTGGAATTGACTCTCTGATGCTCCAAATTTCCTTTTTTTGCTTTGAACCAGCTGGAATGACAATTTCATTTGCTAAATTTTTTTCCAAAAAGTTACTGAGAATTTCCTGTACCTGATCCCTAAAGTTGGTAGAACCAATAGTCATATCTATATCCACTAAAACCATCCAGGGAGCTTTCTCTGAAAAAGGATACCTTACCTTGAAACCCGTCTTTCTTAGAAAGTCTATTCCCGTGGACTTCATGAGCTCAAAAGCCATTAACCGATCACCAAAAATTTTGGACATGTGGTTAAATATAATGAGAGCCTGGCGAGGCTCATTTACAGAGATGATAGTTGTAAGAGGATCCATTGGTAATGGGAAAGTCCTGAGGATTGCGGAAGTAATCACTGCTAAGGTTCCCTCTGAACCAATCAGCAAACCCTTAATGTCAAAACCCATGTTGTTTTTCTTTAATGCTTTCATAGATGATACTATATTACCGTTTGGCAAAACAGCTTCAATTCCAAGGCATAAATCTCGGACGCTCCCATACCTAAGAACATTTACACCACCTGCATTAGTGGCCAAATTACCACCAATTTGGCAGGAGCCCTCAGATGCTATACTCAATGGGAAAAATCGCCCAGCATCAAAGGCAATTCTCTTTATGTCTGCCAAAATTGCACCAGCCTGGACTGTTAATAGACAGTCTTCTTTAGAAAAGGTTATTGCGTTCATTTTCTCTAGAGACAAAGAAACTTGATCATTTTTTTCTGCTATCTGACCCCCAACTAAACCTGTACTTCCTCCTACCGGTATCAACGGAATTCCTCTTTGGTTGGCCTCAGCCAAGATAACTGAAACTTCTTTTGTATTTTCTGGTTTGATACAAAACTCAGACTTATTAACTAACCGGCCTCTTGGATCTATTGCATGATTGGGCCCAACTAGGCTAACTGCATTTCGACCCATTTTCTGTGTCAAGAAATTAAAAAAAGTATCGAGAGATTTGTCCATGAAGCAACAACCTTGTTCTAACTAGCACTACCGCGCCTGTTCTTGTTGACATTGGCATACAGTACATGATTTCTCCACCTTCCATTTATTTGAAGATAGCTCTGTCCAACCCCTTCATATTTGAATTCACATTTTTCCAATACTCTCTTAGATGCATTATTGTTGGGTAATATAGCTGCTTCAAGCCGAGTGACCTTCAAGGTCTTATTTGCATAATGGATCATGGCTCTTAGCCCTTCAGTCATAAAACCATTATTCGAAAATCCTTCGCCTATCCAATACCCGAGGCTTGCGGAATCAAAGGGACCATAGCGAATATTATCTAAGGTCAATCCACCTATTAGGTTATGATTGATCTTCAAAAATAGAAACAAATGTAATACCTTTGTTGAACTAAAATTCTTTTTAGCCCAACGCACCCTAGTTTGGAAAGAATCCTTTGAATAGAATTCCTTCTCCTTTTTGGGTTCCCAATGATTGAGAAATGATTCTGATTTCCTGCGCAGTCTGAGCCAAGCTTCATAATCATCCATGCTAGGTAGGCGGATAATTAATCTATCAGTGACAACCAAGGGTTTAATTTTTTGACGAAACGTAATCAAGATTAATATCAATTTAGGAGTTTAGCACAGAACTCATCTAATTTGGGAGCATCAGATACCTGACCGTACAATACCATTGCTGGTTTTAAATTACTGAACATCTTGGAAGCAAAATCTTTCACGTCTTGCAAAGAGACGTTGTCGATCTTTGAGATTGTCTCCTGAACTTCAACTATCTTATCCCAGATAATTAAACCTCTTGCTAGCCTTTCACTCCTACTAGAAGAACTTTCGAGGCTCATCAGTAAACTTGCCCGTAATTGGGTCTTTGCTCGTTCAATTTCTGCCTGAGTTATACCTATCAATGACTTATTGAATTCCAAAGCTATCACTTCAGAAAGTTCTCTAATTTTTTCACCCGATGTCCCCGAATAGCAAAGAAATAAACCTACATCAGAATAACCATCAAAAGAAGTTCCTATAGAGTAACAAAGTCCCCTCTTTTCTCTAATCTCCTGAAATAAGCGGGAAGACATCCCCCCCCCCATTAATACCGAAAAAACTTTACCCGCATAAAGTTGAGGACTTTTAATAGCAGGGGCTTCAAACCCCACTGCAAAATGGGCTTGCTCTAAATCCTTTTCAACTCTTTTTTCTCCCCCTAAAAAAGGTATTTTCTTAGAATTCGTTTTTTGACTAGAACCCCTAATAGTCTTTAGTCCTTCAGCCAACACGCATAGCTCTTGATGTTTAATATTCCCTGCCCCACAAACGACCATACTCTCTGAGAAATAATTGTTAGCTGTAAAACGTAGGAAATCCTCACGTTTGAAAGAGCTAACATTATCCACTGTGCCTAAAATTGACCGACCTAGCTCCGTGTCAGAAAATGCTACTTGCTGCAGTAATTCGAAAATAAATTCATCCGGAGTATCTCTTGTTTGGCCAATTTCTTGAATAATTACACCTTTTTCTCGTTCGATCTCATCACTCTTATATACTGAGTTTGAAATAATATCAGAAAGTATATCCACAGCGAGCGGCACATTTTCCTTGAGCACTTTTGCATAGTAACAAGTTATCTCTTTGCTCGTGTACGCATTTATAAAACCTCCTACATTTTCTATAGATTCAGCTATCTGTAAGGCACTTCTTTTTTCTGTTCCCTTAAAAGCCATATGCTCTAGGAAATGTGCAATTCCACATTCTTCCCTATTTTCATTCCTACTACCAGCCCCAATCCAGATGCCTACAGATGCACTCTCAATGGTGGGAATTTCTTCTGTAACGACCTTTATCCCACTAGGTAATATATCAAAATATATAGACAAATCACTGCTCTCTTCTAATGAAGTCCTTAAGATAGTTCACATCGTTAGGTGCCTCAACAACTTTTTCTCTTTTATAGAATAATGCATCTAAGGATTTGGGCAAAACTATTTTTCTACTTATGGCTTTCTCGACAGCATCACCAAACTTTGCAGGATGAGCTGTAGCCAAGCTTATGGTGATATTTTTTTCATCTAAAAAGTTTCGGGAAACCTTTGTACCAACAGCTGTATGAGGGCATATGATCATTTTAGAGTGCATGAAAACTTTCTTAATTTCAGCCAGGGTTTCCGCCTCTGTAACAACCCCGCTGATAAAATCATTTTTCAGTGTTCTCAGAGAATCTTCTTCTATGTCGTACGAACCATTTAATTGTAAGCTTTCCATTTTCTTCCTAACTATCTTAGCATTGCATTGATACACATCATATAGCATTCGCTCAAAGTTAGAGGATACTTGAATATCCATAGAGGGAGAAAATGTCTGAAGAACCTCCCCCTTTCTATACCGGCCGGAACTCAAGGTTCTATGGAGGATATCATTCCGGTTTGTCGCTATAATAAGCTTATCGATATTCACTCCAAGTTTTTTAGCTACATATCCAGCATAAATATTTCCAAAATTTCCGGTTGGAACACAAAAATCTATTTTAGCACTTGTAGGCAGCCGGCTAGCTGCAAACAGATAATAAACTACTTGAGAAATGATTCTTGCCCAATTAATGGAATTAACGCCAGTTAATGAAACTGCCTTTGAAAAATCTTTATCGTTAAATATTGACTTCACTATTGATTGACAGTCATCAAAGTTACCATCCACTGAAACTACTGAAACGTTTGAAGCTTTTTCTGTTGTCATCTGACGACGCTGAATTTCTGAAATTCGATCTTTTGGAAACAAAACATAGAGATTGACAAATTCCAGATTCCTAAAAGCATGAACTGCTGCAGCACCCGTATCTCCAGAAGTAGCAACAATAATGGTAATAGACTTACGAATATTCTTTAAAGCCTGGTGAAACATCCGAGCAATCATTTGCATCGCAAAGTCCTTGAAAGCAAACGTAGGCCCATGAAAAAGCTCTAATATTTTATGATTTTCAGAAAGGTTCACAAGTTCACATTTATCTGACTTCCTAAATTCTGAATAAGCTTCACTAATAATAGTATTTAACTCTTGATCTGAGAAACAGCCTCCAACAAAAGGTTTTAATATTGCAAAAGCCACCTCTTCATAACTCATTTCCACCATGCTAGAGTGAAAACTAGCATCGTATTTGGGTAGAACTTCAGGAATATATAAACCTCCATCTGGAGCCAAACCAGAGAACAGTGCCTCTTGAAAAGATACACTTCCTGCTTCACCCCTAGTCGACTTATAAAGCATGTCGGCCACCAGACTGTCCATATCTTTTAATAATGCGCATTACCCAATATATTGACATAAAACTCCAAGCCATAGCCATAGAGAACCAAGTAAAAGCATATTGCAAGTGATTATTAATGAGGTTTGGTCTTAAAGGGGTAGCAATTATTTCTTCATGAACAATATTAGATAGAACTATTAGAACTGGAATGGTTTCCAGATAATTAGCGATGGCTCCTAAATCTCTTGAAAACCAAATATTCTTTTCAAAATTAGGATCCGGCGTGAAAGAGTCTGTTTCATTTGGAAACAAGATATTCCCTGTAATAGTGTTACTTAGAATTATTCTTTCCTTCAACTTATTCCGCTCTCTTATGAAACCCAAATCAACAAGAATAACTCCATCGCTGGAAAGCTTAAATGGCTTGATAAGTTTGAATCCAGGACCGTAAGATTTGAGAGAATGTAGGACATGTAATTCCTCTGACAGAAATTCACCATTAACCCTTACAGATTGGTACTGCTGAACACTTTCGATCTGATGTGGCATAATTACGTTTGGCGACTTTGCCACACTTTCTGAAATCTCTGCTATTATAGAATTTTTCCAAGCCAGCCTTTCAACCTGCCACTTCCCAAGACCCAACAAGATTATGAGTCCAATTAATCCGAAGAAAAATGGGAATATCAACTTCTTTAACAAACAAAGCATGCCTTATTCTTAATCAAAATACACGACAATAAGAAATTATCTACTGTTAACAACCTTACCAAAGCATAGATCTTAAATATGGTTGCATCAAGAGCCCCAAATATAGATGGCTGCAAAGAGAAACAGCCAAACAACATCAACAAAATGCCAGTACCATGCGGCCGCTTCAAATCCTATATGGTTTTCAGGAGTGAAGTGCCCCTTAAGTGCCCTTATCAAACATACTGCTAAGAAAATAGTTCCCACTATTACGTGAAAACCATGGAATCCCGTTGCCATAAAAAAATTAGCACCATAAATGTTACCCGAAAAACTGAAGGCTGCGTGAGAATATTCATAAGCCTGGAAAATAGTAAAAAGCATGCCCAATAAAATTGCAATGATTAAACCATTGACCAAGTCCTTCCTGTTATTTTCATGGGCAATGGCATGATGTGCCCACGTGGCTGCCGCACCAGAACATAAAAGAATCAAAGTGTTAATTAGAGGCAAATGCCAAGGATCAAAAGTTTCTATCCCTACGGGAGGCCATACTTCTCCAATCGCCTCCATTGGATACAAAGCATGCTTGAAAAAACTCCAGAACCAAGCACTAAAAAACATTACTTCTGATGTGATGAACATAATCACACCGTACTTCAAGCCTATTTGGACCACAGGGGTATGATCTCCAACATGACTCTCTGTCACAACATCTGACCACCATCCATACATGCAGTATAGTACTATTACTAAACCTAATACCATCACGACTGACGTATAATTATGAAAAAATAATACACACCCAAATAATAAGGTGAAGGCCCCTAATGCACTTAGAAAAGGCCAAATACTAGGGTGTAAGATGTGATAATCATGATTTTTTTCGTGTGCCATATTTTTTCCTTCATTATAGGGAAATTATATTTCTTACAGATTTATCTTCATTTTTTCAGCTATACTAGCCGTTGTTTCAGGAAGGTCAATCTCGTAAAAGGTGTATGAAAGCGTTACAGATTTTACATTTTTTGCCTCAATATTTCTTAATATATCAGGATCTACATAGAAGGTCACAGGCATATTCACCCTCTCACCAGGCTGCAAAACTTGCTCAGTAAAGCAAAAACACTCGATTTTTGTGAAGTAATTTCCGACTGAAAATGGTACTACATTAAAACTCGCTTGGGCCGCTATTGGTTTATTTGTTGGATTATAAGCTTCATAAAATGCTAATCCAGTTTGACCTAGATTCAACTGAAGTTCTCTTTGTGCGGGAATGACTTCCCAAGCCAAACCCCTCTCTAGCGATACATCGAACCTTACCTCTATCTGCTTGTCTGATATTTTCTTAGATTCGTAGTTAGCATAAGTCGTTGTTCCTCCATATCCAGTAACCTTACAAAACCAATTATAAAATGGCACTGACAAAAAAGATGCCGACCCCATAAACAAAACTATTATTCCTAGATAAAAAACAGTTTTCCTTTTACCACTTACCATCTAATTTATTCCTTAGAAATGCTTGGTCTTAGAGTATGATCAAAGCCTTCGATCATGCCACCGTTGGATAATTTTGCTATCGTCACCAAAAATATCACCAGAATGAAGCCCCCCAAGCATATTGCTAGCCAAAAATTTCTATTCTTCCTTTTGGCATAGAAATCTTCTTTTGTTTGATCTAAAACCACACTAAAATCCTCGCGAGATCAGAATAAAATGGTGAAAAAAACTTGAGCAAAAATTCTGCCATTAGTAGAACAAAATGTGCAAACAAATAAAATATCGAATACAGAAAGAGTTGTCGTTCCCCTTTTCCGCGAAGGAGTACAATTCCTTGATCAAATCCATTCAAGCCCAATGCTAGAGATAAAAATACAATATTTAAGGCTACCATAGAAATTAAATAAAATAATCCTCCTATGCTCGTAAAAGAGATGACAAATGAGGGTACAAGCAAAAGCACACTGTAAACTAGAATCTGACGCTTCGTTTTTTCTTCACCATGTGTCTCTGTAAGCATTGGAATTCTAGATTTTGAGTAATCGCTCTTTGTCATCAGACACAGAGACCAAAAATGGGGTGGGGTCCACAAAAATATTAGAAGGAACATAAGAATGCTTTCAAGCCCAATACTGTTAGTAGTCACTGCCCACCCTATGACAGGTGGAAGTGCTCCTGACGCACCACCTATAACAATATTGTGGGGGGTTCTTCTTTTTAAGAACATGGTGTAAATCAAAATATAAAAAGCAATAGTACCGACTAACAGGAAAGCTGAGAGGTGATTAGCAAAAAGTCCTAAAAATATGACTGAAAAAAATGTCAAAAATAGACCAAAACTTAGGGCTTGATCACCAGTGATTTTTCCTGCTGGAATAGGTCTTGTGGCAGTTCGAATCATGATAGAATCTATATCTGCATCCCACCACATATTCAAAGCTCCTGCAGCCCCAGCTCCTATTCCAATGCATATTAATGAGCCTATAGCAACAACTGGATTAATCGATCCGGGAGCTATTAAAATAGCCACACCTGCAGTAAAAATAGCCAATCGCATTACTCTAAACTTCAACAGAGCAATATAATCCTGAGTTGATGCCTCAATTAGTATAATTTCGTTTTCTACTGCAGATCGACTCATTTCTTCTCTACTTGTTAGTGGGACAATTTTTTCATTCGTTCTTTTTGGCTAACCGAATTTTTGAATTCTGCGGAAACTGTGAAAACTCTTCATATGCTTTTTTCAACCAATTTTCGTAACGATCCTTAGTCACTGCCTTGACAACAATTGGCATATATGAGTGATTAAGACCACAGAGCTCTGAACATTGACCAAAATAAATGCCCTCTTTTTCAACTTTGTACCAAGTTTCATTCAATCTGCCAGGAACTGCATCCATATGAACTCCGAAAGCGGGAACCTTCCAGGCATGTAACACATCGGATCCTGTAACTTGCATTCTGATCACAGAACCAACGGGTACAACTACAGGATTATCAGTGGCCAGCAAATATTCGTCTTCTTGATAACCATAATTAGATAGCTCTTCTCTTGATAGCATAAAAGAGTCAAAGACTATTTCTTCATCAGGATATTCATACGACCAATACCATTGATTTCCTGTCGCTTTTATTGTCACTTCATACTCAGGGATATATAATTGCTTAAAAAGAATAGGTAAAGAAAAGGCCCCTATTACGATTAAAATCGCGGTGGGAACGAGCGTCCAAGTTATTTCGAGTTTTGAATTATGAGTAAAGTTTGCCGGTTTGGGATTAGCTTTTTTATTAAACTTGAAAACGACCATTCCCAGAAGGATGGTTACGAATAACGCTATAAATGTAATAATAATGAGGAGAAAATTGTCTAACCATTGGATGTCTCTGGCAAGCTCAGTAACTGGAGGTTGAAAATTGATTCCACCATCGATGGGCTTCCCGATAGCATCCAAATCTTCAAATTGATCTAAAGTAGATCCTATAGCGGAACTACCTAAATAAATTATCCCGGCTAAAATTCTTGCAGCTAATCCTATAATAGTTCTCATTATGCTCTCCATGCAATTAAAACTTATTGCTTAAAATAAACCTATTTTCTTAATATGTGTTTGTCGAAGACAAAAAACTAGATTAAATGAAAAATATATCTAATGTAAAAACCATAGATAGATATTCAATTAATCTTTGTTGATCACTCTGACTGATCACAGGATACAAAAAATAGAAATAAGATCAATGAGCGAAATAGACGCAACCTTTAAACCTTTTGAACATAACTTAAATTTGCAGAAAACTTTGAAAATCTTGAAGGACTCCACCACTGGTGCAGATGATGGTGAACTTTTTCTTGAGAAAAGGATAAGTGAAGGTTTTGTATTTGATGATCAAAAGCTTAAGAAATCATCCTTTAATGTAAACGAAGGTTTTGGAATCAGAGCCGTCACAGGGGAAAAAATAGGTTTCTCTCATTCTTCCGACATAACAGAGCAATCAATCAAAGATGCCTCCAAAATAATTAAGATTGCCAACTTAAATCCAATCAACCCCAAGTCTTTGGCCCCACCACCCAATAAAACCAATATTAGATTATATACTGATGCCAATCCATTTGAATTAATCCCGCTCAGAATCAAAATTGAATTACTTCAACAGATTGACGATTTTGCTAGGCAATATGATAATAGAGTCGCTCAAGTCTCGGTGAGCATCGGCGCTTCATTACAAGAAATAGTCATTCTAAGACCGGAAGGACAAATACTTAATGACATAAGACCAATGGCTAGTATTCATACATCTGTAGTCCTCGAGGAGAATGGTAGAAGAGAAACTGGTTCATCAGGTGGTGGAGGTAGGTATAGCCTTTTAAAACTAATGAAGGAAAATCAGTGGAAATATCACGTTTGTGAAGCAATTAGAATAGCTGAGGTTAACTTAACTGCTGAACCCTCTCCAGCAGGGGAAATGGATATAGTGCTCGGGCCAGGATGGCCAGGAGTGATGTTACATGAAGCCGTTGGTCATGGCCTGGAAGCCGATTTTAATCGAAAAAAAACATCAGCTTTTTCAGAACTTCTTGGTAAACAAGTTGCGTCAAAACATGTAAACGTAATAGACGATGGAACAATTCCAAATCGACGAGGGTCAATTTCTATTGACGATGAAGGAACAGCTAGTAATCGCAATGTACTTATAGAAAATGGAATACTGATAAACTATATGCAAGATAGACAAAATGCCAGACTAATGGGACTTAGTGTAACAGGCAATGGGAGACGAGAAAGCTACGCTCATCCCCCTATGCCAAGAATGACCAATACATTTATGTCTCCAGGATCAACTAATCCTGAGGATATCCTAAGTGATTTAAAAGATGGAATTCTTGCTGTAGGATTCTCGGGAGGACAGGTAGATATTACTAATGGAAAATTTGTTTTCTCCTGTACAGAGGCCTATAGAGTAAAGAACGGAAAGGTTGAAGCACCGGTTAAAGGAGCAACACTCATTGGTGATGGTCCAACTGCGATGAAAAATATTCGAGGAATTGGAAATGATCTTTCTCTGGATCCGGGAATTGGTAACTGTGGAAAGGGAGGGCAATGGGTTCCGGTTGGAGTTGGGCAACCAACCGTTCTGGTAAGCGGTTTAACTGTAGGTGGAAGTGGAATAAGTTGAGTGAGTTACAATTATGGCAGTAGTAGTAGTAGAATCGCCATCTAAGGCAAAAACAATCAATAAATATCTTGGTAGTAACTATACAGTTCTCGCTACTGTTGGACATGTGAGGCATTTAGATGAGAAGGATGGCTCCGTCGATCCAAATAATGACTTTCATATGAAATGGAAAATTGACCCTAAAAAACAAAAAAATTTGACGGCTATCAAAAAGGCTCTCAATACTGATAACCACTTGATCTTAGCTACAGACCCTGATCGTGAGGGAGAAGCTATATCTTGGCATTTAGTAGAAATTTTGAAAAACCAAAAAAGCCTCAATAGCAAGACAAGAATCGAACGTGTAGTTTTTAATGCTGTTACTAAGCATGCAGTACTTGAAGCAATTGCCAATCCACGGGCCTTGGATATGCCATTAGTTGAAGCATATTTGGTAAGAGGTGGTTTAGATTATTTGTTAGGTTACAGTTTATCACCAATAATCATCAGAAAACTACCCATTGGAGCAACTTCTGCAGGACGAGTTCAATCTCCTACTCTAAGACTTATTGTTGATAGAGAAATGGAAATAGAAGCTTTTAAGGCTCAGGAGTATTGGTCAATTGAAGCTAGTTTCCTTAATAAGGATGGCAAGCTTTTTGAAGCCCAAGCAATTGAATATAAGGGTGAAAAAATCGAAAAGCATTCTGTAAATTCAGGAACTCACGCAAAAGAAATTGTTACAAATTTGAGCAAAAATAACTTCCATATTGAGACAATCCACTCAACACCAAAACAACGAAATCCCTTTCCCCCTTTCCTTACATCTACATTACAGCAAGAAGCCAACAATAGACTTTATATGGGGACGCAGCAAACAATGTCAGTAGCACAAAAGCTCTATGAAGCAGGCCATATAACCTACATGAGAACAGATGGTATTGATATGGCCCCTGAAGCAGTCTCCGCTACCAGAAATCTAATAAGTAAAACCTTTGGAGAAAAATATCTTCCTAAGAGTCCTCGGTTTTACAAGAATAAGGCCGCTAATGCTCAAGAAGCACATGAATGTATTAGACCCACCAACATACAAAAAACTTCAAAAAATTTGAGTCTAACTGATATTAATCAAATAAAATTGTATGAACTCATACGAAATCGAACACTAGCATGCCAAATGGAAAATGAAATTTCAGAAACCACAACAGCAATATTAGCTAATGAAGAAGGCAATAATAAACTGAAAGCATCTGGACGTGTCATTATTTTTGATGGATTTCGTAAGGCTTTCAATTTTCATAATGATGAAGATCATAAATCATCTGATGCAAAAGAATTACCACAACTTGACGAAGGTTCTAGAATAGAGCTTAGTTCCATAAAGCCAGAACAGCATTTCACACAAGCCAAGCCACGATATACAGAAGCATCCTTAGTAAAAAAAATGGTGGACCTTGGAATTGGACGTCCATCTACCTATGCTTCGATTGTTTCAAGAATTCAGCAACGTGAATACGTTAGAAAAGAAAAAAACCGTCTCATCCCAGAAGATAAGGGGAAACTTGTTTCTGTATTCTTAGCAGGATATTTCAAAAAATATATCGAGTATGATTATACAGCGGAATTAGAGAATGACTTAGATGACGTATCATCAGGTAAATCTATTTGGAAAGATATTTTGTCAAAGTTCTGGGATGAATTTTCTCCCCATTTTGACGCTGCCAAAGATCTTAGAATTTCTGAAGTTCTGATAAAAATTAATGAGCTTTTGGAGCCACACTATTTTCCAAAAAGCGCTGATAATAGTAATCCAAAACTATGCCCAAACTGTCAAAAAGGTAACCTATCCCTAAGAACTTCAAGAACTGGGAATGCATTCATTGGCTGCTCTAGTTATCCTGATTGTCGTTTCATCAGGCCTTTATCAATAATGACAAAAGAAACATTAGAAAAGGTTTCTAATGATAAAATTCTTGGGTTGCACCCTGGAGGAAGCAAAATTTTGGTTAAGACTGGAAAATTTGGTCCTTATGTCCAACTTGGGGAAGCCAGTGAAGAAAACTCCAAACCAAGAAGAACATCAATTCCTAAGAATTTCGATGTGAATGATTTGACCCTAGAGTTAGCCCTACAATTAATTGAATTACCAAAAACCCTTGGAAACCACCCTGACGACGGCGCACCTATCCTTTCTGCAATTGGCCCATATGGCCCCTACCTCAAACATAATAAATCATATGCTAATATATCCAATTTAGAAGAATTTCTGTCAATTGGGATGAATAGGGCAGTGGAGTTAATATCTGATCAAGCCAAAAAAGTCTCCAAATCAAAAGGACCCTCAGTTATGAGAATTATTGGAGAACATCCGGATGGAGGGGATATTCAACTAATGACTGGGAGATATGGTCCATATCTCAAATATAAGAAAACTAATGTGGGTATTAAAGATAAAAATGATCTAGATAATATCGACCTTGATAAAGCTCTAGAACTATTGAAAGCTAAATCTAAGAAATAACCTTTAGTCTGAGCAAAAGTATACGCCATATGAATAAAGAGACCTATTTCAATCTCTACCTGAGTGAACAGGAAATCACAGAATTTGTTAAATCAAATAGATATTTCAGGAATCATCAAGACATTATAGGAAACTTGGGACTCAGTTCACACTATTACCTAGTGTTGAAAAGGCTTTTCCCTCACTTGCCCAAAAACAGGCCTCACAAATACTCTCGTTTAAAAATGATCAAATCAAAGTTGGCAAGTGTGGATTTGCTAGTTTTTAGATCAAAAAATAAGTCTGGAACGCACTTTTTTGAGCCCCCTTTTTGGGATGCTAAAAAAGAAAAACCACAAATCAGCATAGATTATTCAGAAATTGCAAGAGAAAAGCTGGATATCGGAGATAAAATACTAGTAAGGATCAATCCCAAGGATCTTACCACACCGGAGAAAAAATTTTTCATAGCTACCTTCATAAGGGTCATTGAGCCCAATTCAAAAAGGGGTCTTGGAATTGTAAGAAGGGAGGGGAAAGAAACCTCAATTCATACAGCCAAGAAATTCTTTAACAAAAGAAAGTTAGCTAATTGTCCTGATTTAAAAGCCTTTAAAGAGGGAGACATAGTTGAAATTGATATTCGAGACAACAAACAAAAATCCAAAGTGTTTATTGATAATATTTCGAAAGTTCATGGGTCAACAAAACAACCCGACTTATTCTCTTTCTTGGCAAAAAAAGAATTTTCTCTAAAGACTGAATTTCCTGATACCGTCCATGAAGAATTGTCTACTATAATACAAAAAAAAGAAGATACCACCGGTGAAGATCTAACTCACATTCCCTTTGTAACTATTGATCCAAGAAATGCTAGAGATAAAGACGATGCTGTATACGCTGAATTTCCAGAAGTGAATCAGGAGAAAGGTATTTTTTGCGAAATTTGGATTGCCATAGCTGATGTCTCATTCCATGTAGCTGCAGGATCCTGCATTGACCAAGAGGCTTTACGTCGCGGGAACTCGACCTATTTCTTTGATTCAGTTATTCCAATGTTGCCGGAAAAGCTTTCCAATGATCTGTGCTCTTTAGAAGAAAACAAAGTACGAAATAGTATTACCTTGAGGATCACACTTAACAAACATGGAAAAAAGATTAATCACAAATTTATTAAAAGCAGGATATTAGTTAAGCATAATTGTTCATATGAGGAAGTTGAAAATAGTTACCAAATGTCTGAATCATATGACACACCTGATAATGACAAACAACTATTGTTCGATAACCTTTTCAAGGCCAATTCGCTTTTAACTAAATCCATACCAAAAGCAGTAAATTTAAATATCCCAGAGCCAATCTTTAATTTTTCCGAGAAAGGTGACGTAATTGGTTTGTTTCAAGAGAAGGCATTGAAATCCCATAAAATTGTTGAAAATTTTATGATCACAGCAAACACTTGTGTTGCAGAAACTTTGTCTGAATCCAAACTTCCAGTGATTTATCGAGTGCATGAATCCCCTCCCACTGACCGATTGGCGAAACTATTACAAAGAATCTCATTCTTGGGGATAAAAGGTGCTAGAAAGAAAAATATTAAATCGAGTGACTTTAACCAAATATTAAATCTAGCTAAGACTAGCCAGCTTCATGACGTCACAAGCTTATTAGTGCTTCAAGCTATGACGCAAGCTTATTATACTATTACAGAAGCTGGTCACTTTGGTCTAGATTTAAAAAAATATATGCATTTTACCTCACCCATCCGAAGATACACAGATCTGTTAACACATAGATTACTCAACATTCATCTTGGCTGGTCTACTGAAAATGTTTACCAAAATGACACAAAATCAACAGAATTAATTTGCCTACATCTTAACAGTATGGAAAAAAATTCTGCCATGGCCGAAAGACAATCAAATTCTAGATATATAGCCAGTTTCATGCAGTCTCTAGTCGGGAAAAGTTTTGAGGGGCTTGTGTGTTTTTCAACAAAAGAAAAGATATTCTTTTTTCTCAGACAATTCAGTATTCAAGGAGTTTGCAATCATAAAGGAGGTCATGAGAGAAGACTAAAGAGAAGAAAAAAATCTCATCTAAAGGACAACGAATTGCTCAAAATGGGTAATAAGATAAAGGTTAAGCTTATGACAGCAGACACATTATCTGGAGATTTATTATTTGAATTAGAATGAAAATTTCATTTTGAACCAATATTTGTTAATAACCCTTACCGATCATCTTTCCTTGGCCAATCATCTCCCCTCATTTCATTTAACCTAGAGACTGTTCGTGCAAATTCTTTCTGAAACCTACCGCTTACATAAATACCCTCAGGTTCAACGGCAGACAGACAAACTATCCTTATATTAGCTTCGTAAAGTGCATCAATCAGCAGAATGAACCTTCTAGCTATATCATTTTGAGAACTTGATAGAATAGGTATATTT
The DNA here is from genome assembly GCA_029243395.1 of Paracoccaceae bacterium. Classification (GTDB taxonomy): domain Bacteria; phylum Pseudomonadota; class Alphaproteobacteria; order Rhodobacterales; family Rhodobacteraceae; genus CACIIZ01. The sequence continues at coordinate 87,389 of JAQWSE010000002.1, read as the reverse complement.
TCCAAGAAAAGTACTTTGATATGATTGCAAAGGTTTAAATAATCCACTGCACTTAGAGGCTGTTCGCAAAGCTCTTGAAATGAAATCCGACAAGCACCATTACCATAGTTTTGCAATTTTAACTCTCTACCTTGATAGTGAATAATCAATTCCTGCGTTCCACAATCAACAATATCTTCCCAGATTCTATTGAATCCGACTACCGCTGTGACTTCTTCTTCACAAAAATAACTATCCTCTCTCCTCAACTTTCTGTTCCTATAATCTTTTCGGTTATCTACTTTTATTATCTCAATATTTTTCATCAATAGTGTAATAAATGGTAAAAATAATCCCCTATTTAACCCGTCCTTGTAAAGTTCCTCTGGATGAAAATTGGAAGTGGTGATAACTGTCAATCCACCAAGGAAAAGTTCCTGAAATAATCTACCAACAATCATAGCATCCGTGATGTCAATTATTTGAAATTCGTCAAAACATAATAAATCAATTTCGTTTAGAATCTCTTGGCAAATGATGCGAACAGGATCTTTCTTTCTCATTAATCTTATGTTTTTCAGCCTTTCATGGAACTCATACATAAAGGCATGAAAATGTACACGCCTTTTCCTCGATGAATTCACACTCTCAAAAAATAAATCCATCACCATACTTTTTCCTGTACCCACACCACCAAACATATAAAGTCCCTTATTCCTGGATTCTAATGAAGGAGTTCCACGCACTTTAAAAAATCCAGCAAGTGACCTCTTAGTTGCTCTAAAATTCCTTAAATCTAAGATCTCGCCTTTAACTATGTTAAGACGCTTAATTGCCTGTTCTTGCGACTGATCCGGTTCGAGGCCACCTTTAGAAATGATTGCATGATATCGTTTGATCAAATCCATATTAAAGTACCGCCAACTAACCTGGTTAATTGAAAAAAGAAATGAAGTCTTTTCAGCACAGCTTAAAAATACTTCAAATGCTTCTCACCCTTTAGGGCAGACAATTTTATTTGCTTTTGTCTCTCTCTAAAATTTCTTTTTCTTTCATAACCAGTCTTTTCATAGCAATGCCGGCAACTAACACCTTCTTCATAATGTGGGTGATTTAGCTCAGAGGAGCTAAGAGGATGTCTACATGCAAAGCAAAGTGAACAAGAACCATTTTTAATATTTGGACCGACCGATACTCTTTGGTCAAAGACAAAGCATTCCCCCTCCCACCGACTTTCATTTCCCTTATAGCTTTCCAAATAGTTTAAAATGCCTCCCTTAAGATGGTAGACCTTTCTTACACCATGTTTAAGAAGATATTTGGTAGATTTCTCGCATCTTATACCACCGGTACAAAACATGGCTACGGACTTACCTTTGTATTGTTCACCATTTTTTCTCCACCACTCAGGGAAATCTGAAAAATTTTCAGTATTTGGATTTATTGATCCTATGAATGATCCTATAGCAACCTCATAATCATTTCTTGTATCAATAGTAACTACATTTTCATCACGCATAAGCCTGTTCCAGTCCTTCGGCTCAACATATATCCCAGGCTGTTCAGCCATTGATATTTCGTCAATACCAAAAGTTACAATTTCTTTCTTTATTTTTACCTTGATTCTTCCAAATGGGATTTCTTTTATTAAAGATTGCTTTAGATTAATTTGATCACAGTTCATGATCTCTTTTATATTTTTTATTACGGTATCAACCTTCTTTATTTCTCCGGCAATTGTTCCATTAATGCCTTCATTTGCCATGATGATTAAACCTTTCACACCAAGATTTTTGCAAATTCGAAAAATGTTATCACGCTTTTCATTCACTGAATCAAGCTTAGTAAAACAATATAAAGAAGCGACCTTTAAAGATTCCATGGATACCAAGTATCAATTACGCAGAGATTTTTCAAGTAAACTTAACTACTAATCACTTGACCCGAAATGAAATTTGGCCTAGATCCTGAAATCAAATTTTGACACTTTTTTGTATTGAAGGTGACTAATGATTTGGGCTAATCCTTGAATCTTGATAGCATTTCACAAAATACAGGATCTTTTTAATTGAATGTTCGCTAGCTTATCAAAAAATTTAACTAGTATTCTCGAAAAACTAACTAAGAAGGGAATAGTAACTGAGAATGATGTAAATCACACTCTCCGAGAGGTACGTTTATCCTTACTAGAAGCAGATGTGGCTCTTGAAGTGGTAAAAGAATTTGTTGAAAAAATTAGGGTTAAGGCAACAGGTCACAGTGTTATAAAATCAGTTACACCAGGTCAACAAGTCATCAAAATTGTTCATGATGAGCTAATTGATTTACTTTCTGTCAATCGAGAAAGCGAACAAAAGTTAAAGATTGATTCTCCTCCAGCAAGTGTTCTCATGATTGGGCTTCAAGGATCTGGAAAGACTACTACAACTTCTAAGTTATCTAAATTACTGAAAGAAAAGAATAAAAAGAAGGTTTTGATGGCTAGTTTAGATACTAGAAGACCAGCCGCCATGGATCAGTTAAAGATTTTGGGCGAACAAAACCAGATAGATGTGCTGGAAATAGTACCCAATCAAAAACCTGTAGACATTGCATCAAGAGCAAAACAACAAGCTACATTAGGTGGATATGACGTCTTCATTCTTGATACCGCTGGTAGAACACACGTAGACAAAAATCTTATGGATGAAATAGCCCAAGTGAAATCAAAGATAAATCCAAATGAGACTCTTTTGGTAGTTGATGGGCTAACAGGGCAAGATGCTGTTCATGTAGCAAAAGAATTTGACGCTACCTGCAAATTGGATGGAATAATTGTCACCAAATTAGATGGTGACAGTAGAGGCGGGGCAGCTCTCTCGATGCGAGCTATAACCCAAAAGCCTATTAAATTCATTGGGGTAGGTGAAAAATCCAACGAACTTGAAGTATTTGAACCTAAAAGAATAGCCGACAGGATACTAGGTATGGGAGATATAATCTCCTTGGTAGAAAAAGCTCAAGAACAATTGGATGCCGAAAAAACACAAAGAATGATTAAGAGGCTAGAGAAGGGCTATTTCAATATGAACGACTTAAGATTGCAGCTTGAGCAAACCATTAAAATGGGTGGAATGCAAGGAATGCTGGGTATGATTCCAGGTTTAGGGAAAATATCTAAACAACTTGAGAAAGCCAACTTAGATGACAAGATTCTTAGTAGACAGATCGCACTTATTACATCCATGACAAAAAGAGAAAGATCGAATCCACAAATTCTTCAAGCTAGCAGAAAAAAGCGTATCGCCATAGGAGCTGGACAAGAAGTCTCCGATCTAAATAAATTAATTAAAATGCATCGGCAGATGGCTGATGTCATGAAGAAAATCGGTCGTAAAGGTAATAGAGGTATGCTACGTGATTTGATTGGGAATTTAACTGGAAATAGTGGAAGCAAAGAGAAACTGACTGATCTAGTAGATCAAAATGCAGCCTTGAGAAACCCTTTGCAAAATAATTTGGGATCAAAAGACTTAACTAGAATGATGGGTGGGATCCCAGATTTCATGAAAAAAAACTAATCACCGTCATGAAAAATTTTGAAGAAAAATTGGCCGAATATCGAAGATCTGTAGACAAACTTGATGCCATCCTTGTATATACTCTGGGAGAACGGTTTAAACAAACTGAGAAGATTGGAAAATTAAAAGCCGAGGCAAGAATCCAAGCAACCGATCATAAGAGAGAATTAGTCCAGGTTGAGAGAGTAAGAAAATTATCTGAGGATGCGAATCTGGATGTCGATTTTGCAGAAAAGCTTTTGAAATTTATCACTTCTGAAGTTGTAAAGAATCATAACAAAATAAAATCACGTTGATATTAAAAACTTTAATCAGGTATTTGGGGAGATAAATTAATGGCAATAAAAATTCGTTTGGCTAGAGGAGGATCTAAGAAGAGACCATACTACAGAGTGGTCGTAGCAGATAACCGTATGCCTAGAGATGGTAGATTTATAGAAAAGCTGGGGACATATAATCCTTTGTTACCAAAAGAGCACCCCGAACGCATTAAATTAAATGTTGAAAAAATTCAGGAATGGATGGGCAAGGGAGCTCAATTATCAGATAGAATCTCCAGAATGCTTGAAAACTTGTCTGTGGTTCCGACCAAATCTAGAAACAATCCGAAGAAAGGCCTAAAACATAAGGCAACTGAAGAAAGAGAGAAGGCTAAATCTGAAAAAAAAGATGCTCCTGTTGATGTGGTCAAAAAAGAAAATCAAAATGAGCAAATTGATGATCAAAATATCACAATAAATGAGAAAAAAGAATCTGAAACTACAGGTTCTTCAGATGGAAAGACGGTAGAAACTCAAGCTGAAAGCACTCCAGAGGACAAGGCTGCAGAAACTCAAACAGAAGCCCCTCCAGAAGACAAGACTGCAGAAACTCAAACAGAAGCCCCTCCAGAGGACAAGGCTGCAGAAACTCAAACAGAAGACTCCTCAGAAGACAAGGCTGCAGAAACTCAAACAGAAGCCCCTCCAGAGGACAAGGCTGCAGAAACTCAAACAGAAGACTCCCCAGAAGAAAAGGTGGGAAAATAATTAACAAAGGACAAAAACCGAGTTGAATGACTTCACAAATAAAAAATCAGATGTACCATTTTAATATAGTGAATGAGATTTTTTGACAAATTTTGATTCATTTGTAGTTGTGGGTCAGATAATTAAGTCTTTCGGTGTACAAGGCCAGGTGAAAATTCTGTCATTTTGTCAAAATCCATTATCAATATTTGATTACAATCCAATTCTAATTGAAAGCACCAATGCTCCAATTTTTTTGTCCCTGCATAAAGTTATCAAGGATGACTTATTTATAGTGTGTATACCACATGTAGAGAATAAGAACTCAGCCGACAGATTAAGTAGAAAGAGTCTTTATGCTGATAGACAAAAATTTCCCTATTTATCAAATCAGGAATTTTATTTTTCAGACTTAGAGGGTTGTATAGTTTATACTTTCGCCGAAAAAATCTTTGGTAAAGTCAAAGGAATACATAATTTTGGGGCAGGAGAACTCTTGGAAATACTTAAATTTGAAGATGGAAAGTCTCTTCTGATTCACTTCAATGAAGAAACTTTTCCTAAAGTGAACGTGGAGTCAAAAAAAATAGTTATTATTCCTCCAACAGAATGATTAAGAGAGTTACCAAAGGATTGTACAATGACCACAGAAAAAGAGATTAGACATGTGAACCATCCTTGGACTGCCAAAGTTATCACCCTTTTCCCCGAAATGTTCCCAGGCACCTTGGGGCATTCTCTTGTAGGTAAGGCTTTAAAGAAAAATCTTTGGTCACTTGATATTATAAATTTGAGGGAATTTGCTTTTGACGAACGCAAAACTGTTGATGGTTCTCCAGCAGGCGGTGGTGCTGGGTTAGTTCTTAGGGCTGATGTTCTTGATCGAGCGATAGGGCACATAAAAAGTAGCGCCAATTATGATAGACAGGAGTGGCCAATAATAGCGTTGTCACCTAGGGGAAAAGTATATGATCAAGAAATGGCTGCCAGTTTTTCTAAATGCAAAGGTTTAATACTTGTCTGTGGGCGTTATGAAGGCTTTGACGAGAGAATTCTAGAATTTCATCAGATTCCTGAAATTTCCTTAGGAGATTTCATAATATCGGGTGGAGAAATAGCAGCTCAAGCCTTGATTGATTCAACTGTAAGGCTTATACCCCACGTAGTAGGGAATCAAAATTCATTATTGGAGGAAAGTTTTTCTGAAGGTTTATTAGAATACCCACACTATACAAGCCCTAGAATTTGGCAAAATTTACCTATACCGGACGAGTTACTTTCGGGTCACCATAAAAATATTAGGCAATGGAGAAATAAAAAGTCCGAGGAAATAACAAAGATCAGACGACCTGATATGTGGGTTAAATATCAGCGCTTGAAGAATACATGAAATTTTTTGGATGGAGAGAGTTATGAATATTATAGAACAATTAGATAATGACCAGATTACAAAACTCGGTAAGAATATCCCTGATTTCTCACCTGGTGATACCTTAAGAGTAGGGTATAAGGTAAGTGAAGGCAGCAGAAGTCGTGTGCAAAACTATGAGGGGGTAGTGATATCCAGAAAAGGTGGCGATGGGATAGCAGCGTCATTTACAGTCAGAAAAATTTCTTTTGGAGAAGGAGTTGAAAGGGTATTTCCTCTTCACTCCCCAAATATTGAAAACATTACTGTTGTACGCAGAGGAAAAGTGCGTAGAGCAAAACTATACTATCTAAGAGATCGAAGTGGTAAATCTGCCCGAATCGCTGAGAAAACAAATTATAAACCTTCTGGTTCAAATAAATAATTGATGGAGAACCAATATGAAAAAAGAAATACACCCAGATTACCACTTTGTAGAAATCACAATGACAAGTGGGGAAACCTATAAGACAAGATCCACTTTTGGGAAAGAAGGCGACAAAATAAATCTTGATATTGATCCACTGTCTCATCCTGCTTGGACAGGGGGTAAACAAAAATTGCTTGATACAGGTGGTAGAGTGTCAAAGTTCAAAAAGAAATATGAAGGTTTGGGCTTTTAGGGCAAGAACATTATCATTGATTTATTTTAAAATCCTAGAAAAGTTAGAATTTGGGTTATAGAGTGATCTTATTTCGGCTTATTATCTTGATATTTCACACAGTTCTCCCGAAGTTCGTATTTTAGCACAGGCCCTTTGAGCATTTAGCTCCGATAAAGGAGAAATTCTTATCCGAAATCCTTTTTTATTCCTAAAAACCTCTTCAGAAATCTCTAGGGTGACATTCTCTAGTAAGCTTGGGTCACTTAATAAGATGCTAGGCAACTCTTTTTCGGCGTGATATTTGTTGTAATAAAATCCAACGAGTATTTTTATTTTTTCCTTATCAATAGTGCTAGTATTATTTTCTAAATATGTAACCTCTTTATCTCCCATTAGAATTTTTGGTCGGCTAGGTGGACTATTTAATGAGTTATTGAAGATCATAGGTATAGAACCTTCAATAACTTCAGAATTTTGCTTGGCCACTTGCATTAAAGAACTTTCTATTCCTTCAAGAATTTCCTCCATTTGCTTTGTATCATCATCGCTAGTTTTAATTGGAGAGATTAAATCCCCTGGTCTTCTTATTGGAATTTTGCTGAATTTCAATAGACTATTCTTTCCAATTTGGTTGATCATATCCGGTCTTAGGTTAAGAGAGAACATAGGAATGTACGATGCCACCTTTGGTACTCTAGAAAAGCCTAAATCAAGTAGTTCTGTCATTCTCTTATTTCTTAAGGGAACAGACCCTGCACCAAAAATCACAGCTATGATTCTTGTATTTCCTCTGGATGCCGATGCAGCTAAATTATAGCCAGCAGCAGATGTAAAACCCGTTTTTATACCATCAGATCCTGAGTATGCTGCTAAGAACCTTCTATTGGTATTGTAAAGATCTTTGCCAAGCACTCGAACCGAAATTCTTCCAAATAAATTGTAGTATTCTGGAAAATCAAAAACAAGTCGCCGAGCCAAAATTACCATATCTTTTGGAGTTGAACGATGCCTAGAAGACGTTAGACCATGCGCATTCTTAAATACCGTCTTTGACATACCCATCTCTCTTGCGGCAAGAGTCATATAATCGGCAAACTTTGCCTCAGTTCCTGCAATATGTTCACCAAGGGCTGTGGCAGCGTCATTTGCTGAACGAATAGCTGCTCCCCTAATTAGAGTTCTGACAGAAACCCTTTGACCAGGTGACAGCCATAGCTTGGAAGAAGGTTCTAATGAAGCATTCTGACTTATTGTCACTAAGTCATCTAAATTCATTCTATTTTTTTTTAGCTCGTTAAAAGCCAAATACAGGGTCATCATTTTTGTCAAAGATGCTGGATGTAATTCCTTTTCATAATTAATGCCATAGAGAAATTTACCCGTCCTTGCATCAATCATATAGTGAGCAAATTCATAGGCAAAAAGAACTTTAGGTAGAACAAAATCAACGCCTAAAAAAAATAAAACTAAAATCAGTCTGAAACTCTTTGGCAAATTGATCTCACTAAAACTAGAGTAATGTATGGAAGATATGTCATAAACTGTAAAGCTCTACCAATATTCACCATTTGATTTTGGATTAACTTAGGTATATATTGTTGCTCCTGATCAATCAAATGACTATTTACATTTTATCCCAAAAAATGGTTATAATTTTATCTAAACAAGAATTTGTTTGATCAACTAATGTAATAATCAATCAGAAGATTTGAGATGAAGGTAATCAGGAATATATAGTGTAAGCATATGACAAAAAAAGATAATATGGACAATGATGCTTTAGTTCTGACAAAGTCAAAACCGAAGACAAAAAAACCATCAATGTATAAGGTACTTCTCCTAAACGATGACTTTACCCCTATGGAATTTGTCGTCTTAATATTGGAAAGATTTTTCAACGCGGATCATCAGCGAGCTGTCTCAATTATGTTAACCATACACCAGAAGGGGTTAGCCGTTGTTGGGGTCTATCCCCATGAGATAGCAGAAACTAAAGTGACGCAAGTTATGGATTTTTCAAGAAAAAACCAGCATCCTCTTCAATGTACTATGGAAAAAGAATAAATTGGTAACTATCTTAGGTATTAAGAGATTACTCGAAGCTCAAAGGAATGGTTTCTTTTCAAATATCTCAAGAAGAATATTAGTTCTTGGTTGTCCTCAACCTGAAGCCCTAAAGATTTTGAAATTGAATGATGTATTAATTTGTCATCCGGAAAAATCTGTAGTTCACAAAGCCCAGGAATTAAACTTTCAAACACTAGTTGATCTTGAAATATTCAATAAAATTAGGATATCAAGGTCTATTAGTACAGCTATAGTCTGGGTCACAAAGAGCCGGAGAGAAACATTATTTAATATTGCTCTTGCATTCCTAATAACCCCTAAAGCAGGGAAAATAATACTTACAGGGGAGAAAAAAGATGGGATAGAAATTGCTATGAAAAAGCTAAGTGCGATGATTGAGCCTATTTCTGTAATATCAAAATCGCATGGAAAGATAGGTCTATTTCAACGCCCTCGATATTTACCAAAAGAATTGAGATCTTGGAAAAAAAAGGGAGAATTACAGAAAAATGCATCAGGGTTTTTCAGTTCACCCGGTACATTTTCTGAGACCAGTATTGATAAAGGTTCACAATTACTCGTTAGTCAGTATTCAGGAAAATTACATGGAAATGTAATCGATTTAGGTGCTGGGTGGGGATATCTATCTGCAGAAGCCATAAAGAACAGTCCAAGCATAAAACTGTTGACTCTAATTGATTGCAATTTGAGTGCCTTAAACTCCGCGAGATTAAATGTTGCAAGTTCAAAAGCTAGATTTTTTTGGTCAGATTTAAAAACTGATGCATTGACTCTCAAGAATTTGGATCATGTTATAATGAATCCACCCTTTCATATTGGAAGAAAAGTAAACTTTGACTTAGGGCTAACTTTTTTGGGCACTGCCCAAAAAATTCTACGCAAAGGTGGCATACTTTGGATGGTTTTTAATAGAGAATTACCTTATGAAAAATCTATTGTAAGTTTATTTCCAAATTATGACTTACTAAATGAAACAAAAAATTATAAAGTGATTAGAGCAAAAAAAACTTAATTTGGCATTAATTTGGCATCATCATTAATCAATTATTTATATGTATCTTTAGGAAAATTCATGACAAGCATTTTAGCCGGTAAAACGGCCATAATAACGGGAGCTGCTAACGGCATAGGGCTTTCTGTGGCTAAATTATATTGTGAGAAAGGAGCAAATGTTGTCTTAGCTGACAACGACGAAACGAGCCTAGAAGAAGAGGTGAGCTACTTACAAAAAAATGGTCACAACGTATTACCTTTTTGTGGAGATTTAACAAAAAAACTAACACTAGCAAACTTGGTAGCGGCAACAATGGATCAATTCGAGTCCATTGACATCTTGGTTAATGCATTGAGACAGATTGAGCTATCGGACGCAATAAACTCAGAAAAAGACAATTTTCAAAAATTGTTCGAACAAAACTTTATAGTAAGTTTACGTTTAAGCCAGTTAGTCGCAAAAAAGATGATACAACAAAATCCTGATCGAAAAAAAGACCAAAATATAGGATGCATAATTAATTTAAGCTCAATAGCCGATCGAATGATATTGCCTGAAAGTTTTGCCTATTCTATCTGCTCGGCAGCAGTAAACCAATTAACAAAATCCATGGCAGTAGCCCTCGCGGATAAAGGCATTCGAGTCAATGCGGTTGCAATGGGGAGTATAATGAGTACTAGCCTGCGAGAAATGATTAGAGAGGACTTAGATCTTCATGACCAAGTAAAGTCAGCTACACCTTTAGGTCGTATAGGAGATTCAGATGAAGCTGCCTCTGCTGTTCTTTTCTTAGCATCAGCAGAGTCAAAATTTATAACAGGGCAAATATTGACAATAGATGGCGGAAGAACTTTAACCGAAAATATTGGAGTGCCCGCTTATTGATAGATAAGGAATATCATATTTAGAATCTAGAGAAAAGTTGAGCTACACAACATCAGTATCTTTAGTAAAAAGCCTTTCAGCGTCAAGCAGAGTGGACTGTTTATCTTCTTTATTTTCCTTGCTTAATTCTAATTTTTTGTCTTCCGATAAAGGTGTTTCTAATTCCATGATTGTAGGCTGTTGCTCACTAAGCTTTCTTATGGGCGAAAGTTTATTTTTACCTTCGCTAGCATCATCAATAGTTTCTTTTTTCATTGTTTTAATGGATTTTTCTAAAACTAAATCTAGCTCTACTTGCTTGCACAAACCCAATATTACTGGATCAGTGGGAACTATATTCGTTATATTCCAATGAGTTCGGCTTCTCACTGCTTCGATCGTAGGCTTCGTAGTTCCAACTAACTTCACAATCTGAGCATCAGTTATTTCTGAGTAATATTTTACCAGCCAAGCTATTGCAGCTGGTTTATCTTGCCTTTTCGATAAAGGTGTATACCGTGGACCTCTTCTTTTCTTTTCTCCCACTGTAGCTGGATTTACCGACAGCTTTAATATAGAATTCGGATCTTTTTCGCACTTCTCAATTTCTTCTGAGGTCAATTGATTACTACTGACTGGATCCATTCCCCGTATTCCGCTTGCTACTTCCCCGTCTGCGATGCCACTCACCTCTAGCTCATGCAATCCACAAAAGTGTGAAATCTGTTTAAATGTTAGGGATGTATTCTCAACTAACCATACGGCTGTCGCTTTCCTCATTAAGGGTAATGCCATTTAAACCTCTTTCATATCTTAAAGTTTGCAATTTTAAAATCGTATACCCAATCAACCACAAAATCGGTAAAATCTCAAAAAATATCGATAGGGTAGAGATCACTAATATCTCAAGCAAAAAAAAAATTCCAGTCAAATCCTAACTGAATCCATCTCCCTAAAAGAAAATCATTTTGGAAAGATTGTTCCTTTGCGCACAGACCGAGTTAGTGATTCAACTGAGGTCATTTGTATTAGTTAACATTCAAACCATTAATTTGTAGAGAGATGCTATGATAGGCCTACCTAGTCGCTGTCATTAGCTTTTGAATAAATTCAATAAAACTCACCTTCAATTGACCTAGTTTTCTAAGCTCTTGTAACCTTCTAATAATAAAATATTCCGTTTCTCGATGGTCCACCGACTCATCTCCCAAAAAAAATAACAAGGTGGACAAATACACGGATACTAAAGTAGCCCTCTTAGTATACCAGTCAAAACCAATACTTATATCCTTTATTTCGCACCAAATCAGATCACAAGTTGACCAAACTAAATTAATGGCCTCAAGTTGGTACATAGGCATAGCAAATAAAGACATGCTACTCCTAAAAACCTCCTTATCATCAGCAATGGCCTGAAACCTCATCTTTATAGCTACTTCAACCTTTTCAAAATGGGACAAATTAGTAATATCTACCTTACGAAATTTTTTAAGAAATTCCTGGTCCTTGAGCTGATGGTAAAACCTTGCCAAATCAATGCCACCTCTTGGGAATAATGACTTAGCCTTCCCATAAGTAACACCTACTTTTGCCGCAGTTTCTTCAAGATTTTTTTCTGACCAACCACGAAATACCGCTATATCAGCTGCTACAGCTACTAGCTTCGCTTTTAGTCTATCATCATAAATAGTCATGAGCATTTACTAATAAGGTATTACAAGTAATAAAATCAGTTATAGACAAGTCTTTCTTAGCTTGCTATAGGAGTTTGTAAAAGCCATAAAATAAAAGGGTGAATCATTGCAAGTCCATGTTCGAGATAATAATGTTGATCAAGCATTAAGAGCCTTAAAGAAGAAATTACAGCGCGAAGGTGTCTTTCGAGAAATGAAACTTAAGCAGCACTTTGAAAAACCATCCGTGAAAAGAGCTCGGGAAAAAGCAGAAGCAATTAGAAGAGCAAGAAAATTAGCTAGGAAAAAACTTCAGCGAGATGGATTCTAAAGCCTGCTTTGTTCCTATCAAGAGTTAAATAGTGCCAAAAAGACAAGGGCCCCTGTTACAGCGTAACAAAGGTATAAACCAAAACTTATAAATCTGGAAAAAGATTCCTTTTGATCAGTAATATCCATTTCTCCGTGCTTGTGTTTTTCTTCTGACATATGATTTTCCTCTTGTTTAGAACGAGCATGATAGTCTCACACGCATAACATATCTATATGCCCGCCAAAGTAAATCTAGTTTTTATTTATATGATAATAAACCTTTCCATCTTTCTTAATATTCCTAGAAATTTTGTTTTGGTGCCAAAGATAGTTTAAATGGCCCACCGCCTCTCCTAGTGCCAAGCTATATTCTGATTCTCTGATTTTTCTCGAATATAGTGAAGCAAATATGTCAACCGCCATTCCTGGTTCAAGTGTTAAAAATTCCAGTATCCGTGATAAGGCAGCATAATGATGATTCAGCAATTGCTTGATTCTAATCTTAAGACCCCAAAACGGCAAATTGTGACCTGGCAACACGAGGTATTCTCTATCTTCAATTTTTAAAAGTTTTTCACATGTTTCAATAAATTCACCCACTGGATTTGCGTTCGGCTCAGTAGGATAAACACTTAAATTTGGAGATATACCAGGTAAAATTTGGTCCCCTGAGATAAAAATATTTAGTTCTGGACAATGCAGCATCAGATGTTCTGGAGCATGGCCATGTCCAAAATTGATTTTCCAACAATTATCTCCTATAAAAATTCTTTCCTGATCAACTATGCGCCTATAGCCTAAAGGTATAGGATCGACATAGTCACAAAAGTTAAAAGGTCTTTCCTTCTTTTTTTTTGATAATAAACTTCCTGGCATTCCTGCCCCATACCAAAATGATAACATATCTAACGAGGTAGTCTCCTGAACATCCAAGGTAAGCATTCGAGCGGTTAGCCAAGCTACACGACTCGACCAAATTTCAGCATGGAATCTTTCATGAAACCATCCTAATAGACCTAGATGATCAGGATGGTGATGAGTAATAATGATTCTCTTAACCTTAACGCCTTTGAATTCATCAAAAAAAATTTTTTCCCAAATTTGCTTACAATCAATACTAGAAATCCCAGTATCTACAATTGTAATTCCGTTACCATCTCTAAGAATGTAAGCATTAACATGAGATACAACAGACGATAAATTAAACCTGACCCAATAAATCCCCGGAGTAAGCTCAACAAGTAATTTGTGCTCGGGAAAGCTTTGATGTGGAAATCTAATTTGTGATTGCATATCAAAAATCCTCGGTAAAAATCCCTGGACTTTGGTATAGCTGATTTGATCCTTGGCAAGATATAGAAGCTTCTACACTTGCAGAAGGTAGAATTTGGCAAATGAAAAACTCCGCCAGCTCTTTCTTTTTTACATCATTTGATACCAATATTGATCTAAGCATATAATTTGCGCCCAACAGAAGTGCAAAAGCACTTAGAAATGATCCTGCACCAGAAAATCTTTCATTAAGATCGTCCTGTGAAATCATCCAATCTAATGACTTGGTAACATTTTTCCTTACCATAGAAACGAGTTCAACAAGTTCAGGGAATCTATCTACTGCCATGTTTTCGTTAATCATAATTTCCTTTATGATGGAGTAAGCAATATTTCCATCTGCACCTAACTTTCTACCTACTAGGTCCATTGCTTGAATACCATTTGTACCTTCATAAATAGCTGTGACTCTAACATCCCTGTACAACTGTGAGATTCCAGAGGCTTCTATATAGCCCAAGCCACCATGAACTTGGAGACAAAGATCCGTAACTCTACAACCAGCATCAGTACAAAAAACTTTTGCAATAGGTGTTAAAAACGAGGCTCTTTGGGAAAAATCAGAATCATTATTGAATTTTGCTAGATCGCTCGATATCGCTGCATCAAAACACAATGCTCTGGAAACAAAAGTAAGCGACTTCATGATCAACAAATTGCGCCTGACGTCGGCATGGTTTATGATTACAGTGCTACCATGCTCAAAAAACTTTAGATTTTTGCCCTGCTTTCTTTCCTTGGCATAATTGAAAGCCTTTTGGGTGGCCAGTTCACTCTGAGATAGCCCCTGAACAGCTACACCTAGACGAGCATTATTCATCATAGTAAACATTGCTGCCATTCCCTTGTTTTCCTGTCCTATTAACCAAGCCTTCGCATTATCATACTCAAGTACAGCTGTCGGAGAGCCATGTAGACCCATTTTTTTCTCTAATGAAATTGTTTTCACATTATTTTGAGACATAGGCTCACCAGAATTATTTGGAATATATTTGGGTACCAAAAATAAGGAAATTCCTTTTGTACCCTCAGAACTACCTGACAGCCTCGCAAGAACCAAATGACAAATATTGGAGCTGAGACAGTGATCTCCCCAACTAATATATATTTTTTGACCAGTTATCCTATAAAGGCCATCCCCTCCCGGTTTAGCCTTAGAGCTTAATGCCCCAACATCAGATCCTGCTTGAGGCTCCGTCAAATTCATTGTCCCAGACCACTCTCCCGAATTTAATCTAGGTAAGAAAAGTTTCTTAATCTCTTCACTTGCGTGATTCTCTAAAGCAGCGATTTGACCCTGAGTCATTAAAGGATTTAAACCTAGCGATAAACAACCGCTTGATAATATTTCATTGACACAGGTAGTTAGAACCATAGGCAACCCCAAGCCCCCATACTTTGGCTGACCAGAAATCCCTACCCACCCACCTTTTGCTATAGCATCATATGCCATTGAAAAACTTGGGGGCAGAGTGACTTTTCCACCTTCAAAAATCGCTGGATTTAAATCACCATCCCTATTGATTGGTGAAATAACGTGTTCTGTCAATCTACTAACTTCGTCAAGAATTGAATCGACTGTTTCATCATCAAAATTTAGATTTTTTCCAGAATCAGATTTATCACAAATGGAAAACAAATCTCTAAGGAGAAATTTCATTTCGTCAGTTGGGGCTAAATATGACACCTAATTTCCTTCCATGCAAAAATCTACAAATGATTATTTGGTTGATGAAACACTGTAAAGGAATATATTTCTAGAAAAAGGTAAAAATAAATTGTCCTCCAAAAAGGAAATCCATATCTCGACTGAAATATTACCTAGTAGTAAAGAAGGTATCTTTAGGGCAGCCCAAATATTAAATAATGGTGGGCTTGTAGCATTCCCGACAGAAACCGTTTACGGACTGGGCGCAGATGCTACTAATTCTGGCGCGATAGAAAGAATTTATAAAGCTAAGAGAAGACCTCC
This sequence comes from Paracoccaceae bacterium, assembly GCA_029243395.1. Taxonomy (GTDB): domain Bacteria; phylum Pseudomonadota; class Alphaproteobacteria; order Rhodobacterales; family Rhodobacteraceae; genus CACIIZ01. The sequence continues at coordinate 71,595 of JAQWSE010000002.1, read as the reverse complement.
CAATAATCCCCTAATTATCCATGCATATGATTCTAATGTCGTCAAAAATTATGCAAAAATGGATGATCAAGCTGAAATACTAGCTAAATCTTTTTGGCCTGGGCCCTTAACGTTAGTATTAGAACAAAATACTAACGTTAGCAAAAGAATATCAGATACTGCTTTATCAAGGCTACAAACGGTTGCAATCAGAGTACCTGTTCACCCAGTTGCTCGACGGATACTAAGGCTATGTAATAATCCTGTAGCTGCCCCTTCCGCCAATATTTCTGGTAAATTGAGTACTACTCGATTTGAGGATGTTTTAGGCAACATGTTTGGGAAAATTGATGCCATTGTTGATGGAGGGCCTTGCCCAATTGGTCTTGAGAGTACCATAGCAAAGATTGAAGATGGCATTTTCTCTATATTAAGACCTGGAACAATTACTGAAGAAGAAATTGCTTCAAAAATTGGAAAGAAAGGACATACAAAGAAAATCCTTGGAAAAAGGATTACTTCCCCGGGACAATTAAAATCTCATTATCAGCCGGAAACCCCTATTCGACTTAATATTACTGACCCCAGAGATAATGAATTGCTGCTAGCTTTTGGTCCGCTACCAAATGGTGTCAAGGGACTGACCCTATCCGAAATCTCAGATCCTGATGAAGCTGCCATGAACTTGTATAGTGCCTTAGCAGACCTAGATAATTTAGCAAAGGTTACAAAATCAACTTCTATAGCAATACATCCCATACCACGACAGGGGGCCGGAGTTGCAATTAACGATCGCTTGCAGCGTGCAGCACACAAATCTTAAAGATACACAAAACCAAGTAGTTAAGCTCTTCCACTTTCATTTACGAAATAGGCATTCTTAACACCTAATGAACCTAGAGAAATTTCATATTTTTCTGAGAAATTCTCACCAAATATAATTGAAGGATCTGCTTTTGCCACCAACCAGGAATCTTCTAAAATCTCCTTTTCCAACTGGCCACCATACCAACCAGCATAACCCAAAGTAAACAAACGAGAAACAGGACCATTACCTTTGCATATGTCCTTCAAAGCTTTTGTGTCATTTGTTAAATTGTATTGGCCACCTAACTTTATGGTGGTTCCAGAAAGACAATATTCAGAAGAATGCAAAAGAAAACCTCTTTCAAATTCTACTGGTCCACCAAATAAAACTGTCTGGTTAACCTTTTTTTGGTTATCCTTTAATGAAATACCAGTTACAATTTCATGAAAATCTAATTCTTCCATTGGTTTGTTTATTATGAGACCCATGGCGCCTTTTTCATTATGGGAAATCATATATATAACTGCTTTATGAAATCTGGGATCTAAAATAGCGGGAGTGGAAACAAGTAAAGAACCTTCATAAAAGCCCTTGACAACTTCTGGAAAAGGATTTTTTTCTATTTCCTTATCTTGATTTGCATCAGATTTTCCATCAGCCATAATATCTAACCCACTATTTTATATTCAATCAAACATAACAAAAATGAAAAAAATATCAAAAAAAATATCAACTACATGCTTAGAGAGAATTAAATCAAGCCCAAGACTTATAAAGGTAAAGAAATTCAGATATGTAGATCTTTCAATCCTTTCTATAATGCTTTCACTGTGCTTCTCCAATCCCATTTGCTACGCATCAGAGACATTTGGGCAGTCTGAAAATTCTGTGATCACAAAAAATGAATCCTGGGAAATAAGATTTTTTAAGGCCTGGAGAACGGAAAGTGGTAACTATCAGTATGGATTATTTATTGACCTTGATGATAATTGGAAAACATACTGGAAACATCCTGGCAATTCTGGTTTTAAACCAGAGTTTCAAATCTTGAAAAGTAAAAATCTTGCAAAACTTGAAGTGCTCTGGCCTGCACCCAACATCTTTTATGAGAATGAAACAGAAGTCTATGCATTCAAAAGCAAGCTTATCTTGCCCATATTAATTCATCCTCAAGAAATTAATAATCCTATAGTATTTGAATTGAAGGTCAATCTGGGTTTTTGTAAGGATATTTGCGTTCCAAAAACATTCCATCTGAAAAGTGAAAATATCCGAAATGCCTCAAATTTTCAAAATAATGAAATACGAGAATCTATTAAAAAAGTTCCTATTAACCTTGCGGCCTCAAAAAGATATGTTTCCTGTACTGTGATCAAAGAAGGGGAAAAATTGATACTTAGTAGCAAGTTGGATGCGCAATTCTTTACAAAGGAAAAAAAGATAAAGGATGCAATATTCTATTACGGAGATGGTAGCATATGGTTCAATGATAAAATGCAGCACTTGGCTGGAAAAACTCAAATGTTTAGTGCGACCCTAAACCATGTAAACAATCAGAATATCTTGCTAAACAGGAGTAAAATCGAACTAACCTTGTTGACCCAAAATGGTGGATTCATTTTGAATGGCTGCCCATACTAATTGAGCTAGGATAATTTTCGATTACGAAATCGCGAAGGCAAAAGAATAAAAATGCAATAAAATGCAATCAAAACAACTAGCGTCAAACCCGCAATTAATTTGTAACCAGATTCGAATCCCAAATTTTCTAAAATAGGATTGGGATCAATTCCTGAAAAAATGTAGCATAGAACAAATATATTCAAACTAAGAATTATTGCAACAAAACCAAAAATTAATCTAAATGGAATGGGTGTTTTTCTGCCAAAAATTATCCTCTTCAATGCCCTAAATAAAGAAAGGCAATCCCTTTGAACTACGACAATGGCAGGCACCAAGAATAGAACAATTATCATTCCAAAACCAAGCCCGTAAACAAGTGTCACAATAGTAGGCTTAAGAAACTGTGCATCTTTGGAAGTTTCGAAGAGTAAGGGCGTCAAACCTAGAACTGTAGTCAATGTGGTCAATAATACTGGTCGCAACCTATCACAAATTGCATCTAAAATCGCTGGCTTTAAACCCCTATACCTCGCATATTCATCAATTGTAGAAACTAGAACTATAGAATCATTAATAATAATTCCCGTCATTCCGATAAGTCCCACGACAGAAAATAGTGACAGATTAATTCCCCAGAAATAATGTCCCCAAAGCGTGCCAATTAGGCCAAAAGGAATTATGGACATCACGACAATTGGCCGTGCCCAACTCGCAAAAACCCAAGCCAACGCCAAATAAATTCCTATTAAACACAACATAAACCCTATCAATGCATCGTTAAGAAAGTCTTTTTCTTGCTTGAACAATCCGCTTAAGTAGGTATCTACACCAAATCGGGCTCTGACATCAGGTAAAATATCTTGTTTGATTAAATCAGTTATTTCCTTTGCTCGATCTGGATCATCTTCAGATATGTCACCAGTTACCGTAATTTTTCTTTGCCCATTTTCTCTAGAAATGGATGAGAAACCATACCTAGAAGTAACCGCCACAATATCTGAAAGCCTAACATAATTTCCCTCGGGATTTATTACATTTACTCGCTCTAGAAAATCTGATTGGATTTCAGACTCAGGTATTTCTACAACTACCTTTGAGGAACGATTGCGAAGGGGAAAGCTTATAGCTTCAATTCCGTTTAGTTGCTGATAAAGTTGCCTCCCTACATTATCAATGTCAAAACCCAAAGCTGTTCCGCGTGGAGTCAGTTCAAGTATTAGTTCATTCTTATCATAAGCTTGTGTATCTTCTAGACCAGAAATTTCGGGAAGACTTATCAATTGGTTTTGAAAATAGACAGAAGCAGCTTTGAGATTTTTCAAGTCAAACCCTAAGAAATCAACGGAAAGACTATCACTACCGGGACCTGATCGCCAACTTCTAAAACTCAAAGTTTCAAGTAAAGGATGTCTTATTATTTCATCCTGAATTTTGCCCAAAACTGCGTATGAAGAATAAGGTCGCAGGTCTGCATCTATGAGTTCTACAGAAACGGCTCCCAATTGATCAGGATCCTTGTTCTGAGCTCCAGAAATTGCTCTTCCCGAATTACCCCCGATTTGGCTAATAGAAAAGGTCAAAGGATTTACCCCATATTCCTTCTCATATTCATCTGATACTTTTTCAATTGCTCGAACCATTTCATCAAGCATTTTTTTTGTATCAGATCTGTTTGCTCCAGGTAACATTGCAATATTTCCAGTGAAACCACCCGCTTCGGGCGCATCAAAAAATCTCCATTTAATCTTTCCTGATATCATAAGTGTACTACTTAAAACCAATAATAGGACTGCAGCACTCAAAATGGGGTAACGGAGCTGGATCACAAAATATGTAAAGGGCCGAAATACTTTTTCCCTAAAAACTCTGAACCCAATGTTAAACTGATTGGAAGGCCAGTCGTACCAGGAATTTTTGCTCGCCTTTGCCCTTAAAGCATGTACCATATGGTTAGGTAAAACAAGAAAGCACTCCAATAATGAGGCAAGTAACACTACTATCACAGTAAAAGGTATATCAGCTATTAAACTACCAAATCTTCCCCCAACCGCAACTAACCCTGCAAAAGCAATTATTGTAGTAATGGTGGCAGTGAAAACTGGTAAGGCCATTCTTGTTGCACCCCTTTCGGCTGCCTCCTCGGGCGTTTCGCCAAGCCTTCTTACACGAAAATCTGCATGCTCCCCAACCACTATGGCATCATCTACCACAATGCCCAAACAAATGATCAATGCAAAAAGAGAAATCATATTGAAGGTCAACCCAGATATATACATGAAGGCAATGGCTGCCAGTAAGGCAGCAGGAATACCTGCTGCTACCCAAAATGCTGTGCGTGCACTCAAAAAGACAAATAGTAGGATTAAAACAAGACCTAAGCCCTGCAGACCATTACTTAGTAAAATTTCCAATCGATTGGAAATTAAGTCTGCTCGGGTCTTTGATAGTTCGATTTTGATACCTTTAGGAAGGGAGCCCCCATATTCTTCAGTTATACTTTCAACCTTTCTTTGAATATCGATGGCATCACTCTCAGCAGATCGATCAACTCTTATTACTACAGCCCTATTCCCATCAGTAAAATACTCCCTTCTCTGAGATTTATTGTCAAAATAAATCCTGGACAAATCACTTAGTAAAAGCTCTCTCTGAGAATTTGGAAGTCTTATCAAAATATTTCCTATTTCTTCAATTGTTCTCTTGGAAATACCGCTTCTGACCCGATTAGATGTTCCTACTTCTCCAGTAGGATCAGTATCTACTTCAGCTGCAATTGCAGTTGCCAAGTGATTTAATGAAACCTTGTAACGAATCAAATTAACTGAGGGGACAGTCACTCTTATTATCGGGGCACTAACGCCCATAATCTGGGTATTGCTGATTCCATTTCTGTAGAGTTTTTGGGTAAATTCATCAGCTAACATACCTAACTGCTCAAGTCCTATTGGACCTGAAATTACAACATCTGTAACCCTATCGCGCCAAGAAATTCTCTTAATGGTGGGAGTTTCAGCGGTTTCCGGCAAATCTTGGACTGAATCCAAAGCCGTCTGTACGTCTTCCTTTGCTATCAGCATATCTGTACCAGGTTTAAAATCAATATTGATTCTGGCACTTCCTTCAGTTGAGGATGAAATGATTTGTTCTACACTGTCTATTCCTAGCAATGGCGCTTCTAGAAGTGAGATGATGGCATCATCGATATCTTGAGGACCAGCTCCAAGCCATTTCACACCGATATTTACTTTCTCAATGACAACATCAGGAAAAAATTGAGACCTAATTTTATTCATCGCCAGTAGGCCAAAAACTACCATCAGGACTAATATCAAATTAGCTGCAGTATTGTGCCTAGCAAAATAACTAATTATTCCCGACACGAATGAACCACCAAACTGTCTCATTAGTTTCTTTCCATTCCTTTTTCTAACCTGCTCAAAGTTTTTGTGCGCATCTTGCCACTATTGATTTCTTTGATTAAACGATCCTTCACATTTTCAGGCATGCGGTCCATAGATTTCACATACTCAAGTAACTCATTCTTTTTTTTCTGATCCAGTTCTACAACCGTTTCAGCATCGCTTGATTTTGCGGCCTTACCCTTCTTAAGATCAGAAGCACGTAAAGGTTTAACCTTAAGTCCTCCACCTAATTGTGGTGAGCGTTGCATCACATATTCAGCTCCTTCAGGGGCGCCTGACACAACTACTTTTTCTCCTTGCCTTCGAAGGATACTAACATTCACCTCTTGAAGTCTATCTTCGTCAGAAAGGATAAATAGCTTTCCATCTATAGTGACGGCCGAGGCTGGTAATATAGAAATATCTCTCAACTCAGGCTCATCAACTTCGACTAGTAAAAAATCACCGGGTCTTAGTGAATTATAATCATTCAACTGTAGAGAAGCAAAAACCTGCCTCCCGCTTCCCCCCTCAGGTATTTCAGGGCTTACCCGCTCTATCCTGCCTTCAAAAGATAGAATAGAATTGGTACTTTCTAATTTTGCAACAATTCCTAGTTCTTGCAATTCCCCTTTACTGTTTATCACTCTAGCAAATTCATTGGCAGAAAGATTAAACTTAACTTCTATGGCATTAGGATCAATTAGAAGCCCTAATCTCTCATTCTTACCCACCAAACTACCAGGTGAAATATTAGCAGTGGACATAACACCAGAGAATGGTGCTACATTTTCTGTTTCTTTAAGATTTCTTTTAGCTTTCTCAATAGCTATCAACCTACGCTTTAATTGTATTTCTAACTTATTTATATTGATCTTTGACTTTTCAACTAGGTTTTGTTTATTGATTACTTGTTGCTCCGAGGAGGAGTAGGCCAGCTCACTATTTTCGACCACACTACTCGTAGTTAATCCCGATTTTGCCAGCTTCTGCTGTCTATCTAGCGAATTTCTCCTTAAACTAAGTTGTGTACTGGCTACCTCCTGATCTCTAAGAGATAAATTCAGCTGGGATCTTGCTTCTTTCAACTGCGCATTCGTATCTTCCAAATCTATTTCTGCCACTTCAAGAGTATTTATAAAGTCTTTTTGATCCAACCTGAATAGTACTTGTCCCTCAGTTACAAATCCTCCTTCTACAAATTTGTCTGACACGTAGTCCAACCTACCTACTTCCATAGAACGTATTTCTAGAGTTCGTTTTGATGTTGCTTCTCCGTATGAGAGTATTTTTGGAATAGTAGATTTGAGTTCAACTTTTGCCACATTTACCGCAAAAATTCTCTCTTTCTGATAACGTTTTTTCTCTGGCTTCTCAGACCTTATCTTAATAGCGTCAAGCAAATAAAAACCAGCAAAAAAAAGCACCCCAGATGTCATGCTAAAAATTAATAAACCTATGAAACTCCTGAATAAAAACCTCATTTCATCCCTGCACTAATTGAATTATTAACATTTGGGTAAGATACCAACTTAAATAGAAATTTTTGTTTAAAATCAAGTGCTATCTGCTGATCAGAGAACCTAAGATCAAAAACTTAGAATAAAATCACCCTTTTTTCCTACGTTTTTTTTCTTCTAATCTTGGTAAAATTTCTACAAAGTTACAGGGTAAATTCCTATAATCAAATTGTTTCCTCAGAATGTGAGTCCAAGCATCTTTGCACGCCGATGGGGATCCAGGTAAAGCAAAAAGAAATGTACCACCAGCCACACCAGCACAAGCCCTACTCTGGATCGCTGACATTCCTATTTTCTGCATAGACACATTAGCAAAGAGGACTTCAAAAGCATTTATTTTTTTTTCATACAATTCTGTATGAGCCTCAACGGTGACATCTCGACCCGTAAGGCCTGTTCCACCCGTAGTCAATATGACATCAATAGTAGTCGTTGCAATCCACTGCTTCAAAAGATTTTGAATGTCCACTTTTTCATCCTGTACTATTTCCCTTTCAATTAATCTATGACCTGCTTTAAGCACTTCTTGTACTAATAATGTACCAGATTTATCAGTAGAAAGATCCCTAGTGTCAGATACAGTCAATATTCCAAATCCAATGGAGATAAATTCTCGTTCTTTTCTCAAGTTACTTACACTCCTCATTCATTAGATTTTTTAACAATTTTAAATTGTTCCAAGTCCTTCTCTTTTTTTCAGGTGATTGTATCATAGAATTCATGCCCTCAATCTCAATTGTTGGGATTCCCTCATAAAAACCAATTAATCCATTTTCTTCATCGCCCATAAATTGATCAGATAAACCTAGTATGTCGCCAGGTATCTTTCCAATTAGAACCAAAAAACGGGGAGAAACAATTTTTATGTGTCTTTGGAGAAAGGGTCTAATTAAATCCAAATCAGATACTTTTGAATTGAAATCTCTAACAAGTCTAAATGGTACTGACGGTAAAACATAAAGACCAGATTTTTTCGTGCCATCCAAGCTTAACCCCAAAGCAGCAAAGATATTCTTAAATAATTCTCCCGTACTACCAGCATAAGGTACCGATTCAATTTCCTCAACTCTGCCAGGAGGTTCAGAAATAACCATTACATTTGCGGCAGAATTACCAGTAGCAAACACCATACCTGAAGAACCTTTAAGTGCATGGAAACCAGTAAAATTACTTATGCATTTTTCTAATGTCTTAATATCCATAACCTTGTTGGCAGATTCTGTTGCATTTGAGATTAAATCCCATTGCAAGTCTTTTTTTCTAAAAGGTGGTTCTTTGTCGGAAACCTTTTTAGTAATATGTAATTGGGTTAAATCATTTTCAGAATTTGTTTTTAATAATAAACTCTGATTTGCTTCACCTTGAGAAAAATCTGTATCAAAAATCATATCAACCTTTATGTCCTGCAAGCCTGGTGTATCTAATCCAGCCTCAGCATAATCCATAAGTGTAGCTACTAGCGCCTTTTGGACATTATGCAACTTAACCTCTTTCTCAAAAAAATTTTCAACTAACTTAAGGTCTCAGATTTATAAATCATCACGAAGTTCATTGCGAACATGCTACATATATTATATTATAATGTTAAAAGGGATAGTACTAATTGCTAAACAGAAAAGATCTATTAGGGACAGCAGATTTATCTAAAGAAGAAATTTTGTCGGTCATTGATTTAGCAGAACAATACTCCAATGAAAATATTAAGAATGTAAATAATACTAGAATTTTGAAGAACATGACTCAGATAAACTTGTTCTTCGAAAACTCTACGAGAACCCAAGTTAGTTTTGAAATTGCAGGAACTAAACTTGGCACCAACATTGTAAATTTCCCGCTCAAAAATAGCTCCCAATCCAAAGGTGAAACACTGCTCGATCTGGCTTCAACACTTAATTCAATGTTTCCTGATATTCTAGTCATTAGGCATCCTAAATCTGGCGCCGTACAATTAATATCAGAGAAGGTAAAATGCTCCGTTATAAATGCAGGTGACGGCAATCATGAGCACCCAACTCAAGCTTTGTTAGATGCCCAGACGATCCGAAAAAGACTTGGTAGGATCAGTGGCCTTAAAATTGCTATTTGTGGAGACATTGCCCATAGCAGAGTAGCCAGATCAAACATCTTCTGCCTTAAAACGTTGGGAAATAAGATCAGAGTTGTTGGACCTAAAACTTTGATCCCTAAAGGGATTGAAAACTTGGGAGTGGAAGTAACTCATAACATGTTTGATGGATTGCAAGATATAGATGTAGTAATGGTCCTGAGATTACAAAAAGAGAGAATGGACGGTGGTTTTTTTTCTTCAGAGCGGGAATATTTTCACTATTATGGATTAGATGAAAGAAAAATGCAGTACGCAAATCCTAATGCTATCATCATGCATCCTGGCCCAATGAATCGCGGAATTGAAATAGACGGTGACCTTGCAGATGATATAAATAGATCAGTGATCACAAAACAGGTAGAAGTTGGGTTAGCCATACGGATGGCCGTATTAGACCTTCTTACTAGAAGACACCCCTTGAGAGAAAAATGTCAAGAGCACTAACATTTATTAATGCTCTATTGATTGATCCTGCAACATCAGAGCAAGCATTTGGTTCCTTAACGATGGAGAGTGGCTTTATTACAAGAATAAACGGCCCTACGAAAGGCACCGTCATTGATTGCCAGAAAGCGTGTCTTGCCCCTGGAATCGTTGATTTGGGAGTCCACATCGGCGAACCAGGAGAACGACACAAGGAGAGCTTTCGATCGGCCAGTCTGGCGGCCGCATCTGGGGGAATCACATCAATGGTTACGTTTCCCAATACTTTGCCGACAATAGATAACCCCGAATTGTTGGAATTTTTCATAAATAGATCGAAAGAATCCAGTATTGTAAGAATCTTACCAGCTGCCGCAATTACAAAGAACTGTAAAGGAAAAGAAATCTGCGAGTTAGGTTTTTTACAAGATAAAGGTGCTGTGGCTTTTACAAACGGGCTACGATGTATAAAAGATCTAAAAATTTTTTTGAAGGCTCTAACTTATGCTGCCAGCCTAGAGCTGCCTTATATTGGGCATTGCCAGGATTACTTCCTTTCAAAAGGAACTTCTGCAACATCAGGATCTTTTGCTACGCAAATGGGTTTACCATCAGCGCCCATAGAATCAGAAAAAATCTGTCTTGAAAGGGATGCTTCCTTAGCAGAAATTTCTGGTATTCATTACCACGCATCTCAAATAACTACAGAATTAAGCCTAGAAACAATAAAAAATCTAAAATCTAAGGGAAAAAAAATTACCGCTGGCACTTCTATTCATCATCTCATTTTTGATGAAAAAGATATAGGAAATTATAGAACTTTCTTTAAGATTAACCCACCCCTGCGGTCCAAAAGTGATAAAGAGGTGCTGCTTCAAACTATCAGTGATGACTCCATTGATACTATCAGTTCTTTTCATCTACCCCAAGACGAAGAAAGCAAACGACTGCCATATGAGTTAGCAGCTAGCGGGGCAATTGGTTTGCAAACTCTATTGCCAGCAGGTTTAAAACTCGTCCAAGAAGGATACTTGGATCTACCAAAATTATTTAAGAAAATTTCACTAAACCCTTCAAAATTAGTGAATTCAAAATGCGGCAAATTAGCTGAAGGCTGCCCTGCTGATTTGGTAATATTTAATCCGAATGTACCTTTTGTATTAGACCGATTCAGTTTACTGTCTAAAGCAAAAAATACCCCTTTTGATGGCTATAAACTCTGTGGAAAGGTTTTAAGAACTTTTGTTAATGGGATCGAGGTATATAACTGTGGTCACTAAATGTTACCAGACTTAATTCGATTTTGGGGTGCCTCTCCATCTAGTGGTGCAGCCTTACCTTGGGTTGGATTAGTTTTCATAGTATCATATTTGTTTGGATCAATACCTTCGGGAGTATTAGTCACGAAGGCTTTTGGTTTAGGTAACTTGAAGAGTATTGGCTCTGGAAATATTGGTGCAACTAATGTGCTTCGGACTGGTAGCAAGAAAGCTGCATTACTCACCCTTTTCTTAGACACTAGTAAAGGAATTCTTGCCGTAGTATTGACTGAAAAATACCTTGGAATAACTGCAGCCCATTTTGCAGCTCTGGGAGTATTTTTTGGTCATCTGTTCTCAATATTTCTATTTTTCAAAGGAGGAAAAGGAGTAGCTACCTTTCTAGGGATTTTGCTAGTTCTAAATATTTATCTTATGGTTACAGTAGCATCTGTTTGGTTAATTACTGCATGGAAATTCAAATACTCCTCATTAGCTTCCCTAGTATCTTCTTCTCTATCGATTATTATTATTCTGCTTTTAGAAGATCTTTCCTTCATGTGGTTACTAATTTCAATGGTATTGTTAATTTGGTTTAGACACAGGAAAAATGTTATGAGATTGCTTACAGGAAAAGAATCAAAAATCAACATCTGATATATTCATCCTACATTTTCTTGCTAATATTAATTAAAACAATGAATTCCTTGACAGGGTATGATCAGTATCTCATATCCCAGATTTAGATTAATAATTTCTACTTAATAACCTTTAGCATAATTAATTCAATGCTTGCCAAAAGAATGAATGAAGTTCTTTACCGAGCTTTCAAAGCAAATCATGGTAGAATTGACAAAAACTAGCTCAGTATTTTTGTGGCTTTTAATAACAGTATTCACTATAAATACATTTTAGGTCTCCTGACCAAATTGTGGAATATTTGTCTAGCATTTCATCAGCGAGGGAGCTCCCCTTTTCCAAAATTTCAAAAAGTGGCTGCAAAAATTCAGTTTCATCCGTTTTCGTTTCATGGATATTTCGTTTACCTCTCTTTAATAAGCCCTGATGAGATAGATTTAGTAAATCGAACGCTATATCCTTTACCGGTCTATTTCTTATGGAAGCCTCTAACCCAAGCTTTGCAACATCATGATATAATTGCTGCCTGTCAGCACATGTCCAATCCTTGCACAAATCCCACGCCCCTTCTAAAGATATCTGATTATAAATTATACCAACCCAAAATGCTGGAAGTGCACAAATTTTAGCCCAAGGCCCAGCATCCGCTCCTCGCATTTCTATAAACTTCTTCAATCTTACTTCTGGAAATATTGTTGTCAGATGATCTTCCCAATCAGAAATAATAGGTTTTTCATTGGGTAGGGCTTTCAGTTCACCTTTTAGAAAATCTCTAAATGATTGTCCTAGAGCATTTATGTATTTACCATTTCTATAAACGAAATACATCGGCACGTCCAAAGCATAATCTACCCATGCCTCAAAACCAAAACCTTTTTCAAAAACAAAAGGAAGCATTCCTGTCCGAGACTTATCGGTCTTCTGCCATATTCTGGAACGATAACTGTTGTAGCCAGTTTTCTCACCTTCAAAAAAAGGTGAAGCGGAAAACAATGCAGTAGCAATTGGTTGTAATGCTAATCCTACTCTTAATTTCTTTATCATATCAGCTTCAGAGCAATAGTCTAAATTTACTTGCACCGTACAAGTTCTAAACATCATTTTAGTTCCATGGGAACCCACTTTTTCCATGTATGGAGCCATAAGCTTATAACGCCCTTTTGGCATTATTGGCATATCTGCATCCTTCCATATAGGTGCCGCGCCTAATCCAATAAAACCAGCTCCTATCCTATCAGCTATAGTTTTAACCTCTGCCAAATGATTAGCCACTTCTAAACAGGTTTGATGAACAGTATCTAAAAGAGCTCCTGACAATTCCAATTGCCCTCCAGGTTCCAGACTGATATTGGCTCCTGCCTTTGACAAACCGATGATTTTATCGTCCTCTAGGATGGGCGACCAACCAAATGTTTCTCTTAACCCTTCCAAGATTGACTCTATAGAGCATACTCCCGAATATGGAAGAGGTTTCAAATTTGCTTTATCGTAACCAAATTTCTCATGCTCAGTACCTATCTTACAGGCCTGAATTGGTTTGCATCCATCTTCCAGATACAAAATTAATTCTTTGGTGTCTTCTATAGTTTGAGTTAAATCTTTACCAACCATCGGAACACAGTATCACGGGATAAAATTTTTTAAAGAATAAAACGCCTAGAAAAAATATGAAAGCGCTATCCTTCTTGCTCGTAAATATTAACTACTTCTCAGACCAATAACCGCACATGCTTTGCCATATACTCACAGACGCTACAACTGCTGTTTCAGCACGTAATATCTGGGGACCCAAGGAGACCCTCCTCACAAATTCCTGTGACATCAGTAGATCAAATTCCTCCTTTGAAAATCCCCCCTCTGGTCCAACCAAAATTGCCATGGGTACGGCTTGCAGTGATTGGAGAACCATGTTTATTTGAGTTCCCTCTAATTTTTCGTCACAAAAGAGTATTTGTCTCTTGGCATCCCAAGATTGCAAAACTTCTTTCAAACCTTGTAAAGTTCCTAACTCCGGCAACCAATTCGAACCACATTGTTGGGCCGAACTTATCATAATACTTTTGAGTCTATGCTTATTAATCTTTGGAAGGTTCGTGAATTCCGTGATGACTGGTAGAATTTTTTTTACTCCAAGCTCCACACATTTTTCTATGATTAACTCTGTTTTTGCTTTCTTGATCGGAGCAAACAATAACCAAAGATCAGCAGGGCTATTCAAGGTTTTTAACAAATCACAAACTCTTACCTTAGCCTCTTTTTTAGAAATGAATACTATCTTGGATTCATACTCACCAGTCTTCCCATCAAGCAAATGAACGCTATCTCCCACTTTACATCTCATGACATCAATTAGATAATGAAGTTGTTCTCTAGTTAGAACATACTCATCTCGAGCTTCAAAAAGCTCTCTTAAGTTAGTATCACAGTAAAGCCTGATTGTGTTCTTTGACATTTGTGGAGTACTCCTTGAAATCACCTAAGAAAAAAAACGTGCTATTCGAAAAAGTAGCAGATGCTGATGGGAAGAACTGGATTGAATCTTTTTTCCCAAAATGGACTGTTCCTTATCTGCGTCTTAGTCGTGCTGACAGACCTACTGGTACTTGGCTCCTATTAATACCTTGTTGGTGGGGCATATTACTATCGGCTAACGAAAAAAACAACTTTGGTCTGTTTATGTCTGATTTATGGCTATTGATTGCCTGCACAATGGGAGCATTCTTAATGCGGGGAGCAGGATGTACTTGGAATGATATATTGGACAAAGATTTTGACAAACTCGTTGAACGCACAAGATCCAGACCCATACCTTCCCAACAAATTACAGTTTTAAAAGCTCTTATTTGGATGATTATTCAAGCACTTTTGGCTCTAATTATCCTCCTTACATTTAACATATTTAGCATACTGATAGCCATTTCATCTATCATTTTAGTTGCTATTTATCCTCTGTCAAAACGTTTTACTTGGTGGCCACAGTTGTTTCTGGGATTAACCTTTAACTGGGGAGTTTTGGTTGGTTACTCCGCTAGTAAAGGAGTATTGTCATTGGCAGCCTTGACCCTTTACATTGCTGGCATTTCCTGGACACTTTTTTATGATACCATCTATGCATTGCAGGACATTAAAGATGATACTGCTATTGGAGTGAAATCCACTGCCCGTTTGTTTGGGGAGAGTATTAAAATTTGGTTAATCATCTTCTTACTAACGTTCTGGTTTCTTGTTGGAATATCACTCCTGTTCAGTAGCACAACTCATACCACACCAAAAATAATGTTGACCACGTTAGGTATTTGTATGCTGCTAGTACATTTAATTAATCAAATTGTTAGATTAGATATAAGTTCCACAAAATCATGCCTGAAAACGTTTAAATCAAACCGAAATGCTGGTTTAATTTTGGTCACTACATTATTCATAACCTGCTTTGTCTAAATCAAGGAAAAAGGCTGAGTACTACCACCTCGACAGTAATTCTTCATCAGATTTCTCACTTTTCACCCAAGAACTATCCCTCTCATAGTGTTCTTTTTTCCAAATTGGTACACGACTCTTCAAAAAATCCATAATAAATTCAACTGCCTTGAAAGCTTCTTCTCTATGGGAGGAAGTTGCTAAAACAAGTACTATATTGTCGCCAGGAATTAGTTTTCCTACTCTATGAATGACTCTTATATCATGCAATTCCCACTTGCTCCGGGCATCATTACAAATTGAAATGATTTCTTTCTCTGTCATATCAGGATAGTGCTCTAATTCTAAAAACAATAATGTTTTGTCATTTTCTCTAGAATCACGTACTTGACCCAAAAAGCTTGCTAAACCACCAAAATTTTTCTTTCTCCTCTTAATATTATCAATTTCATATTGTATGTCGAAATCAAGCTCCTGCACAGAAACAGAAAGATTACAGAAATTTTCTTCTTTTGCCAATTTAACCACCTGTCATTGGTGGAAAAAATGCAATTTCCTTTGCATCCTTTATTGAAGTTTTAAAATCTTGTATCAATTTTTGATCTACTGCGACCCTAATAAAACTTAAGTCAGAGAAAGCGATGGAATATTTTTCATCTAATAGTACTAATTCCTCAATAAGTCCTATTACCGTAACTGCCTTAATCTCCTTTTCTTCAAAAGAAACCCCTATCTTTTCCCTTAGCCATGCAAAGTACAAAATTTTCATTTTCTCTCTTCACCAAGTAAAATCACGGCGCGATAACTGTAAACGAAACCAGTGTATAAGGCAAACCCTGCTGCTATCCACAAGAAAATTAGACCAAAATGGAATAAATAAAAATTCTCAAAGCTCCTTAGTTGAGAAGCCAGAAGGAAAATAATAGCTGTCATCTGCATACCTGTCTTAAATTTGGATAAATTCATCACAGAAAAATCTCCCTCGGTAGAACCGAAAAATTCCCTAATACCTGAAACAATTATCTCTCTTGTAATAATTATAACACTCGGAATACCTAGAAGATAACTGTAGGTCTCCCCAAATACCAAAGTAAGAAACCCCAAAACCAATATGACCAGCAACTTATCTGCAATTGGATCTAACATCTTACCCAAATTAGATGTTTGATTTAGCCTGCGAGCAAAATATCCGTCTAAAAAATCTGTGACGGAACAAAAAATGAAAATGATTAGAGCCCATAAGCACCCAGTTTCCTTAGCTTCAAATAAGAGTAACATAGGGATGCAAACTGATCCAATTATTCGAATAACTGTGATAGTATTAGGGACATTCAACACTTAACATATACCTTTCTTTTTCAATTATCATCGCTAAAATAATCATGGATTTTCTTAGCAAGATTTCTTGATATTCCTCTTGCAGTCCTTAATTCTCCGATTGATGCTCTAGAAACTTCCTTAGTTGACCCGAATTTCATTAATAAACTATGTTTTCTTATACTACCTAGACCCACTATATCATCCAATCTAGTCTGGCTTAAAGCTTTACTTCGCTTCTTTCTATGAACTCCTATAACAAATCTATGTGCTTCATCTCTTAATCTCTGGATAAAATACCGTAAGGGATCATTCAGAGGAATTTTCAAATCATGTTTGCCTTTCAAATAGATTCTCTCATTCCCAGAATTTCGGGAAGGTCCTTTGGCTATAGCAACAATCGGTATACTTCCTAAACCAGATCCGGATAACAAGCCAGAAACAGCAGACAATTGTCCTTTACCTCCATCAACTAGTATAAGGTCAGGAAAATTATTCTCATGATTGTTATCTTTGATTTCTTCGTTAAGTTTAAACCTGCGTGCAAAGACATGTTTCATCATTGCTGTATCATCTTTATTTTCTATTTCATCTAATTTGACATTAAATTTGCGATATTCAGACCTCACAAAGCCATCTAGCCCAGAAACTATCATTGCTCCGACTGCGTGTCTTCCTTGGATATGGGAATTGTCATAAACTTCAATGCGCTTTGGTTTTTCTTTTAAGCCAAAAGCTTCTGCTGTTGCTTCCAACAATTTAATCTGTGTTGCATTTTCTGCCATCTTACGTGCCAAACTCTCTTTAGCATTTCGTAAAGCATCTAAAACCAAATTTCTTTTCTCACCCTTCTGCGGAACAATGATTTGTACGCGATTACCTAGTTTCTCAGTAAAAAGTTTTTGCATTAAATGTCTATTTTCAATGTCATGAGATAAAATGAGAATTCTTGCAGGGTCTCTGTTTAAATAGAATTGGCCTAAGAATGCTTCCATGACTTCCGAATGAGTCATGTCGATACCCACTTTCGGATAATAATCCTTATTCCCCCAATTCTGATTAGATCGAATGAAGTATACTTGAATACATGCCTGACCAGATTCAAAATTTAAGGCAAAAATATCTGCTTCACTCACTTTATCAGGATTTATCCCCTGTAAAGGATGAATTTTGGTTATAGCTTGTATACGGTCTCTAAATGAGGCGGCCAGCTCAAAATTCATGGATTTGGAAGCCAGCATCATTTCCCTAGCAAGCTTATCTTGAACACTCTTTGACTTACCGCTAAGAAAATCATTGGCATCATTTACGAGTTTTGCATAGTTCTCCTTGCTAATCTTACCCCCACAAGGGCCTGAACATCGTTTAAGATGATAATTCAAACAAGGTCTATTACCTGCAGAAACTTCTCTATCAGTACAGGATCTCAGTAAAAAAACCTTTTGCAGAGTTTCAAGGGTACGATTTACAGCAAATGCATTGGCAAAAGGCCCGTAGTAACGACCCAGTCTAGTTTTTTTACCACGATGTTTTTCAATGCGTGGGAAATCATGTTCTGTTGATATAAAAATGTAAGGAAAGGACTTGTCATCACGTAATAACACATTGAATTTAGGTTTTAGTTGCTTGATAAGGTTGTGCTCGAGCAACAAAGCCTCAGTTTCTGTTTTTGTTGAGAGAAACATCATTGAGTGGGTAGCATGTATCATTCGCTGTATCCTGAGCGAATGACCCTTGTACTGAGAATAACAAGAAACTCGGTTTCTCAAATTCTTGGCTTTGCCAACGTACAATGGCTTGTGGTTAACATCTAACATCCTATATACGCCAGGACTACTCGTTAAAGTGCCTAAATAACTCTTTATTAAATCAGTTCCAGTTAAGTTATTTTGCATCTAGGTTCCATATATTAAATATTAGTTAGTGCTTTTAGCCTTAATGGAAATTGTCTAACAAAATCAATTTATAAAAATTCTGAATTATAAGATCTAGCTCTAAGTAAAAGTTTCCACCATTTCTGTGGAAAACACTGGGGGTAAACATCACTTTGGGCATGAAATCCCTTTAATTTGTTACGACTTTAATAAGTTGCCTAAAAATTATGCAGTTTCTATAACTTATTGTTTTTATATATCTTTTCAATAATAGTTGGTTTTATTTCTAATTTAGTCGCCATTTAAGATGCTCCCCACCATCGATAGAAATCATTTGCCCTGTTACACCAGGTGATGACAAGATAAAAATTATTGCTCTACAAATTTCATCTACGTCAGACCCTCGTCCAAGTAGTGTACTCTTTCTTTTTTTTTGAAAGTGATCTTTGGTCTGATGATGAGCTTTTAAAACTGGACCTGGACCTATCGCGTTCACTCTTATTTCAGGCCCTAGAGCCTGAGCAGCAAGCTTAGTAAAATCCCAGAGTCCAGATTTTGCCAAGGTATAAGTCAAAAACTTAGGATTCAAATTCAATACTTTTTGATCTACAATATTAATTATATTAGCATTGGATAATAATTCACCATTATTATCAACTGTACACTTTGAAACTTGCTTAGCAAATGATTGTGATAAAAACACTGGCGCCTTTAAATTGGTATATATATGCCTGTCCCAACTATTTGTCGTCATGGAATGGATACTGTCTTCTTCGAAAATAGAGGCATTGTTAATCAATAATGTGAGCTCTTTTCCCAGCTTTTGACAAGCACGCTCAATGACGTCCTTAATTTCTTCATCTTTGAGAAGATTTGCCCTCAAACAATAAGCATTTATTCCAAATGCTACCAACTGTTCCTGTAAGTTTTTGGCTTCAGTTTTGGATTCAGAGAAATGGATTATGACATCATATCCCTCACGAGCCAAAGCTAAAGCAATACCTTTACCTATGCGCTGTGCTCCGCCTGTTATCAAGGCTGTCTTAGTCAAATCTTAGGATCCTAATTTTCTTCATTCAAATTTTCCAAAAGATCTACCAATTTTTTGCACTTAAAGACGGAACTTTGAAAAATGGACGTTTTCATTGACTGCGTCAATTATCCCATCCACAGATGCTTTCCCGAATCTCGAAAAAATACCCCTTTTCCTGTCTAATTTTTTAAACTTTATATCCTGACCATATCTTTCTTTAAGCACAGGTTCCAAATGACCAATTCCATCGATGAGACCAAGCTCCTTAGCTCTCTCAGCTTCCCAAACCTCTCCCGTAAATACCTTCTTTCCTTCTATTCTTCTCCCCCTTCGTAAGGAAACAAAATCTTTGAAGTTTTGGTGAATAGATTTTTGTATCAACTTTAATCTCACAATTTCATCTTTTTTTTCTGGCCTAAAGGGATCCAACATGCTTTTTTCCTCCCCTGAGGTATAAATCCGTCTTTCGACTCCCTGGCGTGCAATAAATTCATGAAAACCAAATCCAGCAGATATAACCCCAATAGATCCAACGATAGAATTCTCATCGGCAAAGATTTCGTTAGCGGAGCAAGCTAACCAGTAGCCACCAGATGCTGCAACATCTTCACAGAAGGCATAAACAGGAACATTCTTTTCATCAGACAACCGAATGATACGGGCTGCTAAAAGAGAAGATTGTGAGGGTGACCCCCCTGGTGAATTGATTATCAACGCTAATGCCTTTAGTTTTCCTAACTCAAATGCCTTCTCTATCAGAGGCGCCATGCTCTGATCGTTGATACCTCCTCCGAGGCGACCTCCCGTAGAAATTACACCTTCTAAACGAATGACCGCTATAACGCCGGATCTTCTAAACCTTTTTCTAAGCCAGGACCACAATCTCATAATAACTCCTTGATTGGTATTTAAGAACTCATTATAGCTTTGGCAACCAAAACTCAATCAAATCTTCTAATTGATTATTTAACATTCTTAGGAAGTATAGCTCGATATAATCAGCAAAAGTCATGAAACTACATATGTAACTTTTTACACAAACCAAAAACAATGCAAAAGAAAAAACCTCCACTGACTGGCATAAAAGTTTTAGAATTGGCAAGGGTCTTGGCAGGGCCATGGGCCGGCCAACTTTTGGCTGACTTAGGAGCTGATGTGATAAAAGTTGAGTCGCCTGTTGGAGATGAAACCCGCTCTTGGGGTGCTAATTTGAAAAATAAAGAAGACAGCCCATATTTCAAATGTACCAACCGGGGGAAAAAATCAATTGTAGCCGATTTAAAAAAAAGAAATGATTTAGATGTTGTTCTCTACCTGGCACAAAGAGCTGACATAGTCATAGAAAATTTCAAGGTTGGGAATCTCAAGAAATATTCTTTAGATTATGATTCGTTAAAAAAATTGAATCCTGGATTGATTTATTGTTCTATTACTGGTTTTGGCCAAACGGGCCCCTTATCAGATTTGCCTGGTTACGATTTTGTAATCCAAGCCATGGGTGGGATAATGGACTTGACCGGTGAAACTATGGGGCCACCCATTAAACCTGGAGTTGCCTACGCGGACCTCTTTACTTCCCTTTATAGCGTTGTAGCAATCCAAGCTGCACTCTTAACCAGGAAGGAATTTGGCCAAGGGACATTCATTGATATGTCTTTATTTGATACACAATTAGCTGTTTTAGCTAACCAAGCATCTACATTCCTCTTATCTGGAATCACACCAGAAAGGATGGGAAATTCTCACCCCTCCATTGTTCCTTATCAAGTTTTTGAAGCTAAAGATGGCATGATAGTAGTAGCATGCGGAAATGACAACCAGTTTAAAGCAATGTGTAAAGCTTTTCACTGGGATTTTTCTTTAGCTCCTAAATTTTCCACAAATCAAGCCCGTTTAAAAAATAGGCAAGAGCTAATCGAGCAAATGTCCAAGAAATTGAAGGTATTGGGAAAAGCCGAAATTACTATGGTATTACAGAACGCTAAAGTTCCTGTTGGTCCAGTAAATTCGGTAAAACATGCATTAACGCACCCCCAGGCCATATCGAGAGAGATCGTAAAATTGGCACAAGGCGAACCTTTCATCAGGACTCCCATTCTTTTTAAAGATTTTGAACTGAATTATAAAAAAGGTTCCCCTGAGTTAGGCTCAAGTACCGAAACTATTAAAAGAAAGATGTCAATAAACGAAATTTGGGAGAACTGATTTGAAATATAAATACTTAGGTAAAAGTAACTTGAGGGTCAGTATTTACTGTTTAGGCTCTATGACCTGGGGTGAGGCTACTACTGAGGACGAAGGGCACTGGCAATTGGAACATTCAATTTCGAATGGAATTAACTTCGTTGATACGGCTGAAATGTATCCTACAAATCCTCTCCGCCGTGAAACGGTCGGAGAAACGGAAAAAATTATTGGTAATTGGCTGAAGAAAAGAAACCGTAGAGATGACATAGTCATAGCAACAAAAATTACTGGCGAGGGAAGTAAGACAGTTCGTGACGGTTCCCCTATTTCAAAAAATACGATAGCGGTTGCACTTGAAGAAAGTCTTAAAAGGTTAAACACAGATTATGTAGACCTTTACCAACTTCATTGGCCAAACAGAGGCTCATATCATTTTAGACAAAATTGGAAATTTGATCCTACACAACAGATTACGAGTGAGGTTAAAGATAATACATTTGAAATTCTCGATTATCTTTCCGGACAAGTCAAAGAAGGAAAGATTAGAACAATTGGTTTATCTAATGAAAGCGCTTGGGGTGCAATGCAATTTATCAAAATTGCTTCTGAAAATGGTTTTGAAAAAATTGTGTCGATTCAAAACGAGTATAGTCTGTTATGCCGTTATTTCGATACAGACTTGGCAGAGGTGTGCCACAATGAAAATGTACATTTGTTAGCCTACTCTCCACTTGCTGCTGGCCTTTTGACTGGGAAATATCAAAATGGAAAAGTTCCCCAGAATTCACGATTACAGTTCACTCCTGGACTTAATGGGCGAGTTAATCAAAGATCCATGAGCGCGGTCGCACGGTATCTAGCTATAGCAAAAAAGTTTCAACTAAATCCTATAAATATGGCTTTAGCCTTTTGTGCCCAAAGACCTTTCATGGGGTCAGTTATCTTTGGGGCGACTCGAAGTGAACAACTTCAAACAATTATTAACGGTTTAGACTTGGAATTATCGCAAGAGATATTAACTGAACTAAATAGTATACATAGGGAAAATCCCTACCCTATATAGATCCACTATTTAGATTGTCAGGTTTCACCGTAGCAATGATATCAATTCAAAATCTTAATAAAGTCTATGACCCAAACCTAATAGCATTGGCAGAAATTTCTTTAGAAATTAAATCTGGTGAAATCTTTGCCCTTTTAGGCCCAAATGGTGCCGGTAAAACTACCTTAATATCATCTATCTGTGGACTAACTAGACAAACTTCTGGTTTTATCAAAGTGTCGGGTTTTGACACAATAAGAAACTACAAAAAGACAAGATCTTTAATCGGTTTAGTACCTCAGGAATTCCCTCTCGAAAATTACGAAAGTGTAATAGAAACTGTTAAATTCACCCGCGGTCTGTTTGGGAAAAATCCTGATGCTGATTATATCGAGAAAATCCTCAAATCCCTCAAATTATGGGAAAAAAAAAATACTCCCATTATTGCTCTGTCTGGTGG
Source organism: Paracoccaceae bacterium (assembly GCA_029243395.1). Classification (GTDB taxonomy): domain Bacteria; phylum Pseudomonadota; class Alphaproteobacteria; order Rhodobacterales; family Rhodobacteraceae; genus CACIIZ01. Next base: position 48,506 of record JAQWSE010000002.1, on the reverse strand, counting down.
AATGAAGAGACGGGTGCTCATTGCGAAAGCCCTATCTCATAAACCTAAAATCCTGTTCCTCGATGAACCTACTTCGGGAGTCGATGTTCAACTTAGGAAGGAAATGTGGGATCTCATTATTGATCTGAGGAAAGGTGGCGTTACTGTTATACTCACAACACACTACATAAAGGAGGCTGAAATTATAGCTGACCGGGTCGGAATCCTGAATAGAGGTAAGCTCCTATTAGTAGAAGAAAAGAAAAGATTAATTAAAAAGTTTGGGAAGAAAGTAGTTTCAGTGGAATTAAGAGAAAAACTTTATTCTATCCCCAAAAAACTCTCCAAGGAAAAAGTTTCCCTCTCTGAAGATAAAAATTCTATCTTCTTCGAAGTATCTAATTCTGATAACAAGATGGGTATCTCTAATACTTTAAAGATAATTGCTGAAACTGGTTTATCTATTAAGGACATTCATACTTCCGAAAGCTCACTGGAAGATATTTTTCTTGAAATAATAGCAGACGAGGAAAGACATTGAACTTCAATTCCATTAAAGCAATTTACAAGTTTGAAATGGCTAGAGCAGTTAGAACTATCATGCAAAGTATACTGGCTCCGGTAGTTTCAACTTCTCTATATTTTATCGTCTTTGGAGCAGCCATTGGAAGCAAAATATCTCAATTGGATGGAGTGCCATATGGTGCATTCATAATTCCAGGTCTCATGATGCTTTCAGTCATGACAACTAGCGTTAACTATGCTGCATTTGGTATTTATTTACCCAAATATACGGGGTCTATTTATGAGATGATGTCAGCCCCAATTTCAGCTTTTGAAGTGATTATTGGATATGTGGGAGCAGCTGCTACCAAATCAATATTGATTAGTTTTCTCATCCTGCTAACAGCGACAGCGTTTGTCTCCTTTGAAATACAACACCCCCTCTGGATGTTGATCCTACTCATAATTACCGGAATTACATTTTCCCTTTTTGGCTTTATAATAGGATTGTGGGCTTCAAACTGGGAAAAACTTCAACTAATACCATTAATTGTCATCACACCATTAGTTTTCTTAGGTGGAAGTTTTTATTCCACATCGATGTTACCAGTATTTTGGCAAACTATCACAAAGCTAAACCCAATCTTTTATATTATTAACGGATTTCGCTGGAGTTTTTTTGGCTCATCGGATGTTGCAATACACATTTCCCTGTTTTGCATGATCACATTTCTGTTATTATGCATTACAGTTGTTTCAATAATCTTTAAGACTGGTTATAAAATAAGGGATTAAATGGAGTCCTTTACGTTTTTAGGTGGATAGGAAACTTTTTAATAATCTCTTTTCTAACTGATGGGGATAGTTCTGCTTTTGATCGGCTTGATAACAAATCTTGCTTTTTTTCTTTGACTTTCATTAAAAGATCTGGCTTACCATTCTCAGCCCATTCCTTTGGGCTAGACCTATCTCCTAAGTTAGGATAAATATACTCTGTTTGCATTAGACCCAAGGTCTGTTCATGGCCGAGATAATGACCTGGGCCTTTCAAACAAACAGATCTCATAGTTTCCACGCTTAGGCTTTTGTCGTCCACATTAATTCCTTTTACACAGCGTAATGCTTGACCTAATAAGTCATCTCCTAAAATCATGCTCTCTAAACAAAATCCTAATAGAGAAGCATGCATGCCCACTGCCTCATATACCAAGTTTAGTCCTGAAAGGCCCGCCATGACATTGGACGTTGCTTGTTCCCAACCAGCTTGCATGTCCGGTAATTTTGAGTCGGCAATTCCAGCAGCTGCACCTCCCGGCAAATTATAGAATCTATGCATTTGAGCACATCCTGCAGTCAAGAGTGCTTGCTCTCCTGATCCTCCAGACATTGCTCCTGTTCGCAGATCTGACACAAATGGCCAGGTTCCAAAAACGGCTGGGAACCCTTTCTCAATTGAATTAACATAGACAACGCCAGCTAAACATTCAGCAACTGCCTGAACTATAGCTCCAGCAATTGGCGCTGGAGCAGTCGCTCCTGCCTGTCCTGCAGAAAGAAGTAAAATTGGCATGCCTTGCCTTATACATTCCTCCATTACTGAACAACTTTCTGTGGCAAACTTTAAAGGAGGTACTACAAAACAATTAGAATTGGATATAAACGGTCTTCCTCGCCAATTACTTTCATTTCCTGAAAGCAGATGAACCATTTCCATTATTGGCTTTACAAAAGAAGCCTCCGTAAAGGATACCCCAACATGCTTACTAGTCCCGGAACAGCATGCATAGATCGTATTGAGATCCATCTCAAAATTATCCTTAATATCTCTACAAACCATAGGCCTTTGGAGAAAATGAATATTATCAAGATGATCAGCTAGTTTTGCTGCGTTAAACAGGTCTGAGACAGTGCTATCACGATAATTATTTGTTTCCAAATCAACAACATGTACTGCTGCTCCAGCTGTACCATAGTGAACCCTATTCTTTTTTAGTAAAAGGTCATGCTCAGAACTTCTGCCATGAAGTGAAAAATCTCTGCAGGCAAACGATAACATTTTTTCTACCAGAGATCTTGGAAACTTTAATCTACCATCATCTCCCAAGATTGCTCCAGCATCAGTCATAGCTTTTACACCACTTTCAGGAGCATCAGCTAAACCAATTTCTTCAAGGACCTGAAGAGCAGCATAGTGAATTTTAGTTATTTCCTCCTCACTTAGCGGATTATAGGTACCCCCTAACAATCCAGGTTTCACTGGCCTTAGCTCCTTCGCCAAAGGTGCAGACCTTAATGCTTGTCTTGCAGCTCTTCCTCCTGACCTCTTATTCTTCTCTCTATCTCGAATATCTTTTCTCATTTTTTTACATCCTGACCCTAATAGATTTTGGATCATACATCGGTTTTATACTAGCTTTAGCCGGGACAACTTTGCCAGCAACATCAATTGAATAGCTAAAGTTCAAAATTTGTTTTTCAGTCAAGCCTTTACAGTCTACATACCCCAATCCAACACCGGCTCCTAAGAAATGACCATAATTACCAGAAGTGAGATAACCTACAATTTTATCCTCCCTAATAATTGGTTCATTATGGTAAACCATTCTTGATGGGTCATCGAGTAGAAATTGCAACATTAATCTATTAACACCATGATCTTTTTTTTCCAAAATGGCCTGCTTACCAAGAAAATCATCTTTTGAAATGTCAGCTGTAAACCCAAGACCCGCCTCAATCAAATGATCTTCATCTGTTATATCGTGACCAAAATGGCGATAAGCTTTCTCTATCCTACAGCTATCTAAAGTATGTAACCCACATAATCTAAAATCAACTTGATCTCGAATTTTCCAAATCTCTTCAAAGACATGAGCACATTGATCAGAGCTTATATAAATCTCCCATCCTAGCTCCCCCACATAGCTAACTCTATGGGCTCTAGCCACACCAAAACCTATTTCTATATCTTTCCAAGTTCCAAAGGGATGGGATTCATTTGAAAAATCATTAGGTGAGACCTTAGATAATAACTGACGCGAATTTGGGCCCATAATTGAGAGTACACCTTCCAAAGCACTCACATCTATCACTGCCACTTTTCTAAATTTTGTGAAGCGCCTGAGAAGCTTTAAGTCCCTCTGAAGTGTTGCACAAGGAACAACCAGTAAGAATGTAGTTTTTGCTAGACGAGAAACGGTCAGGTCACTTTCAATACCACCCTTTTGATTAAGAATTTGTGTGTACACAATTTTCCCTATAGGCACATCCATTTGACCAGTGCATACATACTGTAACACATCTAAAGCTTCATCTCCTTCAACTCTAATTTTTCCAAAAGATGACATATCAAAAATCCCTATACCCTCCCTGACTGATTGGTGTTCCAATTTTTGATTTTCGAACCAGTTTTGTTTTCCCCAGGAATACTGATACTCTGCTTTTTGTCCTTTTACGGAGAACCAATTTGCTCTTTCATAGCCAGCCACTTCCCCAAAAACAGCCCCTAGATCCTTGAGATAACTATGAAAAGGTGAGCGCCGAATATTGCGACTTGTTTCAGGTTGCAAGTATGGAAAATGATCTGCATAGAGTAACCCTAAACTTTCTGTCACTCTATCTTTTAGGTAGTTTCGATTCTGTTGAAACGGCTCTGCTCTTCTAATATCAACTTCCCAAAGATCAAAAGGCGGCTCCCCATCGGTGATCCATTTAGCAAGAGCCATCCCAGCGCCACCAGATGATACAATCCCGATTGAATTGTATCCAGCAGCCAACCAATATCCTTCGCAGGAAACAGACTCTCCTAGATAGTATCTATTATCAGGAGTAAAGCTCTCTGGCCCATTAAAAAATGTCCTAACACCAACGGAATTGAGAACAGGCATGCGCTTTAGGGCAAGTGATAAAATAGGTTCAAAATGCTCCAAATCTTCGGGCAGTTGATCGAAACAGAAATCTTTTGGTATGCCGTTCATTCCCCATGGTTTAGCCCTACTTTCAAAGGCCCCCAGCATCATCTTACCTGCATCTTCTTTATAATAAGAGCACTCGTCAGGTACTCTGAGTACTGGTAATTGGCCAAGAGCCTCAATGGGTTCTGTTACAATGTAAAAATGTTCACAGGCATGTAAGGGAATGACAACATTGCTTTTTGCAGCTAATTCTCTAGCCCACATACCTCCACAATTAATTACAATATCTGATGAAATATTTCCTGTCTCTCCACTTTCCAAACAATACTTAATACCCCGGACCACGTCACAATCAATATCTACATCAGTAACTGTAACTCCCTCTTCTATTTGTACACCCATTTGCCGGGCACCCTTCGCCAAAGCTAACGCAATATTAGCAGGGTCTGCTTGACCATCTTTGGGGAGAAAAACCCCAGAGCGAACATCATCCGTGTTGAGGATAGGATATTTTTCCTTAATTTCATTTGGTCCAATTTCACTGACTTCAACTCCAAAAGCTCTAGCCAAAGCGGCTTGTCGGTTAAGTTCTTCCTTTCGACTCTCAGTGAGAGCAACTGTTATTGAACCATTTTGTTTCATCCCTGTTTCAATGTCGGTTTCCTTTGCCAAATCGACATAGAGTTCTGCAGAATATTTGGCCAATCGGGTCATGTTTTGGGAGTTTCGCAACTGACCAATTAAACCAGCAGCATGCCAAGTAGTACCGGAAGTTAATTTTTTTCTTTCCAAAAGTACCACATCTTTCCAACCCAGCTTGGCCAAATGATAAGCTACAGAACAACCAGAAATGCCCCCACCAATGATTACTGCCCTAGTATTTTTCGGTAAATTCATGATTTTAGAGCCATGTTTTTTGAGTCCCAGAGTGGTCCCGGTTCTTGAATAATAGCTTTATATGATTGTCCAAAGATATCTATAGAAACTTGCTGATAAGGCTTTGCCACATCAGCTATAACCATTCCTAATGCTATTGAAGATCCTACTCTATGACCATAAGCACCACTTGTAACTTCACCAACTATTTTACCATCAAACATGACAGTGGACATGTATGGTGCGTCACATTCATTCCCTTCAACAATCATAGTTACAAATTTTTTGGTTTCCCCCCTTTGCTTTTCTTTAAGCAAAGCTTCTTTACCCGGGAAAGATTGTGCCTTATCAAATTTGATAAACCTACCTAATCCACTCTCTAAAATGGTATAATCAGTTGAAAGATCTCCCTTCCATGCTCTATAACCTTTTTCAACCCGTAGACTATCAAGCGCAAACATACCAAAAGGAGTAGCACCTTCCGAGATTACTAGATCATAAACTTCTTGCAAATCCTCTTTCCTAACATGTATTTCCCAGCCAAGTTCGCCAGCATAGCTAACACGCGCTAACAAAACATCTTTATTTAGAATCTTAACCCTTTGTAAAGATAACCAAGGTAACTCTAAATCAGCATTAGATATTTTGTTCATCAGGTTTCTTGATTTGGGCCCAGTAACGATTAAGCAAAACCATTCCTCCGTCTGATCAACTACGTTAATTTTTGAACCTTCAGTGACCCCTTTTCTAAGTACTTCTAAATCATGCCATTGTGCTGACCCTGCAGTAATTAATGTGAATTCATCTTTTCCAAAGTGCATAATTGACATTTCAGTCAAAACACGGCCACGCTCATCAGAAAAATATCCAAGGCTAATGCGATTTACTGCTGGTAAACCTCCAACAATTTGACTTAGCAACCAATCGCCAGCCCCTACTCCACTCACATGATATCTTGCAAAACCTGGAAGGTCCAATACTCCAACATCAGAATTTACAGCCAAACATTCTTCTTTTACCCTTTGAAACCACGGTCCTTCTCTCTTCCAGGTCTGAGTTGAAGCTTCAGACGTATCATCTCCGAGTTTGGCAAACCAATTAGCACGTTCCCATCCATTATATGCACCCATTTGTCCCCCTTTTTCTATGATCTTATCATGTATAGGGGAAAGTTTCTTATTTCTGCCGGCTGGCCAAGAATGGAAGGGAAAATGAATAGCATACTCATGACCGTAAACCTCTGCCGCCTTAGCCTGACAGTAATCATCATCAGCGAAAGCTGTAAATCTTCTTGGATCACAAGACCACATGTCCCATTCAGTTGAACCTTCTGTAATCCATTCTGCTAATACCTTACCGGCTCCACCGCCTTGAGCGATTCCGAAAGTGAATACACAGGCCTCAAAAACATTCTTTAACCCAGGAGATGGACCAATCAGGGGATTGCCATCTGGAGTATAGGGAATAGGTCCATTGATTACTTTGGAAATACCGGCTCGTCCCAAAATTGGCACCCTTTTCATCGCATCATCGACATACCATTCAAGCCGATCTAAATCATCAGGATATAGCTGAAAACTAAAGTCTTCTGGTAAAGGATCATCTTCGTCTTTCCAATGGACCTTACAATTTTTCTCATACGGTCCTAAATTCAACCCATTTTTCTCCTGTCTCAAATAGTAGCTACTATCGACATCTCTTAGTAACGGCAATTTATGATTTGTTTCCTCAACTCTTCTTGCTAGTTCTGGAATTTCCTCAGTTAATAGATACTGGTGGCTCATCACTGCCATGGGTACACTTCGACCACCATACGGTAAAAACCAATCCCCCACCCTCTTCGCATAATATCCGGCAGCATTGACAACAATGTCACACTCAATAGGACCTTTATTGGTTTTAACAATCCATTTATCTATTAATCTCCCTATACCTGTTGCAGAGCAAAAGCGAACTATGGAAGCACCCATATCTCGAGAACCCTTAGCCAAGGCTTGTGTAAGCTGGGCTGGATCTATGTCACCGTCATTTGGATCAAAAAGAGCTCCTGCAAGGTCATGGGTTTCTATAAAAGGATACTTTTCCTTCAATTCACTCAAGCCAATGACTTCCAGATCCATTCCTTGATAAATTCCCATACCTTTAGCACGCTGAAATTCCTGCATACGCTCTTTCGAATGAGATAATCTCACAGAGCCCGTGACATGATAATTCATTGGGTAATCAACGGCTTTTGATAAACCCCTATATAATTCAGTCGAATACCTTTGCATGTTCATGATGGCCCAAGATGAAGAAAATGTCGGAACATTTCCGGCAGCATGCCAGGTGCTGCCCGCAGTAAGTTCATTTTTTTCCAAAAGGAGAAGTTCTTTCCAACCTGCTTTTGCTAAATGATAAAGGCAAGAAACCCCAACGACCCCTCCACCAATGATAACTATCCTTGCTGATTTTGGTAACTCTGACATACTACCCCCAATTGACGGCGCGAAAATCATAGAAATTTTCACAGCTTTTATGAAAAAATTATAGCGTTATCTTATGTAAAACAAGAAATAAAGACCACTTCAACCTTCCTAGAAAAAATTATTCTGATGGTAACCTTCCAAATTAGAAAAAGGCTTGTAGACCTGTTTGAGCCCTGCCCAAAATTAGTGCATGAATATCATGGGTTCCCTCATAGGTGTTGACAGTTTCCAAATTGATCAAATGTCTCATAACCCCGTAAGATATATCAATTCCATTGGCACCTAGCATGTCTCTAGCATTTCTCGCTATTTCTAATGCCTTTCCACAGTTATTTCTTTTTAATAAGCTGATTGCTTCTGGACTTGCACGCCCCTCATCCATTAATCTACCTAAAGATAAAACAGCACCTAATCCAAGACTGATTTCAGTTTGCATATCAACTAGTTTCTTTTGAAATAATTGGTTCTGAGCTAGTGGGCGCCGAAATTGATGCCTATCAAGACCATACTGTCTGGCAGTGTGCCAACAAAATTCGGCCGCTCCCAGAGCACCCCAAGAAATTCCATATCTCGCTCTGTTTAAACAACCAAATGGCCCCTTTAAACCTTCAATCTCTGGCAGTAGAGCATCTTCTTTAACAATAACATTATCCAAAACAATTTTGCCCGTTACTGAAACTCTCAGACTAAGCTTTCCATCAATCACAGGAGCAGACAACCCCGGCATGTTTTTCTCCAATATAAAACCTCTTACCTTTCCATCATGAGCGTCCGATTTTGCCCAAATAATGAAGACATCTGCAATGGGACTATTAGAAATCCAGCACTTTTCACCTGCCAGCTTATACCCCTCAGGTACTTTCTTTGCTCGCGTTGTCATACCCCCAGGATCGGATCCAGCATTTGCTTCAGTTAAGCCAAAGCATCCAACAAGATCCCCCTTGGCTAACCCAGGTAAAAACCTCTCTTTTTGTTCTGCTGAACCGAAGGCAAAAATTGGATACATGACCAAACTCGATTGAACTGACATCATAGACCGATAACCTGAATCAATTCGCTCAATTTCTCTGGCTATCAAACCATAAGAAACATAGTTACTGTCTAAACCTCCATATTTCTCTGGGATAGTGACACCTAGAAGGCCCATATCACCCATCGCTCTAATCACACCTCTGTCAATCTGTTCAGACTGAAAAGCTTTTGCAACTTTTGGTTGCAACTCCTTTTCAGAAAATTGCCTAACTGATTTAATTAAAAGTCTTTCACTCTCAGACAAGTTATCTTCTATTAGCAGAGGATCTTGCCAATCAAATTTACTGAGTTCAGGAACATCTTTTTTCTGACTAGATTCAGAGGATTTTTTCATTACTTGCCCGCTCATCTTTTTTGTTAAAGTTACGGCAAGTCTAATGATCAACCATTGGTTTTTCAAGTTTCATCCTGACAATACTGACGAAATTTTCATGACCATGATAGTGGTGATACCAATTACTCAATCGGATCTGTCAGTAATTAAAATCTTCTTTCATAATTTTGACCACTAGTAGCAAAAACTTTTGGCCTTAGATATATTTCAAATTAATGAATCAGCAATTTGATTAAGCTCAATTAAATCAATTGATCCTCTGTATAGAGGGAGTGAATTAACAATCACTTCAAAATGAATTAAAGGTTGTGTTTCCTAATCAGAATTGTGCTAGCCAATATAGAATTGGTATCGTATATTTAAACCAAGGGTCTCTTATAAGATTTCCTTTTCTGTTAAAGACCTATGTTAACGTACTTTTGTGAGGGGAAAAATGGCTTATAATATTAATAGAAATTCACTAGAAAATCATTGGATGCCTTTTACTGATAACAGAGGTTTTAAAGCGAGCCCTCGCCTTATTGCTGAAGCATCAGGAGTGTTAATGAAAGACCATATGGGGAACAGTGTCATAGATGGATCCTCAGGTTTGTTTTGTTGTCCGGCAGGACATTGCCACCCAAAAATAATCGAAGCAGTTCATGAACAAATGAAAATAAATACCTACACTTCACCCTTTGGGACTGGGCATGGAGCTAGCTTTGAATTGGCCGATAAAGTATCTGAACTGACCCCGGACGGTATGAACCATGTTTTTTTTGTGAACTCAGGTTCGGAAGCCGTTGACACGGCCTTGAAAATCACTATGGCGTATCATTCTGCAATGGGCGAAAATAGAAATCGATTTGTCAGTCGAGAAAGGGCTTACCACGGCGTTAATATGGGAGGGGTATCTCTTTCCGGCATGGTCAACAACAGAAGAACCTTCCCTGTGGTTATGCCTGGTATTGTTATGATGAGACACACCTGGACTGGGGAAAATTTAAATGTCCAAGGTCAACCATTGGAAGGAAAAGAATTAGCAAATGATTTGGATAGGTTTGTGCAAACCTATGGCGGACAAACAATCGCCGCTTGCATAGTCGAGCCTGTCGCCGGTTCAACAGGAACATTAGTACCGCCAGTTGGATATCTAGAGCGATTAAGAGAAATTTGTGACCAAAATGGCATACTGCTAATTTTTGATGAAGTAATTACTGGTTTCGGAAGAATGGGAACAAACTTTGCTGCAGACAAATTTCACGTTAAACCGGATATCATGACTATGGCTAAAGCTCTAACAAATGGATCCATGCCAATGGGTGCCGTCTGTGTTAAAGATGAAATTTATGAGGTGGTGACTGACCGTGCAAATGAGGGTGCTATAGAATTCTTTCATGGTTATACTTATTCTGGTCACCCTGCCGCCTGTGCAGCTGGCCTGGCTTCCCTTAAGATTTATGCAGATGAGGGCCTTTTTGAGAGAGCTAACAATCTTTCAACTTATTTCCTTGATGCTATATTCTCTCTTAGCAGTCACCCTTTGGTAAAGGATGTTAGAGGTATTGGTCTTATGGCTGGGGTGGAAATGCACGCTGATGGAAATGTAGGAAAAAGAGGTGGTAAATTACAAAAAGACCTATTCTGGAATGGACTACATATAAAATTCACTGGAGACACTGGCATAGTGGCCCCTATGTTTATATCTGAGAATAGTCACATTGACCAAATAGTCGAAAAATTGCGTAAAACTCTTGATGCAAATTAACCACCATGATCCCAAACATTAGGCACGCATTGAGATGGGAAATCAAAGTGGTATAAAATTTGAAAATTCCTACGCACTCTTACCTAAGGAATTCTATGCTCGGGTAAATCCGGAAAGCATGCCAAAAGTCAATATTGTCAACCTCAACACAGAGCTTGCTGAAGAATTACGATTGAATCCTACTTGGCTTATTCAAGATGAAGGAATCAAATTTCTTTCGGGTCAGGAAATAGTGACTGGATCAGAGCCGCTAGCCCAAGCTTATGCCGGACATCAGTTTGGAACTTTTGTTCCTCAGCTAGGTGATGGCAGAGCACTACTCTTAGGTGAAATTAAGGATATCAACGGGAACAAAAGGGACGTGCAGTTAAAGGGCTCTGGTAGAACACCTTTTTCAAGAAATGGCGATGGTAGAGCCACCTTGGGACCAGTACTAAGAGAATATCTAATTTCAGAATATATGAATGCTATAAATATTCCAACAACGAGAAGTTTGGCAGCTATAAGTACAGGAGAAACCGTGATCCGAGAAAGACAACTCCCGGGAGCACTGTTGGTTCGGGTAGCAAGCAGCCATGTTCGAATTGGTACATTCCAGTATTTCCATGCCAGACAAATGACTTCAGAGTTAAAAATACTAGCAGATTATATTATTGGAAGACATTACCCATCCAATCTTTGGAAAGGAAATGTGTATCTAGAACTATTTCGCAATATCGTCAAAAAACAAGCTGATTTAATAAGTCACTGGATGAGTATTGGGTTTATCCACGGGGTGATGAATACAGACAACACTAATGTGTCTGGTGAAACTATCGACTATGGGCCTTGTGCTTTCATGGATCGATTTCAATTTGACAAAGTTTATAGTTCAATTGACCACACCCGTCGATACTGTTATCAAAATCAACCCAAGATAATCCTCTGGAATTTAACTAGGTTAGCCGAAACTATGCTAACCCTAATAGACACAAATGTTGATACAGCAATAGAAAAAGCAGAGGAAATCTTAAATGAATTCCCAAAACTTTACGAAGATTTTTGGGTAAGAAAAATGTCTAGTAAATTAGCCTTATGTAAGACAGAAACAGTGGATAAGGGTTTAGTGGAAAATTTCCTCAATTTACTTCATGACGAAAATCTAGATTTTCATAACTCTTTTTATTTTCTGGGTGATTTGTTAGAGGCAGTTCAATTGAAAGAAAGTATGACTTCAGATCATCAAAAAACAATAAAAACAATAGAATCTTCTAATTGGTATATTAGTTGGAGAAAGAGGTTAATGTCTGAGAAAGTTGATCAGACGGAACTCACAAAACGTCTTCGATTACAAAATCCATCTGCTTTTCCTCGCAATCATTTGGTAGAACAAGCGTTGAATTCGGCTATCTATGACGAAAATATGAATCCTTTCAAAGATTTGTTGGCTGGGCTCATGAACCCCTTTAAGGAGAGATCCCTTCAAGACCCATTTGCGCATTCTCCGAAATCAAGCGAAGAAATTACACAGACATTTTGTGGTACCTAAATTTCAAATTTTATTGGTAAGCTAAAGGAATATGTTGTGTGATTGAGAGAAGCAGGCGCCGATGGGAAACTATGTGCTTGTTCCGTGGCTCTTAGAGCTTCTTCATCTAAAATGGCAAAGCCTGAAGATTGCAGTAACTTCAATTTCTCCAGTATTCCCTCTTTTGTCACTTTTAATTGAATAGTTACTTTTCCCCCAATTTTCTTAATTATAGCAATATGTGGATATCTTAAATTCGAATAAATTTTCTCTTTAATACTAACGCCCCAAAGTCTTAATTCCTTTTTCTCTTCCTCTGGATTATTCGCGAAGAACTCCTTCGATTTTTCCTTGTTCATTTGAACCTGCTGACCCTGGTGTGAGGATTCCCTATCAAGAATAACAGGGGTTGCATCCTTGTCTTCTCTTTCCAATTTACTAAAAACATCTCTGAGAGAACTTTTCAGATCCTTATCATTTGATTTTTTTGGGGAGAGGAGACTATTGCCATCTGAAAAATTTTGGTTAACTGGATTTTGGCCAATAGAAAAATGATTAGTTAATTCATGAGACATGGTATCCTTATTAACAATTTCTCCTAAAAAATCACTCTCCATATTTTGCATATCCTGGTTCAACTTTGTGAAGATCTTATTATTGGACTGTAATAGATTGTTATCAATAGAAATCTTCCCAATAAAATTTTCCAAAGTTACTGATGGTTTAATAAAGATTTCCTCTTTTGGGTTATTACTGTTAAAAAAGCTAACTGGAATAGAATTTTCTTCCTTGTCTAATTTTACATCAGAAAGAGAAATTTTTTTAAAGATTGAATTATTTTCTCTTGGAAAATGGTCACGTTGATAGCTCAATCCATCTAAAAATGGCGCGTCAAATTCTTTATCAACTGATGTACCCAATGCTACATATGGATAATAAAAATCCAGATCACTGCTTTCATTTAGAACCTCTGAAATACCAACCTCTTGATGCTTCTTTAGGCTTTTTTCTAAATGAAAGGGTGGCGGGTTATCTGCAACAATTGGAGATTTAGAAACCATAGCATTAAAATAATTTAAGTTAATGATGGAAACATTCGATGAGTATGTGTCCGGGCGAAATTTAATTTTATTAGATGGGTTTAATGCCACAAACGCTAAGATCATAATTGAATGAATACAAAAAGAAAATAGAAACGGTACTTTCATCATTTCCAATCCAACAAATTGAATCTAAAAATCAGTCTTATAGACAACATAAAATGCCCTTCTAGAAGTACTAAAACCCCCAGCGGTTTCATAATTCTCATCAAGTAAATTCTCAGCATTAAGGTAAACTTGGTTATTGTCATTAATTTGATAAATTATTTTCCCATTCAACACATTATAGTCCTTTAAATTGACTACACCGGAACCATCACTAAGGACACCGGTAAGATCTCTAACTACTTTAAAATCTCCAGTAACTGCAAACTTATCAGTCACTTTAGAGCTCACAGCTAAATTGAAAATGTGTTTTGGAATATTAGAGACATTCTTACCTTTTTCATCTGTTGTTCCAGTGTATGATAAACCAACTTTTGATTCCTCTGCTAAGGCAAAATCTAACTTTAAATTGATCCCTTGCCTTTGAGACTTTGTTCCTAATTGCTTATATGTCCCATCATACCAGTCATTAGGATCTCCTGAATCATAAGTGATTGCATTATCCACTTGAATGTTGAATACACTTCCACTTAACATTGCCCCTAAAGTGTCTAGGCTATAATAAAATCCTGCATCAAAACTTGTACTGTTTTCTGGTTTAAGAGCCGAATTTCCATAAACTACTGTAAAGTCCCCATTTGCATCTGCCTTATAATAAGTGAGATCATTAGTATTATATTGACCATACATTTCATCTAATGAAGGCGCTCTAAAGCCGGTTCCTCCACCCAACTTAAGTAGTAAAGATTGGGAAGGTCGATAAGTAGCAGTCATTCTCCCAGTAATTTTTTCACCAAAGACAGAGTGCTGATCAATACGAACTGTCGTATCAAGTGTTGTATTGAGAACTGGCTTAGCAAGTAAAGAAGCTAAGGCAGACAACGTCGTGACGCTTTTTTCCTCCTGTGCTATTTCCACCATATCCCCCACTCCACTGAAACCAATGATTGCCCGTCCAAAATTTAGATTGCGTAGCAATTTGTAATCTAATGTCGCTCGGTTTCCATAATAGTCTGTTGAAGAGAACGGAGAAAATTGAGTACGGCTAGTACTGAAATAATTGAGTCCTAATTTATGTTCATTTTCCTTGGATTGAACTGATAAATCGGCTCTCACTCCACGGTTGAGCTGCGTGTAGTAATACCCCTTAGCATCTCCCATGAATCCATCATATTCACCCTTATTAAAGGTGGTCAGATAGTTGAGGGATAGTGTTGCTCCATTCTCAAAATCAGAAAATGTTTTAACAGAAAACTCTCGATTGAAATAACCATCTTTTTCAGCTCCAGGCTTACTATTTTCTTTTGCAGAAAAACCCTCCGTCTCAAAATTGGAAAATCTCATATCAAGTGAGGTATTTTTGACCTTGTATCCATTAGAAATAGAGAAGGACCTAGTATTGAAACTACCATATTGTGCTTCAACTTGACTGCCATCGCTTTTGGATGAATTGACTGTTTCCAGAAACACGACTCCACCAACAGCTTCAGATCCATACAGCGCCGATTGGCTACCTTGTAATACTTCAATCTTATTTAGATGGTGAGCAGGAATACCTACTATTATTGGTTTTACCTCAACCCCCGTCACGTCAGCAATGTCAATACCATCATAAAATACCTTACTGTACTTTGATCCATAGCCTCTAATATTCATTTCTAAAGGCGACCCTAATGGCCCATTCTGGGTTAGCGATACACTTGGAATATTTGTCAATACCTCACTTAAAAATCTTCCACTTGAATTTTGGATTTCTTCTCGATCTATAATCGACACAATGGCTCCAGTTTTATTAATCGAAGTTGGTACTGTGTTGGCTGAAACTGTCAACTCATCTAACTTGAAATCCTGACTCGTCGCGGACAGTGGGAAAATCGTAAGTATTGTAATTGCTTTCAGTATTCTTTGAAAAACTTTTATATTCATCGTTATTACTCTTCACGTTATTAGGGGCACGGTTGAAAAACCCGTTGTTCTAAAAAAATGTGAAGAGTATTTCTCCACAAAGGTTACTTGCTCACCTTTGCGGATGTCCGCCCCAGATGTACTCCCCGTACAACTAAGCAGGTGAAATACACGGCAGGTCTCCTGGCTCGTGGATCAAATAAAACAATCCGCCTTCCCAAAACCTAAGGTTTCAGTGGCACTTTCGAATTGATTCTACCCACTTACAGTTGCGGGGGCAGCTATGGCTTTTACCATATTCCCTTTTAATTGCTCTCCCAAAATATGGGGTCGCTCACCATGTGCTAAAACTAGGTCACAAAAAAATACTTAGGTCAATGCATTTTTGATTTTTTCTGATCAAAATCAGTTTATCTATTCTGGATTAATTAATAGAACGTTTATCAATCTAGGATTCTAGCCTCACAAATAAGTTAGATTGATTATGAATCAGTACAATCTCTTCCCCAAAACTAGTCCCTATTCCTTCCATTTAATAGAGCAGCCCATAGAAGAAATTTGATCTTTTGGCCCCTTCCCAGTCCTTGCAACTTGCGTCATGGCTTCATAGAGGTCCCTTCTCAGATTGTCGGGGCCAGCTTCTTTTCTTGATGCATCTAGTCTTCCCCGATATTGAAGTCCCATGTCAGAATTAAATCCAAAAAAATCTGGTGTGCAAATAGCATTATAACTTCGAGCCACAGATTGATCTTCATCATACAAATAGGGGAATGGAAATTTATTTTCTTCTGATAATTTCCTCATATTAAGAAAACTATCCTCTGGATATGCCTCAACATCATTTGAAGAAATTGCTGCTACGCCTATGCCCGCACTAATCAAGTCATTACAGTCTCTTAATATTCGATCAAGTACCGCCAAGACATAAGGGCAATGATTACAAATAAACATGATTAAAGTTCCATTGCTCCCTTTAACAGTTCTCAGTGAGAATTTTCTTTCATCCACTCCGGGTAAAGAAAAATCTGGAGCGACCCAATCAAAATCGCAAACTGGTGGAATAGCTGCCATTTTTTTTCCTTTCCTAACTACAATTTCTGAGCTTCTTCAGCTGCCATCCTAATCATCTTAATATTGTCTCCATAAACTAAAGGATTATCTACTGAACCTCCTGAAAAAACCCCAGAACCAGCAACCAAAACGTCCGCACCGGCCCTAGCTACTAAAGGCGCAGTTTTCGGAGTTATCCCTCCATCAATTTCAATATGTATAGGCCTATCCCCAACCATGCTTCTCAACATAGAGATTTTTGACACCTGACTTTCAATGAATTTCTGGCCGCCAAATCCTGGATTAACAGTCATGACGCAAACTAAATCAACCATATCCAATAAATATTCGATACTTTCTGCTGGCGTGCTTGGGTTGATCGCAATTCCTGCCTTTACACCTAGCCCTTTGATCAGCTGAACTGTCCGATGAATATGTGGCGTTGCTTCAACGTGAGCGGTGATAAAATCTGCTCCAGCATCTGCAAATTGTTCAACAAATGCATCAACAGGTGTGATCATCAAATGTACGTCCATGATACTTTTGATATGCGGGCGAATTGCCTTACATGTAGCTGGACCAAAAGTAATGTTAGGAACAAAATGGCCATCCATCACATCCACATGCACCCAATCACAACCCTGGCTTTCAATAGCTTCGCATTCTTCCCCAAAATTGGCAAAATCCGCAGAAAGTATTGATGGAGCAATCTTTATATTTCTATCAAACAAAATTCTTACCTCTAAAATTATATTTGAAAAGTGTATTACGAGCCCTACTCTAAAATATCAAGAATAATTTGTGAAGAAAATCCCTGAACAAAGAATCGTTTAGCTTATCAATATCAAATCTAACATTTTCAAAAAGCATTGCAGTAAAAAACTAGTGGGATTAGTTTTTAAGATCTGATGGAATGAATGGAATTTTTACGCACCAATTGAAGTTTAATTTTACCTTGATTCATGAAATTCTGAGAAAAAATTACCTGTTGAATTTTGTCACTCAGAAACTAAACTAAATTTAATTTAATTAGATTTATATTGTATGAATTAACACACTTATGAATGAGTTTTGAATGTTATCAAAAGAAAAAATAAGGCCTAGGCGCAGCTTCATTTTCACTCCTGGCCTTAAACCAGAAATGTTTCCTAAAGCACTAGCCTCAGGCGTGGATATGGTATGTATTGAGCTAGAGGATGGAATAGCTCCGAAAGATAAAAATGTGGCCCGGTCTCGCGCCCTAGGAATTTTTGGTAAAGAGAAAATGCCTGATGATGTTGAAGTCATACTTCGGATCAATTCTATAAGATCTTCTTTTGGATTAGATGATCTTCGAGCCATTCTAGATACTGATAATCCACCTCCAGCTATCATGTTACCAAAAGTAAATGACCCACAAGATGTCAGCATCGTAGATGAACTACTAAGTGAACGAGGTCATAATTGTCGCTTACATCCTATTATTGAAACTAATTCTGGGTTGGAAAAAGTTTATGATATTGCAAAATGTAGTAGTCGCATAGAAACACTTTTTTTCGGTCTAATTGACATGGCAGCAGAATTAAGATGCAAATTGGCTTGGGATCAACTGCTCTACGCGAGATCGAGAGTAGTGCATGCAGCTGCGAGCGCTGGCCTCGATGCAATCGATGGTCCTTTCATGGACTTAGAAGATCCTCAAGGAAATATTGCGCAGGCTATGTTAGCAAGAGATCTGGGCTTTTCCGGCAAAGGATCCATACATCCGAAACAAGTGGCAGATTTAAACAATGTTTTTACTCCAAGCAAGGATCAAATCCAACAAGCAAAAAAAATTACTACACTCTTCGAGGAAGCAGATACCGGGCTTGTCATGGTAGATGGGAAATTAATTGAAAAACCTGTTTTGCGCGAAATGTACAGAATTCTAGCAATATCTAATGAAAACTAGGAGAAAAAATGACGGCAAATAAAAAGAAAAAAAGTGTTCAAGATCTTTTGAATGAAGCAAATTCTCAAATAGAAACAATCTCAATAGAAAAAGCCCTGCATTTTTCTAAGAATGAAGATTATGTGTTTGTTGATCTAAGAGACATTAGAGAGCTTAAAAAATCAGGAAAGATACCAAAATCTTTTTCATGCCCAAGAGGCATGCTGGAATTTTGGATAGATACTGAGAGTCCCTATCACAAAGAAATCTTTAACCAAGAAAAAACTTTTGTTTTTTATTGTGCAAGTGGTTGGCGTTCTGCCCTAAGTACTAAAACTGCAAGTGAAATGGGATTGGAAAATGTATGTCATATCGAGGGGGGGTTTAATTCATGGATCAAGAATGGAGGAGAAGTTGAAAACCTTGATTAACCCTATAACTCACACCCTCTTAATATATTAAATTCTATTTTGTTTTTGATCTTATAGACTTTTTGTTATTTAATGACATCAATTGAAATTATTATGAGAAATTAATTGCATCCAATCATAACTACACTAATAAAAAGAATTGGACTTGGAATTGTTTCTTTATTTTTTGTTACATTAATCATTTTCAGTTCTGTAAATATGCTTCCGGGTGATTTTGTTGAAGCAGTTTTAGGGCAATCTAGAACGGAGGAAACTGTTAGGATTTTCCGGCAGGAACTTGGTTTGGACAAACCCTATCACGTTCGATATGTGAACTGGTTGACCTCTGCTATTCAGGGTGACTTAGGAAACACCTTTTCTGGTCGAAATGCTACATATGCAAATCAACCACAGCAAAACACTGCAAGGTCAGTTTCGAGTTTATTACAACCCAGACTTTTCAATACTTTCTTTCTAGCTGCAATGACTGCCATAATAGCAATTCCACTTTCGCTCATTCTCGGTATTACCGCTGCACTTTATAGAAATTCTTTTTATGATAGAACCGTTAATGCTTCAGCCTTAACAGCCATTTCGATGCCTGAATTTTTTGTAGCCTATGTATTAATCATTTTTTTAGCATCCATAAATCAATTCTTCCCATCGCTCTCGAATGTAACCTCCTCAACCCCATTTCTCGAAAGGGTCTATCTTTCGATTTTGCCGGCCTTAACTTTAACCTTAGTCACTGTGGCTCACATGATGCGCATGACAAGGGCATCAATTATCAATCTACTATCCAGTCCCTATATTGAAATGGCAAGATTGAAAGGAATGTCGAGAACTAAAGTCATAATTAAACATGCGTTACCAAATGCATGGGCGCCAATTGCAAACATTATTGCTTTCAATTTAGCTTACTTAATTGTTGGTGTAGTTGTCGTAGAGGTTGTGTTTGTTTATCCTGGCGTGGGACAGCTTATGGTGGACTCTGTAATAAAAAGGGACATCCCTGTAGTTCAAGGCTGTGCCCTTGTTTTTGCATTGACTTATATTCTATTAAACCTAATCGCAGATGTGATTTCAATAGTAACAAACCCAAGATTGCTTTATCCCAAATGAGTAAAGCTAGTAATCAATATTCAGCCAAGAATGAAGTGTCTAATACCCATGTTAGGCGAACAATTTTTCAACGCTCTCTTATTTCTTTAAGCAAGGCCCCATTCACTGCATGGTTAGGCATGATTATTGTCTCAAGTTATTTTTTTGTAGCCATCTTTGCACCCTACTTAGCTCCCTATGGTGAAGCTCAAATTTTCAAAGTCCCCTATGCTCCATGGGACAATGTCCATATCTTCGGAACAGATAGATTGGGAAGAGATATTTTGAGTAGATTAATTTATGGTGCACGAAATACCATGGGTATCGCACTCACAACAACATTCCTCGCATTTTTGATTGGTGTAGGCCTCGGTTTGTTATCTGCCATCTTAAGAGGATGGGTAGATCAGATACTAGCCAGATTCGTTGATATTTTGATGGCTATCCCAAGCCTTATTTTTGCCCTCATGCTATTATCAATTTTTGGATCTACAGCATTAAATTTAATTTTAATCATCGCAGTCTTAGATTCGACTAGAGTCTTTAGGTTGGCAAGGGCTGTTGGAATGAATGTAGTTGTAATGGAGTATGTAGAGGCCGCCAGACTGAGAGGTGAAAAGATTAGTTGGATCATGGGAAGGGAAATCTTACCCAATATTCTGCCACCTCTGGTAGCAGAATTTGGATTAAGGTTTTGCTATGTGTTTCTGATGATCGCATCTTTATCCTTTTTAGGAGTTGGTATTCAACCGCCGACAGCAGACTGGGGCTCAATGGTGAGAGATACTGGAGAGTTAATTCAGTTTGCAGCCTATGACGTGACTGCTGCCATGACGCCAATATTGCCAGCTGCAGCCATTGGGATCCTCACCATCGGAGTTAATTTTGTGGTTGATTGGTTTTTATATTTAACAAGTGGCTTAAAAGATGAGCACCAGTAAGAAGAGTAGATCTTTATTATTAAACATAAGAAACATCTCCATTGAAGGTTATAGTGACGAAGCTTGGCATCCTATAATTAAGGGAGTTGATTTACAAATCAAGCGAGGTGAAGTTCTTGGATTAATAGGGGAATCAGGTGCTGGAAAATCCACATTAGGCCTAGCTGCAATGGGATTTGTAAGGGCAGGTTGCCGTTTCACTGGTGGATCGATATCTTTTGAAGGAAAGGATTTAACCAAGCTAAGTGAGAAAGAGAAACAAAAGCTTTGGGGAACAAAATTTTCTTATGTTGCACAATCAGCCGCAGCAGCATTCAATCCTGCGCATACGCTACTTAATCAAACGATAGAGTCCTCCTTAAGTCATAATCTTGAGACCAAAGAAAACCTGAAAAAAAATGCGGTGAAGTTATATAGAGAAATGCAGTTACCTAATCCAGAGGAAATTGGAGATAGATATCCCCATCAGGTATCAGGTGGTCAGTTGCAGAGAACCATGACCGCTATGGCCATGACCTCCAAACCAGATCTTATTATTTTTGATGAACCAACAACCGCATTGGACGTTACCACGCAAGTTAATGTACTAGCAACAATACGCTCAATAGTAAAAGAGCACCAGACAGCGGCCATCTATATCACTCATGACCTTGCAGTTGTGGTCCAGATGGCCGATAGAATTCAAGTTCTACGCTATGGTGAGACTATTGAAGTAGCTAAAACCAACCAAATGCTTAAATCTCCTAATCAAGAATATACAAAGTCACTTTGGGCAGTACGATCAATCCAAAAGAAACCACAAAAAAAAGAAGATACCATCTTGAAAATAGAGAGTATCGATGCATCCTATGATTCTGGACCAATGGTCTTAAAGAATATTGACATTAATGTACCAACAGGGCGAACAGTGGCAATTGTGGGTGAGTCTGGCTCAGGTAAATCAACTACTGCTCGATCGATAACAGGATTATTACCCCCTACCAATGGAAAAATAATATTCCAAGGCCGAAAATTACCTGCAAGACTGTCAGAACGTTCTAAAGAAGACTTACGACGAATACAGATGATCTATCAGTCACCTGATACATCAATGAACCCTCGCCATACCGTAAGAGACATAATTGGAAGGCCTCTTAAATTTTATCATGGTGTAGTAGGAAACAGATATACAGAAAAAGTAATCGAACTGCTAAAAATGATTGAATTGGATGAAAGCTTTATTGATAGGCTACCAGAAGAACTGTCTGGTGGTCAGAAGCAGAGGATATGTATAGCTCGAGCATTAGCTGCTGAACCTGATCTAATTATTTGTGATGAAGTAACTTCAGCACTGGATCAAATTGTTCAAGAAGGAATCCTGAAGCTCCTTTTAAGACTGCAAAAAGAGTTAAAAATATCTTATATTTTCATTACCCATGATATTGCAACAGTCAAAGCAATAGCAGATGAAGTGGTTGTCATGCATCAAGGTTCAGTTGTGGAGCAGGGCCTTAAGAAAGATATATTTTCACCTCCCCATCCGGATTATACAAAACTGTTACTATCGTCTGTGCCTGAAATGGATCCTAAGTGGCTAACCAGAATCTTAACACAATGATCTAGAAATTGAAATTCTGGCTAAAGATTTGCTCTATTTAGACAATATCACCGAAGGATTAAGAACATTTTAGAGGTCTCTCCCAGACCACACATTTTATTAGCGGTTGAAAAAAAACGAGGTTTGTTTAAGATTTACTCTATAGATTGGTTATTTTTATTTTATAGGGAGATCAAAAGTGTATTCAATTGAAAAGTTAAGAGGGCTTTTTGCAACTGGAAAGATAGGTCGGCGTGACTTTATACAAGGTGCTGTTGCATTAGGTGCAACATTGACAGCGGCTACTTCTATGTCTTCATCTGTTCTAGCCTCAACCCCAAAAAAAGGTGGCACTTTACGGCTTGCGATGAGTTCAGGGACTACAACTGATATTTTAGATATGTCTGTATCTACAGGTGCAACTTCAGAATTAGTTCACGGTTATACCATATACAACAATTTAGTGGAACTAGGCGCCGATGGCTCAGTTGTGCCAGAACTTGCTGAGACAATTGAATCAGATGATGCTAAAACCTGGCGATTTAGGGTCCGAAAGGGTGTGGAATGGCATAACGGTAAATCGCTGGATGTAAATGACTTAATGTGTTCTATTAATTATCATAGAGGCGAAGACAGCAAGTCTTCCATCAAAGGCCAATTAGCTGAGATAGCAGACGTAAGAGCTGATGGGGATTATTTAGTCATTGAGCTAGCAGGATCAAACTCGGACTTCCCAGTTATGCTAAGTGACTATCACGCTCCAATTCAAATAGGCGGTTCGGATGGAAAACTAGTTGATCCAACTGCCGGCATTGGAACGGCTGGTTATATGTTAAAGGAATATAATCCTGGTGTAAGTGCATCTTTTGAAAGAAATCCGAACTATTGGAAAGCTGGACATGCCCATTTTGATTCAGTCGAAACTACGATCGTCGGTGACGCAACTGCTAGACAACAAGCATTAGTTACGGGTCAAGTAGATTGTATAGACGATGTGTCAGCGCCTACAGCTGGACTTTTGTCTAGAAATCAAAAGCTTGAACTACTTGCTGTGACTGGAACAATGCATCGTGTTTTTGCAATGCGATTGGATACCCCACCTTTCGACAATAACGATGTAAGACTAGCTCTAAAGTATGCAGCGAAGCGGCAGGAAATGGTCGATAAGGTACTCCTTGGTTATGGTCAAATAGGAAATGACCATTCTATATCTCCAACACAAAAGTATTTTAATACAGATTTGGCTCAAAGAGAATTTGATGCTGACAAAGCCCGTTTCCATTGGGGTAAAACTGGCCTAGGAGATACTCCAGTCGTTTGTCATGCCTCTGGGGCGTCGCTAGATGGTTCCGTGGATGTAGCACTCTTACTCCAAGCTTCTGCAAAAGAATGTGGCATTAATCTGGAAGTCAAGAAAGAACCTAATGATGGCTATTGGTCCAACATTTGGAACAAGCCAGGTATAGGAATGTGTACGTCTTACTGGAGTGGTAGACCAACGCCTGATTGGATGTTCTCAACATGCTGCATTGCGGCTTCTGAATGGAACGACATGGCTTGGAAAGATACCCCCGCTGCTGATAGGTTTAATGAGCTTATGACAGCTGCAAAAGGTGAGCTTGACGATAAGAAACGGCATGAGATGTATTTTGAGTGTCAGCAACTTATGCACGACGACGGTGGTTATATAACTTGGTCGTATGGCCAAAATGTGTCAGCCCACAATAAGAAATTAGCACATCCTGAAAAAGTAGCCGGAAACTGGCATCTAGACGGATGTAAAATTACTGAACGCTGGTGGTTTGCTTAATAAAAAAAAAGCGGTGTTCTTCACCGCTTTTTTTGACCTAATATTACTAAATTGCTATTAAGAGCAAATTAGTAATATTAGAATTCTAACTCAAAAGTAAATTAAGGTTGGATATCAATTGTCTAGTACGTTTTTCAAACCATTACCTGCATATCTTGTTAAGCGTTATCAAGGTTGGAAAGCTACCACTTTTGATGAGAATAAGGGTTGGTATCAGAGATTAGCAGAAGTTGGTCAACACCCAAGATTTATGGTGGTTTCATGCTGCGATAGTCGCGTCCATATCACTTCAATCTTTGGCGCAGACAGTGGCGAGTTTTTCATTCACCGAAATATCGCCAATCTTGTACCTCCCTACAAGAAAGATGAGGAGTACCATGGAACTTCTGCAGCTATTGAATATGCGGTAACCGGGCTCAAAGTTTCAAACATCATAGTCCTTGGTCATTCTAATTGTGGTGGTGTTCAAAACATTTTTCCCCATTTCTCAGATCCTAAAAATACAGATTATAATAGGACAATATTTGTTGGCAGGTGGCTTGAAATACTCCGACCAGGCTTTGAGAGAATCCCGGAACTTCAACAGATAGAAAAAAATATACAAAACCTAGAAAAACAAACGGTAGTTGTGTCTTTAGAGAATTTGCTGGGTTTCCCATTTGTATCTGAAGCACTAAAGAGCGGCACCCTTAGCTTGCATGGGTTATGGCACGACATAAAAAGTGGTGAACTTTTTTGCTTTGATCAAGAAACCGAGAGTTTCAATAATGTTTAATATAATTAACTCCCAGATTTATGCACCATGTCTCTTAAGAAACCGATAACATAGTTGTTAAAGATTTCTGGCTTTTCGATGTTAATGAGGTGGCCAGCTCCTTTAACAATATAAAACCTAGCACCTTCAATTTTCTGAGAAATTTTTTCAGCTACTTTTGGCGATGTCAGCCTATCTAATTCACCAACCAAAACGAGACTTGGGACCTTGATATTACTAAAACAGTCTAGATTATCATGATAAACAAAGCTATCCACTGTTTTTAAATAGCTTTCTTTTCTTAATAAATTAAGAGAATCTATGAGCTTTTGGAGAGCCCCTTGATCCTGCTTATCTCCAATCAGAGATCTAGCTACCACGTAAGAAAAATCTTTAAATGTTTTACCTTCTTTCAATGGTTTAGTTCTTGAATTAATAAATTTCTTTTTTTCATCTTCTGAGAACCCTTTACTCCCAAAATTGGTGTCACATAAGACTAAGGACTTAACTCGTTCCGGATATTTGTCGTAGAACCAACAAGCAATTCTCGCACCCATAGAAAGGCCTATTATATGAGCTCTGTCGATTCCAAAAAAATCAAAAACTTTAAACAAATCATTAGCAGCATCAGAAAATTTGAAAGCTCCACAATAATCATCGCTAGCGCCATAACCCCTTGTATCCCATGTTATTACTTTATGATATTTTGCTAGGTCTAAGACGTTATCATCCCAATTTCTTTTGTTTCCTCCAATGCCATGTAATAAAAAAACAGCTTCGCCTTGACCATAATAATCGACGGAAATGTACGGATGAGGACCTATTTTAATCGTTTTGGAAATTAATACCTCCACTTATTCTCATTTAACTAAAAAATTAACAAAACATTAAACTCCTAAAAACTTACTCACAACAACATCTGAAATAGTGGACAAATTGCCACTCCACATGGTCTCTCCTCTTTCTATAATATAACCAAGATTTGATAAATTCTTCAAAGCTTTGCTGAGTTTATCTACTATAAGAATTGAAATGCCTTCATTACTAATGGCACTCAACACATCCCAAATTTGGGCAGAAACTAGTGGAGAAAGTCCTTCCGTAGCCTCATCTAGTAGAATTAGAGAAGGGTTTGTCATCAATGCACGTCCTATCGAAAGCATTTGTTGTTCCCCGCCTGACAATGTTGAGGAGTTTTGCGAAAGTTTATCTTCAAAAACTGGAAAGAGCTCTAATATTCTTGGCAAGTCCCAGTATCCTTTTCGTGATGATCCAGTTAAATTTTCAGCCACCGTAAGGTTAGAAAATATTCTCCGGCCCTCTGGTACCAACCCTAAACCCATCCTAGCTATTTTAAATGAAGGCATTCCAGCAACATTGATTCCATTGAAATTTATCTGACCCTTATGAGGATTCAGCATTCCGCAAATAGACTTGATTGTGGTAGATTTTCCCATCCCATTTCTACCTAATAGGGCAATTATTTCTCCCCTACCTATCTCTAGATTGATTCCTCTTAAAACATCAATTTCGCCATAAGATGAATAAACATCTAAAAGCTCTAAAACGTTTGACGGTCTCATCAATCTATTCCTAGGTATGCTTTTTTAACTTCTCTGTTCATTCTAATGTCTCTTGCCGCACCCGTAGCCACTATAGTTCCGTTTACCAAAACTGAAATCCTGTCAGCGATTGCAAATACCACATCCATGTCATGTTCAATCAATAATACTGGGACCTTAGCTTTGATCTTCATAAAACTTTTCTTCATTTTCTCTATTATGTCTACACTGAGTCCTGCCATTGGTTCATCAAGTAATATTACTTTTGGGCTCAAAGCTAATGCCAGACCAATCTCTAATTGTCTCCTTTCTCCATGACTTAATCTAACAGCAACTTCATCCTTTTTCTCTGATAATTCGGTTTCATCAAGGATCTTGTTAACTTTCTCAACCAGTAATTTGT
Source organism: Paracoccaceae bacterium (assembly GCA_029243395.1). Lineage (GTDB taxonomy): Bacteria > Pseudomonadota > Alphaproteobacteria > Rhodobacterales > Rhodobacteraceae > CACIIZ01. Next base: position 21,522 of record JAQWSE010000002.1, on the reverse strand, counting down.
TACTGACTGCCTTGGAAAAGAAGGTAAACTCTTTTTTCTCTATTCCGATTAGTGCCAGAAGTAAATTTTGAAAGACTGAAAAATCCGAAATGACATTTGTTATTTGAAATGTGCGCGCCAACCCAAGCCGAATTCTCGTTGGAACATTTTGGTTAGAAACTTCAAGGCCATCTAACAAAATAGAACCTGAGTCTTGTCTTATCTCACCAATAATTTGCTTAATAAGGGTAGACTTTCCGGCCCCATTCGGGCCAATTAATGCATGGATTTCTCCACGCTTTAGCGAAAAATTTACCTTATCACTAGCCATTACGGCACCAAAACTTTTTGATAAGTCTTCTATAACCAAAATTTCATTCATAATCCCTAGACCTTGAAAGAAATCCTATTAACCCCCCCCTTGCAAATAGTATAGTCAGGATAATCAGCAGGCCCAAGAAAACCTGCCAGTGTTCGCTGTAAGAGCCAAAAATCTGTTCAAATGTTACAAAAAATATTGCTCCTATTAAGGGACCATAGATGTAACCTACCCCACCAATAATAATGAAGACTATTAATTCACCTGACATTTGCCAGCTCAGCGAGGAAGGGCTAACAAAACGATTTAGATCAGCATATAAAGATCCAGCGATCCCAGTGATCACTCCTGAAATAACAAAGGCCAGGAGTTGTATTCTAAATGGCGTTATCCCAACTGACTTAACTCGATCCAAATTATACCTGGATGCTCTAAGAGCCAAACCGAATGGGGACTGGATTATCCTTGAAGTCAAATATAGTGATAACCCCAGCCAAAAAAAGCAAATCAGAAAAAAATTCATCCCATTCATTGTATTGATGTTAAATAGGCTTGATCGAATGAAAATTGATAATCCATCCTCCCCTCCATAAGAAGGCCAACTGATAGCAAAATAATAGATCATTTGTGCAAAAGCCAACGTGATCATTATGAAATAAACACCGGTCGTCCGAAGACAGAAAAAGCCAATAACCAAAGCCAAAGCTGAGCATAACAATGCGGTGAGAACCCAAATGACTATTAGGTTTGAACTTCCTGAAAAGATAAGTGGCCATTCAAAGATTGGCTCTGAGTTAAATGCATGGGTTGCTAATATACCCGAAATATATCCCCCAAAACCAAAAAATGCAGCATGGCCAAGAGAAATTAAATTACCAAATCCCAAAACAAGATTTAGCCCTATTGCTGCCATGGCAAATATTGTGATCCTGGTTGCTAGTGTAACAAAATAAGGTTCATCCATGTAATGTGCTACCAAAGAAAAAATTAGTAAGCATGTGATACAACCAAGATTGATAATTTTTTCTGAGATCATGTGAGAACTTTACCAAAGAGACCTGTAGGTCTTATGATTAAAACGATGGCCATGAGAATATAAATCAACATTGAGGCAATGGCCGAACCTATTGACATTGCTGTTGACGGATCAGTAATAGTCGTAAGCAACCAAGGTACTAGAAAGCGCCCCATAGTATCGACACAGCCAACAATCAAGGATGCTACCAGCGCTCCCTTAATTGAACCTATTCCTCCAATAACAATCACAACGAAAGCAAGAATGAGGACTGGTTCACCCATACCTACCTCTACAGACTGTATAGTCCCGACCAATGCCCCCGCCAGGCCAGCTAAAGCAGCACCAATACCAAATAAGAAAGTATAAAGTTTTGAAATATCAACTCCCAAAGCTGAGATCATTTCACGATCATGTTGTCCTGCCCTAATTTGTACACCCAAATTCGTCTTACCAATTAGAAAAAATAGGAATATGGAAAGCAGTAGCCCAACCATAATAATGAATAGACGATATTTGGAATAATATATTCCCCCCATAATCTGGATTGTTCCACTTAGAATGTCTGGAACGTCTAAATACAAAGGATAAGCACCAAAAATCCATCTTACTGATTCAGAAAATAAGAGTATAAGAGCAAATGTTGCCAGTACTTGATCTAGGTGATCCCTATTGTAAAGCCTTCGGATTACTAAGACTTCTACGATAACGCCAGCTAAAGAAGCAAATATTAAACTGGCTAAGAGGCTTAACCAGAAAGATCCAAAGACAGTCGCGACAGCTGCCGCAGAAAAAGCCCCAACCATATAAAAGGAGCCATGCGCTAAATTAATTAAACCCATGACCCCAAATATTAGGGTTAATCCAGCAGACATTAAGAACAGCATAAAACCGAACTGAACTCCATTTAAAAGCTGTTCAATAAATAACTCAAAGGTCATAAAAGGTAGTATTCCTAAACTGATAGGACCTTAATTTTACCATTTTCTACATTGAGCACTGATCAACATAAGCGTTTGAATGATCCTTTAATCCGATTGATACTATCTTGTTGGTCAAAATATCACCTTCTTTAATTACCTCTCTCACGTAAATGTCTTGAATTGGATGATGATTACTAGCAAACTTAAAACTACCTCTCGTGGAGTCAAAATCAGCGGCTCTAATTGCATCCCTAAAAGAGTCGGCATCTTTAACATTAGCTTTCTCCATAGCCGAAATCAAAAGTTTACCAGTGTCGTAACCTTGTGAGGCATATAACGAAGGAAGTCTTCCAAATTCTTTCCTGAAATCCGCCACAAATGTTTTGTTAGCTTCATTGTCTAAATCCTTAGACCACTGCGACGTATTTTTTACTCCCAACGCAGCTACACCAACCGCTTTGAGTATTCCTTGATCAAAAGAAAAAGCCGGCCCAACGACAGGGATACTGATACCAGACTGCGCATACTGCTTCATAAAACCAATTCCCATACCACCAGGAAGGAAAAAGAAAATACTATCAGCATTAGACGCTCGTATCTGCGCAATCTCTACGGAATAATCTTTTTGGCCCAGCTTAGTATAAATTTCACCAGCCAGCTCACCCTTGAAATACCTCTTGAAACCAGTCAAAGCATCTTTACCAGCAGGATAGTTAGGAGCTAATATGAAGGTTTTCTTAAACCCAGCAGAATTAGCATGTCCTCCTGCTGCTTCGTGAAGATTATCATTCTGCCAAGCAACATTGAAATAATTCTTGTGACAGCCTTTTCCCGCTAACGCAGATGGACCAGCATTTGGGGAAAGGTAGAATTTCCCTTGATTAACTGCTGCAGGGACAACGGCCATAGCCAAATTTGACCAGATGATACCTGTTAGAACATCTACTTTTTCCGATTGAATCATTTTATCAGCAAGCTGTACAGCTATATCAGGCTTGCGTTGATCGTCCTCGATGATTATCTCTATATTTTTGTTATTTTTGATTGCAAGCATGAATCCATCTCTTACATCGATACCAAGACCTGAACCTCCCCCAGATAAAGTAGTAATCATACCCACTTTCAATTTATGACCATCTGCAAACGCAGAAGTAGCAACTAACACACTTAATACTATTACTGAATTGATTAATTTAAACATATCCATCTCCCCAAATAGAATACGATTCTAAACCTGAATGTTCACAAGCCAGACGTATATGCTTATGCTAATTATAAAGAATATGGAACAAGAATTTCATGAAACTCTTGTTTTTTATCTATAAAATAACTTTTAGCTAGAATTGTTAAGTTTCTTTTTTGTTACAGTCTTAATGATCGGGTTTATCACAACCTCATCAATACTAGTGTTAGGGGCCATCTCTAAGACATTGATTACCACCTTTGCTATATCGTCAACAGGTATAGTATTTTGCTCACTTGACCCAGGTTCAAAATGCAGTTTGTCAAAAAAATGTGTGCGAACCATGCCAGGATTAATTAAGACAACCTTAATATTCTTATGTGCAACCTCAGCTCTTATACTTTGAGTAAATCCCCTCAAGCCAAATTTCGCAGCAGAGTATAGGCTCCCTTGTTTTCCACCTTCCAAGGCTGCCTCAGAGCCTATATAAATCAAGTTTCCTCCATTTTGTTTTTTTAATGATGGAACAAGATACCTTGTTAAAACAATGTGTGACAATAGATTTATTCTCAGAGATTCCTCTATCTGCATTAATGAAAAGTTCTCTATACTCCCAAAATTTCCTACTCCAGCACAGGAAATTAATCCATTGATCTGTTCGTATTTTTCTAGAACACTTATGAATCTTGCTGGTAAATTTTCTATATCAGCCAAGTCTATTAAATGGGATTCATAATATGCAGCGTCAAAATGATGTGCTGTCTCATTCCTAGAAATTCCAATGACACTGATTTTCTTTGTGATTAACGCCTCACAAATAGCCTTACCTATGCCGCTGGAACTCCCTGTTACTATAAACCTATTGATGCTCATGAAATTTCTCTCTAAAGTTCTTAAAAATCGCCTCTGCAATTAAAAGACATTGCCTCGGGTGCATATGATTTTATCAAATTTTCACAGAAATTGATCATTTCTAACTCAATCTCAGCGTTGTATGTCATCTTTGTGCCTCTTAGAGTAAGTGGACCAGAAAGTAGTTTTGATTCTGGGTTTAATTTAACAAGATTCTTAAACATTTCTTTTGGAAACCTTAGAGAACCGAATGTCACAGAATGAATAGATTCCTTAGCTACTCGTTTAAAAATGCCCTTAAACAAATCAGAGTACAATGTTTTCCAATCTTTCCCATATATTAATGGATCAAATCTCAAACCTATTTGCCAACCTTTTTTTGCTAAATTCTCCAAAGCTTTGATTCTTTTTTCTATGGAAGGCGCTTTTCGATCAATTTGTTTAGCAACATTACTAGGCATTAAGCTATAGGCAATGACGCAATTTTCTATAGGTGATTTGGATACTAATGGTTCCTGTTGAATGCTCTTAGTTCTCAGTTCTAATAGGGCATTTGGTAATTTCTCGAAAATGGGTAAGAAATGTTCGACAAATCCTGATATTCTTTCGAATGCTAAAGAGTCACAATCATAACCTGAAAAAAAAGTTACTTTGCGACCTGCCAATTGCGCTATTTTTTCTACGATCTCATCCTCAAATTCCTCATAGTTTACAAATAGTACAAAATCTGCAGATGAATACATTCCCTGTAGGAAGCAGTAGTCGCAGTCATACAGACAATTATACATGTGGGAAAAATAAAAGTTGTAAGCATCTCCAATACCGAAAGTTTTAGGAGCTTGTAAAACATGTCCATTATTTTTCTTAGCAAGAATCAGGTTTGGAAAAGATTTTTGAACACGAAAATTTTGATTTTTTTTGTTAAATAGTTCTCCATAATTATCAATATATATGGGGGAACGAGAAGCAAACCTTTTCAAAATAGATTTTACTCTATGATGATTCCCTATTTCTCGCTCTACAAAAATCTGATTAATCAATATTTATCCCCAATCGATTTCAATTTCATCAAGAATTTCTTTAATATGCCCTAAAATTGCTTTAGCGCTCTCCTTATTCTCCATTACATAATTCAAAGATTTTCCTGGGAGGAGAACATGCCAGCGCTTTATCAAAGATTTGAGTTGCTTTGTTTGCGTAAAAGTGAAGTGAAATTTGTTGACAAGCTGGTCAAAAATTTCTGGATTGCTTTGCCTGCGAAATTCATCTTCTGACAAAGTTTGTGCCTTTATTCTAAAACTCTCTAAAAATTCCAGTTTGTCATTTATTAAATTAAAAATTTTTAATTTGGTTAGACTGTTCATGCTTGCCTCTGAAGTATCTGAGAGTACTTTAAAGACAGCAATAAATTCTCTGTTAACTCTTTTTTGAATAGTTTCATAAAATGCCCAAGCTTCCATATCAAAAATGTAGTCCTGGTTATAATTCTTTTGTGGTGAATCATAAGTGACGAGACTGGCATTTTTGATTTTAATTTTTGGGAATATGAAGGGATAAAAAGTTCTAGTTTTAGGTTCCTTACGAATTGAATTTATGTAAAGCAACTCTCCTATTTCCGCTATACTTCCTCCAGCTATTCCAATATTCACCCAAATAGCTGTATTCGCTTTGGGACAAGACTGATATAAAGTTGCTGAACCAGAAGCTGCATTAAGCTGACCAACACCAGATATCACCAACCAATCTGTTCCCGTTTCATTATTATAAATTGGATGAAGTGTATCTCTAGAGAGAAGTTTCATCTCGAGTTTTTCTATTAAAGGCTTTGCTTCGGGTAAGAGGGCAACCACCCAACAAATGCATCCTTTAGTCATTTCAAAAACTACCTAATATTTTCTCTTCCAGGAAAACTCTTTCCAATTTTGTATTTTTTCCCAATACATTTTTTCAATTTTTATATTTTTTCTCTTTTTTGCTCCTTCATGGATTATTCTTAAACGCAGTAAAAGAGATTGGAAAGCGATATTGAATTGATCTTCCGTTAATTTTCCTTGGTTAATGATTTTTTCTAGAGCTGTGACTCTAAATCTATCCATCCCCCAATATTTTTTTGATAACTGATCTTTATGACCGCCATATTTTATTGTCAGAGGCTCATCAACAAACAGAACCTCCTCACGGCAAGAAAGCCGCAACCAAAAATCATAATCCTCACATGCCGGAAGTTCTTCATCAAAATAACCAACATCAGAAAAAATATCTCTTCTAATCAAAGAGCTGCTTGGAGAAATACAGCATAACCTCACGCACTCGCTGAAAATATTCCCTCCTAACTTTTTATGTGTCTTTTTTTGATTCAATAATTTGCCATTTTTGTACCATATTTCGGAGGTGTGTATTAATCTATAATCCTTTCCAATGGATGAATAACAATCCAGCTGTCGCTCAATCTTTGTTGTATGCCAAGCATCATCCGAGTCCAATAAAGCTAGCCAATCTCCTTTGGCCGCATGAATACCGGCATTCCTCGCACTACTAACGCCAAGCCTTTTTTCTTTAAGGATTTTTACAAAAGGATAGTTTTCAGAAAGCATCGGAATCGTATTATCTGTCGACCCGTTATCTACTACAATAATTTCATGAATAGGGTAAGTTTGAGAGACAACTGAATCAAGGGCCCGCATAATTAATTCTCTTCTATTTAGGGTTGGAATAATAACAGAAACCTTGATTTCCATTTGCTTTATTTGACAAATTGACATTTTCTCAAACTAATTTATTAACTTTCAAGATATAAAATTACTTAGCCAATAACATGCTTTCAAGATTAAAATTTGTGTGTTCAATTATAGTTTTGTGTCTAATAACGCATTTGGTACATGCGCATAGCATAAAGCCTTCAATCGTTGAGTACCGGATCTACGACAAAAATATAGAGCTTAATCTATCTATCAACGCAGAAGTATTTTTGTCTGGCATTGATGCAAGTAAGTTTATTGATACCGCAAATGCGCCTGAAGTAAAATTATATGATGAACTTAGGAAGTTACAAATAGATGAATTAGAATCTAAAATCAGAGAGTCTATAGATACATTAAAAGACAGTGTATACTTAAACGTAGATCAGAAAATGCTAAACCTCAATTTGGATAAGATAAATGTCCAAGATGAGAAAAGTAAAAAAAATATCCGAATTACAAAAATATCGTTCAAAACTCCGGTACCAGAGGATGGTAAGACTATGACTTTTGCCTGGAAAAAGGAACTTGGTTCATTAATCTTCCGTGATTTTTCAATGGAAATAGATAATGACGGGAAAGCTTCCACCACATGGTTGAAGGCTGGTGAAAAAACAGCTCCCATTCCGCTCGCTGACAGAACATCAAACCTGGTTACCATAATCTTTTCTGCTACTCAGCAGGGGGTTAAACATATAATTCCAGGAGGGTTGGACCATATACTTTTTGTTTTAGGACTTTTCTTTTTCTCTTATAAAATTGGCCCCCTATTGAGCCAAGTGACGATCTTTACAATTGCCCACAGTATTACGCTTATTCTCGGTAGCTTGGGTTACATTTATTTACCTCCAGTCTTTGTTGAAGCAATCATAGCCGCCTCTATTGTATGGATCGGTTTGGAAAATGTCGTTCGGACGAAACTAAATATCAGCAGAATAGGCGTTATTTTTTGTTTTGGACTTTTACATGGTTTAGGATTTGCCTACATGTTCACACAAATGGGTCTTGAAGGTTCAGACTACTTAATAAACTTATTTAGCTTTAATCTTGGTGTCGAAGTCGGACAGTTGCTTGTGCTCACTCCTTTCATTTTAATTACACCAATTTTATCTCGAATTTCATGGTACCGTGTGGTGATTTCAATACCGGCATCAATCATCATAGCATTGTTTGGGGTCAAAATGTTTATTGAAAGAGTTCTTTAGTATTGCTGAACTTTTACCGCTCCTCTGACCGACATCGTAGGGTTTTTTGTTTTTCTTGGTTTGGCCTCTTTGTTCTTGCTATAGGAAACCCCTTATTTTATGGGCTTTGACGGCTTACTGTAAAAGAGTGGTAGACCTTGCAAACTTGAAAACTCCTCAAGAAGAGGCACATTTCGGATTTTCGTTTGGGACATAACACTTATAACAGTTATAACATCACCTCTGCGCTAACTATATCCATAGACCAGGGTCGCTGTGGTGAGGGTAGGGGCAAGGGCACCTCAAAAAAACCACACCCTAATCCAAGCAAGTGATACTGTTCACACATTTTGGTTGGAAAAGGTGGGCAAGTCAGATTTTAGATTGAGGTAGTAATTCCTTAGTTAACGTTTGGTAACTATTTAATATCATGTAGGAAAAAGATAAACACCTTTTAGATGGTAAAGGAGAAATTCATGACATTTAAAATTAATTCTAAAGGTCCAGTACTGGTAACTGGTGCGAATGGTTTTGTAGCAAGCTGGCTAGTAAAAAGATTGGTGGAATCAGGTGTCACTGTTCATGCAACGGTGAGAGATATTTCAGATAAAGGAAAAGTTTCTCACCTCAAGCAGCTTTCAAAGGAGGGCCCTGGTAAAGTGCAACTTTTTGAATCTGATTTATTAAAAGAAGGAAGTTTTTTAGAACCGATGAAAAAGTGTACTATTGTTTTTCATACGGCTTCACCATTTATCATTGATGCAAAAAGAATAAAAAACCCACAAACAGATTTTTATGATCCGATAGTAAATGGTATGGAAAATATTTTACAAACTGTTAACGATACCAAAACTGTTAAAAAAGTTGTTTTAACTAGTTCAATAGTTGCAGTTTATGGAGACTTGAAAGAATGTTTAAATTCACCTGATGGTATGCTTACAGAAAATGATTGGAATGAGACTTCAACTATAAATCATATGCCTTATTCATATTCAAAGACAATGGGAGAAAGATTAGCTTGGGAAAAGGCCAATCAACAAAATAGATGGAAATTGATAGCAATTAATCCCCCAATTGTAGTAGGTCCTTCTCTAGCTGGATTTTCTACTTCAGGTAGTGATGATATGATAAAATCCTTTAGTAATGGTTCCCTAAAAAGTGGAGCTCCACCTGTTGCTTTTGGAATGATCGATGTTAGAGACGTTGCGGAAGCTCATGTGAGGGCGGCATTCATGAATAATGCTAATGGAAGATACATTATACTTGATAGAGCAGTTTCATTTCTAAATGTAGGACAAATCCTAAGCAATAAATTTGGTCCACAAAAAACTTTTCCTAAAAATGAATTACCAAAATGGCTTTTATGGTTAATTGGACCAATTGTTGACAAGTCAATAACACGAAAATTTATTTCTAATAGCTTTGGATATAAATTGTCTGCAGATAATAGTAAAAGCATAAAAGATTTAAAAATGAAATATGAACCTGTGGACAAAGCTATTGAGGAGATGTATCAGCAATTGTTGGATAATAAATCTTTCCAAAAATGAATACCTACGTCTCCATTTTCTTTCAAACAACCCATTCAAAACAACCGAGAGGGCTCTCCTAGAACTTCCTAGGGTCTCTGAGGGGTGGGATGACCCCTACCCCAAAAAACCACGCCCTAATCCAGCCATGTGCCGCTACTAACACATTTTGGTTAGAAAAAGTATGGAGGTTTGATTTTTCAAGTAAAAAATTTCATTAAAGCTTATACACAAAAATCACTAATTAATCATGCCGAAAAGGCTTGTTCTAAGTCCTCTTTGATGTCTTCTACATCTTCCAAACCAACAGATAGCCTAACTAGTCTGTCAGTGATACCAACCTCATTTCTTTCTTTCTGGCTTAACCGCTGATGTGTGGTGCTTGCTGGGTGAGTTACTAGGGATTTGGCATCGCCTAAATTATTAGAAATATTAATTAGCTTGAAGGCGTTCATGATTTTGAAAGCTCGTTTAATTCCGCCTTCCACTTTAAAAGAAACCATACTTCCAGCGTCGGACATTTGTTTTTTACATAGTTTATATTGCGGATGGCTTTTAAGTCCTGGATATATCACTTCTGAAAGCCCTGATTGGGTCGTCAGAAATTTTGCAATTTCCCTAGCATTTTTGCAATGCTGGGCCATTCTAAGTTCGAGTGTCTCCAATCCTTTTAATAAAATCCATGCATTAAATGGACTTAATGCTGGTCCGGTGTGACGAAGGAATTGTAAAAGGGTTCCATCAGAGTATTCAATATCATTTGTAAGAATTACTCCACCCATCGTTCTTCCTTGTCCATCGATATGTTTTGTAGCAGAATAAACAACTATATCTGCGCCTAGTTCTATCGGTTTCTGTAAGATTGGTGTTGCAAATACATTATCCACAACTACCTTAGCACCCACTTTGTGGGCGAGCAAAGACACTGCCTTGATATCGATTAGATCCATTTGTGGGTTGGAAGGTGTTTCCATAAATACGACTTGTGTGGGTTTACTGAGAACTCTCTCCCATTCATTCAAATCGGTACCATCTACCATCACACATTCTACCCCAAATTTTGGGAGAAATTCTGAACAGACAACATGGCATGAGCCGAACAAGGCTTTAGAAGTAACCAAACGGTCGCCTGATTTCAGAAGAGATGCTAACGATGCCCAAACTGCTGCCATGCCAGTTGCAGTTGCACGGCAGGAACTAGTTTTTTCCAAAAGCCGCATTCGTTCTTCAAACATGCCTACTGTGGGGTTGGAAAATCGAGAATATATATAACGATCTTCCTGATTTTTAAATGCTCTTTGTGCTTGTTGTGCCGAGTCATAGATGTATCCCGAAGTCGAGAAAATTGCTTCATTTGTTTCAGCAAATTCAGAGCGAATCGTTCCACCCCGCACTAAATTAGTTTGTGGACGCCATTCTTCATTTGATCTTTTAGGTGACATCTTACCCCTCCTGCAGTTCCTATACCATTTCAGTCTTCTAAACCCGATCCTAAACTTTTATGTCTTTTAGCTAATGCTGATATTGGTGAATTTTCTGCAGCCATTTTTCCTCCTATTTAATTATAAATTAATACATACAAGATTTTAAATTGATATCATTAAAGAATTATTAAGTTAAAAAATTATCATATGATATTAATACTGACTTTCATCATGTTAAATTAACAATAGAGGGTCAAGATATGCGGGTGATTCAACAAACTAGCTTTCTAGCTTTCACTAATTTTCCAAGATCCCTTATTTTATGGACTTTGATGGCTTGCTTTAGAAGAGTGGTAGACCTTGGAAACCTGAAAACCTATCAAGAAGAGGTACCAGAGGAGGCACATTTTGGATTTTCGTTTGGGATATAACACTTATAACAGTTATAACATCACCCCTTCGGTAACTATATCCATAGACCAGGGTTGCTATGGCAAGGGTAGGGCAAAGGGGTATCCAAAAAAACCACACCCTAATCCAAGCAAGTGCTACTGCTCTCATATTTTGGTTGGATTGATAAAGTAGATTCAATTAGGATTAAAAATAAATTAAATCCATCTTCTCACATTTTGTGAATACTCTTCAAATTTGTTACCAAAAAGCTTTTGCATAGCTTCTTCTTCTGGAATGATTTGGAAGGTATTAATGTACCAAACAAAAAAGCATAGTATTATTATACCAAACCAAGCACCAAAGAATATGATTGTACTTGTTATAACAATAAATAAGCCAAGATACATTGGGTTTCTAGTGTAGGAAAAGATACCGTTCGTAACTAGGCTAGTAGATTCTTCTGGTTTCATAGGATCGACCGTTGTTTGTTTCTTACGAAACAGCAAAATGGCCGATAGGGTAGATGCAAAGCCAAGCACCAAAATGATGCTTCCTACTATTCCTTGATTAGAGAAGTTAAAAGGCGTGATCACATAAGTAGACAAATAATTTGCAAATATGCACGTTACAGCAATTATCGGTGGAGGTATTTTAGTTTTCATCTTGATAGCCTTACAGTTGCGATCTTTTATTAAATTCAGACTGGGTTGAGAGAAATTCACTCCAAATATTTTCGCACCTTTTTAGAAGTTATCTTTCTTACATCCAACATCAATTGAAGTGCTTATTAATTGTATCGTACGAGATTTTCCTTCGCTTTAGTGCTTTAGGAACCATTCCAAGGCACACAAGTTGTGTGATTAAATGCCTTCTCCTTCTCCAGCCACATGTTTTTTGATATCTCTGCTGGGAGCATTACCAAGATAATTTTTGCCTGTTGGTAACCACGTACATACTTTTGCATGGGGTGCCCAAATCGTCTTATATTTTCCAGGAACAAAAAACTCTACAAATATAAATTCAGAATCAGAACTGTTATAAAAATAGTGGTTTTCATTTTCAAAATTATATAGTAGATCAAAAGCTTCAAGCTTATGCTCAATCCCTCCCAAAACTGCAATACCCTCACCAGACATCATAAATTGAAAATGTTCTGCTCCAACATGATAGTGTTCAGGAGCAGATGTATTTGGTGGGTAAATGATTATTTCTCCTTTGGCAACTGAAGTATTGGCTAGTGCCTCAGACATTACATAAATTCTTTTCCTATTATCAAATTCTGAATTCAATACCGGCTCTTTAAACCAATTAATAATCTGCATAGACTTTTGCTTATTAAAATCAAGGTTTTCATCAAAAGACTTTGCATCTGGAATTGATACATAAACAAGCTTTGAATTTGATTTCGCCTCAATTTTTGATGAAAAGTGTAATGGAAAAAAGACTAAATGTTCCTTTGTCAAGGAATTTTGATCTATGTTTATTTCACCTTCCAAAATCTGAACCCAACTAACAGAAGTTTCAGAATTATTAATAACAAATTCCGAATTTGCATCCATTTTTAAAACCTCTAATGTCATCCTTTTATCATTTAGAGAATTTTCATGAAGTAGCTTTTTAGTTGAAACACCTGAAGCTATAACTTCACTTAAAACTTCAGAATATTTAACAATTTTGGGCATAGTTACATTTTTCAGTCAAATTTAACTATTGTCAAGCCAACATCTTTAAATACACCTGTCCCCATCAACTTCAAGAGCTAGTCCAGTCCTAATAGGTACTTTATCTCCGTAAGATTGGTCTTTGAGAAAATGTAATAAATCCAGTTACAATATCACTAGTACTCGAAAGGAGAGCTCTTTCCAATATGAAAGATAAGGATCCCCATTCGATGGTATCGCTGCCTTTTAAAGGCAGTTCTTTCCCACTATTCTATGCATAGTTAATAAATGCTGAATCACAAATGCCGAAAATGCAGGACGATCCTTAGTTGGCCATCCTAATATTACATTTGTTTAAATAATGGTAAGCATGCATACGCATGTGCGACAGCGCTTGGGAATAAAATCGAAAGTAATTCACATTGACTGCGACCACAGCTTTCTATCTGAATGTTCCCAAGAGAGATCCGAGAATCAACTTTACTGCCAAAAAAATTAAAAATAGATTAAGAACTTTCCGAAAAATATCTTCGTTTAAGCGCACAACTAATACTCGACCTATTAGGGTTCCCATGAATCCAGAAATTATCATTAAAGCTATTAGGGAGATATAGGGAGCAAATGCAAAACCTAAGAAACCAAAAACAACAATTTTCATAAAATGTTGTATCAATAACATCAATGCTAATGTAGCTATATGACTTAATTTTTCCAGTTTGATTGAGTTTACGACTGCTGCCGCAAAAGAACCCGCACCGCCAACCAAAATAGTCAAAAAACTAGAAAGCACCCCTACAAATACTAAATGTTTTGTTCTTATCTTTGGAAATAAGTTCAGCACAGTTAAAATTATTAATATTCCAACAAATAGCTGTACAAACTCGGGGTTTATTTGAGCAAAAGTGAACCCACCCAAAGTTGCGCCAATACAACTGCCTAGGACAAAGGGAAGTACAACAGGAGTATGAACTCTGCCAAGCAAAGTAATTAATCTACCCGCATTTGATGCTGCTTGAACCACCCCATGGACAGGAATAATTGCAATTAGATCCAGAAAAATAGCAAAAATTCCCAGTAAAATTACCCCACCACCCAAACCAACTATCTCTGAAATAAAAGAAGTAATAAAACTCACAAAAATCAAAAATATGATAATTGCGCTAGATAAGCTTTCGGGAAATACCGTTAATAATTTGAAAAAGAAATCATACAAATAAAAAGCCCTTTAATTAAGCTCAGGAGTTTTATCTATTACTCAATAGTACAACATTAACTTTAAGTATCTAAACTAATTAATTCTCATCTCAAACAACAACAAACAGATTCTTACTTTCAACAAAGCAATTGGTTTCTATCCATGTTTCAAAAGGAGTTTACTAATCTACAGTTCTAATTCTAAACCAATCTGAAAATAAGTTTATGGTAATCTGCCATTTCTGAATTTAATGTGCCTGATAAATCGGTAAAAGGAATCATTTTTATTTTATCTTTAGGCTGAGCCACAACGCATTGCCTGTGCCCAGATAAGAAACCTTCCACTGCTCCCGCACCCAATCTACTAGCCAGGACCCTATCTACCGCACTAGGGTTACCACCCCTCTGTATATGGCCCAATTTAGTTATCCTTAGGTCAAAATTAGACACTTTATTGAGATCCTCGACTAACCCTTCTCCTCCAGAAGAGTTACATGCCCCCTCAGAAACTATAAGAATGCAGCCTTGTTTGCCGGAAGATCTTTGTTCTTTGATTTGGTAAGCCAATTTCTCTATATCTGTGTGGAATTCTGGTAAGATCACTGCCTCCGCACCCCCACCTATTCCTGCAAATAGACTTATCCAACCGCAAGCCCGACCCATTACTTCGATTATATGAACCGTGTTAGAAGTAGAAGCGGTATCCCTAATCCTGTCTATTGCCTGTAAAGCGGTATTTATGGCTGTATCAAATCCAATGGTCGGCCCTACTGAAGGTATATCTCTATCAATAGTTGCAGGCAATCCTAGCACATTTAGCTTCCCTTCTTCTCCAAGACATGCAGCCCCTTTCAAAGATCCTTCCCCACCGATTACGATCACAGAACCAATATCTCTTTTGAACAAATTTTCTCTAGCTTGATTTCTGTATTTCTTGTCTAAAAAACGTTTAGACCTGGAAGTTTGTAGTATGCTACCACCGCGCTGTATTATATTACCTACCTGTCTAGGTTTTAGTTCTGCAAGGAGGTCATCAATTAGACCATCAAAGCCATTATAAACTCCATAGACTTTTATTTCTTTATTATTAGCTGAACGCACTATTGCTCTAAGGCTTGCATTCATGCCCGGAGCATCTCCTCCACTTGTAAGGACTGCTAAATGATTCATATGAATTACTTTCGCTAGATTTCAACAACTCATAAACTAATCTAAGTTAGACGTCTATAAACTTTCATCGATATTCTTATGCTCTTACAGCACTCAAACCTTGGTCCAACAACTCTTATTGGCAACAGACCTAGTCATAGCCTCAACAACCTCGATAGAATGACAGCCATCCTCAACAGTTGGATAATCAAGTGCAAGACTGTTAGGTTTTGTCCCTGCTTTTACAGCCGAAATAACTTCAAATAAATCGCGATAAATATTTGCAAAAGCAAATACCATTCCTTCAGGATGACCTATGGTTATTCTATTTGCTCTTTGGGCCGACAAATGCAAATCTGGATGACCTCTTTCCAATATACAGGTAGGTTTATTTAGAGGTGTCCAAGAAAGCTGATTAGGCTGTTCCTGTTTCCAAGAAAGCCCCCCTTTCTCTCCAAAAACCTGAATTGTCAAACCATGAGTTCGACCTATTGCTAACCCACTTGTCCAAAGTCTACCAACAATACCAGATTCCAACCTAAATGCAGACGAGTTATCATCTTCTAATTCACGACTCTTTATTCCAGAAGCAAAATCACTAGAAACCTCTACCACCTTCTTATTCGTGATAAAGCAAGCCATATTTAACGCGTGTATACCACAATCTACAGTAATGGCCGCCATCCCTGAGTGTTTAGAATTAAATCGCCATTTTACACGAGGATTTTCTGCATCAGCCGAATCTGCCATGAAACCTCCTGCAAATTCTGCAACGACCAAACGAATCTTACCCAGCTCTCCTGCTAAAACCATTGAGCGCATTTGTCTGACCAAAGGGTACCCCGTATAACCATAATTCACCGCACAAATCCTATTTGACGCTTTAGCTATAAGGACTAATACTTGTGCCTCTTCAATAGTCATTGTAAGAGGTTTTTCACAAAGTACATGAAAACCTGCCTCAAGAAATTCTTTGGTAATTTCGAAATGGGTTGAATTAGGCGTAGCTACAGTAACGAGATCTATACGCTGTTCTCCTTCTACATTTTTTTCAGCATCAAGCATATCCCGCCATGACCCATAGGACTTGGTAGATTCTAATCCAAGCGATATGCCGAATGCTCGAGCGGAACCAGGATCTACATCTAATGCACCTGCCACCAAGTTAAAATTGTGATCAAGTTGAGCCGCAGCCCTATGGGCAAATCCTACTTGGCTACCCTCTCCACCTCCGATCAATGCCCAGCTCAGTTTACTCAAGTCATATCTCCACAATAATGATGTTAGAATTGTTGTCTCATAAAGCCTAATCAAATCTTAGTTTCGTATCCACTAGACATATATCAATCTGATTTTCAAAGAAAGACATCTGCAAGGGATTCTTTCTATCAAAAGTTCAATACACTTTCTTATTATTGGTGGGATTTTGAAACTTTTTTTAGAAAGTTAGCAATAGTAGCAAAACCAGAAATTTTTGATTTCCCTTCAATATCTTTATTATAATTTGTATTAACGTTAATATCATAAACAAAACAATTACCATCCTTATCGAGAATAAATTCAAATGCAGCTACATCAATCCCAACTTTTTTCATCAACCTTTCCATTTTTGGAACTAGGGTTTGAGCTATAGGCAGGGTTGTAAAGTCATCTATCATATCAAATTTGGAATTTATTTTTTTCTTCAAAACAGATGATCCATCAATTGTGTCACCCAGCTGGTCTATTTCGCAAGAATCTGCAGGGCATAATTCAAAGCCATCTGAAGTATCTACTCTAAGAGCATAGAGTACTTTTTGATTAACAAATTCAATTCTTGTAATAGAGGAATCAGGGGCCTCAATATAGTCTTGGACTAAAGTTATTCCATCTATTGAAGGTTCAAAAAACCCGCCGAAAACATACTCTTTCAACTCAATTTCGTTTTTGAATAACTTTACTCCCAACCCTTTCCCTGCTCTATTGTGCTTGGTAATTATCGGACATCTTAAAAACTCTGCAGCCTCTAAAATTCCAACATCATTTGTTGCAGCAATTGTGCGAGGAACTTGAATGTTAACCTCTTTAAGTGCACTGTACTGTACCATTTTAGAAAGTTCTAATCGAATGGCATTGCTTCCATTAATAACCAACCTATCATTTGCTTCCAGCCATGCTAATAAACCCGCAGTCAATTCTGGTGAGTATCTATGTCCTCTGGAATGAGCGGATGCACTCATGCGGTTATAAAATATACCATCAGGTGGAGCTGTAGACATGTTTATAACACGATTGACCATGTACCATTCCACATAGGGAAGACCAATTTTGTGCAGGCACTTCTCAAGTGGTTCTGACCAATCTTTATTCTCATGAATCAAAAATACTGTTTTCATTTCTTTTGTTTTTCATGCTAATTTCACAAGACATTTTTGCTCGTCATTAGGTTTAAATACAAAAATTTCCTCGCTAGCAATACAGACTTCAAATATTTTTATCAACTCGTTTAAAAAACAAAAACTAATTTGATCTTGTCCTCATTTACAAGGTAGAGAGTAAAGCTTAGAGCAAAAGATTGGTTATTAAGGAGCATAAGATATGAAAGTATTAATTCTTGGTGCTGGCGGGATGGTAGGGCGGAAGTTGGTGAAACAAATTCTGCAAACTGGATTTAATTCTATTAATCCTTCTGACATCTATCTGTTCGATCTAAACTTCCCAAATCAGCATCACACAGGAGTGAACCTTATAAAAGGTGATCTGGGGGATCCTAAACAAATCAAGAAACTTACCACTTATCGGTTTGACATTATTTTTCACTTAGCCGCTATTGTTTCTGGAGAAGCGGAGGAAAATTTTGATAAAGGTTGGAAAGTTAATCTCTTTTCCATGTGGCATTTACTGGAAAATCTCAAAATAGAACATTTTAATAGCTCATCTAAGTATATTCCAAGAATAATTTTTACATCGTCCATAGCAGTATTTGGAGCACCATATCCTGACAAGATTGATGATGAATTCCTATGTGCTCCTCAAACAAGCTATGGTGCCCAAAAAGCGTCTGCAGAATTACTACTTTCGGATTTTAGCAGGAAAGGTTTTGTAAATGGTATCTCTCTTCGTCTACCGACAATCTGTGTAAGACCTGGCTCAGCAAATAAGGCCGCTTCTAGCTTCTTTTCAAGTATTATTCGTGAACCTTTAAATAACAAAACTGCATATTTACCAGTCGATACAAAAGTAAAGCATTGGCATGCCTCTCCACGCGCTGCTGCTAATTTCCTACTGCATGCTACTACCATTAATACTTCCATTTTGGATAACCGTAGATCTTTAAATCTACCTGGTGTTAGTTGTACTGTTGAGGAGCAAATAGAAGCCTTACGAAAAATAGCCGGTCAAAAGGTCGTTGATCTTATAATTTCAAAACCAGATCCTTTCATCAAACAAATGGTTTCTGGATGGCCTAGCGACTTTGAGCCTGAAAGAGCTTTAAAGGTAGGCTTTAAAGCTGAAACAAATTTTGAGCAAATAATATCAACCTATATCTCGGATGATTTAGAGAAAGCCTAAGTTAGTAAAAGATATACAGAGGATAAGAAAAGTGAAAAATATTAACCTTACCTGATCTTCTGTTGTAACCTTGTCAGGACATGCCGGTATATTAGCATACTATTGGTGAATTTCTGGTTGCAACCGCCACAACTCCCGGAAACCGGAAAGTTTTAGTAGAAAGCGGCTTAATGATGAAATTGGCTGTAGGTTGGCACGTGATTATCTTTACCAGGAAACTCTAATGCTTGCTCACACCCTAACCGATCGATTTGAGAAAGATGCGTACAATAGCATCTATCCATAGAAATTGTCATGGGTTAGGTCTGATACTGTGACACCATCTATCAGAGCCAAAAGGGATAATTCCCCTGAGAAATCTGCCTCTGAATTGGAACCTTCATTGTAAAGAATGATGGCAGTATCAACTGCTGCACCCGATCCTCCATCATGACATAATAGTAATTTTATTTCATTAACGTCACCCTGTAACACTTGCTGTCCAGATGCACCCGACAAAAGACCCGATCCACTACCATCATTATTATTTTCTAGAGCGGTTTCGACGTAACCCAAAATCTGAGACGAGTAAACACCAACTCCTGTGAAATCAACTGCCGTTCCACTGGATAGTCCGTTTTGAGTTAACCCAGTTTGAAAGCCTATGACCAAGTTAGTAATGTCAAGAGAAGCATTTTTCGATTGTGTTATGAAGTCAGCCGACAGTATTTCATCACTTCCATTTCCACCATTGGATGAATTTGCTGAACTTTCTACATCTGTCAAATTTCCTGTGTACTTGAAAATATCTCCATTAGTTGATCCAGCTTTAAATTCTTCTATTAGGTCAAGGCCGTCACTTAAATTCATGATAATTGTGTCAGTTTGATTGTCATTGGCACCTAAATCTATAGTGTCATTACCGGCAGCACCGGTAATAAAATCAGAACCAGCTCCTGCATTAATCGTATCTGAGCCCGTACCTGCTATGATAACATCATTCCCATTTCCTCCAGTAATAGTTAAACCCTCTGTTTGTCCAGTTAAGGTTACCTGGGCACCAGAAGCGTTTAGGGTCACTATTTGGACATTTTGGACACGTCCATCATTGCTAAAAGTGTGCGCACCAGCCGAAAGCTGCAATGTGTCACCACCACTACCGCCATCGATTGTATCACCATCTGCATCCCCGGCATTAGAAACGATTATAAGATCGTCTCCAGCTCCCCCAACAATGATATCATTCCCTGCTCCACCAGTAAGAATGTCTGCTCCTCCCACGCCGTAAATAGTATCTGCACCACTTCCTCCTGTAAGAGTGTCAACTCCTCCTCCTCCTGTTATGGTATAAGTACCGCCAGATGAAGATGCCATATTAATGGTAGCTCCATCATTATCAGTAGTAAGATTTGCGGTTCCGCTATTATTTGTACCGGAAGTGGCCGTAAAGGAGTCAATTCCGGAAGCGCTAACTGTCGCGCCAGCTGATACCACCAAAACATCACTACCACCTAAATCTGAAATAGTGTCAAATCCCGAATCAATATTGAATGTGTCATTGCCGGCGCCTCCAGTAAGAGCATCATTATCACTTCCGCCAGTGAGGACATCATCACCTGCTCCACCTACAATGGTATCGCTACCCGCACCACCGGTAATGATATCAACACCACCTCCACCCGTGATATTATCGATGCCAGCACCACCAGTAATTGTAAGAACCTCCGTCTGACCCGTAAGAACCACCGTCGAACCAGAGGCATGAGTTTGAATCGTTTCAACATTCTGAAGCTTGTTATCTGTAGAAAAAGTATCCGTACCACCCGTGGAAAGCTTAAGAACATCAGCGTTAGAACCACCGTCAATCGTATCTCCATTCGCCTCACCAGCAGCCGCTATTAAAATAATGTCATTACCAGCACCGGCATCAATAATGTCATTCCCGGCTCCGCCCGTAATCGTATCAGCACCGCCATTACCCGAGATCGTATCAATACCACCACCACCAGTGATATTATCAGTAGCTGCAGAACCTGTAATCGTTAACGCCTCCGTCTGACCCGTAAGAACTACCGTTGAACCAGAAGCATGAGCTTGAATCGTTTCAACATTCTGAAGCTTATTATCTGTAGAAAAAGTATCCGTACCACCCGTGGAAAGCTTGAGAACATCTGCTTCAGCACCACCGTCAATCGTATCTCCATCCGCTTCACCAGCAGTACCAATAATAATGATATCAGCACCAGCACCCGCATCAATAATGTCATTCCCGGCTCCGCCCGTAATCGTATCAGCAGCAGCAGCAGCGGTAATAATATCCACGCCCGTGCTACCCGTGATAATATCAACCCCGGCACCACCCGTCAGAGTAAAAGACACACCACTCCCCGTCGCCGCAGAAACATTCATGGTCGAGCCCCCTGACGCCGCCGTCAATGTCGCATTACC